>NZ_JACHEQ010000006.1:0-33072 GCF_014201515.1 Anoxybacillus mongoliensis
ATCAAAACGTCTTGTCATTATAGACACTCCTCATCATTGATAGATTTACTGTACATTTCTCTATTCGTTGTGTCTATAATCTAGACTAACATCAGCGCAACACAAATAGGGCATCCCCGTAATAGAAAATGCCCTAAGTGGTAGAAAGAACACGATCGAGCGTTTCGCCTGTCAACAGAAGACATAACGAATCCCACACGTTTTTTTCGTGTTTCGTCAGTGTGGACACGATGCTTCTTGTGATACAAAAAGACTGGGCGAATGTTTCTTCGCGAAACGTACCCGAAATGTTCTCTTTGACTTTAACCATGCGAAGATCGCGTTCGGCTTGGTTGTTGTCGAAGGGAACATGTACTTCACGTAAGAAACGCAGTGCTTCTTCCTTTCGTTTTTGAAGGCGTCGAACAAAAGCGAGTGCTTTTTTCGGAAGAGGCATCTTCGCTTCCAATCGGTGTTGTGCTCTTTCTAGGATGCGATCATACACTCGTTCCCACCGTCTCGTTTCTTCTTCGGAAAGTGCACCGTGATGGGCTTCGACGGCTTGCTTGGCGACCAACAGAAACGTGGTCATGCGCATCGCCCACGTATGCCCTTGTTCGATGAAGCCCTTCAATTCACGCAAATGATGGGCGTGACAAAGGGCATGAGTGGCTTGTGTGTATTTCGGATATGTACCGAACGCATCGTGCATCATCGTCCCTTCATATCGGAGAAGAATCCCGATATCATCGGTCGCTTTCTTTCCGCGAGAAACGTGAGGAGCCAAGTATGTATATCTCGATGTACACACGACATGCACCCATGCGAGTTTCCCATTGATGCGCAAACTCGTTTCATCGACATGCAGGTGGACACGATTTCACTTCACGTTCATGTTGTGTCACCTCGATCGCCACAGGAGGGACATCAAACACTTGACGGATATCGACTTTGAACGGTTTGACTTCACGCAAAGAAGCCCCACATCCTTGACACGTATGCACACGGTGGACGACACGATGATGTGGATGTTCCACTTGACGGAGCGTCGTTCCTTGATGTCCTTCTTGTCCGCCTGGCTTGTTGCCAGATGGCTTGCGAGAAGAATGGGTGTGAAAACGGTCAGAAGATGGGGGCAAATGGCTATTGGAGCTGTTTTTTTCGTGCGTGCTTCCAGCTCTTGAACGCGATATTTCAGTTGTCCATTTTCTTTGCGTAGTTGTTTGATTTCGTGGCGCAAATGTTCATTTTCTTGAACCGATTGATGAATGAGCTGTTTTTGTTGTTGAACTTTGCCGATTAAGCTCTCAACTGTAAATACAGCTTGTTGTACCGTCAACATGCGATCCACCTCCTTGTCTATCAGTATTCACATCATAGACAAGGAAAGAAGAAAATATTCAGCTCACTTTATGATGTGGCTGAATAGTTACAAGGGGAAGCAACATGGCTCTTTTTCTATTTTCCTTTTTACACAATTATATGGACTTAACTTTATTGGGCTATATTGGGGATTTTATCATCGGCTTTAACATAGGGTGTGCAGCGTGATGAAAAAGTTAATTTTTCAAGGTGCTTTATATAGTTACCATACGATTCGAATTTTTTTACTATGTTTCTTTTTTAACGGTCCACTCCCTAAATTCATTATTATTAACGTTATAAAACAGAAGGATGATAAGGAATCAGAGCCTAAATTAGCTATCCCATTATTTGTATTAATCATTAGAGATAATACCAAGAAAAGCATCAAAATATAATATTTTTTATTTTTAATTAAGGAAAAAATAGGATATATAAATATACAAAAGTAAATAGTTAACATTCCTAATATACCATAGTCATAAGCTAACATTATGAATGGGTATTCAAAGCTATTGATATTTCCATTTATTTTTTTTACAATTTCCCTCGAATAATCAGCTCCTCCTCCTATAAACAAAGAGGGTTTTTCTATATCCTTTTTAATCCATAACTTCAATAATTCATTCCGTCCTGTTGTTATGTCTCCAGATTCTATCCCTTGTATAAATCTTTGCTTGAGATTATCTTGGAAAAGTGAAGTATTTAGAAAAGAAACAGCAACCAAAATTACTGATATGACATAAAACCATTTGTTTTTTTTGATCGGATTTAAAAAAATTATTAAAAATACTCCTAAAACTAACGCTGTCTTACTCCCGCTTAATAATAATCCCAAGATAGTCACTATAGATAAAAGATATCCATTAATCATAAGTTTATCATTATATTTTGCATATATACTATTCATGATAAAAAATATTAGAAAATACTTTGCGTTTGTTAAAGGGTGCCCAAAGATGGAATAATATCTATATATTCCCCAACTGTGTTCTAATAAAATTAGATCACCTAACTCATTTTGACGGAATAAAGTCTGCGCTAATAATAATTGAATAGAGCTATGACTGAGATAATCAAAAATCCCTAACCCCAATAATATAATGATAAATACATTAAAAAATTTAAGGAATATACGTAATGAAACTAATGCATCTTCTTCATCTATTTTTGCACTTAACAGAAAAAGCGGTAGTAAAAAGTTTGAAATAGTCATCAAAAAGTAGCCAACACCTCTATTTAGAAAAAAAGTATTTGTTAAAACAGTAGCTGAAAAGGTGGTCACTACAAAGAGAAGAACAAAGCGAGCATTACTTTTCAGAAAAAGAGAACGAGTCACAAATAAAAAACCAAAAATCAAAAACAAATAGTTAACCCATCCATATTTTACACTAAAAATACTTCTTATTGTCTCATTAAAGAAAAATAAAGATAACACGAAAATAACCGTATAGTTTAATTTAACACCTTTTTCTTTAGCGTAATGCATATCTAAGACATGATTCATATAAAAATGTCTCCCTCTAGAAATATTGATGTATCAAGGCTTTGTGACCCTTCAAGGGTACCAAAAAAAATATTTTTCGACAAAATTCCTTACACCTTTTTCAGTTTTGTGGATATCTTACAGACCTTGGGTGAACTTCGCGGCTACTGCTGGGTATTTTTTACTGCAACGAGAGAAGCGTATTCAATGCACCCTTGGACCTCTGCGTCGCTGATGAGGACGAACCCTCCCATGTCTCTGGGCATCCTTGTACCAACATTCCCTCGTTCGATCTCTTCATCAGGCAGAGGTCGGCTAAGCTCCTCAAGGGACTCAAGGTCGAATGGAATCCACTGCGCCAGATTCTCCGGTGTCATCCTGTTGCCAAGAGAATGCCATTTTATGCCAAAGGGGGGCATTACCCGGTCCTAGACATGGGTGAAGACGTCCTGCATCATTCGCACCCCGTCAAACGCCTGCTGCTTCGTGCAAATCGTAAACAGCACCTTGAGCAGCTTGCCGCATAACACCATGATCGACCGCTTTTTGCACAGCGGATTCACCGACCGGATCGTGCCATATTCATACAACGTAAGAAACGCCTCATTGTGGCGGATCAGGGGGGATCATCGCTCGGAACAGGACGGAGCGCAGCCGCTTTCACCATCGTTTCGAGAATCCATTTTTTCCCTTTTTCGATGCATTGTTCCCTCTGATTTAATGCCGCTCACCAGAGCGGTTTTTCGCCACCGAAGAACCTCTCTTTGAGCTGGGCTTCAAAAGGAAGCTCTATTAAAAAGACAAGTAGCTACACCTTCCCTTTTGCTTTAAAAATTTTATTAAAGAAATAAGCATTTATAAAAATTGTCACAAAATAAGTAAAAGAATTTGCAATAGCTGCGCCATACATGCCATAATTATTTATTAGTATATAATTCAAAATAATGTTAAACATAAGAGCAATTAAACTAACATAAAAATTTAGATCTGATCTCCCGATGCTCATTAGTGTCATTCCCTTGGGAGAATATAGACTCCAACATACAAATCCTATTAATAGTATTTCAAAATAAACAACTGAATTCTGATAACTAATACCAAAAACAAAAGGGAGAATGAATGGAGCAGATATTGCTGCTAATACTGCTACCGAAACTGCGAGAAATGTATTACGCACTTGATAAATCCTAAGAATATCTTGAACATTCCTTATATTATTAGAGACCTTTGAGATTTTTGGTACCATAATTTGTCCTAGAGTAGATGGTATCAACATCATTGTTGTAACAATTAATTGTGCTATACCATAATATCCAATTTCTTCAGTGTCATTTATTAGGTGATTTGCCATAATTATATTTATGTTTAATAATAAGACACCTAATAAATTAGCACCAAATGCAAAAAACGCAATATTAAAGATCCTCTTTACAATTCCTGTCGAGATTTTAATAGAAAAAATTGATACTAATTCATTTTTAATAAAAGGAACGGTCATTAACAATGAAATAAAGTTTAAAATAACTAAAGACCATATATAACCATGTAATCCTGATAAATATGCACATAATGTACTAAATATAATTATAATAATCTTTGATAAGCTTTGGATATAAGACATTTGTTTTATTTTTTGCTGTGCCTGTAAATAAACAATAATTAAATTTATTAGAGTTAATATTGGAACTAAGAAGATATATATTTTCAAGAGCTTATTAATAGTACTATCAATATTTAATAATGAAAAATGCTCAATAGCTAAAATTAATATGATTAAACTAAAAGAGCTGAATATGGTCAAAATAAATCCGATATTAAAAATGTTTATTTTCTCTTTATCTTCAATATCCTCTGAACATAACTTCAAAATAGATGTATTTATTCCTAACGATGCAATTATTAGAAATATATTCAAATAAGATTGTAAAATTTTTATTACTCCAATATCCTCAACACTTAATATCCTTGTTAAAAATATCTGTCCTCCAAAGCCAGCTATTTGGATTAGTAGATTTGCAGATAAAAGATGAAAAAATCCTATTCTCCGAGCAATTCCTAAAAGTGATAAAAGACGTTCTTTTATATGTACCACTCTAATCCTCTCTCATATCTTTAATATCATCATATATTCGTTTATACAGAGAAAAAATGGAATTAAAACACTCTTCAGATTTAAAGTTATTAATCTTTCGCTTGGAATATTCATAATTATCTATTATATCCAGCGTTTTACTACATAAATCATCTATATTTCTCGATTCAAATAATACTGTCCCTTCGGGTCTTTCACATACATTACTTGCTATAGCTGGAATACCCGCATAGATTGCCTCAGCTATCGAAATTCCATAACTATCTGTATTTGTTGGTCTTACAAATAATTTTGATCTTTTTAATATTGGAAATAACTCTGTATCTTTTACTTCATAAACACAAATATATTTATTGAGTTTATACTGTTGAATTTTTTTCTGAAGGAGGTTGTAATATTCTTTTTCATCCTTAGTCTGTTCATTTACCCCAAGGACTGCTAGTAGCAATTGTACATTATAACCTTTATGATTAACTAAGTAATTTAGCAGTTCTATTAATAAATCAAAACCATACATATCCTCATTATTAAAAAACTTTATATTTCCATTGGCAGTAATTAAAAAGTTGCTATTTTGAATAAACTTTTTTACATTATCTGGTATTAAATTATAATCCCCTTCGTCTTCAAAAGGATGCATATAGCTATGGATGAATTTAATTTTTGAATTAGAAACAAATTGACTTAATTTTTCTTTTTCATTCGAGCCAACACATATAAATTGGTCAATTCGTTTAATACAGTATTTAAAAAGTAACTTTTCTATAAGATTATAAGACTGTGGATCGTCTCTAAAGCTATGATAAGTTAAAATCGTTTTATATTTAAGGATTTTTGATAGAAAGACAAGTATAGCAATTAACTTAAAATTTCTATCGTGAAAATGTAAAATATCATATTTTTCTTTTAAAATATAAAATAATATGCTTTTTGTTTTGCGTAATTTAAGCCCTTTTCTTTTCTTATTTAAAACTCCTGTATTGGAATATATATGAACTTCAACATTTTGGTCTACTAAATTCTTTGCCAATCTTTTTATATGAATTGATCGGCCACCGTAGGGAGGAGGATAAGTTCCAAATAAAGCTATTTTTTTTATCATAAACTCTCCATCCAATTCATTTTATCTTTTATTTCCAATAGTTATTTTAATTGAAAGTTCCTTGCTAAAAGGTATGGTTATCTTTTTGCTCGATTGCTTATAACCATATGAATTCGAAACCCAACAATTATCTGTTTTGAGATCTCGCATATAATCAAATTTAATACATATACTTCCTTTTTCAAGTACAACTTTATTTTCACTTAGTTTGACCTCTACATCTGGAGATAAGATTAACGTGAGTTGAGCATTTTTATTTGTATCCCCAATTAACTGATCTTTTATTAAAACACTATTTTCCTCTAATAATACAGTTCGTTTATGAATAATATTGCACTTTTCTTTAAATCCTATATGCGTCCCCTCAAAAAAGTTCATGTTAAATCCGTGGTTTTTAGCATATGTTTGCTCCTTCATATAAAACAAGTTATATTCTTCAAAATCATTTTGTTCAAATTTCTCTACTTGCACCGTATTGTGCATTTCTGTACTACGAAAAAGGTTTCTCATTTTGTAGTCAGCAGTATAGACATACGAGCCAGGATCAATAATGAAATCCTCCCCGTCTACGTTGAGTTCAAAACTTAACTGATCATTATGACTGTGGACTCCATCTCCTCTGAATGAAAGTTCTCCACATCTAATACAACAATAAACCTGATCATTTCTTAAAATATAATATCCTCCGTCTTTATAAGCAATGGATGTTAATGGTTCAGGCTTTTCTACATTGTCTTTATAGTTTTGGTAAATCCATAGCGTATCCTCAATATAGTCTTTTCCATAATACCGGAAGTCATCTCGATCAAATAGCTCTCCTGCTATACCTAGTAAATGGCGGAAATCGTTTCTTATCCATGTGCTATAATTAGATAAAATTAATAACCTACCATCATCAGCGTCACCAATGATTGGAGCTAATCCATTTGGCTTAGTGATATTCATAATAAATTCACACATTTTTTCCAACCTAGCCATGTAATCCTTAGTGAAATATATATTGTTCTTATTACATAGCACCGTAGTCTTTAAAAATAATTCTGTTACCAATCGATGATAAGAAGTAGAGGCTTCGTAATTTGTACCATCTGGATTATTTTGAACAAACATTTCTTTTTCTAATTCACTAAGTCCATAGTCAAGCCACTTTTTAGGATTGTTGCTCTTATTTCGATCATTTACAATAAATGAACCAAAATAAAGACCAAGCCAAACTAGTCCGACAATATTAGATAAGTAATGATTTCCGGTATGTGGTCCTTTATTTTCTAAGTTTTTAATAATAAATCGACCGTGTAGATATAGAGACTTATGGAATTTAATCCAAAAGCTCTTATCTATGGATTGAGCATCTTTAAAAAAGAAATAAGCTGCAATCCAATTGACAGCCCTTATTGCAACATCCATTGTACAAGTCCAATTGACTGACATCTCAACCGGATTTTTTTCTATCCAATCTTCTATTTCTTCTTTAAACTCTATGGCATATTTTTCATCGTTAGTTAACCAATAAGCCTTACCTAACGTAAACAGATGTTGAAAACGAGATAATTCCCAAGGAACTTTAACATCTGCATTGTTTGACAAGTCTACTATTTTAATGTCTTTATAAAACTTGTTTTCCCAAACAAAGTTTGTTTTAAAGTCTGTATTCCAAGGCAGCTGCTTTCCAAGATATATATCGCCTGAACCTAATAGGTTAAATATATGGGAACAGATTTTATTAGCATCGTTAATAATTTGTTTTTCAATGTTTAGCTGTTTAATTTTCTCTACTAATAATTGTTTATCTGTAATATTAAAGAAAAAAACACAATTAGGTTTAAAATTATTAAAATATTTATCATCTATATCAATTGGCTTAAGCTTAATTATTTCTTTTCTTATCTTGTAATAAGGTATTTCATATAATTTAATTGCAATTTTCTTTAAAGCTTTATCGATTGGCAGTTTTCTTAAATTTTGTATCTTTCGTGTTAGCTCTCCCATATTTCCTCCTAAATTGTCGTCGATACCTCTATATTACTTGTTATTGGGAGCACCCCACGCGTGTCAATAACAATTTTATTCGATAGTGCTTTCTTATCTATTACTTTAAAATAATCATGATCCACTAATAAGACAACTACATCAGCCCTCTCAAGTGCATCCTCTGTTTTTACAAGTCGAACATTGAATTCTAGTAAATCTTTTGGAAGCTCTTCAATATGCGGCTCAGCTACATATATAGTTTGATCATAAATAGCAGATAATTCTTTTACAATTTTCACCGCTGGGCTCTCTCGCAAATCATCAACGTTTGCCTTAAACGCTAAACCTAAGCATGCAATTGTTGGGTTTTGCAGATTTTTCGTTGCTTCTTTAATTTTTTCAATAACAAAATAAGGTTTGGAGTCATTTACCATACGGGCTGTTTGAATTAATCTCGCTGTTTCAGGAGCTGCATCCACGATAAACCAAGGGTCGATCGCTATGCAGTGTCCGCCTACTCCAGGCCCTGGCTGTAAAATATTTACACGTGGATGATGATTTGCTAAGTTAATTAATTCCCATACATCAATGTTTAGTTCATCACAAATCATAGATAGTTCATTGGCAAACGCAATATTTACATCTCGGAACGCATTCTCTGTTAGTTTAGATAACTCTGCTGTTCTCGCATTTGTCTCTAATATTTTACCTTTCACAAAATTCTTATAGAATTCAACTGTTCTTTTCGTTGATTCCTCATTAATTCCACCAATAATACGATCATTCTCAATTAACTCTTTTAAAATTTTCCCTGGGAGAACTCGCTCTGGACAATGAGAAACAAATATACGGCTCTCACGATTTTCATCAATGCTCAAATCTTGTCTCTCTGCTAAAATCCATTCTACCACTTTCTCTGTTGTTCCAACAGGACTTGTCGATTCTAAAATAACAATATTTCCTGGTTCTAAGTAAGGAGAAATAGATCTTGTGGCTTGTTCCACGTAGGTCAAATCTGGCTTATAATTTTCTTTAAAAGGCGTTGGAACAGCAATAATAAAAATGTCTGCTTTTTCAGGTAAAGCAGATGCCTTTAAACTACCATTAATAACAGCATTGTGCACCATTTTATCCAAATCAGGTTCATAAATATGTATCTTTCCACTGTTTATCATCTCAACAGCTTTTTGATTTATATCAACACCATGCACTTCAAATCCCCTATTTGCCAACAAAGCAGCCGTTGGTAAACCAATGTACCCTAAACCGATAACACATACTTTTTGCATTCTACTAACCTCTCTTCACTGTTTAATAAGCACTATTTGGTTTAATCATTACTTTAATTGTCTTAATAATAATTTTTAAATCGTATAACAATGAACGTTCACGGATATATAGTAAGTCCAACTCTACCATATCATGAAATCCTAAATCATTTCTCCCACTCACCTGCCATAGCCCCGTACACCCTGGGGTCACAAGTAGCCGCTGTTTATCATATTCCGTATACTGCGCTACTTCTCTTGGAAGCGGTGGTCTTGGTCCGACAAGGCTCATGTCTCCTTTTAATACATTCCATAATTGCGGGAGCTCGTCAATGCTTGTCTTACGAATAAATTTCCCTATTTTCGTGACGCGTGGGTCGTTTTTCATTTTAAACATCGCTCCAGATACTTCGTTGTACTTCAAAAGCTCTTGTAGTTTTGCTTCCGCATCGGTCACCATTGAGCGGAATTTATACATGTAAAACTCTTTTCCATCTTTTCCAACCCGAACTTGTTTGAAAAACACAGATCCTTTTCGATCCTCTAGTTTAATTAATATCGCCACAAGAAAAAAGAGCCATGATAAGGCGATTAATCCTACCAAAGCTCCCATGATATCAATGATGCGCTTTGTCATTAAATAGCTTTTTTTATCGTTAACGAGTACTTGTTGTGTATATCGTTGTTGGACTTTTATACTGGCAGCATTGCCTGATTGAGCCAACTCCCTTCATCCCCCTTCATTCAGTTATTTTCGCCTCTTTTAATATGTTTTCGATAAACGGAAGAAGCTGTTGTTTTAACTCCTTATCTTGCATCGCAAACTCAATCGTCGTCTGGATAAACCCAAGCTTCTCCCCAACATCATACCGCTTTCCTTCAAACTCATACGCAAAGACGCGTTGGATTTCGTTTAGTTTTTGAATCGCATCGGTCAGTTGAATTTCTCCACCGGCGCCTGTTTCTTGTTTTTCGAGAAACATGAAAATTTCTGGCGTTAAAATGTACCGTCCCATGATGGCTAAGTTGGATGGGGCAGTGCCTGGTGCTGGTTTTTCGACGAATTGGCGCACTTGGTAGCGTCGTCCTTTTTTGTCGATCGGGTCGATGATGCCGTAACGGTGCGTTTCGTCGTCAGCGACTTGTTTCACTCCGATGACGGAGCTTCTCGTTTGCTCAAATTCGTTCATCAGTTGTTTTAAACACGGTGTTTCGGCTTGAACGATGTCGTCGCCTAATAAGACAGCAAACGGTTCGTCACCGATAAATTTACGGGCACACCAAACAGCATGACCTAGTCCTCTCGGCTCTTTTTGACGAATGTAATGAATGTCGACTTTGGACGGTTCTTTTACTTTTTCTAGTAGGTCGTGTTTATTGCTTTTTAACAACGTTTGTTCGAGCTCGAACGCATGATCGAAATGATCTTCAATGGCACGCTTTCCTTTTCCTGTGACGATAATAATATCTTCAATGCCTGATTCAATCGCTTCTTCGACGATGTATTGAATCGTCGGTTTATCGACGATCGGAAGCATTTCCTTCGGCATCGCTTTTGTCGCAGGCAAAAAGCGTGTGCCGAGCCCTGCAGCTGGAATAATTGCTTTTCTTACCGTTTTCACACACATCCCTCACTCTCAAAACTATACACCCACGTATACGTTATATATGCATAACATATACGTCGATGTACAAAAAAATAGCTCCCATGGGGAGTTAGTTTGGTAGGCGTGTTTTTAAATTTAAAATTTCTTTTTCATGTTCAATCATTTTATCAAATATGACATCAGATCTACGCTGCAAATAAGCAACCGTCACATCCATTGATTTTTTTATACTTGTCAAATCATTTATGACTAATGCTTGGTTGTTTTTTGATATGCGTAGCTCTTCGAGAATCTTTTCTTGCGTCCGTTCCATATTTCCGAGTGATTGTTTCATATCGACCATATCATTTTCTAGCTTGTGTTGACCTGCTTGTAATTGTGCAACATCTTGTTGTAACGCTTGTTGACCTGCTTGTAATTGTGCGACGTCTTGTTGTAATGCTTGTTGACCTGCTTGTAATTGTGCGACGTCTTGTTGTAATGCTTGTTGACCTGCTTGTAATTGTGCGACGTCTTGTTGTAACGCTTGTTGGCCTGCTTGTAACTGTGCGACGTCCTGTTGTAATGCTTGTTGACCTGCTTGTAACTGTGCGACGTCTTGTTGTAACGCTTGTTGACCCGCTTGCAGTTGTGCGACGTCTTGTTGTAACGCTTGTTGACCCGCTTGCAGTTGTGCGACGTCTTGTTGTAACGCTTGTTGACCCATTTGCAGTTGTGCAACGTCTTGTTGAATTTGAGCAACTGTGTTTTCTAGTGCTCGCTGACCTACTTGTAGCTCTGTTACATCTTGCTGGATTTGAGCAACACTCTTTTCTAGTGCTTTTTGACCGCGTTGTAACTCTTGTTGTGTTTGTTCAACACGTTCTAATCGCTCATGAACAGGCTGAAGTTCTTCCTTCAATACAGAGCGAAGCAAAGCTTTTAATTCTTGGCTCATTTGTATCCCTCCTTTACCATTTCTCTCATTATAACATGGCAAAAAAGAGACATAAATAAAAAACAAGGTTAGAATCGGGCATCTAACCCACCCTCACACCGCACCATCGACGACAGGCGTCTAAGGTGGTCGGACCGTCATCGTCCCCACCCACAGCACGGCCGAGTGCCTCCATTGATAACGGAAAGGAGACATCTCCGAAAAGCATAAGCGGCTCGCTTATCCCTGGGAGCTGGAAAACGCACAAGGAGACCGTCGTCGCCACAGCAGGGAACGAAGCAGCAGAATAGGGTAACCACTGAAACTAAACATCAACGAAAAAAGAAAGCTGACATCGACACGTTCGAAATCAGCATGACATATTTACTCCATGGTACGTATAGGAAAATATAAAACTTAGAAAATACCGAAAAACTTTTTCGTTTTGATTCGTCCCGGTGCATCTTTATACAAAGTTTCGCCAGCAACAAGCAGCTCAGCATTTTCTTGAAACACATAAACAGCTTGAGAGCCGAACTGTTTTTGGATGACGTCGTACGCTTCACGCAAATGAAAAGCACGCGTCGTTATGTTATGTGCATCAGACGCGATCAAGTGAGCTAAATTCGCTTCAATTATTTGGATTGAAAACTTTTTAATATTTTTCCCGAACTTTCCTGCGATACTTGCAGCCGTGAGTTGCGTCAGCGCCCCTTTTTTCACAAGATCGTATAGCTTATTCGGGTTTTCGATAAGCTCGCTATTTCGTTCGGGGTGCGCAATAATTGGAACGAGTCCTTGCAGTTGCATGTCAAAAATAAGCTGATCGGTATAACGGGGGACATGGTTGTTTGGAAGTTCAACAAGCACATATTTCGTTTCCGTAAGTGGCAAAATATCGCCATCGCGATAATGCTCGATAAGCTCCCCATGAATGCGCACTTCTTGCCCTGGTAAAATAGAAAGGGGTATGCGATGCGTTCGTAATGCTTCGTTTAACGCATACACATGTTGTATAACAGACTGTTTATCATTGTCAAACGTCCCATTGCGGTGATGAGGGGTTGCGATGATTGTCGTAATCCCCTCTGCAACCGCTGCTTTCGCCATGGCGATTGCATCAGCGAGTGTTTGCGCTCCGTCATCGATCGACGGTAAAATATGACTATGGATATCAATCAAGCGAACCCCTCTTTCCTTCTTTGTATCTACTGAAAACAGACTAGTTTCTTTGTTTTTCGACAATCTTATCCACACAATTTATAGTAACATAGGAAAAAAGAAGGGGTCAATATACATTTTTTGTCGAATGTTGTCTACTTGTTACCGTAGTAATAATAATAGCTACTTTCTTTTTGCTTCTTTTGGTTTAAAACGACACCTAGTAGCTTTCCTTTCGCAGCAAGAAGTAGTTCTTTTGCCTTTTGTGCAGCTTCAATTTCAGTCCTTCCGCTCTGAACGACGAGAATCGTTCCGTCGCATTGATTCGCTAAAATTTGGGCATCCGTCACGGCTAACACAGGCGGTGTATCAAAAAGAACGACATCAAACTGATCATACGCTTCTGCTAGTAAATCTTCCATTGTAGCTGAACCAAGTAATTCAGCTGGGTTTGGTGGAATCGGACCGCTCGTTAAAACGAATAAGTTTTCCACATCCGTTTCTTTCACCGCTGTTTGAAGTGTAGCTTGTTTCGTTAATACGTTCGTTAAACCGATGTAGTTATCTTTTCGAAACGTATAATGGACTGTCGGTTTACGTAAGTCTGTATCAATGAGAAGCACTTTTTTTCCTTGTTGGGCAAAAACGACCGCTAAATTGGAAACTGTTGTCGATTTTCCTTCTGCAGGGGCAGAGGACGTAACCATAATCGAGCGCAACGGCCGATCGGCGACCGAAAATTGAATGTTCGTGCGAATCGTCCGATATTGTTCAGAAATTGGTGATTTTGGATTTGTTTTTGTGATGAGCGAGCGCATTGTACGATCGAACACTTGTTTTTTCTTTTTAAGAACCAACCGTCTCACCTCGTATTTGTTTTTTGGCTTGCATTGTTTGAACACCATTTTGATCGTCTTCAATAACCGTTACTGCCCCCAGCACAGGTAGCTCAAGCAACTTCTCGACGTCCTGTTCGTTTTTAATCGTATTATCTAAGTATTCAAGTAAAAATGCTAAACCGACGCCTGTCATGATGCCAACAACGAAAGCAATCGCCATATTTAATAGCGGTTTTGGTTTGACCGGAACCGGCTGTTCTTTTACTTCTGCCTTCGCTAAAATGTTGACGTTATCGACGTTCATAATTTTAACAATTTCACGTTGAAATACGCTCGCAACCGTATTGGCAATATCGGCCGCCATATATGGATCAGGGTCTTCTACTGTCACGTTAACTACTTGTGAGTCTTTTTCACTCGTTACATTAATTTTTTCATTGAGCTCTTCAATCGGCATATTCAAATCGAGTTCGTCTTTGACAATATCTAGAATGGCTGGACTTTTCATAATGACGTTATACGTATTAATGAGCTGCAAGTTCGTTTGAATTTCGCTAATATTGTAAATCGGCTGTTCACTTTTCGCTTGGTTTACAAGCAGTTGCGTTGATGCTTGGTAAATTGGCGTCAACACAAAATAGCTAACGATGCCGCTTGTCATCGTCGCGATGACGGTAATCGCCACAATAAGCCAAGCACGTTTACGCAACGTTTGAAATAATTCTCGTAAGCTAATCGTCTCTTCCATGGCGTCCTCCTATGAAACATATATTTTCGACAAAAACTTTCACTAGCTTCATTATACCGACAAACAATTCCGTTTTTCTACCCTTTTTGTCAATTTACTTCCACAAAAAAAGAAAACCGACAGAGCCATGTTCTGCCGGTTAGTGAATCATTTGTTCATTATGCTCTTCTTTTTCGATCATTCGCTTCGTTTGTGCAATGAGCTCGTAAATTTCCCCCACCGTATACTCCCGCTCCGGCAGTGGACGGTCATATGCTTGGTAGTATAAAATTTCTGCCAGTTTTCGTTGCTTTTCACTCGCTCGTTTCGTTAGCTTTTCTTTTTTTTTAGCTCTTGTTGTAGACGTTCGATATGATATTTTGCTTCTAATCGACAGCCGTAAGGGAAATCGTCGATGCCGAGCCGTTCAACGAGGCGGTTAATTTCTGCGATTTGATCGTCTGTTGGAGGTTCGTTGACGAGCTGGTCGATAATTTCGTTAATACGTTCGGCAAGTTGTTCATGAAATTGTGGATTTGCTTTCATCGTGTCATCTAATTCGTTAAACCATGCCGCTTCATTGTATAAATAATGACGCCATTGTTCCATGAACGCTGCAGCATCGTATTTTGTTTCGTCCCAGCCGATTGTTGCCATGTATCGTTCAAACACTTTTTTAATCGACAGCGTGATGTTCATTTTCATGCGATGAGGAAGCTGTTTTAACATATACAAAAACCCTCCATATAATAATCGTCAACCGTTAATGTACCATAAAAAAATGGGTATTGACAAAGTTTTTTTATAACTTTGCTAGGTGTTATAGGAAGTATAGCAATAAAAAAACGCAAGAGGAAATCTCTTGCGTTTACTCGTCCGTATTGTCAGCATCGTTCATGTCTTCTGCATCTTCAACGGCGTCTTCTTCATCTGGGACAGCATCGTTTTCATCGTCGCCGACACCTTCATTTGTATCTTCACCTGGCTGCATTTCTTCTTGATTGTTCATATCGTTATCGGTATCGTCGTTATTGCAACCGGTCACAACCATAATAGCCATGAGCGCGCTAAGTAGTTTGAGTAGCCATTTTGCTTTCATCGTTCGTCTCCTTTCTGTCTTATATGTAATCACCTATAACATACCCAGAAAGGAGACGGTTATGCGTTATTTTTCACCGAGCGCAAACATTATTTCTGTTTCGCATACGAGCTCACCATCAACGGTGGCGATGCCTTTCCCTTTGCCGATCGCACCTTTAAAACGAACCATCTCGACTTCAAGACGAAGTTGATCGCCCGGCTTTACTTGCTTTTTAAATCGGCAGTTATCAATGCCGGTAAAAAAGGCGAGGCGACCGCGGTTTTCTTCTTTCATTAACATCGCGACAGCTCCGACTTGCGCAAGTGCTTCAACAATTAATACGCCAGGCATGACTGGATATTCAGGAAAATGACCGACGAAAAATTGTTCGTTGGCACTGACGTTTTTGATGCCAACGGCACGCTTTCCTTCTTCCACTTCAACAATGCGGTCAACGAGTAAAAACGGATAGCGATGTGGAATAATTTGTTGAATTTGTTGAATATCAAGCATATAAATTCCTCCTTTATAAAAAAACGGAAGGATCTCCCTTCCGCTTGTTTTCAATGTATCATGTTTTGAAGTGGTCTGTCCACTACTGTTTCTCTACTAAATCAATAATATGTTGCCACGTTGCTGGCTTTAATGCATCGAACGGGTTTCCTCCGCCAAGCATACCGTAGCCAACCATCGCCCCTGCTAATGTGCTAATCGTAATCAAACAAAGGACGATAAGCAAACGAAGCCAAATCGGAATAAGACGGCGACGCGGACGGCGAAGCGAGCGTTTCTGTTGTTTTTCCTCCATATACATTCCCCTCTATGAACGAATGCCGTTAATGAGCCCCATCATTTGATCCGATAATGTAATCGCACGAGCATTAAGTTGGTATGACCGTTGCGTAATCATAAGTTCGCTCATTTCGGTCGCTAGTTCCACGTTCGATTGTTCTAGGGCATATTGTTGTAGTGAAATGTTGTTGCGATTGTTGCCTGCTAAATTAACCGTTACGTCTTCATTATTCACATCAGCTGGAAAAGCAAAACGATTGTCGCCGAGCGCCTGCATCAGTTGAGGACGCGTCACGTATGATATTCCGAGATTCACCGTCTGCATGATGTTTCCGTTTGGCGCAATGAATTGCATCGTACCGTTTTGAGTGACTTGAATATCTTTAAATCCTTCCGACACCGTAATTGGTTCGTTGTTTTCATCTACGACTGCATAGCCATCTGCGGTCACAAGCATCAATTCATTCGGATTGTCCGCCGACGGACTAAAGTAAAACGCACCGTCGCGCGTATATTGGATCGCACCATCGACAAGAATGCGGAAAAATTGCCCTTCTTTCGTCAATGCAAGATCAAGTGGACGGTCGGTCTTTACAATCGGACCTTGTTTCATTTGCATATGTGTTGACGCTACTTTTGCGCCGACACCGAGACGAACACCTGCTGACGTGAGGCGTGGCGCTTCATCTGTTTTCGGCAAGTTTGTAAACTGTTGGGCAAGCAATTCGCCGAACACCGCATCGCGCTTTTTAAACCCGGTTGTGTTGACGTTTGCGATATTATGGCTAATGACGTCTAGTTGTTGTTGTAGTTGGTTCATTGTATTGGCGGCAGTAATCATTGAACGAAGCATGACGGTCCTCCTACTTTAAGCGGCCAATTTCGTTCGCCGCTTTGTCCATACTTTTATCGTATGCTTGTAAAATTTTTTGGTTCGCTTCAAACGCTCGATAAGCCGAAAGCATGTCAGTCATCGCACGAGACAAATCGACGTTTGAACGTTCAATATATTGTTGACGAATCGTATACGTCTCAGCAGTCGGGAGTTGTTGTTCTGCTCGAAATAAACCGTTTCCTTCTTTCGCAAGCGTTTGGACATTTTCAGCATAGGCGATGCGAAGGCGAGCAATTTGTTCGCCATTTTTTGTAATCGTTCCGTCCGTTAATACAGTAAACTGCTCGTCCCCGACGAAAATACGGTTGTTGTTTTCATCGAGCACGTACAAGCCGTCTGTCGTCGTTAAAAAGCCGTCGGCATCGATCGTAAAATGACCGTTGCGCGTATAACGAACGTCCCCTGTTTCGTTTTGTACCGTAAAAAATGACGTGCCTGTGCCATCAACAATAGCTAGGTCGGTATTGTTGCCTGTTTCGCGTATATCGCCCTGAGCAAAGTTCGGCACAAGTTCTTGTACGTACACACCCGTCGATAGCGGGCCAATATATGTCCGGTCACGCCATGTTAGTTTTTTTTCTGTCGGAATGGTCGTTTGTTGAATGCGATGCATCAACATCTCAGGAAAAGCTCGTAATGATGCTTGATCGGCTTTATAGCCTGGCGTGTTGGCGTTTGCGATATTGTTCGTCATCATTTCAATGCGACGTTGCTGAGAAAGCATGCCTGAAGCAGCTGTATATAATCCGCGAAACATAGAACGCTCCCCTCCATCGTTTTCACACTACTTTCATTATAAAAGAAAAAGGGGAAAAAAGCGAATAGGTACCATTTCCCAATGGCACCTATACAAGTTGACGATATGGAGCTTTGTCGATGTTATCGAGCATTAACCCTGTGCCGATTGCGACGCAATCCATCGGATTTTCCGCAATAAAGACCGGTACTTTTAATTCTTGCGCAAGCAGTTGGTCGATGCCATGAAGCAACGCTCCGCCTCCTGTTAAGAAAATGCCGCGGTCAATAATATCGGCTGACAGCTCTGGGGGTGTGCGCTCAAGGACGCTTTTTGCTGTTTGGACGATCGTATATACCGTTTCGCGTAGCGCTTTTTCAATTTCGCCGGAACGAATGGTAATCGTTCTTGGTAAGCCCGTTACTAAATCGCGACCGCGAATATCCATTGCTTCATCGCGAGCGTTCGGAAACACGGTAGCGATGTTTATTTTAATTTCTTCCGCTGTTCGCTCACCAATTAATAACTTATATTCTCGTTTAATATAGTTTAAAATTTCTTGATCAAATTTATCACCAGCTACTTTAATCGATGCAGATGTGACGATGTCACCCATCGATAATACTGCAACATCCGTTGTACCTCCACCGATGTCAATAACCATATTTCCAGATGGTTGGAAAATATCCATTCCAGCGCCAATGGCTGCTACTTTCGGTTCTTCTTCTAAGTACACTTTTTTGCCGCCGCTTTTTTCGGCTGCTTCTTTAATCGCCTTACGTTCGACTGATGTAATGTTCGTTGGACAACAAATTAAAATGCGCGGTTTCGCAAACCATCCTTTTAAGTTGAGCTTGCTTAAAAAATGTTTCAGCATCGCTTCCGTAATTTCAAAGTCTGCAATGACGCCATCTTTTAACGGACGAATGGCGACAATATGCCCCGGTGTGCGCCCGACCATGCGCCGCGCTTCTTCTCCGACCGCCAACACTCGCTTTGTATGTTGGTCAATCGCAACGACAGAAGGCTCGTTTAATACAATGCCTTTTCCTTTCACATAAATCAACACGTTCGCCGTGCCGAGATCGATGCCAATATCTCTTGCTAAAAACATGTATGTTCCTCCTTGCCATTTCTCCTAATAAAATATTTTACCACAACGATGCCGAAAAAAGAGCAAGAGGAACAAGAAATTTACGTCGCTTGCTCCGTTTCTTTTTTATATTTTTTCTTCGTTGCTTCTCCTCCACGCAAATGGCGAATGGATTTATGATAATCTAAAATTTCTTTCACTTCATTCGCTAATTCGGGGTTAATTTCCGGGAGCCGTTCCGTTAAGTCTTTATGCACGGTGCTTTTGGACACACCGAACTCTTTCGCGATGACGCGAACGGTTTTTCTCGTCTCCACGATGTACTTGCCAATCTTGATTGTACGCTCTTTGATGTAATCGTGCACACTGCTCGCCCTCCCTAAGTTGGATGTGAGAAGTGTGAAATGAGACGCATAAGGCGTTTGTCGCAGTGGCGTTTACTCGTTTATAACAAAATCGTCAATGTCATCTATTAATCGTTCATCTCACCTCAAACACCCTCGTTGTTCAAGTTTGTAATAGTGTATTAGGGAAGAAGAAAATATATTCCATAAAAAAGCGAACAGATGAGCATTTTGCCCATCTGTTCATGTTCTTGCCATTCCGATCGAAGCATCTGGAACAGTGCTTGACGGATCGCTTTGTTGTTCATTTGTTTTGTTTTGATTTGTTTCTTGTTGTTCCGTCTGTTGTTCTTTGCTTTCTAATGCGCTAAGCGGTTGATCGAAGTAAGCGACAGGGTTTACTGCTTGTCCGTCTTTCCGAATTTCAAAGTGGACGTGGACGCCTGCTTCTTTATTAAACTCGCTTGTACCTGCCTTTGCGATGACTTGTCCTTGTTTGACTGTATCGCCTGTTTTCACTTGTACGTCTTGTAATGATTGATATACCGTCACAACGCCACGATCATGTTGAATATGAACGACGTAGCCAAAGAGCGGATCTTTTTCTGCTTTGACAACAGTTCCACTTAATGATGCGGTCACATCAAAGCTTTCGCCGTTTTTCATCGCGATGTCGACACCTTTGTTCGGATAATATTCATCATTATAAGAGACGAGAGCAGCTTCTTGTTCTTCGGCTGGTGCACTAAAGTCGTAAAATGGTTTAGCGATTTCAACAGCATTCGGATCAAGGACAGGCATCGCAATTTGTTCAACTGTTTGTTGAACCGGTACAGACTCTGGTTCGTTCACGGCTGTACCTTGTTTCGCTTCATCAACAGGCGGTTGCACGATGTCGTTTGTTTTGCTTTGGAACCAAAGCACACCTGTTAAAATGAGCGCTGCACTTAACAAATAAATGGAAGGAACAACCCAGCGTTTACGGAACAACTTTGAAACTTTTTTGTTTTCTTCTTTCATGTTCATCACCTCAGCAACCATTGTGAACAGAAAGAAGAACATTTATACACATAAAAACAAAAAAATTTGTCGCTTCAAAATTTCGAAGCGACAAGTGAAAGATCGTGAATTTGTACCCCTTGGTAATAATATCGCACAATTTCTTTATATGTTTTTCCTTGTTTGGCTAAAAAATTCGCTCCGTATTGACTCATGCCAACGCCGTGGCCGTATCCTTTCGTCGTAATAACAATATGATTTCCTTGCCTTGTCCATGTAAAATCCGTCGATTTTAATTGCAACTTTTCACGCACTTCTCGACCGGTAAGCTGCTTGCCGTTAATATCAACAAGAGCGACACGTTTTCCTGGGGTGCGCGCAAGTATTTTCCCGACGGAACCGTCTTTCGGTAATTTCACACCGAGCCGTTGTTCAAATTCGCGAACAGGGAACGTGACTTGTTCGTAAAACTTTGGTGACTGTGTATCCCACGGGCTCTCAACGCTCGTTAAATAAGGGAACGCGTTTTGCCAGTATGCTTCTGAATTTTCCGTATAGCCGTTGCTTGTTGAGAAAAAGGCCGCTTCAATTGGCTCATTGTTGTACGTTAAAATCTGTCCCTTCGTCGCCTCGACCGCTTCTTTAATTTTTTTTATTTTCCATTCGTAACTGATGCCCCACATGTCTTTTAATTGTTCGTCGTTATAATATACTTGATGCATGACCGTATCAGTGACGTTTGCCCCTTCCGGCAGTTGAATGGGCTGATTATATATAAGCTGTTTGACGATGTACGTTCTTGCAGTCAATGCTTGCGCCTTTAATGCTTCCATTTCAAATTCCGCTGGCATTTCTGCTGCTACCACACCAATGACATATTGTTCTAGCGGAAGTCGCTCCACTTTTTTTTCTTTGCTTCGATATACAGCTACTTCTACTGTCGGCTCATCGCGCGCTTGAATTTGCATCGGTTGGGCAGGAAGGGGTGCCTCTTGCTTTTCCCCAAATGCTAAAACAACTAATGCAGGAATGAGTAAAATAAGTGTAAATAACGCAATTGTCGCGATCATCCATTGTCGCAATCGAATCCCCCCTTTGTCATTGTTACACTTTATGCAGGGGGACAAGCATATATGCAAAAAACGACCATTCGCCTCCCGCAAACGGTCGTTTTTTATATTCACCCAACATCTGTCATTTGTCTTTGTACTGTATCGATATCTTCACTTACACGTTCAATATCAGCACCTAACGCAGCTAATTTTTCATGGAAGCGAACGTAGCCGCGATCTAAATGTTTCAGTTCGGTCACGCGCGTATATCCTTCTGCCACAAGTCCAGCTAAAATAAGTGCTGCAGCCGCACGTAAGTCCGTCGCAGCCACTTCCGCCCCTTGCAGTTGGCATGGACCGTTAATGATAACGGAACGCCCTTCAATTTTCATATCAGCGTTCATACGCCGAAACTCTTCGACGTGCATAAAGCGATTTTCAAATACCGTTTCTGTCACCATGCTTGTTCCTTCCGCTTTCATAAGAAGCGCCATCATTTGCGACTGCATATCAGTCGGAAAGCCAGGATGTGGCATCGTTTTGACGTCAACTGCTTTCAATTTGTCGGGAGCAATGACGCGCAAGCCGCTGTCTTCTTCTATAATGGTGACACCCATTTCTTCAAGCTTTGCGATTAATGACGTCAAATGTTCTGGCACCGCACCTTGTACAAGAACATTTCCGCCTGTAATGGCAGCTGCAATCATAAATGTTCCGGCTTCAATACGATCAGGAATAACTGTATGTTTGGCACCATATAATGTAGTAACCCCATCAATGCGAATCGTTCCTGTTCCTGCGCCGCGTACTTTCGCACCCATCGCATTTAGAAAATTAGCTAAGTCGACAATTTCCGGCTCTTTTGCGCAGTTTTCAATGACGGTCGTCCCTTCTGCTAATACAGCAGCCATCATAATATTTTCAGTCGCACCGACACTTGGGAAGTCTAAATAAATTTTTGCACCGCGCAATTTTCCATTTACTTCAGCGTCGATGAAACCGTTACCGATTTTCACCGTCGCACCCATCGCTTCAAATCCTTTTAAATGTTGATCGATTGGTCTTGACCCAATCGCACAACCACCTGGTAATGCGACACGTGCGCGACCTTTGCGTGCAAGCAATGGACCCATCACTAATACAGATGCTCGCATTTTTCGTACATATTCAAATGGAGCTTCAACACTCAGCTCTCCGGATGCATCGACGACAATTTTGTTGTTGCCAACCGTTACGTCCGCTTGTAAATGACGTAACACTTCACCAATCGTATATACATCGGAGAGTTCGGGCACATCGTAAATGACACTTTTTCCTTCACTTGCTAATAATGTTGCGGCGATGACAGGTAACACAGCGTTTTTCGCACCTTCCACTTTCACTGTGCCACTCAACCGCTTCCCGCCGCGGACGATGATTTTTTCCAAGGCATTCCCCTCCGCGTCCAAAGTCTCTATATTAATATTCAGCTGTTATGATTGGGGTGCCAATGACAACGGTCGTTCGCGCGCCCAATCCGTCTTGTCGTAACGCCAGTTGAAGATTCATTTGTTGTTGTCCGACAGAAAGTGACGTCTTCCACTGCTCAGTATATGCCGAGACAGAGACAAATGCCTCTTCACGTAATGATTCAATCGGTTGCGCTTGAAACGAAGCAAGCAAGCGAACCGCCTTGTCAAACAAAACACCTTTCATCTTACCATCGAATTCCCCTGTAATACAAGTGAAAAATGTAGGTTTTACGAATAATTTTGTCGTTTGTCGGACGAGCGTGCGTTCGAGTTGTTTATTCCACGTTGAACCGGTTGCTTCATATAAAACAACAATCGTTTGATGATGAGCGACCGTGATGAGTTGAATCGTTTCAACGTAAGCGGAGGTTTCACGTTTGCCAATCATCTTGTGCGGTTCAGCCGTCCAACGAAAAGAGGACCATGTTCTCACGTATTGTTGGATCCAGTTGTGAGGGTCATTTGTAAGCACTTGCTCTTTGGCGTAGACGTTCCATCGTTTGAGGTGAATATGATGGGCTTCAAATACGCCAAGCATGTCGTTCATTTTCGTTATTTCTTCATCGACACGTTCACCATCATACATCCGATAACCACTTAATAACAAACAAAAAATAACGAGTGCCAACCATCTTTTTTTCATCTCTTTTCCCTTCCTCTCCTTAGCTTTTATTGTTGCCAGATCGGAAGGGAAGATACGTAAAAAAAATCGACAATGCTCGCGTCTAAAGTAAAAATGGCAACTGGCGCGACCAACGTAAATAATCTAAAAAGAAGTTACTTACTAATGAGCCGATCGCAATCGTCAAAAGAATATAAAATACACGCGCTTGAATGATGCGATTCGGTTTAAAAATAACTTCAAGTCGCACCGCTTGTAACGTCCACCACGTCACTGTAATGAAAAATACGTGCGACAATAAACTAATTAACGCTTCTTGTCCAAATGTTTCCATGTCCACTCCTCCTTTAACATAAAAAATGGAAGGGTACACCCCTCCCATTATACGTCTTATTGAAGAAAATCGCTAAAATGTTCAAACGGTGCAAGGAAATCGTAGGCGATGTTTGGAAACACCCCTAATAAAACAGTGCCGATGACACAAATAACGACAACGGCAATGACCCCAGGTGGCCACTCTAATCGATGGGTATGTTCGACCGGTCGGAAAAACATTTGAACGAAAATACCGAAATAATATACGTACGATACAACTGTCGTGACCACCATAATGGATGCGAGCACATAATGGGCTGGCTCAACGACGAATGCACCGAGGAAAATGTTCATTTTCCCGATAAATCCAGCCGTCCCCGGAATGCCCGCAAGCGATAGTAAAAAGATTGTCATCGCTATCGCCATGAGCGGTGAGCGACGGTACAAGCCCGCAAATATGCTCACGTCTTCATCATCGTGATGCTGAGAGACGACTTGTAAAATCGCAAACGCCCCAATAGTCATAAACAAGTACGCCAACAAGTAAAACCAAATCGCTTCAAACATAAACATCGATAAGCTCGCCAAAGCGACTAGTACATAACCTGCATGTGCCACGCTTGAATATGCGAGCATACGCTTTACGTTCCGTTGCCGAAGCGCAATTGTATTGCCAATAATCATCGTTGCGCCTGCCAAAAAAGCAATGTATGGCGCAAGCGTCATAAGCATCGAAGCCGAACTTCCTGATGGCGTTTGAGCAAATACGGAAACGATGACACGCAACACGATAACAAATCCAGCTGTTTTAGAGACAACGCTTAAGAAAGAAACGACTGGAGTTGTCGCGCCTTGATACACATCTGGCGCCCACATATGAAACGGAGCAGCTGCTAATTTAAAAGATAGCCCAACAAACGTAAGCAAAAAGGCGAGCGATAAAATGTATTGATGATTTTCATCATACGTGCTTGCAAGCTGCCCAGCAATTTCTTTTATATTCGTCGATCCGGTGAAGCCAAATATGTAGCTCATCCCGAACAACGTGATAGCTGTTGCGATGCTTCCAGTAATGACATATTTTAAAGCTGCTTCATTGGCTAATGTATGTTTTTTCCGAATCGCGACGAGAATATAGGAAGAAAGCGACAATAATTCAAGGCCGATAAACAACGTAATGAGATCACCGCTTGATGTCATCATCATTGCACCAAGAAGCGCAGTTAAGAACAAGTAGTAAAACTCACCGCGATACGCAATGCGCTCTTTCGGTTCATAATGAAGAGCAAGCAATAAAACGAGCGCACTACCAATGAGCAATAACGCTTTAAATGATTTGGCGAACGAATCGAGACGGAACGTATCACCTAAAATGGACGTGACATCACTCGTCCATAAACCAAGGAGCGATACGAATGAAACGGCGACGCCAACGAAAGCGAATAAACCAAGGAGACGCCGACTACGATTTTCCGGCATAAATAGGTCGATGAGTGAGAGCGCAACTGCCACACCAAGAATGATAAATTCCGGCATCATGACGCCCCATTCATAGCTAAGTAATGTTTCGAAATCCATCTCATCAACCCCCTAATCCGTTCATCATCGTTTCAATCGTTGTTTGTAGTGGCATCGCCAATACGTTCGGATATACCCCGATGATGACAATAAGAAGCAGTAAACTAATTGCCGGCACCCATTCGATGCCTCGTAAATCGGACACGTTTGACACCGTTGTTTGTCCGAACGTCATGCCAAGTACAGCACGTAATAAATACACAGCGGTCATAATAATACCGAGCGTACCGATGGCAGCTAACCAAGGTGCTGCCTGAAATGCACCAACGAACGCCATAAACTCGCTAATAAATCCGGACGTTCCTGGCAAACCGAGTGAAGCCATCGCACCGGCGAGAACAAAACCTGAAACGTACGGCATCGTCTTCGCCAAACCACCTAAACGAACAAGCGTCGTTGTACGCGTTCTTTCGTACATGACGCCAACGAAGAAGAATAAAAACGCTGCGATAAATCCGTGTGACACTGCTTGAAAGATTGCCCCTTGTACTCCTGCCTCGTTGAGCGAGCCGAGCCCAATTAATACAATGCCCATATGCGATACACTCGAATAAGCGAGCACCATTTTAAAGTCGGTTTGTCTAAGCGCTAAAAACGCACCGTACAACAAGTTGACAATACCGAAAACAATAAGCGATGTCGAAAATTGTTGGAATTGCCCGGGAAATAATCCGAATGCGAATCGAACAAGACCAAAAGCACCAATTTTTAACAAAACCCCTGCATGCAGCATGACGACTGATGGTGGCGCTTGAACATGCACGCGCAACATCCAACGATGAAGTGGCACGATCGGCAATTTTACTCCAAATGCAACAAGCAATGCAATAAATAAACCGTAACGAAGATCGTCGGAAATTGGCGAAATTGTTTGTACCGCTGGGTTAGTTAATATGTAGCGTAACTCCGCAATGTTTGATGTGCCGGTGCGCGCAAACAATACCGCAATAACGATCAATAAGACAGCGGAACCGAGACCGTTATAAATTAAATAACTGTAGGCTGCTTTTTCTTTTTCGAAATACCCCCATTTTCCGATTAAGAAAAACATCGGAATGAGCGTCAACTCAAAAAAGATGAAAAAGAGTACAAGGTTGCTAGCAGCAAATACGCCAAGCATACCGATTTCAAGCAATAAAAACAGTTGAAAATACCCTTTCCACTCTTTTTGGATGGATGTAGAAGCGATCGCCGCAAGCGTTGCTAAAATGGTCGTTAAAACGATCATGACAAGCGCGAAACCGTCCACATGAAGTTCATATGCGACAGTAAAATCCGTCTCCTTTAAAAACGGGAACTCACCAAATTGAATCCATGATCGTTTTTCCGTTAACTTGCTTATATCATAACCGTTTTGATATTGCCAAAACGCAAACAACGATAAGCATAACGATGGCAACGTTGCCAACACACCAAGCCATTTAATCGCTTTTTCTTGCTCTTTCGAAAGAAGCGAAAGAACGAGTATACCTAAAAGCGGGGAGAAAATTAAGAGCGATAAAAAGTATGGCTGCATTATAAATACCCCCCTGTCACCGCAAAAATGACGACGAGAATCGCTAAAGCGACAATCGTTACCGTACCGTACATTTGTACTTGCCCGTTTTGTAAACGTGAGCCGATTCGCCCAACACCGCGCGCTGTTGCTGCAAATAATTGTGCCAATCCCTCCACAAGGAACCGATCGATATACTCAAACAACAAGCTAATAAACGATGCAGCTCGAATGACGGTAAGTCCGTAAAACTCGTCGATGTAATATTTGTTCATAAGCACGTTGTACGTGAGTGGGAAACGTGACGATAACCAGTCGCGCGCAATCGCACGTTTTCCATATATAAGCCATGCTAATGCGATTCCGCATAATGAAACGATTGTCGCCACAATCATAATCCAGCTTGGACCTTCTGTATGGGCATGCCAGTTCGTTCCTTCTGTCAACCACTCACCTAAAAACGCTCCCCATGGTGTTTGCACATAACCAGAAACGACTGCGAGCACACCGAGCACGATCATCGGCAATACCATGACAGTTGGTGATTCATGCACATTATGAACATTTGTCCGCGCTTCACCTGCAAACACAAGGAAAAATAAGCGGAACATATAAAACGCTGTGAAAAAGGCAGCAATAACAGCGACAACAAATAAACCGACATGCCCGTGCGTCCACGCGGCAATTAAAATTTCATCTTTGCTGAAAAAGCCTGAGAAAAACGGAAATCCGCTAATGGCTAACGTTCCGATTAAAAAGAGTGGAGCGGTCCATTTCATTTTTTCCCATAATCCGCCCATTTGTTCAATATTTTGCGTATGCACCGCATGAATGACACTACCTGCCGCTAAAAAGAGCAACGCTTTAAAAAAGGCGTGTGTCATTAAGTGAAAGACGCCTGCCACGTACCCAGCAGAGCCGAGCGCTAACATCATGTAACCGAGCTGGCTAACGGTCGAATAGGCAAGCACCCGTTTAATGTCCGTTTGCACTAAGCCGATTGATGCTGCAAAAATGGCGGTAAATCCTCCGACATAAGCAACGGTCGTCATCGCCACTTCACTTGCTTCATAAAGCGGAAACAGCGTTGCCACTAAATATACTCCAGCAGCGACCATCGTTGCCGCATGAATTAATGCTGATACAGGCGTCGGACCTTCCATCGCATCCGGAAGCCACGTATGAAGCGGAAATTGACCTGATTTTCCGATCGCACCGATAAAAATGAGAATGGCGCTTAACGTCATGATTGTCGTTGAAACATCCCCTTGTTGTAACGCTGCAAAAATAGCTTCATATTCAAAGCTTTTCACTTCTAAGAACAATAAAATCATGCCGATCAACAACCCGACATCCCCGATGCGCGTCATAATGAACGCTTTTTTCGCTGCAGCTTTTGCTTCTTCTTTGTAAAAATAAAATCCGATGAGTAAGAACGAGCCGAGACCGACAAGTTCCCAAAAAATATACGTTTGCAGTAAGTTTGGTGATACGACAAGCCCGAGCATCGCGAATGTAAACAATCCTAAATATGCGTAAAATACCGGGAAGCGCTCATCACCGTGCATATATCCTTTCGCATACGTATGTACGAGAAAACTAACAAGCGATACGACAACGAGCATCAATGCATTTAATGCATTCACTTCAAAGCCGACCGTTATATCCACATCCCCGATTGTTAACCATGTATATGCTTGTTTGTATGTTGGTGACGTCCATCGCTCATACAACGCTCCGAGGGCGAAGACGAGCGAAAGAAGCGTCAACAACATTCCGACATACGCGCTTCGTTCTTTTAACTGCTTGCCCACAACAAGCAGCACAACAAACGATACGAAAGGAAAAAGCGGTATGAGCCATGCGTTTTCCATCATCGTTCAATCATCCCCTTTTTCAGGTGCATTTATATGTAACCCCTTTGTTTCCCATCCTTTATCGTTTCATCGAATCGACTTCATCAATATGAATCGTTTTGCGATTGCGGTATAGCGCAATTAAAATAGCTAATCCAACCGCTGCTTCTGCCGCGGCAACAGTAATCGTAAAGAGCGAAAACACTTGACCTGTAATGCCTGGGTTAACCCCATACTTGCTAAATGCGACTAAATTGATGTTTACAGCATTTAACATAAGTTCAATACAAATGAGTACGATTACTGTATTGCGTTTTGTTAACGCTCCGTACAATCCGATGCAAAATAACAGAAGCGCAAATACGAGATAGGCGGATAACGGTACACTCATTCTCCCGCCTCCTTATCATCTTTTTTCGCTAAAATGACCGCACCAATTAATGCGACAAGCAACAAAACAGACGCAAGTTCAAACGGAATGACGTACTTCGAATATATCGCGATTCCGATTTGTTCCGTATTTTTATCATGAAGCCCAACTGCTTCACTGCCAAAGTCAAGCGTGCGAATGCCAATATACATCACCGCACCAAAAGCAACTGTACCGAGCAAAGCGAACGCTTTTCGAAGCGGGCTACCTGTCGATTGCCCGTCATCTTGATGACGCGTAAGCATAATGCCAAACAACATAATGATCGTAATCGCCCCCGAATAAATAAGCACTTGAACAGCCGCGACAAATTCAGCCGATAAAAGCACATAAATGCCGGCGATGCTGACGAACGTAAAGACGAGTGCCACGACCATATGGACGACTTTGTTTAAATTTAACATAAAGATGCCGCCGCCAAGCGCAATGAGCGCAAGAACGAAAAAAGCAATATATTGTCCACTCATGGCTTATTCACCTTCCGCACGTTCGTATCGTTTTCATCAAGCCACGTTAAATCTTTAAATAACTCGTCGCGACTATATTCCGCTAATTCAAAGTTGTTCGTCATGACAATCGCCTCTGTCGGACATACTTCGGTGCACAAATCGCATAAAATACAAATTTCAAAGTTAATGTCGTACGTATCAATAATTTTTCCTTTTTTCGTCGGATCCGGATGTTTTTTACCCGTTAACTGAATGCAGTCGGTCGGGCAAATATTTGCGCACTGATTACAAACGATGCATTTTTCCGGATAAAACTTTTGAATGCCGCGAAAGCGATCCGGCAGCGGAAGCGGTTCATTCGGATAATCGTACGTCACTTTTTCTTTTGTTAAGTTTTTCAGCGTATACGCTAATCCTTTCATTAAACCGAGCATTTCTGCCCACCCACCTTTTTATTTAAAAAAATAGTTGTTTTACAAGAGCTGTCACAAAAATATTCACGAGCGCCACAGGCAATAACACTTTCCAACCAAATTCCATCAATTGATCGGCACGCACACGCGGAAACGTAATGCGAAACCAAATGAATAAAAAGACGACAACGCTAAATTTTAATGCAAACCAAACAGCTCCTGGAATAAAACCGAGAAACGGAAGCGGATGCCATCCCCCTAAAAAGAGCACGGTCGTTAATGCCGCCATCGCAAAAAAGTACACGTACTCTGCAAGCATGAAAAACGCCCAGCGGAAGCCAGAATATTCAACATGGAATCCCGCGACAAGTTCCGATTCAGCTTCTGGTAAGTCAAACGGCGTCCGATTTAACTCTGCCACAGCTGCGACAAGAAAAACGAGAAACCCAATCGGCTGTACAACGATAAACCAAACATCTTTTTGCGCTTCAACAATGTCGTTTAAGTTTAAGCTTCCTGATAACAAAATGACACCAATGACAGACATGACAAGCGGCACTTCGTATGAAATCATTTGTGCAGCTGCACGCATGCCTCCCAGCAATGCATATTTGTTGTTTGACGCCCATGCACCTGTCACAACCCCGATGGTCGTTAATCCAGAAACGGCAATGTAATACAACAACCCTACACCAATATCAGCAAATTGCAATGCATCCGTAAACGGCAACGCTGCAAGTACCATAAAAGCAGGAGCAAACGCAATGACCGGTGCTAAAATGAACAACGGACGATCTGCAGCTTTTGGAATCGTATCTTCTTTCAACAGTAGCTTTAACACGTCAGCAACTGTTTGGAGTAATCCCCAGCGACCTCCAACTTGGTTCGGCCCGATGCGTCCTTGCATAAATCCCATCACTTTTCGTTCGGCTAAAATGCCGTACGTGACAAACCCTAACACAACGAGCAACAGCCCTACGCCAATCGCAAAGAAAATGGCGACATTCGTCCAGCTCGGCGTCGACTGCAAAAGTTGTTCCATCATCATCCATCGACCTCCCCAAGCACGATATCAATCGCGCCAAGTATCGCAATTAAATTCGCGATATTTTCCCCTTTTAGTAGTTTCGGAAGGATTTGCAAATTATAAAATGACGGTCGACGGAATTTTAAGCGATACGGCTCTTTTTTCCCGTCGCTCGCAATATAACAACCAATTTCTCCCCGCGGCGATTCGATGCGTACATACGCTTCACCCGGTGGCGCTTTAATGATTTTTGGCACTTTCGCCATAATTTCGCCGCCATCCGGAAACTGTTCGCACGCTTGCTCGATAATGCGAAGCGATTGCTCAATTTCAGCGAGACGGCATTCATAACGGGCGAAACAGTCACCTTCTGTGCGTACAGGTACATCAAAGTCAAACCGATCATAAATCGAATACGGTTCGTCTTTTCTTAAATCCCATTTCACCCCTGTACAACGTAAATTAACGCCGCTTAACGAATAGGCTAACGCTTCTTCTTTCGTGTATTTGCCGACCCCGATGACGCGATTGCGGAAAATTTCGTTTCCTGTCACAAGTTCATGATAGCCTTCGAGCTGCTTACGCATATATGGAACGAACTGTTTGACTTTGTCGATCCATCCATCCGGGGCATCCCATTTTACCCCACCAACACGCATGTAGTTAAATGTGAGCCGCGCGCCTGATAATTCGTTTAATAGATTAATAATCATCTCTCGTTCACGAAACGCATATAAAAACGGACTGACTGCGCCAATATCAAGCAAATACGTTCCCCACCAAACGAGGTGGCTCGCAATGCGACCAAGTTCCATCGCAAGCACACGTAAATATTCCGCCCGCTCTGGCACTTCAATGCCCATCATCGTTTCTACTGCATGACAAATGACGTAGTTGTTCGTCATCGCGGATAAATAGTCCATCCGGTCTGTATACGGGATGATTTGTGTATACTGCAAATTTTCTGCGATTTTTTCTGTCCCGCGATGAAGATAACCGATGACGGGAGTCGCTTCTTTAATAATTTCCCCGTCAATTTTTAACACGAGGCGAAATACCCCATGCGTGCTCGGATGTTGTGGTCCGACGTTTAAAAGCATCTCCTCTGTTCTCAGCACGTCCTTACCCCTCCATATCGTATGGCTCGTAATCTTTCCGGAGCGGATAGCCGACCCAATTTTCCCCTAAGAAAATGCGAATGAGTTGTGGATGGCCTTCAAAACGAATGCCAAGTAAATCGTACGCTTCGCACTCCGGCCAATTCGCCCCTGGCCAAAGCGGAACAAGCGAGTCAATAACCGGATTGTCACGATCAATTTTTACTTTCAGCGCAACGGACTGACGATTTTTATAAGAATACAAGTGAACGTACACTTCCATATGCGTTTGAAAATCTGTTCCGTGCAACTCAGATAAATAATCAAAACTTAGTTGCTCATTATATTTTAAAAACTCAGCCACTTTATAATATGTATCTTTTTTAGCAACAAGCGTTGGTACATCTTTCGACAAACGATTAATGTAAGCGTTTTCTAACACATCTTTTCCGAGATGCTCTTCAATGACTTTGACGTATTTGTCGAGATATGGCTGATTTAGTGACGGCTTTTCCTCTTTTTCTTCGCCGCCATCTGCACTTTTGACTTTTGCCAGCGCTGCGGCTTTTGCTTTCGCTGCTGCCGCTGCTTTTTTCTTCGCCAATTCTTCTTCGCTTAAGTCCACAGCCTCCATCGCTTTTTGTTTCGCTAACGCTGCGGCTTTTGCTTTCGCTGCCGCGGCCGCTTTTTTCTTCGCCAATTCTTCTTCGCTTAAGTCTCCAGACTCCATCGCTTTTTGTTTTGCCAGCACTGCAGCTTTCGCCTTCGCCGCTGCCG
>NZ_JACHEQ010000006.1:33169-170853 GCF_014201515.1 Anoxybacillus mongoliensis
CCGCCGCTTTTTTCTTCGCTAATTCTTCTTCGCTTAAGTCTCCAGACTCCATCGCTTTTTGTTTCGCCAGCGCTGCAGCTTTCGCCTTCGCCGCTGCCGCCGCTTTTTTCTTCGCTAATTCTTCTTCGCTTAAGTCTCCAGACTCCATCGCTTTTTGTTTCGCCAGCGCTGCAGCTTTCGCCTTCGCCGCTGCTGCCGCTTTTTTCTTCGCTAATTCTTCTTCGCTTAAGTCTCCAGACTCCATCGCTTTTTGTTTTGCCAGCGCTGCAGCTTTCGCCTTCGCCGCTGCCGCCGCTTTTTTCTTCGCAAGCGCAAGGTCATCTTCGCTTTCGAGCGGAGGCTCAGTTTGTTCCGCTGCTTGCTTCGCTGCCAGTCGCTCTTTTGCTAATTGTTTTGCGCGTTCCGCTGCTTCTTTTTTTAGTTGCTGTAAATCTTTTTCCTCGCTCATTTACAGCACCTTCTTTCCTGTTTTCGCTTCGTAGCGAATTTTCTCTTTTAGTTTGTTAATGCCATAAATTAATGCAGCTGGATTTGGTGGACAGCCTGGAATGTATACGTCAACAGGTACAATTTGATCGACACCCTTCACGACGCAATACGATTTCACATATGGCCCACCTGCTGTCGCACATGAACCCATCGCAATGACCCATTTCGGCTCAGGCATTTGATCATATAAACGGCGAACAATGGGAGCCATTTTTTTCGTCACCGTTCCTGAAACGATCATGACGTCTGATTGACGAGGCGATGTGCGAAAGAAAGAGCCGAAGCGGTCTAAATCGTAATGCGAAGAACCAACTCCCATCATTTCAATCGCACAACAGGCAAGACCAAACGTGAGTGGCCATAAGGAATTGCTACGCGCCCATGCTTTTAACTGTTCTAATGTCGTTAAAAAAACGTTGCGACGCATTTCTTCCATTTCTTGATCTGATACGTTCAATAATTTTACATCCATTTTAACACCTTCTTCTTCCAAGCATACACAAGTCCAATTAACAACATGACGACGAAAATAAGCATTTCAATGAGCGCAAATGCACCGAGTTTTTCAAACGCGACCGCCCACGGATATAAAAATACAGTCTCTACATCAAAAATAACGAACAATAATGCAAAAATGTAATACCGCACATTAAATTGCACTCGCGAATCGTGAAACGGATCTAATCCGCTTTCGTATGTCGTTTGTTTCGCTGCATTTGGCGCATGTGGACGAAGAAAACGTCCCGCTGTGAGCGCAACGATCGGAAGTAAAATACCTAAACAAAGAAACACAAAGACGACTACATAACTGTTTACATAAACGTTCAACGATGTCCCACCCCTTTGTGACTTTATACACATTTTTCAAAAACATCACACTATTACGACTGTAACCGATAACATTATATCACTTCTTCACATATGTGTCGATAAAACTTGTTCCAAAAATAAACAAAAAACCCTAAGAGACAATGCTCTTAGGGTTAAAAGTGACGATTTGCCACATTTAAACGGTTAATTGCACGACGTAAAGCTAATTCTGCCCGTTTATGATCAATTTCATCTTGTTTCGCTTGCAAACGGCGTTCAGCCCGTTCTTTCGCCGCTTTTGCCCGCGCAACGTCAATATCTTCTGCTCGTTCTGCAGCTTGCGCCAAAATCGTTACACGATCAGGGCGAACTTCTAAAAAGCCACCGCTCACCGCTACAAGTTCAGTCGCATTTCCCTTTTTTAAGCGAACTGCGCCAATCTCTAGCGGTGCGACCATCGGAATGTGCCCTGGCAACACGCCGAGTTCGCCGCTTTGCGCTTTAGCGCTCACCATTTCCACATCCGCTTCATATACTGGGCCGTCCGGAGTTACGACACTGACTTTAATCGTCTTCATGAAAAAATCCTCCTCGGTCCCTTATTAAACTTCTACGCCCATTTTTCTCGCTTTTTCAACAACTTCTTCAATACGGCCGACTAAGCGGAACGCATCTTCTGGAAGATGGTCATATTTTCCTTCCAAAATTTCTTTAAAGCCACGAACTGTTTCTTTTACAGGAACATATGAACCTGGTTGTCCTGTAAACTGTTCAGCGACGTGGAAGTTTTGTGATAAGAAGAACTGAATGCGACGAGCGCGATGAACGACAAGTTTATCTTCTTCAGAAAGCTCATCCATACCAAGGATGGCGATAATATCTTGCAATTCTTTATAGCGTTGCAACGTTTGTTGTACTTTACGTGCAACTTGGTAATGCTCTTCCCCAACGATGTCAGGTGAAAGCGCACGAGATGTCGATGCGAGCGGGTCTACCGCTGGGTAAATACCCATCTCTGATAATTTACGCTCTAAGTTTGTTGTCGCATCTAAGTGTGCGAACGTTGTCGCTGGTGCTGGGTCTGTGTAGTCGTCCGCTGGTACGTAAATCGCTTGAATCGACGTAACCGAACCGACAGCTGTCGATGTAATCCGCTCTTGTAATTGACCCATTTCTGTCGCAAGTGTCGGTTGGTAACCTACCGCCGAAGGCATGCGTCCTAATAACGCTGAAACCTCTGAACCTGCTTGTGTGAAACGGAAAATGTTGTCGATGAAGAACAATACGTCTTGTCCTTGTTCGTCACGGAAATATTCCGCCATTGTTAATCCTGTTAATGCTACGCGCATACGTGCTCCAGGTGGCTCGTTCATCTGACCGAATACCATCGCTGTTTTATTAATAACGCCAGAGTCTTTCATTTCATGATACAAGTCGTTTCCTTCACGCGTGCGCTCACCAACGCCGGCGAATACAGAAATACCACCGTGCTCTTGCGCGATGTTGTTAATTAACTCTTGGATTAAAACCGTTTTTCCTACGCCCGCACCACCGAACAATCCGATTTTTCCACCTTTAATGTAAGGGGCGAGAAGGTCAACAACTTTAATTCCTGTCTCTAAAATTTCAACTTGTGTTGAAAGTTGTTCAAATTTTGGTGCTGGACGGTGAATGGAGTCGCGACGAGCATCTTCTGGAATGTCTTCGCCTAAGTCAATTGGTTCTCCTAATACGTTAAATACGCGTCCGAGTGTAACTTCACCAACAGGAACTGAAATCGGTGCTCCTGTATCGATGACCTCCATACCACGCACTAATCCGTCTGTCGTTGACATCGCAATTGTGCGCACTGTGTCGTCCCCAAGGTGAAGGGCTACTTCTAACGTTAAGTCGATGTCGACTTCTTTTTCGCTACGCGCTTTATGTTTAATTTTTAGGGCGTTGTAAATCGCAGGTAAGTGTCCGTCTTCGAACTTGACGTCTACAACAGGACCCATAACTTGAATAACGCGTCCTTTTGCCATCGTTTTCCCTCCTAACTGCTAATCAACCTTATTGCAATGCGTTCGCTCCGGCCACAATCTCTGTAATTTCTTGCGTAATCGCTGCTTGGCGGGCACGGTTGTAAGAAAGCGTAAGTGTCCGAATCAATTCTTTTGCGTTGTCTGTTGCGTTTTTCATGGCTGTCATCCGCGCCGCATGCTCGCTCGCTTTCGCATCAAGCAACGCACCATAAATTAAGCTTTCAGCGTATTGTGGCAACAATACTTCTAAAATTTCTTCTTGTGACGGTTCAAATTCGTAAGTTGTCAACTTTTTATCAGAAGCTAAATCCGTTAAAGGCAATAGCTTTTTCTCCGTCACATCTTGTTGAATGGCGCTTACAAAATGGTTGTAAAACATGTACAATTCATCAAACGTACCATCTGCAAACATGTTTACTGTTTTGTTCGCAATTTCTTTAATGTCCGCAAATGTCGGCTGGTCCGGCAAACCGGTAATATGTAGAGCTACCGGGATATTGCGGCGTTTAAAGAAGTTTAAACCGACGCGACCGATTGCAATAATCGCATACTCTTCTGCCGAACGGTGACGCTCTTGAATTGTTTGAAAAACGGTACGAAGCACGTTGCTATTGTAGGCGCCAGCTAAGCCACGGTCCGATGTAATTACTAAATATCCCGTCTTTCTTACCGGGCGCTTTACGAGCATTGGATGAGAAGCGTCATTGCTACCAAGCGCAACGCTCGCCACAACTTCTTGAATTTTTTCCATATACGGTGTAAACGATCTTGCGTTATGCTCAGCACGGTTTAATTTCGATGCCGAGACCATTTCCATCGCTTTTGTAATTTGGCTCGTCTTTTTTGTCGTGTTAATGCGTGCTTTTATATCGCGTAACGATGCTCCCAAAGGTTTCACCACCTTTTTCGCTCAATTGTTGAAAGGGGACGGAACAGCTATGCTGTTCCGCTCACTTTTCTTACTCGGATACAACAAACGTCTTTTTGAACGCTTCAATCGCTTTGTTGAAGTCTTCTTCGTTTGGAAGATCGCCTGTTGTGCGAATATGTTCCATTAGTTTCTGACCGTTTTCGTCTTTATCTAACCACGCATGGAACTCTTTTTCAAAGCGGCGAATGTCTTCTACTGGAATGTCATCTAAAAAGCCGCGTGTCAATGCGTAAATAATCGCTACTTGTTTTTCAACTGGTAGTGGCTCATGTAAACCTTGTTTCAACACTTCAACTGTGCGCGCACCGCGAGCAAGTTTTGCTTGTGTCGCTTTGTCAAGGTCGGAACCGAATTGTGCAAACGCCTCTAATTCGCGATATGCCGCTAAGTCAAGACGGAGCGTACCTGATACTTTTTTCATCGCTTTAATTTGCGCTGCACCACCGACGCGCGATACAGAAAGACCGGCGTTAATCGCTGGACGCACACCTGAGAAGAACAAATCAGACTGCAAGAAAATTTGTCCGTCCGTAATAGAAATGACGTTTGTTGGGATGTATGCTGAAATGTCACCTGCTTGTGTTTCAACGAACGGCAACGCTGTTAATGAACCTGCACCTTTCGCATCGCTTAATTTTGCTGCGCGCTCAAGCAAGCGAGAATGCAAGTAGAATACGTCACCTGGGTACGCTTCACGACCTGGTGGACGACGTAATAATAACGAAAGCTCACGATACGCTGCCGCTTGTTTGGATAAATCATCGTATACAACGAGGACGTGTTGTCCTTTATACATGAAATATTCACCCATCGTTACGCCCGCATATGGCGCTAAGAATAAAAGCGGAGCTGGTTGTGACGCAGATGCTGTAACGACGATTGTGTAATCTAATGCACCATATTTACGCAACGTTTCAACGACGTTACGAACTGTTGATTCTTTTTGTCCGATTGCGACATAAATACAAATCATGTTTTTACCTTTTTGGTTGATGATTGTATCTACCGCAACGGACGTTTTACCTGTTTGACGGTCTCCGATAATTAACTCACGTTGACCGCGACCGATTGGAACAAGCGCGTCAATCGCCTTAATTCCCGTTTGTAATGGCTCATGAACAGATTTGCGATCCATTACGCCAGGGGCTGGACTTTCAATCGGACGAGTTTCTGTCGTTTCAATTGGACCAAGCCCGTCTACCGGTTGTCCTAATGGGTTCACGACACGACCGATTAACGCTTCACCGACTGGCACTTCCATAATGCGACCTGTGCGACGTACTTCATCGCCTTCTTTAATACCTGTGTACGGCCCTAAAATAACGATACCGACGTTGTTTTCTTCTAAGTTTAGCGCCAATCCCATGACGCCGTTGGCAAACTCAACAAGCTCTCCTGACATGACGTTGTCGAGGCCATGAGCACGAGCGATTCCGTCACCGACTTGAATGACTGTACCGACATCGCTCACTTCGATTTCAGACTGATAGTTTTCAATTTGCTTTTTTATCAGCGCGCTAATTTCTTCCGCTTTGATGCTCATGCATTTCACCCCTATCTATAAATGTTAGCGAGTTAACTGTCGCTGTAATCTTGCTAATTTTCCACTGACGCTTCCGTCGAAAATGCGGTTTCCGATGCGCACTTTGACGCCACCGATCACATCTTTATCGATGATGTTCGTGATGCGAAGCGTATCGACGCCGACTTTTTTCGCAAACACATCTGCAAGCGCATTCGTTTCATCTTCCGTTAACGGACGAGCGGAATAAACGATCGCCTCGGCTACACCGCGCGCCTCATTCGCTAGCGCAATAAACGCATCAGCTAAATCGTTGACGATATCGATGCGATGGCGATCTAAAAGCAACATGAGCGTATGTTGCAATACCGTCGAAATGTTTGCAAATGCTTCTTGAACGAGCGCTTTCTTTTTCGCTAGTGCAATTTTCGGATGATTTAACACAGAAAGAAGCGCTTCATTTTGTGCAAACACTTGTTTGACGACGCGAAGTTCTTGTTCGAGCTGATCCAGAAGCTGTTGTTCTTTCGCAATTTCAAAAAGTGCCGACGCATATCGTTTCGCTACGACTTGTTTGTTCATCGGCTTTCTCCTACCTCTTGAATGTACTCGCTAATCAGCTTCGCTTGATCTTGTTCGCTCAACTCTTTTTCAATGACTTTTGATGCAATGAGTACGGATAACGAAGCAACTTGTTGACGCAATGCTGCCATCGCCTGTTCTTTCTCTTGTGCGATTTCTTTTTTCGCTGCTTCTTTTAGGCGCTCCGCTTCTTGGCGAGCCGCTTGAATGATTTGCTCTTTTTGCTCTTCGCCAAGCTTGCGAGCTTCTTCAATCAGTGCTTGCGCTTCTTGGCGTGATTTTTTCATTAATTCGCGTTGTTCTTCTGCAAGCTTTTTCGCTTCTTGATGATGCTTTTCTGCTTGCTCAATTTCGTTCGCAATATGCTCTTCGCGTTGTTTCATAACGCCCATTAACGGACCGAACGCATATTTACGAAGCAAGAACATGAGCAAGAGGAACATGATTAATTGAAATAAGATGTCGCCGCCGTTGAACCCATGTCCACCAGCACCTAATACAAACATGTTTACCACCGCGCGTTTCACTCCCTTCAAAAATCGCCCGAATTATCGATCGGAACGTGTGCGTACGAACATAAAGGAATGGCGAAGGTTCTCATGGAATGATCTTCGCCATTGTTGAACGAGTTTCGTTTCCGTATGCAGTTATAGCTCGTTTCGAACGAGCGCTCAGTTCTAGCGACCTTGAACCATGAACGCGATAACGACCGCGATGATTGGGATCGCTTCGACTAACGCTACCCCGATGAACATTGTTGTTTGTAACATACCGCGCGCCTCTGGTTGACGTGCAATTCCTTCTACTGTACGAGATACGATTAAACCGTTACCAATACCAGCACCAAGTGCCGCTAAACCAATTGCAATTGCAGCTGCTAATACACCCATTTGAAAAGTCCTCCTTCAATTTTTTATGTTGAAATGAATGTGTATGAAAATTAATGGTCATGACTCACTTTGTGCGCCATATAAACCATTGTTAACATTGTAAAAATGAACGCTTGGATCGCGCCGACGAAAATACTAAATCCTTGCCATGCGATCGTTGGAATGATCGCCGCAATCGTTCCGCCGACTCCTGTCGCTAAACTTCCCGCCAAGAGCGCTAACAAAATTTCACCCGCAAAAATGTTTCCGTATAGACGGAGACCGAGCGTTAATGTGTTCGCAAACTCTTCAATGATTTTTAGCGGGAATAAAATTGGCATCGGGCTAACGAACCCTTTTGCATATTCTTTGAAACCGTTAAGTTTGATGCCGTAGTAATGCGATAACGCCACAACCATCGTTGCCAACGTTAACGTCACAACCGGGTCAGCGGTTGGGGATTTCCACCACAACTTGTTGTCAATGACGACTGAAAATGGTAGACCAAGCATATTCGCTACAAAAATGTACATGATGAGCGTCATCCCAAGCATATGAAAGCGTCCACCTGTTTTCCAATCCATATTGCTTTTAATAATGCCTTTGACAAAATCCATGACCCATTCAAGAAAGTTTTGCATTCCCGTTGGCTTCATCGCTAAGTTGCGTGTTGCTAATACGGCAATGACAAACACAATGACGGATGTAACCGTAATCATTAATACGTTGGCCAAGTTAAATGTTAAGCCAAACAACGTGTATAAAGGAGCTTCGTGATGCATCTGTACTCACCTCTCTTCCCCTTTTGTTTTTTGGAAAAAGAAATCTATTATAATGACAATATAAGATGTCATTAATCCCAATACGATCCACCCAACAGAAAATTGATCTGGCCAGCGAAAAGCAATGAAAACAGCCAAGGCAGCCGCAGCCATGCGTGACATCATACCGAGCGAGCGCGCTTTTTGCCCTGACGCAACCGCTTGTCCAAACCGTTCCACCTTTCGCACCATCGTCCAGCCGTTATATAAGCTGATGACTGTCCCGAGAAACAAACTTGAAAACGCTTGCGAATAAGGCGTAAACGCCCAGCCAAGCACGTAAACCACCAGCAAATATAGTATGTATGATTTGTGACGCCGCCAATGTTGCTGTAGCTCGTTCATTTTTCCTCTCCTGAAAAAAATGAGCGAATGAGGCGAATCATCGCATAAACACCAGCCGCCAACCCAAGAAGCAACCCGACAATTAAAAAAAGCGGTTCAGTGCCAAATCGTTCATCGACAAAACGCCCTCCGAAAATCCCAACTAAAACAGAGCCGACAAGTTGGGAAGATATCGCCGTCATCAAACCGATCGCTCGAAACGGATGGCGCTCATGTTGTCGCATACGAAAGCCTCACTTTTCATTTTCAGAATTTACTGTATTTTTAAAAAGGTTATCCTTATCCCTTTGTAAGCATACAATAGTGAAAACACGATGTCAATGCGTTCGGTCACAAAAACAGGGAAAATTTTTGGAAAGAAAAAGGGATGCGTCATCACATCCCTTTTTCGTGCTGAAATGGCGTTGGCGGAACATCGCTTTGTTTGAAATAGTAGCGAATCGCTTCGACAATCCGCTTCGATGCCCATCCATCACCGTACGGATTTGACGCTTTTGCCATTTGGTCATATGCTTTTTCATCTGTTAATAGTTCACTTGCTAGCGTGTAAATCGTTTGTTCATCCGTTCCAGCTAACTTGAGCGTTCCTGCTTCGATGCCTTCAGGGCGCTCCGTCGTATCGCGCAATACGAGAACAGGCACACCAAGTGAAGGGGCTTCTTCTTGCACGCCACCTGAGTCCGTTAAAATGATATGCGCCCTTGCCGCAAAGTTATGGAAGTCGATCACATCTAACGGCTCGATTAAATGAATACGTTCATCGTTTCCTAATATGTCGTTCGCTAACTCGCGCACGACAGGATTTAAATGAACAGGATACACAACTTGCACATCATCATAATCTTCCACAAGCCTTTTGACTGCACGGAACATATTTCGCATCGGATCGCCAAGGTTTTCACGGCGGTGTGCTGTCAATAAAATCATACGGCTTCCCGCTACCTTTTCTAAAATCGGATGCGTATACGCTTCACGCACCGTCGTTTTTAACGCATCAATCGCCGTGTTACCTGTAATGAAAATGGCGTGCTCTGGCTTATTTTCTGCACGTAAATTTTCCGCTGCTTTCGCGGTTGGGGCAAAATGCAAGTCAGCTAATACTCCCGTCAATTGTCGATTCATTTCTTCTGGAAACGGCGAGTACTTATTCCACGTTCGAAGTCCTGCTTCCACATGCCCGACGGCAATTTGGTTATAAAACGCTGCCAGACTAGCGACAAATGTCGTTGTTGTGTCGCCATGGACAAGAACGATGTCTGGTTTTACTTTTTTCATGACATCGTCTAAGCCAGCAAGCGCCCTTGTCGTAATATCAACAAGCGTTTGACGCTCTTTCATAATGTTTAAATCGTAATGTGGCTGAATACCAAAAATATCAAGTACTTGATCAAGCATTTGACGATGTTGAGCTGTGACAGTCACAATTGACTCAATATCTTCATATTTTTGCAATTCTAACACGAGCGGTGCCATTTTAATCGCTTCCGGTCTCGTACCGAAAATGGTCATGACTTTTCGTCTATTCATCGTGCCCACCTTACTTCGTTCCAAATAGACGATCTCCGGCATCGCCAAGACCTGGTACGATATAGCCGTGATCGTTCAATTTTTCGTCTAATGCGGCAATGTAAATATCAACATCTGGATGGGCTTGTTGCACGGCCTCTACCCCTTCTGGTGCAGCGATTAAACACATAAACTTAATGTTTTTCGCGCCGCGTTTTTTCAGCGCATGAATCGCCTCAACAGCTGAACCACCTGTCGCAAGCATCGGATCGACGACAATGAAGTCGCGCTCTTCGACATCAGTCGGAAGCTTTACATAATATTCAACAGGTTTTAACGTCTCTGGGTCGCGATATAAACCAATATGTCCAACTTTTGCGGCTGGAATAAGCTTCAAAATGCCGTCCACCATTCCGATCCCTGCTCGCAAAATCGGGATGATGCCTAATTTTTTCCCTGCGATCACTTTCGCTTTCGCTTTGCTGACAGGTGTTTCGATTTCAACTTCTTGAAGCGGCAAGTCGCGTGTAATTTCAAACGCCATGAGCGTCGCCACTTCTTCAACAAGCTCGCGAAACTCTTTTGTTCCTGTATGTTTGTCGCGAATGTATGTAAGCTTATGTTGAATTAACGGATGATCAAATACGTACACTTTACTCATGTCAGTCGCCCCTTTTTGTAATATGCATTCTTGTAAATTTTACATAAAAACAACGGATGATTCAACTGAAGAAAAGGTGCCCCAGTCCGGGACACCTATCATTATGCATACAATGGGAATTTTTCAGTTAACGCAGCCACACGACGGCGCGCTTCGTCTAATTTTTGCTCGTCATCTTTATGTTTGAGCGCAATAGAAATGATACGTGCAATTTCGTCCATTTCTTCGAGTCCAAAGCCACGGCTCGTTACTGCTGCTGTACCGATGCGAATACCGCTTGTGACAAACGGGCTTTCCGGGTCATATGGAATCGTATTTTTATTGACTGTAATACCGATTTCATCAAGCACTTTTTCAGCCACTTTTCCTGTTAATCCGATTGAACGAAGGTCAATTAATAATAAATGATTGTCTGTTCCACCTGAAACAAGTGTAAAACCTTCTGCCACTAGCGCTTCCGCTAGACGTTTCGCATTGTTCACAATGTTTTGCGCATATGTTTTGAAATCGTCTTGTAACGCCTCACCGAGCGCAACGGCTTTTGCGGCGATGACATGCATGAGCGGGCCGCCTTGAATGCCTGGGAAAATCGCTTTATCAATTTGTTTGGCGAACTGCTCTTGGCATAAAATCATGCCCCCGCGCGGACCGCGCAACGTTTTATGCGTCGTTGTCGTGACAAAATGTGCATACGGAACAGGATTCGGATGCAAACCTGCCGCCACAAGCCCTGCGATATGTGCCATATCAACCATGAAATAAGCGCCTACTTCATCAGCGATTTCACGAAACTTCGCAAAGTCAATCGTGCGAGGATATGCGCTTGCCCCAGCAACGATCAATTTCGGTTTATGTTTTAATGCTTTTTCACGGACGTCGTCGTAGTTAATACGGTGAGTTTCTGGATCGACACCGTATTCAATGAAGTTGTATTGGATACCACTAAAGTTCACCGGGCTTCCGTGCGTCAAATGCCCTCCGTGTGACAAATTCATGCCAAGTACAGTATCCCCATGCTGCAAAATCGTAAAATATACCGCCATGTTTGCTTGTGCACCAGAATGTGGCTGAACATTTGCATGCTCGGCTCCGAACAATTGTTTTGCACGTTCGCGCGCAAGCTCTTCAACGACATCAACATGTTCACAACCGCCGTAATATCGACGTCCCGGATATCCTTCGGCATATTTGTTCGTTAATACCGATCCTTGCGCTTCCATGACAGCTTCACTAACGAAGTTTTCCGATGCAATTAACTCGATTTTCGTTTGTTGTCGTTTCAATTCATCTTGAATAGCTTGAAATACTTGCGGATCTTGCTGTGACAAGCGACTCATTGACAATCCTCCCCTAAATTGTGAATATTCTTTTTTATCTTAACACATTTTTAAATGAAAAAGTGAACAAAATTAACCTAGTGAACATGATTTGTTCGCCTTTTCTTGTGAATAGACGGCACGCTCGCCCCCGATCAGTTTCGGTCTCGTTTTTGCAAATGTAATGGTCGCATGCCCAATTTGCTTAATCGATGTGCGAACAGGAACCGCAACATGTTTCAAATGCATACCGATTAATGTAGCGCCAATATCAATCCCCGCATCTGCACGAATATGTTCAACGACGACAGGGTCATCTAGCTGCGTATATGCATATGCTGCCATCGCTCCTCCTGCGTTGCGAACGGGAATAACGCTCACGATTTCAAGCTGCTTTATCATCGCCGTTTGTCGTTCGACAACTAATGCTCGGTTTAAATGTTCACAACATTGAAATGCAAGCTGTACACCTGTTTCATCGCGCCACCGTTTTAATTGTTGAAACAACATCGCCGCCACGTCCATCGTTCCTGCCGTCCCAATTTTTTCTCCAATGACTTCACTTGTGCTACATCCGATGACGATAACATCTTTTTCCGTCAGTGACACTTGAGCACGAAACTCAGCAAGCGCCTTTTGCCATTGACTACGCCATTGTTCCATGTCCGTCACGACAATCCCACCTTTATTGCTCGTTTTCATAAGCGGAAATTTTTTGAATGCGTTTTTCGTGACGGCCTCCTTCAAATGAGGTTGTCAGCCATACTTTTGCAATCTCGCGCGCTAGTCCTGGTCCAATGACGCGCTCGCCCATCGCTAATATATTGCTGTCGTTATGCTCGCGCGTCGCTTTTGCACTAAATACGTCATGAACGAGCGCACAACGAATTCCTTTCACTTTGTTTGCGGCAATGCTCATGCCAATTCCTGTTCCGCAAATCAAAATCCCGCGGTCAAATTCACCGCTCGCCACTTTTTGCGCAACTGGCAGAGCATAATCCGGATAATCGACCGATGTTTCACACTCACACCCAAAGTCTGTATATTCAATCCCCATTTCATCCATGAGTTTTTTAATTTCCTCACGAATCCGAATGCCACCATGGTCTGATGCAATTGCTACTTTCACGTTTGAACCCCTCCTCAATCGTTGTAAAGAAAAAACCGTCTCTTTTCATTTTAACGGGTCGAGACGGTCTTTTCATCATTTATTATGCTTATAAACGAAAACGGGCAATCGTTTGTTTTAATTTTTCTGCTTGTTCTCCAAGTTCCATTGCTAGTTCACGCACGCTTTCGATAACGGCTGTTTGCTCTTGTGTCGCCGCTGTCACTTCTTCCGCCCCAGCGGATGTTTGCTCGGCAATAGCAGCCACCTCTTGCGATTGAACAGATGTTTGTTGAATGTATTTCGTTTGTTCATCAACAAGTTGAGCAATTTGTTTCACGGCATCTGCTACTTCATGAATGGATGCGCTCATATGGGAAATGGCCTCATTTGTTTCGTTTCCTTTTTTCGCTTCGTCATTTGCTTTGTTCACTTGTTCTGTAATTTGGTTAACGACGTTGGCTACTTCATGTTGAATGTTTTGAACGAGCTCTGAAATGCCTTGTACTGCCTTGGCACTTTCATCCGCTAGCTTTCTTACTTCTTCTGCAACGACAGCAAAACCTTTGCCATGCTCACCAGCACGCGCTGCCTCGATTGAAGCATTTAACGCTAATAAATTCGTCTGCCCTGCAATATCCCCAACAAGCGAAATAATTTGTCCAACTTCTTTCGCATGATCTTCTAAACGTCGCACAACATGTAGCGACGCCTCGTTGTTTTTCGCTAATTGTTGAATACCAGCGATAAGCGAGCCGATGACGCGACGGCTTTCTTCGAGCTTCGCTACCATCTCAGTCGATAGCTTTTCAGACTGCATCGCTTTTTGTTGTACATTTCCTGCGATCGCTAATACATCTTCTACCGCTTCGGCTGTCGTTTGCATCGCAACAGCGGAATTATCCGCCCCTTTTGAAATTTCATCAATCGTGCGCGCAATGTTTTCCGCTTGTTCTGCAGCGATGCGGGACACATTTGTCATCTCTACTACTTTTTCATTCGTATGTGCAAAATTTTGTTGAATACTTTGTACCATTTCCCGCAAACTGCGCAACATATCGTTAAACGCAAGCGCAAGCGAACGAATTTCATCATCTGACTTTGGTACAGGTACATCTTGTCCGATTTCACCTTTTGCTGCTTTTAATGCAGCTTGTTCAAGTTGAGAAAGCGGTTTCGTAATGAAACGTGCCGCATAATATGCCAATACACCAGACCAAAAAATACCGAGCAACAGCGTCAAAATGGTAAACGTATTTTCACTAAACGGAAGCCACGGTTTGACATAGTCGTAAAGCACATAAATGTAAAAGGCGCTCGTCGAATACGTAATGATTGCTAATACAGTTGTAAAAATGGCTAACTTCTTTTGTAAACTAAATGTATATTTTCCCCCCATCGTATATCCCCCCTGCTTTATAACTTTTCATGTAGCTTTTCGATTGCTTGTTCGAGCTCATCGCGCGTTTGGCGATACACATCAATCGAGCCACCAAATGGATCAATAACATCTTTATCGTCACCAAGAAATTCGTTTAACGTATACGTTTTTCCTTCTGCCTCTGGAAAACGCGCTAACACATGTTGCTTATGACTTTCGGTCATCGTTAATACGTATGTCGCCCAGTCAATATGTTCTTTCGTTAACAACGCAGCACGATGATCGATATCGATCCCTTTTTCAGCGAGCACTGCTTTCGCATGTTGTGATGCTTCGCTCCCATCAAACGCAAAAACTCCAGCCGACCTCACTTGCACGTGCGGGAGTTGTTTATGCTTGAGTAGTGCCTCCGCCATCGGACTTCGACACGTATTTCCTGTGCATACAAACAAAACGTTCGTTTGACTCACTATTCACACCTCTCATCATTTCCCACATGTTTACTATTATTATAAAGCAAACCGTAGGACAAAATATAGACTAAACAAAAGAAAAAGAACTGGAATCCCCCAGCTCACAAAGGAAATAATAGTTTACATGCAAATAAAAGTAAAATAGTACCACCTAACGCCTCGCTATATGTACCTAACCAACGTTGAAAACGGCGTCCAAGAAGCAATCCCATCCATGTTAACACCATGCTCGTCAATCCGAATGCAATCACCGCAAATACGACTTCTACTCCGTAAATGCCTAAACTTAATCCAACAGAAAAACTGTCGAGGCTAACGCTAAATGCAAATAAAAACAAACCGATGCCAACAGGCCTCAACCAACGTTCTTGTTCATGACGAAAAGAAGCGACAACCATTTGCACACCAAGAATAAACAATAATACTCCCCCGATATATGTCGCCATATGACCAAGCTGAACAGATAACAATCGACCGATCACTATCCCAGCTAAAGGCATGACAATATGAAAAAAACCTACCGTTAATCCAATGTAGGCAATTTGCTTCAAACGAAGCTGAAGCAAACCCATACCAAGGCTGACTGAAAATGCATCCATCCCCAACGCAAATGCCATCATCGCTAATGTGATCATTTCCCCAATCATACAAAGCCTCCTTAGGACGTGCCTTCACGTTAACATATGCACACCCTAAGGAGTTTAGACATCATTTTTCCATGATTTGTTCATGACCTGCCGCTTTTAATAAACGATTCATAATGGCTACACCGATTCCTTCATACGGAAACGATTCGCTATAAATGATATCAACATTTGTTTCATCAAACGCTCGCAGTACATCATATAGTTGTTGAGCAACGGTCCGTAAATCGTTCCGTCGTCCACAAGGAATGACAACGTCAGATTCATATGTGTGACGTCGTTCTTCCGTCGTCAACACCCCTACTCTTAAGCCGTTGGCACGCTTTTCATTCACAAGTTGTTGCAAAAAGGCCGAAGAACCGTTCACGACAATTAACGGCGCTTTCGGAGCATAATGCGTATATTTCATCCCCGGAGATTTCGGCACCGCTTCTTTTTCCACAAGCGCACGATCGATATCCACAACACCGATCACTTGTTCAATGTCCTCTTTTGTTACGCCACCCGGTCGTAAAATCGTTGGGATCGCTGTCGTGCAGTCAATAACCGTCGATTCAACCCCAACTCCTGTCGCCCCTCCATCGACAATGGCCGCAATGCGTCCATCTAAATCATCAAGCACATGTTTAGCCGTTGTCGGACTTGGTCTTCCGGAACGATTCGCACTTGGTGCAGCAATAGGCAGGCCGCTTGCCTGAATGAGCGCAAGAGCGATCGGATGATTCGGCATGCGCACCGCCACCGTATTTAACCCTGCAGTAACGCGCGAGGAGACCGCTTCTTTTTTTGGAAGGACGAGTGTCAACGGACCAGGCCAAAAATGCTCTATCAATGTGGATGCAACAGGAGGAATGTCGCAAGCAATATCGTGCAATTGTTCTGTCGTTGCAATGTGGACAATGAGTGGATTATCACTCGGTCTTCCTTTCGCTACAAAAATGTTTTCCACAGCTGCTGTGGACATCGCGTTCGCACCAAGACCATACACCGTTTCTGTCGGAAATGCGACAAGCTCACCTCGCTGTAAATACGACGCTGCCTGTATAATTTGTGGACAACTGTTTAAGTCATCCACATTTTTATCCACAAAAAACACATGTGTTTTCAACGTTTTCACCTCATACATATTCAAGTTGCTTGTTTGTTTATCGACATCTGACAAGCATTTTACAGCCATTTCTTCCATGAGTATAAAAGATTCATACAAAATACTCAATAATTGTCCACAAATTGTGGATATGTTTTTCTTTTTTGTTGATAATTTTGTGGATATATTTATTGCATGAGCTTTTTCCATACTTCCGCAACGAAAAATTTCACTTCTATTTGCTGTTCATCCTCGACAACAAGCGGTTGTTCACTTATTTGATCGACTTGTTTCCCTTGTTCAACTTGTTTTTCTACAGAACGAACGGCTTCACCTGTGGAAAAGTCGAGAAAACAGAGGGGAGGAAACAAGACGCACCACCAGTTTGCTCCTTCCCCTTTGCCGAGCGTAATTAATACAGCATCATACTCACCTGCTGGATATACGTATGAGCCGTATATTTTCGTTGGAAATGATACACGTCCAAACGTCACTTTGTAAGACTGATCGCTCTTCTTCTCATGAAGAACGCGAGCGACCGTTTGTTCAATGTCTGGCACATGTTGGGCAATAACCTGCTTTGCTTCTTCAAATGATGTTAGGTCGCTTACCCATGTCGTAATTTGTTCATTGACCGCATCACGAACGGCGCGCTTTAACGCTTGGTCCGCTGGTGAATCGCTATTCGCTAAAATGCGCAACCGTACCGCTTCATTTGGAATGACGACATCTCCTTGCGCTTCGGTTTGTTGACCGTATATTGTAATAATCGCACCTATCATAATCATTGTTATATATAAAATAATCACGTATTTATTCATCGTTTATCTCCCCTTTCTTGTTATGCAGTGTAACCAGAAAAGGAGTTTGATAAACTATGAAAATGAAAAAAATATAAAAAGCTTCCGATGTTACTCGGAAGCGAGATCGGCAATGACGATGCGCTCTTTGTTGTTTATGTCAAAAAGGACGTCGACATACGCGGAAGGAAATGTTTGTTGTAACATCGTTTGTACCGCTTGTCCTTGTCCGTGACCGATTTCAAATGCAATTAGTGCTTTTGCTGAGACAACTTGTGGCAATTGTTCGGTGAGACGACGATAAAATAATAAGCCGTCTTCACCGCCGACAAGCGCACGAAGCGGTTCTTTTTGCACGACAGGCGATAATGCCGGAATGTCACAGGCTGGAATGTATGGCGGATTAGAAACAACGACATCGACTTGTATGCCTCGTTCGATCATCGGCTGTAATAAATCCCCCTCCAACCAATGCACGTTCGCGCCAAGATGAGCGGCATTTTTTTTCGCGACTTCAAGCGATGAAGCGGCAATATCGATGCCATACACACGCCACATTGGTCGTTCTAACGACAACGTAATCGCAATCGCTCCACTTCCTGTTCCGACATCAACGACGGAAAGCGGCTGTTTTTGTGCGCGCGCCAGCACATGTGAAACGAGCTCTTCAGTTTCTGGACGTGGAATTAATACATGCTCATTGACGATAAACGTCCGTCCGTAAAACTGTTCATATCCGATCAAATATTGAATCGGAATATGCTCTAGCGCGTGTTTTTTTACATCCGCCATAAATATTTGTTTACACGTTTCATCGATCGGCTCGCGCAAATTAGCAAATAGTTGCGCACGAGTCATTTGTAAATGATGACGCAATAACCATTCCGCAGCCGTTTCTTCCTTTCCATGCTCTCGGAAAAAAGAAGAAGCCCATTGAAGGACTTCATATATTTTACTGCTCATTGTTCGCTTGCTCCAATTTTTTGGATTGATCGTCTAAAATGAGCGCATCAATAATTTCATCTAACTTTCCTTCTAACACTTGATCAAGTTTTTGGATCGTCAATCCAATGCGATGATCTGTCACGCGATTTTGTGGGAAGTTGTACGTGCGAATACGTTCAGAACGATCGCCTGTTCCGACCGCTTGTTTGCGCGTTTGGTCATATTCGGCACGCGCTTCTTGTTGGTATTTATCGTAAATGCGCGCGCGCAATACTTTCATCGCTTTTTCTTTATTTTTAATTTGCGATTTTTCGTCTTGGCACGATACGACAATTCCTGTTGGAATGTGCGTTAAACGAACAGCTGACATCGTCGTATTGACACTTTGCCCTCCCGGACCGCTCGATGCAAACGTATCAACGCGAATATCTTTTTCGTTAATTTCAATTTCGATTTCTTCCATCTCTGGCAAACACGCAACTGTCGCTGTTGACGTATGAATGCGTCCACCCGATTCCGTCTCTGGTACGCGCTGAACGCGATGGGCACCGTTTTCAAATTTTAATTTTGAATATGCCCCTTTTCCTTGAATCATAAAGATGATTTCTTTGTAGCCGCCAAGTCCTGTTGGATGTGCCTCAATCACTTCTGTTTTCCATCCTTGCGACTCCGCGTAGCGCGTATACATGCGATATAAATCGCCTGCAAAAAGCGCGGCTTCCTCTCCACCTGCTGCCCCACGAATTTCCATAATGACGTTCTTATCGTCGTTCGGATCTTTCGGAAGCAACAATACTTTTAACTTTTCAACAAGCTGTTCTTCACGCTCTTCTAGCTCGTTAATTTCTTCTTTCACCATATCGCGCATATCTGGGTCGAGCTTTTCTTCCAGCATCGCTTTCGCATCTGCTAACTGCTCACGCACCGATTTATATTCGCGATACGTTTGTACCGTTTCCGCTAAATCGGATTGCTCTTTCGAATAATCACGTAACTTTTTCGGGTCATTTAATACTTCTGGATCCATTAATAGTTCATTTAATTTTTCATAACGGGCTTCTACTGCCTGTAAACGATCGAACATTTTTCTCACCTCGACTTTTCATTATATCATAAACGATCATACGAAAAAACTCGCCCTTATGGACGAGTCACCGTTTCTGTACTTGTGTTATTTTTCGCTGGATGATCAGGCACTTCGTGATGATGGCGACAACGTGGTTCGTACGATTCGCTGGCACCGATTAAAATGACAGGGTCGTTGTACGATGCAGGACGACCGTTAATGAGCCGCTGCGTGCGCGATGCGGGAGAGCCACAGACGGTACAAACAGCTTGTAGCTTTGTCACCGATTCAGCGATAGACATTAACGTTGGAACAGGTCCGAACGGTTCACCGCGAAAATCTTGGTCTAAACCAGCCACAATGACACGATATCCTTCATCAGCAAGCTGTTGCACAACATCAACGACATGTTCGTCAAAAAACTGCACTTCATCAATTGCCACAACGTCCGTATTTGCGGAGATGTGCTTTCGAATGTCTAGCGCACAAGAAACAGGGATGGCGATAACAGATGTTCCATTATGAGAAACAACTGCCTCTTCGCTATATCGATTATCGATCGCTGGCTTAAACACTTTCACTTCTTGTTTCGCAAATTGGGCGCGACGTACGCGGCGAATGAGCTCTTCCGATTTTCCTGAAAACATGCTACCGCAAATGACTTCGAGCCAGCCGGATTGCTTCATGACATACATCAGGGCGTCCCCTTCCTTTCAAGCTTTCACGAAAAAAACAGGCAAGTGAAAAATGTTCGCTTGCCTGTTTTCATGACATACGGATTACTTAAGGCCGTATTTTTTGTTAAATTTATCAACACGTCCTGCAGCAGAAGCGAATTTTTGACGTCCTGTGTAGAATGGATGGCACGCTGAGCAAATTTCTACGCGCACTTCGTCTTTAACAGAACCGCTCTCAAACTCGTTTCCACACGCGCATTTAACCATCACTTTTTTATAGTTTGGATGGATTCCTGCTTTCATTCCATTTCATCTCCTTCCGCCCTGAATCTTTTCGAAACAGAGTTTATATGCAATCAAAAACACACATGATAAAATTATAACAACCGTCCCGCTGTTTTGCAACTATCCATTTATAACCGTTTTAAATTTCCGGCTGTTTTCCACTCTTCATCCAACATCGCAAAAAACTCTTCGTTTGTCTTTGTCTGTTTTAATCGGTGAATAAATCGTTCAATAAAGTCTGGCGTATCCGACATCGTTTTGCGAATCGCCCATAATTTTTCTAAATGTTCTCTCGGGATTAATAACTCTTCTTTTCGTGTACCTGAGCGACGAATGTCAATCGCAGGGAAAATACGTTTTTCGGCTAATGAACGGTCAAGATGAAGCTCCATATTTCCTGTTCCTTTAAATTCTTCATAAATGACATCGTCCATGCGCGAACCTGTATCAACAAGAGCAGTCGCTAAAATCGTTAAACTACCGCCTTCTTCAATGTTGCGCGCAGCTCCAAAAAACCGTTTTGGACGGTGGAATGCGGCCGGGTCAATTCCTCCTGAAAGCGTACGTCCGCTTGGAGGAATGACGAGGTTGTATGCACGTGCTAAACGAGTAATACTGTCCATTAAAATGACAACGTCACGTTTATGTTCAACAAGACGCATCGCACGTTCAAGCACAAGCTCCGCCACTTTAATATGATTTTCTGGCACTTCATCAAACGTCGAGCTCACGACATCGGCAGATACGGAACGTTCAATGTCGGTCACTTCCTCTGGACGCTCGTCAATAAGCAAAACGATCAACTCAACATCGGGATGATTCGTTGTGATGCTGTTGGCAATTTCTTTTAACAACATCGTTTTCCCTGCTTTTGGGGGCGCGACGATTAAACCGCGCTGACCGAATCCGATCGGAGCAATCAAATCGATGAGACGAGTAGATAGTTTTTCCGGTGTCGTTTCTAGCTTCATCTGTCGGTTTGGATAAAGCGGCGTAAGCGCTGGGAAGTGTACGCGCTCTTTTGCAATTTCTGGATCCTCACCATTTACAGCTTCGACGTGCAACAACCCGAAATACCGCTCGTTTTCTTTCGGTGGACGCACTTTTCCTGATACTTTATCACCGTTGCGCAGATCGAAGCGACGAATTTGCGATGCGGAAATATAAATATCTTCTGAACTAGGGGAATAGTTAATTGGACGTAAAAAACCAAACCCTTCTGATTGAATAATTTCAAGCACGCCTTCCATGAAGAAAAGACCGTCTTGTTCCGCGCGCGCTTTTAAAATGGCAAAAATTAATTCTTTTTTTGTCAGTTTACTGTAATATGATATTTTGTATTGACGAGCTAATTCGTATAGCTCTTTAATCGTCATATTTTCTAGCGTTGCAATCGTTAAATCTCCTAACTCCATACTTACACCACTCTTTTATTTATTTTCATGAATTACTCTTTGGGTTGGAAACAGCGAAGATGAAAAGATGATTACGAGAAGAGACGTAACATGACTATTTTACCCTTTTTTTATATTGTCAATCAATAGAAAAAGAGCGAGAGCGCGAAAAGTTCGCGCATCCCGCAATTATTTGATGACTAGGTTCGGCTTTTTCTTTAAGCTGTGGCGTCCTTCGATGAAACGAACTGTGCCAGATTTCGCACGCATAACAACGGAGTGTGTTTCGCCATATGCACCTTTAAATTGTACCCCCCGCAACAACTCTCCGTCCGTTACACCCGTTGCTGCAAAAATGGCATCGTCCCCTTTGACGAGATCTTCCATACGCAACACACGGTTTACGTCAATACCCATTTTTTTACAACGTTCTAATTCCGCATCGTTTTGTGGCAATAGTTTTCCTTGTATTTCTCCACCGAGGCATTTCAGCGCAACAGCCGCTAATACCCCTTCTGGTGCCCCTCCTGAACCAAATAAAATATCTACACCCGTATGATCAAAAGCTGTATTAATCGCGGCAGCAACGTCACCGTCATTAATGAGCTTAATGCGTGCACCGGCTTCGCGCAATTCCGCAATAATGCGTTCATGACGAGGACGATTTAAAATAATCGCCACAACGTCTTCAATATCTTTGTTTTTTGCTTTTGCTACCGCTTTTAAATTATCAATAATCGGTGCGTTAATGTCGATCATGCCGACCGCTTCAGGTCCAACAGCAATTTTATCCATGTACATATCTGGCGCATGAAGCAAGTTGCCATGATCCGCTACAGCAACAACCGCTAAAGCGTTCCAACCGCCAGAAGCGACAATATTTGTTCCTTCAAGTGGGTCAACTGCGACATCAACGCGCGGACCGTAACCGTTGCCAAGCTTTTCCCCAATGTACAACATCGGTGCTTCATCCATTTCCCCTTCACCGATGACAACCGTTCCTTTCATCGGAACTGTATCAAATACATCACGCATCGCAGACGTAGCCGCCTCATCTGCTTCATCTTTTTTACCGCGCCCCATCCAGCGTGCTGCAGCTAATGCAGCAGCTTCTGTTACACGGACAAGCTCCATCGATAAACTTCTTTCCATCGTTTCTCCCTCTCCCCTTTGTTGCATTATGTGTTCTTCAGCTGTTCGATTTCTTGTTCTGTCATTTTTTCGCGCCAAATCGTTGCGCCGAGATTAGCAAGTTTGTCAACTAAGTTGCTATAGCCACGATCAATATGTTCCAATCCTGTAATTTCTGTAACCCCTTCGGCCATCAATCCAGCAACGACAAGCGCAGCTCCTGCACGCAAATCGGTTGCACGTACTTTTGCCCCTTGTAGTCGAGATGGACCTGTAATGATCGCTGAACGCCCTTCAACTTTTACGTTAGCGTTCATGCGCCGCAATTCATCAATATGCTTAAATCGCGCGCTATAAATTGTATCTGTCACAATGCTCGTCCCAGACGCTTTCGTTAATAGTGAAGTGAATGGCTGTTGTAGATCGGTCGGAAAACCAGGGTAAACGAGCGTTTTAATATCGACAGCACGAAGATGATCTTTCGTCGCAACAAAAATTTGGTCATCGCTCGTTTCTACGATGACGCCCATTTCTCGCATTTTCGCAATGACCGCTTCTAAATGTTGTGGAATGACGTTGTCGATGATCACCCCTTTTCCCATGGCTGCACCGATAATCATATACGTTCCTGCTTCAATGCGATCCGGAATAATGGAATGGCGGCAACCGTGCAACTGCTCTACTCCGTCAATACGAATGACGTCTGTTCCTGCTCCTTTAATGCGCGCACCCATATTTGTCAACAGCGTCGCAACATCAATAATTTCCGGTTCTTTTGCCGCGTTTTCAATAATGGTTCGTCCTTTCGCTAAGACGGCAGCTAACATAATGTTGATCGTTGCGCCTACGCTGACGACGTCCAAGTAAATGCGCGCACCGTGAAGTTCTTCAGCCCGTAAATAAATGGCACCTTGTTCGTTTGTCACTTTTGCACCAAGCGCCTCAAATCCTTTAATATGCTGATCAATCGGACGCGGTCCTAAATGACAACCGCCCGGCAATCCAATAACTGCTTTTTTAAATCGTCCGAGCATCGCACCCATCAAATAATAAGAAGCGCGCAACTTTTTCACTTTTCCGTTTGGCAAAGGCATGGAAACGATATGTGTCGGGTCGATGACGACTTCGTGTTCATCGAAATGAAAGGTACCGCCAATTTCTTCAATTAATTGTCCGAGCACATGAACATCTGAAATGTTCGGCAACCCTTCAATGACTACAGGTGAGTTGGCTAAAATAGCGGCTGGAATGAGGGCAACTGCGCTATTTTTCGCGCCACTAACGCGCACGGAGCCTTGAAGGAGGTCACCGCCAACGATTTTTAACTTTTCCATATGTGTCTCCCTTCTCGCAAAGCAAGTACTAGAACGCGACGGAAAACTGCTTAATCGTTATTTTTGGTTTGCTTTATTCCAGTCTGCTAAAAATTTTTCGATGCCTTGATCAGTAAGTGGATGTTTAAATAGTTGCATAAGCACGTTGTAAGGAACTGTCGCAATGTGTGCCCCTTTTAATGCTGCTTCTGTCACATGTTGTGGATGACGAATGGATGCCGCGATAATTTCTGTCTCAATGTCATGAATGGCAAAAATGTTTGCAATCGTTTCAATTAAGTCTAATCCGTTATGACCGATATCGTCTAAGCGACCTAAAAATGGCGATACATATGTTGCCCCAGCGCGTGCCGCCAACAATGCTTGATTTGCGCTGAAAATAAGTGTTACGTTTGTTTTAATGCCTTTTTCGCTAAATACTTTTACTGCCTTTAGTCCTTCTGGCGTCATCGGTACTTTAATTGTAATGTTTGGGGCAATTTTCGCTAATTCTTCCCCTTCCGCAATCATTCCTTCTGCATCTGTAGCGATAACTTCCGCACTAACCGAGCCCGAAACGAGAGAAGTAATTTCACGAAGACGATCGTGGAATGATACGTTCTCTTTTGCCACAAGGCTTGGATTTGTTGTTACTCCCGCTAAAATACCAAGCTCATGCGCATGGCGAATTTCATCAATATTTGCTGTGTCAATAAAAAATTTCATAATTTTCAACCTCCTAAACGCTTTCAAAGTGGAATGAAACAAAACCGCCCGCTTCAGCAAGGCTGAAACGGTGCGGCTTTTATTACAACGCTTTGCCGGAAGAACCGAATTCACGCATTTTGCCAATCACTGTTTCTTTAATCGCATCGCGGCCAGGGCCGAGGAACTTGCGTGGATCGTACACTTTTTCATCTTTTGCTAACACTTCACGCACCACTTTTGTAAACGCCATTTGATTTTCTGTGTTCACATTAATTTTTGATGTACCGAGCGAAATGGCACGTTGAATTTGTTCAGTCGGAATACCTGTTCCACCATGTAATACGAGTGGTACACCTGTACGATCACGAATTTCTTCCATCTCTTTGAAGCCTAATTTTGGCTCACCTTTGTATGGACCATGTACAGATCCAAGCGCTGGTGCTAAACAGTCGATGCCTGTACGCTTGACAAGCTCTTCGCACTCATCTGGATTTGCATAAATGATTCCTTCTGCAACAACATCATCTTCTTGTCCGCCGACTGTTCCGAGCTCGGCTTCAACAGATACGCCACGTGCATGAGCGTACTCTACAACTTTTGATGTAATTTCGACGTTTTCTTCAAACGGATGATGTGATGCATCGATCATAACAGATGTAAATCCGGCGTCAATTGCTGCTTTACACTTTTCAAAGCTTGAACCGTGGTCAAGGTGAATCGCAACAGGAACCGTAATGTTCATGTCTTCCATTAACCCTTTGACCATATTCACAACTGTTTTAAAGCCGCCCATATAGCGAGCTGCTCCTTCAGACACACCGAGGATCACAGGGGACTTTTCTTCTTCCGCTGCTGCTAAAATCGCTTGCGTCCATTCTAAGTTGTTAATATTGAATTGACCGACCGCATACTTGCCTGCCAATGCTTGTTTAAGCATTTCCGTCATTGAAACTAAAGGCATCGTTAAATCCTCCTTAAATGTAGCCATGATTCACTATCCGAAAGCGCCTCTCACATGTACAATGACCAAAATACGACAAATTTATACAAGACGACATCGAATAGTATGTACATTATAAGAATAACAAACTTTGTTTCCACACATCAACCTTATTCACCGAAACGAACAAAACTTTGTGAAAAAAGTTCAAAAAGATGTCAATGGTTATCCGATATATTGTTTCACTGCATCACGCATATCGTCTATATCAAAAGGTTTCGCAAAATGTGTCAGCGCACCGAGTTTCTTCGTTTCATGAATCATATCAAGCTCTCCGTAAGCCGTCATTACAATGACTTTCACATTTTCATTCATCTCTTTCATTTTCTTTAAAATTTCTACTCCGTCCATGCCAGGAATTTTCATATCTAACAACACTAAATCTGGGGAGTGCTTCGCAAACAAATCAAGCGCTTGAACACCGTTTGCCGCTTGATACGTTTCGTACCCTTCTTTTTGAAATACTTCATTTAATAAAATACGAATGCCAAACTGATCGTCCACAATCAAAATCTTCCCCGCCATATAAACACCTCTATTTTTCCCTTTTTTTCATATGTAAAGCTCCTATTTTTATTATCGTATCATTATTTCGAAATTTTTACCATTTATCCTGCTTCATGCTCTAATTTTGATCATTTTTTTATTTTTTAATATAATGAGCAACAAAGATAAAGTCGCATGAAAAGGAGATTTATCATGTTAAAAATATTATCGACACAGCTCGCTGGTGTGTTTCAGCGCATAAGTGCCCAAGAAGAACAACAGCTTGAAGATGCCGCCCGTTTACTTGCGCAGGCGGTCATTGGTAACGGTACGATTTTTATTTACGGTATCGATGAAATGGAAGCGGTTGTTGCGGAAGCGCTACATGGAGCTGAAAGGCTGCCAAACGTAAAACGGTTCAACTTAACCGAAGTAAAAACTGCTGACCGCGTGCTTATTGTTGCGCGTTTTTGCACAGATGAAAAAGCCATTGACATCGCCAAACAGCTTCAAGAACAAAACATATGGACGATCGGCATGTCATCTGTTAAAGCAGAGACGACGGCATCACTTGTTGACTATGTCGATGTACATATTGATTTATGTTTAAAACAGCCGCTCGTTCCAACAGAAAATGGTACGCGTGTTGGCTTTCCTTCTGCGATTGCCGCTTTATTCGCCTATCATAGCTTAGCGCTCATGACGCAAGAAATCGTTGCCGAATACGAGTAAGAGGATGCCCATATCGGACATCCTCTTTTATTTTTCTAACGATGCGCGAATAAATTCGCGGAAAAGTGGCTGTGGACGCGTCGGGCGGGATGTAAATTCCGGATGAAACTGCGCCGCAACGAACCAAGGATGATCTTTCAACTCAATAATTTCTACAAGACGACCATCTGGGCTTGTACCGGAAAAGACAAAACCATTTTCCTCCATCATTGTACGATACTCGTTGTTAAATTCATAACGATGGCGATGGCGTTCATAAATGACTTCGTCTTGATATGCTTCGTACGCTTTCGTTCCTTCAACGAGCTTGCACGGATACAAGCCAAGGCGAAGCGTTCCTCCTAAATCTTCAATATCTTTTTGTTCTGGCAATAAATCAATAATTGGATGTGGTGTGTTCGGATCGATTTCCGCCGAATGAGCGCCTTTTAATCCGACGACATGACGAGCAAATTCGACAGATGCTAACTGCATACCTAAACAAATACCGAGGAATGGGATACGTTGTTCACGGGCATAACGGATCGCTTCAATTTTTCCTTCAATACCACGATCGCCAAATCCACCCGGAACGAGAATGCCATTTACCCCTTGAAGCAACTGGGCAACGTTGTCTCGATCAACATGTTCAGAGTTAATCCAACGAATATCGATATCCGCATCAAATGCGTATCCAGCATGACGCAACGCTTCGACGACAGAAATGTACGCATCTTGCAGTTCAACGTACTTTCCAACGAGCGCAATCGTTGTTTTATTTGATAAGTTGCGCACTTTTTCGACGAGCGCAACCCATTCGGTCATATCCGCTTCATTACAATTTAGTTTTAAATGTTCGCAAACGATTTGATCGAGCTTTTGTTCTTGAAGCATAAGCGGTACAGCGTATAACGTATCGGCATCGCGCGCTTCAATGACCGCTTTCGGATCGATGTCACAGAACAAAGCGATTTTATCTTTCATATCTTGAGACATTGGCATTTCTGTACGCACGACGATGACGTTTGGCTGAATGCCTAAGCTGCGCAATTCTTTGACACTATGTTGCGTCGGTTTCGTTTTCATTTCACCTGCTGCTTTAATATACGGTACAAGCGTACAATGAATGTACATGACGTTGTCGCGTCCGACATCGCTTTTAATTTGACGAATCGCTTCTAAAAACGGAAGAGATTCAATGTCGCCAACCGTTCCTCCAATTTCAGTAATAACTACGTCCGCATTCGTTTCACGTCCTGCCCGAAACACGCGCTCTTTAATTTCGTTTGTAATATGAGGTATAACTTGTACCGTGCCACCTAAGTAATCACCGCGACGTTCTTTTTTCAGTACGGTCGAATATATTTTTCCTGTTGTTACGTTGCTGTATTTGTTTAAATTAATGTCAATAAAGCGCTCATAATGTCCTAAGTCTAAGTCCGTTTCCGCTCCGTCATCTGTAACGAACACTTCTCCATGTTGATACGGACTCATCGTTCCCGGGTCAACGTTAATGTACGGATCAAACTTTTGAATCGTCACTTTTAAGCCACGATTTTTTAATAATCGGCCAAGTGACGCAGCCGTAATTCCTTTTCCAAGCGATGATACGACGCCACCTGTTACAAAAATATATTTTGTCATGAAAACCTTCCCCCTCAACTCATTTAGAATAGTTACAGTGTGTGCGAATTCGGGGAAAAATAAAAACGCTCCGCTTACAAATATGTAAGGGAGCGAACGTATCTCTATGAAAAGAGCCCAAACAGAATTCTACATATATCGATGTAAAAAGTCAAGGTTATAATTCCTCATCTTCTTCTAACTCTAATTCTTCATCGACGACGTCTAGCTCTTCATCAATTGGAGCGTCGTCTAAGTCGAGTTCTTCATCTAATAAATCATCAATGACTTCTTCGTCTTCATCTAATACAAAATCATCGTCTAACAACTCTTCATCATCTAATAATTCTTCATCTAAATCGTCATATACTAATTCGTCTTCATCGATGAGTTCATCGAAATCGTCAAAGTCATCGGCTACTTTTTTCTTCTTCTTCACGCGTTCTACAGGCACTGCTTCATCTTCTGTTTGGTCATACGGATACCACGAACGCAAGCCCCAAGCCGTTTCCCCAACACAAATAAACCGGCCGTCGACGTTTAAATCTGTATAAAATTGCGCTAATCGCGCGCTTACTTCACTTTCAGATAACCCTTTCATCGCGACTAGCTGTTCGACCATCTCTTGAAATGACACCGTCTGCTTTTTCTCAGACAATAGCAAATACGCAAGTTCGACGAAAGACATCTCTCGCAATTGTTCTTGAGAGTATTGCTCCAAACTCACTTTCCGCACTCCCTTTCTCCAACGTATGAAAACAACAAAAATCCATACCATTCATTATAAACAAATTCATTTACTTTATGCTAGACGGTTGCCCAAAAAAAATGTCGGGACATGCCCCGACATTACATATTGCGGCGATATTGCCCACCGACTTCATACAACGCTTTCGTAATTTGTCCTAAGCTTGCAACTCTGACCGTTTCCATGAGCTCAGCGAAAATGTTTCCTCCGCTTACCGCGACATGTTTTAACCGCGCCAGCGCTTCTTCCACTTCGTCTTTATGTTCTTCGTGGAATTTGCGCAAGTTTTCAAGTTGTAATTGCTTTTCTTCATATGATGCACGTGCAAGCTGCAGGCTTTCAATTTCTTCCTCAACCGCTGCGTTCGGGTTTAAATATGTGTTTACTCCAATAATCGGCAGCTCTCCACTATGTTTTTTCATTTCGTAATACATCGATTCATCTTGAATTTTACCGCGTTGATATTGCATTTCCATCGCACCAAGTACACCGCCACGCTCATCAAGACGTTCAAATTCTTTTAATACTGCTTCTTCAACTAAGTCCGTTAGTTCTTCAATAATGAATGATCCTTGTAGCGGATTTTCATTTTTCGTTAATCCATGCTCTTTTGTAATGATAAGCTGAATGGCCATGGCGCGACGAACAGATTCTTCAGTCGGCGTAGTGATCGCTTCATCATAGGCGTTCGTATGAAGCGAGTTGCAGTTATCATGAAGAGCCATGAGAGCCTGTAGTGTTGTTCGAATATCATTAAAGTCAATTTCTTGAGCGTGAAGCGAACGTCCTGATGTTTGTACGTGATATTTCAACTTTTGGCTTCGCTCATTTGCTCCGTATTTTTCGCGCATCGCAACCGCCCAAATGCGTCGGGCTACCCGACCGATAACGGTATATTCTGGATCGAGACCGTTGCTGAAGAAAAACGATAAGTTTGGCGCAAAATCATCAATGTGCATGCCTCGGCTTAAATAATATTCCACGTACGTAAAACCGTTTGCTAACGTAAACGCCAATTGCGTAATCGGATTCGCCCCTGCTTCCGCAATATGATAGCCTGAGATTGAAACAGAATAATAGTTACGAACGCGATTGTCGATAAAGTATTGTTGAATGTCCCCCATCATGCGCAAAGCAAACTCAGTCGAAAAAATACACGTATTTTGCCCTTGATCTTCTTTTAAAATGTCTGCTTGGACTGTCCCTCGAACCGTTTGCAACGTCCATGCTTTGACTTGTTCGTATTCTTCTTTCGTTAACTTTCGTCCAAGCTCTGCTTCTTTCTTCTCTACTTGTTGATCAATCGCTGTATTTAGAAACATCGCTAAAATGATTGGCGCAGGGCCGTTAATTGTCATCGATACAGATGTAAGCGGATGGCATAAATCAAAACCTTTGTATAACTTTTTCATATCATCTAACGTACAAACGCTTACACCGCTTTCACCAATTTTTCCGAAAATATCTGGACGTTCATTCGGGTCTTCTCCATATAACGTAACGGAATCAAACGCTGTACTTAACCGTTTCGCTGGATCGTCTTTACATAAGTAATGGAAGCGCCGATTCGTTCGCTCTGGCGTACCTTCTCCTGCAAATTGTCGCTTCGGATCTTCTTCTTGCCGTTTAAACGGGAATACACCTGCAGTAAATGGAAATACACCTGGAACGTTTTCTTTATAAAGCCATCGTAAAATTTCTCCGTAATCTTTAAACTTCGGCAATGCGACTTTCGGAATGTCTAAACCGGCTAAACTTTTCGTTGTTAGCGGTGTAACGATTTCTTTATCACGCACTTTCGTCACAAACTCTTTAGCGGCATATTTCTTTTTGACATCTTCCCATGAAGCTAATAGCTTTCTTGACTCTGGCGTTAATTTTTCCTCATATGATCGTTTTGCATCTTGTAAAGCTTCCAATGCTTGTTCATGATGGTACTCATTCATCGTTTCGATGGCGCCTTCAAGCTGAAATACGCGGCGAGCAATGTCACATTGTTCATTGACGCGCTTATGATATTGACGGATCGTATCGGCAATTTCGCGCAAATAATGGCGACGTTCGTTCGGGATGATGACGTTTTGTTTTTCGACATGATCGACTTTTTGCAACGTCGTTGTCCAATTCGTGCCCATTCGTTCATTAATCAAGTCGATTAAGGCAACAAACAGCGTATTCGTTCCTGGATCGTTAAATTGGCTTGCGATCGTTCCGAATACAGGCATTTCGCTTACATCGCGATCAAATAATTGATGGCTTCGTTGGTATTGTTTTTGCACTTGGCGCTTTGCATCTTCTGAACCTTGTCGCTCAAATTTATTAATAACGATAAGATCGGCATAGTCGATCATATCAATTTTCTCAAGCTGTGACGGAGCACCGAACTCGCTCGTCATCACATACATCGCAATATCGCAAATATCTTTGATGGCTGCATCTCCTTGTCCGATGCCGCTCGTTTCTACAATGACTAAGTCAAAGCCCGCCGCTTTCACGACTTCAATCGCATCTTGAATCGCAAGAGACAATTCCGAACGCGAGCTACGTGTCGCTAAGCTCCGCATATACACCCGCGGAGAAGAAATGGCATTCATACGAATGCGATCCCCAAGCAACGCACCGCCCGTTTTTTGTTTTGTCGGGTCAACGGATAAAATCGCCACTTTTTTCTCCGGAATTTCGTTTAAAAAGCGGCGGACAAGTTCATCGGTGAGCGAGCTTTTTCCCGCACCGCCTGTCCCAGTAATACCGAGAACTGGTACGCGTTTCGCCATCGCTTTCACTTGTCGTAAAACGGCTTCGGCTGTAGCAGCGATTTCGCTATGAGCGTTTACGCCGTTCTCACACACTGTAATTAAGCGAGCTACGGCTTGAACGTCCCCGGTTGCTAATCGCTCTACTTCATCGGTAATTTCTTTGACAGTCGGAAAATCACATTCTTCCATCATGATGTTAATCATTCCTTGCAATCCGTAACGTCGACCGTCTTCTGGCGAGAAAATACGCGCGATACCATATTCGTGCAATTCTTTTATTTCCCTTGGAATAATGACACCACCGCCACCACCATAGATGCGAATATGTCCCGCACCACGCTGTTGTAATAAGTCGTACATATATTTAAAAAACTCCATATGACCGCCTTGATACGAAGATACCGCAATGCCCTGCACATCTTCTTGAATCGCAGCGTTCACAATTTCTTCAACCGAGCGGTTATGTCCAAGATGAATGACCTCAGCTCCGCTCGCCTGCAAAATGCGACGCATAATGTTGATTGCCGCATCATGCCCATCGAATAAACTAGACGCCGTCACAAAGCGAACGTGATGTTTTGGACGATAAATGTGCGCCATCTTTCTCCCATCCCCTTTCGCTACCGCTTCATAAGCCCTTCAAGCAATAGCTTTGTTTGCAATTGAATATATTCATCGAGCGTATACATTTTTTTCAACGCCCAGCGTCGAAACCCCCACATTTGACCGAGAACGAAAATGTTATGTGCAAATAATTGAATTTCTTGTTCCGTTAAAGAAAATACCCCATTGTCTACACAGCGTCGCAAAATATGTTCGAACATCGCAACCATTTGCAATTCTTTATTAAGTACATAAGGAAGCGATTCTTTACCAAGTGATTTTGCCTCTTGATACATGACGAGCACTTCATCTTGCAGTTCATCAACGACACGGAAATAGTAAGCAATCGCTAATTTTAAGCTGTCTAAATCCCCTTGTGTCGTATCAATAGCTTGTTCCATGCGGTCGCGCACTTCATCGTAAATGCGATCGCACACTAAATAAAGGACGTCTTCTTTTTTGCGAATGTATTCGTATAGCGTCCCGATGCTAAAGCCAGAAGCGCGGGCAATTTCGCGCGTCGTCGTTTGATGGAACCCTTTTTGTTTAAATAGCGAAATCGCCCCTTTAATCATTTGGTTGCGCCTTTTTTTCACAAGCCGCTCATCTTTGACAGACGCTGGCACTTCACGCTTTTTCATCACACCCCTCCTATTTCGTTAACATTCTTGAAATGACGATGCGTTGAATTTCTTGCGTCCCTTCATAAATTTGCGTAATTTTTGCATCGCGCATAAATCGCTCCACTGGATAGTCTTTCGTGTAACCGTAGCCACCAAAAATTTGTACTGCTTCAACGGTCACTTTCATCGCCGTGTCCCCTGCAAACAATTTCGCCATCGCTGATTCTTTTCCATACGGTAAACCGTTTGATTCAAGCCATGCCGCTTGATATGTTAGTAAACGAGCAGCTTCAATTGCTGTTGCCATATCAGCTAGCTTAAAGGCAATGCCTTGTTGTTCTGCAATTGGCTTACCGAATTGAATACGTCCTTTCGCATATTCTACCGCTGCATCCAACGCCCCTTGAGCGATGCCGACCGCTTGCGCAGCGATGCCATTTCGACCGCCATCAAGCGTCATCATCGCAATTTTAAATCCTTCTCCTTCTTCACCAAGCAAATTTTCTTTCGGAATGCGACAATCTTCAAAAATAAGCTCGGTTGTTGGTGATGAACGAATGCCAAGCTTTTTCTCTTTTTTCCCGATCGAAAATCCAGGCGTTCCTTTTTCAACAATAAATGCGCTAATACCACGATGTTTTTTCTCTGGATCTGTCACCGCAAAAACAACATAAATGTCTGCTTCCCCACCGTTTGTAATCCATACTTTTGAGCCGTTTAATACGTAATGATCGCCATCCTTTACAGCACGCGTTTTCATTGCTGAAACGTCAGAACCTGCTCCTGGTTCAGACAAACCGTACGCCCCAAGCTTTTCTCCTGTCGCTAATGCTCGTAAATACGTTTGTTTTTGTTGTTCTGTTCCAAATTTATAAATCGGCCAACTTGCTAACGAAATGTGAGCGGAAAGCGTCACTCCTGTCGAGGCGCACACCTTTGAAAGCTCCTCCACAGCGATGACGTATGCTAAATAATCGCTACCGATACCACCGTATTCCTCTGGCCACGGGATGCCCGTCAAACCGAGCTCCGCCATTTTATTAAAAATGTCGCGATCAAAACGTTCTTCTTCATCACGTTCTGCTGCTGTCGGTGCCACTTCGTTTTTCGCAAAATCGCGCACCATTTTTCGTATCATTTCATGTTCTTCGCTAAGTTGAAAATTCATTTTCCCATCCCCCTCAACAAATGTTTACTAATGACAAGCCGTTGAATTTCACTCGTCCCTTCATAAATTTCGCATACTTTCGCATCGCGGAATAATCGTTCAACTGGATAGTCTTCTGTGTAGCCGTTGCCTCCGAAAATTTGTACCGCTTCAATGGCGTTTTCCATCGCTGTTTTTGATGCAAACAGCTTCGCCATCGACGCTTCTTTTCCACACGGCATGCCGTTTGAACGTAAAAAAGCAGCATGATAAACGAGCAGTTTGGCCGCTTCAACGTTCGTTGCCATATCGGCTAGTTTAAACGCAATGCCTTGTTGTTCGGCGATCGGCTTACCGAATTGAATGCGTTCTTTCGCATAATTCGTTGCATGTTCAAGCGCGGCTTCGGCAATACCAAGCGATTGAGCCGCAATCCCGATGCGACCGCTATCTAAGTTAGCCATCGCGATTTTAAATCCGTCCCCTTCTTGACCGAGTAAGTTTTCCGCAGGCACGCGCATATCTTCAAACGATAATTGAACCGTACGTGAGCCGTGCAACCCCATTTTTTTCTCGTCTTTTCCGATGATAAGACCTGGCGTATGTTTTTCAACGATAAATGCGCTTACTCCTTTACTTCCTTTTTCTTCTGGATTTGTACGAGCAAATACGATATACGTATCCGCTTCCCCACCGTTTGTAATAAATACTTTCGAGCCATTTAATACATAATGGTCACCATCGCGAATGGCTGTCGTTTTTAAGCTTGCTGCATCCGATCCTGATCCTGGTTCTGTTAAGCAAAACGCTCCTAAATATTCACCGCGCGCGAGCTTCGGCACATATTTTCGCTTTTGCTCCTCCGTTCCGAAATATAAAATCGGATTTGTGCCGACAGACGTATGGACAGATAAAATGACCCCTACGACAGCGCTCACTTTTGAAATTTCGTGTATCGCAATGATATATGACGTAAAATCCATCCCCGCACCGCCATATTGCTCAGGTACAGTAATCCCCATTAAGCCGAGCTCCGCCATTTTTTCAAGAATCGGGCGCGGAAACTCTCCGCGCTCCATCCGTTCAACGAACGGTGCAATTTCATTTTCAGCAAACTCGCGCACCATTTGACGCATCATTTGCTGTTCTTCTGTAAAATGTAAATTCATGCTGACAACCCCTTTATTCGTACGTGTAAAATCCTCGCCCTGTTTTTCGTCCGAGCCAACCCGCTTTCACATATTTACGTAAAAGCGGACACGGACGATATTTATCGTCACCAAGCCCATCATGAAGCACTTCCATAATGTATAGACACGTATCTAAGCCGATAAAGTCCGCTAAGGTGAGCGGTCCCATTGGATGATTCATGCCAAGTTTCATCACTTCGTCAATCGCTTCTTTCGTCGCCACACCTTCGTATAAACAATAAATCGCTTCGTTAATCATCGGCATTAATACACGATTGGAAACAAATCCTGGGAAATCGTTTACTTCAACCGGTACTTTTCCTAACGTTTTTGTCATTTGTTCGATCGCTTCATATACTTCGTCAGTCGTCGCGAGACCGCGAATAATTTCAACGAGTTTCATAATCGGTACTGGATTCATAAAATGCATGCCAATGACTTTCTCTGGTCGTTTCGTTGCTGCGGCAATTTCTGTAATCGGTAGTGAGGACGTATTTGTCGCTAAAATGGCATGCGGAGGAGTGATTTCATCTAGCTGTGCAAACAATGCTGTTTTCACATCCATATTTTCAACAACCGCTTCGATGACGACATCGACATCGCTTCCATCTTGCAAAGTTGTCGATGGACGAATGCGACCGATCACTTCATCGCGCTGTTGTGCGCTGAATGTTCCTTTTTCAACAAACTTATTGATGCTTTTCGCAATATTGTTCAGCCCCCATTGTACGCGCTCTTCATTGACATCGTTTAAAATGACGTCATATCCTGCTGTGGCACACACTTGAGCAATCCCTGACCCCATTTGACCAGCACCAACAACCATCACTTTTTTCATCGTTCCATCCCCCGTTAATGAACTTCAATCATTACTGCATCGCCTTGACCGCCGCCGCTACAAATCGCTGCAATGCCAAGGCCACCACCACGGCGTTTTAATTCGTGAATGAGCGTAATAATAATGCGCGCCCCGCTTGCACCGATCGGATGCCCAAGCGCAATAGCACCGCCGTTGACGTTTACTTTTTCTTCCGGCAAGTCGGCAATTTTCATGCTTGCTAAAGCGACAGCAGCGAACGCTTCGTTAATTTCAAATAAATCAATGTCGTTTACTGTTTTTCCTGTTTTACGCAACAATTCATTGATGACGATGCCTGGCGTTTTCGGAAAATCTTTCGCTTCAATGGCAATTGCCGTATGCGCGACAATCGTCGCAAGCGGGGTGAGCCCTTCTTGTTGCGCCCGTTCTTCGCTCATTAATACAAGCGCAGCTGCCCCATCATTTACCCCTGGCGCATTGCCTGCTGTGATCGTGCCTGTTGGATCAAACACAGGCGCAAGCTTCGCTAATTTTTCAAGCGACGTATCTTTGCGCGGTGATTCATCAACCGCTACCGTGATCGATTCACCTTTTCGTTGTGGAATCGTAACCGGAACGATTTCTTCCGCAAACTTACCGCTTTCGATCGCTGCAATGGCTAATTGATGACTTCGATACGCCCAACGATCTTGCTCTTCACGCGTAATACCTAACTCTTTTGCCGTCTCACTTCCGTAAATGCCCATATGCACGCCTGTAAAACTGCATGTTAATCCGTCATACACCATTAAATCTTTTACCGTCGAATCACCCATGCGCAGTCCCCAGCGTGCTTTCGGCAATATATACGGTGCATTGCTCATCGATTCCATTCCACCTGCAACGATGACATCCGCGTCCCCAGCACGAATAATTTGATCACCGAGCGTGACACTACGCATCCCTGAGGCGCACACTTTATTAATCGTTTCTGTTTTCGTCTCCCACGGAATGCCTGCTTCTCTGGCCGCTTGTCGCGATGGAAGTTGTCCTTGTCCACCTTGCAATACAGTACCAAAAACGACTTCATCGACATCTTCTGCATTCATATTTGCGCGCATGAGCGCCTCTTTGATTGCCATACCTCCAAGCTGCGCAGCGCTGAATGCACTTAAACTTCCACCAAATTTTCCAAATGGCGTACGTACCCCGCTAACAATGACCGTTTTCCCCATGTTTCTCCCCCTTTTCTTCATAAGAAAGCCCTTTCAAAAATGTTGAGCGAACGCTCGTTCAATGATGGACGGGCAAAGAAGGCGCACGAAACCGCACACCTTCCCGTTGCTTTCATTATACTTAAAATGTCTTAAAAATAAAACTATTTATTTTTTTTAGAATTTTTTAATGAACAGGTCCAAATACAGCCTTTTCTAACAACTCAGCAACATCATACGTGCCGACTTTTTCTTCCACTTCTTTTGCTTTTGTTCCATCTGATAACATCGTTAAACAGTACGGACAGCCCGAGCTAATAACTGTTGGATTCACTTCAAGCGCCTGTTCTGTGCGCGCTACGTTAATGCGCGTGCCTGTCGTTTCTTCCATCCACATTAATCCGCCACCTGCACCGCAACACATGCCTGTTTCGCGATGGCGTGCCATTTCCACGAGCTTCACACCCGGAATCGCTTTCAAAATTTGACGCGGTGCATCGTATACATCGTTATATCTGCCTAAATAACATGAATCGTGGAATGTAACGACTTCGTTGACTTCATATTTCGGGACGAGACGACCTTCTTCCACAAGCTTTGCTAGTAACTCTGTATGGTGATATACTTCCGCTTCAAAGCCGAAATCCGGATATTCATTTTTGAATGTGTTATACGCATGCGGATCGATCGTCACAATTTTTTTCACACCTGCTTTTTCAAACTCTGCAATGTTAGATGTTGCTAATTCTTGGAATAAAAATTCGTTTCCTAAACGGCGCGGCGTATCGCCAGAGTTTTTCTCCTTGTTGCCTAAAATCGCAAATTTCACGCCTGCTTCATTTAATAGGCGCGCAAAAGCTAACGCAATTTTTTGGCTTCGGTTATCGAATGAACCCATCGAGCCGACCCAGAATAAATATTCGAATTCTTCTCCAGCTTTTTGCATTTCTTTTACTGTCGGAATCCGGACATCTTCACGCAACTCGCGCCAATTTTCCTTTTCTTTGCGATTCAGTCCCCATGGATTTCCTTGACGTTCGATATTTGTCATCGCACGCTGTGCATCAGGGTTTAACTTTCCTTCTGTTAATACGAGGTAACGACGTAAGTCAATAATTTTATCGACATGTTCATTCATAACTGGGCATTGGTCTTCACAGTTGCGACACGTCGTACATGCCCAAATTTCTTCTTCCGTAATGACATCGCCAATCAAATTTGGCATTTCGATCGTTGCGGCTTGTTCTTGCATTCCTTGCGCCATGAAGGCGAGTTGGTTTCCTTTTGTATTCGCAAACGCAAACGTTGGTACCCAAGGAGCTTTCGATGTGATGGCTGCGCCTTTTTCAGTTAAATGGTCGCGCAATTTTAAAATAAGATCCATCGGTGATAACATTTTCCCTGTCCCCGTTGCTGGACACATGTTCGTGCAGCGCCCGCACTCGACACACGCATATAAATCGATGAGTTGCGTTTGCTTAAAATCTTCAATTTTCCCAACACCAAACGCCTCTTGCGTCTCATCTTCAAAGTTGATTTTCTCAAGCTTCGGTCTCGTTAACCGACTAAAAAAGACATTGACTGGTCCAGCGATTAAATGGGCATGTTTCGATTGTGGCACGTACACTAAAAACGTTAATAAAATCAGCAAGTGCACCCACCAAGCAACAAAAAACAATACTGCTGCTCCTGTTTCTCCTACCCAACTAAACGCAAGCGCAATCGCAGAAGCGACAGGTTCGCTCCATGACGTTCCTTCGTTATGCCAAATGCGCCCCATGCCATTTCCAAACAGCACGGAAAGCATAAGTCCACCGATAAAAATAAGAACAAGTCCTGCTTTGAAATCACGTTTTAAGCGGACAAGCTTTTCAATGTAACGACGATAAAACGCCCATAATACCGCCACTAAAATAAGTAATGTCACAATTTCTTGAAAAAACGTAAACGCTGGATAAAGTGGCCCGAGCGGCAAGTGCGCTCCCGGTACAAGTCCTTTAATGATGAAGTCAATAGCACCAAATTGAACGAGAATAAAGCCGTAAAAGAACATGACGTGAATAATGCCACTTTTTTTATCTTTTAATAGCTTTTTTTGCCCAAAAACGTTGATCCATATGTTTTGCAGACGTTCTTTTACTTTTCCATCAAACTCAACTTTTTTCCCTAGCTTAATATACGCAATGCGCGTTTTGACGAGATAGACAAATAGATGAACAGCGTACGCTGTCACAAGCAAAAAAGCGATCCAGTTCAACCAAAGCACAATACCCTTCCCCCTTTGTTGTAAAAATAAAATAAATTTTCTGAACAAACTTACTTTCATTATATAATGAATGAGCATTCAGTCAATATTTTTTCTCATTTTTTATTTTCTTTTTGGGGAAACTACACGAAAGAAAGGAGTGGAGGCATGCGTTGGCTCGTCATTGCGATCATTTTATTGTTTCTTCTTTTGCTTGATTATAAATGGGGCGATAAAGTGTCAAAAGCATCAGCACGAAAAAAGGTCGGCATTGAACGTGAAAGCGACATTACGCTATTTACGACAGGTGAAACGTTGTTTGATGACTATTTTGCACAGTTAGAACAAGCGAAACATCATATTCACATTTTATTTTACATCGTACGCGATGATGAAATGGGTCAACGATTTTTTTCTTTACTTGAGCAAAAAGTAAACGAAGGGGTAGAAGTACGTCTGCTCGTCGATTGGGTCGGCAGCTTCGGGTTACCGGCTTCCCTCCGACAAAAAAGTGGGCAATTTGCTTTTGCGAACCGTCCGACATTGCCGTTTTTTTTCTACAAATTGAACGAACGGAATCATCGGAAAATTACTGTTATTGACGGGAAAATTGGCTACTTAGGTGGGTTTAACGTCGGGAAAGAATATATCGGTCAAGATCCGAAGTTTGGCCATTGGCGTGACTATCATTTGAAGATTGTCGGAGAAGGTGTGCATGACTTGCAGCGACAGTTTCAAGAAGACTGGACAAAAGCGACTGGGCAATCGTTTGGGGATGATGAACGGTATTTTCCTCCCCTTCAAAAAGGAATGATGAAACATCGTTTTCTTCCAACGGACGGGAAGTATTTAGAAGATGAATTTATTCAGCTGATTAAACAAGCAAAACAGGAAATCATCATCGGGACCCCATATTTTATTCCAAGTAAAAAAATTATGAATTCCCTTCTTGAAGCGATGAAACGAGGCGTTCAACTGACGATTATGGTGCCGATGCAAGCCGATCATCCGTTTGTGAAAGAAGCTTCATTCCCTTATTTTCGTCAACTTCTTGGGGCAGGGGCACGTATTTATCAGTTTTATAACGGATTTTACCATGCAAAAGTGATCGTCATTGATGATGACATATGTGATATCGGCACCGCCAATTTCGATCGCCGCAGTTTGTTTATCAACTACGAAATAAATTGTTACATATATGACAAATCGTTCATTCAACATGTCAAACAAACGATCGCCAAAGACATCGACACATCAACGTTGTTGACAGCGGAATATTTTCGCAAGCAATCTTGGCTTCATCGGCTGAAAGAAGGGGTTGCGACATGGATGTCTCCGTTATTGTAGTAAAAGAGGGTGCCCCCGTCATTTAGGACACCCTCTTTCGTATTACATTTTTTCAGGAGCATGTACACCGACAAGCGCTAAAGCATTTTTTAATGTAATTTGTACAGCTTTCATAAGTGCTAAGCGAGCGCGACTTTTTTCCACGTTCGCTGCATCAAGCACTTTTTCCGCATTGTAAAAACTATGCAATGCAGAGGCAAGATCGAAAATGTAGTTCGTCATTCGATGTGGTGAACGCTTCACCGCTGCTTCCGCAACAGCTGAAGGAAACTCCCCAAGCTTTTTCAATAAGTCGATTTCTTTTTCCGCTAATTCGTACGTAAAAGATAGGTCACCATCATAAGATAACCCTTGTTCTTCGCCTTGACGAAGCATGCTGCATACGCGCGCATGGGCATATTGTGCATAATATACAGGGTTTTCGTTTGATTGCGATACAGCTAAATCCATATCGAAATCTAAATGCGTATCTGATGAGCGCATCGCAAAGAAATAGCGCGTAGCGTCCAGTCCGACTTCTTCCATTAAGTCACGCAACGTAACCGCCTTCCCTGTCCGTTTGCTCATACGTACTTTCTCACCGTTTTGATATAAACTAACGAGCTGAATAATTTCAACTTCTAACACATTTGGGTCGTATCCGAGTGCGGCGATTGCCGCCTTCATGCGCGGAATGTAACCGTGATGATCCGCGCCCCAAATGTTAATAATTTTTTCAAATCCACGCTCAAGTTTATCTTGATGGTATGCAATGTCCGGCAATAAATACGTGTACGTGCCATCTTGTTTAATAAGTACACGGTCTTTGTCATCACCGAATGTCGTCGAGCGGAACCATGTCGCGCCATCTTGCTCGTAAATATGCCCTTTTTCGCGCAACGTTTCAAGCGCCTTCTCAATTTTTCCGTTATGGTAAAGCGATGTTTCCGAATACCAAACATCAAATGTGACGCGGAAGTCGGCTAAATCTTTTTTAATTTTATCCATTTCAAACGCTAACCCATGTTCACGGAATTGTTGAAGTCGCTCTTGTTCATCGAGCGCGACAAACTTGTCGCCATGTTCTTCTGCTAATTTTTTCCCTAGCTCAATAATATCTTCACCGAAGTAGCCGTCTTCTGGCATGTCCTTATCGATACCAAGCGCTTGAAAATAACGCGCTTCGACCGACTTGGCTAAATTGGCGATTTGATTGCCAGCATCGTTAATGTAATATTCACGTGTGACGTCAAAACCTGCTTTTTTCAAAATGTTGCATAATGAATCGCCAACAGCTGCTCCACGCGCATGACCTAAATGTAAGCTACCTGTCGGGTTTGCGGAAACAAACTCGACTTGCACTTTTTGTCCATTGCCGACGTTTGTTTCACCGTACGCGTCCCCTGCTTGTAAAATGGTCGGAACGAGCTCAGTTAAATAACGATTGTCCATGTAAAAATTAATAAACCCTGGTCCAGCAATGTCTACTTTTTTCACGAACACAGCTTCACCGTTAAAATGATGCACGATGTCTTCCGCAATCATACGTGGTGCCTTTTTCGCAACGCGCGCGAGTTGCATCGCGACGTTTGTTGAATAATCGCCGTGCGCTTTGTCTTTCGGCGTCTCTAAAATGACGCTTGGAACGTCTGCTTCTGTCGCGACGCCTGAGCGAATGACCGCTTCTTTAATTTCTTCTTTTAGTTTTTGTTTCATTTGTTCAACAATGTTCATTTTTTTGCCTCCTTAAACGAAATCGTCACTGCATGACGACCGACATGTTTCCCAGATAAATGGAGTATGTAGGAAAAAAACAACTGCCCTTTTTTTGTTTTTTCATTATACTGATACAAAACTTGTTCTGTTTTTGTTTTCATTTCCCAGCGCGCCACCGGACTTTCGTACGTGCCGACCGTTTCTGACTGTTTACGGAACGTATGGCGCATCGAGACTGCACCGGAACGAAGAACGACGACTTCATCATTGGCAATCTTCACAATATTTTTGATCGTTTCTCCTTCGTACGTCTCTTCAAACGTCACATACGTTGCGTCTCCTTTTAAGTAGTATAAACCATTTGCCTCAATGACAACAATTTCTTTTCGTGCACCGTCACGAATTTCTGTCACTTGCTTGAGTTGTATTGGTGTTCCGTTCACCTTCCCCACATCCTTGCTGTTGTTGTGACTGTAGTTAAGTATAGAAAAAGAGGCGCATACATGCAATAGGCGGCCTCTTTTTAGAGACCGCCTAACATATTACACCTGCTTTAAGTTTTTTAATACATTCCATGCAAACACGAGTACGGCGAGCGTCACAAGAGTACCTCCGAGCGCTGTCAATGGAATGAACGCTTCATTTCCAGAGACGACAAACGCTAAGCCGATCATCATTGCTGGTAAACCGACGTTATGAAGCCAAAAATGTAATTTCGCTGTTTTCGTTTCCGCAACATGAGGGAATAAATGATATAAAATGCCAGCAAGCGTCAACGCTGTCCAACCAAGCAAGTTAATATGAACGTGAACAGGTGTAAATGTAAAAACGTGCGTCATCGACATATAAAGCCCTAAACAGACGCCAATTGCGAAATAAACAGCAGAAATTTTAATTAATCGAATGCCCATTTTTTCACCTCCTTTCCAATATTGACACTATGTAAATGTTACTTTCAATGTATGACGTTGGCAATAGTTTTATGAAAAAAATCCCTGTCTCACCGACAGGGATTGATCTTTATTTTACCCAACCGAGAAGCATTTCCCGTACAAGCTTGCTTGCTGTGTTGGCTGTTTGTTCAGAATGGTCATATACAGGTGCAACTTCAACTAAATCTGCTCCGACAACGCGCACATCGGAACGAGCGATGGCGTGAATCGCAGCTAATAGTTCTTTTGACGTAATACCGCCTGCATCGACGGTTCCTGTTCCTGGCGCATGCGCTGGGTCTAATACGTCAATGTCGATCGTGACATATACCGAGCGACCCGCAAGCGTCGGAAGCACTTCTTTTAACGGCTCAAGCACGTCAAATTTTGCGATATACATGCCGTTTTCTTTTGCCCACTCAAATTCTTCTTTCATTCCAGAACGAATGCCGAAAGAATATACATTTTTCGGTCCGATAAGCTCAGCAATTTTACGAATTGGCGTGGAATGAGATAACGGCTCGCCTTCGTAATGCTCGCGCAAATCTGTGTGAGCATCCATATGAATAATCGCTAAGTCTGGATATTTCTTATACACCGCTTTCATGACCGGCCAAGACACTAAATGTTCGCCACCAAGACCGAGCGGAAATTTTCCCGCTTCCAATATACGATCAACAAACTGTTCAATCATGTCTAAACTGCGCTGAGCGTTACCAAATGGTAAAGGAATATCACCTGCATCAAAATATTTCACTTCATCCAGCTCACGGTCTAAATATGGGCTATATTCTTCAAGCCCAATCGACACTTCGCGAATGCGCGCTGGACCGAAGCGAGAACCCGGACGGTAGCTCACCGTCCAGTCCATTGGCATTCCGTAAATAACCGCTTGGCTTTCTTCAAAATTTGGATGACTTTTAATAAATACGTTACCGGAATACGCCTCATCAAATCGCATCGTTTTCTCTCCTTACTTCACTAGGTCTTCAACAAATTTCGGCAATACGAAGCATGCTTTATGAAGCTGTTTTGTATAATATTTCGTTTCAATATCGTGGAAGCGATCATCGCTTACTTCAAGCGGATCATATTTTTTTGAACCGAGTGTAAACGTCCACATACCGCTCGGATATGTTGGGATGTTTGCGATATATAAACGTGTAATTGGGAAAATTTCACGTACATCACGTTGAACAGTGCGAATTAAATCTGCTTTAAACCACGGATTGTCTGTTTGTGCGACAAAAATGCCGTCTTCTTTTAACGCTTTCGCAATGCCCGCATAAAACCCTTTTGTGAATAAATTAACTGCTGGACCGACAGGCTCTGTTGAGTCAACCATAATGACATCATATTCGTTTTCGCTTTGCGCAATGTGCATGAAGCCGTCATCTACTTTTACTTCAACGCGTGGGTCGTCCAATTGACCCGCGATTTCCGGTAAATATTTTTTTGAATACTCGATCACTTTTCCGTCAATTTCAACGAGCGTCGCTTTTTTCACGCTCGGATGCTTTAACACTTCGCGAATGACACCGCCGTCTCCACCACCAACAACAAGGACGTTTTCTGGATGCGGATGCGTAAATAAAGGAACGTGCGCAACCATTTCATGATAGACGAACTCATCTTTTTGTGTCGTCATGACCATTCCGTCTAAAATAAGCATGTTCCCGAATTCTTCTGTTTCGACCATATCGAGCTTTTGAAATTCCGTTTGCTCTGTATGTAAAGTGCGTTTAATTCGTGCTGTAATTCCAAAGTTGTCCGTCTGTTTTTCAGTAAACCAAAGTTCCATATTGAACACCCTTTCGTCAATAATGCACCGCTTATCATGCCCAAAAAATAAAATGCTAAACATGAAAAAGTATAGAGCAATCTAGCAAAATTTCAAGTAAAAATTGCTAGAAAACGTTTAAAAAAATAAAAATGTTTTCATACTAATTTTAAACGTAAAAAATGAGGTGATGGCTATGGAGATGATTGCCATCGAACGATGGAAACGAACATTTAAATATATGCGGCTATTTCTTTGGCTTGCGTTTGTTGCTAGCCTGTTAGGCACGCTCACGATCGTCGGGCTTATTATATTCGCAAAGTGGCAAGGTCCTCCCCCTTTAGCCGTTCCACAATCGACGATTTTTTATGCGGAAGATGGGACGAAAATTGGCGAAAACCATTACGGTGGGAAAAGATATTGGGTTAAACTATCGGACATGTCTGAACACGCCGTTGATGCAACGATTGCGGTGGAAGATCGAAAATTTTTTGACCATTACGGTTTCGATTTGAAGCGCATCGCTGGGGCGATCGTTACCGATATAAAAGCGATGAAAAAAGTGCAAGGAGCAAGCACAATTACCCAACAATATGCACGCAATTTGTTTTTAAGCTATGAGAAGACGTGGTGGCGCAAAATACAAGAAGCACTATATACGATTCGACTGGAAGCAAACTACGATAAACATGATATTTTAGAAGGATATTTAAACACGATTTACTACGGACATGGCGTATACGGCATTGAGGCAGCTGCTAACTTTTATTTCGGAAAATCCGCTCGTGAGCTGACCGTGGCAGAAGCAGCGATGCTTGCAGGCATTCCGAAAGGCCCAAGCTACTATTCGCCACTCGTTGATCTAGAACGAGCAAAGAAACGGCAACGCATCGTTTTACATTCGATGGTTGAAGCAAAATTTTTATCGAAAGAAGAAGCAAAACAAGCGGCAAATGAACCGCTTCATTTTTCAAACGGCGAGCATATGAAAACAAAAACGATTGCCCCATATTTCCAAGACGCTGTCAAGCATATGTTAAAAACGGTGCTCAGACTTGATGAAGAAACGATTGAAATGGGCGGATTACGTGTGTACACGACGCTCGATGTCAACATGCAGGCAATCGCGGAGGAAAAAATAAAAGAAACGATTCATTCACAATCAAATATTCAAGTTGCACTCGTTGCGATGGAACCAAAAACAGGAGAAGTCAAAGCACTTGTCGGGGGACGCGACTATGAAAAAAGCCCGTTCAATCGCGTAACACAAGCAGAACGTCAACCTGGTTCTACATTTAAACCGTTTTTATATTATGTCGCACTACAACATGGGTTCACCCCATCGACGTTATTACGTAGTGAACCGACAACATTTACACTTGAAGACGGCTCGACATATACACCTCGAAACTTTAACAACTATTACGCAAACGATGCAATTACACTTGCTCAAGCGATTGCTCTTTCCGATAACGTTTATGCTGTAAAAACGCATTTGCTACTTGGACAAGACAAGCTTGTGGCAATCGCGAAACAACTCGGTATTACAAGCAAATTGAAAGAAGTGCCGTCGCTTGCTCTAGGTACGTCACCTGTGAAAGTCATTGATATGGCGCGCGCCTACAGTATCATCGCCAATGGCGGAAAAAAAGTCGAGCCTGTATTTATTAAAAAGGTGACAAACTATGAAGGAAAAGTGCTATATGAACAACGGTCAAGCGATGAACAAATACTCGATCCGGCGCTTGCTTTTGTGACGACGCATTTAATGACCGGCATGTTTGATCCAACGTTAAATGACTATGCTTCGGTGACGGGGCAATCGATTACATCACGTATGACTCGACCGTATGCTGGAAAATCAGGAACGACGAAAACAGACAGTTGGATGATTGGTTATACGCCGCAGCTCGTCAGCGCCGTCTGGACGGGATATGACCGGGATGAAACGATTGATCGCACGGATGAAAAGCAATACGCAAAACATATTTGGGTCAGTTTTATGGAAGATAGTTTACGCGGAAGAAAAGTCGCGACATTTGAGCCACCAGAAGGGGTTATCGGCGTATATGTCGATCCTCATAGCGGAAAGCTTGCGACAACGGCTTGCCCGATCAAACGCTTAAGCTACTATGTCGTCGGCACAGAGCCGACTGACTACTGCAAAGACCATCAAAAAGAAAAGAAAAAGAAGAAAAAACAAAAAGAAAAAGATTCATGGTTGAGACGGTTGTTTGATTGGTTTTAAAACATAAACGCCCAAGCGAGTATGCTTGGGCGTTTATGCGTCCTAGTTTTATCATGTGTTACATTTGTACCTTTAGTTTACTCCTTTTCCCACTCAACGACAAGTATGGATATGACCTCGTTCACAAAACCGTCACATTTTATCCATGATTTTGAAGCTGACGTTTCAATTCCTCGCTCGAACGCTCCCACATGTCGCGGTTATGTTGTTGTAAAAATGAAGCTAAAACTTCTTTTGAGCGCCCATCCATATGGTCGACGATAATATGGCGCTTTAATGATTTATCCATCCGATTGACGTGCTCAGGAAGCGATTTATATCCGCGGCGCGCTTCACGATCGACCGTCATCTCACATGCCGTCACCCCGGCATAATACGGTCCTTCTTCCATCTGATCAATCGTTACCCACACGAGCCAATATAGTTTGCCATTTGGCACTTCTTCGCGATTTGGCGTAAATTTAATGCCTTTTTCTACGACGCTACGCGCATGCATCGCCCCCATATCAATGAACGCTTCACCTGCTTCAACGTCAATAATGACTGGAGAAACGTTTGATAAACTGAGCACCCCTGTTCCAAACGTTCCGTGCACTTTCGGCTCTTTTTTAATAATGTTAAACATCGGCTTTTTTTTCTCTTCCACGATCATTCATCCTTTCTTTACAAAATAAGTGTTGAAAATATACTTTGTAGCCATTGAGCAACCGCTGGAATAGCGACATGAAAAATCGGTTGAATCGTATATTGATCTAATGGCGTAAAAATAAGAATTAAAAAAATGAGCGCCCCGTAGTTTTCAAATTGCGTCATTTTCGCACGCACGTGCATCGGTGCTAAATCTTCGACAATACGATAACCATCAAGCGGAGGAAACGGCAATAAGTTAAAAACGAACAATAAAATATTCAATCCGATATAAATTTCAAAAAACTGATACAATCCGTCTCGAAACCAGATTGGGATGAATTCAAATATACCGATGCGAATCATCGCATACCATAAAGCGAAGCCAATGGCCGCAAGCAACAAATTGCTGAGCGGACCTGCGACAGAAACGAGAACGCCCGCAAGACGCGGGTGACGAAAATATCCGCGATTGACCGGTACCGGACGCGCCCAACCGAACCCAGCAATAAAAATAAGCAACGTCCCTAATATGTCTAAGTGAGCAAGCGGTGACAACGTCAGTCTCCCTTGTTGTTTTGCCGTCGGATCCCCAAATTTATACGCCACGTATGCGTGGGCGAATTCATGGACAGAAAACGCAAGCGCAAGCGCCAATACAACATACGGTATTTCCCGAAGCGGATATGCTAAAAATTGATCCACGTTCCTTCTCCTTTTCAAACTTTTTTCATTTTTTGATTATTATACACGAAAAACAAGCGGAAGCACTACTGATAACGGTCGATGAGTGATATAATGAAGATTGTCGAATAAAGGAGAAAGGGGCGATCACGATGCCATATGTAACCGTAAAAATGCTTGAAGGTCGCACAGAAGAACAAAAACGAGCGCTCGTTGAGAAAGTAACAGACGCAGTGGCAGAAACGACAGGTGCACCGAAAGAAAAAATTGTCGTTTTTATTGAAGAAATGTCGAAAAATCATTATGCCATTGGCGGAAAGCGATTAAGCGACGAAAGCTGACCATTGGAGGTCAGCTTTTTATGTACGCTTGCTCACGTAGCTGTTCGATATAACGATACGCTTCTTCCACTTCTTCCTCCGTGTACCGTTGTTTGCTTTTTAATGTAAATACTTTTTCTTTCACTTCATCCTTACTTAAATCTTCAAAATATAAAATCGTCGAGACTAGTTCTAAAAATCTTGCACTTTGTTCATTCAAGCTGCGCAAACAAACGTCTAAATCAGGCATGTCCAAATGATAGTGAGTTAAAAACTGCTCACCCGCTTCCGTCAACGCATAACGATATTGATAATATCCGCCTTTTTTTTCTTTCATTTCTTGCAAAAATCCGACGTTACATAACTCTTCAATGCGCAATGTCAACTCTTCGGAATACGGACCGTAAAAATGAAAATCGAATTTTTCATAAAAAGGAAACTTCATTTTTTTCGCAATGTAAATCATTTTTTGTAACTTTTTTCGCCCTACAATCTCCCCGACTGCCGCCAACGCTTTCATTATTTTCGCATGCTCGAAAAGCAATGTCCCCATCTCCTATTCATATAAAAGTTGCTTAATTTTTTTCTTCACATTTCGTTTTGTCGATAAGTCATCGAGGAAATCTTGCGGAAAATATAGTTTATGATCGGTGCGCCGTTTCCCCGAAATCGCATCAACGATCGTCGATTCCCGCGATAATTCACGCAACTCCCCGTTCGGCATTAACAAATAAATCGGGAGCCTCTCCTCTTCTTCCCCAGGACGATAAAAGTCGTACGGAAGATCGGATGAAGAGTCAACGACTAAATAATAATCCGGATCAATGCCCGCCTTTTTAAACAACGTCGTCAATTCCACTAGCTTTTTCATTTCCTCGTTCGTCGGTTGAAATTCAACGTATTTAAATAAATTGCGATTCATAAAGCGACGGCATAAATCGCTCAAAATTGAATCTCGTTCATCTTGCCATTGTTGAAAATAGTATAATGTCACCGCTTCATCTAATTTTAAATAGTCTTCTAGTTGCACGTTTCCATGAAAAAGAGATTGGAAATGGACAGGAGGTGTTTGAAATGTATAACCGGCTAAATATAAATGTTTCGCGCGATGCAAAATTTTAGTCAAAATCACTTCAGCACTACGCGTGACAGGATGGAAATATACTTGCCAATACATTTGATATCGGCTCATAATATAATCTTCTACTGCATGCATACCGCTTCGCTTAATAACAACTTGTTCTTCGCGCGGACGCATGACACGCAAAATGCGCTCCATATCAAAATGTCCGTAACTGACACCTGTATAGTATGCATCGCGCAATAAATAGTCCATGCGATCGGCATCAATTTGGCTAGAAATAAGGCTAACGACGAGCTTATTTTCGTACGTCTTCGCAATGACTTCCGCAACCTTTTTCGGAAAGTTTAATGATACACGACGAAGCACCGCGTTCACTTCTGTATCACCTAAAATAATTGCGCGCGTAAATTGCTCATGATCAAGACGAAACACTTTTTCAAATGAATGCGAAAACGGCCCATGCCCTAAATCATGCAAAAGCGCAGCGCATAAACAAAGCAAGCGCTCATTTTCATCCCAATCCGGTCGACCTGCGAACACATCATCGACGATACGACGAACAATTTCATATACACCAAGTGAATGATTAAAGCGACTATGCTCCGCCCCATGAAACGTCAAATACGTCGTACCGAGCTGTTTAATGCGACGCAACCGTTGGAATTCTTTTGTACCAATTAAATCCCAAATGACTTTATCTCGCACATGCACATACCGATGCACCGGATCTTTAAACACTTTCTCTTCACTTAATTTTTCATTGAGGTACAATCCTTCTCCCTCTCTTCTGTTCATAACATAGCTTTATTATAGAGCGTTCTATGAAAAAAACAAAGACTTCCTTCAATGACATGTACCAAAATAAAACAAAAAAGGCATTCCTCTCGCATAGAATGCCCCTTGATCGGTGACAGCCACCTTATTTTTTCAACTTCGCAGCAATCTTTTCAATTAATTCATCTTCCGTCATCGCCGATACAGGGCGATTGTTGACAAACGCAAACACTTTTTTCCGACCTGGACCGCAATACGATTGACAGCCAATTTCAATAGTCGCGTTCGGATCTAATTTTTTTAACCTTGGCAACAACGTTTTTAAATTCGTTGCTTGGCAATCGTCACAGACGCGAAATTCATTTTGCATACCGTCCTCACTCCTTTTCGCTAACGAGTATTCTAACGTGTATATGCGAACAATGCAAGCTACATCTATTTCCTTTGAAAAATAGTATATCTTTCTTGTTTTTTGGTGATTATGAAAATAAAAGAATGCGAAAGGGGTTTTTTCCATGACAAAAAAACGACAAGATGCTTGGACTGAAGAAGAAGATTTGTTGTTAGCTGAAACGGTGCTGCGCCACGTGCGCGAAGGAAGCACACAATTAAATGCATTTGAAGAAGTAGGTGATAAGTTGAATCGTACGTCAGCCGCATGCGGATTTCGCTGGAATGCGGTCGTTCGCCAACAATACGAAGAATCGTTACAAATGGCGAAAAAGTTCCGTAAACAACGGCAACGTGCACTTGGAAATAAACACGCGTTGCGAAAACGGCCGCTTTATACACCTCCTGTACCTTCGCTTGAAGAATTAGGGATGGAACCGTTAGAAGTGCAAACAAATGAATATGAACATGTCGAGACAAGTCATTTAACACTTGACCATGTCATTGCTTTTTTACACTCTTTAAAGCAATCGTACATCGGTCAAGAAACAGCGCTAGTGGAAAATAAGCAACTAAAGCTTGAGCTCGAACAATTACAACAACAATATAAACAACTAGAACAACAATTTACAAAACTACAAAAAGAAAATGAAGAATTGCGCGAAGATTATGGAACGATGGCTCGGATCATCAATCGGGCAAGACAAATCGAAATTTCAGAAGATGAGTTTAAGGCACCTATTTTCAAAATGGATCGCAACGGAAATTTAGAAAAAATCGAAAAAATTGCTGAGTAAAAAAGCTGTCACACCCGGACAGCTTTTTTATTTCGGCAACATCGTTTCATTTCGGTCGATCATACGCTGAAAGTACATATAGTATCGCTCCCATTCTGCTTGGGTAAGCGATGATGGCGCAAGCGTACTTCCAAACGATTGGAGAGCTTCGTATAGGCGGATGATAAGCATTGAAACGGTCATTTGTTTGCCGAGCAATTCACTTAACGATGCCATCGTATGCGGAACGATTGTCGGATACGTAAATTTCGTTTGTTCTCCCGCAAGAGATCGTTCATAAAACTCACGAATCCATTGCGCTCTTTCGGCGCCGCTTCCGTTTGCACATATATACACTTGCACAGCGACGCCACCTCGAATGCGGCGCTGTGAAATGCCCGCAAACTTTTTTCCATCAATGCTTAAATCAAAACTTCCTGGACAATACGAACCGACGACTTCTCCTGCTTGCACGCGCGCTTCTGGCAACATGCGCGCAATGAGTGTCGCCATCGCTTCATATCCTCGATCAATGTCAATTCCTCTTTTTGTATCCTGAAAAATAAGTGAAACGTTTAAAACCCCTTCATCTAATACGACCGCCAATCCACCAGAGTTACGAACGATCGTATGCCAACCTTGTTCGCGTAAGTAGGCGAGTCCTTTGTCAATATGCGGCAATTTCGTATCTTGAATGCCGAGCACAATCGTATGATGATGTACCCATAAGCGAACAATCGGTTGTGACTGACCGTTACCTACGGATTCACAAAGCGCATCATCAAACGCAAATGACTGTTTCGCATCAAACGATGGACCGAGACTCGAATGATCGATAATTCGCCACGTTTGTTGTCGCAACAATTCACTCATTATTCCATCGCCGCAAGCGCCTGCGCTGCTGTGATAAGTGATAATTTGTATACATCTTCGGCGTTACATCCGCGCGACAAGTCGTTTACCGGTTGATTTAATCCTTGTAAAATTGGACCGACCGCTTCAAAGTTGCCGAGACGTTGGGCAATTTTATACCCGATATTTCCTGCTTCTAAGCTTGGGAAAATAAAAACATTCGCATCGCCTTGTATGACGGAGTCTGGCGCTTTCTTTTTCGCCACAGACGGCACAAATGCAGCGTCAAATTGAAACTCGCCATCGAGCGTTAACTCTGGCGCCATTTCTTTTGCGATGCGCACCGCTTCGATCACTTTTTCTGTTTCCGGTGATTTCGCTGATCCTTTCGTTGAGAAGCTAAGCATCGCTACGCGCGGCTCAATATCAAACATTTTCGCTGTTTGGGCACTTTCGATTGCGATTTCTGCTAAATCTTGGCTATCTGGAGCGATGTTAATGGCACAATCGGCAAATACATATTTTTCATCGCCACGTACCATAATGAACACGCCCGACGTTTTACGAATGCCTGGTTTTGTTTTAATGATTTGTAACGCAGGGCGAACCGTATCGGCTGTTGAGTGTGCGGCACCGCTCACAAGCCCGTGCGCTTTTCCCATATACACAAGCATCGTACCGAAGTAGTTTTCATCAAGCAAAATGTTGCGCGCATCTTCTTCCGTCACTTTTCCTTTACGACGTTCAATAAACGCTGCAACCATCTCATCCATTTCTTCATACGTATGTGGGTTGATGATCTCTACTTTCTCAAGCGTCAAACCGAGCTCTTTTGCTTTTTGGACGACAGCTTCTTGATCGCCAATCACAATCGGACGCAATACATTTTCTGCTGCTAGACGTCCGACAGCTGTTAAAATACGTTCATCAAGTCCTTCTGGAAATACGATCGTTACATTTCTTCCTGCGACCTTTTGTTTTAAGGCTGCAAATAAATCACTCACGAAATGTTCCTCCTTAGTTTAAAAAAATTCGTCTATCTATTAGAATACTCTTATTGAGACGAAAAGCAATGAATTACGCCATAAACGAAAATAGTCTTTTTTTTATAACAATTCTGTTTTTTGTACCGAGTGATATATCGCCTAAAAAGTGATATATTTGTTAGGAAGCATGCACAAAACAAAGGAGCGTTATAATATGTCACAATGGATTCATTATATTGAACAATGGTTGCTTGAATTTGGTGTTATTGGTCTCGTCATCGTTTCATTTACAGAATCCTCGTTTTTCCCGATTCCACCTGATGTATTATTAATTCCATTAAGCATCGCCCAGCCAGAGAAAGCATTATGGTTTTCCTTTTTAACGACGGTCGCCTCCGTGCTCGGTGCATTACTTGGGTGGTATATTGGAAAAAGGTTCGGCAGACCGATTTTACGTTACTTTATCTCGGATGAGAAAATGGACAAAGTGGAGCAATATTTTCAACAATATGGGGCGATGGCGATCGTCATCGCAGGATTCACACCGATTCCGTATAAAGTGTTTACGATTTTCTCTGGCATTTCTAACATCAACATTCGTACGTTGCTTTTTTGGTCGTTTATCGGTCGTGGAGCACGCTTTTTTATAGAAGGGCTCATTATTTTCATCCTAGGTGCGCAGGCGAAAACATTTATTGAACAGCATTTTACAACGATCACGATCGTCGGCGGAATCGTCATTGTCATTGCTTTTCTTATTTACAAACGTTTAAAATAGTGTGTTTGGCATAAACGAAACACATATGATACAATTTCGATAGTACATAACAAAAGGAGTGTTGGACATGAGTGAAGCGGCACAAACGTTAGACGGTTGGTATTGCCTGCATGATTTCCGCACGGTAGATTGGGCGGCTTGGAAAACGCTCACAAATGAAGAGCGCCAAGAAGCGATACAAGAGTTTTTCACGTTAGTTGAAAAATGGGAAAGCACAGAGGCTGCGAAAGAAGGTAGTCATGCGATTTACACGATTATGGGACAAAAAGCAGACATCATGTTTATGCTTTTACGTCCAACGATGGAAGAGCTTCATGAAATTGAAACAGCGATCAATAAAACAAAGCTCGCTGAATATCTCGTACCAGCCTATTCGTACGTCTCTGTCGTTGAACTAAGCAATTACTTGCCGGCTGAGGCTGGCGATCCATATGAAAATCCAGAAGTGCGTCGCCGTTTATATCCGATCTTACCGAAAACAAATCACGTTTGCTTTTATCCGATGGACAAACGACGCCAAGGAAACGACAACTGGTACATGCTTCCGATGGAAGAACGCCGCAACTTGATGCGCGCACACGGCATGACAGGAAGAAAGTATGCTGGAAAAGTCGTTCAAATCATTACAGGTTCGGTCGGATTGGACGATTACGAATGGGGCGTCACGCTATTTTCAAACGATGTCCTTCAATTCAAGAAACTCGTATATGAAATGCGTTTTGATGAAGTGAGCGCACGATTTGGTGAATTCGGCTCTTTCTTTGTCGGCAACATTTTACCGAAAGAAAAAATGGAACATTTTTTACATGTGTAGACCTCCGATTTGGAGGTCTTTTTTTATGATGTGTTTCATACATATAACAATGACGACTTTCCTCACATTTTTTATTTTTCATCATAGGCTAATAGCGATTTCTATAAAGTGAGGTGAAGGGATGGCTGTTGTTGCGTATACAGAGGAGGATGTTAAATTGCTTGCCCGTCTTATGCGGGCAGAAGCCGAAGAAGATGGTCAGCTCGGTATGTTGATGGTTGGGAATGTTGGGGTGAACCGCGTACGCGCAAACTGCTTAGATTTTGAAGGACTTCGTTCGATTCGCCAAATGGTATTTCAAAGTCCTGGCGGGTTTGAAGCAGTACAAAAAGGATATTTTTATCAACGGGCACGTGAAGAAGATATGCGCCTTGCCCGGCGTGTCATCCGTGGCGAGCGATTTCACCCTGCAACGAATTCGCTTTGGTTTTTCCGCCCAGACGGTGCTTGCCCAGCCCAATGGTTTAATCAATGGAATGCCGGGCGTTTTAAGTCACATTGTTTTTACGCACCGACTCGCTCGGATTGCCCACGCGTATATTAATTTTTTGAGGGGGAAGTACAATGAGTGATGAACGTCAACAAACACCATATTATCCGTATCCGTACTACTATCCATACCAAATGCCAACATATCCGTTTGGCATGCCTGCACCAACGTTTACACCGCAAACAGGGGCGATGCAAACACCGACAACCGCAAGTCAGCCGCTACCCGGCATGCTTCCAATTGAAGAATCATATATTGAAAACATTTTGCGCCTAAACAAAGGAAAAATTGCTACGGTTTATATGACATTTGAAAACAACCGCGAATGGAATGCGAAAATTTTCCGCGGTGTCATTGAAGCGGCTGGTCGTGATCATCTCATTTTAAGCGACCCTCAAACAGGAATGCGCTATTTATTGCCGATGATTTATCTCGACTATGTGACGTTTGATGAAGAAATTAATTATGAATATCCATTTGCATCTGGTGTCGGATTAAGCACATATGCTCCACGTTAAAAACGAGGCGTCAAGCTCGCCTCGTTTTACATTTGTTTCATTGCCACATACGCTAAAAGTAGCCAAGCAATAATAAACGACACGCCCCCTAAAGGCGTAATCGCTCCAAGTAATTTAATTTGTGTTAAGCTTAGTGCATATAAACTACCTGAAAATAAAACGATTCCCACGAGCATTAACCAGCCAACCAGCGTCACGTTCGGCCATTTTGTCGCAAGTAAGGCAACAATAAATAAACCGATCGTATGGAACATTTGATATTGAACGGCTTTTTGCCACGTATCCATATATCTCTCTGGAATTTTTCCTTCTAACACATGTGCTCCAAAAGCACCGAAAGCAACACATAACGCCGCACTAATTGATGCAATAATTGTAAATATTTTCATTTTTATTCCCCCTAAAAATCAAGTAATGATGGCCCGTTCGCATCAGCACCAATATCTAATCGTTCCGTTGTCGCGGGCTGTGGCGTCGTAATCATCGGTAAGTTAGGTGATGGTTGTTGTAAAATGATGTCGCACAACGCACGGACGGCATATATATGTTCACGCACCGCTTGTGGTGACGACGCATGTTTGGCTTTTGCAATTTCTTCTTCGATCTTTGTTAATACATTTGTCACTGATATATCCAAAACGTTTTCACTCCCCACTTCTTTTTCCACTAAAACAATGTTATCTTATACATAGCAACTTTTCAAATTGAAAACGCTTTAAAAAAGGAGTGACAACGAATGAAACGGACATGGTGGAAAGAAGCGGTTGTATATCAAGTATATTGGCGCAGCTTTTTTGACTCAAACGGTGATGGGTATGGTGACTTAGAAGGACTGATTCAAAAGCTGGATTACATTCGCGACTTAGGGGTCGATGTCATTTGGCTCAATCCGTGCTATGAGTCCCCAGATAAAGATAACGGATACGACATTTCTGATTACTATCGCATCATGGATAAAGCGGGGGATATGGCGACATTTGACCGCTTGCTGCATGAAGTACATAAACGTGGAATGAAGCTAATTATGGATCTTGTCGTGAATCATACATCTGATCAACATCCTTGGTTTATTGAGTCTCGTTCATCAAAAGACAATCCGAAACGCGATTGGTACATATGGCGCGACAAGCCGAATAACTGGCGTTCATACTTTACACCATCGGCTTGGGAATATGATGAACAAACAGGGCAATATTATTTCCATTCGTTTGCGGTAGAACAACCAGATTTAAATTGGGAAAACGAAGAAGTTCGTGAAGAAATTTACAAAATGATGCGTTTTTGGTTAGATAAAGGCATTGACGGGTTCCGCTTAGATGCCATTGCTTTGCTTGCCAAACCTGAAGGATTTCCTGATGCCGAAAATCCATATGACATTCGTTATTTAACGAACAACCCGGGCGTGCACGATTATTTACAAGAAATGAATGAGAAAGTGTTAAAGCATTATGACATTTTCACTGTCGGGGAAGTCGCTTTCGTGTCACCAGAGGAAGGTTTAAAATATGTCGGGGAAGATCGAAACGAGCTACATACCCTTTTCCATTTTGAAGTGTGCGACGAAATGCCGACATGGGATCCGATTCGCTTTAAACAAATTCAAAAGCGTTGGTATGAAGGTTTGTGGGGAAAAGGATGGAACTCGCAGTTTTTAAACAATCACGACCACACGCGACAAGTGACGCGCTACGGAAACGACAAACAGTTTCGTGTTGAATCAGCAAAACTGCTCGCGACGCTCGTGCATACGTTGCCTGGAACGCCGTACATTTATCAAGGGGAAGAAATCGGTATGACGGGCGTCAAATTTGACTCAATCGATGACTATAACGACATTGCGATGAAAAATAAATATGCCGAGGAAGTCGCCAAAGGTCGCGATCCGAAAGAAGTACTTGAAAGCTTGCAGCTATTAAGTCGCGATAACTCGCGCACACCGATGCAATGGGACGATAGCGAACATGCAGGATTTACGACGGGAACACCTTGGCTAAAAGTGAACCCGAATTATAAAGAAATTAACGTCAAACAAGCGTTAGCAGATCCGAACTCGGTGTATTATTACTATAAAAAGCTCATTCAATTACGTAAACAAAATTCGGTTATGGTGTACGGAACGTTCCGCGATTTTTCAGAAAATGATCCGTACATTTACGCCTACACACGTGAACTTGATGACATTCGTTGGCTTATCGTCTTAAATCATTGTGATAACGACAACGTATATGAATTGCCAGAAGAGCTTGCTTCGGCTCACCGTCGTCTCTTGCTTGGCAACTATACAGACGTAAAAGAAGAAGGCGCAACGCTTCATATGCGTCCGCATGAGGCAAGAATTTATGCACTACAATAAGCAGCCATATCGGCTGCTTACTTTTTATTTACCGCCTGTTCAAACACTTCTAATGCCTGTTTCGCACCGAATACAATGATGACATCCTCAGCACAAAATCTTTCCTCTGGTGCCGGGTTTCCAATAATTTTATTTTTACGTTGAATAGCAATAATCGTCACGCGAAAACGCGTACGTACCGCTTGATCGCGCATAGACGTCCCGACAAACGAAGAATGCGATTCAATCGTAATTTCTTCAATCGCGTACTGTTCGGCACGATCGTGAAAAATCGTATCGACATAATCGACACTCACCGGCTTTAACATCGTCATCGCCATGCGCCGACCGCTCAAAAATGCTGGGTTAATGACTTTATCCGCACCCGCACGTCGCAATTTTTCCTCTGATTCCGTTCGCTCGGCGCGCGCGACAACTTGGATGTTAGGATTCAGTCCTTTTGCCGTTAAAGAAATAAAGACGTTATCCGCATCAGAAGGCAATGCCGCAACTAGTCCCGCTGCACGCTCAATGCCCGCAGCAATTAACACATCATCTTCTGTCGCATCCCCCTCAACGTACGGAATCGGGTCGCCCATCTCCTCAAGCCCGTCTATATTCCGTTCGATGACAACGACAGGTGTACCGTTTTTGACAAGCTCACGTACGACTTGTTCGCCAACACGACCGAACCCGCATACGATAATATGGTTTGTCATCGCTTCAATCTTCTTTTTCATTTTTCGCCTCCGCACCGTTTTCGAAAATTCTCCTTCCATCATCATCGAGGCAACCGCCCCTGTTGCGTATGTCACGATACTAATACCGACGGGAATAATGATCAGTGCAAACATTTTCCCATAAAACGTTTGTGGAACTGTATCACCATAGCCGACCGTCAAAATCGTAACAACCGTCAACCAAAGCGCATCAAAAAACGTTAATTGTTCAGAAAACATAAACCCTACCGTTCCTGCGATAATAGCGACGATCATCGCGACGACGGAAACGACGATAGAGCGCGACGAACTCATCCGTTTCTCCCCTTATGTTCTTTTTTTATAAACTTCATGCAAGGCATACCTGATGATTGCTTAACGACAATAGACGGCAACATTGCGCTTTTAAAACCGAACGCGCGACAGCCACGCGGCGATTGCGCATCCCATGTGATATAAAAATGTTTGCATTCATAACAATTGACACGCGTATTAAATGTTTTCGATTTGCCAATCAATCGGCTCTCTCCCTGTCTGTTGTAAAAAAGCGTTTGTTTTTGAAAACGGACGGCTACCGAAAAAACCTCGCGCGGCGGAAAACGGACTTGGATGCGGTGCTTCAATCATGTAATGATGCTCATTCGTGATAAGCGATTTTTTTGCTTGCGCATGACGTCCCCATAAAATAAAGACGACAGGCTCATCCTTTTCATTTACAAGCTCAATGACGCGGTCCGTAAAATGCTCCCATCCTTTTCCTTTATGCGAATTTGCTTCTCCACGTCGCACTGTTAATACGGTATTTAACAGTAGTACCCCTTGCTTTGCCCATTTTAATAAATAACCGTTGTTTGGAATATAGCAACCAAGGTCATCTTGTAACTCTTTAAAAATGTTTAATAACGATGGTGGCAAAGCAACACCTGGTTTGACGGAAAAACTTAATCCGTGCGCTTGATTTGGCCCGTGATATGGGTCTTGTCCTAAGATGACGACTTTGACATCTGCATATGAAGTATAATGAAGGGCATTAAAAATGTCGTGCATATCGGGATAAATTGTTTTTGTACGATATTCTTCTTTTAAAAACTGGCGCAACTTCAAATAATAAGGTTTTTGAAACTCCTCTTCTAATAATGGGGCCCAATCGTTTTTTAATATGCTCATCGTCGCACTCCTTTCTAATACAAAGGCTACCCTACTACATAGGATAGCCTGTTTTCGTTTAAAACTGAATTTTTTCTTCTAAGAAGCTTTTTAATTCCGCAATTGGAATGCGCGTTTGCTCCATCGTATCGCGGTCGCGTACAGTTACCATTTGGTCTTGTTCCGAATCAAAGTCATACGTAATACAGAACGGTGTGCCAATTTCATCTTGGCGGCGATAACGTTTACCGATTGATCCAGACTCATCGTAATCAACCATAAAGTGTTGTGAAAGTTGTTCAAAGATCGCACGTGCACCTTCTGATAACTTTTTCGATAACGGTAATACAGCTGCCTTATATGGTGCTAATGCCGGATGAAGATGCATCACAGTGCGCGTTGTGCCGTCTGCCAATTGTTCTTCTTCGTACGCATCAATCATAAATGCAAGCGTCACACGATCTGCACCGAGTGAAGGTTCAATGCAATACGGAATGAATCGTTCATTCGTTTCTTGATCAAGGTAATGGAAGTCTTCGCCTGAATATTCCATATGACGACGTAAATCATAATCGGTACGTGATGCAATGCCCCATAGCTCGCCCCAACCGAATGGGAATTTATATTCAATATCTGTTGTCGCGTTGCTGTAGTGAGACAGTTCGTCTTCGGAATGATCGCGCAAACGAATGTTTTCTCGCTTCATACCAAGCGATAAAAGCCATTGTTCGCAATATTGTTTCCAATAACTAAACCACTGCAACTCTTCTCCTGGCTTGCAGAAAAATTCAAGCTCCATTTGTTCAAATTCGCGTGTGCGGAACGTAAAGTTTCCTGGTGTAATTTCGTTACGAAAACTTTTTCCAATTTGCGCAATACCAAACGGCAATTTTTTACGCATCGTCCGTTGCACGTTTTTAAAGTTGACAAAAATACCTTGTGCCGTTTCAGGACGAAGATAAATTTCGTTTGCACTCGATTCCGTCACACCTTGGAACGTTTTAAACATTAAGTTAAATTGACGAATGTTCGTAAAGTCGCGACTACCACAATCTGGACAAGCAATGTCGTGTTCTTGAATGAGCTGCTCCATTTTTTCAAACGGAAGCCCATCGACAACCATTTCAATGCCTTTCGCTTCAAGCGCGCTTTCAATTAACTTATCCGCCCGATGACGCGCTTTACATTGCTTACAGTCGATCATCGGATCGTTAAAGTTTCCTAAATGACCTGACGCTTCCCACGTGCGTGGGTTCATTAAAATCGCCGCATCTAAGCCAACGTTATATGGCGATTGTTGAACGAACTTTTTCCACCATGCACGTTTAATGTTGTTTTTCAACTCTGTCCCTAACGGACCGTAATCCCACGTATTTGCTAATCCGCCGTAAATTTCTGAGCCAGGAAAAACAAAACCACGATGTTTCGCGTGTGCTACAATTTGATCCATCGTTACTGACATCTTTCATCCTCCTTTTTGTCAAATGTAAACAAAAAACGCTCTCATCCTTAGGCCTTTCGCCTAGGGACGAGAGCGTAACTCCCGCGGTTCCACCCTAGTTGATGCGTAGCGCATCCACTTTTGCGTGAAGCAACTCCAGACTGCCGTTTCACTAAGTGTCTTTGCTAGGCTTCCACCATCCCTAGCTCGCTACAAAAGAACAACCTTAGCTACTATCCATCTTTCATCGTTGCACCTGTATTTCATTTGGTTGATATTGTATCAAACTAAATTAGGAGAGTCAAGAGGAGGGGGGAAAACAAAACTCGCTTTACTATCATGAAGTAAAGCGAGTTAAGAGGTTATATTAATTTCGAATTAAGTAGTCAAACGCTCCTAAAGAAGCTGTTGCGCCTGAGCCCATCGAAATGATAATCTGTTTATATGCGCTATCTGTACAATCGCCAGCAGCGAAGACGCCAGGAACGTTTGTCGCACCGCGCTTATCGACGATAATTTCACCAAAGCGATTGCGTTCTACCGTTCCTTCTAACCATTCTGTATTCGGCACAAGACCGATTTGCACGAATACACCTTGGAGTTCAATATGGTGCTCTTCGCCTGTTGCGCGATCAATATATGTGAGACCGTTCACTTTATCTGTACCTGTAATTTCTTTCGTCTGTGCATTTTTAATGACCGTGACGTTCGGTAAGCTGTACAAACGATCTTGCAACACTGCGTCTGCTTTTAATTCTGGTGCAAATTCAAGAACCGTCACATGCTTAGCAATTCCCGCCAAGTCAATTGCCGCTTCGACGCCAGAGTTTCCACCGCCGATAACCGCAACATCTTTTCCTTCGAATAACGGACCGTCACAATGCGGGCAGTAAGCGACTCCTTTATTTTTAAACTCCGCTTCACCCGGAACGCCGAGATTACGCCAGCGTGCACCTGTGGCAATAATGACCGCTTTACTTTTTAAAACCGCACCGTTTTCAAGCTCTACTTCAATAAGCTCTTTCTTTTCTAACCGCTTCGCGCGTTGCAAGTTCATAATGTCGACGTTGTAATGTTTCACATGTTCCTCAAGACTTGCGGCAAGCTTCGGACCTTCTGTATATTTCACACTAATGAAGTTTTCAATGCCTAACGTATCTAAAATTTGGCCGCCAAAGCGTTCTGCAACGATTCCTGTACGAATGCCTTTACGCGCCGCATAAATCGCTGCTGTTGCGCCAGCAGGACCTCCACCGATGACGAGCACATCAAATGGGTCTTTGTCCGCAAAAACAGAAGCATCTGGCGTACTTCCTAACTTCGCAAGAATTTCCTCAAGCGACATCCGACCGCTTGCGAACGGTTCGCCATTTAAAAAGACCGTCGGCACCGCCATGACGTCTTTTTGTTCAACTTCTTCCTTAAATGCTGCCCCATCAATCATCGTATGGGAGACATTCGGATTTAATACGCTCATAACGTTTAATGCTTGCACGACATCCGGACAATTATGGCACGTTAAGCTGACGTATGTTTCAAAACGATACGTCCCTTTTAAATGTTTGATTTGTTCAATGACCGCTTGATCCACTTTTGGTGGTCTTCCACTCACTTGAAGCAATGCAAGCACAAGAGAAGTAAATTCATGTCCTAAAGGCACGCCCGCAAATACAACGCCTGTTTCTTCACCAACACGATTAATGCTAAAACTTGGCGTTCTCTCTAGCGTTGTCTTTTCTACTTTGATTTTCGATGACATTGTGGCGAGTTCATCGACTAAAGCAAGCATATCGCGGGAAACTTCATCGTCTCCCGCGCTTACTTTTAACACAATGTCATTTTCCATCAATTGTAGATATTGGGCGAGCTGTGCTTTAATTTCCGCATCCAATATCATTTACATAAGCCTCCTTAAATTTTACCTACAAGGTCAAGGCTTGGCTTAAGCGTTTTGCCACCTTCTTGCCATTTTGCTGGGCATACTTCACCAGGGTTGTTGCGCACGTATTGTGCCGCTTTAATTTTATTTACGATTGTGCTTGCATCGCGACCGATGCCGTCAGCGTTAATTTCAACCGCTTGAATGACGCCATCTGGATCGATGATGAACGTACCGCGTTGTGCAAGACCTGTCTCTTCATCAAGCACTTCAAACATGCGTGATAATTTTTGTGAAGGGTCACCGATCATCACATATTCGATTTTGCTGATTGCTGGTGAATGGTCATGCCATGCTTTATGTGTGAAATGTGTATCTGTTGAAACAGAGTATACTTCAACACCAAGCTCTTTTAACTTTGGATATTCGTTTTGTAAATCTTCTAACTCAGTTGGGCAAACGAATGTAAAGTCCGCTGGATAGAAGCAAACAACGCTCCATTTTCCTTTTAAGTTCTCTTCTGTCACCTCGATGAAATCTCCGTTATGAAACGCCATCGCCTTAAATGGTTGTACTTGTTTTCCTACTAATGGCATTGTGAATCATCCTCCTGCTTCATTTTTTTTGCATGTTAGTAGTATGCTACAGTCATACGAAAAATATGACTGAAAGCGAAATTAAATTATAACAATTACAATTCGATATAAATTATCATATAGGAATGTTTATTTGTCAAGTAGAAACTATCGAACCATCTTAGTTTTTCGACACATTTCTTCTTTATCCCTTTTTCTATAAACAAAAAACAGAGCCTTCGCAAAGACTCTGCTCTCTCATTGTATAAAGATAAAACAAAGCAAAATAAGTACATTAAGTAATAATGCAACGGCAAAAAGCCACTTTTGTTTCCTTTTTTTCTTCACCATATATTCTACACATGCGACCGTCCCGAAAGCGAAACAAACAAACGAAAAAAATAATGCGATTCGCCCATGAAACACATGTCGAACAAGAAGCGGTGAAAACAAAAGTAAAATAAATAATTGCTGAACGCTCCACCAATACATTTTCCCTCTCCTAACAGTGAATAGAGTGAGCAAGTCGCGAGCGAAACGGTTCACCATCCCATATGATTTCACTTTTTGCTTTCCGTCTTTGCACTTCGGGCTCCGATAAAAGAAGCCAAAAGTTTTTCGTCGGTAAATCGCCAAGCTCGTGTTTTTCACTTAATCGGCCTAAATACATTTGCCTCGTTTCGTTCATTTGTTTCGATAAATGATCGCCTTCATTTGAAAAAGCATAGAGGACGCTCGCTGTCGATACGCGCTTGATGCGAAACTCTTTCGCCACACGTAAAAAGAAATCCCAATCCCAATAGTTATGAACGTATGGATCAAAATAGCCAATTATATCATGAATCACGCGCCGATACATGCTACCTGAAGGGACATACGTGGAAAACGAACGCATCGCTTGTAAATCACATTCATATGCAAATAAAAAACGATCTGTCGGTATGCGCATTCCGTTCTCAATACGATAATGGAAAATTTCTACGTCCGAATATACAAAATCCGCATCATTCATATTCGCAATCATTCGCTCAATATGGCACGGCAATAGTAAATCGTCATCATCACAGAGCATAATAAAATCTTCTGTCACCGCACGCACACCGATATTCCGCGCCTCAACATGCCCGACATTTTCATGCAATTGGATAATTTCAATAGGAAGCTCAGGATACGCATCAACCGCGGCCTGTACCGATGAACCCCCATCGTTGACAATAATGATTTGCGTTGGTTTATACGTTTGCTTGCTTAATGACTCTAGTAATTCTGCTAAAGGTAATAATCGGTTATATGTCGCAATGACTACAGAAACACCCAAATGAAATATCTCCTTTCAAAAGAAGAAGCTACAATGATACCATTATAGCTTCTTTTCTTATGATTATGCGAGTTCTTGTTGTTTCGTTTCTTTTCCGAGGAAAAGGACAGCAAGCGCGCCGATGAAAATGGCGATACAAAACATCGCAAAAATCATCGTGATCGACACGTTTTGTGCAACGAGATAACCGACAAGAAGCGGTCCTAAAATGCCACCGATGCGTCCGAATGAAGCAGCCATCCCTGCCCCTGTTGCTCGAATAACCGTTGGATATTGCTCTGGTGTGTATGCGTAAAGCGCTCCCCAAGCGCCGAGATTGAAAAACGATAACAATGCGCCAAATGTCATTAATGCGGTAGCTGTCTCGGCATTTCCGAAGAAATAAGCACTTAATGCAGTACCAGTTAAATAAATGATCAGTACTGCTTTTCGTCCGATCCGTTCAATTAACCATGCCACGCTAAAATAACCTGGCAATTGCGCTAACGTCATAATGAGTACGTATTCAAAGCTTTTAATTAAACTAAATCCTTTCATGACCATGACGCTCGGCAACCATAAAAACATGCCGTAATAGGAAAAGACGACCGCAAACCATAAAATCCAAAGCATTGTCGTTTGTTTTGCATACGGTTTTGCCCAAACGTCCGCAATATTTCGCCAAACGGAACGACGCTCTGTTTTTGTCGCGATAAACTTTTGTGAATCTGGTAAGTTCATGCGTAAATAAATTGCATATAGCGCTGGTACAGCTCCTAAAATGAGCGCCATTTGCCATCCATACGATGGAATAATGAAAAATGAAATGAGCGCTGCTACTAACCAACCGCCTGCCCAAAAGCTTTCCAATAAAACAACAACTTTTCCGCGCTCATGTGCAGGCACGCTTTCCGATACGAGCGTCGATGCAACCGGAAGCTCTCCACCAAGACCCATGCCAATGAAAAAGCGTAAAATTAAAAAGACCATTAACGTTGTGGCAAGCGCAGATAGACCGCTACCGATCGAAAACAATAAAAGCGTGATGATGAAAACTTGTTTTCGCCCAATGCGGTCAGCTAACAATCCAAAAACGAGCGCACCGACAGCCATGCCGATCGAGTTAATACTTCCGATCCACCCCATTTGCTCAGTCGTTAAATTCCACTCCTTCTGCAAGGCAGCCATAATAAATGAAAGCATGCCGACATCCATCGCATCAAATAGCCAACCAAGTCCTGCAATCCAAAGCAATTTGTTTTTTGATACGTCTTTACTCATGTCATCCCGTTACAGAAAACTTACAAGACTTTATAAAAAACTTATAAAAGTCTATGTTTCCTTCCTTGTTCATCGCGCCCGATTTCGCAAAAAGCTACTCTCGTTTCCTTGGCGCTCCGAAGGCTTCACTTCCCCACTAACGGATGGGTACATGTTGTGCTTTACTTGGCATAGTTTTTCAAGTTGATGCTCGCGTTGAGGTCGCGATCCATTTCTATCCCGCACGCTTCACAGCGATACGTCCGTTCGGATAGAGAAAGCTTCTCTTTTACATGACCGCAACAGCTACACTTTTTGCTTGACGGATAAAAACGATCCGCCACGATCAACTCGATCCCATGCCATGCACATTTGTACGTCATTTGCCGCTTGAACTCGTGGAATGTTTGTTGTTGAATCGCTTTCGATAGCTTCCGATTTTTTAACATGCCGCTTGTATTCAAGTCTTCCATCACGACATACGCTGGCTTGGTTTTCACCAACGTCGTTGTGATGTGGTGGGTATAGTTTAGCTGGGTATTTTTTAGCCTTCGGCGTTTTTTCAAAACAAGGAATTCTAGTTTCTTGATGTTTTCCGTTTTTCTGTAACGGAATTCCCCCCTTTCTGTTTGGATTTTGTTCATTTCATATTTTCGCGATATTTTTCTTTGCATTCGTTTGATTTGTTTTTCAAGCTTTTTCACTTGAGGCATGTGATGGATGTTTGGAAATGTCATCCCATTGCTGACGGTAGCGAACGATTTTACTCCCAAATCAATGCCGATGCCTTCGCTGTATGTTTCATGTTTCACTTCCGCTTCCTCTACACCGACCGTTAAAAACCAGTGAAGTCCGTCAAACACGATGCGCGGATTGACATACTTTATATTTGCACCGTGAGGAATACGATCTCTTTCAGCAAGACGGATCCAATTGAATTTCTGTCTATTTTTCTTTTTGGAAGGCGTCAGTTTCTCTAGTTTCACATGCGTGTCGGTCACTTTGATTTTGGCGGTGTCTTGATAAAAACTTGGGCGTGTTCGCTTTTTTGTTTTAAACTTCGGAAACTTCGCTCGTCCTTCAAAAAAGTTTTTGTAGGCTTGACACGCATCTTTCATTGCTTGTTTTGTAATGTTGTTTGAGAATTGATTGAGCCAACTATACTCTTTCGTTTGTTTGAGCTGCGTTAACCTTTTTCTTAATTCACCATCACTTAAAAATTGACCACCTTGTTTATCATTTTCTTGTTGTTGTGCTAATGCAAAGCTATACGCCCATCTGGCAACACCTGCGCATTGAAATAGCTTCGTCTTTTGCTTATTATTGGGCAGAAGCATGACTTTATACGTGCGAATCATCTTCTCCCAGCCCCTTTTTGACTTTTTTCACATAAAATGATCATCAGATTTTTACAAAATTTTTATAAATATTTATACATTTATCATGAACAGTCAAAAGCCTCCATTGTCAGCTGTCAAATCGCCTTCCTCATGATTATATTTCCTTTTTTGTTATGTATCAATGCAAAAAGCGTCGGGAAAAACCGACGCTTAGCGCAAATCTTCTTTTGAAAACGCTCCAGGGAGAAGTTCTTTCACTGTCGTTTCTTGCACATCGCCTTTCATATTCGCTAAAACAACAGGCATATTTGGATCACATAATTCAACAATGACTTGACGGCATGCGCCACACGGGGGAACTGGTCGCTCCGTATCCGCAACGACAGCTAACATCGCATACTCATGGTCACCTTCCGAGTATGCTTTAAATAAAGCGGTACGCTCTGCACAGTTGCATAAACCGTATGAGGCGTTTTCAATGTTGCAACCACCGTACACTTTTCCGTCTTTCGTTAATAGCGCTGCTCCCACTTTAAACTTTGAATACGGAACGTACGCCCGCTCTCTCGCTTGTTTTGCCGCTTCAATTAACTGTTGTTTATTCATTGTTGATCATCCCTTCTTGGGCTGTTTAATTAAAAAACGTCTTCATTAACCAATCTGCAACAACGCCACCTAAATATACGCCAAATACGCCCATCATTCCTGCTAATACAGGCGGAGCTGGCAACGGCAGACGTAAAAACTTAAATAAAATCCCAACGACAAGCCCAGCAAGTAAGCTAAGTAATACTTCTTTCATATGTGGACGCCTCCATTAATATGCTTCGTTTGACGTTGTTCCGTCCATAATTGCTGGTCCAGAGCTTGTACCGATGCGATTTGCCCCCGCTTCAATCATCGCTTTTGCATCCGCTGCACTACGTACACCACCAGATGCTTTTACACCAACGTTTGGACCAACTGTTTTGCGCATTAATGCGACATCTTCAACTGTTGCCCCACCGCTTGCAAATCCTGTTGATGTTTTTACAAAATCCGCACCAGCACGAACAGCAATCTCGCATGCGCGCACTTTTTCTTCATCTGTCAACAACGCTGTCTCGATAATGACCTTCGTTAAGGCTTTTCCTTTTGCTGCCTCCACGACGGCACGAATGTCACGCTCTACAAGCTCATCATCACCATCTTTTAACGCACCAATGTTAATAACCATATCGACTTCTTGCGCGCCGTTTTCGATCGCTTGTTTTGTTTCAAACGCTTTTACTTCTGGTGTTGTTGCTCCTAAAGGAAAGCCGATTACTGTACATACTTTTACTTTTGTTCCTTGCAAACGTTCAGCAACAAATTTCACCCACGTTGGATTAACACATACAGATGCAAATTCGTACTTTTTCGCTTCTTCCACTAATTTTTCAATTTGCGCTTTCGTTGTTTCTGGTTTTAATAACGTATGATCGATCATGCTAGCAATGTTCATCATGTATTCCTCCTTAAAATTTGATGTGATTGAAGCGTACGAGGCGCTTCGTCGTTAAATAAACATTCCTGCGATGGATGCGCTTAACAATGACGCAAGCATACCAGCGAGGACGGCTTTTAAACCCATGCGCGCAATGTCGCTGCGACGATTTGGCGCTAAGCTTCCTAACCCACCAAGCAAAATACCCATCGAAGAAATATTAGCAAATCCACATAGCGCAAAGCTAACGATCGCTACCGTTTTTGCTGATAAGTCTGGAATTTGTGGCGCAAACGATGAATAAGCAACAAACTCGTTTAAAATTAATTTTTGGCCGATAAATCCACCAGCTGTCACCGCTTCAGACCAAGGTACACCGATTGCAAATGCAAGAGGAGCAAATACGAATCCTAAAATTTTTTGAAGTGTTAAACCATCATAGTTAAACAAACTTCCGATTCCGCTAAGCAATCCGTTAATTAACGCAATAAGGGCGATAAATGCTAACAACATTGCACCGATATTTAATGCTAACTTTAAGCCATCACTTGCTCCGCGCGCAGCCGCGTCGATGACGTTTGTTGATTCTTCGTCTTTTTCCATTTCAAAATGTTCATCTTCTTTAATCGGCTCTGTTTCTGGCACAATCATTTTCGCCATGACTAATCCTGCTGGCGCTGCCATGAAACTTGCCGCAAGTAAATATTCAAGCGGAACACCTAAAAGCGAGTAACCAACGAGCACAGAACCAGCAACAGATGCTAACCCTCCTGTCATGACCGCAAACAGTTCAGATTGTGTCATTTTTGATAAATACGGACGAATGACAAGCGGTGCTTCTGTTTGACCAACAAAAATGTTCGCTGCTGCTGACATCGACTCCGCTTTACTCGTTCCGAGCAATTTGGCAAGCGGACCACCGATCATTTTAATGATCCACTGCATGACACCGATATAGTAAAGAACAGAAATTAACGCAGAGAAGAAAATGACGACCGGCAGCACTTGGAACGCAAACACAAATCCAATTCCTTTTGCCGCAAACACACCACCGAACAAAAAGTTAATTCCTTCGTTCGCATAGTTAATAATGTTTGTGATGCCATTTGTCAGCCACTGTAAGGCCGCTTTCCCCGCTTCCCATTTTAAAACGATAAACGCAAAAGCGACTTGAATCGCAAGACCACCTAAAATCGTTCGCGGATTAATCGCTTTGCGATTGTTTGAAGAAAGAAAAGCGATCCCAAGGACAACAGAGATACCAACAAGTCCCCAAACGATATTCATGTTGCACACTCCTATAAGTTGAATTTTTGATTACGTAATCAATATAACAGGAAAACGAACATATGTAAACGTTAACATGAACAAATGTTAAAGAAAATTCATGGTTTCGCTAAATCTTTCTTCCTTTTTACAATAAATAAAGGGGGCTTTTCTTCTTTTCCCCCATTTATCTTTTCTTTATTCTTTTTCTAACAAACATTCAGCAGTAAATTGATCGGTCACTAATACGTTCGCATACTTTCCTTTTAACGCACCGTATATACCAGCGACTTTATGAATACCTCCTGCGATCACAATCGAGTATTCTTTCTTTTTTAATTCCTCTAACTCAATGCCGAGCGTGCGCGCATTTAACTCCTCACTACATAGTTTTCCATTTTGATCAAAAAAACGTGAACAAATGTCACCAGCAGCTTTTGAATAAATTGTTTGCAAATCTTCCTCTGTAAAATAACCGAGTTGAAACAATAACGACTCTGATTTAATTGGTCCGATCGTAAAGACAGCGATATTCGCTTGGCGTCCTAGATCGAGAATTTTACGAATGTGGCGGTCAGCCTCCATCGCTTGTTTCACAACGACATGATCAACGATCGCAGGTAGCGGCAAATGATGCACTGTTGCGTTGAATGCGCTTCCAAACAAATGCAAAATATCAGAGGCAAACGTATTCGTTTCTGATAAGCTGACGCCACCTTTTAATTGTACAACTTTCACGTCTTTGACATGTTTATGTTTCAGTTGTAATGCGACGTGATATAACGTCGTTCCCCATGTGACACCGATAATATCGCCATCTTTGACAATCGAACGTAAGTATTCTGCCGCTTCTTTCCCTAAATATTTTTTAATAATGCCATCTTGATGTTCCGGTACAGATACAACAATTGCTTTTTTTATATTGAACTTTTGTTCAATTTGCCTTGCTAACTGTTGAATATCTTCAGCCGGATCGTTAATTTTAATTTCTACAATTCCTTCTTCTTTTGCTTGCTGTAGTAGACGCGACACCGTCGGCCGCGATACGCCAAGCTTTTTTGCAATGTCGTTTTGATTGTAGTCTAGCAAATAATACAATTTCGCTGCTTCAACGACTTTTTTTAGCTTATCTTGCTCCATCGCTTCATCACCTTTTATTTATGAATGAAAAAGGAGCAACCTTCCATATTTGAAGGAATACTCCCTTTTGTTTCATCATACGAAAAAAACTGAACATTTGACAAGAAAAAGTTTTAACATAATTTCTATTATTTCAACCAACCTTCACATAAAATGTGCTCGACTTCACTGAGTGTTGGCAGCGCTGTCATTGCTCCTTTTGTTGATGCAGCTAGCGCTCCCGAAACACTTGCAAAGCGCGTCATTTGTTCAACTTCCGAAAGCGATAGAGAATCCATTGTGCCTTCTCTTTCATGTAAGCAATACAGCATCCCGGAAACGAAAGCATCACCCGCCCCTGTCGTATCAACCGCCTCTACTTTAAGCGCTGGCGTAAATACAGACCCTTCTTTCGTAAACGCATAACTACCGTTTTCCCCTAGCGTGACGACAATGAGCGGAATGTTGTAGGAAGCAAGGGCATCTACACCTTTTTGTATATCTCTCTCCCCTGTAATAAACGTCAATTCCTCTTCAGAAATTTTAAGCACATCCGCTTCTCGTAACATCGATATAATCATTTCACGAGCTTGTTGTTCACTTTCCCATAAACCGAGACGTAAATTCGGATCATACGAGACAATCATTCCGTTTTCCTTAGCTAGCATGACAGCTCGCTTTGTTGCGTTGCGTGCTGGTTCGCTAATCAATGAGATCGAACCAAAATGGAGAATGCGATGTGTATGAAATAGCGATTCATCTATTTCTTCTTCGCGTAAAAAGCGATCGGCACTCGGATTAATGTAAAAGTCAAAGCTTCGTTCCCCATTTTCCGCTAGCGTTACAAAAACGACACCTGTACGAACATCATCACTAAATTGAAGCCAAGTCGTATTTACACCGTATTTATCAAGCGTTTCTTTTAAAAAGACACCGAGTACATCTCGGCCCACTTTCCCTAGAAACGTCGATGGCGCACCCAACCGCGCGACACCAACCGCGACATTCGCTGGCGCTCCTCCTGGGCTTTTTTGATACGCAAGATTTGTTTCATCAAGTGGAATAAAATCAATTAACGCTTCACCAAGACTAATAACTCCTTGCTTCATCGTCATCCCTCCCATTCCATCGTAATACGTTCCATCATACAAATGCAACGCACAACAATAAAACGTGCTACAATAATCATAAGACAACATACGAAACGGAGTGGATGCGATGAACCCTTTTGCCACTCATTTTGAAAGTTTAGAGGAATTTGCAGATCGTGTGAGCGAGTTGTTGCAATGTCCGATTACGATTGAAGATGCAAACCATCGCTTAATTGCTTATAGTGGACATGAACATTATACCGATCCAGCTCGTACAGCGACCATTATCCACCGGCGCGTGCCAGAGCGCGTCATTAATAGTTTATGGCGCGAAGGGGTGATCCCAAGGCTCCTGCAAAGCGAGGAACCTGTTCGTGTCGCGGAAATTTCAGAAGTAGGGCTCGGCAATCGTATCGCCATTTCGATTTGGAGAAATAAAGAGGTGCTCGGGTTTATTTGGGCAATTGAAATGAACGAACCATGGACGGAGCAACAGTTTGACTTGTTAAAACAAGCAGCGAAAGCAGCGAAAAATTTGTTATTGCAACTACAAATTCGCAAACATAAAAAAGAAGAGCGCATTCAAGAGTTTTTTTGGAAGCTATTGACTGGGCATTTTCCATCTCCTCACGAAGTAATTGAACAATGTCATCAATTAAACGTACATGTTTATCCATTTTTTTCTGTTGGCATTTTTCAATTTCAACAACATATTCAAACACAAGTAGAAAGACAAATTGATTATTTATTAAAAACGACACAGCAACTCGCCGTCCCACTTTATACGATTGATCACCAACGACTAATTGTGCTCGTTGCTCCAAGTTCAGACGTCTATGGAGAAGCACACATTGAACGATTTTTTCGTTCATTTATGACACAAATGAGAGAGCGATTTCGCGTGGACATTATGATGGGGGCATTCGGAAATGTGTACGAGTGCTATACAAAAATTGCAAAAAGCTACGAGGAAGCGCAAACGGTGTTAAAAATGAAACGTGCCTTCCCTCATCAACTTGCGAATATTCAAGGTTATCAGCATCTCGGCATGTATCAATTTTTTGATTTACTTTTTGAAAAAAAACGACATGGGGATTTCCACAACGCAGCACTCGAAAAGCTGAAACAATATGATGCACAGCACCATACAAACTTAGTGGAGACGATTGAAACGTATCTCGACTGTGACAGCAACGTCAATGAAACGGCGAAAACGCTCAATATTCATCCGAATACGCTTGCTTACCGCCTAAAGCGAATTAGTGAAATTGGAAACATCGACCTAGGCAACATGGGCGAAAAAGTAAAACTATATATCGATATGAAATTAGACAAATATCGGACAACGTAGCTTTTGTGGAAATCCACAAAAGCTTGTTTTTTCTTTCTCTTTTCTAAACAAACAACAAATGATAAAAAACATTTATACTGTAGATAATAATAAAAGACAACATGAAAGGGGAAACAGCACATGATTATTGGTGTTCCAAAGGAAATTAAAAATAACGAAAATCGCGTAGCTATTACACCTGCTGGCGTCATGTCATTTGTCAGCAATGGACATACTGTATTAATTGAGAAAGATGCAGGAATTGGAAGCGGTTTCACAAATGAGGCTTACGTTCAGGCAGGAGCGCAAATCGTTGAACGTGCTGCAGACGTCTGGGCGCAAGCGGATATGGTCATGAAAGTCAAAGAACCACTACCAAGTGAATACGAATACTTCCGTCCGGGATTAGTATTGTTCACATACTTACACCTCGCTGCTGAACCAGAATTAGCACGTGCGCTAAAAGAAAAAGGTGTCATCGCCATCGCTTATGAAACGGTACAAGTTGGTCGTACGTTGCCACTTTTAACACCGATGAGCGAAGTAGCAGGACGTATGGCAGCACAAATTGGTGCACAATTCCTCGAAAAAACAAAAGGCGGAAAAGGTATTCTTCTTTCCGGAGTTCCAGGCGTTAGCCGCGGAAAAGTGACAATCATTGGCGGCGGTGTCGTCGGAACAAACGCAGCAAAAGTGGCGATCGGCTTAGGTGCAAACGTGACAATTATCGATTTAAGCGCAGAACGTTTACGTGAACTTGACGATATTTTCGGAAGCCAAATTAATACATTGATGTCTAACCCTATGAACATCGCACAAGCGGTGGCGGAGTCTGACCTTGTCATTGGCGCCGTATTAATCCCTGGAGCAAAAGCACCAAAACTTGTGACAGAAGAAATGGTCAAAGCGATGCAACCAGGTTCAGTCATCGTTGACGTAGCGATCGACCAAGGCGGGATTGTTGAAACGAGCGACCATGTGACGACACACGACAACCCAACATACGTGAAACACGGTGTCGTTCACTACGCAGTTGCAAACATGCCAGGGGCGGTTCCACGCACATCAACACTTGCACTTACAAACGTCACAATGCCATACGCACTACAAATTGCAAATAAAGGCGTACACAAAGCGGTCGCAGACAATCCTGCATTACGCCTTGGTGTAAACGTCGCAAACGGAGAAATCACATACGAAGCTGTCGCACGCGACCTCGGTTACGACTACGTTCCAGTTGAAGTGGCTTTAGACAAACAGTTGTTAGCATAAATAGAGCGATCAGAGCTAGACAGCTCTCTGAACTCGAATTTTTATACAACAAAAGGTGTCCTGACAAACGGGACACCTTTTTCTTATAACACTTTAGATAAAAACGACTTCGTTCGCTCATGTTGTGGTGCATCAAAAATTTGTTGTGGTGTTCCTTCCTCTACGATCACTCCACCGTCCATAAAGAGAACGCGATCCCCGACTTCACGCGCAAATCCCATCTCATGCGTCACAACGACCATCGTCATTCCTTCTTTCGCTAGTTGCTTCATGACGGCAAGCACTTCCCCGACCATTTCCGGATCGAGCGCAGACGTCGGCTCGTCAAATAACATCACTTTCGGCTCCATCGCAAGCGCACGAGCAATAGCAACACGCTGTGCCTGTCCACCGGATAATGAATCCGGATATACGTGTGCCTTATCTTGTAAACCGACTTTCGCAAGCAACTGCATCGCTTTTTCTGTCGCTTTTTCTTTCGACCATTTGCGCACTTTCATCGGGGCGAGTGTAATATTATCAAGCACCGTCATATGCGGAAATAAGTTAAATCGTTGAAACACCATGCCAACTTCTTCACGCACTTTATTTAAATCCGTTTTCGGATCTTTTAAATAAAATCCGTCAACAACAATATCCCCTTCATCAAAATCTTCCAACATGTTTAAACAACGTAAAAACGTCGACTTTCCCGATCCAGACGGACCGATGACAACAACCACTTCCTTTTCATGAATGTGCACATCAATTCCTTTTAACACTTGGAGCGATCCGTATGATTTTTTCAGATTTGTGACTTGAATCATGCATCATACCTTCTTTCTAACCGATGTAACAACTTGCTTAATGAAAGGGTGAGCACTAAGTAAATAAGCGCAACGGTTAAGTACGGCTCCCAGACGCGATAATATTGCCCTTGCATCGCTCGTCCCCAGTACATAAGCTCAGGTGCCGCAATAATTGCCGCAAGCGATGAATCTTTAATAAGGACGATAAATTCGTTACCAAGTGGCGGGATCATGCGCTTGATCGCTTGTGGTAAAATGATGTAACGCATCGCTTGTACATGCGTCATTCCAAGCGAACGTGCCGCTTCCATTTGCCCACGATCAATCGATTGGATACCAGCGCGGAAAATTTCAGCAATGTACGCGGCCGCATTTAAAGATAACGAAATCGCTCCCGATACGAGCGGGTTCGGTTGGGCGGTAAACATCGGCATGATGCCAAAATGAATAAGTAAAATTTGTACAAATAATGGCGTTCCACGGAAAAAATGAACGTACCAATCAAACGGCAAACGAACAAGACGATTTTGAACCATTTTCCCAAGCCCAATGGCTAAACCAAGAATCGTCCCGAAAAGGATACCGATCAAAGATAAGCCGATTGTCCATAGTACCCCTTTCAAAAAAAACGGGGCATATTCTACAATAATGTTGAAACGAAAATCCATCATCCCTCACCTTTCTTCTTGTAAAAATTGCGTAACTGTCTACAGTTACGCAATTTTTCGTCGACGTTATTGCTGTTGTTGTAATGATTCAATATTCGGTTCTGTACCAAACCATTTCTTATAAATTTCTGTATACGTTCCGTTTTCAATTACCTTTTTCAACGCTTCGTCTACTTTTTGCTTCAACTCGCTTCCTTTCGGGAACATGAAGCCGTAAAATTCAGATTCAAAATGTTCAGGATCCTCAAATGCTACAATTTTAGCATCTGGATTATTTTTTACATATTCGTTCGCAACAGCATTATCTGTTACAACGGCTTCCACACCGCCGTTTAATAAATCCATAATCGCAACGACTGTATTCTCAAACTTTTTAATATTTTGATTCTCTTTTCCTAAAATTTTTTCAACGGCTTCTTGTCCTGTTGTCCCGTTTTGGACGCCGACAACTTTTCCTTGTAAATCTTTCGCGCTTTTAATCGAACTTCCTTCTTTCACAAGAATCATATGTGTCGATTCAAAGTACGGAATGGAAAAGTCATATGTTTGTTTTCGATCATCGTTAATTGTAATACCTGAAACAGCCATATCCGCTGTCTTTCCTTGAATAGCCGCAAACAATGGATCCCAACCGATGTTTTTTAATTCATATGCTAATCCTGCTTCCTTCATGACTGCTTTTAATAAATCGACATCAAAGCCGACAATTTCACCTTTATCCATGTACTCAAATGGGGCAAACGCCGCGTCTGTCACAACTGTAATTTTCTTTTCTGTTGTTGCTGTTTTTTCTGTTGAACTACCACACCCTACAAGCGCAAACATAAGTATAAAAATAAGTGTTGCCATCATTCCTTTTTTCATCAACTGTATCCCCCTTACTATCTGTTGTAAAATAATAAATATTTGTGTATAAACATGTTATGCTCTCTATGTTTCACATATTATCAGCTTTATTGTTTTTATGCAACAAATTTTATAAAAATAATTTTTGGAAAAATCTTTATTTTAAAAAATATTTTTGATCAATGTTTCACAAATTCGTCAATCCTTCTTTCTCCTCGTCATGTAAAAAAGTAGTATTCTTTATATAGGGGGTACTTTTATTCTGATGATTGGGAGGAGATTATCATGACGCTACTTACTGTGAATGAAACGTTGACGGACGCATGGAGAACGTTCAAAGGTGATAAATGGAAAAGAGAAATTGACGTTCGTGATTTTATTTTAAATAACGTAACCGTTTACACAGGGGATGAATCATTTTTACAAGGTCCGACAGAAGCGACGAAAAAACTGTGGGAACAAGTGATGGAACTTTCAAAGTTAGAACGCGAAAAAGGCGGCGTTCTCAACATGGATACGGAAATTGTATCGACGATTACGTCGCATGGACCTGGTTATTTAAATAAAGAACTTGAAAAGGTCGTCGGTTTTCAAACCGATGAACCGTTTAAACGAGCACTTATGCCATTTGGTGGGATTCGCATGGCTGAACAAGCGTGCGAAGCGTACGGCTACCAAGTAAGCGATGAAGTAAAGAAAATTTTTACGCAATATCGCAAAACACATAACCAAGGCGTATTTGACGTATATACAGACGAAATGAAGGCCGCACGCAAAGCAGGAATCATTACAGGACTCCCTGACGCATATGGACGCGGTCGCATTATCGGTGACTACCGTCGCGTAGCGTTATACGGTGTTGATCGCTTAATTGAAGAGAAGAAAACAGATTTACGCAACACAGGTGCGCGCACAATGAGCGAAGACATCATTCGTCTCCGTGAAGAATTAGCTGAACAAATTCGCGCCCTTCAAGAACTAAAAGAAATGGCGGCAAGCTATGGCTATGATATTTCGAAACCAGCGCGCAACGCACATGAGGCGTTCCAGTGGCTATATTTCGCTTACCTCGCTGCGATTAAAGAACAAAACGGTGCGGCCATGAGCTTAGGTCGTGTCTCCACATTTTTAGATATTTATATTGAACGCGACTTACAAGAAGGAACATTAACTGAACGCGAAGCGCAAGAGCTTGTTGACCATTTCGTCATGAAATTGCGTCTCGTGAAATTTGCAAGAACACCAGAATACAACGAGTTATTTAGCGGTGACCCAACGTGGGTCACAGAGTCGATCGGCGGTGTCGCGATTGACGGTCGTCCACTTGTAACGAAAAACTCATTCCGTTTCTTGCATACGCTTGACAACTTAGGTCCAGCGCCAGAACCAAACTTAACGGTTCTTTGGTCGACAAAATTACCAGAAGCATTTAAAAAATATTGTGCAAAAATGTCGATTCAAACAAGCTCCATTCAATATGAAAATGACGATTTAATGCGTCCTGAGTTCGGCGACGACTACGGCATCGCATGCTGCGTATCCGCGATGCGCATCGGTAAACAAATGCAGTTTTTCGGTGCGCGCGCAAACCTTGCGAAAGCATTGTTATACGCAATTAACGGCGGGGTGGATGAAAAGTTAAAAGTGCAAATCGGTCCAGAGTTTGCGCCAATCACATCTGAATACTTAGATTATGAAGAAGTGATGCGCAAATTCGATAACGTCATGGAATGGCTAGCTGAATTGTATATTAATACATTAAACGTCATCCATTACATGCACGATAAATATTGTTATGAACGAATCGAAATGGCGCTTCACGATACGCACATTTTGCGCACGATGGCAACGGGAATTGCTGGTCTTTCTGTCGTTGCTGACTCACTTAGCGCAATAAAATATGCAAAAGTAAAAACCATTCGCGACGAAAATGGCTTAGCGGTCGACTTTGAAATTGAAGGCGACTTCCCGAAATACGGCAACAACGATGACCGTGTCGATTCGATTGCCGTCGATATTGTTGAGCGCTTTATGACAAAATTACGCAAACATAAAACGTATCGCGATTCGAAGCATACAACATCGATTTTAACGATCACATCAAACGTCGTATATGGCAAAAAGACAGGAAATACGCCTGATGGTCGTCGCGCTGGCGAACCGTTCGCACCTGGCGCTAACCCGTTGCACGGTCGCGACACAAAAGGAGCGCTTGCGTCATTAAGCTCTGTCGCCAAATTACCGTATGAATATGCATTAGACGGCATTTCGAACACGTTCTCGATCGTACCAAAAGCGCTCGGTAAAGATGACGCAACACGCATTCAAAACCTCGTGGCGATTTTAGATGGCTATGCGCAAAAACGCGGTCATCACTTAAACGTCAACGTCTTTAACCGCGACACGTTACTTGACGCGATGGAACATCCTGAAAAATATCCGCAATTGACTATTCGCGTATCAGGTTATGCGGTCAACTTTATTAAATTAACACGTGAACAACAAATTGACGTCATTAATCGGACGTTCCATGAAACGATGTAATGGAAGCTCCCACACATTGTGGGAGCTTTCTACCTAGGAGGAAAACAATATGAACGGATTTATTCATTCGATTGAATCGTGTGGAACAGTGGATGGTCCCGGCATTCGTTATGTCATTTTCACCCAAGGCTGTTTATTACGTTGTCAATATTGCCACAACGCAGATACGTGGGAAATTGGCAAAGGAAAACAAATGTCTGTCGATGAAATCATCACTGATGCCCAAACATATTTGCCGTTTATGCAAGCGTCTGGTGGTGGAATAACAGTCAGTGGTGGCGAGCCACTTTTACAAATCGACTTTTTAATTGAACTTTTTCGTCGCTGTAAGCAGCTTGGCATTCATACAACGATTGATTCATCAGGGGGATGTTATACCACGGAAGCATCGTTCCAACAAAAGCTTGATGAATTGCTTCAATATACAGATTTAATTTTGCTAGATTTAAAACATATCGATGAAAAAAAACATCGGAAACTAACAGGAAAAACGAATGAACATATTTTAGCTTTTGCTCGTTTATTATCTGAGCGAAACGTACCCGTCTGGATTCGTCATGTGCTCGTTCCAACCGTCACAGACGATGAAGAAGATTTACATCGCTTAGCTGACTTCATTCGTACGTTGCACAACGTCGAAAAAATTGAGGTACTTCCGTATCATCAACTCGGCGTGTACAAATGGAAAGCGCTCGGGCTGACATATCCGCTTGAAGGCATCCCGACGCCATCAGAAGAACTTGTCGAAAAAGCAAAGGAAATATTAGGCGCAAAATAAGCTGGTCGTCATTGACCAGCTTTTTGCATAAACCGTTTTTTTAACTCGCCCCACGTCAGTTGTGTTGTCCGTTGAACGAGCCAATCAGGGGAAAGCGGAGCTAAATGAGCTCCGATGCCGACGGAAAACATATTTGTTTGCTTAATTGCTTTCATGCCTGCCTCTCCGTCTTCAATAGCGATACAACAAGACGGATCGACATGAAGTTCTTTCGCGGCTGTTAAAAAAATTTCTGGATCTGGCTTCATGCGCGTAATTGTTTTTACATCGACAATGACGTCAAAAAAAGAATGTACGCCAAGACGTTCAACAACAATACGTGCGTTTGAACTTGACGATGCGAGCGCCATCGGGACGCCGTCGCGCCGAATGTCGCAAAGAAGATCCCTCATTCCCGGCAACACGTCATTTGGCGACAATTGCTCGATCAACTCGCGATAATATTGACCGCGAAGGTCGCCAAGAGCTCGCTTTTCTTTCTCCGACCATTCATGCGCTTTTTCACCGAGAAGCGCCTCAACCATCGTCTGTCTGCTCATACCTTGTAGCTTTTGATTAAGCTGTCGATCAAACGGCACTCCAATTTCATCCGCGACACGTTTTGTCGCGATATAATACAGCTCAACGGTATCAGCAATGACGCCATCTAAATCAAAAATCACCGCTTCAATCATTGCGTCCTCCCATTTGACTTTCCACCATTTTTCTTAGCCGTGGGCTAAGCGAAAGCTTCATCCAATGTTCGTATATTTCTTTCTTTTCCGTAAGCGACAAATAGTAGCGCCCATTCGCCACTTGTTTCGCCCGCTTCGTAACATCGTACAGAGAGATCGCTGCAGCGACGGAAATATTAAAGCTTTGCACAAAGCCATTCATCGGAATGATAAATTTCCCGTCCGCCAAAGTAAGCGCCTCTTCGGATACTCCGCGATGCTCATTTCCGAACAAAAGCACCGTTGGCTTCGATACGTTGATTTGTTCAAGCGGAATCGTTCCCTCTCCTAAATAGCTTGCATATACTTGATAGCCGTTTTGTTGGAGGTGGCGAATGGCCTGTTCAATCGATGAATGTTTATGCACGGTTAACCATTTGTCCGCATGTCGCGTCACCCATTTATTCGGTTCAAATGGAGCCGCTCCGGCGACAACATGAACGTCTTGAATGCCGAACGCCTCGGCTGAACGTAACACCGCTGCTTGATTGTGCGGATCATCAACCGCTTCCGTCAAAATCGTAATATATCTTGTTCGTTCGCTTAACACATCGTACATGCGCTTTAAGCGACTTGGCAAGATCATTTCCCAAAGCAAGCGATTATCGTCTGTCAACAGTCCTTCTTCCATGCGTTGCTTTAGCCATTGACGTTCTTCCTCTTTTGTCATTCTCATGCGCCAACCCTCCTACGCTTTGATGACATGTGCGGTTTTTCCATTGGTTAACTTTAATAAATCTTGAACAAAAAGTTTCATTTGCATGCCGATTTTCCCTGCGCTCACAATGATTTGCTCGTGCAAAAGCGCCGATTCGTCCACATATGTGGCATACATCTTTTTCATCCCAATAGGCGAGCAACCGCCACGCACATACCCTGTCATTTTTTCAATGTCTGCCACAGGCAACATATGCACACTTTTTTCTCCAACAACAGCCGCTGCTTTTTTTACATGCAACTCCGCTGCGACAGGGATGACGAATACGTAAAGTTGTCCGCTCGCCCCTTTTGTCACAAGCGTTTTATATACCATTTCTTCACGTTGACCAATTTTTTTTGCAACCGATATTCCATCAATTTGTCCATCTGTATAGTCATAAGTTAACAGTTCATATGGCACACGTGCGCGATCAAGCATGCGTACAGCATTCGTCTTCGCTTGTTTCACGATCCGTCCCTCTCTTTCCTCTATTAGTGTACCATAAACAAAAAGAGGGGACATCCTTCATCGGACGTCCCTTATCATCTTAAACCCCCTTATACGCTTGGCGATAAATGTCGGCAAGGTCGCTGACTAATGGTAATTTTGGGTTAGCTGTTGTACATTGATCTTCGAAAGCTAATTCAGCAAGTTGTTCGACTTTACTTTCAAACTCTTCTTTGCTGACGCCTGTTGCTGCGATGCTTAATGGCATGTCGAGTTCTTTTGCGAGCTTAATGATCGCTTGAACGAGGCTTTCTACTCCTTCTTCTGTCGTTTTCGCTGGCAAACCGAGCAAGCGGGCAATTTGAGCGTAACGTTGATCAGCAACGAAATGTTCGTACTTCGGAAACGCTGTAAACTTCTTCGGTTTTTGCGCGTTGTAACGAATGACATGCGGCATTAAAATCGTATTCGCACGTCCGTGCGGAATATGGAATTCTGCACCAAGTTTATGCGCTAAGCTATGGTTAATACCTAAAAATGCGTTCGCAAATGCCATACCGGCAATTGTTGATGCGTTGTGCATTTTTTCGCGCGCTACTTCGTCGTTGCCGTTTTTGTATGCACGTGGCAAGTATTCAAAGACGAGTTGAATCGCTTTTAACGCTAATCCGTCTGTATAGTCGTTCGCCATGTTCGATACGTACGCTTCAATCGCATGTGTTAATACGTCCATACCTGTATCGGCTGTAATATGTTTTGGCATCGTCATAACGAATTGTGGATCAACGATCGCGACATCTGGTGTTAACTCATAATCAGCGAGCGGATATTTTACATTATTTTTCTTATCTGTAATGACCGCAAACGATGTCACTTCTGAACCTGTACCAGACGTTGTTGGAATCGCGACAAATTGCGCTTTTTGACCGAGTTTTGGATATTTAAATACACGTTTACGAATATCTAAAAACTTTTGTTTTAATCCGTTAAAGTCTGTATTTGGATGTTCATAGAACAACCACATCGCTTTCGCCGCGTCCATCGCCGAACCACCGCCGAGGGCGATGATGACGTCTGGTTGGAACGCATGCATCATGTCGGCACCTTTCATCACTGTTTCAATGGATGGATCTGGCTCCACTTCTGAGAAAATTTCGCAATGCACATAATCTGGGCGTTTGCGTAAATAGTACAACACTTTATCGACATAGCCAAGCTTCACCATGCCTGGATCTGTAACAATAAAGGCACGTGAGATGTTTGGCATTTTCGCTAAATATTGTGTTGCATGTTTTTCAAAATAAATTTTTGGCGGAACTTTAAACCATTGCATGTTTACATTCCTTCTCGCTAATTTTTTAATGTTAATTAAATGTGTCGCACCTACGTTTGTTGAAACCGAGTTGCCTCCAAACGTACCGCAACCGAGCGTCAATGACGGAATGTATGCATTGTAAATGTCACCGATCGCTCCTTGTGAAGATGGTGCGTTCGAAATGATTCGCCCTGCTTTCATTCGCTTACCGAATTCAAGAATGACTTCTTGATTTTCTGAATGAATAACAGCAGAGTGGCCAAGTCCACCGAACTCAAGCATTTCTTCTGCTCGTTTTAACCCTTCTTCTGTACTATTCACCTTATAGCACGCCAATACCGGACTTAATTTTTCACGAGAAAGTGGCTCTTGCGGACCGACGCTTTTTAGTTCTGCCACAAGAATTTTCGTATCAACCGGCACGTCAACTCCTGCCATTTTCGCAATTTCATATGCTGGTTTACCGACAATATTCGGATTGACTGCGCACGTATTTTCATTAATGACAAGCTTTTCAACTTTTTTCTTTTCTTCTTCATTTAAGAAGTAACATTTGTTTGCAATCATTTCGTTTTTTACCGCGTCATAAATTTCTTTATCAATAATGACCGCTTGTTCAGATGCACAAATCATACCGTTGTCAAACGTTTTTGAAAGAATAAGGTCGTTCACAGCACGTTTTATATTTGCTGTTTTCTCAATATAGCAAGGCACGTTACCAGGTCCAACCCCTAATGCTGGTTTTCCTGAGCTATATGCCGCTTTGACCATGCCTGCTCCACCTGTCGCGAGAATAAGCGAAACGCCAGGGTGATGCATCAATTGTTGCGTTGCTTCAACGGAAGGCGTTTCGATCCATTGAATACAATGTTCTGGCGCGCCAGCCGCAATTGCTGCATCACGTAAAATGCGTGCCGCTTCACTGCTACATTTTTGCGCGGACGGATGGAACGCAAAAATGATTGGGTTGCGGGTCTTAATTGAAATGAGCGCTTTAAACATCGTTGTCGATGTTGGGTTTGTTACCGGTGTTACCCCAGCAATGACGCCAACAGGCTCGGCAATCTCAATGATGCCTTCATGTTCATTTTCGCGGATAACGCCAACCGTTTTATCGTACTTAATGTTATGATAAATGTATTCTGTCGCAAAAATGTTTTTAATGATTTTATCTTCATATACGCCACGTTTTGTTTCTTCAATCGCTAATTTCGCTAAATACATATGTTTATCAAGTCCAGCTAACGCCATTTGCTTGACGATATGGTCAATCGTTTCTTGATCGTAATCGCGAAACGCTTTTAACGCCTTTTGCGCATTCGCCACGAGCGTATCGATCATCTTTGTAACTTCTTTCTTTTGGTCTAATACTTTTTCATCAACAGCCATATAAGACCCTCCTATATTTACTTGTGAATTTTTTCACAAGTTGATCGAAAATAAAAATGTGATTACTTTCACATTCACATTATAACGAAGATAGGATCGTTTGTGTGTGTCAACTTTGTGAAATATTGAGCAAATATATTGTGCAAGAGAACCGCTTCTTATAAAGAAGGCGGTCACTCACATACTGGATTGCGTGGAATTTTTGTAAACGAAATATCGTTGTACATGCGCGTATTTCGCTTAACAATTACGACATAGTTCACTGTCCATATATAAGAAGGAATATCTTGATCATCTTCAAACATCATTGCTTCAAATTCGTCCCCAATCATTTCTTCAAATAGCTCCAATGTATATGTTTCTGCATCTGTTGAAAAGTTTCTCCATTCGCATACGAGCATCATCTGTCACCTCAACTTTTCTTTTGTTACCATTATTGTAACATTCTTTTCTATACTATAGATTGTGAAATATTGAACAAATCATGAATATTGCTTATTTGTTATATATGCTTGTTTTGGATGATTTGGTTGGTCTGGATACTTTAAACGCATTTTCCCTTCCGCTAACAGCTTTCCTAAATAATTATTGCGCAGTCCGTCTGGCGTTCGATCTAATAAATAAGCTAATTCTTTTAACATTAATGGCCGATGGGCACATAGTTGCAAAATGATTTCTTCCATTTTGGTCGGTGCAAGCCTTTTTTTCTTACGCGCAATCTCAGCAATACTCCAGAGCTCCTGATCAATATTCGTTTCTTCTTCGTTATTTACGAAGTTAGGTGAATTATTTATGGAGTTTTGCTCTTTATTATAGGAGTTGTTTTCGTTATTTACGGAGTTAAGTCCGATGTTTACGGAGTCGGAATCATTATTTAAGGACTTAATCCCTTTGTTTATGGACTTCAAGTCGATATTTACGGAGTTTTGATCACTATTACAGGAGTTGTTTTTGTTATTTATGGAGTCAACTAACTCTAAATGATCTGACCAATCACATACCATCTCTAGATCATCGTCGTGTTTATGTCTTTCTGAAAAGGACACGACTGGTAATGTAATAACCGTCCGCTCCTGGAAATCATATTGATCAATGACAGGCTGTTGCAAACAAATTGTTTCGATCGTTTTCAAACCAACTCCAGCTCGCTTGCAAAAATGAATGTAAATAAACATTTTGAACACATTCGGATTACGCAAATGGCTAACACCGCCGCTAAATGCCTGTTCTAAAGGAATACCGAAAAGCCCAGGATTAGAAAATTGTATATATGATTGCTGCCGTTCAACAATAATGCCTCCATCGCCATTATAATCGGCATGGACAATCGCGTTGATAAGTGCTTCATGCACCGCTTCTTTTTCAAATGTAGATACATCTTTGAACTCGTTCATCACTTTAAAATAAAAATCATAAATATTTCCCGACCACGTTCCATCTTGTGAAGTGAAACGACTTGTCCAATGCATATGATTATCATCATATTCACGATATTCAAGAAAGTATTGTGGTAAAACTTCTGTAATCATTCGCTCTTCGCTAAACATAAGAAGTCCTGCTAATGTTAATCCTTCCTTGCTTGTGTTTCGTATTTTTCCCCATGCCCCAATCTTATATAAAAAATCTTTCGTTTCTAAACCGTTCCATGGGTGGTTTGGTTTGACTTTTGCAAATTGCTCACGATAATGGCGAACAGATTCTAAATGCAATTCATTCAGCCCATAATGTTCTAAGACGATATTATCTTGTAAACGAACACTTGCATCTTTATTCACTTTAACTCTCCCTCTTACGTTATGTTATAAAAACATTTCTATACACGTCTATTTCCATTTTATCATCTTTACAAATGTTCATCATAAACTTTTCGATTTGGGGAAAATTAAGAAAAACATGGATATGGAGGAACAAACTCATGTCTTTACCAAAGTCATCTCAATCGTATTGGCTACAAACAACAATGATTCCGTCTTTTCCATCTTTGACGCAACCGCTTGAAACAGATGTAGCGATTATTGGTGGAGGAATAACAGGCATTACAACCGCTTATTTGCTCGCTAAACAAGGCGTGCGTGTCGCCGTCATCGAAGCAGACCGGCTATGTCACGGTACAACAGGGCATACGACCGCAAAAATTACCGCCCAGCATGATCTCATTTATCATGAACTAATTGCCCACTTCGGAGAAGAAAATGCTCGCCATTATTACGAAGCAAACGAAAAAGCGCTGCAATCGATGTTACAAACGATAAAAAAACACGATATTCCTTGCGATTTATCGCTAGAAGACGCGTACATATATACAACGGAAGAAACACAATTACATATGCTTGAGGCGGAATGGAAAGCGTATGAAACGCTCGGCATCGACGGGGCATATGTCGATCAACTTTCGCTTCCTTTTTCCGTCCAAGGTGCAGTCATGATGCGCAACCAAGCGCAATTTCATCCGCTCCATTATTTAAAAACATTAGTGGAGCTCGCGGTCGAACATGGGGCATCTTTTTACGAACAAACTGTTGCACAACATATCGAGACAGCCCATCGCCCGATTGTACAAACGAAAAATGGCGCAACGATCACGTGCGACACGGTTGTCATTTGTACCCACTTTCCGTTTTTTGACCCTGCTTTTTACTTTGCACGCTTGCATGCAGAACGATCGTACGTTATTGCAGTCGAGTCACACGAACGACTGCAAGGCATGTATTTAAGCGCAAATGAACCAAAGCGATCTCTTCGCTGCACAACGATGGACGGCAAGCCGCTTCTTCTAATCGGTGGCGAGTCGCATAAAGTCGGACAAGGGATCAACATGATTCAACACTATGAAGCGTTACAAGCATTTTGTGAACATACGTTCGGTTTATCACATGTGCTATATCGTTGGTCGGCGCAAGATCTCATCACGCTAGACAATCTTCCATACATCGGTCCCGTTCGCACAGGTCTTCCACACATTCTTGTCGCGACAGGGTATCGAAAATGGGGCATGACGACAAGCACGGTCGCTGCTCATCTGTTAACCGATTTAGCATTACAAAAAGAAAACCGTTACGCTCAACTGTTTACTCCATCACGATTTATCGCTGATCCGTCGCTCAATCACTTGCTGACGGAAGGAATCGATGTCGCAAAACATTTCTTGATCGGAAAGCTTGAATACGCCATTCGTACCCCCCGCGACATATTGCGTGGAGAAGGGGCTGTGGTCAATGTAGGAGGAAAACGAGCTGGTGCTTATCGCGACGATGACGGCACACTTTATGTCGTCGATACGACGTGTACACATATGGGATGTGAACTCGAATGGAACAATAGCGAGCGGTCATGGGACTGTCCATGTCACGGTTCACGTTTTTGTTTTACTGGAAAAGTGTTAGAGGGACCAGCCATCAAACCGCTTCAACAGCTGAAAGGGGATGAATAATGAACGGCACTCAACAACTATTGGCCCATTCGCTCGATGCGAATGAACAAACGTTGCGTGACTATTTTACAAAAACGCCTGATCTTGTATATTGCCATCTACTCATTGGTGAACCGAAAAAACGGGCGTTGCTTGTATATCTCAACACACTTGTTGATAAAAACTCAATCAACAATAACGTGATTAGCCCACTTTTATTTGAAACGAGACAAATAAATACAATTGCTGATATTCAATTGCCAATCGGGGCAAAATCATATGCGACAATATGGGAACATGTTATTCAGCGCGTGTTTCAAGGGGAAACAGCACTATTTCTAGACGGCGACGACCACGTATTACTACTCGACACGCAAGGATGGCCACAACGCGCCATTGCGGAACCGCAAATTGAATCGTCTTTGAAAGGGTCGCACCAAGGGTTTATTGAAACGTACGAAAAAAACATCGCACTCATTCGTCGCTATTTGCCGCATCAACAATTAAAAGTTGAAACAACGACCGTTGGTAGAAGAGGACATACCTCTGTCGCACTGTTATATTTAGAAGACGTGACTCACCCAGAGGTGTTACAAGAATTGAAAGATCGAATCGAACAAGTCGATGTCGACACAATTGTCAATACGGGCGAGCTGATGCAACATATTGAGGATAATCCGTTCTCGCCATTTCCACAATTTTTATTAACTGAACGTCCCGATGCAGCGGTGAGCAATTTACTACAAGGGCGCATCGTGATCGTCGTTGACCACTCACCTAGCGTCATGATTGGACCAATGACATTTATTACGTTTTTTCAAACAGTCGACGATTACAGTACGCGTTGGATGATCGCGTCGTTTTTACGACTTTTGCGCTTGCTTGCCTTTTTTATGGCCATTTTTTTACCATCCGCTTATATTGCGGCACTTTCGTTTCATTATGAAATTATCCCGCTCAATTTATTGTTAACGATTGGTGAATCGCGCGAACGCGTCCCGCTTCCGCCACTTTTAGAAGCTGTGTTAATGGAGCTTGCGATTGAAATGTTACGTGAAGCAGGGTTGCGTTTACCTGCACCAATTGGGCAAACGGTCGGCATCGTTGGAGGTGTTGTCATCGGGCAAGCTGCTGTTCAAGCTGGTATCGTTAGCAACATTATGGTCGTCATCGTTTCACTGACAGCCATTGCCTCATTTATTATTCCAAATCCGGATATGTCGGAATCGATTCGTTTATTGCGCTTTCCAATGATGATTGCTGCTTCTTTATTTGGTTTAGTTGGAATGGTCATCGGTTTCATGCTTATTATCGGTCATCTCATTTCGTTAGAGTCACTTGGCACACCTGAAGGGAGTCCATTCGCTCCTGCACGATTGCGCGACTGGAAAGATACGATTTTACGCTTTCCGCTTTGGATGATGCGCACGCGACCATTATCCGCTCGTCCGACACAACTGACGAGACAAAAAAAATTCCGTAAATAAGTGGTGCTTATGAAACGATATGAATTTAACGAAATCACGATAATGCAATATATTTTTCTCATCTCGGGCGCACAAATCGGTATCGGCATTTTATCGCTTCCAGCCCAGCTTGCTGATATTGCCAACACGGACGGATGGATCGCTATTATTATTGGGTGGCTTATTTCTATCATCGCAAGTACGATCATTATAAAAACGATGGCGAAGCATCCACAAGACACGATTTTCGATCTTTCTCGTCGCTATTTTGGAAGGATATTTGGGACATTAATCCATCTTGCTTTTGTCGCTTACGCTTTATTAGCGTCTATGACTGTCGTTTTTACCGCCATTCATATTACACAAGTATGGATTTTACCAAATACACCAAACTATCTTATTATGATTTTATTTATGCTACCGGGCTTTTTAATTACGCGAAACGGCGTACGCGTCCTAGCGCGCTACGCGGAATTCGTCTTTTACTTAACGCTTTGGATGCCCATTCTTATTGCGATACCGTTACAGAAAGGGACGATTTTATATATGCTCCCTATTTTAAAAGAAGGATGGGCACCGATTTTTCAAGCGGTAAAAACAACAGTTTTATCGTTTTTAGGCTTTGAATTAGCGTTCGTGTTTTACCCGTTTTTAAAAGAAAAAAAACATGCGATCAAAGCGATGGTCATTGCCAACAGTATCTCTGCTTTTACTTTTTTATTAATTACAGTCACCTGTTTTATTTTCTTTAGTCCTGATGAAACGCCTTCGCTTATTTGGCCGACGTTGTCGCTATTGAAAACGATTGAATTTTCATTTATTGAACGGTTTGAAGTGATTTTTTTATCTTTTTACTTGTTTGTCATGTCAACGACAGGCATCCCATATATTTTCACAACTGTTTTTGGCGTTAGTCAACTATTTGGAAAAAAAGATCATACGATCGTACTTATTATTGCGGTTTGTGCATTTATTTTGACGTCTTTTTTATACACCCCGTCGTTTTCTCATATTCAAACGATGGGATCGTGGTGGGAGCGATACGGTTTATGGGGAGCTTATATTTTTCCTATCTTCTTGTTTATTTATGTTTCCATGGCGCAATGGTTTCAAGGAGGAAAAAAGAAATGAAAAAATATATGTACGTCTTCCTCTGTTTTCTTTTCACAACTGGATGTAGTGCAAAAACACAACTAGATGACCTCACACTCGCATTGACTGTCGGATTGGATACAGGGAAAAATGGAAAATTACTTATCTATTCTGTTAGCCCGGTGTTTAATAAAGAGGCTAAAAACATTTACGAAGTCATTCGTACATTAGGAGTAACACCACGGGACGGACGTTCAAAAGCAAACGCCTTTGCCTCAGGGAAAATTGTTGGAGGAAAAGCTCAAAACATCATTGTCAGTAAAACATTTGCGAAAACACATGATATGTTTTCGTATTTAGACGTGTTTTATCGCGATCCAAAAAATTCAACAACAGCAAATTTCATCGTTTTTGACGGTCCGTTAAAAGATGTCATGTACATTCGTCTTGACGATAAACCGCGTCTATCTGTGGCTATTCGGGATGTGTTATTAACAGCACATAAAAGTAAACAAACAACAAAAATCAATTTACTTGAGTTTCGACGTTTATCGCTTGATCGCGCTCAAACGCCGTTTGCCCCGATTTTAAGAGTGCATAAAGGGGATTTAATCGCAGGAGGGATCGCCTTATTTAATAAACAACGAAAGTATGTCGGCTCATTATCACAAAAAGAAAGTCCGTATTTTGCGATATTAAACAAAAATATTAAACCTGCGACATCGCTTACACTTGCTATAAAGGGTCTAACAAAACAAAAAGAATACGTAAGCATTTCGATTGAAAAGGGTGATTTTTCATATAAACCGTCGTTTCAAAATGGGATGTTTCGCTTTGACGTTCATATACATCTAGGTGCCATTTTGACCGAAACGACGACACATATTGCTATGAAAAAAGAAAAGAAAAAACTCGAACAATTGCTCGCAAAAGAAATACAAAAACAACTTGAAGCGATCGTGAAAAAAATGCAAACATATGAAGTCGATCCGATCGGATTTGGTTTGTATGCCCGCGCTTACGAATACAAACCGTTTCAAAAACAAAAAAGCTGGTCAAAGGCTTTTGCGAAAGCGGAAATTAACATTCACCCAACAGTTGAAATCATTAGCTACGGTGTGCTTCAATAAAAGGTTGCTGAACATAAAGCGATCGTTCATAATGGACTTAAAAAATGGATAAATGAGGTGGGAAAAACAAAATGGACGATCGCGTCATCATTCGCTTTAACCATGTCACAAAACAATACGATAATGATCTTCCTGTGCTCGATGACGTCAGTTTTGAAATGGAGCGCGGTAAATTTTATACACTTCTCGGTCCCTCTGGTTGCGGAAAAACAACGATTCTCCGCTTAATTGCTGGATTTATCGAACCAACAAAAGGCGATATTTATTTTCATGGAAAACGGATGAACAATGTTCCAGCAAATAAACGGCAAGTGAATACAGTATTTCAAGATTATGCACTTTTCCCTCACTTAAACGTATTTGAAAACGTCGCTTTTGGCTTACGTATCAAAAAAATAGGAAAGGAAGACATTGAACGAAAAGTAAAAGAAGCACTTCGCTTCGTCAACTTAGAAGGATACGAACAACGTGCGATTCATGAAATGTCAGGAGGACAGCGACAACGTGTTGCCATCGCCCGCGCGATCGTCAATGAACCGGATGTGCTGTTACTAGATGAACCGCTATCAGCGCTTGATTTAAAACTTCGAACAGAAATGCAATATGAGTTGCGCGAATTGCAACGAAGACTTGGCATTACGTTTATTTTCGTTACCCACGATCAAGAAGAAGCTCTTGCGATGTCGGATGAAATTTTCGTGTTAAATAAAGGAAAAATTGAGCAACGCGGTACACCGAAAGATATTTATGATGAGCCTGTGAACCGTTTCGTCGCTGATTTTATCGGGGAATCAAATATCATTACCGGAACGATGATCGATGATTTTGTTGTGGAATTTGCTAATCAACAATTTGCGTGCATCGATCGCGGTTTTGCGAAAAACGAACGCGTCGACATTGTTATTCGTCCTGAAGATTTAGAGTTAACAACTGTTGAGCGTGGCAAATTGCGTGTGCGCGTTGATTCTGTTTTATTCCGTGGCGTGCATTATGAGCTTTGTTGTTACGATACGTATGGAAATGAGTGGCTCGTTCACTCGACAAAAAAGGCGGATATCGGGGAAGAAATTGGCCTCCATTTTGAGCCAGAAGCTATTCATGTTATGAAGCGGAGTGGGGGTGAATAATATGCGCCGATATGCTTATGCCATCCCCTATTGGTTGTGGATCGGGTTGTTCGTTGTTGCACCGATTATTCTTATTATTTATTATTCTTTTTTCGATATTGAAGGCCATTTCTCGCTCGTTAACTATGAAACTTTTTTCACACCTGTTTATTTACGAATGACGGTTAATTCGTTTTGGTATGCATTTCTAATCACAGCATGTTCACTCCTTATTGCATACCCAACCGCTTATTTGTTAACAAAAACGAAGCATAAGCAGTTATGGCTGTTGCTTATTATTTTGCCAACATGGGTCAATTTATTGCTAAAAGCGTACGCTTTTCTTGGATTGTTCGGCACGTATGGGGCAGTCAATGCGCTATTTGAGGCGATTGGAATTGGAACGAAACAACTATTGTTTACGGACTTTAGTTTTGTTTTTGTATCTGTTTATATTTTTATTCCGTTTATGATTTTGCCGATTTTTAATGCACTTGAAAAATTGAATCCTTCTTTGATCGATGCAGCGCGCGACTTAGGAGCGAGCGAATGGACGACATTCCGTCGCGTCATTTTTCCGCTTACGCTCGATGGTGTCAAAGCAGGGTGTCAAGCGGTGTTCATTCCGTCGCTTTCGCTCTTTATGTTGACAAGATTAATCGCTGGAAACCGCGTTATTACGCTTGGCACTGCGGTTGAGCAACATTTTCTCGTGACGCAAAACTGGGGAATGGGGGCGACAATCGCTGTCTTTTTAATGATCGCCATGGCTAGCATTATGGCGTTAACAGGAAATAAAAAATGGGGGGTGAGACAATGAAATTTTCTCGCCTCTATTTAACTTTTATATTTTTCGTATTATACATGCCTATTTTTTATTTAATTTATTACTCGTTTAATAGTGGCGGGACGATGCATCATTTCGAATCATTTACTCTTGACTGGTATAAAGAAGTGTTTGCTGATACACGCTTGCTTATTATCGTTTTGCATACAATGATTATCGCCTTATTATCGTCATCACTTGCGACAATCATTGGCGTGTTTGGCGCTATTACCATTTATTATGCAAAACATCGTTGGAAACAAACGTTGCTTACGCTAAATAACGTTTTAATCGTCAGCCCTGACGTCATTATTGGGGCATCGTTTCTGATCTTATTTACGATTGCTGGCATCCAGCTTGGATTTACGTCTGTCTTATTGTCTCATATTGCTTTCAGCATTCCGATTGTCGTATTAATGGTGTTGCCAAAGCTGCAGGAAATGAGCCCGACGTTGATTGATGCAGCACGCGATTTAGGGGCAAATGAGTGGAACATATTAACAAAAGTCATCCTTCCGTACATTACACCTGGCATTTTTGCTGGCTTTTTCATGGCGCTCACGTACTCGCTTGATGACTTTGCGGTCACGTTTTTCGTGACAGGGAACGGCTTTTCGACGTTGTCTGTGGAAATTTATTCGCGGGCACGACAAGGGATTTCGTTATCCGTTAACGCTTTATCTACCCTTCTTTTCTTATTTACGCTTGTTCTCGTTGTTGTGTATTACGTCATCACACAACGCGCTAGCGCTAAGGGGGGACAAAAATGAAAAAAATATCATCACTTTTTTTGCTCGTTTGGCTCATTGCTTTTAGTTTGCTTTATGTCACAAAAACGATCGAATCGTCCAAAGGGTATGGGGGAGCTAATACGTTAACGATTTATAACTGGGGCGACTATATTGACCCTGCGCTCATTAAAAAATTTGAAAAAGAAACGGGTCTCAAAGTCATTTACCAAACATTTGATTCGAATGAAGCGATGATGACAAAAATTTCCCAAGGTGGCACAACATTCGATGTCGCTGTTCCGTCAGAATACGCCATCAGCAAAATGAAAGAGGAAGGGTTGTTACTTCCGATCAATCATTCAAAAATCCCAAACTTGCGCTATATTGATGAGCGTTTTCTTGACTTATCGTTTGATCCAGGCAATGAATATTCCATTCCTTACTTTTGGGGAACGGTCGGCATCGTCTACAATCGTGCCCTACTCGGTGGAAAAGAAATAACGAGTTGGAACGATTTATGGGACCCTGCATTTAAAAATCAAATTTTACTTATTGATGGTGCACGCGAAATTATGGGCATGGCGCTAAATAGTCTACATTATTCACTTAACGATACGAACAAAACACATTTACTACAAGCAAAACAAAAACTTGATCAGCTAACACCAAACGTCAAAGCGATTGTCGGTGACGAAATTAAAATGCTGCTTGCGAACGAAGAAGCCGCGATCGGCATCGTTTGGTCGGGCGATGCAGCAGAAATTATGTGGGAAAACGAACGGCTTGATTACGTGATCCCAAAAGAAGGAACAAATTTATGGTTTGATAATATGGTCATTCCAAAGACAGCGAAAAACATTGAAGGTGCTCATCAATTTATTAACTTTATGCTTGACCCGAAAAACGCGGCTCAAAACGCGGAATACGTCGGCTACTCGACACCAAATAAAAAAGCGCTTGAATACTTACCGAAAGAGATAGTGGAAGACGAACGTTTTTATCCAAGCGAACAGCTTGCTGATAAACTTGAAGTATATGAAAATCTCGGTAAAAGCATGCTTGCATATTACAATGAATTGTTTTTACAGTTTAAAATGCATCGCAAATAAGGGTATGGGTTTTTCGCCATACCCTTATATTATTTTAGAAAATTTTTTTATTTACTTCATTTACTCATTCGTTTAAAATGGTTACTTGTGAAACCTATTTATTTAATATAAGATTGGTTTCATTAAGAAAATACAGAAAATAAAAATTATTATTTTAAAAAATGAAAGGGGTTTCGTTATGTCACAAAGTAAGCAACGCATTGTCGAAAGCGTTCCCCAACGTGGCTTTTTCGGCCATCCGAGAGGACTTTTCACATTATTTTTTACTGAGTTTTGGGAACGTTTCTCTTATTATGGTATGCGTGCTATTCTCGTATTTTATATGTATTATGAAGTATCGAAAGGCGGCTTAGGATTAGATGAACCGACTGCTCTAGCGATCATGTCCATTTACGGTTCACTCGTTTATATGTCGGGCATTATTGGCGGATGGTTAGCCGACCGATTATTCGGGACAGCAAAAGCTGTGTTTTACGGCGGTATTTTAATTATGCTCGGTCACATTGCTTTAGCTGTTCCAGGAAGTGTAACGATGTTTTTTGTTTCGATGGTTTTAATCGTGCTTGGAACGGGATTGCTTAAACCAAACGTTTCAAGCGTTGTCGGTGATTTATATGCAGAAGGCGATCACCGTCGCGATGCGGGATTTAGCATTTTTTATATGGGCATTAACCTTGGAGCATTTTTAGCTCCGCTCGTTGTTGGAACGGTTGGGATGAAATACAACTTCCATCTCGGCTTTGGTATTGCCGCGATCGGTATGTTTTTCGGACTTCTCGTATTTATCGGAACGAAAAAGAAAAATCTCGGTCTTGCGGGAACACATATACCAAACCCGTTATCCGCAGATGAAAAGAAAAAAGTGTTCACATGGGGCGCAATCGGTGTAGCGATCATTGCCTTACTCATTTTCATCGGCTTACAGACAAATACACTAACAATCGATTTGTTTGTATCGCTCGTCGGTATTTTCGGTATTGTCATTCCAACGATTTACTTTGTCGTTATGTATCGTAGTCCGAAAACGACAGATGTGGAACGTTCACGCATTATCGCTTATATTCCTTTGTTCATCGCATCAGCGATGTTCTGGTCGATTCAAGAACAAGGTTCAACCATTTTAGCAACGTATGCAGATAAACGAACACAGTTGCATTTTGCTGGTATCGATCTTTCGCCAGCTTGGTTCCAATCGTTGAACCCGTTATTTGTCATTACATTTGCCCCGATTTTCGCTTGGCTATGGGTGAAATTAGGGGATAAACAGCCGTCCATTCCAAAGAAATTTTCTTTAGCGCTATTGTTTGCTGGGTTATCGTTTGTTGTCATTTTATTGCCAGCTTATCTCGGTGGAAACGATTCGTTAGTAAGTCCTCTTTGGCTCGTGCTAAGCTACTTAATTGTTGTGTTTGGTGAACTATGCTTATCGCCTGTCGGTTTATCCGCAACGACAAAACTTGCTCCGGCGGCGTTTTCAGCTCAAACGATGAGCTTATGGTTTTTATCAAGCGCGGCAGCCCAAGCCATTAACGCACAAATCGTGAAGTTTTATACACCAGAAACAGAAATGGCTTATTTCGGAACGATCGGTGGAATCGCCATCGTCTTTAGCGTCATTCTTTTCATCATCTCACCAAAAATTGAAAGCTTTATGAAAGGGGTAAAATAAGCGGCTGAATTCAGCCGCTTTACTTATGATACGGTTCACCTCTGTTAATTCGGAAAGCGCGGTAAATTTGCTCGGTTAAAATGAGACGCATGAGTTGATGCGGAAAAGTCATTTTTGAAAACGAAAGCGATTCGTTTGCTCGTTTCATGACGTCATCGCTTAAGCCGAGCGAACCACCGATAATAAAAGCAATTTTACTTTTTCCATATGTCGCTAATCGATCAAGCGTTTGGGCAAACTCTTCTGACGACATCATTTTTCCTTCAATCGCTAAAGCAATAACATGCATGTCATCCGTAACTTTTGCTAAAATACGTTCACCTTCTTTCTTTTTGACGAGTTCCATTTGTTGTTCACTTAACTGCTCTGGCGCTTTTTCATCTGCTACTTCCACAATATCCATTTTCGCATAAGCAGACAACCGTTTTGTATATTCTTCTATTCCTTGTTTTAAATATTTCTCTTTTAACTTACCCACAGCAATAATGTATATATTCACAAATGATCCCCACTTTACAAACATGATATCCACAAGTTTTATCCACATATCCACAACACGAATCCACATATTGTGCAAAAACATTAGTTCCCTACTATATATGCAGCCCGTTCTTCACAAAAGTCACACGTGTCTTCTTCTTTATCCACAGAAATTGTTGATATTTCTGGCGCTTGTTGTTTTTCATCCACATACATATCGATAGCGATTTCAACATGTTGCTCGCAACATTTCCACAAGACGTACCACCCCTTATTCATGAATGAAACGACAGGGAATTCCCTGCCGTTTCATTATAATGATTGTTTCGCTAATTTTAACGTCACCGTTTGTTTTTTGCCATCGCGGTAAAATGTTACTTTCATCGTATCGCCAATTTGTTTGCGATTATATAAATGTTTTCTTAATTCGATCACATCAGCGATTTTTTCGTCATCTAACGCTACAATGACATCAAACTCACGCAATCCCGCTTGCGCAGCTGGCGAGCCCGGTACAACTTGTAAAATAGCTACGCCTTCTTTGACGTTTGCTGGTAAATGAAGTGTCTGTTGCCAATGATATGCTGGGATGTCGCTTAATGAACGCAATTCTACGCCCATATATGGACGGCGAACTTGTCCAAACTTCTCTAAATCCGCAATAATTGGTTTAGCATAATTAATTGGAATGGATAATCCGATTCCTTCAACAGCTTCTTGAGCAATTTTCATTGAGTTAATTCCAATGACTTGCCCTTCGATATTTACAAGCGCACCACCGCTGTTTCCAGGGTTAATGGCAGCGTCTGTTTGCAATACTTCCGCATGCCAATCTGGAATACCGTCTTGGTCAATATCAATTGGAATCGTCCGGTTTACTCCTGAGATGATTCCTTGTGTTACAGAGCCTGCGAATTGTAAGCCAAGTGGGTTTCCAACCGCAATGACCGGTTCTCCTACTTTCACGACATCAGAATTTCCGAATTCAGCTACATTTGTTACGTGTTTTGCGTCAATTTCTAATACGGCCAAATCTGTCCACACATCGCTCCCAAGTAAGCGGGCTGGCACTTTTGTTCCGTCGCTTAAACTTACTTCCACACGGCTGGCACCTTCAACAACGTGATGGTTCGTTACGATATATGCCTTATTTCCTTCTTTTTTATAAATGACTCCTGAGCCTGTTCCAGCTTCCCCGCCTTCTGACCAAAAACTTGCTTCTTGAATATTTACAATGCCAACAACCGCATTTGATACTTTATTCACCGCTTTTGTTACTTGAGTCACAACATCGACTGCTACACTTTTATCTACTTTTGGCTGCTCCGTCACAGTCGTCTGTTTTTCTTCCGTTTGTTCAAGTTTATAAGGTAAAATATCCCATTTAACTAACGAAGGAATAGAGACAACGACAATCATTCCGCCTAAAATAGCCCCGACTATTCCCGCTAAAAAAGCTCCACCACGATTGCCTTTTTGTTTTTGACGAATATGTTCGTAATGATCATCATAATAGCCCATCTTTCACCCGTCCTTTCTTTATAAAATATTGACCCCTTTTCCATTATAACCTTCTTTTCCCCTAAGCATCTAACAATATACATACGACATGTTGGTGAAAAAAAGGTGAAATTTATACTGAAATCAGTGCCGTCGGACGAGCTGGATCTGTGTCATACAGTTGAAAAGATTCTCCGACAACTATTCCTTTTCGCTCAAGCGTCTGGGACACTGTCATTCGTGCTAATTCTTTCATATTGTTATCTTGGCTTAAATGCGCTAAATAAATGCGCTTTGTTTTATCACCAATGACGTCTGCTAAAGCAAGACCTGCGTCCTCATTGGATACGTGCCCGACGTCACTTAAAATACGTCGCTTAATGTTCCATGGATATTTTCCCATACGCAACATTTCTACGTCGTGGTTACTTTCAAATACAAATACATCCGCATGACGAATGACATCTTTCATGCGCTCGCTCACATACCCTGTATCCGTAATGAGAGCTAACTTTTTTCCCTCATAATGAAACACATAAAACATCGGCTCCACAGCATCGTGAGACACACCGAACGATTCAACATCCAAATCTCCAAATGTACGAACAGAACCCGTTGGAAAAATAAATTTTTGCTCAAGCGGGATGTCACCGATGAACCCGTCCATCGCTTTCCAAGTCTTTTCATTCGCATAAATCGGTAAGCGATATTTGCGAGCAATAACACCTAGTCCTTTAATATGGTCGCTATGTTCATGTGTCACTAAAATACCAGTTACATCTTGAATGCGGCGATCAATATGGGCAAATAATTGTTCTAATTGTTTGCCGCTTAACCCAGCATCAACAAGCAATCGCTCCCGTTTCGTTTCTACGTAAAAAGCGTTGCCTGTACTGCCGCTTGCTAAAACGCTAAACCTCATGTTATTCACTCCAACACTTTATTTTCATCGCTAATGACTTGTCCTTCAAATGCGTTCACATAATAATCTGTTTTTCCATTTACAACAACGTGCCATGTCGGTGTTAATACTTGCGAAGTCGTAAACTGAACGAGCGCATAGTATCCCAGATCGATTTTTGTTACTCGATCGCCCGGCTTTAAGTAATTTCGCTTATACAACGTCTCTAATGCTTTAATCGCCGGCAAAATTTCTTGTTTTTTCTCGTTTTTCTCTAAATCAACGAGCAACGTTTGTTCATAGCCAACCATTTCATTTCGATCATTCACATAAATAAGCAACATACTGCTCACATTTTTATAGATGGTTTTCCCTTCATATTGTTGAAAATAAATGAGCGCTTGTAAGTCTTCATCATACTTCCAAAATGTATATTGATCACCTGCAATTATATTTTGTCTTAAAAACTCTGTTAGGCGATAGCCGTCTTTTGGATCTTGTAGCGGCACAGGTTTAATAAAATGAGCTTGCAAAACGGTTTCGTTTGCCGCTTCAACTTGTTGGTTTGGCAAATTTTTTACTTCTTCTTCCGTAAACGTTTTACTTTTCCCACTAACGTATGTCGCTTTCGTGATCTCTTTTGGTAAATCGACATATGTAATGCCATCCGCTTCGAGCTGTTCCTCGATAGTCGCTTCCAAAATCACATCAAGCTGGCTACTATTTTTTTTCTGGATGAATTGGTAACCTAAAAATATATCCAGAATGAGAAATGTAATAATAAAAATCGTTTTCGTTTTACTCCAATCCAATGATATCCCCTCTTCGTTCATCTGTCGTCATCACAATTTTTCGCCACGTTCCATTATACAAACAATACCAGCTCGGCTCTAACATGACGATATTTTCTCGCTCCGAATCACGAACGAGCTCATAGCCAATCGCAATATCGTCAATGAATTCATGTTGAATATTTTTTTGCTTTTTCAACTGATCAATGACTTCATATCCGGAGGAAAGTGTAATTGGTAAACTTACTCGGTCAGGAATGGCCAATGTGAATAACGGACGTTGGTAATTCATAATCTCATTTTCTCCCCATATTTGCACAATTTCTGCCATTCCATAACGATTAAATACAGGGTAGCCATTGGCAAACAAACGAAAGGTTACCTTTCTTCCATTTTCGTCTAACTGATCAAAATAATACGTATCCGTCCAACCGCCATGATCGTTCACAAAATCAATGCTCTTTTGCAAAACCGTCGGATCCGCCGCCTTTATCTCGCCACGGGCAGCTGGATTGACATACAACAACAATTTTTTGGATAAATCAACATCCATTAAACGCGACCCGTCTGTATACTCCTCACCAAAATTGAGTACATCTTTTTTCACAAAACTTGGGTCTGTAAATAATGCATCTTTAAAACGATCGCTACTTAACTCGTCCATGTAGTATTGCAATCGGTTTAATACGAGGGGACGAGCGGGTAAAAACAACGATTTTGTCTCGCTAATGTCATAAGATAAAAAAGGTGTGTAACGTTCTGCCCGCGCATAATATGTTTGTTTCAAATTTTCAATCACCGCATCTTGAACAACCGCTTTATATATACGCTTCTCATTGGCAGATACGAAATAGACATTCATTTCTTCTTCGTTTTCATTCATCGGAATGATGATGCGATCAAACTGAACTTTTTCGATGTCCTGGTCTTCAAATTGAAATATCGTTCGATACATTTCGATCGGTATGTCATCAGGATAAATAATTTCAATTTTTCCTTTCCCATGTATAAACGAAAGAAACTGTTCTTTTTTAATTGTGCTTGATATATTTTCGAAATGATCGAACGTCCAATTTTTCATCTCTTTCATAAATTTATAAATATCCGAGTGATGTGTCATTCCATAATGTTGTTCATTTTTATGAATAAAAATATAACGTGGCTGAATAACCGTACTATAATCAACAGCAACATTGCTGACAGGGACGTTTTGAATGTATTTTGCGTTTTCAATAAAGTCATATTTCGGCTGATACGTCCATAAACTCCACGTTAAAAAAACGCTCGTACATACAAGAATCGTCAATACAATGGACTTAATCGTTTCGTATTTCATCGTTTTCATCCTTTTTTCTGTTGTTCAATCGGCAAAGTAAAGTAAATAGTTGTCCCTTTTCTTTCTTGGCTTTCGGCCCAAATACGTCCTCCATGTGCGACGACAACTTCTTTTGCAATGGCCAGACCTAGTCCTGTTCCACCGAGTTTACGTGAGCGCGCCTTATCGACACGATAAAAACGCTCAAAAATTTTAGATAAATCCGATTTTGGAATGCCTACACCCTCATCTTTTACACTTACTTCAATATAGTCCGTTTTTTTTCTTACTCGAAACGTAATTTTCCCTCCTTGTGGAGAGTATTTTAAGGCGTTAGAAATAATGTTATCGAGTACTTGAGTAATTTTGTCTTCATCCATATATACAATTATTTTCTCATCCGGGAAATCTCGAACAAACGAAACATTCTCTTTTTTTGTTAATTCAAATCGATCAATGACTTTATGGAAATACGGGATAAAATGTACACGTGTTTTTTTCAATTTATAATCTTTACTGTCGAGCTTAGAAAGCTGCAACAAGTCATTGACAAGACGAATCATTCGTTCTGTTTCATTTTGCGTCACCTCAATAAACCTCGGGGCAATCTCCTCATCCCGCCATGCTCCATCTGCGAGCGCCTCTAAATAACTGCGCATCGTCGTTAGTGGCGTTCGCAATTCATGCGAAACATTCGCTACAAACTCTCGACGATCACGATCAATTTTTTCGTGTTCCGTAATGTCATGCAACACAACAATTAATCCGTTCACAAATCCTTTTTCTTTTTGAATCACAGATAAAGAGGCACGTAAAATGTACATTTCGTCGTCTGTACTAAAATCTAAAATTAATGTTTCACGTTCTTCAATTAACGTTTCGAACGTATATTGTTCATCTAATCCTAATACCGTCACAATCGGTGCAGAAAGCACTGTTTCACGTGAAACATTTAAAATGTTTAGCGCAGCATCGTTAATTAAAATAATTCGTCCTTTTCTATCTGTTGCAATCACACCATCTGTCATGTGCGTTAATACCGATTCTAACTTACGACGCTCTCCTTCTGTCGTCGCTTGCGCTTCTTGCAATTTTTTCGTTAAGTTGTTAAAACTAAGCGCAAGTTGTCCAATTTCATCGTATCCATATACTTTTACTTTTCGTGAGAAATTACCTTTTGCCATCGCTAATGCTTGTTTACGCATATCTGAAATCGGACGTGTAATGGTCTGTGCCAACAAAATGCCTAACAACGCAGTAATGACTAAAGCAATTCCTGTTCCTGTGGCTAAAATATTATTAATTTGCCTCATTTGCGCAAAAACATTTTCCATCGAAGCAATGACATAAATTGCCCCTTTAATTTCATTTTTCACCTTAATAGGCGTAGAAGAAATATACATGCGGTGACCTGTCTTTGGATCAACAAGCATTTTTTCTGTCATTTCGCCCGCCACTAACGTTCGTTTAATTAGCAAGTCTGTCGTCCGCTTTCCTACAATATTTTGATTATATGGATTCGATGTCCCTAATACTTTACTTTTATGATCAATGACGCGCACTTCAGAAATATCTTGTGACACGAAATCTTGTAAAATAGAACGAATTTCTTCTTCGATCGTAGGGCTTTTTTTATCACGCTCTTTATTCATTTCTTGTTCGATGTTATAAGCAAGTAAAATGACACGTTCGTTTAATGAGTTTTTAAAGTTTTCAACAAGTTGTGCTTCCAATTGGCGCACGAAATAAGCCCCGATAATTTGCATTGCAATTAAAATAAGCAAAATGTAAATCAAGGCAAATTTCACATGAATCGATTGAAATATACTTACCTTTCTCATGCGGTTACTCCTGTTCTGGATTTCGCAAATAATATCCTACCCCACGTCTTGTCACAATCCACGTTGGGTGCGAAGGGTTATCTTCGATTTTTTCACGCAAACGTCGAACAGTTACATCTACAGTGCGTACATCACCAAAGTAGTCGTATCCCCATACCGTTTGCAGTAAATGTTCACGCGTCATCACTTGTCCAATATGTTTTGCTAAATAGTGAAGAAGTTCAAATTCCCGATGCGTTAGTTCAATCTGCTCTCCTCGTTTCGATACAGTATAAGCATCTGGATGTATGGTGAGCGAGCCAATTTTTATTTCACTTATTTCTTTTACATCTTGTTCTTGTCTTTGTTGGTGACGCCGTAAATTAGCTTTGACACGCGCTAACAGTTCGCGTGTGCTAAATGGTTTCGTAACGTAATCGTCTGCGCCAAGTTCTAGCCCAAGCACCTTATCAATTTCAGAATCTTTCGCTGTCAACATAATAATCGGCATATCATATTTTTTACGAATTTCGCGACATACTTCCATTCCATCTTTTTGAGGTAGCATAATATCTAATAAAATTAAATCAGGCTGAATGTCTTCTACTTTTTGTAGCGCTTCCACACCGTCATATGCACAATGTACGTCGTATCCTTCTTTTCTTAAATTAAATTGCAAAATATCAGCAATCGGTTTTTCATCATCAACAACTAAAATTTTTTTCTCCATGTATATTCACTCCCCCAAAAGACATATTTACATATAGTGTACCATGTCACCATTATAAAACAAAAAAGCATAGACACACATATGTATCTATGCTTACAAGTGGCTCGGGACGGAATCGAACCGCCGACACAAGGATTTTCAGTCCTTTGCTCTACCGACTGAGCTACCGAGCCATATAAGTAAACTATTTCAATAAAAATGGCGGTTCCGACGGGATTCGAACCCGCGATCTCCTGCGTGACAGGCAGGCATGTTAACCCCTACACCACGGAACCGCATTTCAACAGACATCTATTATTGTACTATATAATTAAAAATAAAACAATAGTTTTTTAAAAAACACGTCGATGATTTGCTCATCGACGTATTTTTTATGCATACACATTGCGGACAACATTCGTTTGAGAACGGTCTGGTCCAACTGAGAAAATGGAAAGAGGAATACCTGTTAGTTGCGAAATGCGCTCGACGTAACGGCGTGCGTTAGTTGGAAGCTCGTCTAAACTTTTTACACCCGTAATATCTTCCGTCCATCCCGGCAATTCTTCATAAACCGGCTCACATTCCGCCAACACCTTTAAGCTCGCAGGGAACTCCTCGATAATTTGTCCTTTGTAACGGTAAGCAACACAAATTTTCAACGTTTCAATACCTGTTAACACATCAATCGAGTTTAATGATAAATCTGTAATACCACTAACGCGACGTGCATGACGAACAACAACACTATCAAACCAACCGACACGGCGTGGACGTCCCGTTGTCGTTCCGTATTCACGCCCTACTTCGCGAATACGATCACCAATTTCATTGTTTAACTCCGTTGGAAATGGACCATCACCGACACGTGTTGTATATGCTTTAGCTACCCCAACAACATGTTTAATTTTTGTCGGACCAACACCAGCCCCAATCGTAACCCCGCCAGCAACAGGATTTGACGATGTAACAAACGGATACGTACCTTGGTCGATATCTAACATGACGCCTTGGGCACCTTCAAATAAAACACGGCGTCCTTCGTCAAGCGCATCATTTAATACAACAGATGTGTCACAAACGTACTTTGCGATTTGCTGTCCATATTCATAATATTCATCAAGAATGTGTTCTAATTTAAATCCTTCAACACCGTACACTTTTTCAAAAAGCACGTTTTTCTCTGCTAGATTGCGAGCCAATTTTTCTTCAAATACTTCTCGGTCGAGCAAATCTGCGATCCGGATACCAACACGTGCTGCTTTATCCATATAAGCAGGGCCAATTCCTTTTTTCGTCGTTCCGATTTTATTAGCCCCTTTTCTTTCTTCTTCTACTTCATCAAGCTTTAAGTGATAAGGCAAAATTACATGTGCGCGATTGCTAATGCGTAAATTTTCCGTGCTTACGCCACGCTCGTGTAAATATGCTAATTCTTGTACGAGCGCTTTCGGATCGACAACCATCCCATTTCCAATCACACAAATTTTATCTTTATAAAAAATACCAGAAGGGATTAAATGTAATTTATACTTTTCGCCGTTAAATACAATCGTATGTCCGGCGTTATTTCCACCTTGATATCGTGCAATGACTTCTGCATGTTGTGATAAAAAATCTGTAATTTTTCCTTTTCCCTCATCGCCCCATTGTGTTCCAACAACAACAACTGAAGACATAGCGAGCACCTCCGCTTCATCAATTCCAAACATAGTAAGTGTACCAAATCAACTATGAAAAATCAATAAAAAAACCGAACATTTATATGTTTATCCTTTGTTTTTATTCGTATAAATTATGCTCCCGGTGGAACGTTTGTGTCATCGAAGCGGCGCTCTAAGTTGACAAACTTGTTATACTCTTTTACAAAAGCAAGTTGTACTGTACCAACAGGACCGTTCCGTTGTTTTGCAATAATAATTTCAATGATGTTTTTGTTTTCTGATTCTTTATCGTAATAATCATCACGATATAAAAAAGCAACAATATCCGCATCTTGTTCAATGCTTCCCGATTCACGCAAATCAGACATCATCGGACGTTTATCTTGACGTTGCTCGACACTACGAGAAAGCTGGGATAAAGCAATGACAGGAACATCTAATTCACGAGCTAACGCTTTTAGGGAGCGGGAAATTTCCGATACTTCTTGTTGACGATTTTCACGATTTCGTCCACTTCCTTGAATGAGCTGCAAGTAATCGATCAATATCATGCCAAGTCCTTGTTCTTGTTTTAGGCGACGACATTTGGCACGAATTTCACTAACACGGATGTTCGGTGTATCGTCAATAAAAATACCGGCATTGGACAGACTTCCCATCGCCATCGTTAACTTTCCCCAATCTTCTGGCGTCAGTTTACCGGTTCGTAAGTTTTGGGCGTTAATGTTTCCTTCTGCGCAAAGCATACGCATGACAAGTTGTTGCGCCCCCATTTCTAAGCTAAAAATCGCCACGTTCTCCCCCGTACGCGTCGCTACATTTTGAGCAATATTTAATGCAAATGCTGTTTTTCCAACAGACGGACGAGCGGCAACAATAATAAAATCACTTCGTTGAAATCCTGCTGTCATCCGATCAAGTTCAATAAATCCTGTTGGAATTCCAGTAATCTCACCTTTCCGATTATGGAGCATTTCGATGTTGTCATACGCTTGAACAAGCACATCCTTTATATTTTGAAATCCGCTCGTATTTTTCCGTTGGGATACTTCTAAAATTTTTCGTTCCGCTTCATTTAACACATCTTCTACTTCATCTTCACGCGTATAGCCGTCTTGAGCAATGGATGTAGCGGTACGAATTAAACGGCGCAAAATGGATTTTTCTTCTACAATTTTTGCATAATAGTGCACATTTGCCGCTGTTGGAACGGCATTTGCAAGCTCCGTTAAATACGAAACGCCTCCCACTTCTTCAAGTGCATTTGCATCTGCTAATTCTGATGTAACTGTCACAAGATCAACAGGTTCGCCACGATCAGATAATTGTAACATCGTTCGGAAAATTTTTTGATGGGCCGCTCGATAAAAATCTTCGGGAATTAATATTTCTGAAGCAGTTGTGAGCGCGGATGGCTCCAATAAAATCGCTCCGAGCACAGCTTGTTCAGCTTCAATATTTTGTGGGGGGAGTCGATCAGCAAATATGTCTGTCATGTACGCTCACCGTCCTTTCTCATAAGAAAAATGTGATTATATGCACGGAAAAAAATCCGGCATAAAATCACATTTCATTACTTTTGTTCCTGTACATGTACTTTTAATGTAGCAGTTACCTCTGGGTGAAGTTTAATTGGTACATTTGTATAGCCAAGCGCCCGAATGGCATCATCTAGTTCAATTTTTCGTTTATCAATTTTAATATCATGTTGTTGCTGAAGCGCCTCAGCAATTTGCTTACTCGTAATTGAACCGAATAGACGACCACCTTCACCAGCTTTTGCAAATAATTCAACAGTTAACGTATCAATTTTTTCTTTCAGTTGCTTCGCTCGAGCTAATTCTTCTTCCGCTTCTTTCTTTTGTTTATTTTTTTGCGCTTCCAATGCTTTTAAGTTGGCTGGTGTTGCTTCAATGGCAAGACCTTGTTTAAATAAAAAGTTTTGGGCATAACCATCAGCAACATTTTTTACTTCTCCTTTTTTTCCTTTTCCTTTCACATCTTTTAAAAAGATGACTTTCATGTTTTTGTACCTCCCTCAATATATTCTCGAATTGCTGCCTTCAATCGCTTTTCCGCTTCATCAATTGTTATATTGGCAAGCTGAGTGGCTGCATTTGTTAAATGACCGCCACCATCAAGCTTTTCCATAATTACCTGCACATTTACATCTCCTAATGACCGAGCGCTAATTCCGATCGTTTGATCGTTCCGTTTCGAAATAACAAAAGAAGCAACAACACCATGTAAAGATAATAGCGTATCCGCTGCTTGAGCAATTAATACAGGATCATATGCTTCATTAGCATTTCCTTTTGCAATTGCGAAACCATGTTCATCAATGATAGCGTTCTCAATTATTTTAGCACGTTTAATGTAATGCTCAATATTTTCTTTTAACAGTTTCTGGACAAGCGTCGTATCTGCTCCTTGAGCACGTAAATATGAAGCGGCATCAAACGTTCGTGAGCCGGTGCGTAATGTGAAACTTTTCGTATCAACAACAATACCAGCTAATAAAGCTGTCGCCTCAAGCATAGACAATTTCGAGCGCTTCGGTTGATATTCTAACAATTCCGTCACTAACTCTGACGTAGATGATGCATATGGCTCCATGTAAACGAGAATCGGATCTTGAATGAACTCTTCTCCACGGCGGTGATGATCGATCACTACAACCCGATCTAACCGTAACAATAACCGTTCTTCAATGACGAGCGAAGGTTTATGCGTATCTACAACAACGAGCAACGTATCTTCTGTCGCTAACTCCAATGCTTGCTCAGGAGAAATAAATCGTGACCACAATTCCGTCTGTTTTCTCACTTCCTCAACCAATCGCTGTACGCCAGAGTCAATACGGTTTGTATCAATGACAATAAACGCCTCTTTTTGATTCATTTGGGCCACTTTTAAAATACCGATAGCCGAACCGATAGCATCCATATCGGGATATTTATGCCCCATAATAAACACTTGCTCACTTTCTAAAATGAGCTCTTTTAACGCATGCGATATAACGCGAGCTCTAACCCTCGTTCGTTTCTCCATCGGATTCGTTTTCCCGCCATAAAATTTTACTTTACCGTTCGGTTGTTTAATCGCTACTTGGTCGCCGCCGCGTCCAAGTGCTAAATCTAAACTAGACTGCGCCAACGCCCCGAGTTCTGGTAAAGACGGGGAGTTTGTTCCTATTCCGATACTTAACGTTAGCGGAACATGATTTTTCGCTGTCTGTTCGCGCACTTCGTCTAGAATAGAAAATTTATTTTTTTCTAGTTGCTGTAAAATATATTCGTTTAACACAGCCACAAATCGATCTGACGACGTACGCTTTAAAAATAAGCCGTATTCACTCGCCCATCGATTTAAAATGGACATCACTTGACTGTTGAGCTGACTCTTCGTTTGATCATCCATTCCTTGCGTCACATCGTCGTAATTATCAAGAAAAATGACGCCTAATACGACCTTTTCTTGCTCGTATTTTTTCTCTAGTTCTGCTTGTTCCGTAATATCAAAAAAGTAAAGTAATCGTTCTTCTCGGCGAATAATTACTTTAAATGTTCGATCGTGAAATGTAATGACTTCTTCCGTTTCCTCTGTTTTTATGAGCGGAACAAGTTGTTCAGCAACATCATATAATGATTGTCCAACTAGCGTATCCACTCCAAAACAAGAAGATAAAAAAGAGTTTGTCCACTCAATTTCTAACTCCTCATTAATGAGCATAATGCCAATTGGCATCCCCATTAAAGCTTCTTCCCCAACTTTTTTTATTCGGTAAGAGAGAGTGGAAATGTAGTCCTCAATTTCTTCTTGTGCAACTTTATACGATCGAAAGACGTGAAACAACGTAGGGCCAAGGAGCACAGCACCAACTATCCCAATCATCCATTCAAAGTACGTAACAATGATAAGCAATATAAACGTAATACCGATTAAAACATACAAGGGATAGCGATGCCTCGGCTTTTCATACAAACTGGACATGAACGTCAGCTCCTTGCGTCATTAATCTTTCAGCTTCTTTCGCAAATCAAATCCTAAATCAATTATACCTAATATTCGCACGAGGTGAAGTAAAAAAGGGAAAAATAGCGATAGAACGACAGTTGCAATAGCGCCTTTGCGCCCCATTTTTTTATGGTACATCCAATAAAAGATGAACGAAAATCCTTGAATAGTCATAAGTAACTGTAAAATTTGAAACAAATTAAGCAACGCAATGTAAAGAAATGAACCGTGCTCGATTGGGAAAAATAACAAAAGCATAACCGCTAAATAGTACCATAACAAACTTTTCGGCAAAACAAGTTCATGAAATGGTTTCCAATTCCCAATCGGCATGTTTAACCGTTTTAAAATAGGCAAGGCAACTTGTTGAGTAATAAAAGCAAAACATGCGGCTGCAAAGACGAATGCAGTCGGCAATAAATCGATGACAATGTCCATCGTTTGTTTCATCGTTTGTTCAAATTGTTCATTTGTTTGCCCAAGTTTCTCTAATATGTTTTGCGCAGTTTGAAACGATTGTTGCATCATTTCTTCAATTTGTTTGCCAATATGAATGTCGAAAAACAAGACAGAACTCGCATAAATGATGATCATGCTCACTAAAAAAGAAAGAGTACCAACAAGCAAAACAGTATATTTTCCACCTTGCTTTCGCCACACATGTCCCATGACAACTCCGCTACTTGCAAACATAAATGTCATCGGAACAGAGAAAAGGGAACCGAACCAAATGGATGGAATAAATGATATAGCAAGCAAAAATAAGCCGTTTTTATATGTGTGGCGCATCGTAAATAAAAGAAACGGAATTGCCAAAAAAAATGTTGTAACCATTCCGAACACCGGCATATATAAACTGAGCAAAAGGAGAACTGTGAAAATAGCAAGTTGCACAGCTCCTTCCGTTAATACCCGAGCGTTTTTCACCTTTTTCCCTCCTTGAAAACAAAAAGCAGTAAGGCTCCGTCCCCCTTACTGCTTTTTCTTTTTATTCGCCCGCAACGTACGGTAATAAAGCCATTTGACGAGCACGTTTGATCGCAATTGTTAATTTGCGTTGATATTTTGCACTCGTACCTGTTACGCGACGAGGTAAAATTTTGCCACGCTCAGAAATAAATTTCTTTAATGTGTCCACATCTTTGTAGTCAATGTGTGTAATTCCGTTTGCTGTAAAGTAGCAAACTTTACGACGTTTTGTACGTCCACCTTTGCGTCCTGCCATTGTATTTCCTCCTTTCTTCAAATCAATATATATTAAAACGGCAAATCATCGTCCGATATGTCGATTGGTTGTCCATCGTTCGCAAATGGATCATCATCAATTCGACTAAATCCGCTACTACGTCCTTGGTTCGGGTTCTGATTTGATCCAAATGGAAACGGCTCGCCATAGCTGCCTGATGCCATGCCACGTTGCTCACCGCCACCTCGCGGCTCTAAAAACTGCACACTATCGGCGACAACCTCTGTTACGTACACTCGTTTTCCTTCTTGGTTTTCATACGATCTCGTTTGAATTCGACCTTCCACTCCAGCTAAACTACCTTTTTTCAAATAGTTCGCCACATTTTCAGCTTGTCGGCGCCAAACGATACAGTTAATAAAATCTGCTTCACGTTCACCTTGTGGATTCGTATACGTTCGATTCACCGCTAGCGTAAACGTGGCAACAGCAACTCCATTTGGAGTATAGCGTAATTCCGGATCTTTCGTCAGTCTTCCAACGAGAATTACGCGATTAATCATCAGAACCACTCCTATTCATGAGGAAATTATTCTTCTTCCTTCACGACGATATGACGAATAATGTCTTCGCTGATGCGTGCTAAACGGTCAAATTCTTGAACTGCCGCAGGCTTCGCAACAACGTTTAAAATCATGTAGTAACCGTCACGGAATTTTTCAATTTCATAAGCGAGACGACGCTTACCCCATTCCTTCACGTTCGTAATTTCCGCGCCATTTTCAGTTAACACGTTGTTAAAACGCTCAACAACTGCTTTTCTCGCTTCTTCTTCCATGTTTGGACGGATAATGTACATAATTTCGTACTTTCTCATCACAGTCACCTCCTTTTGGTCTACACGGCTCTTTACAGAGCAAGGAGCAATATATCATTACTCACATTTGATGATTATATCATGAACATCGTTCATATGCAATATTAGACGTTAAAACGGAAATGAATAATATCGCCATCTTGCACTTCATAATCTTTTCCTTCTAATCGCACTTTTCCTGCTTCACGGGCAGCTGCCATCGATCCTGCCGCAACTAAATCGTCATATGATACGGTTTCTGCACGAATAAATCCTCGTTCAAAATCAGAGTGAATAATGCCTGCGCATTGCGGTGCCTTCATTCCTTTACGGAACGTCCATGCGCGCACTTCTTGTTCACCTGCTGTGAAATACGTAGCGAGTCCAAGCAAACTATATGATGCACGAATGAGTTGATCTAACCCCGATTGTTCAATGCCGAGTTCTTGTAAAAATAGCTCTTTTTCTTCATCGTCTAACTCTGCCATCTCCGCCTCCACTTTAGCACAAACGACGATGACCTCTGCATTATCTTCTTTGGCAAATGCTTTTACTTTTTGAACGTACTCGTTGTTGTTTGGATCAGCTAAATCTTCTTCACCAACGTTAGCAACATATAACATCGGCTTGATCGTTAATAAATGTAATTGCTTTACTACTTTCATTTCCTCTTCCGTAAATGAAAGCGTTCTAGCTGGTTTTCCTGCTTCGAATGTTTCTTTTAAGCGACTTAAAATATCGTATTCAAATACTGCTTCTTTATCTTTTTGCTTCGCCATTTTTCCGACGCGATCTATCCGCTTGTCTACCGTTTCAAGGTCGGCAAAAATAAGCTCCAAGTTTATCGTTTCGATGTCTGCGATCGGATCTACTTTCCCTGCCACATGCGTAATGTTTTCGTCAGCAAAACAACGCACAACTTGACAAATGGCATCAACTTGGCGGATGTGGGATAAAAACTTATTTCCTAACCCTTCACCTTTACTTGCACCTTTCACAATCCCTGCGATATCTGTAAATTCAAATACTGTAGGAACCGTACGTTTCGGATTAAATAATTTCGTCAACGTTTTTAGTCGCTCATCCGGTACTTCCACAATCCCAACGTTCGGTTCGATTGTACAAAACGGATAGTTTGCAGACTCAGCGCCCGCTTTTGTAATCGCATTAAATAACGTTGATTTTCCGACATTCGGAAGACCAACAATTCCTGCTGTTAAACCCATAATGAAACTCCTCTCTTCGTCTATTCCTCGTGCTTTACGAGCACTTTTTTCATTTTTTTCTCAAATTCTTTTCGTGGCAGCAAGACGCTATGACCACATCCTTCACATTTGATCCGAATATCCATGCCCATTCGAATAATTTTCCATCGATTTGTACCACAAGGATGTTCCTTCTTCATTTCGACGATATCATGCATGCCATACTCTTTATTCAATATAGCACACTCCTTTCCGTTGTTTAAGCACGTTCCCCTTGTTGTTCGCGATTATAAAGAACTAAACGAGGAAACGGGATTTCAATTCCCCGCTCGTCCAAACGAAGCTTAATCTCTTTTCGTAACGCACGTGCAATATGCCAATGACGCATCGGCTTTGTCTCACACGTAATGCGCATAACGACTTCAGACGGCCCTAAATTTTGCACTCCTAACAATTCTGGTGGACTGACAATGTCTTCATATTTACTTGGCATTTCTTCTAAAACTTCACGAATGACAGCTTCCGCCTTCTCTAAATCACCTTCATAGGCAATACTTACATCAACGACCGCCACACTATTATTCAAAGAAAAGTTCGTCACTTGTGTAATCGTTCCATTCGGTAAAATGTGCACTTCACCCGTAAAACTTTTCAACTTCGTCGTGCGCAATCCAATTTCTTCAACGTGCCCTTCAAATGTCCCGATACGGACATAATCTCCAACGGCAAACTGATCTTCGAGGATAATAAAAAATCCTGTAATAATATCGCGAACAAGATTTTGCGCCCCAAATCCAACTGCTAATCCAACGATCCCAGCTCCTGCTAAAATGGCGCGAATATCAACGCCTACGGCGTCTAAAATCATCATAAACGTAATAAAGTAAATGGTATACGTCGCCATATTGTTCAGCAATCGCATTAACGTTGCTTCTCTTCGTTCCGATAACCGAATCGGTGCTTTTTGTCGAACAGCAAAAAACTTCGTAATCGCCAACTTGACAACTTTTAATAAAATCGATGCCAATAAAATAATCGTTACGATTTTAAACAAACTAACACCTATTGTAACGAGCCAGTCACCTTCTACCATTTGTTCAACGATACGGACATATATTTTTTTTATTTGCTCCATTCAACCACCTCCATTGTAGCAAATCACCTATACAAGCTTCCCCTTTCACGCATAAGTTATTGTAACAGTATTTTGTTCACATTTGTAGCACGTGAACTTTCTGCACAGCTAAATGTATATATATTCACATTTTTCCGTATACTGTTACCACGCTATTTAATCGGAGGAGGGAACGGACATATGCAAAACAAATTTTTTTACGATGAACCAAATGCAATATCCCAACTTGCATCATCACTTTTATATTTACTTCCAACTTCCAACCATATCCCGATCGTCATCGTTTGTATCGGCACGGATCGTTCAACTGGCGATGCACTCGGTCCACTTGTTGGTACGATGCTGGGGCAAAAAGGAACATTACCTTTTTATGTGTATGGAACGTTAAAAGATCCGATTCATGCCGTTAATTTAGAAGATAAACTACAAGACATTCGCCAACAACATAAACACGCGTTTCTCATTGCTATCGATGCTTGCCTTGGTCGTGTAAAAAACATCGGGATGGTTACAGTTGAAAAAGGCCCATTAAAACCAGGTGCCGCTGTCAATAAAAATCTTCCTTCTGTCGGTGATGCCCATATTACCGGTATTGTCAATGTGAGTGGATTTATGGAATTTTTCGTGCTTCAAAACACTCGCCTTCATCTAGTAATGAATATGGCAGAAACAATTGCTACGGGTATTTATGAAGCCGGAATACAGTTGAAAAAACAACAACGATTTGCATCGTTGCACACAAACGAACTGAAATATAAACTATCCGAATAACATATGCATAAAAGCAACGATCAACGCATTTACTAAAATACTTGGTAGTAAGTTGGCTACACGAATAGATGTAAGACTTAACATGTTCAAACCAATCGCAACAATTAAAATTCCCCCTGTCGCAGTCGATTCAGCAATAAATGCCTCAAGGGCGCTTGGTGGAATGAACCGATCGATTTGCGTAGCCATCAAGGCGATGGATCCTTGATAAACAACAACAGGAATAGCTGAAAAAATAACGCCGATGCCAAACGTAGCGGTTAAGATGATGCTTGCAAAACCGTCTAAAATCGATTTTGTATATAGTACGAGATGATCGCCTCTTAACCCGCTATGTAGCGCACCGACAATGGCCATCGAACCGACGACAAACAGAAGCGTGGCACTCACAAATCCTTTAGAAATCGCCCCTTCTGCGCCATATCCTACTCTTCTTTCTACCCATTTTCCTAACCTTTCAAGCTTTTCTTCAATACCCCATATCTCCCCTAATGCTCCACCAACAACTAAACTAATAATAACAACTAGAAACTGATCGCTTTCTAACCCCATCTTTACACCGAGAACAACAACGGAAAGCCCAATCCCGTTCATCACCGTCGATTTTATGCGCTCTGGAATATGTCGAAACACAGCACCTAATAAAGCGCCAACAATAATACATATGCCGTTAACAATCGTACCGAGTAAAGCCAACGTGTGTCACATCCTATTCATCCTTCAATAGATTCATCGTATACATTGAGCAATTGCAAAATACGTGTTAAATCTTCTTCTGAGAAAAATTCGATTTCAATTTTTCCTTTTTTTCGATGTTTTTTTATGGAGACGGACGTTCCTAATCGTTCACGTAATAACGCCTCACTTTGTGTTAAAAATATATTTTTCTCTTCTTTCTTTTTCGATGTTTCACGTGGAACATTTTCGTTCAGTTGTTGAATGAGCGCCTCAAGTTGGCGAACATTAAGCGATTCACGAATCACGCGTTGAATGACACCTGAAAGCTTTTGTTTGTTTTTTAATGCTAATAACGCTCGACCGTGCCCCATTGATAACATACCTTCTTCAATCATTTGTTGTACATCACTTGGAAGTGAAAGAAGACGAAGATGGTTGGCAATATGCGGACGGCTCTTTCCTAATCGTTTTGCTAGCTCTTCTTGCGTTAATTTGCATTTTGTAAGCAACAATTGATATGCTGTCGCTTCCTCAATCGGATTTAAATCTTCACGCTGTAAATTTTCAAGCAATGCAATTTCCATCATTTTTTCATCCGAAAGTTCACGTACAACGGCTGGGATAGTTTTCAATCCTGCTAATTGTGCCGCTCGAAAGCGACGTTCACCCACAACAATTTCATATCCCTTGATCGTCTGACGAACAATGAGCGGCTGAACGATTCCGTGTTCCATAATGGATTGCTTTAATTCTTCTAACGCTTGTTCATGGAACGTTTTGCGCGGTTGATATGGATTAGGGCGAAGTTGTTGAATATCAATTTCTTGAACCGTTTCCCCTTTTTCTGCTTCCAAATTCGTAAAAAGAGCGTGAATACCTTTCCCGAGCCCTTTAGCCATTTGCGATCACCTCTTTCGCAAAGTCTGCGTATACTTCCGCTCCCCGCGATTTCGCGTCGTACAAAATAATCGGCTTTCCATGGCTTGGCGCCTCACTTAGTCGAACGTTGCGTGGTATAATCGTTTCATACACTTTTTCACGAAAATACTTTTTCACTTCTTGAATAACTTGAATACCAAGATTTGTGCGCGCATCAAACATCGTCAGCAACACACCTTCAATACGTAAATGTGAATTTAAATGTTTTTGTACGAGACGAATCGTATTTAATAATTGACTAAGCCCTTCCAATGCGTAATATTCACACTGCACAGGAATTAATACTGTATCTGCTGAGGTTAAAGCGTTAATCGTCAACAATCCGAGTGAAGGCGGACAGTCGATAATAATAAAATCGTACACGTCTTTGATTGGGCTTAACGCTTTTTGTAAGCGCACTTCCCTCGAAACAATCGGAACGAGTTCAATCTCAGCACCAGCCAGTTGAATGGTGGCAGGAATAATATGCAATCGTTCGATGTTAGTCGGACGAATGACTTGACGCACATCTACTTCCTCAACTAATAAGTCATATGCGCATTGTTCAATTTCATGTTTTTCCACGCCAATCCCACTTGTCGCATTTCCTTGCGGGTCGATATCGACAAGTAACGTCTTTTTTCCCATATGGGCTAAACATGCCGATAAGTTTACGGCTGTTGTCGTTTTGCCAACACCACCTTTTTGGTTGGCAATCGCAATAATTTTCCCCACAATGCTCCCCATCCTTTACATATAATACTTTTATTGTATCATGAATTTTTCAATATTTTCATATACAAAAAGAAAACCTCATCGTCATTTTAGATGAGGTGTTATTTTTGTTTCTTCGGGATGCGGATTGTAATTTGATAATAGTCTTCAAACTCTTCTTCTTCTGAATCGATGGCGACACCACTATCAGCAACCATCGTTAACGACTGGCGAATCGTATTAACAGCAATGCGCATGTCTTTGCTTAACGATTTTCGTTTCGGTTTCGGGCGCTTTTCATCGTTGTTTTCTTCTAGCATTTTCGCGACTCGATCTTCTGTCTGTTTCACGTTTAGTTGCTTTTGGATAATTTCTTCAAGCAATTTCAACTGTTTATCGTAATCTTTCAGCACAATTAAAGCGCGCGCATGACGTTCTGTAATTTGACGTTGTAACAATGCGTCTTGTACTTCTTGAGGCAGTTTTAATAAACGAAGTTTGTTGGCAATCGTTGATTGTCCTTTTCCAAGTCGTTGCGCTAACGCTTCTTGCGTCAAATGATGCAATTCTAACAAACGAGCATAAGCGATCGCTTCTTCAATCGGAGTTAGTTCTTCCCGCTGTAAGTTTTCAATTAAAGCAACAGAAGCTGTTTCCGTATCATTTAAATTTTTAATAATGGCAGGTATATCCGTCCAGCCGAGTTTTTGTGCTGCTCGCCATCTTCGTTCCCCGGCAATAATTTCGAACTTCCCATCTTCGCATTCTCGAACAACAATCGGTTGAATCATCCCATGTGTTCGAATCGTTTGAGCAAGCTCGTCAATTTTATCTTCAACAAAAATGGTCCGCGGCTGAAAACGGTTTGGAACAATTTGTGAAATAGCAATTCGTTTTATTTCTTCATTCGGTACGACGATTTCTTCTTGCTCTTTCTCACCAAAGCTAAAAAAGCGCGAAAAAGGATGCTTCATTTCCCCCTGACACCACCTTTGAGAACTCAAAACATTCATTCAATCGGAAGTTTGTTTGGTACCCCTGGTTTGCGTGGATATTTCTTCGATGTTTTTCTTCTCTTTTCAATAAAAACGATTGCTCGCTCACTTTCCTCGATCGGCAATGAAAATTTTTCGACCTTCGCCACTTCGCCACCTAGCACACGAATCGCTGTTTTTCCTTGTTCAAGCTCTTCCTGCGCTGATGCACCTTTCATTGCAATAAACGTTCCCCCTACTTTCACAAGTGGCAAACAAAGCTCACTTAGCACAGATAAACGTGCAACAGCACGAGCCGTGACGACATCAAACGTCTCACGGACGTTTTTTTGTCCAAACGTCTCAGCGCGATCATGATAAAAGGCTACGCCTTCGAGCCCGAGTTGTGCCGCTAAATGATTCAGAAACGTAATTCGTTTTTGTAATGAATCAACAATTGATACATGTAAGTGAGGAAAGCAAATTTTTAATGGTATGCTCGGAAACCCAGCTCCTGCCCCAACATCGCAAATAGATAATGGTTGCGAGAAATTGAAATAAAAAGCAGGTGTAATGGAATCAAAAAAATGCTTCAAGTATACGCCTTCTTTGTCAGTAATCGCTGTTAAATTCATTTTCTCGTTCCATTCAACAAGCAAGTGATAATATGTTTCGAATTGAGTGAGTTGTTGAGGAGAAAGTGAAATTCCTTTCTCCTCTAACATTTGTTGAAATACGTTTACATCCATCATTCATCCCTCTTTATTCATTTGACACACGTGCGATTTTTCCCTGCTCTAAATAAACTAATAAAATCGAAATATCGGCCGGATTGACTCCCGAAATGCGTGAGGCTTGTGCAATTGAAAGCGGACGAACTTGCTTTAGCTTTTGTCGCGCCTCTGTCGCCAATCCTGTAATCGCATCGTAATCAATGTCTTCTGGAATTTTTTTATTTTCCATTTTCTTTAATTTTTCAACTTGTTGTAGCGATTTTTCAATGTATCCTTCGTATTTAATTTGAATTTCTACTTGTTCTGCCACTTCAGGATCAATCGGTTGTTCCGCTGGTGCAATCATTTGAATATGTTCATATGTCATTTCCGGACGCTTTAACAAGTCAGCTGCTCGAATGCCGTCTTTTAATTCACTTCCTCCAACATTTCGAATCAGTTGCTGTACTTGTGGCGTCGGCTTAATGATGTAAGACTTTAAACGTTTCTTTTCCGCTTCGATCGCTTCTTTTTTTGCCACAAACTTTTCATATCGCTCTTGTGAAATTAAGCCGATTTTATATCCAATTTCCGTCAATCGTAAATCAGCATTGTCGTGACGTAATAAAAGACGATATTCTGCACGCGATGTTAACAAGCGGTATGGCTCGTTCGTCCCTTTTGTCACAAGGTCGTCAATTAAAACGCCAATATATGCTTCAGAACGACTTAAAATTAACTCCTCTTTTCCGAGCGCTTTACATGCTGCATTAATGCCGGCAATGAGCCCTTGGCCCGCTGCCTCTTCATATCCAGACGTTCCATTAATTTGTCCTGCTGTGTATAAACGTTGAACGACTTTTGTTTCTAACGTTGGCCATAGTTGGGTTGGAACGATGGCGTCATACTCAATCGCATAACCAGCACGCATGAGTTGTGCTTTTTCTAATCCTGGTATTGTCGCTAACATTTGGCGTTGAATATGCTCCGGCAAGCTTGTCGATAAACCTTGTACATACACTTCTTGCGTATGTCTTCCTTCTGGTTCAAGGAAAATTTGATGACGTGGTTTATCGTGGAAGCGAACGATTTTATCTTCAATTGATGGGCAATAACGCGGACCTGTCCCTTTAATCATCCCCGAATACATCGGTGACAAATGTAAATTTTCATCGATGATTCGATGCGTTTCCTCTGTCGTATAAGTGAGCCAACAAGGAAGTTGGTCGGTAATATATTCCTTCGTTTCATACGAGAACGCCCGTGGCACGTCATCTCCCGGCTGAATTTCTGTTTTGCTGTAATCAATCGTATGACTATTTACGCGCGGTGGCGTTCCTGTTTTAAAACGAACAAGTTCAAATCCGAGCTCCTCTAGATGCTCTGAAAGCTTAATCGACGGCTGTTGATTGTTTGGACCGCTTGAATATTTAATATCTCCAATAATGATTTCACCGCGTAAAAACGTTCCTGTCGTAATAACGACAGCTTTTGCGTAATAATGGGCACCCGTATGCGTAATGACACCTTTACACACGCCTTGTTCTACGATCAATTTTTCTACTTTTCCTTGTAATAATGTTAAATTCTCTTGGTTTTCTAACGTTTTTTTCATTTCTTGTTGATATAAAAATTTATCTGCTTGTGCACGCAATGCTCGCACCGCAGGTCCTTTTCCTGTATTCAACATGCGCATTTGAATATGGGTTTTGTCAATGTTTTTCCCCATTTCTCCGCCTAACGCGTCAATTTCCCGAACGACAATCCCTTTTGCAGGTCCGCCGATAGATGGATTACATGGCATAAAAGCAATCATATCGAGATTGAGTGTAATCACTAGCGTACTTGCCCCCATGCGCGCAGCAGCAAGCGCCGCTTCGCATCCAGCATGACCAGCACCGACGACGATGACATCATAAGATCCTGCCTCGTAATGCATAAGTACCCTCCTTATTTCCCTAAACAAAATTGTGCAAACAATTGATCAATCAAACTTTCGTGTACCGTATCTCCAACGATTTCACCTAACAATTCCCACGCCCTCGTTAAATCAATTTGCACGATGTCGATCGGCATACCTGCTTCGATGCCGTAAATGGCTTCTTCTATTGCTTTTTTCGCTTGTGTTAATAATGCAATGTGGCGTGAGTTTGATACATATGTTAAATCGCGTGCCTCTACATCTCCACTAAAAAACAATGAAGCGATCGCCTCTTCGAGTTGGTCGATTCCTCTTTCTTCTAAAAGCGATGTCGTAATCACTGGTGATCCTTGCGATAGTTGCTTCACTCGATCCATATCGATTCGCTTAGGCAAGTCGGTTTTATTGACGATGACGATGACATCCATCCCTTTTACCGCTTCAAACAGCTGTTCATCTTCTAGCGTTAACGGTTCATTGTAGTTAAGTACGAGTAAAATTAAATCGGCCTCTTTTAACACTTTCCGTGATCGCTCGACTCCAATACGTTCAACAATGTCTTCTGTTTCACGAATGCCCGCTGTATCGAGCAAACGGAGCGGTATACCGCGAACATTGACATATTCCTCAATGACATCGCGCGTTGTACCCGGAATATCGGTGACAATGGCGCGATTTTCATGGGCTAGACTGTTTAATAGCGATGATTTTCCAACATTCGGACGACCGACAATGACTGTCGCTAACCCGTCCCGTAACACCTTTCCTTGTTGTGCGGTTTGCAATAACCGTTCAATTTCATTTTTTACTTCCGTTGCCTTCTCAAGCAAAAGTCGATGCGTCATTTCTTCGACGTCATCATATTCTGGATAGTCAATATTTACTTCAACATGTGCCAATGTTTCTAAAATCGTTTGGCGCAAGCGACGAATAAGCTTTGATAAACGCCCTTCCATTTGGTTTAACGCGATAGCCATCGCACGATCTGTTTTGGCGCGAATGAGATCCATTACTGCTTCCGCTTGAGATAAATCAATACGACCGTTTAAAAAAGCTCTCTTTGTAAATTCCCCAGGCTCTGCTAGACGAGCTCCGGATGCAAGCACAAGCTGAAGAACGCGGTTGACGGAAACGAGCCCTCCATGACAATTAATTTCAACAACATCTTCACGCGTGAACGTCTTTGGGGCCTTCATCACCGTAACCATCACTTCTTCAATCGTTTCTTTCGTCTCCGGATGCACTATGTGTCCATAATGAATGGTGTGAGAAGGTACGTCTTTTAGCTGTTTCCCTCCGACACCAACAAATAGTTGATCGACAATCTTTATCGCTTCATCCCCGCTTAAACGGACGATCGCAATCGCTCCTTCACCCATCGGAGTTGAGATCGCTGCAATTGTATCGAACTCCACGCGATTCACCTTCTTTCATAAACGAAATTATCCACATCTATATCATGCATGTTTTATTCACAATGCTAATCAAATAAATTTTAACTTATCCACATGTGAATAACAACATACACACTACGTTTGAATTTACAAAAAAAATTCTCTAGGAACGACTTCCCCTAGAGAATGTTTACCTTTTTAATGAAATAACGACATGGCGATGCGGTTCTGTCCCAGCTGAAAACGTTTGTATTCTGTCGTCATCGCTTAACGCCGTATGAATGACTTTCCGCTCCCATGCACTCATCGGTTCTAACGAAATATCTTTTCCCATTTGTATCGCTTTTTTCGCCATATTTTTCGCTAAACGAACAAGTGTTTCTTCTCTTCGTTTTCGATATCCTTCCGCATCAATAACAACTCGAAGCGGACGATCCGTATAACGATTTAAAACTCCTTGTGCCAATAATTGTAAAGAATTCAGCGTTTGACCGTGCTTTCCAATTACTCGCGCAACATCACGACCTGAAAGGAAAACGACTAAACGTTCCCCTTCCACTTGACACGCGAGCTGGACACGGACATTCATTTGTTCGATAACATGTTTTAAAAACGATTCGACACAATGAAATGGATGACTGATCGTCACTTCAACGATTGCTTCTTGTCCACCGAACAAGCCAAGAAACGGCTTTTTTTCTTGTTGCACAACAACAATATCGACCGCTTCTTTCGACACATGTAATCGCGCTAACGCTTTTTCCACTGCCTCTTCTACCGTTTGGCCCCTCATCGTGATTCGTTTCACTTTCCTGTTCCCCCAGCCTCTTTCGTCGCTTTTAAGTCTGGCCCTTTAATGAAATACGTTTGTACAATCATAAATAAGTTTCCAACAACCCAATAAAGCGAAAGCGCTGCTGGGAAGTTGATCGCAAAGACGACGACCATAATTGGCATTAACCAAAGCATCATCGCCATTTGTGGATTTTGTTGCTCTGTGCCGGCCATCATCATCTTTTGTTGAATAAATGTTGTGACTCCGGCCACAAGTGGCAAGATAAAAAACGGATCTTTTTCACCTAAGTCAAACCATAAAAAATTATGGCGCGCAATTTCTTCTGTACGCATAATAGCATGGTAAAATCCAATTAAAATTGGCATTTGAATAAGTAATGGCAAACACCCAGCTAACGGATTGACACCGTGTTTTTGAAAAAGCAACATCGTTTCTTGTTGAAGTTTTTGTTGCGTTTGTGCATCTTTTGAACTATATTTTTCACGAAGTTTTTGTAGTTCTGGTTGTAGCGCTTGCATCGCTTTCGAATTTCTCGTTTGTTGAACCATGAGCGGCAAAATAGCTAAACGAATCAAAATGGTTACGATGATAATCCCTAAACCGTAATTGGAACCAAATAACTCAGACGTATATGTAATTAACCAAGATAGTGGGTAGACAATATACTCGTTCCAAAAACCTTTACTTTCTGCAGTAATTGGTTGGTTAATTTCTGAACATCCTGCTAACAAAACAGCAAGAAGTAAAAACAGCCATGCAATCTGCCTTTTTTTCACTCGTTTTTCCCCCTTACTTTATACATTCCATGAAGTATTTTAACATATCGGTCGATCAAACATTTAATGAAAAACGTTTGCTCGTCTTAACACGTGCAATAAACTTTTTTTCGCCTCTTCATATCCCATCGTAGCTACCGGCACTCGCGCAATAATAACATAATCTTTCCCTGCGTCAATCCGACCCAGCTCTTCGTGAAACACTTGGCGAATATACCGTTTTACACGATTGCGGACAACCGCTTTCCCTATTTTTTTGCTAACGGATAACCCGATGCGAAAATACGCTTGCTCTGGTTTATCGAGAACATATAAGACAAACTGCCGATTCGCCACCGATGTTCCTCGTTTGAATACTTCTTGAAATTCGTCATTTTTTTTTATGCGATATTTTTTTTTCATGCGCTCTCATCACACCTCGATCGTAACTCCCGTTAGAAAAAAGACCACTGATCGTTCAGTGGCCTATGCAGATAATACTTTTCTTCCTTTACGACGGCGACGAGCAAGAACTTTTCTTCCGTTTTTTGTGCTCATACGCGCACGGAAACCGTGTACTTTGCTACGCTTCCGTTTGTTTGGTTGATACGTTCTTTTCATATATGACACCTCCCTGAGGAATAACTGTTAAAAGACAGTCTTTCTAATTATAGTGAGAAATTTAGAGAAATGTCAACTACTCCAGGAGTATCTTTTTTTTACTATACTGTGATTATGAATGTGGATAAATTTTTTGTCGCTTTTTCTGTATCCACAACATTTATCGACAAGTTTTTCACATCTTATAACCTTGTGGATAAAATTTTTTCACAGCTTTTTCGTTTTGTGGATAATATTTTAAAACCATTGCAACATAAGTATTTATCTGCTATTATATTGTTGTTTTTACTCTGGATAATTATATAAGTTTTTTGTATTATCCACAAAATGTGGATAACGTGTGGACAGTTTCGTCCACATAGTGTGTAAATATTTGTCCACAATCGTTGAAAACTGTCGAAAAAAATTTTTTTATAGACAAACACGGTTATACAAAAGTTAAACACCCGCGCGGAGAAGGAGGGAGAGCGGCGTGGAAAATATTTCGGACTTATGGAATAAAGCATTAGCCGAAATTGAGAAAAAAATCAGCAAACCGAGCTTTGAAACATGGTTAAAATCAACGACTGCGCATTCATTAAAAGGCGACATACTCATTATTACCGTCCCAAATGAATTTACAAAAGACTGGCTCGAATCACGTTACACCCGGCTGATTGAACAGACACTTTACGACATTACCGGAGAAGAGTTAAAAATTAAATGCACAATTCCTAATCATCAAACATTGGAAGAATTCGATCTAAAACCAACAAGTAAACCGCGGAAGCATGATGACGAACAAGCAGAATTTCCACAAAGTATGCTGAATCCAAAATACACGTTTGACACTTTTGTCATCGGATCTGGAAATCGCTTCGCTCATGCTGCATCTTTAGCGGTGGCAGAAGCACCGGCCAAAGCATACAACCCCCTTTTCATTTACGGTGGTGTAGGCCTAGGCAAGACGCACCTCATGCATGCAATCGGTCATTACGTTCTTGAACATAACCCATCAGCAAAAGTCGTCTATTTATCTTCGGAAAAGTTTACAAATGAATTTATTAATGCCATTCGCGATAACCGTCCAGATGATTTTCGTAACAAATATCGCAATGTGGACGTGCTGTTAATAGATGATATTCAATTTTTAGCTGGAAAAGAACAAACACAAGAAGAGTTTTTCCATACGTTTAATACACTACACGAAGAAAGTAAGCAAATTGTCATATCGAGTGACCGACCTCCAAAAGAAATCCCGACGTTAGAAGACCGCCTGCGTTCTCGCTTTGAATGGGGCTTAATTACAGACATCACTCCTCCTGACTTAGAAACGAGAATTGCCATTTTGCGTAAAAAAGCAAAAGCCGAAGGGTTCGATATACCAAACGAAGTGATGTTGTATATTGCTAATCAAATTGATTCGAATATTCGAGAATTAGAAGGGGCGCTCATTCGTGTCGTTGCTTACTCTTCTTTAATTAACAAAGAAATTAACGCAGATTTGGCAGCAGAGGCACTAAAAGATATTATTCCAAGTTCCAAACCAAAAGTAATTACGATTCAAGACATTCAACGTGTTGTCGGGGAGCATTTTAACGTGAAACTTGAGGATTTTAAAGCAAAAAAACGAACGAAATCCGTTGCTTTTCCGCGCCAAATTGCTATGTATCTTTCACGAGAGTTAACCGACTGTTCGCTCCCTAAGATTGGGGAAGAATTTGGAGGGCGTGACCATACAACAGTCATCCATGCTCATGAAAAAATTTCAGCTCTCATTCAAACTGACGTTCAACTACAGAAACAATTGAAAGAAATTATGGAGAAGCTGAAATAATGTGAATAACTGTTTGGTGTTTGTGCACAGACTGTCCACATGTGGATAGTCTGTGCTTCCTTTGTTTTATTCACTTATCCACATAATCACAGCGCCTAGTACTATGATTAATAGTTTTTTAAAAAAATATAATAAATAAATTAGGGAGGTTTTCTTTGTGAAAGTTATTATCGATCGCGATCACTTAGTGAGAAGTGTACAAGATGTAATGAAGGCTGTATCATCTCGCACGACAATTCCTATTTTGACTGGAATTAAAATCGTTGCTTCTGAGCAAGGTGTTACATTGACAGGAAGTGATTCAGATATTTCGATTGAATCGTTTATTCCAGCAGAGGAAAATGATCGCGTTATTGTTGACGTCATTAAACAAGGAAGTGTGGTTCTACAAGCACGATTTTTTAGTGAAATTGTTCGTAAGTTACCAAGAGAAACCGTAGAAATCGAAGTAAAGGATCAATTTGTCACAACAATTCGCTCTGGAAAAACGGAATTTCACTTAAACGGATTGGATCCGGAAGAATATCCACGTTTACCACAAATTCAAGAGGAAAATATGTTTCAAATACCAGCGGATTTGTTAAAACATGTGATTCGCCAAACCGTATTTGCAGTGTCCACCTCAGAAACACGTCCAATCTTGACAGGTGTAAACTGGCGAATTGAAAGTAGTGAGCTTACGTGCATTGCAACAGATAGCCACCGACTGGCTATGAGAAAAGCAAAAGTAGAAACAGAATCAGAAGCATACTACAATATCGTCATTCCAGGAAAGAGCTTAAACGAGCTAAATAAAATTCTCGAAGAATCCAATGAGCCTGTTCACATCGTTGTAACAGAAAATCAAGTATTATTTAAGACAAAACATTTGTTGTTTTTCTCACGTTTGTTAGATGGGAACTATCCAGATACATCTCGACTTATTCCAACAGATAGCCAAACAGATATGATCGTAAAAACGAAGGAGTTTCTACAAGCAATCGACCGTGCGTCATTACTAGCACGTGAAGGAAGAAATAACGTTGTTCGTTTATCCACGCTGTCTGACAAAGTCGTTGAGATTTCTTCAAACTCACCTGAGATCGGAAAAGTTGTAGAGGAAGTACAGTGTGAACAAGTAGACGGAGAAGAATTAAAAATTTCTTTCAGTGCAAAATATATGATGGATGCATTAAAGGCGTTAGAAGGAGCAGAAATTAAAATTAGTTTTACTGGTGCAATGCGCCCATTTTTAATTCGACCACTTCATGACGATTCCATGCTCCAATTAATTTTACCTGTGCGCACATACTAAAAGCTGCTAGATCACCTAGCAGCTTTCCTTTTCTTCACCCTTCTTTTTTAGTACAATAAAAGAATGGACACTTTTTATAAGAAAGTGAGCGGATGAGAAATGAAAGAAATAAAAATTTCAACAGAAACCATTACACTTGGACAATTTTTAAAACTAGCGAACGTCATTTCAACAGGCGGAATGGCGAAATGGTTTTTACAAACAAACGATGTACTTGTTAACGGGGAACGAGAACAACGTCGCGGTCGCAAACTAAGAGCAGGAGACGTTGTCGACATTCAAACAATCGGTACATTTACGATTTGTTCGTAAAGGTGGGAGGCACCTTTGTTTTTAGAACAGTTAACTTTAAAAAATTACCGCAATTATGAACAAGGTTGTTGGCAATTTCAAAACAAAGTAAATGTCATTTTAGGGGAAAACGCTCAAGGTAAGACGAACATCATGGAATCAATTTATGTCTTGTCGATGGCAAAATCACATCGAACGACGAATGATAAAGATTTAATTCGTTGGGACAAAGATTATGCTAAAATAGAAGGTAAAGTAGGAAAGAAAAACGGCCCAATTTTTTTACAGTTAACCGTGTCGAAAAAAGGGAAAAAAGCAAAACTAAATTATATCGAGCAGGCAAAATTAAGCAGTTACGTCGGGCATATGAACGTTGTCATGTTTGCCCCAGAAGATTTAAACCTTGTAAAAGGAAGCCCACAAATTCGAAGACGTTTTATCGATATGGAAATCGGTCAAGTATCTCCTGTTTATATGCATGAACTTGGTCAATATCAAAAAGTGTTGCAACAAAGAAATCAATATTTGAAACTACTCCAGTCAAAAAAACAGACAGACGAAAAGTTTCTTGATGTGCTCACAGAACAACTTGTGGAACTCGCAGTAAAAATCACACTCAAAAGATATGAGTTTATCGAATTATTACAAACATGGGCGAAACCGATTCATGCCGAAATTAGTCGAGGTCATGAACAATTGGCCATTCATTATTGTCCTTCGGTTGATGTATTAGACAAACAACAATGGTCGAGAATAGTAGAAGTGTATAACGATAAGTTTACACAAATAAAAACTAAAGAAATCGAACGAGGTACAACGCTCATCGGTCCGCATCGAGATGATTTATCGTTTACGATTAACGGAAAAGATGTACAGACGTTCGGTTCCCAAGGTCAACAACGAACGACGGCACTTTCATTGAAACTAGCTGAAATTGATTTAATTTTTTCGGAAATCGGCGAGTATCCTATCCTTTTACTCGATGATGTTCTATCAGAGCTAGATGATTTTCGTCAAACACATTTGTTAAATGCTATACAAGGCAAAGTGCAAACATTTGTAACAACAACAAGTATAGATGGGATTGAACATCGCGTCGTTCGAGACGCAGATGTGTATGAAGTTGTCTCGGGACAAATGATGAGACGATAGTTGTTCATAAACCTCGAACGTATTGTTCGAAAAGGAAAGCGTAGGTGATCAATAGTGGCGATGGAACAAAGAGATCAAATTGTTTATGATGAAAGTCAAATCCAAGTTCTCGAAGGGTTAGAAGCAGTACGAAAAAGACCGGGGATGTATATCGGATCAACCGGACCGAAAGGATTGCATCATCTCGTTTGGGAAATTGTTGATAACAGCATTGATGAAGCGTTAGCTGGATTTTGTACGGAAATTAACGTCATTGTTGAAGAAGACAACAGCATTACAGTAATAGATAACGGTCGGGGGATTCCTGTTGGTATTCACGAAAAAATGGGGAGACCAGCTGTTGAAGTAATTATGACTGTGTTGCACGCCGGCGGAAAATTTGGTGGCGGTGGATATAAAGTATCTGGCGGTTTGCATGGGGTCGGTGCGTCTGTTGTTAATGCGTTGTCAGAAGAACTAGAAGTATATGTACATCGCGATGGAAACATTCACTATCAAAAATATAAGCGCGGTGTGCCTTGTTCTGATTTGCAAGTTGTAGGTGAGACAGATCGGACAGGAACAACGATTCATTTTAAGCCAGATCCGGAAATTTTCACAGAAACGACGGAGTATGATTACGACACACTTGCGCATCGCTTGCGGGAGCTTGCTTTTTTAAACAAAGGCATTCGTATTACCTTAGAAGATCGACGTGATGAAAAGCGACGTAACGAATACTACTATGAAGGTGGAATTTCTTCATACGTTAAACATTTAAATCGGACAAAAGAAACGCTTCACGAGGAACCCATTTACATTGAAGGGGAAAAAGAAGGAATTCAAGTCGAAATCGCTTTACAATATAACGATGGTTATACAAGTAATATATACTCATTCGCTAATAACATTCATACGCATGAAGGTGGTACGCACGAGCTAGGGTTTAAAACAGCTCTGACGCGAATTATTAATGATTATGGTCGTAAAAACAATATGTTTAAAGAACAAGATGCCAATTTAACGGGTGAAGATGTACGGGAAGGACTAACGGCCATCATATCAGTAAAACACCCAGCACCGCAGTTTGAGGGACAGACGAAAACGAAACTTGGCAATAGTGATGCCCGTACGGCGACAGAGTCTATTTTTGCTGAACAATTTGAAAAGTTTTTACTCGAAAACCCAGCAGTTGCCAAAAAAATTGTTGAAAAAGGAATTTTAGCTTCTAGGGCACGTCTAGCAGCGAAGCGAGCTCGGGAATTAACGAGGAGAAAAAATGCCCTCGAAGTATCGAGTTTGCCTGGGAAATTAGCTGATTGTTCATCGAAAGATCCAGCGATATGTGAACTATATGTCGTTGAGGGGGATTCAGCGGGCGGTTCTGCAAAACAAGGACGCGATCGCCATTTCCAAGCTATTTTACCGTTGCGTGGAAAAATTATTAACGTTGAGAAATCAAGATTAGATAAAATTTTATCCAATAATGAAGTACGTGCAATTATTACAGCTCTTGGTACGGGAATCGGAGAAGATTTTGATATTACAAAAGCTCGTTATCATAAGATCATTATTATGACCGACGCGGATGTCGATGGTGCTCACATTCGCACATTGTTATTAACATTTTTCTATCGCTATATGCGCGAGGTAATCGAACAAGGTTATGTTTATATCGCTCAGCCACCTTTATATAAAATTCAGCAAGGAAAACGAATTGAATACGCATATAGTGATCGACAACTTGAAGAAATATTAGCTCGGTTACCTGAACAACCAAAACCAATTATTCAACGTTACAAAGGTCTTGGAGAGATGAATCCAGAGCAACTTTGGGAGACGACGATGAACCCTGAGACGCGCACATTGTTAAAAGTGAGTTTGCAAGATGCCATGGAGGCGGACGAAACATTCGAAATTTTAATGGGGGACAAAGTCGAACCGCGTAGGCAGTTTATCGAGGAAAACGCGAAATATGTAAAAAATCTAGATATTTAAACATGTCGGAGAGTGTTTGTTCACCCTCCCCTTGTTTTATTATTTTGTTAGGTAAGGGAGGTTCGTTGCTGTATGTCTGAAAGAGTAAAGGAAGTGAGTATTAGTCAAGAAATGCGTGCATCGTTTCTCGACTATGCGATGAGCGTCATTGTATCCCGTGCGCTCCCTGATGTGCGTGACGGACTAAAGCCAGTGCATCGTCGTATTTTATATGCAATGCACGATTTAGGAATGACGGCGGACAAGCCTTACAAAAAGTCGGCACGTATTGTCGGTGAAGTGATCGGTAAGTACCATCCGCATGGTGATGCAGCGGTATACGATACGATGGTGCGGATGGCACAAGATTTTAACTACCGATATATGCTTGTGGATGGACACGGAAACTTTGGATCAATTGATGGTGATGCCGCAGCAGCAATGCGTTATACAGAAGCAAGAATGTCGAAAATTTCAATGGAGCTGTTGCGTGATATTAACAAAGACACGATCGATTACCAAGATAATTATGATGGTTCAGAACGTGAGCCAATTGTTTTGCCTGCCCGTTTTCCGAATTTACTTGTGAACGGATCTTCAGGGATTGCGGTTGGGATGGCAACGAATATTCCCCCGCATCAACTTGGAGAAGTCATTGACGCTTTATTGGAACTGATGAAAGATCCCGACATGACTGTTGCTGAATTGATGGAATATTTGCCGGGCCCTGATTTTCCGACAGGTGCGCAAATTATTGGAAGAGGCGGGATAAGAAAAGCGTATGAAACAGGACGTGGTTCGATCACATTACGTGCGAAAGCTGAGATTGAGCAAAAAGAGAACGGAAAAGAAATGATTATCGTCCGTGAATTACCTTACCAAGTCAATAAAGCCAAGTTAATTGAAAAAATTGCTGAACTTGTCCGTGAAAAGAAAATCGATGGCATTACAGATTTACGTGATGAATCTGATCGGAGCGGTATGCGCATTGTCATTGAAGTAAGAAGAGATGTAAGTGCACATGTAGTGCTCAACAATTTGTACAAACAAACAGCTTTACAAACGAGTTTTGGGATCAATATGCTTGCGCTTGTTGATGGACAACCGAAAGTATTAAATTTAAAACAATGTTTACAACATTATTTAGACCATCAAAAAATTGTTATTCGTCGTCGCACTCAATTTGAGCTAAACAAAGCAGAAGCTCGCGCACATATTTTAGAAGGTTTACGCATTGCCCTTGATCACCTAGACGAGGTCATTGAGCTTATTCGTCAATCTGCAACCGTAGACATAGCGAAAGAAGGATTGATGACAAAGTTTCAGTTAAGTGAAAAGCAAGCACAAGCTATTTTAGATATGCGTCTACAACGTTTAACGGGACTAGAGCGTGAAAAAATTGAACAAGAGTATGGGGAGCTAGTGAAGCTCATCGCACATTTAAAAGCCATTCTAGCTGATGAGCAAAAAGTTTTACAAATCATTCGTGACGAATTGCTTGAAATTAAAGAGAAATTCAATGACTATCGTCGCACAGAAATAGTAAATGGCGGTTTAGAAACAATCGATGATGAAGATTTAATTACTCGTGAAAATATCGTTGTTACATTAACACATAGGGGATATATAAAACGTCTTCCTGTTTCAACGTACCGGAGCCAACGACGTGGAGGTCGTGGTATTCAAGGTATGAATACGAATGAGGACGATTTTGTCGAGCATTTAGTCATTACATCGACACATGATATCGTTTTATTTTTTACAAATAAAGGAAAAGTATATAAAGCAAAAGGATATGAAATTCCAGAGTTCAGTCGCACAGCAAAAGGTATTCCAATAGTTAACTTATTAAACATTGAAAAAGATGAAGTAATTAACACGGTGATTGCAATCGAACAATTCCATGAAGATGCATTTTTATTTTTTACAACAAAGCAAGGAATTGCTAAAAGATCCCCTTTATCATCGTTTGCTAACATTCGTAACCATGGTTTAATTGCTATTCATTTACATGAAGGCGATGAATTAATATCCGTAAAACTGACAGATGGTCATAAACATATGATTGTGGGGACGAAAAAAGGAATGTTAATTCGTTTTCCTGAGACAGATGTTCGCTCAATGGGACGCACAGCTGCAGGTGTAAAAGCAATTACATTATGTCCAGGCGACGAAGTGGTCGGTATGGAAAGCTTGGATGGTGATGAGGAAATTTTAATTGTAACGCGAAATGGTTATGGAAAACGAACACCAGCTTCAGAGTATCGTATTCAAAGCCGTGGTGGAAAAGGAATTAAAACATGTAATATTACTGAAAAAAACGGCGATGTTGTTGCTGTTAAAACAGTTACAGGTGAAGAAGACTTAATGTTAATGACCGCAAGCGGTGTAATGATTCGTATGGCAGTGAGCGATATTTCCGTTATGGGACGAAACACACAAGGTGTTAAGCTCATTCGTCTAGATGAAGAAAACGAACAGGAGTATGTCGCGACAGTAGCGAAGGTGCCAAAGGAAGAAGAAAAAGAACAACTGCAAGAAGCATAGAGGGGAGTTTTTCCCCTCTATGCTTTACAAAGGGGGGGAGAAGACATGTTGTTAGTAAAAACAGCTCAATTACAAGAAGGTTGCATTTTAGCTGAAGATATTATCGGAAAATCGCATCGCGTTATTGTTCCAAAAAATACGGTATTAAATGCGAAACTATTAACTGTATTGCAAAAGTTTCTTGTTGATCAAGTACGTGTACAGTCAGTTCTTGTTGACGGTAGTACATTTCGACCGAGTGAAGTCATTCAAGAAGATGTACCGAAGCCAAAAATAACGGAAAACAAAGATATATTGACCTTATATTTAGAAGTTGTCCAACAATATAAACAAATGTTTCAAGGATGGCAGGCCGGTTTACCTGTCGATATTGGCAAAGTGCGTAAAATGTTTATGCCTTTGTTTGAAAAAGTATTGGAATCGGAAAAGGAGCTACTCTTCTTTCATCATTACTCTACCAAATCAGAGTACTTATTTCATCATGCAGTAACAGTCGGTCTTCTTTCAGGTGTATTAGCGAAAAAATTACAATATGCAAAAGGGGATTACATGCAAGTCGCCATCGCTGGGCTATTAAGCGATTGTGGTATGTCAAAAGTTGACCCGAAAATACTTAACAAAAGTACGGCTCTTACTCCAATGGAATATAAAGATATGCGCCAACATACCGTTTACGGTTATAAAATGGTTCAAAAAATTACTGCATTACAAGAAGGAGTAAAGCTCGCTGTTTTGCAACATCATGAGCGAAATGATGGCAGCGGATATTTACTTAGTGTTCAAGAAGAAAAAATTCACCCCTATAGTAAAATTGTTGCGGTCGCAGATGTTTATCATGCGATGATTTCTGAGCGTCCTTATCGCAATAAGCAATCACCTTTTAAAGTGTTTGAACAAATTCATAAAGATTGTTTCGGAAAATTCGATCTTTCTGTTGTTCAAGCGCTGGCTTCCCTTTTGATGAACCTTTCTTTAGGAGCAAAAGTAAAATTATCGAATGAACAAGTTGGGGAAATTATCTTTTTTGAACAAGATTCACCGTCCTGTCCAATGATTAAGATAATTAATACAAACCAAATCATTTCACTAAAAAACGAAAAAGATTTGTGCATTGAAGAGATTATAAAATGAAATGACAATGGCGATTGTCCATGTCATTTCATTTTTTTATAAAAAAGTGTTGACAATAACAAAGTGCTCTTGTATGATATATCTTGTGCTTGATGTTCTTTGAAAACTGAACAAAACAGCAGCGTAAAAGCTAGAGATATGAACTTTCTATGGAGAGTTTGATCCTGGCTCAGGACGAACGCTGGCGGCGTGCCTAATACATGCAAGTCGAGCGGACGAATCAAAAGCTTGCTTTTGATTCGTTAGCGGCGGACGGGTGAGTAACACGTGGGCAACC
>NZ_JACHEQ010000007.1 GCF_014201515.1 Anoxybacillus mongoliensis
CCGCTCGACTTGCATGTATTAGGCACGCCGCCAGCGTTCGTCCTGAGCCAGGATCAAACTCTCCATAGAAAGTTCATATCTCTAGCTTTTACGCTTTTCGCTTCGTTCAGTTTTCAAGGAACATCTTTGTCGGTCTTTAAGCGACCTTTTCATGGTATCACATAAACATCCCGATGTCAATAATAAATTTTATTTTTTAACCGTCGCCACATCTTCGGTAGCGACGATTAAAAATATATCACGAACATTTCTAAAGGTCAATACTTTTCTTTATTATTTTTTTCAACTATGTAATGTCTATGAAAAATCCCTTGCCCTTTCGTTGCGATGTTTTGAACAGAGAGTATATGCTTTTCAACGAGAAATTCAAGCAAAATTTCTAAATCCACACCATATACTGTCAACTCTTTTTCACTTAACAACTCCGCCATAGACCATGATGTTTCTTTTTTTTCAAGCACATGCATGAGATGACTTGCTCCATGTTTAAGCTTCGAATGAATAAAAAAATCACTTGCTAAAAATAACAATTGTAATCGCTTATCAAGTGACTCCTCACTCCCCACTAACTCTGCATATAATTTATAAATTTGTGGCTCAATCTGCTTCACCTGATTCCATACAGTCACTTCGGGATAAAAGCCATTTTCGATAATGGATAGACGAGCTAAATGATGGAGGGCATGCAACACATGGTTGTATGCATCAAGCCATTGATCTTTTTCAAAAAAACTCCTGCCCTCGATGTAGCGTCGCACCAATCTAGCGAACTCTATCCCCATCTTTACCTTTCTTTCCTCTTCAGGAAACTGCAATAGACGTTGTCGCAATTGTTCAATATACTCATTGCGTTCGAACAAAATTTTCCCATTCAACAACCAATTTATTACTTTTCGATTAGAACCGAGCAACACCCATTCTTTCACTTGACGTTCGTCTACAACGTACAATGATGCACTTTTTTCTCCGAAGGTATAATGTTTAATAAAAACCGTTTCCTCCCCTTCTCGAACAATAACAAATAAAACAACATCAAATAAATCCGTCTCTGGAGAATAATCCGACCCTCTTTCAACCATTAAAATACCGAGGGTGCGTGACTGACTAGCTCGCTCTTGGTAAATTGGACGCAACACATCTTCCATAACCGACTCCTCCACTTTTCAACATTGTTTGACGGTATTCGACAATTTTAAAAAAACTCCTGCTTTGTTAATGCTTATCATTCAAAACTTATGATATAGTTATGCGTAGGAGGGAATAACGTGGGTGTAAAATATTCGAGCAAGATCAACAAAATTCGTACGTTTGCACTAAGTTTAATTTTCATTGGATTTTTTGTCATGTATGGCGGTATATTTTTTCGTACGTCCCCTATCGTTATGACAATATTCATGATTTTAGGGCTGTTGTTTATTATCGCAAGTACAGTTGTTTATTTTTGGATTGGTATGTTGTCAACAAAAACGGTACAAGTCGTTTGTCCTTCATGCAACAAAGTAACAAAAATGCTAGGCCGAGTCGATGTATGTATGTATTGCAACGAGCCACTGACACTGGATCCGACGCTTGAAGGAAAAGAATTTGATGAAAAATATAATCGAAAAACAAGAAACAAAAAAAGCTGATAGCATCGATGCTACCAGCTTTTTTAATGATGTCCCTTTTGACAGTCCGGACACGTTCCATAAATCTCCATCCGATGATGACTTACTTTAAACCCTGTCACATGTGCCGCTAAATCTTCTACTTCATCTAAACCAGGATAATGAAAATCGACAATTTTTCCACACGCTTCGCAAATGACGTGATAATGATGTGTCGTAACAAAATCAAAACGACTAGACGCATCACCATACGTTAATTCTTTAACAAGACCGACTTCTTTAAACACACGCAAATTGTTATACACAGTTGCGACACTCATATTTGGAAATTTTCCTTCCAAAGCTTTATAAATTTCATCCGCTGTTGGATGGGACATTGACTGGATCAAATATTCGAGTATCGCATGACGTTGCGGTGTAATACGGACGCCGGTTTCTTTCAATGTATGAAGCGCTTCTTTTAATTGATGTGCGTGCGTCACCGTCATGCACCTCACTTTCATTTATAAAAATTATAATTATTAATTTATAATTTTTATAAATAGTGTACAAAAAAATGAAACCATTTGTCAATTGGATTTTTAGGGAAGAAAAAAAGGGCGATCGTTGAACAATCGCCGCATACATATTTGAGGAGGTGTGTGCTCTACTCTATCTTACGCAACAATTTTATTATTTGTTTGAGCCAACCGCCCGTTTTAAAACGTTTAACACCTCTTCGACATGCCCATTTACTTTCACTTTTCTCCACTCTTGTACAATTTGACCGTTTGGATCAATCAAAAACGTTGAACGCTCAATCCCCATATACTCTTTCCCGAAGTTTTTCTTTAACTTCCATACTCCGTATGCTTTCGCTACATCTTGTTTTTCATCAGCAAGGAGTAAAAACGGCAAGTGATGTTTTTCAATAAATTTTTTGTGTCGTTCAATGGAATCAGGGCTAATTCCAATCACAATAGCCCCTAAATCCGTCAATGATTCGTAATGGTCTCGAAAATGACAAGCCTCTGTCGTACATCCTGGCGTCATGTCTTTTGGATAAAAATATAATACAACATACTTCCCACGAAATTGCGACAATGTGACGTTTTCCCCATTACTCGCTGGTAATGTAAAATTAGGCGCTTCCATGTTTCTCCTCCTATCTTTTTTCTACATCCATCACCGTTCGAACAACAAAAGCAGCAGGTAGCGCATAACCAAGCAAAGCTTCAACCATCGCAATCCACCGACCGATTCCAATCGGAACAATATCACCATAGCCAACGGAAAGCAATGTCACTGCACTAAAATATAAACTCGTTTCGACATATTGAAAAAAATTAGAAGCGACTATAGTCTTCCCATTTTCCATCATAACGACATGTCCATTTATATGCAAAATTGTATAAACAAGTGCAAAACCGATCATTGTCGTTGAATAAACAAATAAAATAGCAATAAAATTTTTCACTGAAATAACAGAACGTTTCGTTTGCCAAAATGACAAGAAACTCATACCTATTACAAAAATAATAATGCCGATCCATACATACTTCACACTATCCCCTCCTGTCCTCATATATACGAGGGGATGTTTTATTTAATTCCCAGCACCTCGATAACGTTTCACACCCGCGTTCCATAACAGCAACGATAAAGTAAAACATACGACACCCATTACTGGTGTCAAAAACGAATACGTGTACCATTCCGTTTTACGCAAGAAGTACGCCGCTGGATATACACCAACGAATGCAAACGGCAAAACCCATGTCAAAATGTAGCGAATGACACGATTATAAATATCGACAGGGTATCTCCCGTAGTTTCCTATATTATACATCATCGGCATAATTGAGCTCCGTGCATCCGACCAAAAACTAATACTTGCTAACGAAATAAAAATGCCCGCATAAACAAATGTGCCTCCTAACACAAAAAGAACAAATAAAATTACATCATACCAATGAAACGTTAAATGTAACCGCGATGCAGCATAACCCATAATAATTAAGCCGGTAATTCCGCCAAGAAGCGACTCGAGCTCCATACGTTCAAGCACAATTTGAAATAAACTATGCACAGGGCGAGTTAATACACGATCCATCTCTCCTCGTACGATGTATCGTTCATTAAAATCCCAAATGTTAAAAAATGAGGCGAACAAGGCGAACGGAACTAAGAAGAAACCGTAAATAAAAATAATTTCATCGCGCGTCCATCCGTTTAAAAATTGTGTATGCCCAAATACAACAAGAATAAAAATTAAATTCACACCTTGAAACATTAAATCAGATAAAAACTCCACAAACAAATCGGCACGATATTGCAACTTTGTTTTTATATATTGACTCATATACTGAAGAAAAATAGACATATAAAACATGTGTTCACCCCCCTTGAATGATGAGTTTTCGTTTAGCCGCTTTCCATAATAAATAAATCGGAACGATCAATACGACGCACCAAACAGCTTGAAACATCATTCCTTTGATCGCTTCATTCCCTGTAAAACTTTCCGTAAAAATCATACTTGGAATGTAGCTAATCGCTTGAAAAGGCAAATAGTGCATCGCACTTTGCGCCCATTGTGGATAAAAACTAATCGGCAAAATGAGTCCTGAAAATAAATCAATAATAAATCGTTTTGCCCGAAGCAATCCCTCACCATTTAATGTAAAAAACGTCACCATACCTGCTAGTAAATTGATTTGGGAATTAATAATAAAACTGAGCACTGTCGAAAGAGCAAAATAACTCCATGTTTGGACATTCGTTGTAAAGTGAAGCGAAAAAACGAATGTGACAATAATCATTCCTGGAAGTGAAAAGAAAATCAAACGAAAAATGCCTTCTCCAAGCCCTTGCATCGTTTTCATAATTAAATAGTTGTATGGACGAATAAGTTCAATCGCTACTTTCCCTTCACGAATTTCCATCGCTATTTCTCGATCAATGTTATTAAAATAAAACGCCCTTGCCATCCATGCAATTGCCACATATGTCGTCATTTGTTCTACCGTCATACCTTGAATAGACGGCTGCCCTCCATAAATGGCAGACCATAAAAAATAATATGCTCCAATATTGATGCTATAAATAAAAATGCCGCTATAATAATTCGTTCGATAAGCTAACATCATTAAAAAACGCATACGAATCATTTCAATGTATTTACCCATGATGAATCCCTTCTTCATAAATGTTGCGAATGATTTCTTCCGTCGAAACTTCACGAATATGAATATCTTTTAGTTCATAGGAAGAAACAACTTGTCCAATCACATGTGCCATATCATTCGTCCGAACATGCGCAATCCAATTATATCGATCTTCCCCTTGTTCCCATGTGACATGAACAAGTGATGTAAGCTCTTCTTTTGAAACCATATCGCGAAATTGAAAGTGAATTTGTCTTCCTTCTCCCCAATTTTGCTTTAAATGTTGCAATGAACCGTCATAAATGATTTTTCCTTCATCAAGCATGATAACGCGCTCACAAAGCGCTTCAATATCTGTCATATCGTGTGTCGTTAATAAAATCGTCGTGTTGTACTTCTCATTAATTTCTTTTAAAAACTGACGGATTTTTAGCTTCACAAGCACATCTAAACCGATCGTTGGTTCATCTAAAAATAAAAGCGGCGGATTATGAATGAGGGCAGCAGCTAACTCACAACGCATACGCTGTCCAAGCGATAGTTTGCGCACAGGTTTATCAAGTAAAGGACCGATATCTAACGTTTCAATGACATGATCCATATGTTCGTTATAATCCTGGTCGGAGACGCGATATACTTTTTTTAACAATCGAAATGACTCTTGTACTGCAATATCCCACCATAGTTGTGATCGCTGGCCAAATACAACGCCGATCGTCTGCACGAAACGTTCCCTCTCTTTATGCGGATTCATTCCATTCACAACAACTCGTCCAGATGTCGGTGTTAAAATTCCTGTTAGCATTTTGATTGTCGTCGATTTACCTGCCCCATTTTCCCCGATGTAGCCAACCATTTCTCCTTGTTTGACCGTAAATGAAATATCATCGACAGCTCGAATGATTTTATAGTTTCTCGTGAACAAATCACGAAACGCCCCAGCTAAACCAGAGCGACTAGAGTACGATTTAAATTCTTTTCGTAGTTTTTCTACTTCAATAGCATACATGTTCCTCACCTCTTATGAAATCACTATTTACTAGTGTAACGAAAATGTTGAAACTCAACAAATGGTGTGCTCAAATAAATGTGATAAAATAAACACCATGAAAGAAATTTTACATAAAAGGAGGAGGCTTCGCGTGAATTTTACGAAGTCTGAACAATTATATCAAGAAGCGCTTGAGCATATCGTCGGTGGCGTCAATAGTCCTTCTCGTTCATATAAAGCTGTCGGAGGCGGTGCACCTGTCGTTATGGAAAGAGCACAAGGGGCATATTTCTGGGATGTAGACGGCAACAAATATATCGACTACCTTGCAGCTTACGGTCCAATTATTACTGGACATGCCCATCCACACATTACAAAAGCGATTCAACATGCAGCTGAAAACGGTGTGTTATACGGGACACCAACCCCATATGAAATTACATTCGCCAAAATGTTGAAAGAAGCGATCCCTTCTCTCGAAAAAGTGCGTTTCGTCAACTCAGGAACAGAAGCTGTCATGACAACGATTCGGGTCGCACGCGCATACACAGGACGCGATAAAATTGTGAAATTTGCAGGTTGCTATCACGGTCATTCCGATCTCGTTCTTGTCGCTGCTGGCTCTGGTCCGTCCACATTAGGCACGCCTGATTCAGCAGGGGTACCAAAAAGCATTGCACAAGAAGTGATTACTGTTCCTTTTAATGATGTCAATGCATTTAAACAGGCGATGGATCGCTGGGGAAACGAAGTCGCTGCCGTTCTTGTCGAACCTATCGTCGGTAACTTCGGTATCGTTGAGCCAAAACCGGGCTTTTTACAAGCAATTAACGACATCGCTCATGCGGCTGGAGCGCTTGTCATTTATGATGAAGTCATTACAGCTTTTCGCTTTATGTATGGTGGGGCTCAAAACTTGCTCGGCATCGAACCAGACTTAACTGCACTCGGAAAAATCATTGGTGGGGGATTACCAATCGGGGCATATGGCGGTAGAAAAGACATTATGGAACAAGTAGCTCCATTAGGTCCTGCTTACCAAGCAGGAACGATGGCTGGCAATCCAGCCTCCATTTTAGCAGGAATTGCTTGTTTAGAAGTACTACAACAAGAAGGTGTGTACGAACATCTCGATCATCTCGGCGCAATGTTAGAGGCGGGCATTTTAACACACGCCAACACATACGATATTCCTGTGACAATTAACCGCCTAAAAGGTGCGCTTACTGTATATTTTACAAAAGAAAAAGTAGAAAACTATGAGCAAGCCGAACGAACAGATGGAGAAATGTTCGCTAAGTTTTTCAAGCTCATGCTTCATCAAGGCATCAACCTTGCCCCTTCAAAATATGAAGCATGGTTCATTACATTAGCCCATACAGAAGAGGATATTGAATATACAATTAAAGCTGTAGAACGTGCATTTAAATCCTTGAAAAATGAATAAATATACAATAAAAACGAGGTGGGAACATATATTCCACCTCGTTTTTCACGCTCAAATTAAATGAAAACGCTTACAAATATCGTGAACGTTTTGTTACACAAACTGAATATCGTATCCAAAAACATGAATAAATAATTGATTTTCTGTTGTGATCATGTTAATATAAACTATAAAATTTAGAAAATTTTATTTTTTAAAAAAGTTTTTGTGTAGGAGGTGGCGAAGGCGAGAAGCGAACGATAGTCGCTTGCAAGCCGCATGCTATGAAACAACAATGGAACCCAACTTCATTTCAACACTTTTATAAACATGAACACGATGCGTGTGGAATTGTCGCTGCGGTTGAAAAACGACGCATTCCGACAAGAGAAAACATTACAACGTGTATTAACGCCCTCGTCACAATGAATCATCGCGCTGGATTCATCAATGGAGAAGGAGATGGCGTCGGCATTCATATTGACATTCCAAAAGCGCTTTGGAAAGAAAAATTTGCTGCTGCCCAACTTAATCCTCAACTCGTCGATCGCGACGATTTTATCGTTGGTCATATATTTATTACACGAACAACGAACGTGGAAGAAAAAAAAGCGCGTGTGCGCCAATTGTTTTCGCAATTTCAATTGACGCTTATGTTTGAATCTGATCGCGTAACTTCTTCTTCAGCGCTCGGTCCAATTGCTTTACGTGAAGAACCAGTATTTTGGCAAGTTGCCCTTTTGCCAAATCAAAAAGGAACATTATCTAAAACGTTATTTGAATTAACTATTGAAATAGAAAAAGATGAGCATATTCATGTCGCTTCGTTAAGCAATCACCATGCGATTTATAAAGTAATGGGCGCTGGAGATATTTTACAAAAATACTATCATGACTTAGCGAGCCCGCTCGTCGCATCTACAATGACACTTGGTCATAATCGCTATTCAACGAATACGCTGTCAAACTTTTTCCGTGTGCAACCGTTTAGCGTCCTCGGCCATAACGGTGAAATTAACACAATAGCTAAACTACGTGAAGAAGCAACAATGATTGGCGTTCCGCTCACAAACGGCGGAAGCGATTCACAAGACTTAAGTCGGACGATGGAAACGCTCATTTATCGCGAAGGCTATACGTTATTCGAAGCGATGGACTTTTTATTCCCACCGATTGTAAACGAAATTAAACATTATCCAGTCCATTTACAAGATTTATATACTTACATTCGCGAAGCTTGGGGACATTTTGCCCAAGGACCGGCAGGCATTATTTCGCGTCATGCTGATGAAGCCGTGTTTAGTGTCGACGCACTTGGATTACGTCCACTTTGGAAAATTGAAACAGAACACCGTTACGTATTTGCTTCTGAACCAGGTATTATTCCAGCGTGCGAATATACAGGAGAACCAAAACCGCTCGCACCTGGAGAGAAAATCGGCTTAAAATGGCAAGCGGACGGAACGATTCGTATTTATGAATACGCCGATTATCAACAAGAAGTATACAGTCGTATTCGAAATCGTTTAAATATCGAGAATATGCGTCATCGTTTACAAACACCTTCACTAAAACCGTATGTGCTCGTTGCTCAACCTACAAAAGTGCACAACGGGCAATACGCTGCATTCGGTTGGGATCGCGAACATATTCAATTGATCGAACAAATGGCAGAAAAAGGAGCAGAGCCTATTCGCTCCCTTGGTCACGATGCCCCGCTGGCAGCGATTGATCCTGAACGAAAAAATATTGCTGACTTCATAAAAGAAAGCGTGGCGGTTGTTACAAACCCAGCCATTGACCGCGACCGCGAAACAGAACATTTTTCTACTCGTGTTGTCGTTGGAAAACGCCCAAGTATCGTTTCAAATGAAGAACATCCATATACAGTTGAACTTCTTTCACCTATCTTAATCGAAGGGAAACTCGGAAACGAATGCGCAGAAATGTTGCAACAACCATCATATGATCAACTCGTTCATGCATTTGAAGAAAAACAATTAGCATACTTTATATCCGCAACGTTTGTTGAGCACGAAACGATTCCAACGGCTCTTAATCGTTTAGGCGAAGAGGCATGCGAAGCTGTTGCAAATGGAAAAACGTTGCTTGTCATTGACGATGCAAAAGCGCATCAAAATGGTCATTTATGGATCGATCCACTTCTTGTCATATCAGCCATTGATCAAGCATTAACAAAAGCGCAATTACGGAGAAACTGTTCGCTCCTTCTTCGTTCTGGAGCGATTCGTTCATTGCACGATTTCATCGTTGCATATGGACTTGGTGCAAACGTCATTAGCCCATATTTGATGTTTGCGACAGTTGCTGATTCGTCCACTCGACCAGCGATCCATTTATTCCAAGCATTAAATAAAGGGCTTGAAAAAGTCATTTCAACGATCGGTATTCATGAGTTGCGTGGATATAGCCGTCTATTTTCGTCTATCGGACTACACGAAGACATTGCATCTGTATTAAATATCGTCAACTTTTTTGGTTCGGATTCTCTTGCCCAAAATTTCGAGGCATTAAAGCAAGATGCGCTCGCACGAGCAAAAGATTTTGAAACTGAACAAGCAAAGTTACGAAAAACGTTTCACGTATTCCCACGCATTTGGAAAGCGATTGGCGAAGTGGCGCAAACAGGCTCATACGATCAATACCGCGAAAAATTAACAGAAATTGAAACTGAAACACCGACGGCTATTCGACATTTAACCGACTTAAAACAAGCAAACGTGCCAGTGAAAAAAGAACATGTCGACATTTCGGTCGGTGAACATAGCTTGCCGTTTGTCATTGCTTCGATGTCATTCGGTTCACAAAACGAAATTGCGTTCCGTGCTTATGCCGAAGCAGCTAACCGGCTCAATATGATCAGTTTAAACGGCGAAGGCGGCGAAATTAAAGATATGCTCGGCAAGTATCCGCGCACTCGCGGCCAACAAGTCGCTTCTGGACGATTTGGCGTCAACGCTGAACTGCTTAATTCATCGAATTTACTTGAAATAAAAATCGGGCAAGGCGCAAAACCAGGTGAAGGCGGTCATTTACCTGGCTCCAAAGTAACAGCGAAAATTGCCGAAGCACGCAACGCAACGATCGGATCTGATTTAATTTCACCGTCAAACAACCATGATATTTATTCGATTGAAGATTTAGCCCAAATGATTGCAGAACTAAAAACAGCAAACGATCAAGCAAAAGTGGCAGTGAAAGTACCTGTCGTCCCTAATATCGGAACGATCGCTGTCGGCATCGCAAAAGCTGGCGCTGACATTATTACACTAAGTGGCTTCGATGGTGGCACGGGAGCAGCACGCATCCATGCTATTCAACACGTCGGCTTACCTGTAGAGATTGGCGTCAAAGCAGCACATAATGCCCTCTTAGAAGCAGGATTACGCCATCAAGTAGAGATTTGGGCAGACGGCGGTATAAAGAGCGCGATGGATGTTATAAAAGTAATGCTACTCGGTGCCAATCGTGTCGGCTTTGGAACGTTAGCGATGATCGCAATCGGTTGTACGACATGTCGCGGTTGTCATTTAGATACGTGCCATGTCGGGATCGCTACGCAAATTGAATCGGAAGCACAAGCAAAAGAACACGGTTTGCGTCGCTTCGTTCCAAGACAATTCGAGCAAGCAGTACAAAACTTAGTTCGTTTCTTTACAGCATTCGGTGAGGAACTTAAAGCGCTCACTGCATCGCTCGGTTATACAAACTTGCAACAACTTGTTGGTCGCTCCGATCTGCTTGAACAAACACGTGGCCGAGATCGCCTCGATTTAACGACGTTATTAAAACCGTTAGACATCGGCCAATGGTACCAAAAAGAAGTAGCAGCGACATCGGAAGAAGGAAAACTCGCTGTTGCTGCTGGTGCTGAATATTTAGATTACCACGTTGAAGACTTGCACCGTTCACGTGAATTTTCAACTGTCACTGCTGAACAGCGTGTGCTCGGTAGCCGTGTTGCATGTCATCGCGTGCGCGGGCGATTAGATGGATCGTATAAAAAACTTCCGAATATTTCTCTGCGTTATAAAGATGGCTCGGTACCTGGCAATGGGCTTGGTGCGTATAACGTCACCGGCATTCATATCCACGTCGATGGTGGAGCACAAGATGGCGTTGGGAAAACATCATTTGGTGGCGGTATCTTCGTCTTTAAATCAAAAGGAAAAGACGGCAGATTTTACAACGGATCGGTCGGAAAAGGGTTTGGCTACGGAGCGCAAAAAGGACTATTAGTCGTGCAAGGAAATGCCGATGCGCGCGCAGGCATTCGCTTGTCAGGAGCTGATATGATTATTGGTGGTCAAGTGACAAAACCAATTCCTGAAATGGAACATGGTAATATCGGTGTCAACGCAAACATTAAAGGGTTTGCCTTTGAATATATGACAAACGGACGCGGGCTCGTTCTCGGCGACCCAGGTCCATGGATTTGCGCAGGAATGACAGGTGGTGTCGTTTATTTGCGTCATCAACCAGAAATGGGATTAACGAAAGCGGCGCTTGAACGTCGAATCGCTAAAGGAGCAAATGTCACGATTCAATCGCTGAACGAAAAAGGAAAAGCGGACGTCAAAGAACTACTTAGCACATATATTGATTTGCTTATCGAACATGAACAGCACGATGAAGCAGCAACACTTCAACCGTTGTTGCAACAACCAGAGCAACACTTTTTCCAAGTCATTCCGAAAAAAGAACAAGCTGATCCGTCTGTGTCAACGGAATAAACATAAAAGAACTGCCTCAACAATAAAATGGGGCAGTTCTTTTAATTTTTTTCCTTTTTTCTTGATATACTGACGAAAAACATGTATATTTGTTTGTTGTTCTCACAAGATGATAAAAAGGAAAGGAATTTGAGCGACGATGAGACTTGGAGCCCGCGTCTTTAAAACCGGGATTGCGATTACGTTTGCATTAGTTTTAGCGAAATTACTTCAATTGCCTTCTCCTGTATTTGCTGGCATTTCGGCTGTATTTGCGATGCAGCCGACGATTTACCGTTCATATTTATCTTTAATTGAGCAAATACAAGCTAACGTCATCGGTGCAATTTTCGCGATCGTTTTTACACTTATTTTCGGACACGATCCGTTTATTATCGGATTGACTGCCATTTTAGTTATTGCGTTGTTTCTTCGTCTTCGTTTAGAATCTTCTATTTCTGTCGCACTTGTGACGGTTATTGCCATTATGGAATATACAGAACAGCATTTTATTGAATTTGCACTTATTCGCTTCTCGACCATTATGCTAGGCGTACTTGCAGCGTTTGTCGTGAATTTAGTGTTTCTTCCACCAAAATATGAAAAAAAGCTATATACAAAAATTGTTGAATATACGGAACACATTTTGAAATGGATTCGCATGAATGTTCGACATGCCTCTGAGCATCATTCACTGAAAGAAGACATTGAAAAATTAAAAGAGAATATGATGAAACTTGATCAACTTTATTTACTTTATAAAGAAGAACGGACGTATTTTCGTAAACATAAATATAGTAAATCGCGTAAACTCGTATTGTATCGCCAAATGATTGTCGCAACAAATCGCGCCCTAGAGACGTTAAAGTTGCTGCATCGTTTAGAAAACGAGCTGGCACATACATCTCCGGAACTTCAAGATGCCATAAAAAACGAACTCGACTGTTTATTAAACTACCATGATCAAATATTGCTGAAGTTCATTGGAAAAGCAAAATCTGATCCACAGTCACAATTTGCGACAGAAGCGTGTTCTGGAAAAAAAGGATTAATTCACTCGTTTCTAAACCATTACGCCGAACAAAGTGTTCAACAAGAAAATTATCAACTTTTTCCATTGATCGGAGCAATTATTGAATATAGTCACCAACTCGAACATTTGGACACGCTCATCGAGAGCTTTCACCATTACCATAAAGAAGAACATGTCGTCCCTACCCCGGAACAAGAATAAAAGATGTCCCAACACACGGGGACATCTTTTTAACTTTTCATGCGCGGATCCAATGCATCGCGCAATCCATCACCCATTAAGTTAAATCCTAACACCGTTAACATAATAGCTAATCCTGGAAAAATCATTGTCCACGGCGCCTGTGTTAAATACGCTTTTGAGTCGGCTAGCATTTTCCCCCACTCAGGGTTCGGCGGCTGAGCTCCTAATCCGAGAAACCCAAGCGCTGCTGCTTCGATGATTGCTGTTGCAATTGCTAATGTTCCTTGCACAATAATCGGCGCCATGCTGTTTGGTAAAATGTGATGAAATAAAATGCGTGCATCACTCATCCCGATTGCTTTTGCTGCTGTAATATACTCTTCCTGTTTAATGCTTAATACGCGAGAACGAATGAGACGACCGAAGTTTGGAATGTTAATGACCGCAATCGCAATAAGTGCATTTTTCAATGAAGGTCCTAAAACAGCGACAATCCCAATCGCTAATAAAATGCTTGGAAACGCAAGCATAATGTCAAATATGCGCGAAATGACGGCGTCGATCCAACGTCCATAATACCCTGCAATAATTCCAAGTAAAGAACCGATGACTACCGAACCTAATACTGAAAAAAACCCAACCCATAGCGAAATGCGCGCTCCATAAACGACGCGAGAAAAAATATCACGTCCGAAATCGTCTGTCCCAAATATATGGTCTTTCGACGGCGCTTGTAAACGCAACGAAAGTTGTTGATCGTTCATATCGTACGGGGCGATAAACGGAGCAAAAACAGCAAGCAAAATGAAAAATAGCACAATGCCACTTCCAACGAGAGCCATTTTGTTTTTCCGAAAGCGAATCCATCCTTCTTTCCATAGCGATGTTGCTTGTTCTTCTTGTACGATGTTTGCTTCGTTTCGTGCAAGTTCAGCCAATTCGCTTCCCTCCTTTTTAGTTGTATTTAATGCGCGGATCAATCGCGGCATATAACAAGTCAACAATTAAGTTAATAAAAATAAAAATCATCGCAACAATTAAAATACCTGATTGAATGACTGGATAATCGCGATAGCCGATCGCTTCATAAATATAACGACCAATTCCCGGCCAGCTGAAAATCGTTTCTGTCAAAATCGCACCGCCAAGTAACAATCCCATTTGCAGACCGATGACTGTCAACACCGGAATAATTGCATTCTTTAACGAGTGCTTGTACACTACCCAAAACATGCTTAATCCTTTCGCACGTGCTGTACGAATGTAATCTGATTTCATCACCTCAAGCATGCTAGAGCGAGTCATGCGGGCAATAATCGCCATTGGGATCGTTGCTAAAGCCACACTCGGCAGCACTAGATGTTGCAATGTTTGAACAAACTGATCTGTATTGCCTTGCATTAACGTATCAATGACATATAAGTGGGTAATGGGTTCAATTGGATTACGAACATCTTCACGGCCAGATGTCGGAAACCAATCTAGATTAATCGCAAAAATCCATTGTTCCATCAACCCTAACCAAAAAATAGGCATCGAAACGCCAACTAGAGCTAAAACCATCGCCACATAATCAAACCAGGAATTTTGAAACCATGCACTAATAATACCTGCATTTACACCAATGAAAACAGCAATGAACATTGCCGCAAGCGATAATTCTAATGTCGCCGCCAAATATGGCCAAATTTCTTGCGAGACAGCTACACCTGTACGAAGCGATTCCCCTAAATCTCCTTTTAATAATCCGCCAAGATATTTGATATATTGAATGTACCACGGTTGGTCTAATCCGAGTTTATGCGTCAATGCTTCAACTGCTTCTTTCGTCGCCTTTTGTCCTAAAATGACTTGCGCAGGATTTCCTGGAATGGCGCGAATCATAAAAAACACAACGAGCGACATGCCAAGCAAAACGGGGACGACCGTTAACATGCGTTTGATCGTATATGAAAACATACGTTTCACTCCTTTCTTACATGATGGAAAGGGAGAGGATTCCCTCCCCTCCCTCAACACAACGATTATTTAAACTGTACTTTTGTAAATTTATCCGTTCCTGTCGGATGCGGATTAAATCCTTCAATGTTTGCTTTACCTGCTAATAACGGTGTTGAGTGTACGAGCGGAATCCATGGTGCATCTTCTTTAATAATTTCTTGCGCTTTTTTGTACAATTCGTTTCGTTTGTTTTCATCGCTAACGGTTTGCGCTTCGATTAAAATGTTGTGCAATTCATCGTTTGCATAGTACGTGTAGTTGTTGCTACCGATGCTATCTTTATCAAGTAGCGCATATAAGAAGTTGTCAGCGTCACCGTTATCACCTGTCCAACCGAGCAAGAACGCATCTGCTTCTCCTTTTGCTACTTTATCTAAGTATGTTGCCCATTCATACGTGACGATTTTTGCTTTTACACCAATTTTCGCAAAGCTTGCTTGCAACGCTTCGGCTACTTTTTGTCCATCTGGCATATATGGACGTGGAACAGGCATCGCCCATAATTCCATTTCAAATCCGTTTGGATAACCCGCTTCTGCAAGCAATTGTTTCGCTTTTTCTAAATCATACGGATAATCTTGAATCGCATCGTTATAGCCAGGAATGCTTGGCGGTAATGGGTTTTTCGCAGGTTGTGCTTGACCTGCATAAAACGCATCAATGATCGCCTGTTTATCTACCGCATGATTCAATGCTTGACGAACGAGTTTATTGCCTAACGGACCACGTGTCACCGTTAATCCGACATAGCCGACGTTCATTGAAGGGCGTTTAAACACTTGGAAATCTTTATTTCCTTCTACTTGTGCTAAATCAGAAGGATTCAAATCTTCCATAATATCAATCTCGCCTTTTAACAATGCATTTAAACGAGCAGAGTTATCTGGAATCGATACGAAAATTAATTTATCTAGTTTTGGATGACCTTCTAACCAATACTCTTTATTTTTCTCAAGCACGATGCGCTCATTGCGCTTCCACTCTTTGAAGACGAATGGACCTGTCCCAACAGGATTTTCACCAAATTTATCGCCATATTTTTTAATGGCTTCAGGGCTAGCAATCGCAAACGGTACCATCGCAAGATTTTTTAAGAATGGGGCTTGCGGACGTTTTAAAACAAACTGCACAGTATGCTCATCTAACGCTTTTACTTCCTTAATGACATGTCCTTCATCATTTTTGTATCCACCAAACATGGAGCCGTAGTATGGGAACGTGTCCGCATTACCGTTTGCCCAACGTTCAAAGTTGAAGACAACAGCTTCTGCGTTAAAGTCTGTTCCGTCGTGGAACTTCACGCCTTTGCGAAGCGTAAACGTATAGGTGAGTCCATCTGGAGAAACTTCCCATTTTTCTGCTAATGCCGGTTGAATCGACGTGTCGCCATCATTGTAATCTAACAATGTGTCAAAAATATTTTTCGTGACTTTAAACGATTCACCATCTGTTACTGTCGCTGGGTCTAACCCAACAGAGTCGCCACCACGTCCATAGACGAGTGTCGTTTGCTTTTCAGCTTCTTCTGTTTTTTCTCCACCTGTTTGTTCCGACTTGCCGCAACCTGCAAGCGCAGTCGCTGCCACAAGAAGAAACGTGAGCATGGTTAATAACCACTTTTTCTTCATTTCTTTTCCCCCTTAGTGAAATAATATATTTCATCACTTAGCCATCCTTATGTATAAAGATGGCAAGCGACGTAATGCCCTTTTTCAACTTCTTTCCATTCTGGCTTTATCGTTTTACAAATATCCATACATGCTTGACATCGTGTATGAAAAGCGCACCCTGTTGGCGGATTCGATGGACTTGGTAAATCTCCACTAAGCAGTTGCTTTTCTTTTTTATATTCCGGATCTGGAATCGGGACGGCTTCAAGCAATGCTTGGGTGTATGGATGTTTCGGATTGCGGTATACATCCTCGCTGTTAGCGAGTTCGACCATTCGCCCTAAATACATGACGCCAACGCGATCGCTAATATGGCGAACAACACCAAGGTCATGAGCGATAAAAATATATGTCAAACCAAACTCTTTTTGTAAGTCTTCTAGTAAGTTCAACACTTGGGCTTGAATAGACACATCAAGTGCTGAAACAGGCTCATCCGCAATAATTAACTTCGGTTTCGTCATCAATGCGCGAGCAATGCCGATGCGTTGCCGCTGCCCTCCGCTAAATTGGTGTGGATAACGTTTTGCATGATAGCTACTTAATCCGACGACTTCTAACATCTCACGCACTTTTTTTCGTCGCTCTTCTTTTGAACCAATTCCATGAACAATGAGCGGCTCTTCTAAAATCCTTTCGACTGTATGACGCGGATTAAGCGATGCAAACGGATCTTGAAAAATCATTTGCATATCGCGGCGTACTTTTCTTAACTGTTGTGGTGATAGCTTCGTCACTTCTTCATTTTCAAACACAATAGATCCTTCCGTCGGTTCAATGAGCCGCAACAGCATTCGTCCTGTTGTGGATTTTCCACAGCCACTCTCTCCAACGATGCCTAACGTTTCTCCTTTATAAACAGAAAACGATAAATCGTCGACTGCTTTTACTTGACCGATTTGTTTATTAAACAACCCTGCGGTAATCGGAAAATATTTTTTCAGCCCTTTAACTTGTAGTAACGGTTCGTTCATGGATGGTATGTTCCTCCTTTGCATACAAAAAGCAACGCACACGATGTCCTTGTTCTACTTCGTATAAATCAGGATTTTCGGAAAAACATCGCTCAAATGCTTGTTCACATCTTGCCGCAAAACGACAACCATGTTTAATAGAACCCGGTTTAGGTACGCTTCCCGGAATAGAATATAAACGTGCTTTTCTTTCCCGAATATCTGGAACGGAACGAATAAGCCCAATTGTATACGGATGTTTTGGACGGCGAAAAATCGTTTGAATATCTCCTTCTTCAATAATTTTTCCCGCATACATCACAACGACACGATGACACATTTCTGCGACGACGCCTAAGTCGTGCGTAATCATCATAATCGCTGTGCCGAATTGTTCGTTTAACTGCTTCATCAAATGTAAAATTTGCGCCTGAATCGTCACATCTAAAGCGGTCGTTGGCTCATCAGCAATTAATAAAGACGGGTTGCACACCATCGCCATCGCAATCATGACACGCTGTCGCATGCCACCAGATAGTTGATGTGGATATTCATCAATTATCTCCTCAGCACGAGGTAAACCAACAAGTTTCAACATATCAACCGCTCGCTTCCGAGCTTCTGCCTTACTTATTTTTTTGTGAATGCGAATTGCTTCAATCATTTGATTTCCAATGGTAAAAAGCGGGTTTAATGACGTCATCGGTTCTTGGAAAATCATCGCAATTTCATTTCCACGTATTTCTTTCATTCGTTTTTCCGATGCTAGCACAATATTTTCATCTTTAAACCATATTTCTCCATTCGTAATTTTCCCGATTCCTTTCGGCAACAATCCCATAATAGAAAGCGATGTCACACTCTTTCCACATCCTGATTCGCCAACAACACCTAAAATTTCACCTTTATTTATGTAAAAGTCCACTCCATCAACCGCAGGAACTTCCCCTTCGTCTGTGAAAAAGCACGTTTTTAAATTTTTGACTCGTAAAATTGCCTCATCCCCCACGGAAGCCCCTCCTTTTATATGCAGAAAATTTATATTTTTAAAATAATTTTTATATACGTTTCAAATTATTACATGAATATTAAAAAAATACAATAAAAAATTCAAAAAATTTTATCATTCTTGACAAAAAATAAAAAAACAACGGCTGAAAGCGTATAACCGTTGTCTTCAACAAACATATGTATCGTTTTCACTTTCCATACATAATAAACTTTTTATACCAATGTTCGACCACTTCAGGAGCAAACGGTCCTTTTTTTTCTTTAATCCATTGAATTAATTTTTGAATATTATTTTTTAAAATCTTATCAATAATTTCAGGGTAGTTCATTTGTTTGCGGTGTCGTTCGTATTCATCACGATCTAATATTTCATATTGACCGTTTGGGAATACTTTAATATCTAAATCATAATCAATATATTTCAACGCTTCTCCATCCCAAACGTAAGGCGAGCTAATATTGCAATAGTAATACACACCTTCTGGACGAATCATCGCAATAATGTTAAACCAATGTTCTGCATAAAAAAAACAAATGGCTGGCTCACGCGTCACCCACGTTCTCCCATCTGATTCTGTCACAAGTGTACGATCGTTGCCACCGATCACTTCATCTTCGCTTCCTTTTAAAACGACCGTTTCTTTCCATGCACGATGGATATGACCATCATGTTTATAACTATGAATTTGAATGATCGCCCCTGTCTGTGGATAATCCATACGTATTCCCTACTTTCATTCGACGCTTTTTCTTCTATTATAACGTTAATAAGCGAGGAAGAAAAAGAGCATCGGACGAAAACCGATGCCCTTTGCGTGTTATTGATTTTTCTTTGCTTCTGATTTTGCGTTTTGTTGTTTAACGTGTTGAATATCTGTTTCAGTTGAAAACTCTGTTCCGTATTGACCAGCATTTTGTTGTTTAATATGTTGAATGTTTGTTCCTGCTACTGTTTTGTTTGGTTTCACGATACTCACCTCCACGCTTATTACTTTGTATCATTGGTTCAAAAAATATCCGTATGAATAATTTTTGTTGCGTTTCCTACACTACATAAAGAGGTGAGAATGATGTATATTGGCCGCGATTTAGCAGCTTTGCAAATGATTTCAAAACAGGAGTGGAAAGATAGTGAGTTAGCGTTTTTTCATCATGCCCTTCAACAAGTAACTCCGTATTTAAATGCAGAAGGACAAACAATGCATCGTGAAATTATTGAAGAAATTGAAGCAAGAGGCGGTTTCCAACGAAGCGAAGCAACATATACAAATGGAACACGCGTATTTTATGAGTAAAGGCAAACGCCTTTACTCATACGCTTGCCATATTTTTTGATATATGACTGGAAAAGCATATTGTTTTAGTTCATCAGCTGTTACCCATCTGGTCGTTTTCTCATCGATTTGCAATTGAAGTGCCCTTGCTTTATATGCTTCAATATGCCAAACGATATGAGAAAATACATGCTCAAATGTATCGATTCGTTCCATCGAGCGAATGAAAACATGATATCGTTCACTTATTTCTTTTATAAATTCCTGTTCATTTAGTGTCGGAGCATGTTCGTCATTTGGAAATTGCCAGAGATTCGCAAGCAATCCGCTACTTGGTCGCTTTTCAATTAGTATACGCCCTTCTTCGTTAACAAGTACGACAGCACGAAAGGCCACGTGCTTTGGAGCTTTCGCTTTCTTTTTTATCGGTAGCTGTTTTTCTACCCCTTCTGCAAACGCGCGGCAGTGGCGTTGAACGGGACATAATAAACAACTTGGATTTTTCGGCGTACAAATAAGTGCGCCAAGTTCCATTAACGCTTGATTAAAGTCAGACGGATTGCCATGTGCAATAATATGGGATACAATTTGTTCAAACTTTTTTCTTGTACTCGCTTTCGTAATGTCGTCTGTAATATAAAAAATACGCGACAATACCCGCATCACATTTCCATCTACCGCAGGCTCAGGAATATCGTAAGCAATGCTTAATACCGCTCCGGTTGTATATGGTCCGACGCCCTTCAATGAAGAAAATTGTTCTTTACATGCCGGCACACGTCCATCGTACTTTTCTTTTACTTCTTTTACTGCTGCATGTAAATGGCGAATACGGGAGTAATATCCGAGCCCTTCCCACACCTTTAGCACTTCCTCTTCCTCTGCGTCAGCTAACGCGTCTAAAGTCGGAAATTTTTCGATAAACTGATAAAAGTAAGGGATGACCGTATCAACACGCGTTTGTTGCAACATGACTTCTGATACCCATATTTTGTATGGATCTTTTTCTTTACGCCACGGCAAATCACGTTTCTCTGCTTGAAACCACTGAATTAAATCGTGCTGAAATAACTCAATATGAAAATGTGCCAATATTTGTTGTAAATTTTCTCTCACGTTCATTCCTCCAAGGTGGTAAACTAAAAGTAAGTTCAATCGGAAAAAAGGAGGCCTTTTATTTGGATACTGGTACACACGTTTTGATGGGGTTTGCATTAGGTGGATTAGCTACGCTAGATCCAACAATCGCTCATGATCCGACGCTTGCTCACGCTGTACTCATCGGCACGCTTCTAGGCTCGCAAGCACCTGATATGGACACTGTTTTAAAATTAAAAAATAACGCCAAATATATTCGCAACCATCGTGGCATCACTCACTCTATCCCTGCCTTATTTGTTTGGACGTTGCTCATTAGCGTTGTTCTTTTTTATGTGTATGACACGTCTTTTTTCCACGTCGCACTTTGGACATGGATTGCCGTTAGTTTACATGTATTTGTTGACATTTTTAATTCTTATGGCACGCAAGCGTTACGCCCTTTTTCGAGAAAATGGGTCGCCCTTGGTATCATTAACACATTCGATCCATTTATTTTTATTATCCATGTCGCTGGTGTTGTATTATGGTTGAGCGGATACCATGCAGGATACACGTTTCTTTCCGTATATATCGTGCTCATTGGTTACTATATCATTCGCTATCGTCAACAACAAGCGATAAAACAAAAATTAAAACAAATGTTCTCGGATGTCGAACAAATCATTACCGTACCGACAATAAAATGGAATGAGTGGCATTTAGCTGTGACGACATCAACTCATTTTTACGTTGCGCGGGCACAAAGCGGGGCAATTGATATACTTGACATTTTTGAAAAATGTCCGATCCCAAATATCCCAGTTATTGAAAAAGCAAAACAAGATGAAAATTTAGCTGCCTTTTTGTCATTTTCGCCTGTATATCGTTGGGAAATTCATGAATATGACGATCACTATGAAGTGCGTTTCATCGACTTGCGTTACCGAAGTAAAGATTATTATCCGTTCGTTGCAGTTGTGCAACTTGACCGTGATTTAAACATTGTTAGTTCCTATACGGGATGGATTTTTAGCGAAAAGAAATTGCGCAAAAAACTAGAACTTATTCCAAGCTAAAGTAGGCGTAAAGTCATCCCTCTCAACAAATACTATACGTGTGCTTCGAAAGCACGAAATGGACGTCTGGGGGGACTAACATTGAGCAATAAAGAACGCGGCTTTCCGAATCAAAACAACGAAAAATTAGAAGGCGAGCCACGCGCAAAAGCGGAATACGCATCGAAACGTGCAAACGGCACGATTAATACGCACCCTCAAGAACGAATGCACGCATCAAGTCAACGTGGCGACATCGAGGAGGAATAAAATGGGTAAACATTGGCGTAAAAAATTTTATGATAACCGTTATTCCGATCCTTTTCCACAACCATGGGCAAACCCGAAACACGCCCATGCGCAAGTAAACGGCGAAACACAACAATCGCAAAGTTTAATGATTTTACATTCTGAAGTAAGCAAACGGAAAATTTAAAATGAGAAAAGAGGTTGACGAGCGTGTCAACCTCTTTTCTTTAACAACGAAATCGGTAGCGCGACTTCGGTGTTTGGATCGTTTAAACGATAGCCCCATGCGAAAACGCCGTTCATATATTGAAGTTTAAATAACGACTGTGGATCCCCTTCAATTTCATAAAATTCCCCTGGTTGAAAATCATTCGGATTTAACAAATACGCTTTCGCCATCGCAATTTTCCGTTCATATACTGCGTATTCGTTCACCATTCCCATTTGTTCCGCTTTTCGTGCTTTCTCCGTTAATGTGGCGATCTCTTGTTTTAATTCCCATTCACTCATTTCACTATATCTTTTTTGATCCATTTTCCCCACTCCACTTTATGACAGCTTCATGTTCATCGTATCATAAAGTGAAGCTAAAATACATAGATCAAAATAAGGCTAAATATTCCAGTCATCAATACGTAATAAAGCATCGGAATGAGCGTCATGCGAATGATTGTCCCTTCTTTTCCAGCTAAACCGACGACGGAAGCGGCAGCAACAACGTTTAGTACACAAACCATATTCCCCGCATTCGCCCCTAACATTTGTCCAGCAATAACGATATGATGAGGCACTTGAATTTGATCAGCAATGCTAAATTGAAATAAAGAAAACATCATGTTACTAAACGTTGCACTACCTGAAATAAATGAACCGAGCGAACCGATCAAAGGAGCAACTAACGGCCAAGCCGCACCAACCGCCCCTGCGACCATCGACGCTAGCTCAATCGGCATACTTGCCAGCCCTGCGTCATTTATACCGGAGTTAATGAAAATTCGAACCATCGGCACCGCCGTTCCGAGCGCAATGGCGCTACCGATGAGCGTATATGCTGATTCTTTTATTGTTGTCACAACATCTTCGCGCTTCATTTTATGCATAAACACTGTAATGAAAATGACAACAAGAAAAATCGTTCCCGGTAAATATAACGGTTCAATCGATGTGCTAATGTTCGTCCCTAAAATGTTGTTAAACTGTAGTTTTACCGAACGAAGCCATGCTTTTAACGGTAAGTTTTGAAGGCGAGTCAACACTAAGATAAGCGCAACTAAAATATACGGCATCCATGCAAGTAAAAGTGGCATGTTACTTTTTTGAACATTCGTTACTTGTTCATGCGCATCTGTTTTCTTAAAATCCCATGGCTCTTTCGGTAATAAAAATCCTTTTTTCGCCGCTGGAACGACGATCGCTAAACCGATTAATCCCCCGATCATCGATGGGAACTCTGGTCCGAGAAAAGAAGCAACGAGAAACGCAGGAACGGTAAAACTAAGCCCTGCAAATAACGCAAATTTCCAAATTTCTAATCCTTCTTTCCACGAACGATTTTCACCAAAAAAGCGCGTTAAAATAAGCACTAAAATAAGCGGGATAAACGTACCGATAATAATATCAAACGACACCGCTTGTTTAGCTAATGTTTGAAGAAATGATGATAAATCCGCTGTTCCGATGACATGTTGCACTCGTTCGGCAACAGAGTTTCCTTCCCGAAGTCCTTGATCAACCCCGACAATAATCGGTGTGCCGACGGCTCCGAACGAAACAGGACTACTATCTGCAACGAGGGCAACAACAACCGCCGCAAGTGGTGGAAATCCTAAAGCAACAAGAAGCGGAGCACCGATAGCTGCAGGCGTTCCAAACCCTGCTGCACCTTCGATGAAAGCACCAAACAACCATGCAATAATGATAACTTGTACGCGACGGTCACGCGTAATACCTAAAAATCCACTTCGGATCGCGTCCATTGCCCCACTTTTCGTTAACGTATTTAACAATAAAATAGCACCAAAAATAATCCATAAAATTGAAATGGCTACAATGACACCTTCAATGGTTGCAGCTGCCACTTGAATGCCGGGCATTTTCCAAACAAACAACGATAACACAACAGTAATTAAAAAACTAATCGGCATCGCTTTTGCCGCTGGAAGACGCAGTAAAACAAGAAAAAGAAAGACAGCTAATACCGGTGTAGAAGCTGTGATTACTTGTAAAAAGCTCATATTGTTCCCCTTTCTTTGTTGTAATATAATGACATAAGACATTATACTACATATTTGTGCACGTATTCACAATGACATTTGACTACTTCTTGACAACTGTTTATGTATACGTTTTCCTTGTTTTTGTAAATATATCACATACGGAAGGATGAAAATCATGGAAAGTATCGTTATCACAGGGGCTGGGGCAGGGCTCGGAAAAGAACTTGCGCTTTTATATGCACAAAAGGGGTACGAAATCATTTTAGTCGGGAGAAGAAAAGAACCATTGCAATCTGTTCAAAAACAAATTGAATCATTTGGAGGAAAAGCCGTTGCTTTCCCACTTGATATTACAAATTATGAACAAGTGCACGAAACAGCTGAAGCACTTTGTCATACATACAACATTACGATGCTTATTAACAATGCAGGCATCGGCCATTTCGGTCCACTGGAACACATGACGGAGCAACATATTCACGAAATGATTGATATTAACGTCAAAGGTACAATATATATGACAAAAGCGTTTCTCCCATATTTTAAAACGTTACCTAAAGCCAACATCATGAACATTATTTCAACAGCCGGTTTGCGTGGTAAAATAAACGAAAGTGTATATGTCGCAAGTAAATTTGCTGTGCGCGGTTTTAGCGAAAGTCTTTTGAAAGAGCTGGCGGAAACAAACGTTGCTGTTACCGCTGTATATATGGGCGGTATGAATACGCCGTTTTGGGACGATTCCGATCATATTCAAGACCGTTCCCGCCTTCGCTCACCAAAACAAGTAGCCGAAACAATCATAAACGAATATAAACGACAAGCAGAAATCATTGTGGAGTAGGAGGAATTAGCCCTCCTTTTTCTTTTCTAAAAATTTTTCAATTAACGAAAGTGAAAAACCTTTTCGGTACAATGCTTGTTTCATTTTTTGTTCGTACGTATAACAATCATATTTTGCGTAGCGACGATGTGCCTTTTCCCCGTGATACATGAGCGCTTCCCATTCCGCTTCATCGTTTTCAGTTACATGTTGTTTTGCCACTTCAACAATATGCGGAGAAAAGCCTTTCATATGCAACAGTTGAGCAATATATATTTTTTGTTCTTGATACGACCGTTTTTTTGATTGCTTATTTATTTTTTCAATCCATTTGATCGCTTTGTCTCGTTGCATATCTTCTGTATAACGTTCCATCGCCTTTGCGATCACATCGTCACTTATTCCTTTATCCATTAGCTCTCTACAAATCACATAAGGTCCTTTCATCGTTGTATTCATTTGTGTTTGTACGTATGCATGTGCAAATTGCTCATCGTCTATATATCGCTCATGTTGTAGTTTTACAATCACTCGTTCAATCGTTCGGGCATCTATGTCTTTTTTTGCTAAATAATCAGCCACTTCTCTTTTCGAGCGCATGCGATAAGCTAAAAAACGAAGTGCCAACTTATACGCTTGTTTTTCGTCATCTTTTTTCATCATCTCTGCCCATTGCTCCGCGGTTACTGCCATTCCCTTTTTTATTCGATATTCAATTAGTATATCTTGATCGACAGAAACCACTTGTTTACTGCCATCTTCTTCGACAAAATGAACGTAAAAACGTTCGGCATTTTTTCGATCTACTTCAATTTTTTCAACCCACATCATTAGAACACACCTTTTCTTTCTTTTTTCCTTTAAACAACGCATAATAAAGGAAAGGAGGGAAAATAATGAATATTTTGATTGCTGGGGGTACTGGATTCGTCGGCAAGGCGTTGACGACATATTTTTCACAAAACGGGTATCATACGTATATATTAACGCGAAATGCACAAAAACGGGAGAACGATCCGTATATTCATTATGTACAATGGCTAGCGGAGGACGCTAAACCACATGAACAACTGCCTTCTATTGATGTGGTCGTAAATTTAGCTGGTGAATCGATTAATAGCGGACGTTGGAATGAAACAAGAAAGAACGCAATTATGGAAAGTAGATTACAAGCAACAAATGCGATTTATGATCTGATCGCCAAAATGAACAAAAAACCGAGCGTTGTCATTCAAGCAAGCGCAATCGGTATTTACGGTACATCGCTTAACGAAACATTTACAGAACGTCATGACACAATGGGAACAGACTTTTTAGCACAAACAGTAAAACGATGGGAAGAAGCTGGGCGACGCATGGAATCACTTGGCGTGCGCACTGTATTTATGCGTTTTGGCATTATTTTAGGGAAAGGTGGTGGAGCTCTTCCACGCATCATTTTTCCTTACAAATGGTTTATTGGTGGAACGATTGGAAGCGGGAAACAATGGATGTCATGGGTACATATAGACGACGTCATTGGGGCAATTGATTTTGCTATTCGTCATGAAACGATCTCTGGCCCGGTCAACGTCACCGCTCCATCCCCTGTGACGATGGAACAGTTCGGAAAAACAGTCGCTAAAGTTCTACATCGCCCACATTGGCTCCCTGTTCCATCCTTCGCTCTCAAACTATTGTTAGGAGAGATGAGCATGCTTGTGTTAGAAGGACAGCGTGTCATCCCAGAAAAATTACTTCAAAGAGGATATCATTTTTCATTTCCAACTGTTGATCAAGCATTGGCGAACATACTACAATCGTGACGAATACACTATTCGAAAAAAGAAATAAAGGAGTTTAACATGAAAAACATATTGCTCAAATATGGTACGGTATATCCAATTACATCTTCTCCAATGAAAGGAGCAGATGTACGTATTGAAAACGGAAAAATTGTAGAAATCGGCTACAATCTTCTTGCAGATGAGCAAACAGAAGTGATCGATGTCTCAGGAAAATACGTCTTTCCTGGGTTTATCGACGTCCATACCCATCTCGGTTTATACGACGAAGGAACAGGATGGGCGGGTAACGATGCAAACGAAACAATTGAAACGATGACTCCGCATGTACGTGCCATTGATAGCGTATACCCTCTCGATCCTGGTTTTCGTGATGCGATCGAACACGGCATCACAACAGTTCACATTATGCCTGGAAGTGCGAACGTCATCGGCGGAACGACAGCAGTCATTAAAACACACGGAAAAAATGTCGCAAACATGATCATCAAACAACCAGCTGGGTTAAAAATTGCACTCGGTGAAAATCCAAAACGCATGCATAGCCAAGGGAATAAAGAGTCACTTACGCGCATGGGCATTATGGGAATGCTTCGTGAAACGTTTTACAACGCAAAATACAGCGATTGTCCGCACGATTTTCGCACCATTCCAATCATTCAAGCATTAAATCGTGAAATTCCGATTCGTGTCCATGCCCACCGTGCTGATGACATTTTATCAGCTATTCGTTTAGCTGATGAGTTTGGACTTGATTTACGTATCGAACATTGTACAGAAGGACACCTCATTGCAGAAGAACTACAAGGACGAGACTTACAAGTTTCTGTCGGACCAACACTGACACGTCGATCGAAAGTAGAGCTTAAAAACAAAAACTGGAAAACATATAAGATTTTATCTGATGCTGGCGTTCACGTCTCCATTACAACAGACCATCCGTACACGCCAATTCAATATTTGCATATTTGCGCTGCCATTGCTGTACGCGAAGGTCTCGATGAACAAAAGGCGCTCGAAGGCATTACGATTTTACCAGCACGCAATTTAGGAGTTGATGACCGTGTCGGCAGCTTAGAGATTGGAAAAGATGCTGATATTGTTGTTTGGAACTACCATCCATTTCACTATCTTGCAACCCCTATATTTACCATGATAAACGGGGAAATAATATACAAAAAAAATTAATGAAAAAACTATTTATTTTTTACACTGTTTCAAGTAAGATATAAAAGGCTATATACGAAATATATACGTTCAAAATTATATATCGATGCGACAATAAGGGAAGGCAAATGGTGCGCCACCAGCAATGCGCTGGTTCTAGTGGGTTCGATTCCCACCCCGAAATTTTTTGATTTGCATAAATTAAAAAATTTCGAGGGTGGCTCGTTCCCTATGGTCGACTGCCCTCGCAAATGAATGGAGGGAGATCCGATGTTAAAAAAACGTGAACTGCAAGATTGTCAAGCGTTATACGAGCTTATGGTGCACCCAGACGTCTTCCCTTTCGTGCGCCATAAAGCATATTCGTACGAAGAGTTTTTGTTTATCACAAAACAAACGATTGAAGCTGAAGAACGCGGTGAACTGATCTCGCGCACCATTTTAGACGAGTGGGGCAATCCGATTGGAACGATTAACTTATTTGACATTGAAGATGGCGCAGGTTTTTTAGGTACATGGCTTGGAAAACCGTATCACGGAAAAGGCTACAATCAACTTGCTAAAGATGCCTTCTTCAACGAACTGTTTTACGAACGTTCCATCAACACAATCTTCATGCGCATTCGCAAAGTCAACGTCCGCTCCACAAAAGCTGCTGAAAAACTTCCTTACGTCACCCTTGCTAACGAAACGAGAAAACCATTATGGGAAGCCATTAATCAAGGTGAAGACATATATAACTTATATGAAATTTCTAAGGACAACTATACACTATATGCGATGCGCCAACAAAAAGTCGATGATGAACAACAATTAAAGGAAGCATAACCTGTTCTGTGCGAACAGGTTTTTTATTTGGATAATTTTTTATTTTTCTGTTCATAATGTTAACGTGACATTTTACAAAAGCGAGGGATACATATGACTGACAAAAAGAAACGTGAGAAAACGAAAAGTACGCTATCTAGCGCACAAGAAGTGACATACGCTCGCGACTTTAAACGAGCAGATCAAGCAGGTGGATTTACTGACAAACATGCTCGCCATTAACAACATTGTCCATTCATTTTTTTCGCTATTCATCACATGCTAGTAGCGAAAGAAAGGAGGCGACACATATGGGACGTTCACGTGGTCAAAAAGCGCGCGATAAAAACAAATCAAAAATGCCACAAGTACCAAAAACGATGAAATCAGACGGTCACGATGTCGAGTTTTCTGCCGAATTTGCCGATCATGAAGACTTAGAGGCACAAGCGCGTGCTGAAGCAGCCGGTATTCGCCAAAGCAAAAGAAGAAAATCATAAAATAAAGAGAAGGTGTCCCGAAAGTTCTAAGGACACCTTTCTCTCATGAATACGTATTTCAAACTTTAAACGTTGCAACCGCATCGCGTAGTTTTTCTGCCATTTCAGCTAACGATGTAGCTGCGGATGTTACTTCTTCACTTGATGCTAGCTGTTCTTCAGAAGATGCGGAAATTTCAGCTGTCCGTTCAACGAATCGTTTCGCAATTGATGATACTTCATCTATAGAAGCATGAACTTGATGAACACCAGCCGACATTTGTTCTGAAACCGCTGATAGTTCTTGAATTTGTTCGTTTACCTGTTCAATTGAAAGCGAAATTTGCTCAAAAAATGTTCCTGTTTCTTCTACCAATTTTGTCCCTTGTTTCACTTCTTCTGTTCCTTTTTCAACAATGTTGACGACATGCCCTGTATTTTGTTGAATCATTTCAATTAATTGCGCAATTTGATTTGCAGACTCACGCGACTGTTCCGCCAATTTACGCACCTCATCCGCTACAACGGCAAATCCTTTCCCATGCTCTCCAGCACGTGCCGCTTCAATGGCTGCATTAAGCGCCAATAAGTTTGTTTGTTCAGCAATACCGACAATGACGTCAACAATTTTGCCGATTTGTGTAGATTTTTCGTTTAGTTCTTTAATGACGGTATTCGTTGCATTCGTTGATTCGTTAATCGTATTCATTTGCATAACGACTTTTCGTAAATATTGTTGTCCAACAGCCGCTTGTTTCGTCGTCTCTGTCGCAGAGTTCGCTACAACAGTAGCCGTTTGAGCCATTCGTTCAATGCCTGCCGCCATCTCACCAATCGCATGCACGCTTTCTTCTGCATGTTTTCCTTGGATTTCTGCTCCTTGAGCTACTTCTTGAATCGCTGTCGTTACCTCTTCTGTCGCTGCACTTGCCTGCTCAGCGCTTGCCATGAGTTCTTGTGCCGAAGCAGACACATGCTCTGTCGCTGCGCTTACTTGTTGAATAAGCTGTTTTAAATTGTGAGCCATTCGATTAAACGACTTCGCCAAATCACCAATTTCATCCTGATTTGTCACATGAATATCATCAACCGACAAATCACCGTGTGCAATTTTTTCAGCATGATCGGAAATTTGTTTCACTGGTCTTGCGATTTTTTCGCTAATATATAACGCAATGGCAATACTGACAAAAAAGGCTATGCCCATTGTTATAAGCGTCATATATTTCATGTCTTTAGCTTGTTTAGATAATGTTTCGCTCATTTGTTGTAAATATTTTTGTTGAACGGTCCGAGCTTGCTCACCTGCTTCAGTTACTTCTAACGTAATGGCATTTCCTCGCTCTTTCATGAGGCGTGAAATTTCAGCCATTTGACCTTGCTTTTTGAACTCCACTGCCTGTTTCGCAATATCACGATAGTCTTGCTCTGCTTTTACTAACCGATCAACCGCTTCCTTTGCTTTGCTCTCTAACTGTAATGATGTCATTTTTTCTTGATTATCCACAAATTCGCTCGCTGCTTGTTCAAATGCATTTAAACTTTCAGGTTTTCCGTTAATTAAATATCCCCTTACAGCAATTTGTTCGCGCAACACCGCATTTTGCATATTTGTAACAATATTTATTCGTTCAAACCCTTCTTTCATCGCATTGGAATACTGCTCATCAATTTGCTCTAACCTATTATATGTAAGCATACTTACGACAAAAAATAACAATAACACTGAAAGAAACGTCGCAATTAATTTTTTTCTTACCGTTAAACTCATGATGCTTCCCCCTGTCTTAGTAAAATAAAAAAGCTGCCCAAACAAAGTAAATAGAGGCAGCTATAGTTCGACACGTATCCTAGAGAATGGAACCTTCTTATACTTCACAAGAAGGGCAACTGGCTGGCATATCTATACACATAGACGTAGCCCCTATAGCTTTGCGCCCTACCCTTTCGAGTAGTTTGCCGATTATTCAATTTTTTACATTTTCATTTTATCACAACAACTATGAAAAAAGAAGCAGGTATTTGTGACCAAAAAAGCAATTTTTCCTATCGTCAATATACGAGATAAAAATTTACCTTTTTATCCAAAATTTTTTTACATTTTTTTGAACAATCATTTTGTGCTATTTTTCACAAAAATAGCACATGTTACATTAAATTTGCATAGACCAAAAAATCCCTTTTTGTTTTAAGGAGGACTCGTCATGAAAGCTGCAGTTGTAGAGCAATTTAAAGAACCGCTACAAATTAAAGAAGTGGAAAAACCAACGATTTCATATGGCGAAGTGTTAGTACGCATCAAAGCGTGTGGAGTATGTCATACAGACTTGCATGCCGCGCATGGCGACTGGCCTGTGAAACCTAAACTGCCCCTCATTCCTGGACATGAAGGTGTCGGTGTAATTGAAGAAGTAGGTCCTGGGGTAACACATTTAAAAGTTGGAGATCGCGTAGGTATCCCTTGGCTTTATTCGGCGTGCGGTCATTGTGACTATTGCTTAAGCGGACAAGAAACATTATGCGAACGTCAACAAAACGCTGGCTATTCCGTTGATGGTGGTTATGCTGAATATTGCCGTGCTGCAGCCGATTATGTCGTAAAAATTCCTGATAACTTATCGTTTGAAGAAGCCGCTCCAATCTTTTGCGCTGGTGTAACAACATATAAAGCGCTCAAAGTAACAGGCGCAAAACCAGGTGAATGGGTAGCGATTTACGGTATCGGCGGGCTTGGACACGTCGCTGTTCAATATGCAAAAGCAATGGGATTAAACGTCGTCGCTGTCGATTTAGGCGATGAAAAACTTGAATTAGCTAAACAGCTTGGTGCTGATCTTTTCGTTAATCCAAAACTTGAAGATGCAGCGCAATGGATGAAAGAGAAAATTGGCGGTGTGCATGCGGCTGTCGTGACAGCTGTATCAAAAGCAGCGTTTGAATCGGCCTACAAAGCTATTCGTCGTGGTGGCGCTTGCGTACTTGTCGGATTGCCACCTGAAGAAATGCCTATTCCAATTTTTGATACTGTGTTAAATGGAGTAAGAATTATTGGTTCCATCGTTGGTACGCGCAAAGATTTACAAGAGGCACTTCAATTTGCGGCAGAAGGAAAAGTAAAAACAATTGTCGAAGTGCAACCACTTGAAAACATTAACGACGTATTCGATCGTATGTTAAAAGGGCAAATTAACGGCCGCGTCGTGTTAAAAGTAGATTAAAAAGAAGGCGTCTATGAGCGCCTTCTTATTTGATTTCAACAGAAAATACTTGATGGTCATGAAGGTCTTCCTTAATGACATGCACGCGAAACTGATAAATTCCTGAAGATGCGAATGAAACTTCAGCAACATACGTTCCATTTCCTTGTTCATTCATTGTAACATATGTATGTTTCTTATCTTCTCCCTTCCAATATTCCATCGTTACTTGCCCTTCCGTTAACGGTTTTTCATCGTATACCATTTGCACCTGAAACGTCGTACGTTCATTTTGTTTTGCTTCTTTTGGCGAAAATGTCATATACACACGATGTTCGTGTGTATGCGAATGATTGGATTGCTTTCGTGCTTGGGTTGTTGCTCCTTGCTTTTGCTCTACACGAACTTCATTTTTTTCCATACGATGCGAATTATTCGCCGTCACATGATATGTAACAACATACACTCCATCAGCCGCAAACGTTTTCTCAGCAACATATAAACCGTTTCCTTTGTGTCGCGCAGTGATCATCTCGTCATGTTCTTCCCCTTTTCGTCTAATTTCAAATTGGACATCACTCGCATGTTCAATCGGTTTTTCTCCATCTGTAACGACAACTTGAAGCGTCGTCGGCTCATTAACATAAATCACTTTAGGGTTTGTTTGAAATACGACCTCGATTTGCTTAGGCGGTTCTTTTTCGTTTTTTGGTGCATCTTGTGGTGACGTACAGCCACTAAAAATGAACATAAGCGAAATAACTATCCATGCTAATTTCTTCATTTTTTCCCTCCATTCCACTTCATGCACAATTCATTATAACAAACAGAAAAAAATAGCCCAAGCATTTGCCTAGGCTATTTTTTCGTTGTGTTGATTCGAAATGGTACATAAAGCGGGCAAAATCTTATAAATGCCGTAGCAATCAGAACAACTCCTAAAATGCCAACATATTTGATATTTCCTTCGAGGAAAAATAATCCTAATAACGCAACACCTAATATGAAACGAATCATGCGATCAACTGAACCAACATTGGCTTTCATTTTCTTTTCCTCCCCTCACCTTTCTATCTTTATCATAGAGGAAAAAAGCGAATCGCTCCGTGATAAAATCACATTGTCGCAAATTTGTCACATAGTCTCTCTTTGTCCACAATTTTTATTTTCCCACGCGCGAGTTGAACGTATCCTTCTCGCTCGAGCTGTTTTAAAATGCGGCTGACAACTTCACGCGCTGTTCCAAGCTCGATCGCAATATGTTCATGCGTCATCTCGATCATATTTGTTTTATTTATCTTGCATCTGTCAAGCAAAAATTCAATGAGACGCTTATCCATTTTTTCAAATACAATATGCTCAATCATTTGCATCATCGCCATAAACCGATTCATCATCATATCATAAACAAACGTTTGTAGCTGTGTGTTTGTTGCCATCATCGTCGTAAACGTATCCTTTGGAACAATTATCGCTTCCGCATCTTCTTCCACAATTGCAGTCGCTGGAAAAGGCGAATGCGACAATACGCTTGAAATGGTCAACACGCACGACTCCCCTCGACAAACACGATATAAATTGACTTCTTTTCCGTTTTCTCCAATTTTTGCTACTCGGATGACGCCAGAAACGATGAATGCTACATGTTCACACATATCCCCCTCCCGAAAAACAACGGTTCCTTTCGGGAGCTTTACGTTTATGTATAAGTTATCGTACAAAAATGGAAACAATATTTCTCCCCTCTCCTTTCTTAATAATATTACAACGTATCAACCGCCCTTTCCATAAGAAAAGGGACGGTTTTTTTACTTAACATACTGATCGCTTCCTGGCAAATCATCAAACCATGTGGCATCATCTGGACAATCAAGAACAAAAAACTTTCCATGATGTCCATATCGACTTTGATGGTATTTTAAATATGCCTTTTTATTCTCAATCGCCAATATTTCAATTTTTCCTGAAGCATGGCTCATGACCAGTTTTACTCGTTTTCCTAGTCCTGATGTTTTTGCCTTTGCTTCTTCAACAATGCGATACACCTCATGTAATGGAAGCACAAACGATTTATTTCCTGCCACAGGACGATTAACAAAAAAGTAATACGGTGTGACCCCCATCCATGACAGTTCATCTAAAAGATGCGCCAACACATCAGGATCATCGTTAATTCCTTTTAAAACAGGGGTTTGATTCACAATGATCGCTCCAGCATCATGCAATGCTTCAAATGCCTTTTTCGCCTCTTTTGTTAATTCCCGTGGATGGTCGACATGCGCCATCACATATATGCGTTTGTTAATAGTTGAAAATTTTCGGATCGTACGTAGCAGTTCTTCATCTTCATAAATTCGCATCGGATGAAATAGAGGCATCTTCGTGCCGATACGAATAATTTGGATGTGTTCGATGTTTCGGAGAGATTCAATAATAGTGGTAAGTTTTCTCGTAGAAAGCGCAAGTGGGTCCCCTCCGGTAAGAAGTACGTTGTTAATTTGCGGCGTTTTTTCAATATAATCTATACCTTCACGAACATCGAGTAACGCCTCCTTCACATCATCGCGAAATAACCGTTTCCGAAAACAGTAACGACAATACGCTCCACATACTTCGGAAACGAGCAATAACGCTGTTGTTGCGTATTTATGTTGACAACCCGGTACAACATAGTTACTTTTCTCATCTGAAGCATCCCATGTTCCATATTCATCTAATTCTTCTGCCATCGGTATAACAATACGACGAATCGGATCATGCGGATCGGACCAGTCAATTAAACTTAAATAATAGTCATTTATCCGAAACACGTACGTTTGAGCAACTTTTTTTAGTGCCTCCTTTTCACCTTCCGAAAGTTGAGAAAGACGGTCGATGTTTGTTATATACTTTGGTTTATACATATCATCCTTCATCGTCATCCTCCTCTTCATATCCCATGACGTCTAACACATTTTCTTGCTTAAACTGCAACAACATTTCTTCTTTAATCACATTTCGTAATACACTATTCACACTACGGTTCACTTTTAATAAATCATCGATGACATGTTCCTTCATTTTTCGCCGTTGTAATGCCTCCAGAGCAAATTGAATTTTCTCTCCTTCTGCATTTAAAATGTGGGCTAAACTTAGCTCTTCTAAAGCGATTGACATAAGTAATAAATCAAACGCATCATCTCGATCAACATGAATTTCCGGTTTAATATGTGGGACATTTGGAAAGCCCATCGCTTTCCCCTCCTTTTCTCGCACTTACTTTCATCGTATGACTCATATCTCTTTTTGTTTCAACAAATGACTTGCCTAAACAATAAAATGGCAACAAACATATGTTGTAAAGAAAACAACGAAATAGGAGTGAAAAAGATGATTGTAAAGTTAAAAAAACAATCGTACGTGCCTACAAATGTTTGTTATTTATCAAAACGAATATATGAGCAACTCAATTTACAGCCAACAACGATGTATCACATCGCATTTGGACAAACGAGCGAGCGAGCATATATTCATCCAACCGATGACGATGCATTTATTATTCATCATGCGCTTTTTCCTCATTGTTCGATAGAATACAAACTTCACATATGGAAAACAAATGATACGTTGCACGTTGGCCCAGTGATCGGAGTGTTTTTAAACACCGACTACATTGCTGATTTTTCTACTGACTATGTCGAACCGTTTATCCACAATCACGCAATCGCAAGCGAACACTCGCATTGTTTAAGTTATTTTTTCAGCATCTTTGATATCAATTGGAATAAACAGATCATTGACGGCTATGTATACGTGAACGGTCAATTCGAACGACGATCATTTCCTTTCCCTCATATCATGTACGATCGCGGTGCGTCATTTCAGCCAGAACAAAAACCTCTCGTTCAACATATCCGCACAGTAATGCGCAGCAATCCTAACATCAAGTTTATTAATGAGCTTGATTATTTGGGAAAATGGGAAGTGTATGAACGTTTACGCGACATCCCGACCGTTCGCCACCACTTACCAGAGACGATCAAATATAAAACATTTACAGACGTATTAACAATGATCGATCAACACAACTACGTATTCGTTAAATCATTTTATGGCAGCCGCGCGAGAGAAGTCATGTCAATTAAGAGAAAAAAACATATGTTCGAAGTGATGTTTGTTAAAAACGATGAGCTAATGATTGAACAAATGGACATCGAACAGTTAAAAGACGATGTACAATCATTTACGAAACATAAACCTTTTGTTGTGCAGCAAGGCGTTTCGCTTATGACATTTCAACAACGATCATTCGATATTCGTATACTTATGTTAAAAAATGGAGAAGGGCGATGGGAACCGATTTACGACCTTATTAACCTAGCAGAACAACATGCATCTATTACAACCTTGATCGACAATCACGAATATGATTTCAAAACGATTTACCCATCACTTTGTGAAACGTATCATACCGTTCCGTCCGTTGCACAATTGCATATGTTTGCTGAACATGTTTGCGAAGCGATTGAAAAAAAGTTCGGACATTTTGCTGAAATTGGTTTAGATGTAGGAATTGATGAGACAGGACATATGTGGCTTATTGAGGCGAATTCGAAGCCCGAAAAGTACCCCGGTCCAGGTCTTCCTTTGTACGCAGAGTATCCTCCCTGCTCTTTTACGACAACGATCGACTATGCAACATATATCGCTATGCCACAAAAACAACAATGGACTGTTACTTTAAAACAAGGAAGCCATCGCCATATCACAATACCAAAACATATGCACGAAAAGTTAATGAATTCCGAGCATACGCATGTAAAAGTCGGCGCATTTTCTTTTATAGGAAAATGTGAAATAAACGATTTTACCGATATCGTTGAACTCCCTGCATATGTATTTGAACAGTTTGACGGGCTACTCGATATGGAAACGAATATAGAAATCAAAGGCAATACAATTCATCTCGGACCTGTCGTAGCGATGTTTATTAGCAACGGACAAATTCGAAAACTAAAACGACAACAACCGAAATTTCGCCAAGTGGAATACGTACACGCCAATAAAAAAGCGAAAACGATTCTCTACTTTTTCTCCGTTTACGATGTCAACTTCATTCATCAAAAAATTTACGGAACATTTTTCCATGAACAAGAAAAGACATGGAAACAGCGGGCATTCCCGCTCCCTGACGTATTATACGATCGCGGCGGTGGCGTTTTACAAAAACAAATAGTGCAATCAGACTACATTCGCCAACAACTGCAAGCGGTCAAAGGTATAAAAAAAATCAACCCACAACATTATTTTGACAAGTGGGACACACATAAAAAGCTGCAAAAAATAATAGACATGCAACCGTATGTACCAAAAGCGATGATTTATAAAGATATAAAAACCGTTCAACATATGTTTGAATTATGCGACACCCTTTATTTAAAAGACTGTCACGGCAGCAACGGACGAGGTGTCGTTCGCATTGTGAAACATGATAAACAACATTTCACATATAGCTATGTGAAAGACCGCCAGTTATATGAAACAAGTGTCGAAAATTGGGATACACTTCATGAAGCACTTGCTGCCTTTTTTCAACATAAAAAAATTATCGTCCAACAAGCAATTGATGTCATCACATGGAACGAAAGAAATATCGACTTGCGCGCTACCGTGCAACGAACACCAAACGGAAACCTCGATATTACATCATATCCCGTTCGCGTTGGCGGCCACCGCTCCCCGATTACTAGTTCACAAACCGGATCGGAAATTTACCGTTTCGAATATTTCTTCAAAACATACTTTCACTACACCGACGAACAAATCGAAACATGGAAACGAACAATAGACGAATTTTTACTTATGTGCTACAAAAGCATTGAGCGCGTATACGGAACGTTTGGTGAAATCGGCATCGACTTTGCAATCGATAAACAAGGAAAACTATGGTTTATCGAATGTAATGCAAAGCCTGGATACGATTGTATGTATAAGTCCTATGATCGCGAAACAATTGAACGAACGTTTTTCAATCCACTCGCATACGCGAAACATATCGCGGGATTTTAAAAAAGCTCAAGCGCCACTTGAGCTTTTTTACGTCCCACAAAACGTCCGATACGGTCGATCAGACGGTGCAGGGGGCTTGGCGTATTCTTCTTGCTCTTTCGTGTACGCATAAGGAGCGGAAAGTACATAAAGTAACTGTTCCATGACCGTATTGTCCCCATACTCGACCGCCGCCGCAAGCGCTTCTTCCACGCGGTAGTTGCGCGGAATAATCGCAGGGTTATTTTGACGCATCCGTTCGTACACTTCTTCTTTTGTCATATCTTGACGGGCGATTCTTTTTTGCCAACGTGTATACCAGTCGCAAAGCTCTTTTTCGCAAAAATGCCATTCATCTAATGTCAACGCCCGAAACGTATTCGTATAATCGGCGCGATAGGTGTACATCAAATGAAGTAACTCCCCAATAAGCTTTTTATCTTCCGCTTCTTCCGTACAAAGCCCAAGTTTTGCACGCATCCCTTGTAGCCAATACGTTTCATACAGCGTTGGAAATTGGGCGATCGCTTCTTGCGCAAGTTCGATGGCTTTTTCTTCTTCGTCATGTAAAAGCGGTAGTAAACTTTCTGCAAAGCGGGCGATGTTCCATCCAGCGATATATGGCTGATTGCCGTATGCATACCGCCCTTGCGTATCAATCGAACTAAACACCGTCTTCGGATCGTACACGTCCATAAATGCGCACGGTCCGTAATCAATTGTCTCGCCGCTAATCGTCATATTATCGGTGTTCATTACCCCATGAACAAATCCAACCAATTGCCATTTCGCCACAAGCGCTGCCTGCTTTTTCATCACTTCTTCAAGTAAAAAAAGATAGCGGTTGGATGCATGTTCACCGTTCGGGTAATGGCGCTTTATCGCATAATCGGCTAATTGTTGCAATTCTTCTTTTGATAAAAAACGAGCCGCATATTGAAACGTCCCGACACGCAAATGACTCGCTGCCACGCGCGTCAAAATCGCTTCCGGAAGTTCTGTTTCTCGAATCACAACTTCCTCTGTCGTCACGACCGCTAAACTACGCGTCGTCGGAATACGAAGCGCATGCATTGCCTCGCTAATGATATACTCACGAAGCATCGGCCCAAGCGCTGCCCGACCGTCCCCACCGCGCGAATACGGCGTCCGCCCCGAACCTTTCAGCTGAATATCGACTCGCTCTCCGTTTGGCGTCACGTGCTCCCCAAGCAAAATAGCGCGCCCATCGCCAAGCATATTAAAATACCCGAACTGATGCCCCGCATACGCCTGCGCCAAAGGCTCTGCTCCTTCAGGCACACGATTTCCAGCAAACACCGCCACCCCTTCTTCACTCGCCAACGCCTCTGCATTCAGCCCAAGCTCCTCCGCAAGCGAACGATTGAGCACAACAAGCTTTGGGTCACTAACAGGCGTCGGATGAAGCCTTGTAAAAAACCGCTCAGACAAACGAGCATAGCTATTGTCAAAATTCCAATTTGCGTTCAACGTGCTACCTCCCTTATAAAACGTTCAAATGATGGTTGTATGTATTAGTATATCCTATTTTCTTTCATAGTGCTTTGTGGGTGAATTGTCATGGTGAATGTCATTGGGCTCATTTTGTTTGCACAATTCAACAATAAAAAATGGAAACCGAGGCATGTGACAAAACGAGAATGAAAAGAAGATATAGAATGTTCCACTGTAATCATGTCATTTCAGCGATGGAAATGCTACACATATCATGGTAAAATTTTATAAAAAATGTGTTAGGTGGTTTTATTTCATGGACAAAAGTTTTTTTGAGGAACTGCAACTTCTTACAAAACAATATCCTGATACAAGTGTTATACAACGTCTATCACCGAAAGACTACATTGAGGTTCTCGTTATTCATTCCGCTAAACAGCTCGCTCACAAACTAAAAAGTTTGGCAAAAGAGAACCGTTTTGATGAAATTATGCAACTAACTCAGCACATTTCTACATTAGTATCAGACAAAGAAGATTCTTTTTCTTTGCCGCTCTCCATGATTACATACACATACGGACAACGAGAAATACCAATTATAGAGGACTTTTTCCTATCTCGATTGCATTTACTATATAACGACAAACATACAATGAAAAACTTTTTTAAAACATTAAAATATGAAATGCTGACAGCTGACTCTGTCGATTTTATGGTTAGCTTTATCCGTATGTCAGGGTTGCAATTATTGATTCGTCCATTACTTATGCTTGAAAAAGAACGTATTCCTGTACGCATCATCACATCGACTTATCTAGGTATTACAGAACCAAAAGCGCTTGAAAAACTCATGCAATTTTCGAACGTACAAGTAAAAATGATTGATACACAACAACAATCTTTTCATACGAAAGCGTACATGTTCCATCGACGTTCAGGATTAAATACAGTAATCATTGGCTCGTCAAACATTTCACACTCAGCCCTCATGAACGGACATGAACTAAATGTAAAGCTACCAGATACAAGCTTTTTACCAATTTATGAGCATACAAAAGAAATTTTCGAGAAAATATGGAATCATACAGATGCTATTTCTCTTGATCATGCGTTTATCCAAAAATACGAACAACAAACAATAAGAAAAGAAAACAAACCTTTAGCTGCTGAGTCGAAAGGAGAATATATCGTTACATCAAGTGTGACACCAAATGATATGCAAAAAAAAGCATTAAAAAACCTTGAACACACAAGAAAAAGTGGTAACACAAAAGGAGTCATTATCGCTGCTACTGGAACTGGGAAAACATATTTAGCCGCTTTTGACGTAAAAGCATATGATCCAAAAAAGCTTTTATTTATCGCTCATCGTGAAGAATTGTTAGATAAGGCAATTGAAACATTTAAACATGTGATAGGAAATGACCATCTATTTGGTAAAATAACAGGAACCGTGAAACAATTCGATAAACCGTATTTATTTAGTACCGTTCAATCGCTCTCTAAAGACGAAACGTTGCAACAGTTTAAGGAAAACGAATTTGACTATATCATTATCGATGAATTTCATCACGCCGAGGCACCTACGTATCAAAAAGTGATCCGTTATTTTCAGCCGAAATTTTTGCTCGGCTTAACAGCAACACCGGAAAGAATGGACGGCAGAGACGTTTTAGCAATTTGTGACCATAACGTTGTATATGAAATCCGTTTAAGAGAGGCGCTAGACGCACAGTTGCTTGCACCATTTCACTACTTTGGTATTTCAGATCATACGGTAGACTATAGTCAGATTCCATTAAAAAACGGCATGTTTGATGAAGCATTGCTTGTGAAAGCTTTAAAAACAAACGAACGAACAGATTTTATTATTGAAATGATTCGCACGTATGGTTATGACGGCGATCGTATCGTTGGGCTCGCTTTTTGTGTAAATATCGAGCATGCAAAATATATGAGCGAACAATTTAATAAACGCGGATATTGCACAACATATTTAACTGGTGAACATAGCGTGGAATATCGTGAACAGATCATAAAGAGACTAGAAAATCCGGACGATCCACTTGAACTCATTTTCACCGTTAACATTTTTAACGAAGGAATTGATATCCCGAGTTTAAATCTTTTATTATTTTTAAGACCTACCGAATCATCGACTGTATTTATTCAACAATTAGGAAGAGGACTAAGAAAAGTAGAAGGAAAAGAGTTTGTGACGGTTTTGGACTTTGTAGGAAATTATCAAAAATCGTTTATGATTCCGCTCGCTCTATCTGGGCAACTGAACGACAAGGCGTTCGATAAAGATTCCCTCCGTGTTGCGATTACACACGAATTTGCCGATCTACCAGGTGGCGCATATGTCGATTTAGACCCAGTAACGCAAAGGGAAATTTTAGATCGCATTGACTCCATTAAAATGAACTCGACAGATATGTTAAAAATGCTATATCAACAATTTAAAAATGAGCTTGGGCGCTCACCAGAAATATTAGATTTTTTATATTACGAGCAATCGCCAAGCTTAACGTTTTTCATATATAAGTATCGTTCATGGGTCAAAACAAAAGAAAAAATGAATGATATAAACGAGCTTGACCAAATGATTTTACAGCACCCATTGATGTGTGAGTGCGTTGAACGGCTAGAAAATCAACTTCCGATTAAGTGGCCTTACGACTTCGTTATTTTGCAATTAGCTTTATTACAAAAAGTTGTGTCTTGTGAAGATGTCATAAAACAACTTGCCAAAAAGTTTGCCGTAGATGTGCAGTTAGAAAAACATGAGAAGATGATTATGCAATCGATGGACCGCCTCGCATCGACATATAAAAAACAAAAATGGTCGTTTGGACAACGAAATGGTCACCAGTTCATCTTGAATAGCGACATTCTTACTCTAACAGAGAATACGCAGTTCTTCAATTACATCAAAGACCGTATCGACTATGGACTTATTGAATTTAGGAGAACGTATCGTCCTGAAAAGTTTTTAGTTAAAGGAGAAAAGCTTACTCTTTATCAAAACTATACGCGAAACGATTTAATTTTCTTATTTGAAGCAGGAGTAAAAGAAGGATCGTGGCGAGAAGGAGTAAGTAAAGTTAGAAATCATTATTTACTGTTCGTTAATTTAAATAAGTCAGAAAGAGTAGAAGAACATTTACATTACAAAGATTATTTTCTCGATCAAAAACATTTTCATTGGCAAAGCCAAAATCAAACGTCTCATAACTCTTCGGTCGGACAAAATTTTATTCGTCATAAAGAGCTTGGAATCCATATTCATCTATTTGTTCGAAAATTTGAGGAAATGCACGGAATGACATTGCCTTTTACTTATCTCGGTGAAGTCGATTATGTATCGAGCTACGGTGATAAACCAATGAGCATCACATGGCGTCTACATCATCCCGTGCCGGAAGATTTATATATTGACTTGATTCGCTAATAAAGCTTCTACAGTCGGAATATCAGCGGGTGCCCATTCGAGAGATTTTAAATCTCCGAGTGGGACCCATCTTAATTCAGCATGTTCTTTCGCCTTCGGTTCTCCCTCAATAATTGTCGCTCTATATGTGAGTAAATGGACAATGACTTGAGGATATTCATAATGCACTTCTTCAATTTTTTCATGTACTTCAATCGTACATCCTAATTCCTCATAAATTTCTCTTACTAACGTTTCTTCTTCTTTTTCCCCTTCTTCAATTTTTCCACCCGGAAATTCCCAAAGTTTAGGAAGTGTCATCGTATCCGACCGAAGTGCACACAACACACAATTTTTATTATCAAATATCACTGCCCCTACGACACGAACCGTTTTTTTCATTAACATTCCCCTCTATCTTCATTTTTTGTGAATACTTTCATTCTACAAAAAAGCTGCCCTTTTTTCTATGCTCGTCCAGATCGACTACTTCCTCACCAACTTCGCCACACTTTCCACATGTGCCGTATGTGGAAAGTGATCGAACGGTTGAATGTATTCGACGCGATATTGTTTTGCAAGTGTGTCGATGTCGCGAGCGAGGCTCGATGGATTACAGGAGACGTACACGACCGTTTTTGGTTTCACTTGTAAAATTGTTTTTAACAAGGCGTTGTCGCAGCCTGTTCGCGGTGGGTCGACGACGATAACGTCTGGTTTCCAGCCTTCTTTCACCCATTTCGGCAACAATACTTCTGCTTTTCCGACCGCATACGTGACGTTCGTCAAGCCATGGCGTTCTGCATTTTGACGCGCATCGTCAATCGCTTCAGGGATCGTGTCCATGCCGCGCACTTCTTTCGCCTCACGAGCAAGCCATAGACCGATTGTGCCGACGCCGCAATACGCATCGACGACTCGTTCGTTTTTTGTGAGCGCGGCTGCTTTTTTTACTTCATCATACAACTTGATCGTTTGAATCGGATTGAGTTGGAAAAAAGCGCGGGCGGATAGTTCAAACGATAAGTCGCCAAGCACTTCTTGAATGTACGGTTCACCGGCAAGCACAATGGTTTCATCACCAAAAATAAGCGACGTTTTTTGTCCGTTTATGTTTTGCGCGATCGATTTCACTTCTGGCAAGCGGCGCTTCACTTCAGCTACAAATAACTCTTTACGCGGCAATTCTTTTGTCGCTGTCACAATGACAAGTTGCACATCGCCTGTAAAAAACCCGACACGCGCTACAATCGTGCGCACGACACCTGTTTTTTTTCGCTCGTGATAAATCGGAATGCGCAAATCTTGTAAAATTGTTTTCACGACCGTTGTGACACGGTTTGTAGCGTCATGTTGAATGAAACAGCGGTCAATGTCAATCAGTTCGTGCGAGTTCATGCTGTAAAGTCCAGCGATGACGCGCCCTTTTTTCACTCCCACTTGAAATTGACTTTTGTTGCGATAGTGCCACGGGTCATCCATGCCAATCGTCGGACGAATATGAAGTTCTTCTACATTGAATCGACTATGGCGCTCTAGCGCTTGAATGACGATATCACGCTTTGCTTCTAATTGCGCATTGTAATCCAAATGTTGCAGTTGGCAACCGCCACATTTGTCATATACAGGGCAAAGTGGTTTAACGCGGTGCGGTGAGCGTTTTCGAATGCGTACGATTTTTCCTTCGGCATACGTCGGATACACATTCATCGCTTGAACGACGACTTCTTCTCCCGGAAGCGCTCCTGGAACAAATACGACTTGTTTTTTAAAATAGCCGACACCTTCTCCGTTAATGCCTAATCGTTTAATGGTGAGTGGAAATTGTTGTCCTTGTTGTAACATGGCGATCTCTCCTATTCAATACTTCTCCATAAATATAGCGACGCGTAGCTTAAATACGGCTCCCATCGCTTGCTTAACGCCTCCATTTGCGCCATTGAAGGTTTCGTTTCTAATGAAAGCAGTTTTTGTACGGCTCGCTGTAAGCCAATATCCGCTTTTGGAAACAAGTTCGGACGACCGAGCCCAAACAACAGGAAGTTTTGCACCGTCCACGGTCCGATGCCGCGCAACGGAAGCAAGGTGTCCATCACTTCTTTATCCGTTGCCTCCGCTAGCTTGTTTAGTGCTAATTTTCCTTCAGCAACGAGCCGCGAAATATCGATAATGTATTCCGACTTTTTTTGGCTAAATTGCAGCGCTTTCAGCTCATCGTACGATAAGCGGGCGATTTGTTCAGGGCGTGGGTAAAACCAAATTCCATCTATTTCACGCCCAAACGTTTTCACAAACCGCTCAGTCATTTTGTACGCCACTTTCATATGCAACTGCTGGTGAATAATGCATTTGATTAAGCAAAAATATAAATCCGGTTCTAACACAAGTGGCGTTCCTTCATGTTCACGGAAAATTTCCCGCAATTCCGTTTGCAAAAAATGCTCGTGAATCGGCAAAAGGGAGCGATCCCAATGCAATATGTGAAACAGGCGGGATAATATTGCTTCTTTTAATTGTTCGTACTGCGCTTCAACAAGAAAAGCCGGTGCTTGTTTTGTTCCAATACTGCGAACAGAAACAGCAACTGGGGTTTCATTTATATAAAGAGGCAAGACTAGCTGTTGTTTGCTGACATCGACTACAGATAACGGGTCTTGCGCTAACCGCTCTAATACACGTGAAAAATCGTATGGAGCTTCTACTTCAATTCGTTGTTGCCACATGTCTATTCCTACCTTTTTTCCTTCTATTATAACGAAACAAATCCCTTTGCACATCGTCAAAGGGAAAAAAGCCAAGTAGGAACATTCATTTTTTGCAGCATGAGATCGTCTAAGCTTTTAAAAACATATCCTTCTTTTCGCAAATCGTCAACAATTTTGGCAAGCGCATCGGCATTATCTTTTGACACCGTATGCAGCAGTATAATGGCGCCCGGATGAATTTGTTTCATGACGTTATTGTAAGCATATGACCATCCCTTTTGATCGTGAACGTGCCAATCGACGAACGCTAATGACCAAAAAACATGATAATAACCGAGTTCGCGCGCAACTGCAAGCGTCCGTTCGTCAAAAACGCCGCGCGGTGGACGCACATAGCGCATATACTTTTGTCCCGTCAACAGCTCTGTTTTTTTTCTGACCATTTCAAGCTCCTCACGCAACTTTTCATCGCTGATTGTCGTTAAATCGGGATGATGCCATGAGTGGTTTCCAACAATATGACCTTCTTTAACCATTCGTTTTACTAAATCGGGCGCCGATTGTAAATAATGACCAGTCACAAAAAACGTCGCGGGAACTTTTTTTTGTTTGAGTACGTCTAAAATTTGTGCGGTATAGCCGTTTTCGTATCCGTTATCAAATGTTAAATAAATATATTTTTTTGTCGGGTCGCCTAAATAAAATGCATCGTATTTGGCAAGTAATTCGTCTAACTGTTTTCCCGCAGAAGGGGGAATGTGATTTTCACTTCGCTGAAATCCCCATGACATTGCCTCTACTTGACTAAGCGGCAAACATAACAGGAAGAAAAAGAAAATAACCATTTTTTTCACTTCTTACACCTCCCAATTCCTTTCCATGATAGGTTGTGCAAAATGGGACATAAAAAATCCGCCTAGCTCATCACTAGACGGATTTCCATTAAAATACACGTTCTTTAAATTGGGCTAATTTTTCAAGCGATGATTTTTCGACATCTTCGTGCAAGCTGTTGCCATGCGAATCCATCGTGACGACAGCTGTAAAGTCTTTTACACGCAAATGCCACATCGCTTCTGGAATACCAAATTCTAAGAAGTCGACACCTTCAACAGATTGAATGCAATCCGCATAATATTGGGCTGCACCGCCGATAGCATTTAAGTACACGCCGCCATGTTCTTTTAACGCTGCCAATGTTTTTGCCCCCATGCCGCCTTTTCCGATGACCGCGCGAATGCCGAACTTTTTCATAATTTCCCCTTGGTAAGGCTCTTCACGAATGCTTGTCGTCGGACCAGCTGCTTTCACGTGCCACTTTCCGTTTTCATCTTTTAACATCACTGGTCCACAGTGATAAATGATTTGACCGTTTAAATCAACTGGGGCATCATGGTTCATTAAATGTTTATGAATCGCATCGCGACCTGTATAAATCATGCCGTTAATGCGAACAACATCCCCTACTTTTAGCGAACGAATTTGTTCTTCTGTAATTGGAGCCTCAAGTACAACTTCGCGCGCTTCTCCTACAACTTCGGTTTCTTCTTGTTGAAAATTGACGTCGTCTCCCTCTTGATATAACCATTCTTGAATGTCACCTGTATGCGGATCAATGATTACACCCAAACGACGAAACGCCCAACAGTTGTATGCGACGGAAACGAAAAAGCTTGCTGGGATGCGATGCATAACGCCGATCTTACAACCAAGTAGCGTCGTTTCTCCGCCAAATCCCATCGTACCGATGCCAAGTTTATTGGCCGCTTCCATAATATATTCTTCTAATTTGCGCAAATCTTCGTTCGGGTTCACATCGTCAACAGAGCGGAATAGTTGCTCCTTTGCTAAGTCGTATCCAGCAGAACGGTCGCCACCGATACCAACGCCAATAAATCCTGCGCTACAACCTTGTCCTTGCGCTTGATATACCGCATGTAAAATACATTTGCGAATGCCGTCTAAGTCACGTCCTGCACGCCCAAGTCCTTCTAATTCACACGGTAAGCTATATTGAATGTTTTTATTTTCACAGCCACCGCCTTTTAAAATTAAACGAACATCAATATAGTCTTTCTCCCATTGCTCGAATTTCATGACAGGCAGTCCGATTCCTAAATTATCACCGCTATTTTCACCTGTTAACGAATCAACCGAATTTGGACGCAATTTGCCGTCTTTCGTTGCTTGAGCGATCGCTCGGCGAATTGCCTCTTTCATCTCCATTTGATTAACTCCTACAGGCACTTTAATTTTAAATGTCGGCAACCCTGTATCTTGACAAATCGGCGATACATTTTCATCTGCCATTTGAATGTTTTGCACAATTGTCGCAAGCGACATCGCAGCTCTCGTTCCTGCGTTTTCGCGCATCTTCGCCTTAGCGATAGCGCGACGTACATCTTTCGGCAATTTCGTTGACGTTTCAACGATCAACTTGTACATACTTTCTTGAAACTTTTCCATCACGATTCCCTTCCCCTTTGTTCAATATGTAACAATTTTTTGAATTCTCCACTTTTATTATACATCTTTTCCAAATGTGAAAAAAAGCCGCTTAGCGACTTTTTTCCCAATCTTTTTTAAACCGCTCGTATTTCATTTCTAAGTCATCGATCATTTGAATAAGCCTGTCGATATCTTCTAATTCAGCCGTTTCCGGATCAATCGCTTCAAGCACTTCAAGAAACATATTTAAGCGCGTTTTTAAATAGGATAGTTGTAGATTTTGATCTGATACTGCGTTGCCCAACGTCGTCACCTCGCTTTTTCTTTATCGTACACGATCGCAACATCGTTGACAATCATTCCATTTCGTTTGCATAATTATCGTTAGGTCTATTTTAAATAAAAGGAGTTTGATTATGGGAACATTATTGCGTCAAGCAATTACTCCGACATTTGATCCTTGGGAAGCATATATGGATGTTGAGCAGTACGGAAGCATGCAGTTGACAAATATCGAGTTTACGACAACGACGCTCTGTAATATGCGTTGTGAGCATTGTGCGGTCGGTTATACGTTGCGTACGAAAGATCCTGAGGCGCTGCCGCTTGAACTTCTTCTTCGCCGCCTCGATGAAATCCCGCATTTGCGTTCGCTAAGTATTACAGGTGGCGAGCCAATGCTTTCTTTGAAATCTGTCGAACAATACGTCGTACCGCTGTTAAAATACGCGCATGAGCGTGGCGTACGCACACAAATTAACTCGAACTTAACGCTCGATTTAGAACGATACGAAAAAATTATTCCTTATTTAGACGTTTTGCATATTTCGCATAACTGGGGCACAATTGATGATTTCGTTGAAGGTGGCTTTGCGATGATGGAAAAAAAACCAACCGTCGCACAGCGTGAACGTTATTTTATACGCATGATTGAAAATGCACGTGCGATTTCGAATATGGGAGTAATTGTGTCGGCAGAAACAATGCTAAATAAGCGAACGCGACCACATTTGGAGACGATTCATCGTCAAATTGTGAATGAAATGGGCTGTAAACGCCACGAAGTGCATCCGATGTATTCGAGCGACTTCGCTAGCAGTTTAGAAACGTTAACGTTAGATGAACTGCGCGAAGCGATTCATCATTTACTCGATATACGTGATGAAAATGTTTGGATGTTGTTTGGTACATTGCCATTTTATCCATGCAGCGACAACAAAGAAGATTTAGCATTGTTAAAACGTTTATATGAAAGTAAAAACGTAACGGTAAGAAACGATCCAGATGGACGTTCAAGGCTAAATGTCAACATCTTTACTGGTGACATTATTGTTACTGATTTCGGTGATGAACCGACGCTCGGAAACATTCAAACCGACTCGCTTCTTTCTGCTTATGACAAATGGATGAAATCCGATTTAGCAAAATCGCTAAACTGCCATTGTCCGTCCGTCAAATGTTTAGGCCCAAACGTGCTTGTAAAAAACCGTTATTATCCGAATGTCGATTTTACAACAAGAAAAGCAAAAATTGAGCGATAAAAGAGCTTGTCGAACATCTCGACAAGCTTCTCTTGTCATCGTGGTACGTCGCTTGCGACAAAAGCGAATGAGATCCGATCTTGTACCGGAATCCAGGCACCGATGCCTTGCGATGTGACGTTTTTCACGACAATGCTTTTTTTCTTTCCTTTTAAGACGATATATACTTCCCCGTATGTCACTTTCCCTTTTTCATTGACCGCAGGGGCATAGGCATATAAGTATCCTAATTTTTTCGGTGGGACGTTATATGCTTGTTCTTTTTTTGTTCCCATGCCGATCCACGTGCTAAAAGAAAGTGGCAAGTTTGTCTTTTTCATCGCTGTTAAAAGCATCATTTTTTTCACATCTTCTTCATTCGGAATACTTGCAGTTAATCCGCCCCGAACTTGTTTTTGCATCTCTTGCCGATAAGTTAGCCGCACCGCTGTTTTTCCGCCCCGATTGTCAATAAAGTTTGTATTCACTTTTTGATACTCCCAATTTGTCGATGTTTCTGTCGATTCATAATTTAGCGGCCACTGTCCTAAATAAATCGTCGCTTCATAACCGATCGCAAACGGTGTGCTTGAAATCGACGATTCGTTTAAAAGACGAATTAATTCCGGATTTTCAATTTTAACATTCGCCGACTGAAGCAGTTGCTTAGCTAGTTCGCTTGGTTGCAAATACGGTAAGTTTTGCGTCGGATTTGGATACGTATTTTCTTTTGAAATGTCGATGACCGATGATGGAAGTTTGACCGTCGCTTCACTAATCGTTGGCATACATAAGAAAACGAACATGATGCTTAAAGCAAACCATCTTTTCATGCGCAGACTCCTTTCTTTTTGCGTCGTTCATCGTTATTTTTTTCAAAAGTGAACAATTTATCCTCTTTACAAAAAAAATCCGTCAGCCATTCCTGACGGATTACAGCAAATAAAATCCGATTCCCATAATCATATATGCTCCAAGCAATGTCGCTCCTTCAAACCAGTTCGTATCTCCATCGTTCGAAAGCACAATTGTTAACAATACCGCTGTCACCATTGCAACAAGTTCTGGGAGTGTAAAGACGAGCGCCATTTTCGTTGGAAACAAAAGTGATATAAGTACTAAAACAGGTGCAACAAACATCGCGATTTGAAGCGTTGAGCCGACAGCAATTTCAACAGCGACGTTCATTTTATTTTTATATGCCATAATAATGGCGGAAGCATGTTCAGCGGCATTTCCGACAATCGCGACAATAATGACACCAATAAACAATTCGCTCCAACCAAATGAATGAGCAACGACTTCAAACGTATGAACTAAGCTTTCTGATACATATGCGACAGCTACAGTAGCAAGCGCTAAAATAAGCATCGCTTTTCCTTTTGACCATTCAGGCTCTTCATGTTCTTCCACATCTTCTTTATGTTGATATACACCGCGATGCGTAACGAGTTTAAAATATAACGCTGCTAAGTAAAGAGCAATCATAATGACTGAAATGCCTACGCTCAACGACAGCGTCTTTTGTTCATTCATCGTCATCGAAAATACTTCTGGGATAACGAAAGCAACTAAAATAGCAAATGTTAGTAAACCTGAATTATGACGCGCATCATATACGTTAAATGATTGTCGTTTATATTTCAGACCGCCAACAAAAAACGATAATCCTGCCACAAGCAATAAGTTGCCAAGCACGGAACCCGTCAACGACGCCAACACGACACTCACTAAGCCAGCTTTGAGCGCAAAAATGGATATAATCAATTCTACTGCATTGCCAAATGTCGCATTTAACAAACCGCCAATGCGTGGCCCAGCTACGATAGCTAAGCTTTCTGTCGCTCGTCCCATATAACTAGCGAGCGCAATAATTGTGACACAATAAACGACAAACATCGGCGTTGCAGGCCAATGAAGCAAACTTCCTGCAATAGAAAGCGGCACACCAGTCGCCGTCAATAAAAAAAAGATGCGTTCCATCGAATCGTCCCCTTTTTCATTTGTGGAATATCAACCATATTTTACACAAATTCATTTCCGTTTTCATCTCTCTTTTTTATTGCTTCTTTTCATCAAACATTTTAACATCGAACATAGTGAACACGTTACAGGAGGAAACTATGCGACAACGTCACTTTTTCATTTTAGTTAGCATTGTCATGATTTCAGGTCTTTCTCAAGGACTATTGTTGCCGCTTATTTCTGTCATTTTTGAGCAGAGCGGTGTGCATTCCTCGCTTAGTGGCATACATGCGACAGCGATGTATATCGGAGTTCTAATCGTTTCTCCATTTTTAGAACGTCCGCTTCGTCGCTACGGCTTTAAACGTTTCATTATGATCGGCGGGGCAATCGTCATCGTTTCTTTAGCGATGTTTCCGATGTCATCATCGCTATCGTTTTGGTTTGTCCTTCGTTTGTTAATCGGAATTGGCGATCATATTCTTCATTTCGGTTCGCAAACGTGGATTACATATGCCTCCCCTATTCATCGACGCGGTCGCAACATTTCGTTGTATGGTTTATCGTTTGGCGTTGGTTTTATGATCGGACCGCTTCTCGTTCCGCTCGTTCACATGCACGAAGCGTTACCGTTTATCGTTTCATCATTGCTTAGCTTATGTGGATGGATATTATTATTTTTCCTACCACATACGTATCCACAAACGAGCGAGACCGAGAAAATCGGAACAGTTCGCTTTTTTCATGCTTGGAAACAAGCATGGCCCGCATTGTTGTTGCCGTTTGGTTACGGCTTTTTAGAGGCATCACTTCATAGCATGTTTCCTGTGTATGCGTTGCGACACGGCCTAAACATTGAGACGGTCGCCATGATACTTCCAGCGTTTGCGCTTGGCGGGATCGCTTTTCAACTTCCGCTCGGCACGTTAAGCGATCGTTTTTCACGAAAAACGATCATTGTCGTTTCGTTAACCATTGGAGCCATTTGTTTTATGATTGCACAGTGGCTCACTTCACCTGTGCAACTGACAACAACCTTTTTTATCGCTGGCATGTTTGTCGGTTCGCTTTTTTCACTGGGTATGGCGTATATGACAGACTTATTGCCAAAATCGCTTCTTCCTGTCGGCAACATTTTGTGCGGAATGTTATACAGCGTTGGCAGCATATGTGGCCCTGCCATTGGCGGTGTTGTACTACAACATCAAGACCAACTATTTTTCATTAGCGTCAGCTGTCTTCTACTTCTTTTATTATTTGCACAACGCCCGTTCACAAAATTTTCAAAATATTTTTCTAAAAAAAACGAAAAAAACATTGACGCTTTTTAACCCTCTGTTATATAATACAATTAAACAAAACAAACTGTTTTAAAACAGAGGGGAGAGCGATTATAATGAGCAGAGAAGAAAGAAAAAATATGATTGAATTTATTACAAAATTACGTAGCTTTAATCAAGAGCAACTCATCTATATGACAGATGCAGAAATTGAACATATTTACAACCAAACATACTATCATTACGAAGAGATCGCAGAATAAAGAGGGATGTGCAACACATCCCTCTTCTTTTTAATGGTATCCGTTTTGTCCGTTTGCGCTACTGCTTGTTTTATGTTTCGGACGACTTTTTCCTTTTTGCTTTGTTCCGCCGTCTTTTTTCGTTTTTTTCGTCACGTATATGCCCCCTTCATAACTGCCTTCACTTTTAATATGGTTTGCACAACTTTTTTTATGTGAGGAAATGACTACCGAATGCGCATTTTTCCTTCTCGCTTACAGCAAAAAATGGCATTCAACTCTCCGCCTAATACAATCATCATTCCTGATAAATAAAACCAAACCATCAATGCAATAATGCCACCGAGGCTACCATACATGGCGGAATAGTTACCAAATTGGTTCACATAGTAAGAAAAAGCAAGCGAGACGATCATCCAACCGACCGTCGCAAATAGCGACCCACTCCATACGTCACGGAATCGAACATATTTACTAGGGGCAAAAACGTATAACACAGAAAAAACAAAAAATAAAATGACAAAGCTAACAAACCAGCGAAGGGTTTCCCACACGTGCAAAAACACATCGGAAAGCCCAAACGATGAAAAAAGAAATGTACCAATCATTTTACCGAATACAGGGAAGACGAGCGCAACAATAATGACAAAAATCATCGCAAATGTAAGTAAAATCGAAATACCTCGCGAAACGAGAAAAGAGCGCGTTTCTTTCACATCGTATGCACGGTTTAAAGCGCGAATAATGGCCGACATGCCATTTGATGCAGCCCACACCGTCGCAAGAACGCTAAAGGACAACCATTTTCCACTTTGCGACTCCATCAACTGTTTCACGTTTGTTTCAATCAAATGTGCCGTTTCGCTTGGGGCATATTGACTTAAAAAGGCGATCACATCTTCATGCGGAATCGGCAAATATGATAAAAACGTCAACAGAAACAGTAAAAATGGAAATAAAGAAAGTAAAAAGAAATATGCCAACTCAGCAGATAAGTCAAAAACTTCATCTTCATCAAACCGTTTCATTAGCTCACGGACAACGGAAAAGCTAATAACCATCTTTCTCACCACCTCGCTCCTTATGTGGAGCGTTTGCGAATTAGCTCTCCAATCCACTCCATCACTTGCGGTGTTGTTTCTTTTACTTCACTTAGTTTATTCACAATAAACTGCAAATCATTCATCATTTCGTCCACATGTTGTCTCGTTTGATGAATGGTCTCCTTTATTTCTTCTACGCTATCCATCCACTCACGACACGTTTCTTTAACGAATTGTCTTGTTTTTTTATCAGATAACAACAAAGCTATGCCTGCTAATGCAATCCATTTCCCCTTCCCCATCGCTGTTACCTCCTTATAACGAATGATCCCGTTTTATTCGCTCCAATATATGCTTACATCCTTCTTCGACTAATTCGTACACCTCTTCAAAATTTCCTGTAAAGTACGGATCAGGGACATCGTCTACACGACGGTTTGGCACAAAATCCATAAAACGGGCAATCATAGCTTGTGACGGATCGCCGACAAGGCGACGAAGGTGAGCGATATTGTCGCTATCCATGCCAATGATATAATCAAATGTATGGAAATCTTCTTTTGAAATTTGACGTGCTTTTAACCCTGTAAAATCAATTTGTTTTTCCTTTAAAATGCGCTGAGTCCCATGATGTGGTGGTTTCCCCACATGCCAATTTCCTGTTCCTGCCGAATCAACGGAAATGGCTTGATCAAGCCCCTCCTGTTTTACAAGATGACGAAATACAGCTTCCGCCATCGGAGAACGACAAATATTCCCTAAACAAACGAATAGTACGCGAATCATTTCACTTCACCTCACATATAAAACAATGATACAATGAACGAAATTACTCATGAAAGGATGACGAATGTGCATTTATCGGTTGAACAAATGATCGAGCAAATAAAAGAAAAGTTAAAAGTATTAAATTTTGATGCCATTAAACCAGACCATTTTGATGAACAACTATACGACGAATTAAAAGATATATACGATATGGTGATGAGAAAGCAATCATTTAGTCCAAGCGAAATGCAAGCGATCGCTGAAGAGCTTGGAAACTTGCGAAAAAAATTATAAAATTGTTTGTCCGACAATGAGTAGCGACGGATGATCTGCCAGCGCAATTTCTTCATGCGTATCCGTATATCGTATATATGGACGTTGCATATGTTCAATAATTTTTGTCACGATGGCGTTTCTTCCGTCGCTCATTTTCACTGTTGTTCCTGGCAAATAAGCAGGAATGGTGTCAACAAACAGCCGCACAAGTTGTTGGCTATAGCGAATTCCACTCCGTGCCATAATAATTTCAAGCGCTTCGTGCGGTGGCACAAATTCGGAAGAAATTAAATTTTCATATTCGTTGGCAATCGCACAAATTTGAGCGTACAAATGAATGTTCGTTTCTTTTAGTCCTCGCGGTGTACCAGATCCGTCTGCATGTTCATGATGTTGATACGCCATATGCGCGCATAATAAACTCACTTCCCGCTCTTTTCGTAAATATTCAAATCCTTTCACTGTATGATGCTCTTCGCCTTCTATTTCTTTTCCAATGTCGTGAAATAACGCCCCAATCGCTACGTCACGCAATTGTAAATCGTTGAAATTCAGCTTCTTTCCTAGCTGCAACGACAATAATGCGACGTTGACCGCATGAGCGTACGGTTGCATGTCCATTGCAAGCGATGTCGCTGGAATGACCGCTAACACTTTTCTTTTTTTCACTTCATCAACGAGCTTTACCGCTAGTTTAAACAACGAACGAAGCGGTAATTCTTCACCCTTTCGTACAGCATCAAACGCTTGCTGAACAACGTCAATCGCATCCATCCACGATGGCATATCGAGCAACTCTTCCAACGTGATCCCTTCGGATACCGCATCTTCTACAAATACGTAACAAATATCCATCTGTTTTAGTCGTTCAACATATTTTGGATGAATTTTTCTTCCTGCTGCTAATAACACGCGACGATGGCGATCATAAATCGGGCGTGCCAATTCCATCGTTCGTTCATCGTATTCTTCTAATAAAATGAGTCGCAAACATATTCCACTCCCTTCAACATCTCCCATACAAACAGTATAATCATGTTTTTTTTCATTTGCCATGACGTTTTTTAAAAAATAAATTCCGATAGAAAAACTAGGATTGACATTCGAGTGAATTATGTTAAAATTTAAAACAATCAAACATTATAGGTGGTATGAGAAAGGAAGGTAACACATGATTACGTATGAAACATGGGATAGTGAACAAAAACCTACTTTTCCAATAGATAATGACGAAAAAGGGGCATTACACGTGCTCACATGGGCTTATGAACATTACGGTAAAGACCTTTTATATGCGTGCAGTTTCGGGATTGAAGGGATTGTGCTTATTGACCTTATTTCTCAGGTGAAAGATGACGCTGACATCGTGTTCCTCGATACACAGTTACATTTCGCTGAAACGTATGAAACAATTGAACGGGTTCAACTAGCATATCCCCGCTTGCGCATTCATTTACAAACACCTGCGTTATCACTTGAGGAACAAGAACAACAATTCGGCGCTGAACTTTGGAAAATGAACCCAAACAAATGTTGTGAACTAAGAAAAATTATCCCCCTTCGTCAAGCGATGGCAGAAAAAAAAGCATGGATTTCGGGACTGCGCCGTGAGCAATCGCCAACGCGACAACATGTTGAATTCATTAATCTCGATAAAAAGTTTCACAACATTAAAGTTTGCCCGCTTATTCATTGGACATGGAAAGACGTTTGGCGCTACGTGCATCGCCACAATCTTTCTTATAATCCACTTCATGATCGCGGATATCCAAGCATCGGTTGTGCACCATGTACATCCCCCGCCTATACGGAAGAAGATTTACGTTCTGGCCGATGGGCTGGGCTAGGAAAAACAGAATGCGGCTTGCACGAGTCGTAAAGGGGGGAACGCATTGGTTACAGTTGCTTTTATTATCGCTTTTTTCTTTGCGATGAACATTGGTGGAAGCGGTGCTGCAGCAACAATGGGTGCTGCTTACGGATCAGGCACATTGCCAAATAAACGAATCGCCCTATTCATATGTGCCGTTGCTATTTTTCTCGGCAGCTTAAGCGGAGGAGAAGTCGTTAAGACGATCGGTTCCGGCATCGTTCCTACATCGATTTTGAAAACAGATCTTGTCGTCATCGTTTTAGCAGCAGCAACCATTTCGTTATTCGCCGCGAACGTGCTTGGCATTCCGTTATCAACAAGCGAAATTACAGTCGGAGCGGTCGTTGGCGCAGGCATTGCGTACCAAAGTTTGTACATCAGCAAGCTTCTCTGGATCGTATCATTTTGGCTCATTACACCACTTGCTGCGTTTTCTTTCGCTTTTTTCATTAGCAAATGGTTAAAAGGAAAAACATTGAGACAAAACAAATGGGTCAGCTTTTTGCTTATTATCGCTGGATTTTTCGAGGCATTTTCAGCAGGAATGAACAATGTTGCCAACGCTGTCGGTCCTCTCGTCGGAGCAGGTTTATTATCCGTCAAACATGGCATCATTTTTGGCGGGTTGTTCGTTGCACTTGGGGCGCTTTTACTTGGAAGTCGCGTGTTAGAGACGAACGGAAAAAAAATCACAACCTTCTCTCAATTGGAAGGATGTGTTATTTCAGGAATCGGGGCAACGCTCGTTATCGTTTCATCTATTTTTGGTCTCCCCGTTCCGTTAACACAAATTACGACATCAGCCATCATCGGCATCGGCACAACGAAAAGCGGTTTTTCGATTTGGCAAAAACAAATTGTTATTCAAGTGTTGAAAGTATGGGTAGTATCTCCTATTTTTTCCTTAGCAGTTTCATATAGTTTAATTAAATTATTGCTTCATAGCGATGTTTATACAGCGATTGCGATCGTTAGCGTTTGCTTTGCCACACTCGGAACGATTAGCTTAAAAAAGACGATCACAGAGGAACGTCGTTCGTTTCACGAGCATGGCGGCGGCATTTAATCCTAGTTATTTTATAAGAATAATAAGCTTGGGAGGCATAAAAAATGAAACAAATTGTATTAAGTAAGGCAGAATTAAGTGACCTCGAATTACTTGCAATTGGCGGATACGAACCGCTCACTGGTTTTTTGGGAAAGGACGATTATGAGTCGGTTGTTGAAACGATGCGACTAACAAGCGGAGCCGTATGGAGCATCCCTATCACACTTGCGGTAACCGAACAACAAGCGAAACAGCTGTCGCTCGGGGATGAAGTCGAGCTCGTTTTTAATCAAACGGTATACGGCACAATAGAAGTGCAACATATATATCGGCCAGATAAAAGAAAAGAAGCGCTTCTTGTGTACCAGACGGAAGATTTGGCACACCCTGGCGTCAAAAAATTATTTGAAAAACCGGATATATATATCGGTGGACCTGTGAAGCTTGTGCGCCAAACAGACAAAGGAATTTTTTCGCCATTCTTTTTTACACCAAAAGAAACAAAACAACGGTTTGCGGAACTTGGCTGGAAAACAGTCGTCGGGTTTCAAACGCGCAATCCCGTTCATCGCGCCCATGAATACATTCAAAAATGTGCACTTGAAATGGTCGACGGTCTTTATTTAAATCCGCTCGTTGGCGAAACAAAAGATGACGACATCCCTGCAGACATTCGTCTAAAAAGTTATCAAGTATTGCTCGAACATTATTATCCAAAAGATCGTGTTTTCCTTGGAGTATTTACAGCTGCCATGCGCTATGCTGGGCCACGTGAAGCCATTTTCCACGCACTCGTACGTAAAAACTTCGGCTGCACACATTTTATTGTCGGTCGCGATCACGCGGGAGTTGGCAACTATTACGGCACATACGATGCACAAAAAATTTTCTTGCAGTTTACAAACGAAGAACTCGGCATTACTCCTCTCTTTTTCGAGCATAGCTTTTACTGCACAAAATGCGAAGCGATGGCGTCAACAAAAACGTGCCCGCATGATGCGACAGCTCATATCGTCCTTTCCGGCACAAAAGTACGAGAGATGTTGCGCGCTGGTGACATGCCGCCAAGTACATTTAGCCGACCTGAAGTGGTGCGCGTGCTCATGGATGGTTTACAAACGGTCGGAGGTGGGCGATGATGAATATTATTTGGCATAAAGAAAGTGTAACAAAAGAAGATCGAAGAAAGAAAAACAACCATCATAGTTTTGTCCTTTGGTTTACGGGATTATCAGGATCCGGGAAATCCACGTTAGCAAACGCTGTCGCGAAAACGTTGTTTGAACAAAATATTCACTGTTACGTACTTGATGGTGATAACGTGCGTCACGGTTTAAATAGCGATTTAGGTTTTTCTACGAAAGATCGCACTGAAAATATTCGTCGCATTGGCGAAGTCGCGAAATTGTTCGTCGATAGCGGCCAAATCGTGCTCACTGCTTTTATTTCTCCGTTTCGCCAAGATCGCCAACTCGTTCGTAATAAACTCGAACAAGATGAATTTGTTGAAGTTTATGTCCGCTGTCCACTTGAAACATGCGAACAACGCGATCCAAAAGGATTATATAAAAAAGCGAGAAATGGAGAAATTCGTGACTTCACTGGCATCGATTCGCCATATGAACCGCCGTTATCGCCAGACTTCGTCGTCGATACAGATCAATATTCAATTGACCAATGCGTTCAACAAATCATTTCTTACTTAAAAAATAAACAATGGATTTAGGTGAAGACAATGGGAAAAGTATATTTAGTCGGCGCTGGTCCTGGGGATCCTGAACTTATTACGGTAAAAGGATTAAGATGTATTCAACAAGCAGATGTCATTTTATATGACCGCCTTATTAACGAACAGCTTTTATCGTTTGCGAAACATGATGCCGATTTAATTTATTGTGGGAAGCTACCAAATTACCATACAATGAAACAAGAGACGATTCATCGTTTTTTAGTGAAGTATGCAAAAAAAGGTAAAATTGTAACAAGATTAAAAGGTGGCGATCCTTTTCTATTCGGACGTGGCGGTGAAGAAGCACAAGCGCTTATAAAACATCGCATTCCGTTTGAAATCGTTCCCGGAGTGACATCTGGCATCGCCGTCCCAGCATATGCGGGAATTCCTGTCACTCATCGCGATTTTAGCGGAAGCGTTGCATTTGTGACGGGTCATCGCCGACTCGACGCCGTAGACGCTGTGCAATGGGAACATTTAGCGAAAGGCGTGGACACACTCGTCATTTATATGGGTGTTAAACATCTTCCGTCGATTTGTAAACAGTTACAGCGATACGGAAAACGACCGCAAACCCCTGTTGCGATCATTCAATGGGGAACGGTCCCTGAACAAAAAACAGTTGTAGCAACGTTACAGACGATTGTAGATACTGTAAAGAAACAGGCGATCTCTAATCCAAGTATCATTATTGTCGGAGAAGTTGTTCAGCTACATGAGCAGCTGCAATGGTTTGAAACGATGTTAGAAGAAAAAATGGCACATGGAATGAGGTAACGTATGAAAGCTGTATTATATATTTGTCATGGAAGCCGTTCAGTAGAAGGACAAAGAGAGGCGATCGCTTTTGTTGAACGCCTCTCTTCTTCGATCTCCATCCCCATTCAACATGTATGCTTTTTAGAATTATGCGAGCCGAATATTGTCGCAGGGGTGGAACGTTGTGTTCGCGACGGAGCAACGACGATTTTAGCTGTTCCACTTTTACTATTGTCAGCGAATCATGCCAAACGCGACATTCCGTATGAATTAGAAAAAGCAAAAGAGATGTTTCCTTCTGTGACGATTACATACGGAAAGCCATTCGGTGTACAATATGATATCGTTTCTGCTCTGTCCGCGACGATCGAACACACTGATGCCATTGTACTAGTTGGTCGCGGAAGTAGCGATACTGAGGCACAAGCGGATTTTAGACAGATCGCACATTTACTACAACATGAGACAAACATCACTGTATATCCGTGCTATTTAGCGGCTGCCTTCCCTTCTTTTTCCGACGTTATCACTTCGCTTGCTCAAACAACAGAGCGTAAGCGAGTGGCTGTTGTTCCGTACATTTTATTTTTTGGCCAGTTGCTTGACTACATTCATCAGACGTTGCAAGCAAACCAAACGAGCGAAGTGTCGTTTACGTTGTATCCTCCCGTTCGAACATACGATGTTTTAGATCGCCTCGTTGAAAAACAAGTGAAGGAATGGGGATGAAAGTATGCTCCCTTTTTTCGTACGCATGACAGGGAAAAAAGTTGTTATTGCTGGCGGGGGACGGATTGCGTATCGCCGCCTTCTCCCTCTTTTACATGAGGGAGCTTATATTACCGTCATTAGCCCAGAAGCGATCGACGCCATTGTTCATTTAGCCGAACAAAAACGAATTACGTGGCACCCCCGTCCCATTGAACCGACCGATTATAGCGATGCTTTTTTGATTATTGCGGCGACAAACGACCCGCATGTCAATGAGCAAATCGCTACATATGCAGCACCCAACCAACTTGTCAACGTAGCGAGCAACCATCTTCTCGGCAACGTTCATGTACCTGCATCTTTTTCGCGTGGAAAATTACAAATTGCCATTACGACAGGTGGAGCAAGCCCTGCACTTGCGAAAGAAATAAAAAAACAACTAGAACAAATATTTGACGAATCGATTGCCGAGCATGTCGAACAACTATATAAACAACGCCAAAAGCAAAAAGAAGAGCATTGACAGCTCTTTCTTTTATGCCTCTAGCAACAATACTTCTAATGAAGGAGTGCGGGATACGTAACCAACGGCAACGACCGTATAAGACTTATTTGGTTGGAAGCGTACATTGGGAATCGATAAAACCACTTGATTTGTTCCTGCGACTCGCACATCGACATGTAATTTTTCGTTGACTGGCGCTTCAATGTAATCCGTCACCTTTCCAAATGAGGCATTGCGAAATAGCACATCGCCATTGCGCAACGCAATATCTACCGCTGGGGCATCTGGGGAAAAGTGGGCGAAACGCACTTTCGCTTTTCCGTGCGGCGCATATGGTTGGTCGATCATAGAAAGAAGTTGTAAGCGATGCACATCACCGATCACCGCAAGCGTATACGTCATTTTCGGCAATATTTGAATCGTTTGACTAAGAACTGGAGACGTCGTATGTCCTGCTGGATACACATCGATGCGATGCTCTCCTTTTGGTATTTTCATATATTGACTGAGTTGTTTATATTTCGCATTTCGTAATATTTTTTGCCCATTGACATATACATCAACCGCAGGAGCATTAGGCGATGCGTGAAATAAACGAACTCGTCCGGCGTCATCATCTCTGTCTTCTTCGCGTGACTTCACGACTTTTTCTACATACTCCATATGTTTTCGCATATACTTTTCATACTGATCCCAATCTTTATATTGATAATAACGCGCCAACAAATCATACATAACTGCTTTTTGGATGTAACGATCCATTTCGTTCACAACTGTTCCTCCCTCGTAAATCTTTTTACGTATTCAACGTATGCAATACAGGGTAGGCTGTTGTATGATTTTTATAGAAAATTTTCAGCGAAGGAGATAAATAGATGATCGTTCGTTATTTCATCGTCGCGCACGGGCGCGTACAAGGGGTAGGATTTCGTTACTTCGCTCAATACGAAGCAAGAAAACGAGGATTAACTGGCTGGATAAAAAATTGTGATGCCGATCATATGATCGAAATGGAAGTTCAAGGGGAAGTGGAAAAGGTTGAAGTGTTTGTTGATAAAATAAAACAAGGACCACCGTTTGCGTATGTAGAACGCATAGAACAATACGCCATTCCTACCGTCTCTCATGAAACGGCTTTTCGCATAATATACTGAAAAAAGCTGACCGAAGTCAGCTTTTTTCATGACAACTAGTGCTACATGATCCCTTGACAGAACAAGCCGCACATGTACCACGTTTACTTTTTTGAATAAAACGAAAAATCGTCCATCCCGCATATCCGAAAATGATTGATCCGATAACAACATTTACAATCATATATATCCCTTCCTTTAGAAGCCGAACAAGCCTCCAACTTGGTAAATGACAAACGAAACGATATATGCAAGCACGAGCGCATAACCAATCGAAAACATCGTCCATTTCCGTGAACTTGTCTCTTTATAAATCGTCGCGACAGTGGCTAAGCATGGAACATATAGTAAAACGAACACCATAAAACTAAACGCTGATAGCGGAGTAAAGTGCGTTGCCATCAACCCTTGGAGCGATTCAACATCCGGCACATGATAAATAATGTTCATCGTTGATACAACGACTTCTTTGGCTAAAAAGCCGGTTAACAACGCTGCTCCAGCTTGCCACGTTCCAAATCCAAGTGGGGCAAGCAGCGGGGCAAGTATACCACCGATTATCGCCAAAAAGCTGTCGTCCATATTTACATTAACACCGTGCGGACCAACATAAGATAATAACCAAATGGCAACGGAACCACCAAAAATAAACGTTCCTGCTTTTTTCACAAATCCTTTTCCTTTATCCCACGTGCTACGCCATAGTGCTTGCCATTGTGGCATACGATATGGCGGCAATTCCACGACAAATACCGATGTTTCTTCTTTTAAAATCGTTAACGAAAAAAGTTTTGCAAGTATAAGCGCAAGTGAAATGCCTAGAACATATAAAGAAAGAACGACAATAGCTTGATGTGCTGCAAAAAATGCACCGACAAACAGAGCATATACCGGCAAGCGTGCGGAACAAGACATTAGCGGTGTTAACAACGTCGTCACAAGCCGCTCCCGTGGTTGCTCAATCGTCCGTGCCGCCATGACACCCGGAACATTACAACCAAATCCGATAATAAGTGGAATAAATGCTTTTCCGTTCAATCCAACTGCTTCCATTAAGCGATCCATGACAAGCGCTACACGCGCCATATACCCTGAATCTTCTAAGAAAGAAATGAAGAAAAATAAAATGAAAATTTGCGGAACAAACACAAGCACACCGCCTACTCCTGCAATCACACCATCAACAACGAGCGCACGAATAAATTCAGAAGCACCGATCGCTTCTAGCATCGCTGTCACCGAATCGGTTAACGGACCAGCGAAAAAGCCATCAAGCAAATCGGAAAGCGGTGCTCCGAGCCAATCAAATGTAAGTTGAAATAACATATACATAGCTAGTAAAAAAAGCGGAATACCGATATATTTATTCGTCACAACTGCATCGATGCGATCCGTCAGCGTTACCTGTCCGATTTCTGTGCGTTGCACAACTTGTTCGATGACCTCTTTTACAAATGAACGACGTTTTTCATAAATAAACTGAGCAAGCGACATTTGTTCCGTATGCCGAACTTCTTTTTCTGCTTGTTCATATAATGAACGCCATGTTGCCTCCGGCCATTTTTCTGCAACATAATCACGAACGTAGCTATTTCCTTCATAAAATTGAATGGCTAACCAACGAACTGGGAATTGTTCCTCTGTGCCCCATGACGCGATAAATCGTTCAATCGCTCGTTCCATCGCCTCACCGTAAAAAAGAGTGAAAGGCTCCGTTTGCCCTGTCACTTTTTCAAGCAACGTGTGTTCTATTTGATCGCATCCTTTCCCTGTTCGAGCAATGACAGGAACAACAGGAACGCGCAACGCTTCTGCTAATTTGGCTTGATCGATAAATATGCCGCGTCTTTCTGCGACATCCACCATATTTAAAGCGACTGTCAGCGGTTTACCGAATTCTAATAGCTGCACAGTTAACAATAAATTTCGTTCTAGTTGTGACGCATCGACGATATTTAAAATTTCATCGAACGATTCAGTCAATAAAAATTGCGTCACGACACGCTCATCGCGGGAAAGTGGATGAAGCGAATATACGCCGGGCAAATCAATCATTTTTGCTTTTTTGCTACGCAAAACACCCACTTTTTTTTCAACGGTAACGCCGCTCCAGTTTCCCACATACTCGTACGTTCCTGTTAATTGATTAAACAATGACGTTTTCCCTGTATTTGGGTTACCTACAAGTGCAATATGCATCATAACGGCTTCACCTGAATGTTCATCGCCTCATGACGGCGGATGCCGACACATTGTCCACAATTTTCGATCATAAATGGGCCACCAAGCGGCATCGTGCATTTCAAACAAATTTCTGCCCCTTCCGTTACCCCCATATCTAACAATCTTCTTTTTACTAAATCACTTACTTGCGATAAATCAACAATTTTCGCACGTTCCCCAACTCGTAATTGCGTCATCGCAACCATACGTAATCCCCCAATTAATAATGATAACCTTTTTCATTAATCATTATAGTACGAGTAAACAAAAACATCTATCTTTTTTTATTGTGTTCACAAAATATTACGATGCGGAGGACACAGGCATATGTTTAAAACATGTCTGTATAATAGCTTCATTCGCTCGTTCGTTTTTTAAACAAAACAAACGATCTTCACCGCATATGTCAACACCGAGCACATGCTTGAATCGGAAAAGATAGTCAACGTAAGTGATAAGGGAGCGTAGCGACATTGTCCCTTGATCCCAATTTGTTTGTGCATCTTGAGGGCGAAGCACATCTTTATCAATGCTAATGTATATATGTTTTGTCGGAATTGCGCGCACAATCGTCATTGGCGCATACATGAAATTGCTTTTTGGAAAGATCGTAACATATGAAGATGTGTTCGAAGTTGCAGAACCGATGATGACAACATGTTTTAATGTCGGAACGTGTTTTTGAGCATATAATACCCATGAACCACATGAAAGAAGTGGAAACAACGTTTGCTCATTCATGTCTGTATGATGGTCAAACAATACGAGCGTAAACGGCTCACGAAACGGCTTAAGTAATGCGTATGAAACGTAATGATAGTTGCCGCTTCCGATAAACGTTATCCCTCTTGTATGGCGGCATGCCAGTCGTTTTTCAATTTCTTGCATCGCACCGTCATCGCAATACAAATTCGTTCCTTTAATGTCATCCATCTCGATCCATTCATGAGGAAAACGAAGAAGGTTTCGTTGCCACGTATACGTATGATCGAAGTTTAAAAACGTTACACTTGGATGCATACTTCTCCCCACCCTTGTGCAAGTTTTTTCTTCAATCAAATTATACAAACATCTTAATCACATGCACAACGACGTTTTTCGTGAAAGAATTCACATATTTGTCAAAAACAAATACTAATACCCCTTTATCTATATATATTCTTGTGATACAATTCACAATGTAAGGAGGCTGATCAAGATGAGCAAAAAAATCGTGATAGTTGGTGGCGTAGCTGGTGGCGCAACGACAGCTGCTCGCTTACGTCGTTTAGATGAACAAGCAGAAATCGTGATGTTTGAACGTGGAGAATATATTTCATTTGCAAACTGTGGTCTTCCATATTATATCGGTGGTGCAATCGCAGAGCGTGATGCTTTGCTCGTGCAAACGGTTGAAGGAATGGCAGAGAAATTTAATCTTGACATTCGTATTCAAAGCGAAGTCATTGCCATTAACCGTGAACGTAAAACGGTAACTGTAAAACATTTGACAACCGGAAAAACGTATGAAGAAAACTATGATTATCTCGTTTTATCGCCAGGGGCAAGCCCAATAAAACCAAACATCCCAGGTATTGAAGAAGCGAACGATTTATTTACATTGCGCAACATTCCAGATACAGATCGGATCAAAGCATATGTAGATGAAAAGAAACCGAAAAGAGCGGTCGTCATCGGTGGCGGCTTCATCGGGGTAGAAATGGCTGAAAACTTATGGGAACGTGGCATACATGTCACGCTTGTTGAAATGGCGAAGCAAATTATGGCACCTGTCGATTACGAAATGGCGGCGATTCTCCATCAGCATATGAGAGATAAAGGCGTGCGCCTCATTTTAGAAGACGGTGTCGCAGCATTTGAAAAGCAAGGAAAAATTGTTCGCCTACAAAGCGGAACAACACTTGATACGGACATGATCGTATTAGCAATTGGCGTAAAACCAGAAAATGAATTAGCGAAACAGGCAGGATTAGCGATTGGCGAACGGGGTGGCATTCAAGTAAATGAATATTTACAAACATCTGATCCATCGATTTATGCCATTGGCGATGCGATCGAAGTGATGGACTATATTAACGGCAAACCGACTCACATTCCGCTCGCATGGCCCGCAAACCGTCAAGGTCGAATTGTTGCGGACCATATCAATGGTCGAAACGTACACTACAAAGGAACGCTCGGCACAGCGATCGCGAAAGTATTTGACATGACGGTAGCGGCAACAGGAAACAATGAAAAAACGTTACAACGTCTCGGCATACAATATGAAGTGATACACATTCATCCAAATTCACATGCAAGCTATTATCCAGGGGCATTTCCAATTGCTCTAAAACTATTGTTTGATCGACAAACGGGTCGCATATTCGGAGCACAAGCAGTTGGCTATGACGGTGTCGATAAACGAATTGACGTCATTGCAACAGCAATCAAAGGTGGAATGACTGTATTTGACTTACCAGATTTAGAATTAGCGTACGCACCGCCATATTCATCTGCTAAAGACCCCGTCAATATGGCTGGTTATGTCGCAACAAACATCATTGAAGATATGGTTGAAACGATTCAATGGCATGAAGTGAATGAATTAGTGAAAAGCGGAGCATGTCTCGTTGATGTTCGTGAGGAAATAGAACGCGACATGGGCTTTATTCCAGGCTCAATGAACATTCCGCTTGGACAATTACGCCAGCGACTTCATGAACTGCCTAAAGATGAAACGATATATGTATATTGCCAAGTCGGACTACGCGGTTATTTAGCGGCTCGTATATTAACTCAACATGGTTTCCACGTGAAAAACTTAGATGGCGGATATAAAACATATGCAGCTGTTTATAGCGAGCAACAAGAGCAACGAAAAGAGGAACAAACGGAAAAACAAGTGGAGCGTGTAGACGTCATGAATGTTCAAGCGACAACAACACTAGACGCATGTGGACTCCAATGCCCTGGACCAATTATGAAAGTATATCAAACGATGGAACAGTTAAAAGACGGGGATGTACTAGAAGTAAAAGCAACAGATCCAGGGTTTGCACGCGATATTCAATCATGGTGTAAAAAAACAGGTAATACGCTGTTAAAAACAATTTTTGAAAATAAAATGTTTATCACCTACATTCAAAAAGGAACGAATAAAACCACTTTACCTGAAAAAGAAACAAGAAAAGACGGCGCAACGCTCGTTGTTTTCAGTGGCGATTTAGATAAAGCGATCGCATCGTTTATTATCGCATCAGGGGCTGCTGCAATGGGTAAAAAAGTAACGATGTTCTTTACGTTCTGGGGACTCAACATTTTACGAAAAAAAGATGCACCTCCCGTACAAAAAGATATGCTTGAAAAAATGTTCGGCATGATGATGCCAAAAGGTGTTCACGATCTTCCATTATCAAAAATGAACATGGCAGGCATGGGTCCAAAAATGATTCAATACGTGATGGAAAAGAAACATGTCGACGATATTGAAACATTGATGAAAAATGCGATGGCTGCAGGAGTTAAACTTGTCGCTTGCTCGATGTCGATGGACATTATGGGCATTAAAAAAGAAGAATTAATTGATGGAATCGAAATTGGCGGTGTCGCCACATATTTAGGCGATGCTGAAGAAGCTGGATTAAACTTGTTTATTTAAAAAAATCGGGCTATCTCGCTACGGAGATAGCCCTTTCAAGTATATTCACAGGGGGATCGGGGGAATACACTTAGCATTATCCATTATGACCATTGTTTTTAATTTTATACATATGTTCATAAAATTTTTATGCGATTTTTCGGTTATCTATTTTTTTATTTTTTACGTATCCAGCAAGTAAAACAACAGCGGTCACAACAATAAGGAATACGAACGACTGTGAACCTTGCGGAAAAGCAATCCACTTTCTCATTTGTTCATCTTTCAACAACATTTCTCCTGCCGTCCACGCTAAAATGCCCGAACCAACATACGGAATCCATTTATATTTTTCCATCGCCAACACAATAGCCTTCGAACCAAAAATCATAATCGGAATGCTGATGGCGACACCGAAAGCGATCATGCCAATATGCCCGCCTGACGCCCCTGCAATCGCCACAACATTATCTAAACTCATGACAGCATCGGCGATGATAATTGTCCAAATCGCCTTCCATAAACGATCGGCAGCTTGTATACTCGCTTCTTCCTCCTCATTGATCAACACTTTATACGCAATCCAAAGGAGCAATAACCCTCCAAAGAAATGAACAAATGGGATTTGCAATAAAAAGACAATCACCGCAGCAAACAAAACACGCAAAATGACTGCCCCAGCCGTACCGAATACAATAGCGCGATTGCGTTGTTTTTCCGGCAATCGCCGTGTAGCCATCGCAATCACAATCGCGTTATCCCCAGAAAGAATAATATCAATCGCAATAATTTTTAACAAAGCAAGTAGCGCTTCTGATGAAATGATCCAATCACCCATTTGAGTTCCCCTTTTTCAATGTACTTCTCCCCTATCTTATCGCGAAGCTCGTCTACATTCAACTTTTCTATTCCGACATATATGTTAAATTCTCTCTTTATTTTTACAAAAACCGACCGTTGTAATGTATTTGTAACATAATTTAATGGCTATGTAACAATTTTTCGACATCTTTTTTGTTATAATGTACTCGTCGATGGAACAAGTCTTTTGGAGGTTCAAGCAATGAAAAAAGCTCTAGCCACTACCGCTCTCTTTACGTTGTTATGTTTCACGTATTTTGCAAGCCCTTTCAAAACAGAGGCTGCCTTTTCAGCAAATACGCTCATCGCTGAAGCCCATAAGGTTATTGGTACACCGTATCGTGCAGGAGGAACGACACCAAAAGGATTTGATTGTTCCGGTTTTGTTAGCTATACATATAAGAAAGTAGGAGTTTCGCTTCCACATTCTTCAAGCGCAATGTATGCAAAAGGAAAGCCCGTTTCTCTTAACCAATTAGCACCAGGAGATTTGCTGTTTTTCAAAACATCGAAACATAAAGGAATTTCCCATGTGGCAATCTATATCGGTAATGGCCGCATGATCCATTCGACATCATCCAAAGGTGTTCAAGTAAACTCTATCCATCAAGCTTATTGGAAACAACGTTTCGTTGGGGCAAAACGATTATAATGCGAAGGCAAGCACTTCATGCCGAACGTCATTTCGACGCGAAGTGCTTGCTCTCGACAAAAAGCAGGGGACATTCCCTGCTTTTTTCATTATTTTTTCATTTCCTCTCTTATTTTTCCGATATATAATGTATGTAGCATGGGGATGATGGAGGGACATAACATCAATGACAAAAAAAGAGAAGCGAACGGTGACAATAACTGTTTTTGCTTTCATGTGTTTTTTATGTATTTTACTATTTAGCTCATCGTTAACAATGACATTTGAACGAAATCATTTTTTATCGGTTCATACATTACTTGAGTTTTTCAGTATTACGGTAGCCATGGCAATCGCGTTTCAAGGATGGATTTCATTTCCACAAGCTTTGTCACGCCGTCGTTTACGTATCGCGACAACGTTTTTAGTTGTTGCTTTTCTCGATTTATTGCATGCGCTTACATACAAACAAATGCCAGGCATTATCGTTGCCGATAGTTCCGTTCAGCTTGCAACTTCTTTTTGGCTAGCTGCCCGTATGACGCAAGCCATATTTTTATTGCTCGCTTTTCTGCTTCCTGACGGTCCAATTCAAAAAGGTGAAAAACTACTTGGTTTTTTCGTTCCTTTACTATATATGGGATTTGTGTCGATGGGAATTGTGTACGTTGCAGATTCGCTCCCTCCGCTTGTCATCGAAGGGGTAGGAACAACCCCATTGAAAAATGGGATAGAATACATCATTACAACGTTGCATCTTATCACGATCGGTGTACTCATCCGTCACTATAAAGAAAAACGATTAGTGCCGACACTTGATGTTATTGTTGGTTTCGTCTTTTTATTTTTAAGCGAGCTGATTTTTACGTTGTACCGTAACGTTTATGATGTAATAAACATCTTCGGACATATATATAAAGTGATCGGCTTTTCTTACTTTTTACGTGGCTTATACTTGGCATCATTTAAAGAACCGTTTCAGGCAAGAGAGCGCGCTGAACAAGCGCTCGCTAAAAGTCGAGAACAGCTAAGAAAACAAGCGTTATTCGATGAACTAACGAATTTGCCTAATCGTCGCTATTTTATTAATACACTTCGTGAACGATTGGAAATAGCGAGAGCAAAAAACGAGACGGTGGCGCTTTTTTTCCTTGATTTAGACAATTTCAAAAACATTAATGATTCACTTGGTCACGCGGCTGGCGATCTTTTGTTGCAATTGGTGGCGAAACGATTAAGCCATTTGCACGATCATTTTGTCGCTCGCCTTGGGGGTGATGAATTTGCGGTCATTGTTTCTGATGTTCCTTCACTTGAACAAGTAGCACAACAGATGATTGATATACTTGGTGAACCTTTTTTCGTCCGTCAAAAAGAGCTGTTTATTACAACAAGTCTCGGCATAAGCATATATCCGACGCACGGTGAAGATGAAATGACATTGATTCAACATGCGGATATGGCAATGTATGAAGCAAAGAAAAAAGGAAAAAATCAATGGGCGATGTACGATCCAACGTTTGAAAAAGAACGAATGCGAAAATCGCTCATTCGTCAGCGACTACACGCCGCTTTAGAACAACGCTCCATTTCTGTATATTACCAACCAATTGTCGATATGAAACAACATCGGCTCGTTGGCATAGAAGCACTCGCTCGCTGGAAAGACGAGGAACTCGGATTCGTTCCGCCAGATGAATTTATTAGTATCGCGGAAGAAGACGGTTTTATTATTCCGCTTGGAGAATATATTTTCCAAACAGCTGTATTAGATTTAAAACGGCTACATGAACAAGGCATGTCTCACATATATGTAAGCATTAACTTATCACTTCGTCAGTTAAAAAACGAGCAATTCTTTTCTTTTGTACAACAGCTACTAGAACAAACTTGTCTACAACCACAATATATTGAACTAGAAATTACAGAAAATGTCGCTTTAAGCGATGAAAAACAAGTCATTGAAACGATCCGGGCACTGAAACGAATAGGCATTCGCATCGCAATTGACGATTTCGGAAGTGGCTACTCATCCATTGCCTATTTACGCCATATTTCAGTTGACACACTAAAAATTGATAAATCGTTTATTTTTGAAGTCATTACGAACGAACATACCGCAAAATTAACAGAAGCGATTATCGCACTTGCCCATCGTTTGCAGCTTCACATTGTCGCTGAAGGAGTAGAAACAGATCGACACGTATCGTTTTTACAATCCACTCATTGCGACAAAGCGCAAGGTTATTTATTTAGTCCACCTGTTCCTTTTGAACAAGTGGTAAAACAGTTACAAACAGCTCATATACGATAAGGGGAGTACTTGGGGGATGAAACATATACAAGTAACAGACCAAAAGCGACTACAACAGTTAAGTTACACGGGGGTAACAGAAGGAAAGCTACAATCAATTTATATCATTAGAAACTAACAGATGCGTTTCCACCAGAGAAAGTAAAAGAAATTTTGCTCGATGGCCGAGGAAAACAATTTGATCCAAAATTGATTGACTTATTTCTGACGATGTGGAATGACTTCCTCGAAACAAGAGAACAGTTGTCATAGTACTAAATGAAAAAGCACCTCCAACTTCTCGAGGTGCTTTCTACGTTTTATACTATTTGTTGTTGAATGACTGCAGCGCGTTGGGCTGTTTCTGTTACATATGCTGCCATTTTTTCATTCGCATCTTTTAAATGTTCAACTGTCGCACTTACTTCTTCAAGCGATGCGCTCGACTGCTGAATAAAGACAGAAAAATCGCTAATGGAACGATCCATCTTCTCCCCTTGCTTCTCTAGCTTTTCGCTAATGATAAAAAAGTAAGATAATTGTTCTTGCAAATGATTTAACGACTGATACAATTTTTCAAAATACACATTCACTTCATCCGTTAACGTCTCATTTCTCGTTAATTGTTCACTCGTTTCATTCATTCTCTCTAACAGTTCATTGTTGCTTTCATTGACTTCCGCTAAATTACGAACGATGTGTTGTGTCGTTTCTTCCGTCAATACAGCCAATTTGCGAATTTCTTCAGCAACAACCGCAAATCCTTTCCCATACTCTCCTGCTCGCGCTGCCTCAATCGTTGCATTTAAAGCTAATAAATTCGTCTGATTTGTAATTTGTTTAATTTGTTTCGTTAACTCATTTGTATTGGCAATTTTACTTGTTAACGCATGTAATGTTGCTTTTGTAGCATGAATCGCGTCATGAAATTGTTCTGTATGTGTCAATAAAAGATGCATTTTTTGCATACCCGCTTGTGCCATTTCACTCGATTGTGATGAGTGCTCTTTTAATTGTTTAGAAGTCTCATAAATCTGCTCACTCATTGCTTTCGCTTCCGCTACTTCATCATGAATATCAATGACTTGTTCGCTTTGCGCTTGACCTGCTACCGCTGCTTGCCGAATCGCTTCTTTCATTTCTTCTTGTGCTTGTACATTTTGAAGTACTTGTTGATGAATATGTTCAACATTTTCAATAATATGCTTTAACTGGTTTTCAAGTTCATGTCTTCTTGCCATTTGCTTTTCTTTTTCGGCATGCGTCTGTCCTACATGTTCAACGAGTTGATGGAATTGTTTGCGACTTAAATGTAATAACACAGAAAGGGCGATACCAATCATCACATAAACAATAAAAACCGTATGTCCTGTTTTTTGAAATACTTGCTGAAAAGAAGAAGGAACAAGCGCACCGACAACTAAAATGATAATTCCAAGCAGAAGTCCTGTTACAAACAACGTGCGATTTAAATGTAACACGGATAACACAACTAAACAAAAAGCGAGCGCAATCGTTCCTAAACTCCCCCCTGTCGTAAATAAACTACCTAATGTCGCAAAAAATAATATAAAAATAATAAAATATGGGTAGATATGTTCGTATTTTTTTATCTTTTTTAACGCCATATACACGAGGGCATTTAGCACAAGACTTCCACCATAAATGGCAATCTTCTCAACTTTCTCTCCAATAAAAATAAGTCCGATCACACCTGTTATTGCGCTAAATGTGTAAATAAGGAACAAGAAAAAATTTTTCCTTCGCATTTCTTCCATTTTGAGTTGCCCAATAAAATCCAATCAAACCTCCCCCTTTTCCTTTTTCCTATACTATATCAAAAAAATAAGAATTTAGTAAATAATATTCTGAAAATTAAAGATGTATTCATATAAAAAACACCGCGTCAATAGCGGTGTTACTCATATGGACGTTGTTGATAAAAATAATTTGGTTTGACGATTGTATTATCATAATATTGATGGAAAATGTGCGTCGTTGCAGGAGAAAGTGGGGGAATGAGCCACGTCCAACTGCCTGTTACTTTCCTTCCTGCTTCTTGCTCTTGCTGTTCGAACCGCTTAAACTGCTGTGCGGCGGTATGATGATCGACAATACTTACCCCTGCTTTTTTATACGAATATAAAACGGCGATATTTAATTCAATAAGCGCTTGATCTTTCCATAATGTACTATTTCTTGACGTATCAAGTCCCATGCATGAAGCAATTTTCGGAAGCATGTTATAGCGGTAATCATCGGCGAAATTGCGCGCACCAATTTCCGTTCCCATGTACCAACCGTTAAACGGGGCAGCTGTATACTGTATACCTCCAATTTCTAAACACATATCTGAAATAATTGGAACAGCATACCATTTTAACTGTAAATCGCGAAACCATGAAAACGTCGGATGTTCAATCGGCACTTCAAGCACAATATCTTTTGGAATCGGAAACAACTTCGGCTTGCGCCCACCGACTTGAATAACGAGAGGTAAAATGTCAAAATGCGTTCGTTCCCCTCTCCACCCGAGTTGCTCACATGCTTTCGTAAACGAGATAGACGATGAGTCCCCGATTATTCCATGCTCTGTTTCATAACCTGCATAGCGAATTAACTGATGATTCCAGATGCGTACCCGCTCAGGACGAAAAATAGTAATGGTCGGACGAATTTTCCCACTGTTTGTCGCAAATTCAATGTGATAAAACAGTCGCTCAGCGATATCCTCTTCCCGCTCAATCATACGCGCATCAAACACATGAAGCGTTTGCCAAAATAGACGCCCGATACAACGATTGCTGTTGCGCCATGCCATACGCGCTCCGTGCTCAAGTTCTTCATACGTATGTTCATACGTCCCCGTTTGTTCAATTTCTCGCTTCACTTGTTGCAACCGCTCATATATTTCATCATCGTTTTTTCCTAGTTCTGTATAACATAAAGTGATAAATTGTTCTGCCTCTGTCCATAATGCTGTCAACGTTAGTCCCCCCGCCATCTTGTCTGTTTATACAATACACCATCTAGCAACAAAATCACAACAAAGAGTATATTCCACCTCTTGAGCCTATTGTGTATAATAAAATACAGGAAACAGTCTTTATCCGCATTACCACACATTCTAAACACCTCTTCCTAGCACCGTACATGCCTGTCACCTGTTTCCCTTTCTACACTTCTAAACGAAAGGAGGTTCACCCATGGAGCATACGTTGCGACAAATTTTAGACAAGCTTAACAAAATGGAAGCTAACATGGCGACGAAGCAAGAGCTTGCAGAAATCAAAGCAGAACTTGAGGAAGTCAAAGCTAGTATGGTAACAAAACAAGAATTTGAGGAAGTCAAGGGCAATATGGCAACAAAACAAGAACTTCAAGAAGTTAAAGCCAATATGGCGACAAAGCAAGCCGTGCTTGAAACAAATGAAATCGTCAAAAAACTAGAAAGTAAAATTGACAGTCATGAAAAGCTTTTAACTCTTCTTTCGCATCGTTCACTCGAGCATGAAGCAGCTATTTCTAGCATTCGTTTCCTTTTAGCAAAATAAATGAGGGGACTCCCCTCGTTTATTCAATGTGACTTAATACATATTCGTCTCCTTTTCGAACAATGACGACATAAAATACATTTATTTGTTCATTAGTACGCGCATTCATCACAGTCACTTTCACTTTGACTTCCTCTTTTTTACTTGCTTCATTCGGTTCCCAATAAACGATCGATGGCTCAACGTTCACTCGTTCTCTATTTAAAAACAGTACTTTCGGTCCTTCATATCCTTCCATGCCTTCGATCTGTCCGCTATCAGGTGGCATGGATTCAGCAATGATTTGTTCATCAGACGATACAGGCTGCTCCGCTCCGTAAATAGTTGTCGCATCATCAGCCATTTTGTCCGTAAATAACGTGCCATCGCTAGCTTCCATCGAGAAATTTACCTGTTCGTTTCCTGCATACATCGGATATATGTGCAGTCCTTGACGACCTGTTCTTGTTGAGACAAGTCCGTTATGAGCACTATACAGAGAAAAGCGCGGGTCTTTTTCCCATGTCAATTTCACATCTTTACTTTCGCTCGTTTCAGTCGGTTTCATCTCAATATATGTGTGAAAGTTCAACAACTTTTGATCGACAACGTCAAATTCAATGTAACCTGTTAAATGAGCTGCATCAGCGTAATACGTACGCACAATGCGATACTTCCCATTTTCTAATGGTTGATTTAACAATGAAAGATCAATCATATCTTTCACAGTCTGTCCTTTATCAATTAACGCAAGCATTTCGATAAATGCGAGATCATTCGTTAACGTTGTTGGCTGCCATGTTTGCTTTGTCTCATCATATCGCTCGATTGTATATGCATACCCAAATGAAATGACAGCATCACTTTTATTCGTTACCGAGAAAGTTAGTTTTCGAGTGTTTGCATCATATGTGACATCATGAATAGTTAGATTTGAGTCGGCTACTTCCATTTTTAACATATCCTCTCCTTGCATGTTCTCTCTCATGATTCCCTCTTTCTCTTTAGTCGGGATTGTCGGATGCAAGCTAATTGCCAATAATACACTTGCCGCAGCAACGGCAACGTATGCAGGACGAAATGACTTTCGCTTCGGTTGTTTTTCTCTTTTTTCAATCTGGGCGATCACTTTATTTTTCAATTCTTGTGTCACGACAATTTGTTCCATCTCTTTTTTATATCGCTTACGCAAAATCATAATCCCCTTTCAATTTGTTTTTTAACATTTCTCGCGCACGAGAAAGCAACGAACGAACCGTACTTTCACGCTTTTTCAACAAATGGGCGATTTCCTTTGTTTGATATCCTTCATAATAAAATAAATGAATAACTTCTCTATATTTCATCGGAAGCGATGTCACTGCTGATATGACTTCAAAGCTATCGTTGTTATCAATATAAGGAGAATGAGCCCCATCTTCATATGCATCCATTTTTCGATATACGAACGATTTCAGTTTGTTTTTGCATATATTAATAGTAACGCGAATCAACCACGCCTTCATATGCGCTTCGCTTTGTATCCGATCCATATGTTCATATAACTTAATAAATACATCTTGAAAGACATCTTCTGCATCGTGTTCATTCCTCATATACATATACGCGAGGCGTAACACCATATTCCCATATTCATCCATAGCACGCTGGATTTGCTCTTTTGTGCACAAAGAAACGACCTCCTTTCACTTCATATACAATTGAATCAATAAAAATGTTGCAACCGATCGAAACTTTTTATCCTAAGTATACAAAAAGACAGCAGATCATGCTCCCGCTGTCTTTTTATGCTTGTTTCGTACAAAACCACCAATCAAAACAATTGATTTCCCCTTGTTTCGCTTTATTTAATCGTTCTTCTGCTTGTTGAATTGTGCGCGGCGGCGGCATAATGAGGCGATCTCCTACTAACTCGTTATGCGGCCAATTCGCTGGTGTTGCTGCTTTATATGCATCGGCTGTCTGCAACGTTTTTACTGCTCGTACAATTTCGTATATATTTCTTCCGACCGATTCAGGGTACGTCAACATAAGACGAATCGTTCCCTCGTGGTCAACAATATATACACTGCGCACCGTTCTTGTCCCTTTCGTTGGATGAATCATCCCAAGTTGCTTTGCTACATGACCAAGTTCATCTGCAATAATCGGAAACGAAATGCGAACACGAAGCTTTTCACGAATCCACTCAATCCATTTCATATGGGAAAACACTTGTTCAACTGACAGGCCGATTAACTCTGTATTCATCTCGTCAAATTGTGGCTCCATTTTCTCAAAGGCCACAAACTCTGTCGTGCAAACTGGGGTAAAATCAGCTGGGTGACTAAAGAGGACAAACCAGCGTCCAGCATAATCATCTGGTAATGTAATCGTTCCAACGGTCGTCGCCACCGTCATCGTTGGAAAGCGATCCGAAATAAATAGCATAACCATCCCTCCATACATTTTACCGTTTCAGCTTATGCATCTCCCCATAGGCACGAACATTGTCCTCACTTTGTCACAATTTTGTCACAAACAAAAATACATTTCATCTTTTCAAAGCGTTTCATTTTAATTAAAATACCCATAGATGTATGTGTATAGGGAGGGATATCTCTATGAGTGAAAAAATTAGTCGACGGACATTTTTAAAACGTTCAACAGTTGCTGGTGCAACAGCTGGGATGTTGCTTGCGACAAAAACACCGGGATACGCACAAACTGACAAATCAGACGAAAACACGTTAATCGGCTCACTTATTGACTTAACAAAATGTGATGGTTGCGCAGCTTATGACACACCATTATGTGTGACAGCTTGTAGACAAAAAAATGAACACCGTTTCCCACAGCCACAAAAACCAATCAAAAATTATTGGCCACAGAAAAAGCATGAAGACTGGTCCAACGAAAAAGACCGCACCGATCGCCTCACTCCTTACAACTGGACATACGTTGAAAAAGTGCAAGTAAATTGGAACGGTAAAACAAAAGATGTGGCTATACCAAGAAGATGTATGCATTGTCTTGATGCACCGTGTCAAAAACTTTGTCCATTTGGAGTCATCGAAAAAACAAAACATGGAGCGGTGAAAATTGATGAAAACTTCTGCATGGGTGGAGCAAAATGTCGCGCTGTTTGCCCTTGGGACATTCCACAACGTCAAGCAGGTGTTGGTTTATATATGAAGCTCGTTCCAGAATTAGCTGGAGGCGGTGTCATGTATAAATGCGACATGTGTGCAGATTTACTTGAAGAAGGAAAAAGCCCAGCCTGTGAAACTGCCTGTCCGAAAGGAGCAATTGAATTCGGCCCGTACGAACAAATTCGCAAAAAAGCGTACGAACGTGCAAAAGAAATTGATGGGTTTATTTATGGGGATGTTGAAAATAGTGGAACGTTAACACTTTACGTTTCAGATGTACCATTTGATAAAATTGATGAGGCGATTGAAGCAAAGAAAAAAGAAGAAAATGATACCCGCTTTGGTCGTCCGCATATGAAGCCTGAAGTTGAAAATATGTTAGAAACGACACACGGATACATGCTCGCCACGCTCATCGCTCCAATCGCTGGTGCAGCAGCCGCAGGCATTACTGCTTACAAAGTATTATCGGGGCAGAAGAAAAAGGAAGGGAAAAAACAACATGAGTCAAAAGAAGAAAAATAAAATTTATCGTCAACCGCTTCCGAATCGCTTCGTTCATTGGGGTGTTGCCATTTCAATCATCATGCTTATCATTACAGGCATCGGACAAATGCCTGTATACGGTCGCTATTTAATCGTTCAGCCGTTCGGCACAAAATGGCTCACATCGTATGAGATTACGTTATTAGTGCATTACTTTTTCGCGGCAACACTCCTGTTCTTTACGACGTATCATATCGTTTATCACGTGATGAAAAAAGAGTTTGACATTTGGCCGAAAAAAGGAGACGTAAAAGGCTCTTATCTCATTATAAAGGCAATGATTTTAGGACAAAAAGAACCACCGAGCGAAAAGTACTTACCTGAACAACGAATCGCTTACTTATATTTCGTTATTTCCATCGGTCTTGTCATCGTCACAGGCGTCATCAAAGTCATTAAAAATATGATGGGCGTTCAGCCGACGAACGGCATTTTGTTTTGGGGAGCGCAGTTGCACAACTTAGCAACAGTAATGGTCATCCTCGGTGTCGTTATGCATTTAGCGGCGTTTATCGTCAAAGAAAATCGCAAGCTGTTGCCCGGTATGTTTACCGGCTATGTAGAAGAAGAATATGTAAAAGAACGTCACTCACTTTGGTATAAGGAATTAAAGAAGAGATACGAAAAGCAGTCCTAAGCAAGCGGACTGCTTTTTTATTCCTCTGTGCGTTTAATTTGATTTTTTTCAATCACATACTTTCTCATTTCGATTATCGTTCCGTCTTCTTTCATCTTCCGCAAAACAACAGCATCACGTCCATCATTTGTTTTACTTTGAGATGTTTCGTATACATATCTAACCCCTTTTTCGATTACTTCACGTGTCCCAAGCCAATCTGGACATTCGTTCAAAAATGGATCACTACTACGCATTTGAAGAAAATAGTTCATCGCTTGTATAGAAATGTTAAGCGGTCGTTTTTCCACATAAGATGTAATCACTTTTGCATCTCGCCCAATCTTTTTTAAATACTCCTTTGCTTGTTCTTCTTGCTGTTTCACAAGCTCATCATAATATTTCTCTGCATATAACACCTTTAAGCGATGTTTTTTCGGAAACATACGCTTGATCGATTCCGTATATTTATCCCCGTCGATGGGCTCTTCGTATGCCACAAGTTTATATCGACCATGCTTACCAACGGAAAATGTCACCACAGTCGGAATCGCCCCACTACCTGATACAATTGCAAACATACGATCTTGAAATTCAAATACACCAACACTTGCAATAGCATATACTTTCACTTCATTCGCTTTTTGTTCTGTACTGAGAATGATGTGCCCTTCAGCAATGTATTCTCCTTTCCGATAAGATTTTCCATGATCTTTGATGGCTTCGCCCACTGCTTTCTCAACATCTATTACGCCTTTTACTGTATGTAAACTAGCAATATCTTCATCGGAACTAGATATAGAATCATTTTTCTTGAAATCGTTCCCTTGATAAAAAAACAATCCTACGATAATGACCAAGATAAGAAAGATAAAAATCAAAACAAATCTTCTCATTCCTCCATCTCCTTAATTATGAATAGTACAAAAAAAGAAAATGGCAAACGATCACAAACTATACTCAATATGTCGTTTCGTCACCTTCATTAAACGGCCAACATATAAGAAAACAGGGAAACCGATGGAAGTACATAAAGCTAACAAACTAAAAATAAGTAGATGGTTGCCATAACCGAGGTGTTCAAGCATTAATCCTCCAATCCAAGGCCCAGCAGCATTCCCGATTGCCGTAAACCCCATAGAACCGAAATATAGTCCTTTCATATGTTGAGGTGAGATTTGGTCAATAAATATTTCAACCATCGAAAACATCATCACTTCTCCGACGGTTAATACAAACATAGACGCAAATAACATCGGAACAGCAGTGAATAAACCAAATCCGAGAAGACCTAAAGCTACCGCACCAATGCCAAGCATAATCGATGTTAATGCAGAATAATGCTTGCCAATTCTTGAAACAGGATACTGTATAACGAGCACAGTAATGGCATTAAAGACGATTAAATAAGAAAAAAGCTGTACACCATCTTTATATTGCGACAAATATTGTGGAATCGTTGAATTAAATTGTGAATACCCAGTAACACCGAGAATCATTCCGATCACAGCGAATAAAAAAACGCGATCATTCCCTAATACGTTGACAGCGTTTTGAAGCGTTACACGTTCAGATGCATCGCTATGTTTTTCAATCGCATATTTTGAAAAAAGTACGATGAGTAAAATAAAATAAAGAAAATAAACAAAAGAAGTGATAAAAAAAGCGGCTGTCGATGACGAACTACCGATTTTCAACCCTACTAATGGACCAATCGCTGCCCCTACATTAATCGCAGCGTATCGCAAGTTAAACACGAGCAATTTATTTTCTTGGTTTGTCACTTGCGATAGCAATGATCGCGAAGACGGTTCAAAAAACGAGCGACATAATCCGTTTAATGCATTTAATAGAAAAAAAGTAAAAACGCTCTCCGCTGTCGCCAAACCAATAAAAACAAATCCCCACATAAAAAGCGACATTTTCATCACTTTTTCTTGTCCATATCGATCAGAAAAATACCCGCCAAAGAACCCACCAAACAACCCAACAATCGAGCTGATCCCAATCATCGCTCCGGTTAATGAAGCGCTAACCCCTTTGACACTCGTTAAATAAATGGCTAAAAACGGAATGGTCATAAACATCGCCATTCTTGCAAATAATGTTCCGATAATAATCGTTATGCTGATAGGATGTAGTTTTTTTATGTTCCCCATAATTCCCCTTCTATCTTAAAAATGAACTTTGCTTAAGATTATATTATACTTTAGAACAAATTAACAATATTTTAATAAAATTGTAGACATATGCGTGACAGAAAACACCATTATTGTCACGCAGAAGAGCGATTTCACAAATGAAAAAGGAAAGGAGATGCCCTTTCCTTTTCATTATCGATGCTTTCCTAGTATTTACTAACCTCTAACTTCGCGACGCACTCGACGTGCACAGTATGAGGGAACATGTCGACCGGCTGGACTTCGAGCGTTTTATAGCCTCCGTCTTCTAGTATGCGCAAGTCGCGGGCGAGGGTAGCTGGGTTGCAGGAAACGTACACTACACGCTTCGGTTTCATGGTAATTATCGTCTGTAACAACGTTTCGTCGCAGCCTTTGCGCGGTGGGTCGACGACAATGCAGTCCGCTTGTACCCCTTGTTCGTACCATTTCGGAATGACGACCTCTGCCTCTCCAACCGCAAACTCCACATTCGTAATGCCGTTTAGTGCAGCGTTTCGCTTCGCGTCTTCAATCGCTTCGGGAACGATTTCGACCCCGTATACTTTTTTTGCGTTTTTCGCTAAAAAGAGCGAAATCGTTCCGATGCCACAGTAGGCGTCAATGACTGTTTCCTCTCCTGTCAACTCCGCGTATTCCAACGCTTTTTCGTATAACACTTTCGTTTGTTTTGGGTTTACTTGATAAAACGAGCGGGCAGAAATCGCGAATTGAATGTCACCGATGTAATCATAAATATATTCCGAGCCCCAAAGGACGCGCGTCTGTTCTCCCATAATGACATTTGTTCGCTTCGAATTTATATTTTGCACAATCGCCTTCACATTCGGTACACGTTCTACAATCGCCTCAACGATTTTCTTTTTATGCGGCAACTCCTCGGTGCGTGTAATCAAAACGACCATCACTTCTTTCGTCGTTGCCCCATAGCGTGCCATAATATGCCGAAGGACGCCTTTATGCGTTTGTTCGTTGTAGGCTGGAATGTTATACTGCTCGCAAATGTGTTTGACCGTTTGTACGACCATATCATTCATTTCTTGCTGAATCAGACAAGATTCCATGTCGATAATGTCATGGCTTCGTTCTTTGTAAAAACCTGCGACAAGCCCACCTTCACGCTCACCGACGGGCACTTGCGCTTTGTTTCGATATCGCCATGGGTCATTCATACCAAGGACAGGATGAACGATCGCATGTTCCACTTTTCCGATACGCGCCAATACTTCTTTCACCTGCTTATGTTTCGCTTTCAATTGTCCTTCATAGCTCAGGTGTTGTAGCTGGCAGCCTCCGCATTGCTTATAAACCGTACACGGTGCCTCTACGCGATCTGCGCTTGGCTCATATAATTCAATTAAACGGCCGTAGCCATAGCCTTTTTTCACTTTAATGACTTTAATTTTCGCTTTTTCTCCCGGGAGTCCATTTGGAACAAAAATTGGAAAGCCATCAATTTTTGCCACGCCTGCTCCGTCATGTGTTAAGTCTTCAAAGATGACATCGTAATACTCGTTTTTTGCAACAGGTGCCTCCATGGTCCTTTCTCCTTCCGCAAAATGCTGTCAAGATTGTAGCATAGTCGAACAAAAAAGAACAGGATTACCCCCCTGTTCTCATTTGTTCAGCTTTTTCTTTCGGAACAAATACGTTCATATGGCGATACAAATTAACAAACTCACCCGGAAGCATTCCGCCATATTCTCCGTCTAAATTAAGCTGCATATTTTCTTCCGTATACACTTTGACGCGATTGGCTTTCGTATAAATGATATGCGGATCATGAATATGCTCACCGCGTAGAGCCAGCGTCGCAATTTTAATAAACTCTGCTAAGTTCGCTTCTTTTAAAATAATTAAATCAAACATACCATCATTTAATGATGAATTAGGTGCTAGTTTTTCAAAACCACCAACCGAGTTCGTAAGCGAAACGAGAAACAGCATGACAGCCCCTTCAAACATTTTCCCATCGTACTCGATTTTTACGTGAACAGGGTGCAAGGAAGGAAGCATTTCAATTCCTTTTAAATAGTAGGCAAGTTGGCCAATCATCGTCTTTAATTTACTTGGCACTTCGTACGTTAATTCTGTCAAACGTCCGCCACCTGCGATATTAATGAAATAATGTGTTTTTCCTTCGTTTGTTACCGCCCCAATATCAATTGGCACGGCTTCCCCGTTTACGATGACATCACATGCTCCTTCAATCGAGCGCGGCACACCGATCGCTCGGGCAAAATCGTTCGTCGTACCAACTGGAATAATGCCAAGGTTCGGACGATACGTTGCATCAGCTAGCCCGTTGACTACCTCGTTAATTGTTCCGTCTCCACCCGCAGCAATAACGAGGTCAAATTCGCGTTCAACCGCTTTTCTCGCCGCCTCTGTCGCATCTCCTGCCCCTGTTGTCGCATGACATGACGTTTCATAGCCGGCTTGTTCCAATCGAATAAGTACATCAGGTAAATGCTTTTTAAATATTTCCCTTCCTGACGTCGGATTATAAATAATACGTGCTCGTTTCATCCCCATCATCCTATTTGTTTTATTTTTCCACTATTTAACATCATACCAAATTTTCAAGACCGTTGCAACGAACAAAAGAAAGCCGACTCAAACGAGCCAGCTTACGTCAACATTTCATACCAAATTTTTATCACAGTCGCTACAATTAATACAAGTAAAATATATTCGAGCACTTTCGTATTTATTTTTTGACTTAGTTTTGCTCCAATTGGAGCGGCTAGTAAACTAGCAATAACCATCACAATCGATGGAACAAGAAGCATATGTCCGCCCATTATTTTCCCGACCGTCGCCCCAATCGATGAAATAAACGTAATCGCCACAGATGAACCGATCGCAATGCGTGTCGGCACTTTTAAAATGACAAGCATAATTGGTACAATAATAAACGCTCCTGCCGCTCCAACAATGCCAGAAGCAACTCCGACGATAAATGATAGCACGACTGCATATAAACGGTTAAATGTGAGTTGCTCTGCTGATACTTCTTCGCTTCCTTTTGGTTTTGGAAAAAACATTAATATGGCTGCGATCGATGCTAAAATCGCATACACAAAGTTAATCGTCTCATCCGCTAAAAACTTCGAACCGTATCCCCCGATAAAGCTACCGATCACGATGGCTGTTCCCATATAGCCGACAAGTCGAAACGATACGTAGCCACCTTTTTTAAATACAACAAGTGCAGCTAACGTCGAGAAAAACACTTGTACCGCACTAATGGCCGCTACTTCTTGTGCTGTAAAAGCAACAAAACCGAGAAGCGGAGGAATGTATAAAAGCATCGGATATTTAATGACTGAACCACCGATGCCGACCATCCCTGATAAAATGGATCCGATTGCACCAATCAAAAAAAGAACAAGTAAATAGGAAACTGTATATTCCATCACGAAACGCTCCCTTTACACTAAATCCGCAATATGATTTTTTAAGGCGTATTGAATGAGCTCATGTTTTTCTTTAATGCCGAGCTTTTGCATAATGTTCGTTTTATGATTTTCCACTGTTTTCGGGCTAATTTTTAACTTGTTTGCGATTTGATTGTTCGTATACCCTAAAAACGTCAGACGAACAATTTCTCTTTCACGATTTGTGAGCGGGGATTTCGGCTCTTTTTCTGCAAACATTTTTTCAAGATGTTCATTCGGAATATGTGTGCGATAAAACCGTTTCCCGCCGTATACAGCTTGCAACGCTTCGTATAAATCGTTTGTTTGGCTATTTTTTAACAAATAGCCATGAATGTTATATTGAATCGCTTTTTGCACATATATTTCTTCATCATGCATCGTTAAAACGATAATTTTCACATCTTCTAATTCATCCATGATCGTTTTTGCGGTCGTAAATCCATCAAGCCCTGTCGGCATCGAAAGATCAAGCAAAATAACATCTGGATGATGTTTCAATGCGAGCGTAATCGCATCGCAGCCGTTGCTGGCCTCCCCGATAACTTCTACATCCGGAAAACCTTCAAGAAGCAAACGAATGCCTTTACGAATCAAATCATGATCATCAACGATTAACACTTTCATCCTCTCCGCCCTCCTCTAACGGCACGCGCACAAAAATGGTCGTTCCTTTCATCGGTGCTGATGTAATCGTCGTTTCTCCCCCAAGATGAAAAACGCGTTCTTGAATATGTTTTAGCCCAAGTCCCTCGCGCTTTTCTTCAACATGAAACCCAACGCCGTCATCTTCAACAGACACGAGCAATTCTCGTTCTGTTTGTTTAATCGAAACACGCACCTCTGTTGCTTTAGCATATTTCATAACGTTATGCAACGCCTCTTGAATGATGCGATATAAATTAATTTCCATCGTCGGTGATAAGCGTGTGTATACGTTCGTTTGAAATGAAAATGACGTATTGGGCATTTTCGATTGAAGCGAATGAATAAGCGACTGAATTGTTGGGATTAATCCAAGCGCATCTAAACTTTTCGGACGAAGTTGTTGGGCATATAGCTTTACATCTTCCATGACACGCCCAAGTTCTTCACGCACCTCTTTCACATATGCATGTAGCTTTTCATCTTGTACACGTTGAATAATATTATCTAAGGCGATGGAAATGCTGTAGAGCGACTGACCAACGCCGTCATGCAATTCTTGTGCTAAACGTTTATGCTCTTCTTCTTTTGCTTCAGTTAGTTTTTTTACCATCCACTTCGAACGACGTGCTTCCTCTTCTTTTTTCTTCGCTGTTTGATCGCGTAAAACGAGCAAATAATATTTCGCATCATCTTGTTCGAGAATGAGCGCTGTACTCATTTCCACATCAATCAAATGTCCATGATACGTCGGCATTTCCGATAAGAAATACGGTACTTTTTCCGTTGAAATTAAATAGCATCGCTCTTCTCCTTCCTTCACATCACGCTGTTGGCAAAATGAACAATACGGTACTTTTTCGCCAAGTTGCCAACCAGTCAGCCGTTTGGCAGCTGGATTCATTTCGACGATCGTTCGCTCATGGTTCATAACAATAATCCCGTCTTGAATGTATGCAAAAATTTTATCTAAAAATTGCATGTTCTCACCTCTCTTTCATTATAGGTGAGTGAAAAGATGAAAAGAAAGGACTGACAACGTCAGCCCTTATGATTGCTTCACAATCGGAAGCTTTTCTCTCGTCCACGCTAAATATCCACCTTTTAAGTTAAGCACTTGTTTGAATCCTTTTGCTTGCAAAATGCTTGCACCAATTGCTGAACGGGCACCAGAGCGACATTGAACAATATATGTTTTATTCTCTGGAAGCTCATGTAAACGGTCCGCAAGCGTACCAAGCATCATATGTTGTGCACCTTCAATATATCCTTCATCCCATTCAGCTTGGTTTCGAACGTCAATGAGATAATAGCGATCGTCTTTTAAATATTGTTGTAGTTGATGGACGTCGATTTCTTCGTAGCTTTCCACTTCGCCGCTTAAGGCAACGGATGGCTCGATGTATGCTACAACGCGGTCTAACCCGATATAAGCAAGCGCTTTACGAATCGCTTGTACATCTTCTTGATTGGCGATTAACACAATATCTTGGTCATAGTTAATTAACCAGCCTGCCCAGTTCGTAAATGACTTGTTAAACGGAATGTTGATTGCCCCTGCATAATGCGCCTTCGCAAACTCTTGAGACGGACGGACATCTAAAATAAACGCTCCGTTTGCTTTATATTCATTGAGTTGTTCGATCGTTTGCAATGCTTGTACTTCTTCGTCATTTAAATACGCAGGGCCAATTTTGTTTACTTTCTTCATCATCGCAAAATATTTTGGTGGCTCTGGTTGACCTGTAAGCAATAGTTTCACAAATTCTTCTTCATCTTCGATTTGTAACGCCCAGTTGTTCAATTTTTCATATCCAACCGTTGAAACAGGAACAGCTCCAAGCGCTTTTCCGCATGCGCTTCCTGCTCCGTGTGCTGGCCATACTTGTAAGTAATCCGGGAGCGCTTTGAATTTTTTCAAAGATTGGAACATTTGACGAGCGCCAACATCTGCTGTGCCAGCAACTCCTGCTGCTTTTTCAAGTAAGTCTGGGCGACCGATATCACCGACGAAAACGAAGTCACCTGTGAAAATACCCATCGGCTCTGTTGAACCGCCACCTTTATCTGTTAAAATGAACGAAATATGTTCTGGTGTATGACCTGGTGTATGAAGCACTTTAAACTCCACATTACCAACTGTAAAAGTGCTTCCTTCTTTCACAAGCTCATAATCGACTTCATCTAAATATTGATATTTCCAGTTCGCATCTCCTTCATCAGATAAATAAAGTTTTGCCCCACAACGTTTGGCTAATTCTTTCGCTCCTGAAACGAAGTCCGCATGAATGTGTGTTTCTGTTGCGGCAACAATTTGCAATCCTTCTTTTTTCGCTGTGTCGATATACCAATCCACATTGCGACCTGGATCGATAACGATCGCTTCTCCTGTACGTTGACATCCAACTAAGTAAGACATGTGCGCTAATTGCTCATCGAAAAATGAACGAAATAACATGTACATCCCCTCCAAATTATTTATGTTTGTTTGCTACATCAAGTAACGTTTCTATATATTTCACCCCATCTTGAATCAATGGGTGTTTTAACAAACGGTACATACGTAAGAGCGATACAGTGGATGAGTCGCGTTCGCGTTGAAAACGTTCGTTTGTTTCTTTTAAAATGTTTAATCCTTTTTCAATTGGAACAATATCCTTTGCTCCTTCTATCGCATATGCCATCGACTCACGATCGTTGATCACGCTTGTGACAAACGAAATGAACTCTTCTGCTTTTTGTAACCACTGGACGAGCGTCGGCAACAGTTGAATGAGCGTTGCGAGCGCTTCAATGTGCTCTGTTGTCAATCGAAATGGTGCTGCTTTTTCTTCAAATTCTGTAAACAACGCTTCAAGCGACTGTTTATCGTTCATGACATGCTGAACAACTGCGATTTTTTCTTCTACCGATTCCATTGCTTCTTTTAGTTGTGGGAGTTTTTCAATAAAATAACGGAGTGCCTCTTGTTGTTCTTCATTTTCAATTAGTTGTAACATATTCTCCCCCCTCTACATAAGTCCTTTTAACATGCCGTTCCAATAGACGATCGGTAATAAGTTTCGTTTCATAATATACATGCTTAACCGCTCTTTTGATTGATCAAATGGGAACGTTTCTTGTGGATTTTTATCATAATCAAACTCTGCTAAAACGAGCTTATTATAACCAGTTACGAGCGGGCATGATGTGTAACCATCGTAACGTGCTTTTAACGGTTTTCCATTCATGTGTGCTAGTAAATTTTCAGCGACAACCGGCGCTTGTTTTCGAATGGCTGCCCCTGTTTTTGACGTCGGTAAGTTTGTGCAATCACCTGCGCCAAATACGTTTTCATACGTTTTATGCTGCAGCGTATATGGATCGACATCGACCCATCCTGCCGCGTCCGCTAATGGACTGTTCTTAATAAACGCTGGTGGTCCCATTGGCGGCGTCACGTGAATCATATCGAAACTTAATGTAAAACGTTCATTCGTATCGAGATGTTCAAATGTTGCTTTTTTTGCCTCACCATCAATTTCAACCAATTCGACACGATATTTTGTTTCAATATTTTTTCGTTGAATAACTTGTTCAAGCGTATCGGCATATCGTTTCACCGCAAAAATGTTTGGTAACCCTGAGGCGAAAATGATGTTTGTTTTGTCACGCACACCGGACTGACGGAAATAATCGTCAGCTAAATACATAATTTTTTGTGGTGCACCGCCGCATTTCACTTGTGTGCTCGGCTGTGTAAAAATCGCAGTGCCGCCGCGGAATTTGCGAATGTTTTCCCATGTGCTTTGCACATAATCGTATGAATAGTTACTGCACACACCGTTTTTGCCGATCGTTTCTTTCAGTCCTTTAATTTGATCCCAGTAAATTTCAACACCCGCTGCAACAACTAAATAGTCGTAACGAACCGTTGAACCTTCTTTCGTTTTTAACGTATTATTTTCTGGCGAGAACGTATCGACCGCTTCTTTCAACCATTTTGCTCCGTCTGGGATAAGTGATGCTTGCTCGCGAACAGAATCCTCAACTTTAGCCGCCCCACCGCCAACAAGCGTCCAAAGCGGTTGATAATAATGTTTATCTGATGGATCAATAAGCAGCACTTGTCCATGTAATTGACGATTTTTTCTTAACAGACGTGCTGCAATGGAAATCCCTGCTGAACCCGCTCCAACAATTGCTACTTTTACATCATAGACGTTCGCCATCGTTCATCGCTCCTTTTGTATCCGCTTTCAAAATTATTTTCTTAACTTAATTACATTGTATATGTTGTTAACTTATATACCCATAGGGGATTTCCCTTATCTTTTTTGACACGATGTTTTCACTCATTTTTCATCAACATTTGATATTATGGAAGAAAAAAAGGTGATGAGGATGAAAGTGTTGCTTGCAGAAGACGATATATATTTAGGTGAACTCATCGTCCATTTATTAAAGAAAAAAGGAGTCGAGCATATAGACTGGGTGCAAGAAGGAGAAGATGCCTATGACTACGCCCTCGCATCATTTTACGATGTGATCATTTTAGATTGGATGTTACCAAATGGCGACGGCGTTAGCATATGTCAACGTCTAAGAAAAAACGGGTATCACGGAGCGATTTTAATGTTAACCGCGAAAGATGCGGTTCAAGATCGCGTTGAAGGACTAGAAGCTGGAGCGGACGATTATTTGGTAAAACCGTTTGAAATCGACGAGCTCATGGCGCGACTGAAAGCGTTAGCGCGACGTTCGTTTGCGCCGATTCAAGAGGAAATCGTTCGCTGGGGAGCGTTTGAAGTCAATCGTACAAGTCATACATTGATGAAAAACGGAGAGCAAATTATATTAACCCCACGTGAATTTCAACTACTTGATCTATTATTGCAAAATAGAGGACGGGTTCTAACGCGTGACATCATTCTCGATCGCATTTGGGGATATGATGCCGATGTGTCGATGAAAACAATTGATGCCACCGTGAAGTTGTTGCGTAAAAAAATTGGCGACGAACATCAGCAGCTTATTAAAACGGTGCGTGGGGTGGGATATACCATTGAAAAATAGTATGCGATCTTTTTTCCATCATTCCGATATGTTTCGCCGCACACAATGGCGATTAACTGCCACATATAGCGGTATTCTCATCGCTTTTTTAGCCATTTTTATCGCGATTGTTTCTTTTCTTATTCATACCGTTATTACAAATGACCAAGAGCGACGCATTCGCACGCTCGCCGAACAAGAAGGTCAAACCATTCAAAACATGCTAGAAGAACAATCGTTTATCGGATGGCCTGCCGACCAAAATGTTATTTTCTTAAGTGAAGATCAACTATTTTTTTACGTCGTTGACACACGTGGACGATTGATGATGGGGGACGAAGTAAATAAAGGATTGCGTCCGCTCCTTCTTTCGACGCTTCAACCGTGGACGCCAGAAAAAGACGAATTGAGATATGTAGAAATAACTGTCCCTCATCATCGTCATGAATTAAAACGATTCCGTGCAAATGAATTAAAAATATTAACGGCTGCCCGCCCAGTAATTGTTGACCGACAACTTATCGGCATTTTATATGTCGGCATGGATGTCACAAGCATGTTTCGTTTGCTGAAATGGTCTACATTCATTTTATTAGGGCTTGGAGCTTTATTTATTGTGGTGGCCGTTGCTTTTAGTTATTTCATGTCAAAACGGGCGCTCGTCCCCATTCAAGATGCTTACAATCGCCAACGTCAATTTGTGGCGGATGCTTCTCATGAATTGCGAACGCCGCTTAGCGTCATTTTTTCTTCTGTTGAGGCGTTAAAAATGGATATGTCATTAACGTCCGATGAGTTTAGCCGAAAAACAATTAAACGTCTAGAAGACGAAACGAAACGAATGACAAAACTCATTAACGATCTTCTCACCCTTGCGCGCACAGACGATGCAAAACTACAAATCGAAAAAAAACCGTTTGATTTGCGGGCATGTGCAGAACATACGTTACAATCGTTACAAGAACTCGCAAACAAAAAACAGATTGCCCTTCATTTTCATGCCCCCGAACAAATTGAATTTGTTGGGGATGCTGATAAATGCACGCAACTGTTATACATTTTGCTTGATAATGCGATCAAATACACGCCCGATGGAGGAACAGTTTCTCTTTCGCTAGCCCAACATATAACGAAACAACGAAAGGTTGTTACAATTTCTGTAACTGACACAGGCATCGGCATCGCTCCTGAACATCTTCCGCGCATTTTTGATCGTTTTTATCGTGCAGACAAAGCGCGAACGCGACAAATTGGCGGACACGGACTTGGGCTTTCCATCGCAAAATGGATTGTCGAAGCACACGAGGGAAACATTCAAGTACAAAGTGAAGTGGGCAAAGGAACGACATTCACTGTCATCTTTCCTCATTAACGTGCACAAATGTGGCACGTTTTTTTCTTTTTCACCTAATTTTCTCTTTTCGCTTGTACAATTCAAACTGTAAATGACAAAGGAGGTGGAAAAATTGAAAAAGCGGACCATTTTCTTCTTGTTAGGCGGGGTGATCGTTGTCGCCATATTGGCGCACATGGCCACCTATTTCATGCACATCGGTTGGAGCGGACGCATGCCAGAAGCACACATGATGGAAATGGGAAAACATCATCGAGCATTCGGTCACCATGGTCCACAAATGATGCGACCACACAGCATGCCGATGTTCGGATGGATGTCTTTCCTCATTCAACTCGCATTTCTGGTCATCGGATGGGTTATTTGGAAAGCGACGAAAGGTCCCGGTAAATGGATTGGCGGTGCGCTGATGGCGATTGGTCTCGTTGCGCTTTTACCAAAAGCGTTGCTTGCCGTTTTAGCGATCGTTGCCGCTTACGTTTTATTTAGACGAAAGACGAAGCCATCAACTGCATTCGAACCATTCGTTCCGCCTGTACAAAACGGTAGCTTTTTAGATGAATGGGAAAAAACAATTCAAAAGGAGGAAAAATAAATGGGCATTTTGAAACGTGTGAAACATGTCGTCCTCGCTGACTTGCATGACATCATTGACAAATGCGAAGACCCTATTCGCATGACAAAACAATACATTCGTGAACTAGAAGAACAACTTGAACAAGCACAACAAGCACTTGCACACCAATTTGTGCTAGAACAAAAATATGAGCGTCTCATCGTAGATGCGAAAGAAATGATCGAAAAACGAGCTCGCCAAGCAAAATTAGCTGTAGAAAAAAATGAAGAGCCGATCGCAAAGATGGCTCTCCAAGAAAAAATCGCCTATGAAAAAAAATTAGAACTATATACGCAACAATACAACACATTAAAAGAAAAAACAACCATTTTAACAGAAAAAGTGAAACAATTGTACGAAACGTACGAGCAATTAAAATTGAAACAAATGCAACTCATGACACGCTTTTATGTCGCTGAAACGATGAAACAAATGGACGAAGCCATTGCTTCTTTCCGTTACGACCATATCGTGAAAGGTTTTGCACGCATGGAAGAAAAAGTCATGTTACTTGAAGCAGAAGCAAAAGCTCGCTCTGTCATTCAAACGATGCCCCCTCAATCATTTGATGCGGAAGTCGAGCAGCAGTTAAAGCAATTAAAAGGTGAATAGCACAAAAGGTGTCCGCATATGGACACCTTTTGTACGTTTATGTCGTCCATTCATCATGAATAATTCCAACAAGTTTCCACTGACCGCTTTCTTGTTCAAAAACAAGACGCAAACTTCGCCAGTCCATACCGTTATACTGTGGATCAAAACCATTAAAATGAAATTCAACGAATGATCCGTTCGGATATGCTTGCTGAATGTTGTTGATCATATTCCCTGTCCCAACAACAACATTATTTCCAATCATATGCGGATTCGCAAAATCGACATCATAGACGAAACGATCAAAATAGTCTTGAAACGTGAGCTGAATCGGATCACCTGAACCGTCATATGCTCCCCATTGATACACTTGGGTTGAGGACCATAGGGACGGAAGTTGAGATGCTGAAAACTGTAAATCATGTTGAACATCAATATGACTATACGGACTGAATCGTACACCAGCTGTGGAGTGGACGTAAGATGAGAGCGTATTCATATCGTGATTTTTTAGCGCATTCACGACATCTAAAGCAACAGATAAAAGAGAGGACGAATTGACTTGATTTACCTGGCTTTTTAATTGCTCATTTTCTTGTTGAAGCTGTTTATTTTTCTTTTGTAGTTGTTCAATTGTCGTTTGCTGTTTTGTCATTGTTTGCTCTAACTGCTTGACATTCGATTGGTTTTGTTGAGCTGTACAGCCAGCAAGTAAAATGATAAACGCTACGATTAATCGTTTCACAATCTCACATCCTTTTTCTTTTAGTATATCACCTACAAACAAAAATAGATGCCATCATATCGGCATCTAACTCACTTTTTCTTGTTCCCTCTCTTGTAAAAATGCGATAAAACAATCGACCATTTGAGCATCCCATTGCGTTCCCCGACCTTCCAATAAAATCGAAATCGCTTTTTCTGCGTTCATCCCTTTTCGGTATGGACGATCAGATGTCATCGCATCAAACGCATCTGCCACCGCAATAATACGTCCAAATAGCGGAATGTCCTCCCCTTTTAAGCCATCTGGATATCCTTTCCCGTCTATTCGCTCATGATGCGACCGAATACCAGGAAGCAAATCTTGCACTTCTTCAATCGGCTGTACTTGTCGAATAATATTTTCACCGAGTACCGGATGCTTTTTAATCCATCCAAATTCATCATCAGTCAACTTTCCGTCTTTCAATAAGATGTGATCAGGAATACCGATTTTTCCGATATCATGCAAAATAGCAGAACGATATAAACGCGTAAGTTGCTCAACTGTCATCCCTAGCTTCTTACCAATTTCTACAGCATATACGGCAACGCGTTGCGAATGACCAGCTGTATATTCATCACGCGCATCGAGTGCCGTCGTCATAACGGAAATGAAACTATTTAATAATTGCTTATTTTTCTCATCCCGTTCAACGATCGCATCGACCATATGGTTGAAACCGCTTGTGAGCTCGGAAAATTCATCAATATAAACGTTATCGCACATTAGGTCATACTCTTTTCTTTGCACGCGGCTCATATACTGAAGCAAATCTTCAATGCTTCGTTCCACATCTTCAGACAAGACACGGGCCGCAAATAAAGAGAACAAAATGGAGATGACTAATACGACAATCGTCCACGTCCAATAACCTGAAAACGTATTTTGCCCCTCCGCAAACAACTTCACCTCTGTCGCTAACACAAATAATAACACCGGGAAAATGCCAATAAATAATACGCTCAGTCCTATTTTTATTTTCATCGGTACATACACAACGTTTGTTGCCCGAATTACTTCGTGAAACCCGTGCATTCTCCCGATTTGCATCATATCGCGAATAAGCGGACGCATCGTGCGTAACGTTAAAAAAAACTCAATCATCGCATGAAGCATGGCGATAAGCAATGCGCCAAATAGAGCATAAACAACATACATATACGGAATGCGCAACACATCGATAAAAATAAGTGAAACTGTCATCGCAACAGCTGGAATCGAAAGCCCTAAAAAATGTGGAAGCGCGATACGTCTTACCGTCAACAACGGAAAACGCTTCGCTTGGACAAGCGCCCAATAAAATTGTTCTTCCGTTACTTTCGTTTCAGAAAAAACGAGACGAATGGGGTGAATATCTTTTTGAAAGGCACGATATTCGATAAACAACATAATACAAAAAGAAAAAAACTGAATAAGCAACAACATGAGTAAGTCTACTTGCCGAATGTTTAGCGCCATTACCATTAACGTGCTACCAACGCCGACAACCGCTAAAATCGAACCAATCGTGTAATTCATAAACAATTTCTTTAGCGTTTCTTCAAACATGCGCATACCCATCCCTCCTCCCTATTCTTTTTCATTATAACAAGAATGTGATAAATTACGAGACATACATTCCTTTACAATTCATTAATAAAAATTTCTAAAAAATCAAACATTGTATTTACAAAGTCTACAAAAATATTAAACGAGGTTAACATTGCCCTTCTATAATAGGCGTTGTTGATATACAAACCTAGGAGGGAAAAAAATGTCCGTGAAGAAAGTGCTCGCACATACGCTGATCGCATCAGCTGTCCTCGCTTCTCCGCTTATTCCCGCGATCGAATGGAAAGCAGAAGCAAAGGCTGTTCAAAAACAAACTATCCAAAAAACAAACTGGAATGTAAACGGGACGGTAGTTTCTATTTCTGCGACGACTGTTTCTGGTGGAAACTGGATTGTATCTGCTCCTGAAATCGCCAAATTACTAGGAGCTACATATTCTCACAACAAAAAAACAAAAATGTACACGCTAACGAAAAAAGGGACGGTTGTTCAAGTAAAGGCAAATGACAAAGTTGCCGTCATTAATGGTAAAAAAGTAACGATGAACGTAGCACCTAAAACGGTAAACAACGTCTTATACGTTCCAGCTGTGACGATCGTTCAAGCGTTCGGGGGACAGTTACAAACAAATGCTAGCCCTATTCTTCTCTCTACAAATGGCAATGTGCAAACAAAAAAAGTAGCCGTTTCAGTTAATGGACAAGCAACTCAGTTAAACGCTATAGCTATGGGACAAAAAACGCTTTATTCTCTCTCTGATATTGCAAAAGCGTTCGATGTTGCAATGAATGTCGATGGAAAAACAAAAACAATTACATTAAATGGAAAAGGCAAAAAGGCTACTTTCCTTCTTCAGCAACAAGGTTCGTCCGTAGTTAAAGTAAACGGCAACTTTTATGCTGACTTGCACGGTGTCGTAACGAAATTAGGTGGCGAAATCGAGCACGGAAGTTTATTATTTATCGCAACAAACGGATTTTTAAAAGGAACAAACTTTAATCCTCAATGGTTAAGCAACGAATACGTGATCGTCACAAATGAAAACGATGAACCTGTGTCAAAAATTGTACATGTTCCATCTCGCAAAGCCATCGCAACGATCGCAAGTGGAGATCTTGCATTATCACCAGATAAGAAAAAAGGTGCATATGTAGACGATAACGGTCAATTATTCATTGTTGACCTAACAACAAAGAAAGCGATGCCTGTCGGTACAGATGATGATATAAAAGTAGAACTGACATGGTCACCAGATGGCTCAACGATTTATTTCTTTAAAGGAAGTAGCAGTGATATTATCGCTTCTATAAATGCTCAAACAGGTGCGATAACAGAAATCGTCAACGATAAAGTGAAATATAAATCTGACCTTCGTCTATCGGATGACGGAAAAAAAATTATATACACAGCCGCAAAAGAAGCAAAGGCAAACTATACTGATGACTCGAAAACAGAGATTGATACAATCGATACAACAGGCACAGAACCACAATTATATGTTGTTGATTTAACAACAGCGGATAAAAAACCAACAGCTGTAACAACAGATACAAATAATAAAACATTCTCGTCCTTCGCTGGAGATACGATTGTTTATTTAAGTGCTAATCCAGACGATGAAAACACGCTTCCTGTATTAAAAGCCATTGTTGCGGGCACAGAACAAAACATGGCAACAAACATGAACATTACTTACGTTGCAACAAAAGGAAATACCGTATTTGTGTTAGTGGAAGAGAAAAACGGATCTTATTCCATTTATCGTGCTACAGCACCACAAGCACAATGGACTCGCATTTTTAATACAAAAACAACAATAACATCTATTTCTCCTTCTCCATTCGGTAATGACATCGCCGTAACTATTCCAACAGATGAAGGAGAAAAAGTTGCGGTTATTATGAACAATCGATTAATTGATATTACAAAATAAATTTTGTAAGAGGTGAAAATCATGAATTTAAAATCTTTTATTAAAAAGTTCTCTCTTGTCGCATTATCTTCTAGCTTATTATTCGGCTCTTCGCTTACAGTAACAGAAAAAACAGAAGCTGCTCAACAAAAGGGGAAAATTGTCGTCGCTGGCTCGTCGGCATTACTTCCATTAACCCAACAAGCAGCGAAAGAATTTAAAAAGGCAAATCCAAAAGTAGCAATCTCTGTATCCGGTACATCATCTATCGTTGGACCACAATCTGTTTCAAAAGGTTCAGCAACAATCGGTGCTTGTGACTGGGATGCAACGAAACCTGTACCTGGCTTTAGTGCATTTCAAGGTTTAAACGCCTACCCGATTGCGGTTATTCCATTTGCAACGATCGTTCATAAAGACAACCCTGTAAAAAATTTAACAACGAAACAATTACAAGATATTTTCGCAGGAAAAATTAAAAACTGGAAAGAAGTTGGCGGAAAAGATGAACCAATTATTGTCGTCAACCGCGCACACGGTTCAGGGACGCGTGTAAACTATCAAATGAAAGCATTAAAAGGCTCTTCATTTATGACACAAGGTGAAAACTATAAAGAAGTATCTTCAAACGGAAACATGATTAAAGCGGTGGAAACGACACCAAATGCCATTGGATACACAGACCTTGCGTACATTAAAGGAAACATTAAAGCGGTAGCATACAACGGTGTAGAGGCAACAGTAACAAACGTGATTAACGGTAAATACCCTGTTTGGGGCTATGGCTACTTGTTAACAAAAGGACCTGCTACTGGAGCAAATAAAGCATTTATCGACTTTATCCAAAGCAAAAAGTTCCAACAAGGTTCGTTGAAAAAATTAAAATTTATCCCAATTACAGCAATGAAAAAATAACATATTTGCAGCCTCCTTATGAGGAGGCTGTCTTTTATATGATAAACGAGGAGGAAACAAATATGGCGTTACCTGCCGAACATGTTCGCATCCAACATGAACAAACGAAAACAAAACAATGGCGCATCAAATATATGAAAAATAACGCCTTTCGCTACGCTTGTTTAGCCAGTGCACTATCTTTAGGTGTTGCTCTTTTTTCGATCGTCGTTTTTATTAGTCAAACGGGGTTTCTCGTGTTTAAAGACGTCTCATGGAAAGAGTTCTTTTTTTCCGCCACGTGGGAGCCGTTTGAAGAAAAATATGGGGCAGCTGTTTTTATTGCCGGGACGTTATATTTAACATTTTTAACATTGATCATGTGCACGCCAATTGCTTTAGCTATTGCTATTTTTGTTGCCGAGATGGCACCAAATTGGCTAAAAAATGTTATGCGTCCAATGTTGGATTTACTCGTCGGCATTCCTTCCATCGTATATGGGTTCTTAGGTTTAACGATCTTAATTCCATTCATTCGCGAAACGACGGGCACGCTTGTTGGCGATGGTTTCTTGGCTGCTGCTCTCGTATTGACGATGATGGTTTTACCGACTGTCACTCGCATTAGCGATGACGCCATTTGCGCGGTGCCACAACACTTGCGTGAAGCAGGCTATGCACTTGGAAGCACAAAACTTCAAGTAATTACACGTATCGTTCTTCCTGCCGCCCGTCCAGGCATTTTAACAGCAATTATTTTAGGTATGACACGAGCAATCGGTGAAACGATGGCTGTTGTGATGGTGATTGGAAATACTGCACAGTTCGGTTGGGATCTACTTACACCAACATCGGTATTAACGAGCAACATCGTGATGCAAATTACAAACGTTCAATTTGATTCCACATGGAACTATGCATTATATATGATGGCGTTTTTATTGTTGTTTATTTCTCTTGTATTAATTATCATTATTCGTCAACTTCGTCCAAAGGGAGAGTAACATGATGAGAGAGTCATTGTTTCATAGTCATCGTAAAGCAATCGCAAGCGCCATTTACACAAATCGCTTGTTTCATATTTTCGTCGGCATAATTACAGTATCAACATTTATTTTAATTATCGGATTGCTGTACACAATCTTAGGGAAAGGACTGCCGAAACTATCGCTTGATTTTTTATTCACATTACCGAATGAATTGGAGGCTGGCGGCGGTGTCGGACCATTTTTATTCAATTCTTTTTACGTTCTTATTTTATCTCTCATCCTTTCACTGCCTATTGGCATTGGAGCCGGCATTTTTCTCGCAGAATATGCGCCAAACAATCGCTTTACAGAGTTTGTACGCACATCGGTTGAAAGTTTAGCATCTGTTCCTTCGATCGTTTTCGGTTTGTTCGGCTATGTATTGTTTGTCGAATATGTCGGTATTGGCTTGACGATCATCGGTGCTGCAGTGACACTCGCTTTATTAAATTTACCTGTGCTAGCCCGCGTCACAGAAGAAGCTATCCAAGCCGTGCCGCAAGACATTCGAGAAGCATCTCTCGCTCTTGGGGCGACAAAGTCGCAAACAATATTAAAAGTTGTCCTTCCTGCTGCGCTAAACGGAATTTTAACGGGTATTAGCCTCGTTGCATGTCGTGCATTTGGTGAATCTGCCATCATTATTTTAGCAGGGGGAACATCGACATCTGGCTTTATGTGGGATTTCAACTTGTTATCGCAAGGTGGTACACTTCCTGTTCACTTATGGTACGTACAATCCGAAGCACTCGTACCAGATGCAACAGAAATCGCTCAAAAATCTGCAGCTATTCTTGTTCTCATCGTATTAATCATTAGCTTTACTGTTCGCTTCCCACTTTGGATTCAAGCGCTAATTACAAAAATAAAAGCAACCCCTCGCAAAAGTTAAGCGAGGGGTTTTATGTTAATGCGCGGCATGTCCGGATGTTAATACCCAAATCGACCCTGCGACAATGACGATCGCGACAAACACCGCATAAGCCATATTAATGACGTTTGTTTTTCCGTCTTCTCCTTCTGTCACATGCATGAACATAAATAGTTGCAATCCAGCTTGAATGATGGCCAGTGAACCGATAATCCACATAACAATTGTATACGATACGTTCATTTTCAACGCCACAAATACGGCAACGAATGTTAAAATGAGCGAAAATAAAAATCCAACAACGTGGCTAACGGGATATTTGCTTTTATGCTCCATTTACCCCACCATCCCTTTTAAATACACAAATGTGAAAATGAAAATCCAGACGACATCAAGGAAATGCCAGTATAAACTAATGATAAACATTTTTCTTGCAGTAACTGGCGTCAAACCGCGTTGAAGAAGCTGAATAATGAGCATTATCGCCCAAATGATTCCAAACGTCACGTGCGCACCGTGCGTACCAAGCAACACGAAAAAGCTCGATAAAAACGCGCTCGTTTGCATCGTTGCCCCTTCATGAACGTAATGAATAAACTCACGAATTTCCATAAATAAAAAGCCCGCCCCTAACAAAAGGGTAATGACAAACCAAACGAGCAGTTGCTTCATATTACGTTGTCGCATGAAAAACACTGCCAAACCGCATGTAAAGCTACTTGTCAACAACAACAACGTTTCAATGAGCACGTCATTCAGTTTAAAAATGTCGCTGGGCGTTGGACCACCGGCATAGCGGTGACCTAACACGCCATAGACGGCAAACAACGTCGCAAATAGCACAATTTCTGCTCCAATAAAAATCCAAAAACCTAAAATATTTAATCGATTTTGTTCCGTTTGATATTCAAGTGGAAGCGAATGATTGACGTTAGCCGACATGGTTTTCCGTCCCCCCTTCTACTGTTCTCCACGTACGCTCTGTTTCCTTAATTTCATCGACGCTTACGTAATAGCCGTCATTGTAATCGAACGAACGGATAATAAGCCCAACGACAATCCCAATTGCCGCAACAGCTGCCGCGATATGTGCTTCAAAGACGAGGAAGAAACCTGTAATTCCAAACACAACCGCCATATAAAACGGCAATCCGGAGTTGCTTGGCATATGAATTTTCTTGATGTCGCTTTCTTTTAATGTAAGCTTTTCTCCACGCTTTTTCATATGCCAAAACGCATCTAGTTGTTTTACTTCTGGAACGACTGCAAAATTATAAAACTGTACTGGCGACGCCGTCATCCATTCAAGCGTACGTGCATCCCATGGATCGTGGGACACATTGCGCTTCGCATAACGGAAGCTCCAGTAAATGTTATAACAAAATACCGCAAAGCCGACTGCTAAAATAATCGAGCCGATCGCAGATACAAGGAAAAGCGGCGCAAAGCCGGATTCTGCTGAATACGTATAAGCGCGACGAACAGCTCCTTTTAAACCGAGGAAAAACATCGGCATAAACGTCACGTTAAATCCGATTGTAAATAGCCAAAAATGATATTTGCCAAGCTTTTCATTTAGCATAAAGCCAAACATTTTTGGCCACCAATAATACAATCCTGCAAATACCGCAAAAACAACACCTGGAATTAATACGTAATGGAAGTGAGCGACTAAAAATAACGTGTTATGGTATTGAAAGTCCGCCGCTGCCATCGCCAACATGACACCGGTCACTCCACCAATGACAAAGTTTGGCACGAAGGCAAGCGCCCATAACATCGCTGTTGTAAATTGAATGCGTCCTTTTCGCATCGTAAATAGCCAGTTGAAAATTTTCACTCCGGTCGGAACGGCAATTAACATCGTTGTAATCGAGAAAAACGAGTTTACCGCAGGTCCTGCATCCATCGTGTAAAAATGGTGCACCCATACGATCATACTTAAAAATGCAATACCAACAATAGAAATGACCATCGATGTATATCCGAACAACGTCTTCCGTGAAAACGTTGCAATGACTTCAGAGAAAATCCCGAATGCTGGCAAAATAACGATATACACTTCTGGGTGACCCCAAAGCCAGAACAAGTTTGCCCAAAGCATGTCGCTTCCACCTGAAGAAAGCGTAAAGAAATGCGTTCCGTACAAGCGATCAAACGTCATTAACGCTAACGCAACGGTGAAAATCGGAAACGCCGCAACGATAATAATCGACGTAATGAACGTCGTCCATGTAAACATTGGCATTTTCATTAACGTCATGCCAGGTGCACGCATTTTTAAAATCGTAACGATAAAGTTAATACCGGTCATTAGCGTCCCAAGACCAGCAATTTGCAATGCAATCGCATAATAGTTGTTTCCAATACCTGGGCTGAATTCCTTTCCTGCCAGTGGGAAGTACGATGTCCACCCTGCATCTGGCGAGCCTCCAACAACGAATGAGATGTTAAATAACATCGCCCCACTAAAAAATAGCCAAAAGCTAAGTGCGTTCAATTGCGGAAACGCCACATCGCGCGCCCCGATTTGCAAAGGGACAACAACGTTCATTAAACCGATCAAAAATGGCATCGCCATAAACAAAATCATAATCACGCCATGCGTTGTAAAAATTTCGTTGTAATGCTGCGCATCTAAAAAGCTCATTTCTGGTCGAGCCGTTTGCGCCTTCATTAATAAGCCGTCCATGCCACCGCGGAAAAACATCAGTACACCAGATAAAATGTACATAATCCCGATCTTTTTATGGTCGACGGTCGTTAGCCATTCGCGCCATAGCCAACCCCATTTTTTAAAGTACGTTAATCCAACAACAATCGCAACAACAGTTAGTACGATTGCAATTTGTGAACCGACAAGAAGCGGGTCTCCCCCAACAAGCATTTCATTCCACTTAATGCCCATGATGTTCACCTCCGCTATCACTCTCTAAAGCTTGTTGTTCATCTTCTTCGTTACAATTGGATGATGAACTAGATTTATAGTTGTCTTCATCAGTAAAAGTTTTTCCTTGATACCCATGGCCACGATATAGCTCTGGGTTTGTGTACGTCTTGGAATGTGCATCCGCATGATTCACCCATTGTAAATGCGTATCCACAAACGTGAGTCGGCCTAAATGGGTCGGCAACAATAATTCCTCATATTTTTCTTTCGTTAATTTCGGTGCCTTTTGTTTTACTTCTTGCACCCATTTTTCAAACTCTTTTGGCGTTTGCGCTAACACTTCAAACTGCATATGCGCATACCCACGTCCATTAAAGTTCGTATTTCGTCCTTCATACGACCCTGGGCGCTCCGCAACAACGTACAATTCCGTTTCCATTTTGTTCATCGTATATTTTTGCCCAGCTAATGCCGGTACCCAAAACGACTGCATTGTCGATGCGGAAGTCATTTTAAATAATACAAGTCGGTTTGCCGGAATATTGACATAGTTTACTGTTTCAATATTTTGTTCGGGGTAGCTAAAAATCCATTTCCAATCTGCCGACGTGACATGAATGACAAGTGGCTCTTGATCTTCGTACCCTTTCGGTGGTTTTTCTAAATCGTATAACGTTCTAACTGTCGGAATCGTTAATGCAATAACGATTAAAATGGGAATAACTGTCCATACAATTTCAAGGACCGTACTTCCGTGTTCCTCAGGCGGCTCCTCTCCCTTTCGCTCAGGTCGATCGCGATATTTCCATACGATATAAGCGAACAAAGCAAATACAACGACAACGACAAGAAGCATCCACCAAATCGACCAGTTAATCAGCTCTGTAATGCTTCGAGCAGCTGGTCCTTGTGGCTGGAAAACGACCATCTCACAGCCGCCAAGAAGCGGAAGCAATCCAGCTACCAATAAGGAAAACAAACGCTTCATCTTTCTTCACCTCAACAAAAATTGTGATTCATAGAGCATCTCGATCAATTAGGTCACGAACGAAATTAATGAACTTTGTAGTATTAACACTATTGAAATGATTTTAACATGTATTGTAAAAATAATTGTGACGAAAAAAGGAAGGAAGAAACTGCATCAGAGGAAAAACAAGCAGCAAATGTATTGACAAAAATAAAAAAGCTTTTCTCACCCTGAAAAAAGAGCGAGAAAAGCATTATTTTTTATATAATACATGGAAACTGAAAGAAAAATAGGTTGTTCGTTTAATACTTTGTCACATTTTTGTTAATTTTTTTTCGAAATTTGTTCAAATTTATTGTCCGAAAACAAAAAAGTGCCCGGTTAGGAACACTTTTTCATCTCAATAGTTTCCGCACCCATTTGAGCGCATTTGGAAAGTTTGGATAACGTAAAGGAATATCGAATTTCGTTGTTTGTTTGAGCACACTTTTGTAGTGAGTAAATGCATCAAAGCTTGCTTTTCCATGGTATGTACCGATGCCGCTTTGTCCAACACCACCGAAAGGCAAATGAGGATTGGCAACGTGTACAACCGTATCGTTTATACAACCACCGCCGAAACGAACTTGTTGCAATACTTGTTGTTGCACATCGCGATCTTCTGAAAACAAATAAAGCGCAAGCGGCTTTTCGTAATCGTTGATCATTTGAATCGCTTCATCAACCGTCCCAAACGTAAGAATCGGCAATATCGGCCCAAAAATTTCTTCTTGCATAATGTCATCGTCCCACGTCACATCGTCTAGCAACGTCGGCTCGATCCAACGTTGCTCAATGTCATACGTTCCACCATGTACAACGATACCATTTGTTAAAAAACGAACGAGCCGTTCAGCATGACGAACAGTAACAATACGACTATACGTATCTTTATCACCGTATAACTGCTCTATATACTGCTTCATTCGCTCAATCAACAAAAATTTCACCGAAATATGAACGAGCACATAATCAGGTGCAATACACGTTTGCCCAGCGTTTAAAAATTTTCCCCATACGATTCGTTTGGCAGCTAAATCAATATGCGCGGAGGCGTCGACGATCGCTGGACTTTTTCCGCCAAGTTCCAGCGTGACAGGCGTTAAATGTTTCGCTGCCGCTGCCATGACGATTTTTCCAACCGGCACGCTTCCTGTGAAAAAAATATGATCAAAACGTAAATCTAACAGCTGTTGGCTAACGTCTACTCCTCCCTCTACAACAGCAACATACTCCTCTGGAAACACTTCTGAAATGATTGTTTTCAGCAACGCCGACATTTCTGGCGTATATTCAGACGGCTTCACTACCGCACAATTCCCTGCCGCAATCGCGCCGATAAGTGGACTCATCGCAAGCTGAAACGGATAGTTCCACGGCGCAATGATTAGGCTTACTCCATATGGCTCTGGATATATGTAACTTTTTGACCCCAAGTGCGTCAACGGCGTCGGCACACGTTGTGGCTTCATCCAATCGCTCAGTCGCTTCGTGATAAAGCGAATCTCTTCATAAACGATGCCGATTTCTGTTGTATACGCTTCAAACGATGATTTATGCAACTCTTTTTTTAACGTATCAGTGATCGTCTGTTCATATTTTTGTATCGTTTCTTTTAATCGTGTTAATTGTTTTAAACGAAAATCAAGAGAAAGCGTTTCTCCTTTACGGAAATAGCGTTTTTGTTTCTTGAGCAACTCGTTCATTTATTTCACCCACTTTATTGTTCATCTACTACTTATTTTATTTGTTTAGGCATTGATTCTCTATCATAAAAACAGAAAAACGTTCGCTAGTCATTCGCTGTCGATTCGTGTAAAATGGAAACGAAAAGGAGGTGAAAGGAATGGTAGAACAGCTGCTATACGAAATTCTTCATGAAGTAAAAGCAACTCGGGAAAAAGTCGAATTGCTGGAAAAACGAGTGGAAGCAGTCGAGAAAAGGGTGGAAGCTATTGAAAAAGAAGTATCTTCCTTACGCCAACAAGTACAAGCACTGGACGAGAAAGTTCAAACGCTAGATGGAAAAGTTCAAACGCTAGATGGGAAAGTACAAGCACTAGATGGGAAAGTGCAAGCACTAGACGGGAAAGTGCAAGCACTAGACGGGAAAGTGCAAGCACTAGACGGGAAAGTGCAAGCACTAGACGGGAAAGTACAAGCACTAGATGGGAAAGTGCAGCTACTTGACGAACGAACACTCGAAACGAAAGCTATTTGTGAAGCGATTCGCCACGGTCAAGAGGTGCTCGCCGCAAAATACGATGCACTCGCACTCGATGTCCACAACATGCAAGGAAACATCACCCGCTTAACAAACATACTAGAAGAAAAAGTACTCCCTGCCCTCACCGACCACGAATCAAGCATCCAAGTATTAAACCATCGTGTATTTAAAGTAGAAAGCACTTTACAAAAGCTTGTACACCTATAAAAATAAAGCGGCATTGTCCGATGGCAATGCCGCTTTGTTTTTATCGTTTATTAATTTCTTCAAGCAATAGCTTATTGACAAGCGGTGGGTTGGCTTGTCCTTTTGTTGCTTTCATAATTTGACCGACTAAGAATCCGATCGCACGGTCTTTTCCGTTTTTAAAGTCTTCGATCGATTGTGGATTCGCGTCGAGCACTTCTAACACAATTTTGCGCAACGTTGCTTCGTCAGAAATTTGCACAAGCCCTTGTTGTTTGACGATTTGCTCTGGATCGCCACCTTTTTCAACAAGCTCTTTAAAAATTTTCTTCGCAATTTTTGACGAAATCGTGCCGTTTTGAATGAGTTTAATCATGCCTGCAAGACTTTCTGGCGTTAACGCAATGTCATGTAATTCTTTTTGTTCTGCGTTTAAATAAGCAGATACTTCGACCATGAGCCAGTTTGAAGCAAGCTTTGGATCCGCACCATTTGCAACCGTCGCCTCAAAAAAGTCTGCCATTTCTTTTGTAAGCGTTAATACTTTCGCATCATACTCTGGCAAACCAAGCTCTTCGACATATCGCTTTTTCCGCGCATCCGGAAGTTCTGGAATGGACGCACGTACGCGTTCTTTCCACTCATCGTCAATATAAAGCATCACTAAATCTGGTTCTGGGAAGTAACGATAGTCTTCTGAACCTTCTTTCGTGCGCATTAAAATGGTTGTTTTCGTCGCTTCGTCGAAACGGCGTGTTTCTTGCTGGATGACGCCGCCAGACAATAAAATTTTCTCTTGGCGCTTCGCTTCGTATTCTAATCCTTGGCGAACGAAGTTAAATGAGTTTAAGTTTTTCAATTCTGTTTTCGTTCCAAATTTGTCTGAGCCAATTGGACGAAGGGAAATGTTCGCATCACAACGAAGCGAGCCTTCTTCCATTTTACAATCGGATACACCTGTATATTGAATGATCGACTTTAATTTTTCTAAATACGCATACGCCTCTTCTGGCGAGCGAATATCTGGCTCAGAGACAATTTCAATGAGCGGTGTCCCTTGACGGTTGAAATCGACTAACGAATAGCCATCACCTGTATGCGTCAGTTTCCCTGCATCTTCTTCTAAATGAATGCGCGTAATGCCGATTTTTTTCTTTTTACCATTCACTTCAATTTCAATCCAACCGTTTCGTCCAATCGGTTGGTCGTACTGTGAAATTTGGTACGCTTTCGGGTTGTCCGGATAAAAATAGTTTTTTCGGTCAAATTTCGTTTCTGTGGCGATTTCGCAGTTTAACGCCATCGCTGCTTTCATAGCATATTCGACCGCTTGTTTATTTAACACCGGAAGAACGCCCGGGTACCCTAAATCAATGACGCTCGTTTGTGTGTTTGGAGGCGCTCCGAATGCGTTTGGACTGCTTGAGAAAATTTTCGATTTCGTTTTCAGCTCGACGTGCACTTCAAGTCCGATGACGATTTCAAAATTCATCACTTATTCCCCCCTTACAACGTTGGTTTTTGTTTATGATAGTCTGTTGCTTGTTCGAACGCATGAGCAACGCGGTAAATGGTGCTTTCATCGAAATGTTTGCCGATAATTTGAAGTCCTACAGGCAAGCCATTGACAAATCCGCACGGAATCGAAATACCTGGAACACCGGCAAGGTTCACTGGAATCGTTAAAATGTCGTTTGCGTACATCGTTAACGGGTCGCTCGTTTTTTCACCAATTTTAAACGCTGGCGTTGGCGTTGTTGGCCCGATAATGACGTCGTATTTCTCAAAGACGTTTTCAAAGTCTTGTTTAATGAGCGTCCGCACTTTTTGCGCTTTTTTGTAGTACGCATCATAGTAGCCTGAACTTAATGCAAACGTTCCAAGCATGATGCGGCGTTTCACTTCATTACCGAATCCTTCGCTACGCGTTTGCTTGTACATCTCCATTAAATTTTTCGCATTATCTGTCCGATAGCCGTAACGCACACCGTCAAAACGAGCAAGGTTTGCCGATGCTTCCGAAGACGCTAATAAGTAGTATGTTGCTAGCGCATATTTTGAATGAGGGAGTGATACTTCTTCCCACGTTGCGCCGAGGCTTTCTAACACTTTTAGCGCTTGAAGAACAGATTGGCGAACTTCTTCTGATACACCTTCGCCTAAATATTCTTTCGGCACCGCAATTTTTAAACCTTGAATGTCACCTGTTAAGGCAGAAACATAATCTGGTACATCGACATTTGCTGATGTCGAATCCATTGGATCTAAACCAGAGATGACTTGTAGTAAATATGCGTTATCTTCCACCGTGCGTGTAATTGGACCGATTTGGTCAAGCGAAGACGCAAACGCAACAAGCCCATAGCGAGATACGCGACCGTACGTCGGTTTTAAACCAACGACGCCGCAAAACGCTGCTGGTTGACGAATCGAACCGCCTGTGTCTGATCCAAGCGCAAATGGCACTTCTCCTGCCGCCACTGCTGCTGCTGAACCACCGCTTGAACCACCTGGCACGCGTTCTAAATCCCACGGGTTGCGCGTGAGTTGAAAGCCGGAGTTTTCTGTCGATGATCCCATCGCAAACTCGTCCATATTTAATTTTCCGATCGTCACTGCGTCAGCTTCGTTTAAACGCTCTACAACCGTTGCATCGTAAATCGGGTCGAAGTTGTACAAAATTTTGCTTGCACACGTTGTGCGTAACCCTTTTGTCACAATGTTATCTTTAATGCCAATTGGCATCCCAAAAAGCAAACCAAATTCCTTTTCCGTAGTTAGTTTTTCATCTAACTGTTTCGCTTTCGCGCGCGCTTGTTCTTCGTTTAACGTTAAAAATGCTTGTACTTTTTCTTCTACGTCATGAATGCGCTTAAACGATTCATCCACTAAATCCGAAACAGAAATTTCTTTTTTATGTAATAAACTGTGTAACTCAGATATGCGGTAGTCAAACAATGACATATTCTTCCCTCCTTACTCTAAAATCGCTGGGACACGAAATTGTCCATCTTGATGGTCTGGTGCGTTTTTCAATACGTCTTCTAGCGGAAGTCCAGCTGTCGGTACATCTTCCCGCATCACATTTTTCATATTTAATACATGTGACGTTGGTGGAACATTTTCAGTATCTAACTCATTTAACTGCTCCGCAAACGTAATAATCGCATCTAGTTGTTTCGCAAACATCGCTGCTTCTTCTTCTGTAATCGCTAAACGTGCTAAATGCGCCACATGTTTCACTTGATCGATTGAAATTCGTGACATGTCTTTCACCTCCGATATTGTCGACCTTTCACAATACTATGATGATACCAAACTTTCGCGCAGTGAAGCAACATTTGCCATTCATTTTACTTACAGAAAAAATCATTCATTGACGAAAAAACGATGAACGTTGTAGAATGAAAAAAATTTTTAAAAAACAACTCGTATAATTTTGGAAATATGGTTCGAAAGTTTCTACCAAACGACCGTAAATCGTTTGACTACGAGGATTGCTCCTCGTATCGAGTTGGAGAGGAGGACATCTATGAAACGACTTGCTGTAGCTTCAAAAAAACAATTAGCTGATGTTGTTGTAAAAAACGGAAAAATTATCAACGTCTTTACACATGAAATTATCCAAGCGGACATTGCCATTGCTGATGGCAAAATTGTTGGTATTGGTACATATGACGGGCAAACCGTCATTGACGCAAAAGGAAAATACGTTTGCCCGGGTTTGATCGACGGACATGTTCATATTGAATCATCAATGGTTACCCCAAGCGAATTTGCTCGCGTCGTCGTTCCACACGGCGTCACTACCGTCATTACTGATCCGCACGAAATTGCGAATGTCTCGGGGACAAAAGGCATTGAATTTATGCTAAACGACTCTAATGACGTTCCGCTTGATGTATATGTCATGTTGCCATCATGCGTGCCTGCCACCGCTTTTGAACATGCTGGTGCGACATTACAAGCGGAACATTTAGCACCGTTTTTTTCCCATCCGCGCGTGCTTGGACTTGCGGAAGTGATGGACTATCCGTCTCTGCTACAAGGAAAACAACAAATGCTCGCAAAACTTTCTGCAGCCCATGCCGCAGGCAAACTGATTGACGGGCATTTAGCTGGTCTTGATGAAACAGCCGTGAACGTGTACCGAAGCGCAAATGTCCATACCGACCATGAATGTGTCACCGTAGACGAAGCACTCACTCGCGTTCAGCACGGCATGTACGTTTTAATTCGCGAAGGTTCGGTCGCAAAAGATTTAAACAAACTACTTCCAGCGGTCAATACGTATAACGCGCGCCGCTTTTTATTTTGCACAGACGATAAACATATTGACGAACTTGTCAATGAAGGAAGCATCGATCATCATATTCGCCTAGCAATTCAAGCAGGCATCGAGCCGATAACAGCCATTCAAATGGCGACATTAAATGCAGCAGAATGTTATCGCCTATATACGAAAGGCGCCATCGCCCCTGGGTATGATGCCGACTTTTTGCTTGTGGATGATTTACATTCATTTTCGATTACTCATGTCTTTAAAAAAGGGGCAATCGTTGCTGAAAACGGACGCGCTACCTTTTCGAAAGCAACTTCGATCGACAAAACGATTACCCAATCGGTTCATGCCAAAAAGATAACAAAAAAAGATGTGGAAATTTCGTTTACACGCGGAAATCAAGCAAATGTCATTCAAATTGTTCCAAATCATTTGCATACGAAACGGCTCATAACAGAAATGGATGTCGAAAATGGTGTCTTTCAACCGTCGATCGAACGGGATTTATTAAAGCTCGTTGTCGTCGAACGTCACCGCAGTCTCGGTGTTGGAGTCGGCATTGTCAACGGCTTTCAATTGAAAAAAGGAGCGATCGCCTCATCGATTGCCCACGACTCGCATAACATCATCGCCACAGGAACGAACGATGATGATATAATCGCTGCGATTGAACATATAAAAAGCATAAACGGTGGGCTCGCCGTAGTGGAAAATGGCCTTGTGTTGGCAGACTTGCCGCTTGAAATTGGAGGACTGATGACAGCAAGAACGTATGAAGAAGTGCTAGAGCGGCTACAAACGATTCACGACGCTTTAACAACCATTGGAGCATCAGGCGAATTTAACCCATTTATTACACTCGCCTTTTTAGCATTGCCGGTCATTCCAGAGCTAAAATTAACAGACCAAGGTTTATTTGACGTTTCATCGTTTCAATTTATTGATGTGGAAGTATAGAGGGATTTTTTATCCCTCTTTTTGTCGAATGATGTTATAATATGGTTGTATGCAAAGGAGGTGAGAAGATGAGCGAGCAATTATTGGAGAAAATTTTACTCGTCGTCACAGACATCCAAAAAGAGTTGCAGGACATTCGTGAAGAGCAAAAAGCCATTCGTGAAGAACAACAAGCCATTCGCGAAGAACAGCGAGCCATTCGTGAAGAACAACAAGCTATTCGTGAGGAACAAATGGCTATTCGCGAAGAGCAGAAAACATTCCGTGAAGAAATAAACTCGTTGCGGGAGGAAATGAATGCATTCCGCAAAGAGCAGCAACTCATTCGCGAAGAGCAACAAGCATTAAAAAATGGACAAAAAGAGCTTTACGATCTTATGAACGCTCTTCTCCATCGTCAAGACGAAACGGACGCGAAACTCGAGGCTTTAACGATGGATGTCCATCATATGCGCGGTGAAATGACAGCAATGAAGCAAGAAATCCACGCACTAAACGAAAAAATTGACTCCCACTACAAACAATTCAACGAACGTCTTAACAACCTCCAACTTGACGTTGATTTCACCGTTCATAAAACAACGATGACGGAACGCGAACTTTTCAAAATGAGAAATCGGTTGTTTTCATAGAGAGGGCATTTCCCTCTCTATGAAATTCGATTTATATACTTCTTTCATTTAAAGGTAACATCACTTTCAGAAATGAATGAAATTACATGATTCTCCGCCCCACATAATATCCCAATGCTCCTATATAAATTGAAGCTACAAAAACACAAGAAGGATAAAAAGGAAGCGACGTAATCGTTGCGATCCCTAAAACAACAGCCCCATCCCATTTAAATCCCCATTTTTCATCGATAAAAGAAATGAGCGCCTCTGTTACCGCACATATAAACGGAACAGCTAGTACTGCAATTGGAAAAATGGCAATAAAGAAAGAAAAACCGCTAAATAATGAGAGCGAAAGGGCAAACATGACAAACGACAACAAAACTCCTATTAAAAATTTTTTCACTTATACTATCCCCTTTTAATATAAAATTACTTACTCACTGCGATTTTCTTATTGGGGTACAAAGGAAATAAATAATTGACATTTGTACCTGCAGCATCAGGATTAAATTGATACAGAGTTTTCCATGTTCCACCATTATCCGATCTATAAATTTCATGCCAAGGATACTGGTCATGACTACCATTAATATAAGTAACTCCACTTTTTTGAATATTTAAACTATAGCTGTAATCAATATTCGGTAGGACATCCATGAGAAACGGCAATCCAACAGAATGGGAAATTTGAAATTGTGCTTCACTGGATGTAATCCATTCCTTTACAGCCGTTATACATGATGTCCCAGCATTTTTTCTTGCCAATTCCGTTGAACCACATGTACCATTATCATTTTTATTATAGCGAATAGAATCGCTTGTGTATTTTGAAAATCCATAAGTCCTATCTTGCCAATAAATCGAGAGATCGACTCGAGTACGATAAGTGCTAGCAGAAGCAGAAAAGTCACGATTGTCTCCCCCATAGCAGTAACCATCTGGTGCGGATATTTTAGCGGGCTTAATAAATGTTGGTATTATGTCAAGAAAATGGACACGTAAAATCGAGAAAAACTTTAAAACCCTACTACCGCACTTCGTTTGGTGGCCTCTTGAGAAGGAGGACGGTTTGGTAAACCCTTCCCCTCCTCAAGAGGAAAGATGTCCCTTATATCGTGACTTTGTGGAGAGAAGAGTTCACTGCTTTTTGCCTTGCTGATACATCTTCTCATATGCCATCGGAGATATGTACTCGTTAGCGGAATGAATTTGCTCGGCATTATAAAAACACTCAATATATTCAAAAATCCGATGTTTGGCCTCTTCCCTTGTTGCAAAGGTCTCGTGAAAAATCAGTTCCTTTTTGATGATGCTGTGAAACGATTCCGCACATGCGTTATCATAGCAGTTTCCTTTTCGACTCATGCTGGTTTGCATTCCGTACTGTCGTAAGATGGCGTGATACTCGTTCGATGCATATTGGCTCCCTTGATCCGAATGGTGAATCAGACCTGGTTGAGGCTTTCTCTCGTCGATGGCTCGGTTTAACGCTTTGATCACTAACTCTTTTGTCATTCGCTCGGAAAGACACCAGCCGACGATTTTACGAGAAAACAAATCCATGACCGAAGCTAAATACAGCCAGCCTTCTTTCGTCCAAATATACGTGATATCCGCCACCCATACTTGATTCGGCTCATCTGCTTCAAACTGCTGATTCAATAAGTTGGGACACACAGGCAAATGATGCTTCGAGTTTGTGGTTGCCTTATATTTTTTCTTTGTTTTTGAACGAATATCACCATCTTTCATGATTCTGGCGACCGTTTTTTGAGATACCTTAACCCCTTGTTTTTGAAGGATTTTTGTGATTTTTGGACTGCCATACGTTTCTCTTGACTCGATATGAATCTTTTTGATTTGCTTTTTCAATGCTTCCTGTCTTTTCTTTTGTTGACTTTCTGGTCGTTTGGCCCATGCATAGTATCCACTTCTTGAAACGCCTAAGACTTCACACATCTTCGCCACGCGAAACTCCTTTCTATGCGTATGAATAAATGCATAAATTACTTCTGATTTTTGGCGAAGATGCTCATGGCCTTTTTTAAGATCGCGTTTTCCTCCTCAAGGTCACGGATGCGTTTTTGAAGTTCACGCTTTTCATGATCTTCCGGCTTGAGGTTTCCACTCCCGACAAAGCTATGCTCAGCATCTTTTTTATAATCTGCTACCCATTTATGAAGCGTTTTTGGCGAAATATCGAGTTGTCTTGCGGTTTGAGCGACCGCCTTTCCTTCCTCAACCACTAATTTTACTGCATATATTTTGAATTCTTTATCAAAACGTCTTGTCATTATAGACACTCCTCATCATTGATAGATTTACTGTACATTTCTCTATTCGTTGTGTCTATAATCTAGACTAACATCAGATAAACCCTTCGCTGTGCCAAGGAGAACATGGAATATCGGAGCGAAGCGAGGATATGCCGCGAAAGCTCCTTGACACACCTGTTCCTTGACAACATGAAGGCGACCGGCAGGAGACTTGCCGGACTTACCTACCATACGTCCAGTCTCCGGTCCATGTTTTCTATCAAAGGGGAATTTACACAATAATTTGGACTTGACCAAAAACCCAAATTGCCTCGTCAGGTAGATATTAGAGTTTTCCCATGCATGAATAATATTGTTCGTTTTCGGATTTTTCTTATTATATGTAAATCAGTAATTTTAGATGTTCTTACATATATAAATTTCAAAAAAAGAGACTCCTGCTTTATTTTATATTGCAGGTGTCTCCATCACAGTTATTAACCGGAATAATTATTCTGGTTTTAGCTATATAATTGTAGAGTTTATGACCAAAAACAAAGTAGCTTGATAATTTTAAAGGTAACCAAAATAACATCATCAACGGAAGTCTTGCTGAAATAGAAGCGATTGCGTCAATACCTTTTGTGATTTTTCCTGTTTCTAAGTTTATACAATACATTTCTTTTTCAAGGTCAGTGATAGGTATATTTAAATTATTTTCTTCTCTAATACTCTCTAGTTCAATAAGGTTAAACCAATCTAGCTTATGAATATTTTCTTTAACTCTCATACAGATTGGACACCAGCTATCATACAATACTAAGATTTTACTCACCTTATGCTACTCCTTTTTTTAAAATTTTCACATCTTATGTTTATAATAAGGGGTGATATCAAAATCATCAAATTAATTAATTTCGAAAGGATTTGAATATTCAAATACACTCATCGCGCTTTACGTCTCGTTATTTTTAGCATTTTTTATACCTATAATATTGTTGATTCACGAGAACGCGATTGTTCAATTATATTGGGTAATAACATACACTGTAGGAATACGCCAACAAAAGCAAGCACCACAAAAAACAACCAACAGAAGGAAATATTTCTTGTTAATAAATATCCTACAATGAAGGGACCGATCGCGTTACTGATTCCATAGAGGAGCTGATAACTCGAAATGCTTTTCCCTCTTTTCTCAGCCGGACCAATTTCCCCCACAATTGTTGCAGACGCTGGATAAAAAAGTTGTTCTCCACAACTAAAGAGAAGAATTCCGACGAAAAGAAGTGGAACAAAAAAGTTCAAGTGTGCAGATGCTAAAAATGTACTTCCTAAGAAAATGATATAAGATAAGCCTAAAACAACCGAACCGACGATTATTTTTTGCAAATCGTTCAAGCGATGTGTAAAAAACAACAGCGGAACCTGAAGGACAATAACGGAAAGGCTGTTTACTGTAAATAACAAACCAGAAATCCAGCTAAGGTCTGGACTTATCTCCTTTATAAAAGCAGGCATTGCGAAAACTAAAACAACGTACATAAAGGTCATCGGAGCAACTGCTACCAAAAAACGCATTAAGTTTGAGTCGTATGAAAAACGAATAGCCCAAACCTTTTTGGAAATCGGCTCTTTTTTTATAATTGATTGGTTGCGCAACGGAATTTTTGCAATCAACACGGCTGCAATAAGAAAACTGAATGCATCTATGAATATTAACGTCCCATAAGCAAATGGTGTATTAAATATTGCTATGATACCTGTACCTATGAGCATTCCTAAAGAATTCCCCAAATTCCGTAAACTTCGAGAACTTCCAAACCACATCGTTCTATTCTCGCTGGAGACAAGTTGTGAGATGATCGTTTGGTTCACAACTGGCCATGCCCGCTGTCCCCAGACAACAATGGTCGCTGCGATTGTCAATCCCCAAATATTATGGAATATCAAATATCCAAGAGTTCCGATTCCTCGTAACCAAAAACTTGCAAGAGCAGCAGGCTTTGCACCTAATCGATCCACGATTACACCGCAGACAGGTATGGCCAGTAATCCAGCCAATGCACTAATCGATAGCATTTGACCTACTTGCTCCAACGAAAGACCACTCGTCTTTAGAAAAAAAAGAACTAAAAATGGCATGGTTAACCCCGATCCGAACGAATCTAGAAACAATGCCCCTAGAAAGGGCGCACTCCAAGGTTGTGAATGAACTACTTTCTTTATTTTCGAATATTGAGAAACTAGCAACTTCATGACATCTACACCTTACCCTAGTAACTTTTGTTCAGCTGTAGAAGAAAGAGCTTTTGGCAGGGCAATTTTAAAATCTGCCGGTACGTTTTCACTTAGCTCAATGCCGGCGCGAGCATATGGACCTATTTCATCTTTTTGTCCAGCTCCTGTTACATACATGGCCACTTCATGTACTCCGTCAATACCGAGTTTTGATTCTACTAAACTTTCCTTAAAAGCTGCCGTCGTGAAAACGCCTAAATTATGTGCTGTTCCCGCTAACAAAAAGTTTTGCGCGTAGTGAGCGGTTTCATAATGCATAAGTCGATAAATGCGTGCGCCTTTGTATTTCCATTTAATTCGATCTATAACACTTGTATAAAAAACTGTAACGGATGCATCCAGAAAGTAGTCTTGGCCATACAATGCTTCACCCAAAAATGATTTAACATCATCCATCTTAGAAAGAAGATGCAGGGCGTGATGTTTTTGACAATAATGATAAATGCCTCTTTCCAGACCTTCACAATTATTTATGACTGGATATAATTCCGTTGCATGCCGACCTCCAGGCGAAGGAGCGACCTTCTTTGCAACCCGTCCAAAGAACCGAGTCGAATTTGTGAAGAGGATTCCGCCTGTATAATACAGAAGATCGGAAAGTTCTTGTAGCTTGATTGATTCCGGCAAAAAGTTTCGATAGGTTCTTCGAAGTGTTAAAGCATCGGAAATGGTCATATTTGATAAGGTACTAGGTTTAGGCAAAGTGATATTTGATTTTTCACAGTTACATTTATATGTAGGGGGAGGTGATCCGGATGATTCCATAAATTCCTCACCCACTTCATCGGACGACTTATAATTGGCATCACGGCTTTCAAGATGGACAAACCAAGTGGATTCTCCCCACTCTGCCCATTCCATAACTATTTCTGAGGTTTGTGATTGTTTTTGTTCGTTTGCGGAAATGAGAACACCGACATCAATCAACTTATTAACAATAGCTTGTATTGTGTTTTTGGAGATGGTCTTCTCTAGCCTATGTAAAGTCTCTTCTGGGTTCCCTGTGAATGCAGAGACGACACTCATGACTTTCGAGTCAACTTCGAAACGACGATGTTGCGATGGTATCCTCAATTGAGGCTTCCTGTTGACGTAAGTAATAACCAAGTCTGGTGCTAGTTTGTATTTATAAATATCTTCCATTGACTCCTTTTCCCCTTTTCGTTAGCTATGGTCTCCTATAGGGAGACGAATCTCGATTCCTTCAGGCAGTACTTGTCCATATTCAATATCTGATCGCGTAGTCTTATCAAACACAATATGGCCCATACCGGAGACGTACATCGCAACTTCGTGAATCCCACAAATCCCCAATTTCTCTTCTATAACACTATCCTTGAAAGCTGCAGTAACAAAACTACCCAAATCAAGAGCAGTACAGATAAGTAAAAAGTTTTGCGCGTAATGGCCTGTTTCTAGATGCATGAGCCGATAGGCTCTACTGGTATTATACTTCCATTTTAAACGATCTATAACACTTGTATAAAAAACTGTAACTGCGGCATTCAGGAAATAATCTTGCCCATATAGGACATCGTATAGAAATGGCTTCACGTCTTCTTCTGCCTCAATAAGATGTAAAGCGTGGTGTTTTTGACAGTAATGGTACACACCGCTTCGTAAACCTTCACATGCATTCACAATCGGATATAACTCTATTGAATGTCGTCCACCCGGAGAGGGAGAGGGCTTTTTGGCTACGATTCCATAGGAGTGTGTGTCATTTGTGAAAAGAATCCCCCCCGTGTAAAATAGAACATCGGCTAAGTTTTGTAGTGAAATTGGTTCTTCAGAAAAACGTCGACAGGATCTACGTTTCATAAAAGAATTGACCAAAGTTTGATCTAAAAGTTTACTAGGAGTCGGTAGTTTTATGCTAGATGTTGTGCAGTTGCACTTGAAATATTGTGGTGCAGGAGATGTTTTTTTTCTGAATTCTTCAACATTTTTCAATCTACCTTCTTCAGTGGTTTCAAATTTTGAATCTTTTGTTTGTAGATGAAGGAACCAAGATGATTCATCCCAATCTTGCCATTCCTCTACGATTTGCTCAATGGTCAAATTGTAATCTGTTTCCTTGTCGATGAGAATTCCATTTTTGACCAAGTGTTCGACAATACTTGTTATCATTGATTCTGAAAAAATCGGTTGTAAGCTTGTGTCTTCACTCGAAAACATGGAGATAATCTCGCATACCTTCCAATCAACTTTAAAAGTGCGTTTTACAGAAGGTAGATGCAAGTGCGGTTGTCCATCAGGATATGTAATGACTAAATCAGGCGCTAAATAATAACGGTTCAATCGTGACATTTTCTCAAACCCTTTCCCAACATAATAAAATAATAAAAGTAAGAACCACCTGATTGAGTTTCAGATGGTTCTGATCATGCTAATTATTAGTCGGACGGGTGCATAACAACCATCGGTGTTTCCTGTTCTTCAAAAATAAATGTTTCTTCTTTTACTGTATTATTTTTTGATTTTTTATCCATTAATTCCATCCCCCTTACATCACTTAGGTTTATATTATAATAGAATGATAATTTAGTCAAGTTTAAAATTTGAGAATTATAAGAAATATGGTAGTATTAAGTTAAGATTAGTAATAATTTTCCACCAAATTGCTGTGTAAATCTGCATTTGAAGCCGACACCATAGTCTATTTTGGCCGACAGAAATTAATCTAGGAGGAATATCCATGATAACTTTAGTTCGAATGAACGAAGAACAATATAAAAGGTTCTTCGAAGAGACAGTCAGAGAGTATGCCGAAGAAAATGTAAAGGAAGGTAGATGGACACCATCAGAATCGATTGGACGAGCAATCAAAGAAACAAATGAACTATTATCTAAAGGGATTCATACGAATGGTCATTTTTTGTGTTCATTGCATCACGAAGTAGTAGGCGCAATAGGCACGATTTGGTATGAAGTAAAAGAAAACAATGGCGAGAAATCAGCTTTTATATACAGCTTTAAGATATACGAAGAATTTCAAGGCAAAGGATATGGAAAGCAGTCACTTATTGCATTTGAAACTGACCTTGCCTCGATGAATGTAAGTTCAATCGGGTTACATGTTTTCGGGCACAACAAACGTGCATATCAGTTATATACCAAGATGGGGTATATTCCAACAAGCATTAAAATGAAAAAATATCTCAGAAGCAAATGAAAACTAACTCGTATCTCGATTTTACTAGACTTTAGCACTTGAGAAAGGCTTTCTTTTTATGGGTTCAGGAGTTCTCAATAATATGTCAATGGAGAGGATTTATCCTTTGGGGGGGTATAGCGATGAACATTGTCACGCATTGGTGGCTGTTCGATATGGCACCGGTGTCCGGGGTGCTACGGGCGGTCTTCTACACTGGTTTGCTTGTGCTGTGTATCGTCGACTTTCCGACGCCACTACAGGCGGCGAAGATTATGGACAGAACCGAGCGTGTCTTTTACACCCCGGTCTTGGCGATGCGGCTGCTGGGCCTCCGCTGGGTTAGTCCCCGCGTGCTGTCAGTTGTGGCCAAGCTGACAATCGCAATGTGGGTAGCGGCCGCGGCCGGGTTCTTCCAGCCGGTCACTGGTGTACTGACGTTCCTGGGTTTCGCATTCTTGCATATGGTAAATGCTGGTGCGCTAGGCGCCCACCACTCGAAGCACTCGGCGCTGTACGCGTTGCTGGCCATGTGCTTCTCGGTGTCCTACGACTTCTCGCTAGACGGTCTGCTCGCCCAGTACGTGAACTGGCCTCTGTTGGTGCCCGATCAATCGGCGTTCACCTCAGGGTTTGCCCCAAAATTGTTGCTATTGGTCCTATCCTACATTATGTTCGCCGGCGGCGTGTCCAAGCTCCTCTACGGTGGCCTCGGGTGGTTAAATGGCGACGCATTGCGGTTCTATGTTAAGTACTCGCCGTCCCGCTGGCCCTTCATGACCAAACTATTGGTGGGTAGCCCGGTGCTGTGCCGGGTGTTAGCATCTCTGACCGTGCTAATCGAACTGTTGGCCCCGGTCGCGATCTTCGTTCCCTCGTGGCGGATTCCGTTGGTCGTATGCTGGATTTGGCTACATATCGGCATCATGTGCGTGATGCGTCCCATGTACTTGGTACAAATGTGGTGCTACCTGCTTCTGATTGTGCCGAGCCTGACCGACCATTCGAGCACCACCTCCGCTGTCTCCTTGGGAGGCTTGTTCACCACCGTGGGAATGCTCGCGTGCGTGGTTCTAATCACGGTGCTAATACGACAGTCTGAGGAGTGGCCGTTCACCTCGGTGCCAATGTACTCTAATGGCCTGACGAATGGCGCCGTGCGAGCACCCTCCGAGTCCGAACTGTACGAGCGCGCTGTACGTGCTCAACGAAACCAGCACCGGGCGTGGCAAAGGGCGTGGTTGCCTGTGGATGCCATGGAGGAAATCGTAGTTCGGTCGACCGACGATGGCAAGAAGCACCGGCTGTTCCAACTGATGCTCGAGAACAAGGTGGCCAAGTTTGTCCGCTGGCCCCAATACGCCAAGGTGGTTCGCGCTACCGCGATTGCCGATTTGGCGGCGAAAGCAGCAGACGGCGTAGAATTGGGCGTGTGTGGACCGGAATACCCAGCGACCCGCCTGTTGCATGAGATCGCGTTGATTTTCAAGAACGCGATCCCAGACTGGGATCGGTATGACCGCATAGAACTAGTTTGCCGTACCGACTCGGGTAGTGTAGTGATTGCCTCTGTGCCACTAGGCACGCAGGAAGTTCGAGGATCTGGTGACCCGCAACAAAGATCCGAAAGTATGCGAGTAGAGCAATACGGTGAACTCCAGGACAGATTAATGAGCTGATCAATAACCAAAGACCAAAAATGTTAGAGTTTGACGTAGGATAAAAAATAAATATAATTTTTTACACAAATTTTACAGATTGCTATCAGAACTACCAGTATTAAATAATATTTTAATGTGAATTTTGTAAGGGGGTTATATATGCCGATTAAAAGTAACTATTCATCCCGATAGTAGTATGTAAAGAAACGCAACACAAATAGGGCATCCCTGTGATAAAAAATGCCCTAAGTGGTAGAAAGAACACGATCAAGCGTGTCGCCCTGTCGCCCGTCAACAGAAGACATAACGAGTCCCACACGTTTTTTTCGTGTTTCGTCAGTGTGGAAACGATGCTTCTTGTGATGCAGACTGGGCGAATGTTTCTTCACGAAACGTACCCGAAATGTTCTCTTTGACTTTGACCATGCGAAGATCGCTTTCGGCTTGGTTGTTATCAAAAGGAACATGTACTTCACGTAAGAAACGCAGTGCTTCTTCCTTTCGTTTTTGAAGGCGTCGAACAAAAGCGAGTGCTTTTTTTCGGAAGAGGCGTCTTCGCTTCCAATCGGTGTTGTGCTCTTTCTAGGATGCGATCATACACTCGTTCCCACCGTCTCGTTTCTTCTTCGGAAAGTGCACCGTGATGAAATTCGACGGCTTGCTTGGCGGCTAACAGAAACGTGGTCATGCGCATCGCCCACGTATGCCCTTGTTCGATGAATCCTTTTAACTCACGCAAATGGTGGGCATGGCAAAGGGCATGGGTGGCTTGTGTGTATTTCGGATACGTACCGAACCCATCATGCATCATCGTTCCTTGATATCGGGGAAGAATCCCGATATCATCGGTCGCTTTCTTTCCGCGAGAAACGTGAGGAGCCAAGTATGTATATCTCGATGTACACGCGACATGCACCCATGCGAGTTTTCCATTGATGCGCAAACTCGTTTCATCGACATGCAGGATGTTGGATTCAAGTAAGGCATCTTCGATGATGTCCATATTTGATTCCAGCGATTCGCGTCCTCGTTTCACCATATTGGCAAGAGTTCCCGTACTAATCGAGTGTTGATATAACGCTTCGATTGTATCACTTAAACGCTTGTACGGGATCAATTGGATATGATGTAAATAAACAACGAGCGCCGTGAGCCGTGGACCGTATTGCACATGATTCGTGACATGGGATGGGAATTCGGCTTGTTGAACACATCGACAATGTGGACACGATTTCACTTCTCGTTCATGTTGTGTCACCTCGATCGCCACAGGAGGGACATCAAACACTTGACGGATATCGACTTTGAACGGTTTGACTTCACGCAAAGAAGCCCCACATCCTTGACACGTATGCACACGGTGGACGACACGATGATGTGGATGTTCCACTTGACGGAGCGTCGTTCCTTGATGACCTTCTTGTCCGCCTGGCTTGTTGCCAGATGGCTTGCGAGAAGAATGGGTGTGAAAACGGTCAGAAGATAGGGGCAAATGGCTATTAGAGCTGTTTTTTTTCGTGCGTGCTTCCAGCTCTTGAACGCGATACTTCAGTTGTTCATTTTCTTTGCGTAGTTGTTTGTTTTCGTGACGCAAATGTTCATTTTCTTGAACGAGTTGATGAATGAGCTGTTTTTGTTGTTGGACTTTGCCAATTAAACTCTCTACTGTAAATACAGCTTGTTGTACCGTCAACATGCGATTCACCTCCTTGTCTATCAGTATTCACATCATAGACAAGGAAAGAAGAAAATATTCAGCTCACTTGATCATGTGGCTGAATAGTTACCGATGAAAATATTTTCCCTATTCTTCCAATTCACGAACTCGTTTTTTCATCTCTACTAATAACTGATCAAATAAATGAACATATCGCTGGCGAATATGTTCATAAATTTCCATCGCTATTTGTTCATCGTATGTATGTGATGTCCTATTTCGATCTTCTAACATTTGAATCCACGCTTCTCCATCTTGAATAAGTCCTTCTTTAAATGCTTGTTTAATCGTTTTTCGCGGACTTGTCACTTCGTTATTTCCGTTATATTCCAAGTAGCTTCTCATCCATTTCCATGCTAGTTCGTACGTAAATTCAAATCGTTGAATTGTTGCGTCAAGAACTAGGTCGTCTTTTTCCACATCACGCGTAATGCTTTGATGTAGTTTATTTAATGCTTTTTCAAAGTCAAATAGTTTATCAATGATTTTATTCATTGTCGCAACTGCCTCCCCTCGTTCATTCGTTAAAAAAATTGTCTTTCCTTCGAGATCAATATACGATTTGAGTTTTTCATTACTAATCTTTTCATAATCAATAGCATCCACAGTATAAATGATATTTGCTTCTGCTAAATCGTCTTGAATGCGGTACAGCTGGTCGTTATGGCTTCTAAACTTAATCGCAATATCGATGTCCGACGTTTCTTTATAATCGCCTCTTGCCCTTGATCCGAACAAAATCACTCTTTCAATGATGTTCGCATAATTTTGAAACACACAAATGAGGTTGTAAAATGTTTGCTTTTTTAATCCGTACATCTTTTTACCCAATCGCCCATCACCACCCGCTTCTATATCATACGAAAGATGTTTTTCTTCATTATACCCTACCACTCTTATCTTACATATTTGAAACCCCTCTTAGCATTTTCGCCAAGAGGGGTTTTCCATTAAAACATTTCGGATACGGTTTTTGCTTGCATATGAAGAAGTAAGTAGTCTGGTCCACCTGCTTTCGAGTCTGTTCCAGACATATTGAACCCACCGAACGGATGATAGCCGACGATGGCACCTGTGCAACCGCGGTTAAAGTAAAGGTTTCCGACATGGAACTCTTCACGCGCTTTTTCAAGGTTAAAGCGGTTGTTTGAAATGACTGCACCAGTTAAGCCATATTCTGTGTTATTTGCGATTTCAAGCGCATGGTCGAAGTCTTTTGCCTTCGTAAATGCCACAACAGGTCCGAAAATTTCTTCTTGCATAATGCGTGCTTTTGGATCAACATCCGCAAACACTGTTGGCTGAATGAAGAAGCCTTTCGAGTCGTCTCCTTCACCGCCTGTCATGAGCTTGCCTTCTTGTTTACCAATTTCGATATATTCCATAATTTTGTTATATGCCGATTGGTCGATGACCGGTCCCATAAATGTGCTTTGTTCTTCTGGGTTGCCGATTTTTAATTGTTTCGTTAACTCGACGACGCGGTTTAATACTTGGTCATACACGTCTTCAAGCGCGACGACACGCGAGCATGCCGAACACTTTTGACCAGAAAAGCCAAAAGCGGATGCGACGATGGATTGCGCAGCTAATTCTAAATCTGCTTCTTTGTCTACAACGATTGTGTCTTTTCCGCCCATTTCCGCAATAACGCGCTTGAGCCAAATTTGTCCTGGATGCACTTTAGCTGCACGCTCATAAATGCGAATACCAACATCGCGAGAACCTGTGAAGCTAATAAAACGTGTGCGCGGATGGTCGACTAAATAATCGCCCACTTCCGCACCGCTTCCTGGGATGTAGTTTAATACGCCTGCTGGGAGCCCTGCTTCTTCTAACACTTCAACAAACTTATACGCCACCACTGGCGTTGCACTTGCTGGTTTTAACAATACTGTATTTCCTGTCACAAGTGCAGCAACCGTCGTTCCTGCCATAATCGCAAACGGGAAGTTCCATGGCGAAATGACGACGCCGACACCAAGTGGAATGTAGAAGAAACGGTTTGTTTCTCCCGGACGGCTTTCGACAGGGATGCCGTCTTTCAATTTCAACATTTGACGAGCATAATATTCCATAAAGTCAATTGCTTCTGCAGTATCCGCATCTGCTTCTTTCCATGGTTTTCCTGCTTCTTTCACAAGCAATGCTGAAAATTCATGTTTGCGACGACGCACAATCGCTGCCGCACGGAATAAAATATTTGCGCGCATTTCTGGTTTCGTTTTGCTCCACCATGTAAATGCTGCGTCTGCTGCTTGCATCGCTTTTTCCGCTAAGTCTTTATTTGCTTTCGCCACGCGACCAACAATTTCTGTTTTATTTGCAGGGTTGATCGAAACAATTTTATCTTCTGTCATGATTCGCTCGCCGCCAATCACAAGCGGATAATCTTGACCAAGATAAGCTTGTACCGTTTTTAATCCTTCTTCAAACGCTTTTTTGTTTGCTTCGACTGTAAAATCAGTAAATGGTTCATGTTTGTAAGGTTGTACCATCATGTAAGCCCCCTTTGTTGAAATTACAAAAGCGTTTTCATACACACAATTTCATTCTAACGGATGAACGATACATATTCAAATGTTACGGCTGATATATATGAACAAACGGTTCACTTTTATCTGGGCTTTTTATAATAATACTTTCTGGTCCACGCACCGAAGAAATGTAAACAGAAATCGGCATATAATCAGGCATTTTTTCCATAAGAAGACCTGTGACATATTGCGTAAATCCGATGACTTCTGCTTTTCCATAAAACTGCATCACAATGTCAATCGTCAATTGTTGTAGTTGGTCATCGCGATAAAATGCTCTGCCAATGACTCCGGTGTAATTCGGAAAAAATTCTTCAATATCTGATTTTAAGTTTAAAAACTTCACTAAATCATCGCGGTGATTTTTTTCCGCTTCATCCGATGGGAAAACATAATATTCTTCATTGATTTTTTCCCAATCCCGAATCGTATTGCTCCCCTTATCTACGTAGCCAGCAGCAAAAAAGTGCCCTGGGACGATAGACGATTTTGGTTGCTGCTCAAATAAACCAATAACAATCGGCACTTCCTTTAATCCATCAATTTTACGTATCCGAGAAACAATTTCTTCTGCGGCTTTTTTCCCTTCTTTCTCCATATCGCTCTTCGAAATTTTTACTTCGCGTGGATACCCTTCTTCCGTCTCATAGTAATGAACAGAATTCATCGCAAGTCCAATGACAACTCCACCTAATTGCACTTTATCGTTTCCTGTTTTAACTAAATAGTTGTGTTCTAAAATATGCGAAATGTAGAGTGGGTGTTTTTTGTTTTTCTCTTCATTCGTCCCTTCGTTTCCAAGCGAAGGATTCAGTCCTTCCCCATCCTCTTGTTTTCGTTTGAGCCACGACTCAATCGTTTTTCGGTCTAAATATTGCCCTTGCTGAAACAAATATTGTGACGGAGAAAACTTTTCTTGTGCAATGCGCATTAAACCGAGCTCAAATTCATCCATATCTAATCTCGTGTTTACATTTTCAACGACAAGTCCGCGTGCCTCCCCAGGTTGAAACGGTAAAATCGTACGATAATACGAGTTAGAAATATTGTACTTTGGAATAATCGCCTTTTGTTTTTTATTTTCCGTTTCTTGCACCACTTGTTCTTCCTGATTAAATTTTGGAGCGCATGCTGACAAAGTAAGAAGCGTACAAGTGAGCAATATGATTAACTTTTTCATCGTTCACACCTGCTTTGATTGTTGTATTTCTTGAAGAAAACGCGCTTCATCCCAAATCGTAATGCCGAGTTGTCTTGCTTTTTCTAATTTTGATCCCGCGTCTTCACCGACAACGACAACATCTGTTTTTTTGCTGACGCTTCCTGTTACTTTTCCACCTAACGCTTCAATTTTTTCTTTTGCTTCACTGCGCGACATCGATTGTAACGTGCCGGTTAAAACAAACGTCTTCCCAGCAAATGTTGCACTTGCACCCGCTGTCCGTTTTGCACCTTTATATGTCATATTGACGCCATGCGCTCGCAAACGGTCAAGCAACTGCTTCACTTCTTCTTTTGAAAAATACGTAACGATTGAATCGGCCATTTTTTCACCGATTTCATGAATGGCTGTTAGCTCTTCTTTTGTCGCTTGTTGAAGACGTTCCATCGTTTCAAAATGTTCCGCTAACGTTTTTGCAGCTTTCGCGCCCACGTGACGAATACCGAGCCCAAACAATAAACGTTCAAGCGAATTTTGTTTCGACGCTTCAATCGCTTGCAGTAAGTTTGTTGCTGATTTCTCACCCATTCGTTCTAGTGAGACAAGCTGGTCTTTCGTTAACGTGTACAAATCTGCTACACTTTGAACAAGACCTTGTTCAAATAGTTGAGCAATCACTTTTTCGCCTAATCCATCAATATTCATCGCTTGACGTGAAACGAAATGAATGAGCCCTTCTCGAATTTGTGCGGGACATTGTGGATTAACACAACGAAGGGCAACTTCATCATCCAATCGAACAAGTTCGCTCGCACACGCTGGGCAATGCGTTGGCATATCAAACGGCTTTTCTTTTCCTGTCCGTCGCTCTGGCAACGAACGAACAACCTCTGGAATAATATCTCCTGCTTTTTTAATAACGACGTAATCGCCGAGACGAATATCTTTTTCACGAATGTAGTCTTCATTATGAAGTGATGCGCGTTGCACGATCGTTCCTGCCACACGTACCGGCTGCAAAATAGCTGTCGGTGTCACCACGCCTGTCCGACCAACACTTAATTCAATATCAACAAGTTGCGTCACAACTTCTTCGGCCGGAAATTTATACGCAATCGCCCAACGCGGACTTTTCGCTGTTGCTCCGAGTTGCTTTTGCTGCGCAAATGCATCTACTTTAATGACGATCCCATCAATATCATATGGCAATGACGTTCGCCGTTCATGCCACTTCTCGATGTAAGCAAGCACGGCATCAATCGTTTCACATACTTGCCATGTTGGGTTAGTTTTAAATCCGAGCTCATCTAAATAACGAAGCGATTCACTATGAGAGACAAGTCCGATCTCTTCGCTATTAACAACACTATATATAAATACATCTAGTTGGCGAGCAGCGACGATTTTTGGATCAAGCTGGCGAAGCGAGCCAGCAGCCGCATTGCGCGGATTAGCAAACAATTCTTCCCCATTCATTTTTCGCTGTTCATTTAGCTTTTCAAACGATTTTCGTGGCATATATGCTTCTCCACGCACTTCAACTGTCACTTGTTTCTGTAATCGAAGTGGTAACGAGCGAATCGTTTTTAAGTTTTCTGTAATATCCTCGCCCGTCGTTCCATCACCACGCGTCGCCCCTTGTACAAAATAACCATCTTCATAGCGAAGCGATACCGCTAAACCGTCAATTTTTAGTTCACATACGTAACGTACATCACCAACTTCTTGGCGCACACGGCGGTCAAAATCGCGCAAATCTCCTTCATTGAAAGCATTACTTAAACTAAGCATCGGCACGCGGTGGGTAACTTTTTTAAACGCTTCTAACGGGGCACCACCAACGCGTTGCGATGGAGAGTCCGGCGTTTTATATTGCGGATATTGCTCCTCTAACTCCATTAATTTTCTCATCAATTCATCATATTCCGCATCAGAAATAGACGGTTGATCTAACACGTAATATGCGTAATTATGCTTTTCAATTTGTTCACGCAATTCAGCCATTTGCTTTTTAACGTCGTGTTGTGCCACCTTTTCCACCCTTTCTACACTTTCGTAATCGGAGCAAATTTTGCTAATAGTCGCTTAATCCCAATTGGACTTGAAAAAGCAACATCTAGCTCTTGATCGCCATCACTTTCTTTCACACGAACAATCGTACCAATTCCCCATACTTTATGACTTACTTTATCACCTACACGCCATCCTCCGTGTGAAACAGTATATGGACGTTGAGATGACGTTTGTTTTTTGACACGTTTATGCGCATATTCAATTAACTCTTCAGGAATTTCATCAATAAATCGCGATGGGGCGTTGACGTGCGTTTGTCCAAATAACGTACGCATATGTGCGCGCGTTAAAAAGAGCTCTTCTTCAGCACGAGTAATACCGACATACGCTAGACGGCGTTCTTCTTCCATTTCATCTTCATCATTTAATGAACGGTTATGTGGGAAGATTCCTTCTTCAAGGCCGACTAAAAAGACAACTGGAAACTCTAATCCTTTGGCGGAATGCAATGTCATTAAAACGATTGCATCATTTGTCTGTCCTTCACTATCATTATCAAGCTGATCAATATCTGCCACAAGCGCCAAGTCCGTCAAAAAGGCAACGAGAGACTTATCTTCATTCACTTGTTCAAAATGTTGAGTCACTGATAAAAACTCATCAATGTTTTCAAGGCGGCTATGTGCCTCTAACGTTTTTTCTTCACGAAGCATATCACGGTAACCTGAACGATCGAGTACATCTTCAACAAGTTCGGTTACAGATAAATAATGTTGCATTTGACTCCAATGATGAATTTGTTCGCGAAATTGTACGAGCGGTGCAGCGATGCGCGCACTAATTCCAATCTCTTCAATGGAAGCGAGCGCATCAAACATTGATATCCCACGGCTAGAAGCATATGATGCAATTTTATCAATTGTCGATGCTCCAATACCGCGCTTTGGGACGTTGATGATGCGCGTGAAGCTAATGTCATCATTTGGATTCGCAATCAAACGTAAATACGCTAAAATGTCTTTAATTTCTTTTCGATCATAGAATTTTAAACCACCGACAATTTTATATGGGATGTTCGCCTTCAATAACATTTCTTCAAGCACACGTGATTGCGCATTCGTTCGATATAAAACAGCAAAATCTTTATACGCCCGTTTTCCTGCATCAACATATTCTCTAATTTTTCCAACGACAAACTGTGCTTCATCTATTTCCGTCATCGCTTCGTAATACACAAGCGCGTGTCCCTCACTATTTTCTGTCCAAAGTTTTTTCGGTTTTCGTTGCGTGTTATGCTCAATGACAGCATTGGCTGCTTGTAAAATGCGTTTTGTTGAACGGTAATTTTGTTCAAGCAAAATCACTTTGGCATTCGGATAGTCTTTTTCAAACGATAAAATGTTGCTAATATCAGCACCGCGCCAACGATAAATCGACTGGTCAGAATCACCGACCACACATAAGTTTTGAAATCTCTTAGCAAGCATGTTCACGAGCAAATATTGTGATCGGTTCGTATCTTGATATTCATCGACATGAATGTATTGGAACTTTCGTTGATAGTATTCTAACACTTCCGGAACGCGTTGGAATAATTGGATCGTCGTCATAATTAGATCATCGAAATCAAGCGCGTGATTACGCAACAATCGTTTTTGATAATCTTTATATACTTCCGCTACAAGCCGTTCATATGGATTTGCTGCTTGTTCAGCATATTTTTCTGGCGTCATCAATTCATTTTTTGCGCTACTAATCACGCCTAACAGTGCACGTGGATCGTATTTTTTTGGATCAATATTACGGTCTTTTAAAATATGTTTTAACACTGATAATTGATCGGTTGGGTCCAAAATAGAAAAGTTCGCATGGATGCCAATGCGGTCGATGTCTCGTCGTAAAATGCGGACGCACATCGAATGAAACGTCGAAATCCATATATCTTCCGCTTGTTTCCCAACGATGCGCTCCACGCGTTCTTTCATTTCACGTGCGGCTTTGTTTGTGAAGGTAATCGCTAAAATGTTCCACGGGGCAACGTCTTTTTCCGCCATTAAATAAGCGATGCGATGCGTTAATACGCGCGTTTTCCCACTTCCTGCTCCCGCCATAATTAAAAGCGGACCCTCTGTCGTTTTCACCGCCTCTTTTTGTTTTTCATTTAACCCTTCTAACAGCATACGTGCTGACATACTCATTTTCCCACCACCAAAACATATGTTCTCTTTTTTATTCTCCATTTATGTTGATTTTCCTTTTACCACTTCAACTGTTTGTAATGCCATTTGTAAATTTGTATAAATTGCGTTTCCGACGACAACCGTATCCGCCCACATCGCCATTTCTTGCGCTTGTTCAGGTGTATGAATGCCACCACCATAAAATAAACGTGTGCGACTTAGCGTTCGCTTCACTTTTTCTACAAGCTCCACATCCCCGTACCGCCCACTATATTCCATATAAAAAATTGGGAATTGATACATATGTTCTGCCATTCGAGCATACGCGATTACATCTTCATCTGTTACATTCGTTCGTGCACTTGTTAACGATGCAGCCTTACATTCCTCGTTTAAAATGCAATATCCTTCAACAAACAGTTCTTCCCAATTGATTAAATCACCAAACTGCTTCACCGCTTCATGATGCAAATCAATGAGCCAAGTAAGATCACGACTATTTAGCACCATTGGAATAAAGTAATAGTCAAATCCAGGAGTGATCGCCTCGATATTCGATACTTCTAGAACACAAGGAACGGAAAAGCGGCGCACGCGAGCAAGTAGATCGATGACGTTTTCAAGCGTCACACCGTCGCTTCCACCAACAATGATCGCATCTGTACCTGATTCACATACTTGTTCTAACTGCTCATCTGTTATATATTTATTCGGATCTAATTTAAACACATGTCGCCACGTTGTTATCTCATTCATTTTTTTCACCTCATCTCATTATAACAAAAATCATAGCAAAAAATCGTAAAAAGAAGCTGACTCATTGTGAGCCAGCCTCCCCCTGTTGTTCGCTATAAATGCGGTCGAGTGCCATCGCATACGCATCATTTCCGTAGTTTAAGCAACGTTTTACACGCGAAATAGTCGCTGTGCTTGCCCCTGTTTCTGTCTCAATTTTATGATACGTATATCCTTCACGCAACATACGAGCTACTTCCAATCGCTGCGCAAGCGCTTGTATTTCATTCACTGTACATAAATCATCGAAAAAACGATAACATTCTTCTAAATCTTTTAATGACAAAATCGCTCGAAATAATTGATCGAGCTCTCTGCCCCGCAATTTATTAATTTGCATACATTTCCCCCTATTCATATTGTACTTGCTTTAAATCTGGAACAACTTGAATCCATGTTTTTCCTTTAATAAACCCGAGCGGAACACCGTTTTTGTAAGGAAGAAGGCGTCCATCAACATTTTTCCATTGTATTTCTTGCACCGTTCCCTTTTGAAATAAGTACCCTTTTCCACCTGATGTAAAGTCGATTTCTCTTCGACCATAGTCATCAATAATTTCATGCGTTGCTTCAATTACGAATACGTTTTCTACCGCAATAGGTGTACGTGTCTCGCGATCGACTGTTGGTTCGCCACCACTCGAACGAACGTATTTCGTTCCATCATATGCATAATGAACGTGAGCATACGACCGTTTGGAGTATACCACATCAATATTCGTTGCTTTTATAGCATTTGTCAAATCGTTTGTAAAAAAAGGGAGCGGTTTGACTTCTTCTTCAAAAACATAGCCGTTTTTTTCGGCACCTTTTTTAATATTTTCAAAGGAAATATACGAGTTGTGTGGTGCCTTTCGTGTACGATCCCGCCAAAATAACGTTCCATCATAAAATAAACCATTTACGTAATCTGTAGCACCAGACTTTAATAACGTTTGCGCTTCTGGACTCCATCCGTGACATACGTATAACGCATGAAAACCGTTGCTTAGGTGAACAAAATAATCTCTTGCGCTTCGAACAGGCCCGATGATATCAGGTTGTTCGCTTTGGTAAATCGCTAACAGCCGTGTAATATCTCCTTCTGCAAGCACTTCATACACGATGTCTGCTTTGTGTAACCCCGATTGTGGCCGTGCAGCAGGATAGTTATTAATCATCACTGCCACCGCGCGTTGCATCGTTTTTTCATCTGTTGGCATGCCTGTTAACGGAAACGTCCAAGCTATGTCTTTTGTTTCTGGTTCATTTTTTTGTTCAACGGTTGTTGGTGGGGACTCCTTTTCTTTTATGTTTGACTCTGTACGTTGACATCCGATGCTCAATAAAAACACCGTCGTGATCATCAACAGAAAAAATAATCGCCGCAACATGAACCCAACCTTTCATTTTCCGTTCCTTTTATATTTTAACGCATTATTGTTGGAAAGAGTACTGTTTTATGCATCACATCGTAAATTCCTTTCGGTGTAATGCGAACATAAGGTAAATGGGTCGACGATAAAAAGAGCAGTGTGTAAATCGGATCAGCAAACGTATAACCGCGCTCCCGCAACAATTTCCCAAGCGCTTTTTCCTGTTGCATCAGCTCGCTCATTGGTTTCGCTGACATTAATCCGCCTAAAGGAAGAGGAATTTCATGAATGACTTCCCCTTGTTCACATAAGACAATACCGCCTCCGATTTGCTTCATCCGTTTAAAGGCAAGCAATAGATCACGCTTACTTTTTCCAATTAAAATAATATCTCCTGTATTTGAATACGAGCTAACAAGCGCTTGCACATGTGTAGCAAATCCTTTTAATACGGTGTTTACACGCCATTTTCCATTGCGGTCAATGAGCATTAAAAAGCTTTCGTCGTGATCAGTTGATAATTCATCAGCCGATGTATCCATCGAAATCGAATATGGCTTAATAATGACCGAGTTTTCCATATACATCCCTAATGGCATCGAAAACTGCAAATCATCCATCTGTAAGTCCCAAGGTAGCAAAAGTGGCGCAAGACCATGTACATCCCATTCCATCGTTGAGAAAGCATGAACAGGAACGCCATCACGTTTTACCCATTGTCCGCTTGCTAAAACAGAAATCGGTGTCGGATTGGAAGCATGTTCAAGAATATTAATATGTGCAATACGCCCTGGTGTAATGCTTCCGTGCAAATGATCGATATTATAATAACGAGCGACATTCCATGTGGCCATGCGATATGCTTCGATTTCAGGCACCCCTTCTTGCAAGGCGATACGAATCATCTCATCGATCATTCCATTTTCATAAAATGCAGGTGTTGAGCCATCTGTCGTAAACATGCAATGATCGTAATGATGAATGCCGCATTGTTTCATCTCTTTAAGCAATGTCGGCAAATCAGGCCGAATAGATGAATGACGTAGTGATACGGTATACCCTTGCATTAAGCGCTTATGTACATCGCTTCCAGTCATCGCTTCATGGTCAGCATCCGCGCCAAACAGTTTCATTTTCGTTAACGTGCGATCTGAAGCTCCCGGAAAATGACCCTCTACTTTTTTACCAATTTTTTTCGCTTCTTGCATCCAATGGAGAATGAAATCGTCGCCCTCCAATAGACGTGGCCATCCGGTTAGTTCTCCGACCTGCAAAACCGCATCATTTTCAAGCCAACTTTTCATGTTTTTATATGAAAAGAAATGTTCTTCTCCGTCCATTTCTGTTTGCGGATCAAGTCGACACCACCAATACATCGTCACCGGCTGTTTTTCCATGGCCGCCAAAAAAGAAAACGCTTTCTTTTTTGACAACTGCAAAAAAAGAAATAAATTGTCGTTAATAAGTGTTGTCGTACCGAACTGTGCTGCATATTCCGCTAACGTCTGGGGATTATATAACTGAAACGGATGAGCATGAGGCTCGATGTAACCAGAAACAAGCATCTGATTCGTGCAATCAACGACTTCGCATGAATCCAATCGCTTCGGTTTATTCGGACCGACGTATACAATTCGGTCATCGCAAATCCATACGTTCCCTTTCACCCATTGACGTATGTATGGATGTAAGTATGTGGCATTCAGCAGCACTTTCGTTGGCGCTTGTTTGCCATCAACAATCGCAACGTGCTTACGAATTTGTTCGCTTTTCCATCGATACCGTTTTTCAATCATCATCGCTTTCCTCCTAAATCGTACCATCGTATATACACATTTTAACGGATGAAAGCGAAATTCACAAACAAAAAGGAGGAATAACATGAAACAAAACATCGGTATTATTAACGCGATGATTCGCATTACATGCGGATTTACTATGCTTGCTTGGGCAACAGCCAATCTTTCCCGTAAACCGTGGCGCGAATCGTATATATGGGTCATTATGCTCGCTGCGATGAAAATTGCAGAAGGTATTGTTCGCTTTTGCCCTGTTATGGCGTTGTTTGAACGATATCAGTGCCATTGTGAAAAAAATCGTGAACAAGAGAAAGCGATTCCTATTGAATCGGTCAACCCTTCGTAACAATAACCCCCTTGTATGCGTACAAGGGGGTAAAAAAGGAGAGAGCAAATATGATTGCAGAATATATAACAGATACGTTCTTCGTTCTCATTCTTCTCATTGGCAGTCTCGTCGCTCTTAGTTTTGTATACGTTCGCAAGCGGCGTGCGCGATAGCTTTATGGCCAATATCGTGCCGATAAAACAGTTGATCGCATGAAATATACTGAATTTGTTCATACACAAGACGTTGTGCTTCTTCTAATGTCTTTCCATTAGCAACAACGAGGAGCACTCGTCCTCCATCCGTTACCCACTCATCGTTTACAAGTTTTGTGCCGGCGTGGAAAATTTGTGCTTTCGTTACTTGTTCAAGCCCTCGAATAACTGCGCCTTTTTCATATTGTTCAGGATATCCTTTCGCCGCTAAAACAACCCCAACGGTTGCTTCATCGCTCCAATGTAATGTAATCGGTTGATCTTCTAATAACGAAACAATCACTTCAACAAGATCGTTTTGTAGCCGTGGTAAAATGACTTGTGCTTCAGGATCGCCAAATCGCGCATTAAATTCAATCACTTTTGGTCCTTCTTCTGTAGCAATTAATCCTGCATATAAAAATCCTGTAAATGGACATCCTTCTTGCTTCAAAGCCATTGCTGTCGGCTTCACAATTGTTTCAACCGCTTCATAAACCGTTTGCTCACTAATTTGCGGAACAGGCGAATACGCGCCCATTCCTCCCGTATTTGGACCTTGATCGCCATCAAATGCTCGCTTATGATCTTGGGCGATAACCATCGGATACACGTGCTCCCCGTGCACAAACGCCATCAACGAAAATTCTTCACCTTGTAAATATTGTTCAATGACAACTTGTGCACCTGCTTCATCAAACTTTTTCGCAACCATCATGTCATGTAACGCGCCAAGCGCCTCTTCCACTGTCATGGCCACCGTGACACCTTTTCCAGCCGCAAGTCCATCCGCTTTAATAACAATCGGTGCACCTTGCTCTCGCACATAACATACAGCGTCGTCATAATTTGTAAATGTCGCATAGTTCGCTGTCGGAATGTTATATTTTCTCATGATTTCTTTCGCAAACGCCTTGCTTCCTTCAATGAATGCCGCTTGTTGTTTCGGACCAAAAATACGCAATCCTTCACTTGCAAAACGATCGACAATACCTGCTAACAGTGGAGCTTCCGGACCAACGATTGTTAAATCAATCGCTTCTTTTTTCGCCCACTGAGCTAGCGCTTCAACATCCGTTTCCGAAATCGGAACGCGCGTAGCAATCGAAGCCATTCCGTCGTTTCCTGGCGCGACATATACGCGAGTGACAAGCGAGCTTTGGGCTACTTTCCATACAAGCGCATGTTCTCGACCACCGCGCCCGATAATGAGCACTTTCATCGTTCGGCGCCTCCTTTAATGTTTAAAATGACGTACCCCTGTAAATACCATCGCAATACCGTATTCATTTGCTTTTTGAATCGAATCTTCATCGCGAATCGAACCGCCCGGTTGAATAATAGCTGTGACTCCCGCTTGGGCAGCCACCTCCACTGTATCGCTCATCGGGAAAAAGGCGTCGGATGCTAATACTGCGCCGTTAGCATTCTCGCCTGCTTGCTCAATTGCAATTTTTGCCGCTCCCACACGATTCATTTGACCGGCGCCAACACCGATTGTCATCCCGTCTTTCGCTAGCACAATTGCATTCGATTTCACATGCTTCACAACACGCCAAGCGAACGTTAAATTCGCCCATTCTTCTTCTGTCGGCTGTCTTTCAGTCACAACTTGAATATTCGCATCATCAATCGTGTATATATCTTCATCTTGGACGAGTAATCCACCGCGCACCGATACGAAAAATGGTTCTTGTTTCCGTTCTGATTGAAAATCAACGGTTAATAAGCGAATATTTTTCTTTTTCGTTAAAATCGCAAGTGCTTGTTCTGTGAACGATGGAGCGATAACAATTTCTAAAAAAATGTCATGTAATTTCGCAGCCGTTTGTTCGTCGACCTCACGATTAAGCGCCACAATGCCGCCAAAAATGGACGTTGGGTCGGCTTCATAAGCTTTTTGAAACGCTTCTGCAATCGTTTCACCGACACCGACTCCGCACGGATTCATATGCTTCACTGCTACCGCTGCTGGCTCAGTAAATTCCGCAACAATTTGCAACGCTGCATTGGCATCATTAATGTTGTTATATGACAGTTCTTTTCCGTGTAGCTGCTTCGCTGCCGCCATAGAAAACGGTGAGCTGAGCGGTCTTTCGTAAAATGCTGCCGTTTGATGTGGATTTTCCCCGTATCGCAACGATTGTTTTTTTACAAACGTCATCGTCATCGTTTCTGGATATGTTTCTCCGACGACATTTGTCAAATATTGCGCAATCATTGCATCGTACGCTGCGGTATGACGGAACACTTTAGCCGCTAACGCTCGTCTCGTTTCTAACAATACTTCGCCATATTGTTTTAACTGTTCAATGACTACATCATAATCAGCAGGATCGACAACAGCTGTAACGTAAGCGTGATTTTTCGCGGCCGCTCTAAGCATTGTCGGACCGCCAATATCAATCTGTTCAATTGCTTCCATCAACGTCACGTTCGGCTTTGCGATCGTTTCTTGAAATGGATATAAATTCACCACAACAAAATCGATCGGCGTGATGTTATGCGCTTGCAGTTGCTGTTGATGTGTTTTGTCATCTCGAACAGCTAACAGACCGCCGTGAATGTTTGGGTGCAATGTTTTGACCCGTCCATCTAAAATTTCTGGGAAGTTTGTGACATCAGAAATGCTTGTCACAGGAATTCCGTGTTCTGCTAATACACGCTTCGTCCCACCTGTCGAAATAATTTCCACTCCAAGCTCAGCTAGTTGCTTGGCGAATGTAACAATTCCTTTTTTATTTGAAACGCTAATAATCGCTCGCTTTTTCATCCTTCGTACTTCCTTTCCCCATCAGCAATTGTTGAATGACTTGTGGATACAACGTATGTTCAATCTCATGAATGCGACGCTCAACACTTTCTAACGGCTCTCCGTCATCAATATATAGTGCCCGTTGCGCAATAATCGGTCCGGTATCCATTCCTTCATCAACGTAATGCACGGTCACCCCCGTCACTTTCACGCCATAACGGTACGCTTGACCAATTGCATCTTTACCCGGAAACGCTGGCAAAAGAGAAGGATGAATGTTTATAATTTTGTTCGGATATACGTGTAAAAGCGTCGGACCGATGAGCCGCATATAGCCCGCAAGAACGATCCAGTCGATTTCTTTTTGTTGTAGTTGTTGTAAAATCTCACGTTCAAATTGTTGTTTTGTTTCGTACTGTTTAGGGTTAAAAACAAATACCGGCACGTGTTCACGAATCGCTCGTTCAATCACTTTGGCATGCGGTCGATCACATACAAGAAGTGCTACTTCTGCTTGAATATCTCCTTTTTTTACCGCATCGACAATCGCTTGAAAATTTGTTCCGCTCCCCGATGCAAAAATAGCTATTCGCTTCATTCGATTTTTCCCCCGGCAAACGATACACCTACTCCTTCTTTTACCCGACCGATAATATATGCTTTCTCCCCGCACGATTCAAGCAACTGCACAACGTCTGGTACAACACGGCTATCAACCACTAACACAAAACCGATCCCCATATTAAAAATATTGAACATTTCCGTTCGTTGTAGTTGTCCATGTTGTTGTAAAAAGTTAAAAATCGGTGGAATCGGCCATGAACCGTAGTCTATTTCGGCTTGTAATCCTTTTGGCAACATACGTGGAATGTTTTCGATAAAACCGCCCCCGGTAATATGTGCCATCCCTTTCACAAAAAATTGTTTTAACGCTTCTTGCACTGAACGAACATAAATACGCGTCGGTGTTAATAGTTCTTCACCAAGCGTGCGGGAAAAGGACTCATATATGTGATTCAGTTGCAAGTTTGCATCTTTTATAATTTTTCTAACAAGCGAATATCCGTTACTATGCAAACCACTTGAAGCTAAACCGATCAGCACATCACCAGGGACAATCGCCTCACCTGTCACGAGCTTTTCTTTTTCTACCACACCAACTGCAAACCCAGCTACATCATATTCATCTTCACCGTACATGCCTGGCATTTCTGCTGTTTCCCCTCCAATGAGCGCACAACCTGCTTCGATGCAACCATCAGAAATTCCTTTTACAATATGCTCGATTTTTTCAGGTACTGCTTTTCCGCAGGCGATGTAGTCAAGAAAAAAAAGCGGCTCTGCCCCTTGTACGACAATATCATTCACACACATCGCTACACAGTCAATTCCAATTGTATCGTGCCGATCTAAAGCGAACGCAAGCATCAGTTTCGTTCCTACTCCGTCTGTTCCTGATACAAGGACAGGTTGTTTATACCCGAGCGAAGATAGATCAAACATCCCGCCAAAACCACCTAAACTTCCGAATGCACCCATTCGGGCTGTTTTTGCGACATGTTTTTTCATCCGCTCCACAGCTTCATAACCAGCTTCAATATTCACACCAGCTTGTTTGTACGCATGTGCCAACGTGCTCTCCCCCAATCTTCGTCGGATATTGTCCTGTAAAACAAGCTAAACATTGCCCACAGTTTACGGAATCGTTCGGTCTTCCAATCGCCTGTAAAAGCCCTTCTGGACTTAAAAAAGCAAGGGAGTCTGCTTCAATGAGCTGTCGAATTTGTTCAATGGTATGATTAGCTGCGATAAGCTCTTCTTTCGTTGATGTATCAATGCCATAAAAACATGGATGCGTAATCGGCGGGGAGCTAATGCGCACATGCACTTCCGTTGCTCCTGCCTCGCGAAGCATGCGGACAATACGCTTGCTCGTCGTGCCACGCACGATGGAATCATCAACCATGACGACTCGTTTCCCAGCTACAACCCCTCGAACAGGCGACAATTTCATTTTTACCCCTTGTTCCCGAAGTGATTGCGATGGTTGAATAAACGTCCGTCCAACATATCGATTTTTAATTAACCCTAACTCGTATGGAATACATGTTGCTTCCGCATAACCAATGGCTACCGAAATACTTGAATCCGGTACACCGGTGACGACATCTGCTTCAACAGGTGCTTCAAATGCTAACCGCTTGCCAAGATTTTTCCTCGCTGTATGAATGTTAATGCCGTCCACATTGCTGTCCGGACGAGCAAAATAAATATATTCCATACTGCAAATGGAGCGAGCGACTCTAGGGGCGAAACGTTCAGAACGAACACCTTGTTTATTGATCATAATGAGCTCCCCTGGTTCCACTTCCCGCTCGTATGTGGCACCAATGACATCAAACGCACACGTTTCTGATGCCACAACGTACGCCTCGCCTAAACGCCCAAGCGATAAAGGACGAAATCCATGTGGGTCAAGAGCGATATACATTTCTGTTTCCGTTAAAATTAAAAAGGCAAAAGCGCCTCGTAAATGCGTCAACGCTTCTTTAATCCTCTCTTTTAAAATTGGTTCGTCACTACGCTTAATTAAATGAGCGAGCACTTCTGTATCAGACGTCGTTTGAAAAATACTTCCTTGTTGCTCTAAACGAAAGCGCAACTCATCAGCATTTACTAAATTTCCGTTATGCGCGAGCGCCAAACTACCACCTTGAGAACGGAACAAAAGCGGTTGAACATTCGTATATCCGCCCCCACCAGCAGTAGAGTAACGGACGTGGCCGATCGCAGCCATGCCCGTTAATTGTTCTAGTTCACCGCGACTAAATACCTCTGTGACTAAACCAAGTCCTTTATGAAATTGCAACGTCCCGTTGCCCCCAACAACAATTCCTGCTCCTTCTTGTCCACGATGTTGTAAACTGTGCAATCCGTAATACGTCAACGTTGCTGCTTCCTCATGTCCCCAAATGCCAAAAATCCCGCACTCTTCATTTAATCCTTTGATTTCAGCAAGCATGGAATAGCTCCTTTCCATACATTTCGCATCGTTTCTACTGGAACATGGAGAATGCATGTATCTCCATTTGTCACATGAAGCGTTCCGTCGTTCGTCACTTCTCCGATACATACTGCTTGAACAAGCTGTTCAAACGCTTGTTGATGTTCCCTTTTCACAGAAACGACAAAGCGCGATTGCGTTTCGCTAAATAGCTCCGAAACGATATCACCTTGAATTGTCACACGTGCCCCTAAACCTGGTGCGTCCATTAGACATTCCGCAATTGCAACCGCTAGACCCCCTTCTGATACATCGTGTGCTGATGCCACAACCCCAGCTCGAATCGCAGCGAGAAGCTGTTTTTGGCGTTTCGCTTCCACACGTAAATCAATCGTTGGGGCCTTTCCAAAAATGCGACCTGTTAGCCATTTTTGCAACTCACTTCCTCCAAATTCTTGCTTTGCTTCCCCAATGACATAAATGAAGTCACCAGGTTGTTTAAACGATTGTGTTGTCACATGGCTCATATGTTGAACGATGCCAACCATGCCGACAATCGGTGTCGGATAGATGGCTTCACCGTTCGTTTCATTATAAAGGGATACATTTCCACTAATGACAGGTGTTTCTAGCACACGACACGCTTCGCTCATTCCTTCTACCGCTTTTTCAAGTTGCCAAAAAATTTCCGGTTTCTCTGGACTGCCAAAGTTTAAACAATCGGTAACGGCAAGTGGCTGGGCACCGGAACAAACGATGTTGCGTGCTGCTTCTGCGATCGCAATTTTCCCACCGACTTCTGGATCTAAATATACGTAACGAGAATTACAATCGGTTGTCATCGCTAGCGCTTTATTTGTGCCACGAATGCGTAAAACAGCTGCATCAGATCCTGGAGCAACAACCGTATTTGTTCGTACCATATAATCGTATTGCTCATACACCCACTCTTTACTTGCGATCGTTGGCTGACTTAATAACGCAAGCAGTGTTTCTTCGTAATTGTCAACTGTCGGTACGTACTCCATCGTTTGAAACTCACGATAATAGGCTGGTTCCTGCGAAGGTTTATGATAAACAGGCGCATCTTTGGCAAGCGCATCAACCGGGATTTCAGCAACGACTTCTCCGCGATGATACAATCGCAACATATGATCATCTGTTACATGCCCAATCGCTTTCGCCTCGAGTCCGTACTTTGCAAATACATCTATAATTTCTTGTTCACGACCTTTTTGGACGACAAGAAGCATACGTTCTTGCGATTCAGACAACATCATTTCATACGGTGTCATTCCCGCTTCACGTTGTGGCACGAGATCTAAATTCAGTTCGATCCCAGAACCTGCTTTGCTCGCCATTTCTGCTGACGAGCTTGTTAAGCCAGCAGCTCCCATATCTTGCATCCCAACAAGCGCATCGGAATGAATGACTTCTAAACAAGCTTCAAGGAGCAATTTTTCCATAAATGGATCTCCGACTTGCACAGCTGGACGTTTTTGTTCAGATTGTTCCGTTAACTCTTCCGATGCAAATGTCGCCCCATGAATTCCGTCACGCCCTGTTTTCGCCCCAACATACATAACCGTATTTCCAACACCTGATGCGATTCCTTTTTGAATATCTTCATGGCGAATAAGCCCGACACACATCGCATTCACGAGCGGATTCCCTTCGTATGCCGCATCAAATTGCACTTCACCACCAACGGTCGGAATGCCGACGCAATTTCCGTATCCAGCAATGCCTGCGACAACGCGTTCAAATAAATATCTCACACGCGGTGACGTTAATTCGCCAAAGCGAAGTGAGTTTAACAATGCAATTGGTCGCGCCCCCATCGAGAATACATCGCGAATAATTCCTCCAACACCCGTGGCAGCCCCTTGATACGGCTCAATAGCGGACGGGTGGTTATGGCTTTCAATTTTAAACGCTACCGCTAACCCGTCTCCGATATCGACAATACCCGCACCTTCTCCTGGTCCTTGAAGCACATGTTTTCCTTCAGTCGGAAACTTTTTTAATACAGGTTTCGAATTTTTATAGCTACAATGTTCCGACCACATGACAGAGAAAATTCCTGTTTCTGTATAATTTGGCGAACGCCCAAGAATACGTTCTACCATCGCAAATTCTTCGTCTGTTAATCCCATTTCACGATATAATTTTTGTTCTTTAATCATCGCTGGACTTGGCTCAAGTAGTAACGACATGTGCGTCCCTCCAATATGTCACAATTGATTGAAATAGTTTTAATCCGTCAGCTCCTCCAAGCAATTCATGAACAGCTCGTTCAGGGTGTGGCATCATACCAAGCACGTTTCCTTTTTCATTCACGATGCCTGCAATGTTGTGTAAACTACCGTTCGGATTTTCTCCCTCGTATCGAAAAACAATTTGGTTATTGGCAATGAGCTGTTGTAACGTTTGTTCATCGCAATAATAGTTTCCTTCTCCGTGCGCAATTGGAATTGTAATCACTTCCCCGCGTTCGTATTGTGATGTAAATATCGTTTCGTTATTTTCAACGCGAAGTTTGACTGGACGACAAATAAACGTTAACGTATCATTGCGTCGCATCGCCCCTGGGAGAAGCCCTGCTTCGAGTAAAATTTGAAATCCGTTACATACACCTAAAATCGGTTTTCCGTCATCGGCTGCTTTTTTGATCGCTTTCATCACGTTAGAAAAACGGGCAATCGCTCCAGAGCGTAAATAATCACCATATGAAAAACCGCCCGGTAAAAGAATGGCATCAAAATCATCTAAACAATGTGCGTCATGCCAAACGTATTCCACTTCTTCTCCTAATTCATCCGAAATGGCATGATACATGTCGATATCACAGTTTGAACCTGGAAATACAACGACCGCAAATTTCACTGAACGACGACCTCCTCAATCTCATAGCGATAATCTTCAATGACTGTGTTCGCTAACAATTTTTCACACATTTCCTTCACGATTGTATCAATATCGCGGTCGCTTTTTTCCACGATCAACTCCATAAACTTTCCAATCCGTACATCTTGCACTTCACGATAGTTTAAGCTATGCAATGCTCCTTTCACCGCATTACCTTGTGGGTCTAATACGTTTTCACGCAATGTGACATACACTTTTACTTTATACATGATAATCCTCCTAATCGTTGTAACAGTTTCGTATATGTTTCTGTTAAATCGCCTAAATCGCGGCGAAATACATCTTTATCAAATTTCTCTTTCGTGTGTACATCCCATAATCGACACGTATCTGGGGAAATTTCATCCGCTAACAGCACCGCTCCCGTTTCATCTCTTCCAAACTCTAATTTGAAGTCGACAAGCTGTAAGTCACATGAACGAAATAAGGAAATGAAAATGTCGTTCACGCGTAGCGCCATTTGTTTCATATGCAAAAGCTCATCATAAGAGGCGAGCTGTAACACGGCAATATGATCTTCTGTTAATAGAGGGTCGCCTAAATCGTCGTTTTTGTAGTAAAACTCTACAATCGGTTTCTCGAGTGCAGTTCCTTCCTCAAGCCCGAGTCGTTTTGCTAGACTACCAGCGACAATATTGCGGACAACAACTTCGAGGGGAATGATCGTCACTTGACGCACAAGCTGTTCGTTGTCAGATATTTTACGAATAAAGTGATTGTTCACACCCGCTTCGTGTAACAAAGAAAATAGTAAACTTGTAATCTCATTATTCAGTCTTCCTTTTCCAGCAATCGTTGCTTTTTTTTCACCGTTAAATGCCGTTGCTTCGTCTTTATATTCAATCCATAATACACGCTCTTCATCTGTTGCATATACTTTCTTCGCCTTTCCTTCATATAGAAGGTGTTGCTTTTGCATGTTCTCTCCCCCTATTTATACAGAATATTAGGAATTTTTATTATGTAGGCAAGGCATTGGCCTTACCTACTGCAAACCAAGTCGACAAAAAATCGTATCAACATGTTTTAAATGATAGTTATAATCAAAGCAATCAGCGATTTGCTCTTTTGTTAAACGGCTTGTAATCATTTCGTCCGCTTCAATTAACGAGCGAAACGGCACTTGTTTTTCCCACGCTTCCATCGCTTTTGGTTGCACGAGATCATACGCCTCCTCTCGCGTCATGCCTGTGTCAATAAGCGCAAGTAATACACGTTGCGAATAAATAAGTCCGAGCGTACGATCCATATTTTTCTTCATGTTTTCTGGGAATACAGTCAAGTTTTTCACGATATTTGTAAAGCGGTTGAGCATGTAGTCTAATGCGATCGTTGCATCCGGTAAAATAATGCGCTCCGCTGACGAATGCGAAATGTCACGCTCATGCCAAAGTGGTACATTTTCATACGCCGTTAACATATAGCCGCGAATCACACGCGCCATTCCTGTCATATTTTCCGAACCGATTGGGTTGCGTTTATGTGGCATCGCTGATGAACCTTTTTGTCCTTTAGCGAAAAACTCTTCCACTTCACGTGTTTCACTTTTTTGCAGTCCTCGAATCTCAACCGCGAATTTTTCAATCGATGTCGCAATTAAAGCGAGCGTCGCCATATAGTGCGCATGGCGATCACGCTGTAACGTTTGGGTTGAAATAGGCGCAGGCTGCAAACCGAGTTTTTCGCATACGTACTGTTCGACAAACGGGTCAATGTTTGCATACGTACCGACAGCACCAGAAATTTTACCAACGCGCACCGTTTCGGCCGCTTGCTTAAATCGTTCTAAATTGCGCTCCATTTCGGCATACCAGAGCGCCAATTTTAATCCAAATGTCGTCGGCTCGGCATGCACACCGTGCGTTCGCCCCATCATGACCGTATATTTATGTTCGATCGCCTTCTCCTTTAATACCGCAATAAAGTTTTCTAAGTCGCGCAATAAAATTTCATTTGCTTGTTTTAATAAGTACGATAATGCTGTATCAACAACATCGGTAGACGTAAGTCCATAATGTACCCATTTTCGTTCTTCTCCTAACGTTTCTGATACCGCACGAGTAAAGGCAACGACATCATGACGCGTCTCTTCTTCAATTTCTTTAATACGCGCAATATCGAATGAAGCATTTTGACGAATTTTTACAACATCTTCTTTCGGGATCACGCCTAACTCAGCCCAAGCTTCACAAGCTAAAATTTCGACTTCCAACCAAGCACGAAAACGGTTTTCTTCCGTCCAAATCGCACCCATTTCTGGCCTTGTATAACGTTCAATCATACGTTCATCCTCCGATCTGTCCAAATCGCTAAGTCGTCTATTTTTCGTTGCATCGCATCGACATCTTCAACTAACCACGTGATATGTCCCATTTTCCGCTTCGGCTTTGCCTCTTTTTTTCCGTAAAAATGAACATGAGCATCACGAAATTGAGTGATATTTCGGATGACTGCATCGACATGTTCACCTAAAATATTGACCATCATTGTAGGTTTTAATAGCTCGGTACTGCCAAGCGGCCAATCACAAATGGCACGAATATGTTGCTGAAATTGTGATGTGATACAACCGTTTATTGTATAATGACCTGAGTTGTGCGGTCTAGGGGCAAGCTCATTAATATACAGTTGTCCGTTTTCTGTCAAAAACATTTCAATCGCTAACGTACCTACTAGTTGAAACGCTTCGGCTAACTGCTTCGCATATGTTTTTGCCTGTTCAATGATTGGTTGACTGACTCGAGCTGGGGCAATTGTTTCATGCAAAATGTTCTCGCGATGAATGTTTTCAACAACTGGAAATAGTGCCACCTCACCAGAAACATTTCGGGCAACGATAATGGATAACTCTTTTACAAACGGCACCCACGCCTCCAATACACACTCACCATAAGTTAAAAGCGAGCGCGCCACATGTATATCATCTAAACAACGAATGACGACTTGCCCTTTTCCATCATATCCCCCACGGCACGTTTTCAACACAGATGGAATGCCGATCTCTCGAATCGATCGTTCTAATTCTTCTTCTTTTAGTACCAGACGATAAGGTGCAACAGGTAAACCAACAGACTGGACGGCTCGTTTTTCTTTCCAGCGATGCTGTGTGATCGCAAGAAGCTCGCTTCCTTGAGGCACATACGCCTTCTCTACTAATCGATTCAACGCATCCGCATCAATATTTTCAAATTCATATGTTATGACATCACTTACTTCAGCTAACTGACATAATGCTTGTTCATCGCTATATGAAGCAACAATTTCAATATCGGCCACTTGCGCACACGGAGATTGGGGAGTCGGATCGAGTACTGCCACAAAAAATCCCATCTCTTTTGCAGCGATCGCCATCATTCTTCCTAGCTGACCCCCGCCAATGATGCCGATCGTTTGCCCCGGAACAATCGTTTTATTCAAGTTGATCACTACTTTCCATCACTTGTTTTCGAATTGCCTCGCGCCGTGCACGTAACGCTTCCATATACGTTGGTTCATACGTTCCAAGAATCGAAACAGCAAGCAGCGCGGCATTCATAGCCCCTGCTTTTCCGATCGCTACGGTCGCAACAGGCACCCCGCCTGGCATTTGCACAATAGATAACAACGAATCGAGGCCGTTCAACGTCTTAGACATAATTGGAACACCGATAACCGGTAATGTTGTTTTGGCTGCTACCATTCCAGGCAAATGAGCAGCCCCACCTGCCCCAGCAATAATGACTTTAATTCCTCGCTTTTCAGCTGTTTCAGCATACGTAAACATAAAGTCCGGTGTACGATGAGCTGAAACAACTTTTTTCTCAAATGGAATATGCAATTCTTCTAATATATCACATGCATGACGCATCGTTTCCCAATCTGATTGACTTCCCATAATAACAGCGACAAGTGGCTGCATCCGTATTCACCTCTTTTTATAATCAGAAAAAAATCCAGAACAACGCCCCTCTTCATAAGGGAAAGCATCGTTCTGGACATATTTCGCCCCTAGGGTGAAAAAAGCCAATAGGATCCTTTCCCTCATAGTCCAATAATTTACGGTTATTGGGTAGAGACTTTTGGGCCATATTCCCAAAATTATATGAGGGTTTAATAATGTATTCATTTACTTTCATCTTACCAGTCGTTTTTCAATCATGTCAACACAAAATCGAACATTTTATTAATAAAAATAATTAATGTTCGGATTTTGCTTAAAAATCACCATTTTGCCTTTTTCGTCGTATAGTGAAAAGAAAAAAGAAGGAGGGAAATCAATGGACTGGACAAAACAATGGGAATCATTTTTTTCTAATCCTTTTTGGAATGCATCAAACACCCTTTCTTCTCATTCACCCGGCATCAATATGTATCGTCGTAATAATGAGTTGCTTGTTGTCGCTGCCATCCCCGGTTTAGAGAATGTACGTGATGCAGAAGTATATATTCATTATAATACATTGGAGATCAAAACGAATGTCACATTACATTTTGAAGGATTTGAACTAATTGAGGAAGGAATTACACAAGGGCCTTTTGAACGAGTGATACAACTTCCTTTTCCTGTAGGTGAGAAAGTAGAAGCTGTGTACGAGAATGGGTTGCTTTTTATTCAGTTACATCGCCTTATTCCTGATCATATAAAGAGAAAAGTAGAAATTAAATAAAAAATGAGCTAACCGATATCGGTTAGCTCTTCACTATGGGGGAGAGGATTGTAAAAGCGTTAAACGCAAATACATGGACAAAAAAAGTTAGAGAACAAAGTTGATATGCTCTCTAACTTGCTATGTCCGCCCGGCAACGTCCTACTCTCGCAGGCGGTGTCCCGCCAACTACCATCGGCGCTGGAGAGCTTAACTTCCGTGTTCGGGATGGGAACGGGTGTGACCTCTCCGCCATCGTCACCGAGCAAACATGCTTTTTTCGTTTCGCCTCTTTAGGCGTGAAGGATGATTCCTTCAAAACTAGATAACAGACTAAGCAGTCGCCTTCGCTTTTCTCGATGTCTAGCTTCGAACTAACATCCTCCTACGCCTTTCGCTTTTTCCGTTCGACGTGCACGCACGTCTTCGTCAAAAGCTTCTGGCTCCGTCGGATGTTTTCTTGGCTACGTCAAGAACCGTTCTACGCTTTTCTTATTGTCTAGCTGCGGCTCCTAGCCCCTCGAATGGCTTCAGTCCTGCTGTGGCGGCAACAGCCTCCTCGCAGGCCTTTCGCGTTCTTCGTGGCTGAACAGTCGCCTCCGCTTTTCGTATGTGTTTAGTTAAGTCCTCGATCGATTAGTATCCGTCAGCTACACGTGTCGCCACGCTTCCACCTCGGACCTATCTACCTTGTCATCTTCAAG
>NZ_JACHEQ010000008.1 GCF_014201515.1 Anoxybacillus mongoliensis
TTTTTGTTGCTGTTGTGTTTATATTAAGTGGGAAGGTGAGCAAGCGTTACGATCTTTTGGATAAAAAAGTGAAGATGCACGTCTGGCTTCCGAGCCTGATCGGTGCGTTATGTGTAGCGATCTTTTTATACGAAATCGGCATATTGCCAGGAAAGTAAACAGGTGCTTTTATGCGCCTGTTTTTTCTTTTTTGGGAAGAAGTTTTGTGAATTTGTTAGGCTTATTTCTAGTAACAGCTCTGGGGTGAAATTAATCCTATTTTTATTTTTAAATTTCTAATATTGACAAAAAAAAGAATCGATAGTAACATATATTACGTAATTACGTAATTACGTAATAATGTAATTATGTAATTGTGAGGAGGATAATCAGTGATTGACTTGCGAAGCGATACGTTGACGTTACCGACTCAAGAAATGAGAAATGTTATTGCTCATGTGATAGTTGGTGACGATTGTTATGGAGAAGATGGAAGTGTTGTTGAATTAGAGGAATATTGTAAACAATTATTTTGTGTGGAAGATGCCCTATTTGTTGCAACGGGCACAATGGCTAATCAATTAGCTATTAAATCACAAGTAACTGAAGGAAATGAGGTGATTACAGAAACAAATTATCATATAAACTTTTACGAAAGTTCTTCAATTGCTATGTTAAGTAGAGCTGTTTTGCATACATGTAGAACAGAAGATGGCATTTTAAGAGTCGAACATGTTGACGAGTTAATTCATTCTAAGCCTAGAGGTTCTTTTTATGCTTATCCTCAATTAGTTTCTATCGAGAATACGATTAACTATTATCAGGGAAAATATTTCCTCTTAAAGAAATCGAACAATTGTATGAGTTCACGAGAGAGAAGAACATATCTTTACATATGGATGGAGCAAGGTTGTTTCATGCACACGTAGCAACGGATATTCCATTAAGTAACTATGCAAAATTTGTGGATTCACTTAGTATATGTTTTGCAAAAGGACTTGGTGCTCCATTTGGGTCAATGCTTATGGGAAAAAAGGAAGTGATCAGCAAAGCTAGGATTTATAGAAAACAATTTGGAGCAGGATTTCATCAAATAGGTATGTATGCAGCTGCGGCGTCGTATGCTTTAAAACATCATATATCCTATTTGCATACAGATCATCTGCTTGCAAAAAAATTAGCAATGATGCTATCTAAAATAGATGGACTGTATGTTGATCCTCATGCCGTTGAAACAAATATGATCTTTTTCCATGTGAATAACTTTCATATCAATTCATTTGAGTTTGCCGATAGGTGCAAGAAAAAAGGATTACTTTTATTTCCTTGGTTACCTTATGAAGTAAGGATTGTGGTTAGTAGAAATGTTAATGAAGAAGATATATGTGAAGCAGCTAATATTATTGAAGCAGTATGCAAAGAGCTGACGAGAGGGATTATGTATGCTTTCTAAAGTTAATAAAGGAGTTTTAACGTTTAGTATCAGAATTTTCAATTCCATCGGTTTTTTTGTGTATGTTCCGTTATTTTCTTTATGGTTAGTGAAAATGAAAAATCTCGATATTACGGAAATGAGTGTGGTGGTGGCAGCGTTTACGTTTGTATCGAAAGCAGGGAATTTATTGGTTGGGGGAGTTGTTAATAAGCTTGGAATTAAAAATAGCCTTATTGTTGGTTTATGGGGATCGGCTTTGTTGCTCACAATTTTAACGTTCATTCAATCTTATACATTCATATTTGTAATCGTGTTACTATTGGGAATATCGATCTCGCTTTACAATGTGAGTTTGAAAACACATATTTCGTTATTAAAGGAAGACGAGAGGTTGCAGGCGTTTGCATTATTAAACGTCGCTGTCAACGTTGGTGCTTCTGTTGGCCCTTTATTAGGTGGATGGTTATTGGATTGGAATTCTTTTGGTATCATCATTGCTGCGATTGTTTGTTATGTTTTGGCCGGATGTGTTTCGTTACTATTACCTCGCATCATCATTGGAGATGCAGAGAAGGGGATTAATATCGTACAGTTCGTTAAAAGCAGCAAATCGAACCCGCATTTTTTTGTCTTTGTAAGATTTATTGCTTTTTCAGGGTTATTTTGGTTTTTGTACACACAACTATTTACGACTTTTCCTGTCGTAGTTTCTCAATATTTTTCTGGAAAAACGATTGGATTGTTTTTTACGGTAAATGCGATGACGATTATTGCTCTTCAAGGCTTCTATCCAAAAATACAGCCGAAATGGAGGTTGGAGTATTGGTATGCGCTAGCCTTAGTTCTCAACACCATATCTTATTTCTTACTATGGATTTCACATCATTTTTGGATCATCTTTGTCGGTGTGATCTTGTTCAGCATTGCGGAAATTATTTGGGTTCCTACCGTTGATCATCAAATTGTAGAAAAAAAGGGGATGTTAAGCTCTTCATGGGCCTTCGGAATATCAGGGGTGCTTTGGGGAATGTGGGAGTCTATCGGTGGATTCGTTGGTCTGAATCTGTATGAGTATGTTGGACAGAAAACCTTTTTCTATCTAGCTATGATAAGTACCATGATTTTTATTGGCTATATGCTTCATCTATCATATAGAAAAATGTCTTTTTTCACGAATAAAAATCAAGTAGAGAGAAAGGACTGGCGATGATGCACTTGTTATTTGTCGAGACGAATACAACAGGTACTGGTACAAAGGCGATGAAAATCGCTAAACAACTAGGTTATAAAATCCATTTTTGGACGATGGATTTAGAACAATATAAGTCCATGACAGATGACCATCCGCTGAATTTTGCTGATCAAGTCGTTATTATCGATACGTATGATACGGAGCGGATGAAAGAAGAAATGGTACGCTCTGAGGTGAATTTTTCCGGAATCCTTGCTTTCGATGACTACCATTTGATCCCAGTTGCTGAATTAGCGAGTTATTTGGGAGTGAGGGGTCACGATATCGAAGCATTGAAAAGAGCTCGTTATAAACATATAACGAGAACTTATCTAGAAAGCCAATGTTTTAGCGAGTTTTTGCAACCTGCTTTCCATATCATTCATCATCCTGACGAAGTCATAAATTTGGAAATCTCGTTTCCGTGTGTCATTAAACCTGTGGATGATAGCGGGAGTAATGGGGTAACGATTTGTCAAAATCGTTGTGATTTAGAATTGTCCCTGCGCGAAGAATGGCAAAGACAGCGTAATGAACGTGGATATGTACTGGAAAGGAAATGGCTGATTGAGGAATGGATCGAAGGTCAAGAATTTTCAGCTGAAATGTTATATACGATTGATGGATGGAAATTAATATCCGTTACGAAAAAAGAAACGTATGGTTCTCACGCTGTTGAATGTGGACATATAACGGGTCCGAAATTAAATCCTTTTTATGATTTAGAAGAAAGATGCAAAAGGCTACTGAACTTATTGGGATTGAACTATGGAGCAGCACATATAGAATTTTTTGTTCGCGGAAACAACTTATATTTGGTTGAAGTCAACCCTAGACTAGCAGGTGACTGTATCCCTGAATTAGTAGAATTAGCTACAGGGGTGGATATGATTAGGCATGTTGTTTTACAATCCATAGGAAAATATGAAGAAACAGTGAACACTAGACGACGCTATGCCGCTATTAAGTTTATCCTGCCTGTTGAGCAGGGGATATATCAAACGGTTAGGGGGATGGAGGAAGCGCAAAAAGTAGCGGGAGTAAAAAGGATAAGCATAGGGAAGTTGCCTTTTAAGGCGAATGAAATTAAAAGCAGCTACCAAAGATTAGGGTTTGTCATAGCTGAAGGAGATAGTATGGAAAACGCCATCGCTTCGATACAAGAAGCGATGGATTTATTAGAATGGGGGATTGTACATGAATAAATACATCATCATTTTAGGGGCAAGTCGCTACGGAGCGGAAGCAGCGTCTAAATGTGGATTGCATCCGATTATTGTGGCGGATCAGCATTCAAGCATTGACAAGGAAATAGCACAGTGGGCTAAAGCTGTATTTTATGTTCGCGATATTGCGGAGAGGACAGAGGTATTTTGTGTTGTTGAGAAAATCATGAATTTATATCAAACAGTAGAGCTCGTGGTAAGTTTTACAGAATTAGGGCTAGAAACAGCTGCTTATATTAGTGAAAGGCTACAATTGCCGACGAATTCACTCGAAACAGTCGTGAATACGAGGAATAAGGGATTGATGCGCCAGATTTTGTGGAGGGATCCAGAATTACGATTAGACGTTGTGAGTGGAAAAGTATCTGATCTTCCTAAGCAGTTCCCATATTCAAGATCGGCCATCATCAAACCACTTGACGGATTTGGAAGTAAAGAGGTTGATTATATTTCCGATCAACAGGAGTGGGAAAAATGGTTAAAGAGAAATCAAGATCATCCTCACGAGTGGATCTTGGAGCCGTATGTTAAAGGTCCGGAATATAGTGTGGAGACGGTTTCTTGTAGAGGAAAACATTTCATTTTGGGAATAACTGAAAAACAAACAACTGGAAAACCTCACTTTATTGAGACTGGGCATATTGTGCCTGCGAGAATGGAACAACAAAAAGTTAAACAAATTGAACAAGTGGTGACGAAAGCGTTGCATTTGTTAAATGTCCAATATGGACCGGGGCATATCGAGATCAAATGGGATGTAGAAGAAGATAGACCAGTGGTGATTGAAATGCATACGAGACCCGGGGGAGATTTTATTCCTTATTTACATCAATTAGCGTCTGGGTTCAATCAGTATGAGTTAGGAATTTTATCTTATATAGATCAAATGCCATCCGATGTAAAACCGATTTATAAAAAAGCAAGTCTTGTGAAGTTTTTTATGTTTCCAGAAGGTATTTTACAACAAATTTCTCTTGAGAATGTAGTCAATCAACAATCTATTCAAAATTGGGCTATGTATTATCGAGTAGGGGATTATATAAAGAAAGCGGTCGATTCTTATACACGATCCGGACATGTGATTGTTTGTTCCGAGACGGTTGAACAAAGTCAGCGACTATGCGAAAATTTTATTGAACAGTTGAAGTATGAAATTGTTTGTGATTAAAAACAGAAAGTATGGGATGTGCATGCAATGGCTGTATACACAGTAGAAGAAGTGAGTCATCATTGTAAAGTAGAAATTTCTATTTCTCCTTTATTCGAAATGATGGCGTGTTTAAGGAAGTGTTACGTTTCATCGGGAAAAATGGAAGGTGTAACTCATTTACCTGTTGCTTGTTTTGAGGAGTTTTTTCAACAACATGAATCATTATTGAAAAAGTTTTACGGTCGGTATGAATACGGAGCGCAGCTGGCGGAATTTTTAGTTGATTTGCCTGCTCCACATACTTTTTCCAAACTCATGGAATATATCAGTCGTGTGTCCCCACATGAATTTTTGTATTATTTATTCGGTCGTTACTTGTCTGAAAAGGAGATCGAGATTTGTCTAACGAACACCGCTTCTCCCCTTGATGAGATTCGCTCGAAAATCACATCTTTGGGCGGATTTGTGAATGACGAACAGTTGGAATTTGCACAGAACTATGAGCAGTATTTACGGGAGCTGACCTATCTTTGGGAACAATTTTATCGGCAATGTTACGTTCATATTGAGCCAATCTTATCCCCTCTCTGGGGTCAAGCAAATGAGCGATTGAGAGTGGAACTCAACGAGTCGGGAATAGAGAAAATGGTTCGAAAATTGTTGTACGATTACCCAATTCCAGAACAGTTTCCAACGAAAGAGACAAAATTGATCAAATTGTATCCCTCGTATTTTGTGTCGCCGAAATTCATCTTGGTTTGGGGGCTCGGTGAACTTCATATTATTTATGATTTGAGACATTGTATGAATGAAAAGAAGCTCTCTCTCATCGAATATCCGATGGAAATGAAGTATGATGAAAGTCAGCTTCAGTATGTCGTTGATATTTCCAAGGCATTGTCTGAAATCGTTCGTATGAAAATGCTGTCGTTTATTGCAAATAAAGAAAAAATGAAGTCACAAGAGATGGCAAATCAATTAAATATTACGGCTGCTACCGTTTCACGGCATTTAAATCTTTTGAAACAAGCGAATCTCATTACGGAGCAGAAAGAAAATGGCTATCATGTTTACGAGGTTAACGAAAATGAGATACAAAGATATTGTTCTATGCTAAAAGAAACGCTATGTGTAAAAAAAGGGGGGAAAAGATAACTAAGTGTCGTTTGTCATTTGTTCATCCCCTTTATTTAACAAAATTCTTTTGCTGATTAATCACAGGTGCTTTTATGCGCCTGTTTTCTTTTTCTTTAAAAATGATAAAATTTTTCGCACGATTCGTAATTTATGGTAAAATGAATGTAGCTTCGTTGTTGAAAAAGGGGTGTGTCGTTTGTGAAAATTATTTCTTGTCATGGGTATGAATTACAAAAAGCACAGCCGAATACGTCGGAAGATTTTTTTAACCGTTCGGAAGTGACGTTTGTTGACGATGATGGAACGGAGCGGACGTTGCGTGTGTTATATGTTCGATATTTCGATGAGCGTTTTTCACAATGGACGCCGTATGAACAAGATCCGGTATTTCAAGCAGGTGGGAAAGACGTATATTTTAAAGATGTTGTCGCGCTCGTCTGTTTGCTCGTCGATCCATCGCTTCGGATGAGAAAACGTGTATATATAAGTGAGGAAGAAGAGCTTCGTCGCTATTTTTCATCGATCGATTTTGCGAAATTGCCAGAAGTATTTGAGTCGCTTGCGAAACAAAAAGCGTACGATGTGAAATCACCGCTTTTATTTATTGCGCAACCGTAAAGGAGGATGTGTATGGGCAACACGATGGTTTTTAACCAAACGAAGCAAGTTGAGCAGTTGCTAAGTGGCATTGTAGCACAAATTACTCGTTATTTGAACGAAACGACGATTGAACAAATGCAAGCGGAATGTGCGGGCGACCGCCATTATTACGAAGGGGTGCTTGCAGATTTGCGCCGTTTAGCCGTATATGGCGAAGAAGGGATTGACGCATGTCGTATCGTCCTTCAAGAAGAACCGTTTCGGAAAGCTGCTGCAGAACAGGCACTATATAAAATTTATCACTCATGTGTCGCGGAGTTTTTTACACCAAAGCGCGATTTATGGTACGAAGATAGCCGATCGGCGTACACGGGAAGACATTCGATTAAATTGCGGCAACCTGCGCCTCCATCGTTACAACAATTGCTTCATCAGATTGAAGCTGATTTTCAAACGATGCGGGAAGACCTCGAGTTTTACGAAACAGACTACCGAACAAAAATGATTCAATCGCAATAAAGAAGCTGCGTGTGTCAGCTTCTTTTTTTGCTGCATATGATGCCGAAGGAGGTGTGAAGATGAACGAATATATTCATAACGTGCAAATGTGGCTTGAGCGCATAAAGCCGTTTGTCGACGAAGAGGCGGTTGAGCAATTAATGTTAGAGCTAGAACGTGGAGATGTCGCGCGTATTCATGAGCGAGTGACAAACATATATGAACAGTTACAGCAGAAGCGCGTACCGATTGGAGGGCATACGTTACCGAAGCTACCGTATGCGTATAATGCCTTAGAGCCGTATATTGCTGAAGAGATTATGCGTTTGCATCATGAAAAACATCATCAAAGTTATGTAGACGGACTGAACCGCGCGGAGAACATGATGAAACAAGCGCGTGAAAAAAATGATTATGCGTTATTAAAACATTGGGAGCGGGAAGCTGCGTTTCATGGTTCGGGTCATTATTTGCATACAATTTTTTGGAACAATATGAAGCCTCGTGGCGGTGGGCGTCCAACGGGGATGCTACTTCAACAAATCGAGCGCGATTTTGGCAATTTCGAATCATTTCAACGGCATTTTACTGAAGCGGCAAAACAAGTGGAAGGAAGCGGATGGGCGCTTCTCGTTTGGTCACCATTTGCAGGGCGGTTAGAAATTTTACAGACGGAAAAACATCAAAACGGCACACAATGGACGACCGTTCCGCTTCTTGTATTAGATGTATGGGAGCATGCGTATTATTTGCAATATAAAAACGATCGGGCGACGTACGTTCAACAATGGTGGAACGTCGTGAATTGGGATGACGTCGAGCGACGATTTGTAAAAGCGAAAGACCGCGCCATGTAGCGGTCTTTTTTGTCATACATCGTTTACTAGCGCATACACTTGTACAAAACGGACAAAGGGATGAGTGTATTATGCGACGGCAATGGTTCATATGGATGATCGTGCTTTGTTTTTTTTGTTCGCTTTTTCCGAATGAAGCGAAGGCGATGTCGGTGAGTGCCAAAAGCGCGATTTTAATGGAACAAACGACAGGACGGGTGCTGTTTGAAAAAGATGCGCATACGAAGCGACGCATTGCGAGCATTACAAAAATTATGACCGCCATTTTAGCGATTGAATCAGGAAAATGGGAAGAACTTGTGACGGTAAGTGAACGGGCAGTTCGTACAGAAGGATCTTCAGTTTATTTAAAGCCTGGTGAAAAAATTGCGCTCAAACATTTAGTATATGGGCTTATGCTTCGTTCTGGAAACGATGCGGCGGTAGCGATCGCTGAGCACGTTGGTGGTAGCGTTGAAGGCTTCGTTTTTTTAATGAATGAAAAAGCGGCAGAAATCGGTATGACAAATACGGAGTTTGCAAATCCGCACGGGTTAGATGACGCGGAAAATCATTATTCGACTGCGTATGATATGGCGCTATTGATGCGATATGCGATGCAAAACGAGCAATTTCGCGAAGTATCGGGAACGAAATTGTATCGTGCACCAAATCCGACAGAAGATTGGGATCGTGTTTGGCGTAATAAAAATAAGCTGTTGACGCATTTGTATGAATATTGTACAGGTGGAAAAACAGGGTATACGAAGCGGGCGAAGCGTACATTAGTGACAACGGCTTCAAAAGACGGGCTTGACCTCATTGCAGTGACGATTGACGCAGGCGATGATTGGAACGATCATATTGCGATGTATGAACACGGATTTGCGCATTATGAACTTGTAAAAATTAACGCAAATACGATTGTGAAAGATGTGAACGACCCTTTTTATAATCATCATCTGTTTGTTGCACGTGATTTTATATACCCGGTCACAAAAAAAGAAGAGGCGCTGCTTCGTTTAGAACGAAAATTGCTTCGACCACAAAAACGATGGAAAGAGACAGGCGTCCCCTCTGTTGTTGGCAAGGCTGAACTATATATCGGAAACGAAAAAGTCGATGAAACACCGATTTTTTATAAGCAACAAAAGAAAACACGTTCTTTTTTTGACTGGTTGTTAGGGGTGAGTCGAGATGGTTAATCTCATTTGGGTTGCGCTTTTGCTTATCGGGCTTATGTTTGCGGGAATAAACGGGACGATAAAAGACGTCAACGAGGCGATGTTTCAAGGAGCAAAAGAAGCGGTAACGATTAGCATTGGTTTAATTAGCGTACTCGTTTTTTGGCTCGGTTTAATGAAAATTGCTGAACGGTCTGGGCTACTTTCATTTTTTGCTCATTTGTTTCGCCCGATTGCGAAAAAAATTTTTCCGGAAGTGCCGTCCGACCATCCGGCTCTTGGGTATATATTATCAAATATGATCGCAAACATGTTCGGTCTTGGAAATGCGGCGACACCCCTTGGCATTAAAGCGATGGAACAATTAAAGCAGTTAAACGGTCAAAAAGACGAACCGAGCCGTTCGATGATTACGTTTGTCGCTCTCAATACTGCAAGCATTACACTTATTCCTGCGACTGTCATTTCTATTCGCATGACATACCACTCTGCTTCGCCAGGAGAAATTATTGGCACAACGTTTGTTGCCTCGCTCATTGCCACGATATCAGCGATCATGATCGACCGCGCGTTTTACATACGGAGGCGAAAAAAAGGAGGGATGTAATGTACGTCATTCAATTTTTGTCGCTTTGGCTTATTCCGATGGTCATCGCTTGCATTTTGTTGCACGGAACGTACAAGCGTGTGCCGACGTATGAAGCATTTGTCGAAGGAGGAAAAGAGGGAATTCAAATCGCATTTTCCCTTATTCCGTATTTAGTTGGCATGCTTGTAGCTGTCTCCGTTTTTCGCGCTTCCGGTGCTCTTGATTTTTTTATTTCATATATAAAGCCATTGATTATCCCGTTCGGTCTGCCGCCAGAAGTTGTCCCGCTTGCGATTATTCGTCCGATTTCAGGTACCGCATCGCTCGGTATGGTTACCGACTTAATCGCAACGTACGGACCCGATTCATTTATCGGGCGGTTAGCTTCTACCATTCAAGGAAGTACAGAAACGACGTTATATGTACTCACCGTTTACTTCGGTGCGGTCGGCATTCGCAAAATGGGCGATGCTCTAAAAGTCGGCTTGCTTGCCGATCTCGTTAGCTTTATCGTATCATTTATTATTGTATTATGGATGTTTGGGAAATGAAGCGGTCGATGATGATCGCTTTTTCTTATTTTTGAACTCCTGTACCGAATGTGGTAAAACTATATAGTGAGGTGAATGAAATGGAACGATTACAAAAAGTGATTGCTCATGCAGGTGTTGCATCGCGAAGAAAAGCAGAGCAATTGATCGTCGAAGGAAAAGTAAAAGTGAATGGAAAAGTAGTGACCGAACTTGGGGTGAAAGTAAGCCCACAAGATCGCATTGAAGTAGACGGTATTCCGCTTGAGCGTGAAGAGCCCGTATATTATTTGTTGTACAAGCCACGGGGCGTCATTTCGAGCGTAAAAGATGAAAAAGGAAGAAAAGTAGTGACTGACTTTTTTAAACATGTAAACAAACGCATTTATCCAATTGGAAGGCTAGATTACGATACGTCAGGATTGTTGTTGTTAACAAATGATGGAGAGTTTGCAAATTTATTGATGCATCCGCGTTATGAAATTGAAAAAGTGTATATCGCAAAAGTAAAAGGCATTCCAACGCGTGAAAAAATAAAACAGCTAGAAAAAGGTATAGTGTTAGAAGACGGCATGACGGCGCCAGCGAAAGCGAAAGTGTTATCCATTGATAAACGAAAACAAACAGCCATTGTTGAACTTCGTATTCACGAAGGACGAAATCGCCAAGTGCGTCGCATGTTTGAGGCGATCGGTCACCCTGTGTTAAAGCTAAAACGAGAACGTTACGCTTTTTTAGATTTAAAGGGGCTCAATCCTGGAGACTACCGCGAGCTGTCGCCACATGAAGTGAAGCAATTGCGTGCGCTTGCATTAGCTGGTTCGCCGTACGTATCATAATTTTGTCACATTTTGTTCAAATAATTTTCATTATTTATATAGTAATAACTTGTATAATGAGGTTGATGAAAACGGTTTATAGGAGAGTTGGCGATGAAAGAAAAGCGATTTTGGCTTCGAACAGTCATTTTAGCCATCATGCTCGCGGCTATTGGTTATACGATTTATTCGAACGTTTTTGTCGAGAAAAGAGCAATTCAAGTAGGCGATTCGGCGCCAGACTTCGTACTTACCGACTTAAACGGCAACAAAATTCAACTATCCGATTATCGTGGAAAAGGTGTATTTTTAAACTTTTGGGGAACGTGGTGCAAACCGTGTGAAAAAGAAATGCCGTATATCAATAGCCAATACAATGTATACAAAAATGAAGGAGTAGAAGTGATTGCGGTTAACGTAGGGGAAGCGAAAGTAACAGTACAAACGTTCGTTGATCGCTTTCAGCTGACGTTTCCAGTCGTCATCGATCAGCAAGATCAAGTCATGAATGCATACAACATCGGTCCGTTGCCAGCGACATTTTTAATTGACAAAGAAGGCAAAATTGTAGATATCATTACAGGGACGATGACGGAAGAGGATGTAAAAAAATATATGGAACGAATTAAGCCGTAAGGGGTTTTCGACATGGAACAAGTAAAATGTGAATGCGGGCACGTGAATCCGATTGGTACAGTTCTTTGCGAAGCATGTGGTAAGCCGTTAGAAGAAGTGCCAATGTTATTGGACATGCGTTATGAAGGAAGCGCCCGCCGTTCGCAAACGTACAACCAAACGATTGTTGATAAAATATGGAACTTCTTTTCGTCTGTTAAAGTTGGCATTTGGCTTATCGTCATTACGCTAGTTGCTTCGGCCATCGGCACAATTTATCCGCAACAAATGTACATTCCGCCAACAGTATCGCCAGCCGAATATTATGAGCAGCAGTACGGTTGGCTCGGGAAATGGTATTATGCGCTAGGATTTCACGATTTATATAGTTCATGGTGGTATATGTTGCTTATAGCGCTCATTGGTGTATCGCTCGTTATTTGTAGTTTAGACCGTGTCGTGCCGCTATATCGGGCGTTAAACAATCAGCGGGTGACGCGCAATGAACAATTTTTACAGCGGCAACGGCTATTTAGCCGTGCGCAAGCAACAGATTATGAAACGGCGTTGCGACATGTCGTGGACAAGTTAACGAAGCGCGGCTATCGCATTCGTGAAGAAAATGGGAACATTTTAGCGGAAAAAGGACGTTTTTCGCGTTGGGGACCGTATGTCAATCACATTGGTCTCATCATTTTTTTAATCGGTGCGATGCTTCGATTCGTTCCCGGAATGTATGTGGATGAAAACATGTGGATTCGCGAAGGGGAAATAAAAGAAATTCCAGGAACAAAAGGAAAATATTTTTTAGAAAATAAAAAGTTTATTTTTGAAGTATATGAGAAAGAAAAAGAGAAGGAAGCTTTTCAACCAGCGATTGACCGTGTCGGTAGCGGGATGATGGCGAAAAACTATCAAACGGACGTTGTATTATACGAACGTGTTGGTCCCGTCGTTGCTGGCGAAGAGCCGAAGCTCAAAAGAATAAAAAGTTTTTCGATTCGTGTCAACGAACCGTTAAAACACGATCATTATGCATTATATCAAGTAGACTTTAAGTTAGATGAATTAAAAAATATGTCATTTCATTTGACAGATAAACAAACGAACAAATCATTTGGCACGATTACCATTGACTTAATTCAACCTGAAAAAGAGTATGACCTCGGTAACGGCTATAAAGTACAACTATTAAGCTATTTTCCAGATTTTTATTTTGATGAAAATGGAAATCCGAATACGCGCTCGAAAGTGCCAAACAATCCAGCGTTTGTATTTAAAATGTTTGCCCCAGATCGTCCAAAAGGGGAAGTGAGTTTCACCGCCATTCGTCAAACGATTGAGCCACTCGGTGACAATAAATATAAGATGTCGTTTGCCGGTATTGAAACACGAAACGTATCGGCATTAACGGTGCGACGCGATTTTACACTTTGGATTTTAGGGGTTGGTGGCGCGATTTTTATGATCGGTCTTATTCAAGGAATGTATTGGAATCATCGTCGCGTATGGATTCAACGGATCAACGACGAAGTGCTCGTTGCGGCACATACGAATAAAAACTGGTTTGGATTGAAAAAAGAGCTTGAAGGAATATTTAACGATACGCCGTTTGTCATGCCGATCGATCAAGCGGACAAGCGGTCATAGGGGGGAACATTGTGGTTCAACTAAGCAGTACATTACTATATATAGCATTTGTTCTTTATTTAATTGCGACACTTTTCTTTGGTGGCGCGATTCGCATCAAAAAGAAAGAGGGACTTGATCGTTGGGCAACGCTTGGTATTGTGGTTACGATCATCGGATTTATTGCACAACTCGGTTATTTTATTACACGATGGATTGCCGCTGGGCATGCACCTGTCAGTAATTTATTTGAGTTTACGACATTTTTCGGCATGATGCTTGTCGGAGCGTTTATCGTCATTTATTTTATTTACAAAACAAGTTTACTGGGCTTATTTACTTTGCCGATTGCTATTTTAGTGATTGCTTATGCGAGCATGTTTCCACGGGAAATTTCTCCGCTCATTCCAGCGTTACAAAGCGATTGGTTGCATATTCATGTGACGACAGCGGCAGCTGGAGAAGCGATTTTAGCGATTAGTTTTGCCGCGGGACTCATTTATTTAATTCGCGTTGTCGATCAATCGAAATCGAGTAAGCGCACGTTTTGGCTCGAGTTCGTGCTGTTTTTCTTAATTAGTACGCTTGGTTTCGTTATCGTGACAACGTCGTTTCGTGTCGCTGGCTACGAAGCAACGTTTGAATGGATCGATAAAAACGGTAAGCAAGATGAAATGGTATACCATATGCCAGCACTCGTCGGGCCGCACGAAGGTGTGTTAAAAACAGAAGGACGCATGACACCGCTTATTGACATGCCAGCGATCATTAACGCGCGCAAATTAAATACGGTTATTTGGTCTTTACTTTCTGGTTTTGCGTTATACGGTTTGCTGCGCCTCGTTTTACGGAAGCGCATCGCAGCCGCGCTACAGCCACTTGTGAGAAACGTTAATTTAGATTTAGTTGATGAAATCGGCTATCGTTCTGTAGCTATTGGATTTCCAGTATTTACGCTTGGTGCTCTTATTTTTGCGATGATTTGGGCACAAATTGCATGGACACGTTTTTGGGGCTGGGACCCGAAAGAAGTATGGGCGCTTATTACATGGTTGTTTTATGCTGCGTTTTTGCACTTGCGTTTATCGAAAGGATGGCATGGTGAGCGTTCCGCATGGCTTGCGGTCATCGGATTTGCAATCATTATGTTTAACCTAGTAGCTGTTAACTTAGTTATTGCTGGCTTACACTCATATGCTGGATCTTAAAAAACGCCTTCATTGCGAAGGCGCTTTTCTTATGAGAAGTAGAAAAAAGTTTACCGGTTTTGTACAATAGTGAATGAGGAGGTATGACATCATGGAGAAGGAAATTAAAATTTTAGTTGTTGATGATGAAGAACGGATTCGTCGCTTGCTTCGCATGTATTTAGAACGTGAGCAATATGTCATTGATGAGGCGGAAAACGGCGAAGATGCGCTAGCGTTAGCGCTTGAAAATGATTATGATTTAATTTTACTTGACCTCATGTTACCTGGAAAAGATGGCATTGAAGTATGTAAACAGCTACGGGAGAAAAAAGCAACGCCAGTCATTATGTTAACAGCAAAAGGAGAAGAAGCAAACCGCGTGCAAGGATTTGAGGCAGGAACGGACGATTATATTGTGAAACCGTTCAGCCCGCGTGAAGTGGTGCTCCGTGTTAAAGCATTGCTTCGTCGTACCGCCAACTCTCCATATGTACCGACGGATACGACTGCACGAGATGTGCTTGTTTTCCCACATTTAACAATTGATCATGATGCCCATCGTGTCACAGCGGACGGACATGAAGTAAGCTTAACTCCGAAAGAGTATGAGTTGCTTCATTTTTTAGCGAAATCGCCAGATAAAGTATTTGATCGTGAACAGTTGTTAAAAGAAGTATGGCATTACGAATTTTTTGGTGACCTACGCACAGTTGATACGCATGTCAAACGATTGCGCGAAAAACTAAATAAAGTGTCGCCTGCTGCGGCTAAAATGATCGTCACCGTTTGGGGTGTCGGGTATAAATTTGAGGTCGTGAATGAATGATGGCATTATGGCGTAGTGTAGTCGGCAAACTATGGCTGACCATTTTGTTGCTTGTTGCTTTCGTCCTTTTTATTTTAACGGTTTTGTTACTTGGTTTTTTTGAAAAATATTATTTGGAAAAGACAGGGGATCAGCTCACCCAGCAAGCAATGAAAGTGGCGCGTGTTGTGGCGGAACATGATGAACAATTTGCACGGTCGATTGCGTGGACGATGGTTGATGACGTATCGAAGCTTATGATTATCATCGATGATCGTCATTATTGGTACTCACCGAATGAAAAGCTTGCTGATTTGCCACTTTCGTTCATTCAGCAAGATAAGCAGTTATCGCGCGTTTTTAATGGGAAAAAAGTGGTGAAACGAACACTTATGCCAAATCAAACGATGCGAAACAACGAATATAACGAGCTATTTATTGTCGGTGTCCCGCTTCACACATCTAATGGAAACGGTGCTGTTTTCGTGTATCAATCGTTAAAAGCAGTGGAAGAAACGACAAAACAAACGACGAAATTTATTTTTCTTGCCGCATTTATTGCGATTGTACTAACGACGGTGTTCGCTTTTTTCTTGTCTACACGCATTACAGCACCGCTTCGAAAAATGAGGCAAGTGGCATTCGAAATCGCACGTGGAAAATTTGATTCTAAAGTGCCGATCGTCACCCATGACGAAATCGGGGAACTTGCGATGGCATTTAATCAAATGGGTCGGCAACTGCAATTTCACATTAACGCGTTAAACCAAGAAAAAGAGCAATTGGCAAGCATTTTAAGCAGTATGGCGGATGGCGTCATCACGCTCAATCGAAATGGCGAAGTGCTCATTACCAATCCGCCTGCTGATAGATTTTTACAATCATGGTATTACGAACAAGGACAACGCGACGATTTATCACCACTACCTCCACAAGTGAATGAGTTGTTTAAGACGGCGGTAACGGAAGAGAAGGAACAAGCGATAGAAATGGCGTTACAAGGTCGCAATTGGGTCATTGTCATAACGCCGTTATACAACGGCAAGGTCATTCGGGGAGCTGTTGCTGTGCTTCGGGATATGACAGAGGAACGACGGCTTGATAAGTTGCGCAAAGATTTTATTGCAAACGTCTCGCATGAGTTGCGCACACCGATTGCGATGTTACAAGGATATAGCGAAGCAATTGTCGATGATATTGCAGCAACAGATGAAGAAAAAAAAGAATTAGCAAAAGTCATTTATGATGAATCGTTGCGCATGGGACGCCTTGTCAATGATTTGCTTGATTTAGCGCGCATGGAAGCGGGTCATTTAACGCTTCATTATGAACAAGTACCGCTTCGCCCCTATATCGAGCGCATTATTCATAAGTTTCAAGCGTTAGCGAAAGAAAAAGGCGTTCGTTTGCTTGTTGATATGAACGATGAACTCGTTGTTTCGTTTGATCCCGATCGCATTGAACAAGTGATGACGAATTTAATTGATAACGCTCTTCGCCATACAGATGACGGTGGGGAAGTACGTGTCATTGTCGCTGCGGATGAAGAAGTAGTACGCATTTCTGTACAAGATTCTGGTTCAGGCATTCCAGAAGAAGATTTGCCGTTTGTGTTTGAACGTTTTTATAAAGCAGATAAAGCACGTACGCGCGGTCGATCTGGTACGGGATTAGGTCTTGCGATTGCGAAAAACATCGTCGAAGCGCATAAAGGAACAATTACTGTTCATAGCAAACTCGGAGAAGGAACGACATTTACATTTACATTGCCATTAAAATAGAAAAAATTTGTTGCTATTCATCATATTTTTCGTTATGATAGAAACGTAAAAATTGTTCGACAATTACATACATCCGTTGCAAAAAGGTGTCGAACGGGCGACCTAGTAGACTTAATAGGGAATCTGGTGTAAGTCCAGAACTGTCCCCGCAACTGTAAGTGCTGACGAAATGAAATATGCCACTGTACGATTCGTATGGGAAGGCTTCAAAGTAGGATGACGCATAAGTCAGTAGACCTGCCTTTTTGCATCGTCATTCGCGTCTTCGGGGAGTGAGATAGCGAAACGACAAGAGGAGTTATTGTCTTTTGTTGTTTCCAGCTCATTCCGTTTGGGGTGAGCTTTTTTTATTTGATATACATAAAAGGGGGAAAACAGTGAAGGCTAAACTTTCTGTGGGAGTTATTTGTGTGATCCTTTTTGCAACAATTTTTCTAAACGTAAACGTTGGTTATGTTGCAGCACACATGGATTATACAGATTTAACTTCTGTTGATTTTGTGGAGAACACAGATAATTTAATAGTTTATCGGATTGAAGAGAACGAGGAGCTCTATGAGTATGTAGAGGAATCAGAAATTGTAGATGGGGTCATAGAGGTCAATATAAAAAAATACGAAATCAAGGGCAATGAGAAGATTTTGATAGAGGAATCTATACAACAAATAAAAGAGTTAAATGATAGTAGTCTAGTTGTTCGTTCTCTAGTAAATGGAAGTGATGAAGAGATAATTATACATTTAGGCAATGAGGAGTCTGTGGAAATTATAGACTCAGAATATGTTAAATCCGAACGATTCATGCATTTTATTAATGCATTTCATACAAATTCCTACTGGTATATATCGGAAAAAGGAGGATCGTATATCACTGATACGAGATACGAAGTATTTTCGAATGGGCATGCTCGAGCCATAATGGCGGGAAATGATCCTTACTATAAAAACACTAGAAGTAGTAATGGTGATTTCAAGGTCTTCAAAGTGTATGCTGATTCCCTTAGGCAAAAAGAAATTGAACTGACCTTAATTGGAGGAGCCATAGGTATAGCAGATGCAGTAATTGATGCTGTACGATCAGGACAAGTTTTAAACTTTACTTTAATTAAGACAATAGCCAAAAAGATGGGAAAGGGCATACCTATAATTGGTACATTATATGCAATCTATGACTATGCTCAAACGTATATAGATGCGAGAAGTGCGTATAAAAGGATCTAGTTTTCTTTAAAAGGATGGTTCTCCCTATGAAAGCTATAGAAAGTGTTATTTTAGCAATAACATATGTTTTTTTTGCATCAATAGTTGCAAAACTTATTATCTACTATTTTAAGAATAAATATACATCTTATGAACTTGGGCTTTTCTTCTCAGCTATTTACTTAGGAGTATTTTCATTTACTATTCTAAGATGGGATTTTGATTATTTTATGCTCAATAATTTTCTTAAAGCAGGAATTACAATTAGCGCTATTCAGTTAACCTTAATACCAATACTTATTTTTATAAAGAAACGATACAATAGTTTGTACGACAAAATCGTTATGAAAATGAATAAAATGTTGTAGCGGGTGAGACTCGTCACAACATGTTTGAAAAGGTCAAAAAATAATTATTCTCATTTATAGGGGGAAAAACAATGAAAAAATGGAAACAATATGTGTGGCTTCTTGCGTTTTTGTTGACGCTCGGATTAGCAGCGTGCAGCAATAACGCGGAGCCAGCGAAGGAAACGAAGCAAGAGGCGAAAACAGAAGAGGCTGCATTTCCGGTTACGGTAAAAGATGCGGTTGGCGATGTCACGATTGAAAAAGAACCGACAAAAATCGTTTCACTTATTCCGAGCAATACAGAAATTGCATACGCGTTAGGGCTTGGTGACAAAATTGTCGGTGTAAGCGATTTTGATAACTATCCAGAAGATGTGAAAAACAAAGAAAAAATTGGTGGCATGGAGTTTAATGTTGAAAAAATTATTTCACTTCAACCAGACGTTGTGCTTGCGCATGCATCAAGCGCTCACAATTCTGAGGAAGGATTAAAGCAATTAAAAGATGCAGGTATTACAGTCATTGTTGTGCCAAACGCCACATCGTTCAACGATGTATATGCGTCGATTGAACTGATCGGGAAAGCGACAGGAAAAGAGAAAGAGGCAGCCGATGTTGTGCAACAAATGAAGCAAAAAATTGATGCCATTGCGGAAAAAGCAAAAGCAGTAAAAGAAGAAGCAACAGTTTGGGTGGAAGTTTCTCCTGCACCAGAAATTTATACAGCTGGAAAAGGAACATTTATGGATGAAATGTTAACGATCATTCATGCGAAAAATGCAGCAGGTGATCAAGAAGGATGGCCGATGTTTACTGAAGAAGATGCGGTGGCATTAAATCCAGACGTCATTATTACGACGTACGGTTATTATACGCCAAACGCTGTCGAGCAAGTGCTCGCTCGCCCAGCATGGAAGGAAGTTCCTGCGATTAAAAATAAACGAGTATACGATGTCAATTCTGATTTAGTTTCTCGTCCAGGGCCACGTTTAGTTGAAGGGGTCGAAGAAATTGCCAAAGTCGTTTATCCAAACGTTTTTAAATAATTACATTACTGCATCAATTATTGCGATCGTTGCATTATTATTAGGGATATCGATTGGATCACAATCGATTCCCTTTTCTTCTATATGGGAAACGTTGTTGCATCATACGTTTCATACACCTACAAATGTTCCCACGGCCATTTCGCAAATTATTGTTTCTATTCGCTTACCACGAGTTGTGCTCGCTTTTTTAGTTGGCGCCGCACTAGCACTTGCAGGGGTAGCGTTTCAAGGTCTTTTGAAAAACGTTTTAGCTGATCCGTATACGATTGGTGTATCATCTGGTGCAGCTGTCGGAGCGGTCATCGTTTTCTTTTTTCAGCTTCATTTGTCGTTTCTCGGTCGTTTTACGTTACCGATTGTGAGCATTATGTTTGCGCTCGTGACGTTATTGTTTGTTTTATTATTTGCTCGGCTTGCTGAGCGCAATATGGGGATTGAAACGATTGTTTTAATCGGTATTATCATGAATGCGTTTTTCGGTTCGGTTATTTCACTTATGGTTGCTTTTAGCGGTGAGGAATTACGTCAAGTCATTAGCTGGCTCATGGGAAGCGTCGCGATGCGCGGTTGGTCATATGTTTCTTTATTTGTACCGTTTTTTATCGTCGGTTCTCTCGGTTTATTTACACATATTCGCGAGTTAAACGCTTTTTCATTTGGCGAGCGAACAGCAGCAAACATCGGGGTACATGTGTTGCGAAAAAAGTTATGGATTTTACTTAGCGCTTCATTGCTTACAGGCGCAGCAGTAGCTGTATCGGGAACGATCGGCTTTGTTGGGCTTGTCATTCCGCATATGACGCGTTTGATTTGTGGGGCGAATCATCGAAAATTGTTGCCGCTTTCTTTTCTATATGGGGGCGCGTTTTTAGTATTAGCAGATGTCGTGGCGCGAACGATTGTTGCACCGCGGGAATTGCCGATCGGAGTCATTACATCGCTGATCGGTGCACCGTTATTTGCGATGTTGTTATTTAAAAGTTTAAAACGGAAGACGGGATGAACATGATTGATGTGAAGGACGTTTCGTATCAATATGGAGAAAAGCAAGTATTACACCATATTTCATTTACCGTTCACGAAGGGGAGTTTTTTGGTATTTTAGGACCGAACGGAAGCGGAAAAACAACGTTAATGAAACTGTTAAGTCGAGAACTGCCATTACAACAAGGAAATATTGTTGTTTGCGGACAACATATTGAAACGTATAAACCGAAACAATATGCTAAACTCATTGCTACGTTGCCGCAACATATAGACGTTTCATTTGGATATACAGTCAAAGAAATGGTTGAGCTTGGACGCTATCCCTATCAATCTACTTTTTTTCCTAAATGGACGGAGGAAGATGATCAAGTCGTTGATGAAGCACTTCGTTGTGTGACATTAGCGCATAAACAACATGTTTTACTAGAGCAATTAAGTGGCGGAGAACGTCAACGAGCGGCGCTTGCACGCGCGTTAGCACAACAACCGCGCGTATTATTACTAGATGAACCAACAAACCATATGGATGTGGCGCAACAGTTTAAGTTGTTAAATTTATTAAAGCAGTCGAAGCTTACGGTTGTTGCTATTTTTCATGATATAAACATCGCATCGCTATATTGTGACCGTCTTCTTTTTTTACGAGATGGAAAGGTAGTGGCGTGTGGCACACCGAGACAGTTGCTGAACGAGTCGATGATTGAGAGCGTGTTTGATACATGTATGAAACGACATGAACATCCTGTATTACCGAAACCGCTTGTGACGTTTGTTCCGTTTTTGGAACAGCCGATTAAAGATGTGCTATGGCACGTCACACAACATGAAAACATGGTCGTCATTGAAACGATGAAGCCGTTTAAAGTGCTTTCATCTGCGCTTGTTGGGGGCGGTATGCGTTGGGCAACGACTTTTGTGAATCGCCATGTTTCACTTGATTACCGTTGTGACGATGCCGAGCAAGAGATGATTGAATTTTTGCGACAACAAGGTTTTGATGAGCAATGGACCGTTGGGATGATGACAGCGGTGGATATAAGGGATGTTGTGTTTACGTCCGCTTATGAACCTGTTCGCTTTTTTGTTGCGGTAACTGCTGGGGTGGGAAATGCCGTTGATAGTGCGAACGCGTGGCGTCGTGCAGATGCGGTCGCTTCTCCTGGAACGATTAATACGTTTGTTTTCATTGATGGACATTTGTCAGAAGCTGCATTTGTGCAGGCGCTCATGACTGTAACAGAAGCAAAAACAAAGGCGCTGTATGATAAACAAGTCGTCGATACACAAACACATACAATCGCAACAGGAACATCAACAGATTGTACTGTCATTGCTGCATCACAACAAGGTACATATTATGAATATGCAGGAACGATTACAGCGATTGGCAAACAGCTTGCTCGTTTCGTCTATGAAGCTACACAAATGGCAATCGATCGCTATAATGAGCGAAAGGGTGAAAATCGATGACGCACGTATGGGCTATTGTGTTTGCGCTCTTGCTTGATCGCATATTCGCTGATCCTCATCGCTTTCATCCTGTTAGTTGGATCGGACAAGTGATTGCCTATATGGATCGTCGCTTGAATAAAGGAAAAGGGCGAAAAGGAAAAGGGCTACTCACGCTTTTTGTCGTTTGTACACTTACGTTTGTCGTTAGCTATGGTGTCATTACTGTTGCGTATCGGCTTTCTTTTTTAGTGGGCATGTTTATCGAAGCGATAATTATTTTTGTTTCTATTGCTCCAACAAGCTTAGCAAAAGCCGCATATGGTGTGCTTGAGCCACTAAAAAGAGGTGACATTGAGGAAGCAAGAAAAAACGTGGCGATGATTGTCGGGCGTGATACAGAGATGTTACAAGAAGATGGAATCGTGCGTGCATGTGTGGAAACGGTAGCGGAAAATACGAGCGATGGAGTGACGGCGCCCCTTTTTTATGCTTTTCTTGGCGGGGGAGCTTTGGCGATGTTGTATCGCGCCGTGAATACATGTGATTCCATGCTCGGCTATAAAAACGACCGATATGCCCAATTTGGCTGGGCTTCCGCTCGCTTAGATGATGTACTCAATTACCTTCCTGCTAGGCTAACAGCATTTGTTATGCTCTTTGTCCATCGTGCCAACAAGCAAGCATGGAAACTATTATTTCGCGATGCGCGAAATCATCCGAGTCCAAACAGCGGATGGTGCGAGGCGGCGATGGCTGCGTTATTAGGCGTTCAACTTGGGGGAGTGAATACATACAAAGGGGTTGTATCTGTTCGTCCGACAATTGGTGATGCGTCTGTTCCACTTGCGTCCGCGCATATTGAACAAGCTGTGGCGATAATGAAACGAACGACAGTTGCTTTTACGATTGGGGGGAGTTTGTTTGTATTTGCCTGCACATGGAGCTAATCCGCATCGTTTATATGAAGCGATGAAAATGAATATGCCAAGCGAATATATCGATTTTAGTGTAAATGTAAATCCGCTTTCGCTCCCAGACGAATATATGCTAAATGAAAAACAATGGTTTCGATGGATGAGTGAGTATCCAGAAGAGCGAAGTGAGACGCTTCGTACGATCATTGCTGAACGAGAACGTGTTATGCCGTCAAACGTCTTTGTTGGAAATGGTGCTGCCGAGTGCATTTATTTGCTTGCTGAACAATTTGCAGGAAAACATATCGGCATCATCGAGCCAACGTTTTCAGAATATCGTCAGGCATGTGAAGCATACGGCTGTACTGTTCAGTCATTTATGTTGGATGAACATTGGCACCCACCAATTGACCAAGTGATAGAGCGTTTGCCGTCTTTACACGCTCTATTCGTTTGCCATCCGAACAATCCAACAGGCACGATATGGCCGAAAGAAACGATGTATGCTTTATTAAAAGCAGCAAATGATGAGGGGGTACATGTCATTGTCGATGAAGCGTTTTACGATTTTTGGCTCGATGGTTATTCCGTTTCTTCTTTTTTGCACACATTTGATCGTTTAATTGTGCTACGGTCATTAACGAAAATGTACCGATTGGCAGGGGTACGGCTCGGTTATGTGCTCGCACACGAACATGTTGTAAACAAGTTAATGAAGAAACAGCCGCCGTGGAGCGTCAATACGATTGCTCAACAAATAGCGAAACAGCTATTAAAGGACGATGCATTTGTGGAGCGAACGAAAGTGTATATTGCATCGGAACGGAAGCGATTATTTGCGCAATTTACAGAACTCGGCTATATATATACACCGTCTGTCGTCAATTTTTATATGTTGCATAATGAGACGATAACGCTATTCCCGTTTCTTTTACAACATGGCATTGTCGCTCGTCATACGTTTAATTTTCAAGGGCTTGACGGCAAATATGTTCGTTTAGCTATCCGAACGAAAGAAGAAAACGATCGCCTTCTTTCTTGCTTAAGAAGGTGGAAGACATGATCGTGTTTATTAGCGGTGGTGTACGTAGCGGAAAATCTTCATTGGCGGAACAATGTGCGAAAAAGATAGCAGAAGTGGGTGATTCGCTTCATTATATCGCCACAGCGATGCGGACAGATAGAGAAATGGAAGCGCGCATCATTCATCATCAACAACAACGAAAATATGATCATTGGCGAACGTGGGAACAGCCGTATAATCTCGATCAGATCATTCCTATTTTTTCTAACCGCCATATCGTATTGCTTGATTGTTTAACAAATTTGTGGGCTAATGAGCTGTTTCGTGATGATCGATGGAACATAGAGGAAAAAGCACCACGCATCGTGCAACAAATCAAAAAATTAGGCGATCAAGCGAAAGCATGTATAGTTGTAAGTAACGAAATATTTTATGATGGTATACCTCATGAACAAGGAACGTATGCGTATATGCACGGACTCGGTTTATTGCACCAACACATTGTTGCATTTAGTGATGTAGCTATTTTGATGCGTTACGGTTTGCCGATTGTAAAGAAAGGAAGATGGCCATGTGGCGCGGAGTGATCTTAGCGATACAGTTTTTAACTGTGTTTCCCATTCGTATGCAAGTCGAATGGAATGAACGAACAGCGCGCGGAGCTGTCTTTTCATTTCCGTTCGTCGGTGCAATCATTGGCACGTTTCTTGTTGCCCAACATCAGTTATTGTTCGATCATGTTTCTTTGCTCTTTTTATCGTTTTTATTATTATTTTCTTCTATCTTTCTTTCAGGGGGGCTGCATGCAGACGGGTGGATGGATTGTAGCGATGCGTATTTTTCATATCGTGATCGAAAACGCCGCCTTGACATTATGAGCGACTCGCGCGTTGGGGCGTTTGCAGTGTTATCAGTTTTATTTTTGCTTGGCTTTCGCTTCGTTTTCATATTTGAAACGGTCGCACATATGTCATTGTTTTCTCTTTTTTGTATTCCGTTATTTTCCCGCCTTGGAATGACAGTGCTTTTATTGACAACACCGCTTGCGAAACAAACAGGCATGGCGGCTGCATTTCGTCAATATGTCGATCACCAATATGTGCCGATTATTGTCATGTACGGGCTTATTGCTTTATTATCGCGTGAAACGATCGTGTTATTTATAGCATTGGTGTTATTTTATGTTGCCGCACGCGCGTTTGCAGTAAAGCAGTTTGGTGGGATGACAGGCGACGTGCTTGGTGCGTTTATTGAAGGGAGCGAAACCTTTTTATGGCTCATCATTTGGCTATTACATACATTCGTCATTTTGTAACGAAAGAAAATGAAAAGAAGCAATATATCGGTTGGACGAATGTGCCTATTGTAAAGCAACCGAATGTGTCGCATCAGCTTGAGGCAGACATCGTTATAGCAAGCGATTTGCTTCGTTGTCGACAAACGGCACAGCTTTTATTCCGAAACGTTGTTATTGAATGTTCGTATCGTTGGCGTGAACTTCATTTTGGCGATTTTGAAGGAAAAACGTATGAACAATTACAAACGGTTGAAGCGTATCGCCATTGGCTCGGCGATCCGTTTCGCTATCCGCCTCCAAACGGAGAGCCGTTTACCGATTTTGAAGCACGAGTGGAACGAGCAATTGACGATGTTGTTCGTCGGTCGGTGTCGCATGTCGTTGTTGTGACGCATGGCGGAGTGATTCGTTATGTGTTATCACAGTACGCACCAGACGTACGTCCGTTTTGGGCATGGCACGTCCCTTTTGGTGAAGGAGTAACGCTTTATAATACGAGAGAACGATGGAGGGAGAGAAAGCGATGCATTTCGTTAGCGGAGGTGCGTTTCAAGGAAAACGAAAATGGGTAAATGCATATTATTCATTAACGCATACGCCACACGTTTGGCATTGCGCGTATGAAAAAGCACTCCCGCTCCCAAGCGACCAGAAAAACGCATCTGTTGTCGTGCTTGAAGGAATTGAGCAATGGATTCGCGAATATTTCGTTCCTTATACAACACGTGAAAAAGAAGCAATCATGTCGCATGTGTATGCGTGGGAAAGATGGGAAAAAGAGGAGGGGAGAACGGTCGTTTGGATTGGTTGTGATATTAGTCAAGGGATTGTGCCCATTGATGCGCATGAACGAGCGTGGCGAGATGCGGTAGGCTGGACATATCAACAGCTTGCGCGCATATGTAACCGTGTGGATTACGTATGGTGTGGTATGCATGAACAAATAAAATAGGGGGGATTGACTATGAAATTGTACACGAAAACAGGAGATCAAGGGCAAACGAGTTTAGTCGGTGGACGAGTTGATAAAAACCATGTGCGTGTGGAAGCATACGGAACAATTGATGAAGCAAATTCAGTAATCGGTTGGGCGATGACATTATTGCAAGATGAGAAATTTCGCGATATTTATCAAGAACTACAGCGCATTCAACATGAGCTTTTTGATTGTGGTGGCGACTTAGCGATCGTTAGTGAGAAAATGCCGTACAAAGTGAAAGAAGATATGGTGACGTTTTTAGAGGAACGGATTGATGCGTATATTCAACAAGCACCACCGTTAGAACGTTTTATTTTGCCGGGAGGGTCACCGCAAGCAGCTGCGTTACATATGGCACGTACGGTAACGCGGAGGGCGGAACGTTGTGTTGTGGCGTTGATGAAACAAGAACAAATGAACAAAGTCGTTTTGCAATATATTAACCGTTTATCAGACTATTTATTTGCAGTTGCGCGCGTTGTTAACGCTCGCTTGCAAGTGAAAGACGTAGAATATGAACGAAGTGCGATCGTGTTTCGTGATAAAAATGAAAAAAAGGGTGAATCGGAATGAGGCGTTTCACGTTGCTTGTTATGTTTATTAGTCTATCCGTCATTGGTTCACTTATAAAAATCCCGTTTACGATTGGAAGCATTGCATTAGATAGTGCACCGGCAGTTGTTGCTGCGTTTTTGCTCGGTCCAGCAGCTGCTGCGGTCGTTGCAAGTGTTGGGCATATTGTATCTGCGCTGTTTGGTGGATTTCCACTTGGGCCTTTTCATATACTTGTGGCGGTGGAAATGGCAGTTCTTTTATATGTTGTCGGCTTGTTAATGAGAAGAGGATGGTTCACTTCTAGCTATGTATGTTTTTTTATCGGTAATGCCCTGATTGCACCGTTACCTTTTGTATGGATCATGAGCCCAGCATTTGTACTTTCCATCATCCCATCTCTTGCACTAGCTACGGGAGTCAATGTAGTGATTGCGATTGTCGTGTCAAAAGCGTTGCAACGCGTGTGGGGGAAGCAGCATGCGTGATGTATTATGTGTGCCGCTTGATGAAGAAAACGAACTCGTTTTGGCGACAGATTGTTCAGGTGGCATAGGCTTAAAACAAGATGATGTTGTAAATGTACCATACGATGTTGTTGCGTACTACGGTGCACGAGTAGCATGGATGGAATTGATGAGTATAGGAGCCACACCAAAAGCTTTTGTTTTACAAAATTTTGTGAACGATCATGCATGGCATGCACTTGTCGCAGGCGTTCAACAAACGATGGAAGAATTGCAGTTGTCGCTCCCTATAACAGGAAGTAGCGAATCAAATATGCCGCTCATGCAATCAGCTGTCGGTTTTGTAGCTGTCGGCACGGTGCGTAAAACAGAAAAAAGGATAAATTTTACGCCAACGGATGCGTGCTGGGCAGTGATCGGTGAGCCGCTCGTTGGCGAAGCGGTTATACATAAAAAGGACCGCATGCTTCCGCTTTCTTTATTTCGCATGTTGTTGCACGTAGATGGGGTGTATGAAATGATCCCAATCGGTTCAAAAGGAATATGGCATGAGTGGAAACTCATTCATGGGGATAAACCGATTCATTGCGCCCTTCCGCTACATGCTTCTGCTGGTCCAGCGACATGTGTGTTGGTAAGTTATCATCGAAAGCAAGCACCGTTATTACAATCACTGGCGCAAACACTTTTTTATCCGATTGTAAATGAATTGTAAAATGTCATGTTCTATCGTTCTAACCGTTCATTTTTTCGCATACAACATATATGGTCATTAGTGAACGGGAGGGAATAAACGATGGAAGATATGATGAAACGGGTGCTTGTTGTTGTTGGCATGGCAGCATGCATTCATTTATTGTTTTTTGTTGGCTTAAACAACTAGAAAAAGAGAGACATGTGCTATATAATGAAAAACAATATGAAAGGGGGAGAAAAAGATGTTAACAGATTACCATAATCATTTAGAGCGCGGGACGTTAACGCTCGACTATTTGAAGCAATTTACGGACGAAGCCGCGCGAAAAGGCATTGAACATTTTGGTATTTCCGAACATGCGTATCATTTTTATCAAACGAAAAATATTTTATCGAATCCATGGATTGAAGAACGTCGTTATTATGACATGGCTGACTACGTTCGTTTATTTCACGAAGCGTGGGATGCTGGAATTGATGTAAAGATGTCGATCGAAATGGACTATACGCCAGGCAAACATGAAGAAATGGCGCAATTTATTCGCGCCTACGATTTTGATTATGTCATCGGTTCGATTCATTGGGTTGATGATTTTGGCATTGATTTAGCCGAGTTTCGGAAAGAGTGGGATCGTCGTGATCTATACGATACATACCGAAAATATTTCGATCAAGTCGTGACGTTAGCTGAATCGAACTTATTCGATATCATCGGTCATTTAGATTTAGTAAAAATTTTTAAATACGTGCCAGAAGACGAAGAGTTTTTGCTTGAACAGTACGATCGTGCAACAACAGCGTTAGCGAATTCTAAAACGTGCGTTGAAATTAGTACCGCAGGTTTGCGTAAACCGGTCGGTGAACTATATCCCGATCCTCGTCTATTACAAATGTGCTACAACAAAGGTATTCCGATCGTGCTATCGTCCGATGCACACGTACCGCAAGATGTCGGTGCCGATTATGACAAAGCGATCGCTCTTGCGAAAACAGTCGGTTACGAAGAAATTATGACGTTTTGTAAAGGGGAACGAAAAGCCGTTCCGCTTGGATAAAAAAGGTTCAGCCATGCGGCTGAACCTTTTATACTTCTAATCTTTTTACAACATCAATATCGCTAATTTGTTCGAGCGTTTCAACGAGCGTATCATCAAGCGGTTTATCGAGCGAAAGCATCATAATCGCTTTTCCGCCAGCTTCTTGGCGACCGACTTGCATCGTTGCGATATTTACTTGATGGTCACCTAAAATATTTCCGACTTTTCCGATCATTCCTGGTTTATCATGATGTTGAATGTATAGCAAATGTCCTTCTGGAGCAAAGTCGATCGCAAAACCGTTAAAATGAACGATACGATCACCATAGTGAGCGATATGCGTTCCTTTCATCGTAAACGTTTTGTTTTCACCATATACTGTTAATGTAATGCTGTTATTGTAGTCGTTTCCGTTTGCTGAAAATTTTTCGCTAAAGGCGATGCCGCGTTCTTTGGCGATCATCGCTGCGTTCACTTCGTTGACGGTTGAAGCGACGCGAGGTTTTAAAAATCCAGCGAGCAAACTACGTGTAATAAATGTTGTTTCTAAATCAGCAACAGAACCTGAATACGTAATCGCAATTTCTTGAACAGGTTCGCTCATATATTGCGAAGCGAGAATACCCATTTTTCGAGCTAATGTATAAAACGCTTGAATTTTCTCGTATACATCTTTTGAAAGTGTCGGCAAGTTAATGGACGATGTGACAGGTTTTCCTTGTAAAAATGTTAATACTTCTTGAGCTACTTGTGTCGCTACATTCACTTGCGCTTCGACTGTTGATGCCCCGAGATGTGGAGTGACGATGACGTTATCAAACGAAAGAAGCGGATGATCTCCTGGAGGCTCTTGTTCAAATACATCGAGTGCGACACCTGCCACGTGCCCGTTCTCTAAAAACGAAATGAGCGCTTGTTCGTCGATAATTCCACCGCGGGCGCAGTTAATTAAATACACACCTTTTTTCGTTTTTGCTAAATTTTTTGGACCGAGAAGTCCTTTCGTCTCTTTTGTTAACGGTGTATGTACGGTAATGATATCCGCTTGTGCAAGCAACTCATCAAGCGTGCAAACGTCGACACCAATTTTTTCTGCTCGTGCTTTCGTTAAAAATGGATCGTACACATGAACATGCATACCGAATGCTCGCGCTCGTTTTGCTACTTCAGAACCGATGCGACCAAAGCCGATAATACCTAAATGTTTTCCAAATAACTCGACACCGACGAAAGCGGAACGATTCCATTCACGTGATTTGACGGAGATGTGCGCTTGTGGAATACGACGCACTAATGAAGCCATCATCGCAAATGTATGTTCCGCTGTCGAAATCGTATTGCCGTTTGGGGCGTTAATGACGACGACACCGTATCGTGTAGCTGCATCAACATCAATATTGTCCACACCAACCCCAGCTCGCCCAACAATTTTTAAATTTTTCATTTTTTGTAGTAACTGTTCTGTTACTTTTGTTGCGCTACGAACGAGTAACGCATCAAATTGATCAAGCTCATCTTCTACATCACCTACTTTTTTTTGTACGACTTCAATCGTTGGATCAGCAAGAAGTGGGGCAAGACCTTCTTCACTCATCGCATCAGCTACTAAAATGCGAACCACAAATATCCGCTCCTTTCAAGCTATTAGTTTTTAAATTTCTGATAATTTAACATAATCGTATATGCGTGTCAATAACTTTCGGAAAGGTCATACAAATGAAAGCGTTTTTATATATAAATGTTCGGAAAAAAGACGAAAAGCTGGCTCAAAGCCAGCTTAAAACATGGAATGTATTTATTTTTGCTCATTGTAACGCGCGATGCATTCGTCAATAAGTTTCGCAGCTGCTTCTGGGCCTTCCCACGTACCGATTTCTGTTTTCTTTCCTTCTAAGTCTTTATAACGCTCAAAGAAATGAGCAATCTCTTTTAGTTTATGTTGTGGAAGATCTTCAAGCGTACGCACATCAGCAAAGCGAGGATCATCGACAGGAACACCGATTAACTTCGCATCTTCTTCGCCACCGTCTACCATGTTTAAGTAGCCGAGTACACGTGTTTCGATGACGCAACCAGGGAATGTTGGATTTGTCACGATAACTAAAATATCAAGTGGGTCGCCATCTAATGCGAGTGTATTTTCTAAATAGCCATATTCTGCAGGATAAAACATTGGTGAATATAAGACGCGATCGAGTTTAAATACGCCACGCTCTTTGTCATATTCATATTTGTTTTGGCTACCTGTTGGAATTTCAATAAACGCTTCAACAACTTTGTTTTCAAACGCCATGCCAAATTCCTCCTTTTTGTTATGTATACTTTTTTATTATAGTCGATTGGACAAGTGGTGACAATGACTGAACGAAAGAAAAGGGCAAGCTTCATATGAAGTTTGCCCTTAGATGTTTCTTATTCGAATTTGTTTGGATCGCCGTCAAATGGCTCGTCCGCTACTTTGATCGAGTCTGTTGGACAGCCTTCAAATGCATCCATCATATCATCAATGAGTACGTCTGGCACTTCGACAATGCCTTGGTTGTCGTCTAGTGTAACGTAAGCGATACCTTCATCATCGTAATCGTAAATGTCTGGTGCAGCCGCTCCGCATGCACCGCAAGCAATACATGTTTCTTTGTCAACAATCGTGTACTTTGGCATACAATGACCCTCCTTAATTATATGCAACCAATCGCTTCGTATGAAACGTTGGAAACGTATTCCTCACACTTTTATAATAAAGGTGTTGCGGTAACTTTTCAATAAAAAACTCCAATGAAAATGCTTATCAGTACGTAGTTTTCCCTCACATCCCCTTGCTTAATCTGATAAAATGAAAGGGAAAATGGAGTGAATGTCGCATGTTACAACATATCGTTTTATTTTGTATCGATCGGTTTCGTGGAGAACGCTCACTAGCTGCGATCGATCATTTGCTCAATGGAAAAAAAACAGCCCAAACGTTACAAGATAGTAAATGGTATGACGTTAGCCGTTTATTTGGAATGGTACCGATTGATCGTTCTCGTTTATTTGATGTTGCACGAGCATTAGAGGCGGATGGATTCATTTCTCAAGTCGATGAACATATATATTGCACAACTGCAAGTGGAAAAGAGAAACTTCGACGCTTTATACTTCCTCCTTACATTGATGGATGGAAATATATGAATGAATCTTCTTTGTTTTGGAAAAGGCTCTCTTTACTCATTCAAACGATCGCAAACATCATTCATCGTACGTCATTTGAGCCTATACATCGCGATGAACACATTCAATCGTTCGTGAAACGGTGGCTGTTTCAACATACACATATAAAAACGCTCGCTCGTTCATTATATGAAGAAATGTATGAGCTACTTAGTTATGTAGAAGAAAAAGATGCTAACATTTTCGTTTGGCGGCTAACAAGCCATGAGCGCATCGGATGGACGAACGAACAGATTGCTTATGCCATAAATGAGGAAGATGTGGCGGTTTTGTTATCGTTTCAAAACGTCCTTCATTTTATGCTTGAAATGACAGAGAAAGAAGCGGAAAAATTTCCGCTTTTATATTCGTTACGTGAACGAAAACGTTCACAATTGACAAGTTCAGCTCAAAAAACATGGGAATTGCTAAAGGAAGGTTATTCACTTGAACAAATTGCACAGCTGCGCGGGTTGAGAAAAGGAACAATTGAAGATCATATTGTAGAAATCGCGACGTATATTCCAACGTTTGTGCTGACACCATTTTTGGAGGAAAGTAAACGCAAGCGCATTATTCAACAAGCACGTCAATTAAAGACGAAAAAATTGCGGGCGATAAAAGAATTGTTACCAGACGTTTCTTATTTCGAAATTCGGCTCGCGCTGGCAAGGTGGGAGAGAGAAGATGTTTGACATATTAAAGGAACGATTTGGTTACGATTCGTTTCGCATAGGACAAAGGGAAATTATTGAAGATGTGCTGAATGGACAAAATTGTGTTGCTATGCTTCCGACCGGTGGAGGAAAGTCACTTTGTTATCAGCTCCCGGGTTATATATTAAACGGCAGTGTGTTAATTATTTCCCCACTCGTTTCGCTTATGGAAGATCAAGTACAGCAGCTTAGAAATCGTGGTGAAAAACGTGTTGTAGCGCTCAATCGTTTTCTGTCTTATCGCGAAAAACGAGATGTGTTGCGTGAGTTAGCATCGTATCGTTTTATTTATGCTTCGCCTGAAATTTTACAATCCCCTTTACTTATCGAAGCGTTAACACGCATAAACATTTCGTTGTTTGTCGTAGATGAAGCACATTGTATTTCACAATGGGGACATGATTTTCGCCCTGACTTTTTAAAGCTCGGTCTTCTTCGCCAAACGCTTGGCAATCCGCCATGTTTAGCGTTAACGGCTACAGCTACACGTCAAGTTATCGCTGATATTGTAACGACGCTTAAACTCGACGACGTTAAACAACATATATACCCGCTCGATCGCCCAAATATTTGTTTATACGTGCAATATGTTCAAACGGTAGAAGAAAAAATCACGACGTTAAAACATCTCGTTGCGATATTGCCGAAACCTGGAATTGTGTACGTCGCTAGTCGGCAATGGGCAGAAACATTATCCGAGGTGCTTCGTGAGGATCATCGTGTAAGCTACTATCATGGAGGCATGGATGGTGAACAGCGGCTACTTATTCAACAACAGTTCGTTTATGATCAGTTAGACGTCATTTGTTGTACAAATGCGTTTGGAATGGGGATCGATAAACCGAACGTTCGCTTTGTCATCCATTTTCATTTGCCGACACAACCAGAAGCATATTGGCAAGAAGTTGGGCGGGTCGGACGTGATGGAAACGAAAGCATCGCGATATTATTGTATGCACCAGGAGATGAACAAGTGGGACAAACGATAATCGACATGGAATTTCCGACAATGGAACAAATCGTTTATGCGCTAAACGCTTTACGTCATGGGCAGAAAGAAACAGGGCTGACAGATGTACAACAACGTCTACTTTTATATTGGCTTGAACAAATGGACAAACAGGAGCATATCCACACATTAGCGAAGCAACTATATGCCCGCATGGAACAAAGAAAAAAAGAAAAACTGACAAAATGGATATTTATGCAACGATGGGTAACCGGGCACACATGTCGTCGACGTTCGCTTCTTTCGTATTTTGAACAACAACCGCTTAAAAATGAACGTTGTTGCGACCAATGTGGCGCTCATATACATGCAAATGCCACTATCGAACGTATTCAACAAATACAGCTTCGGCCTTGGCATGAAGAGCTTCGTTCAATGTTTGCCATAAAGGTGGGGAACAAATGATTAAAAAACAAATGGAAATAGCAAGTCAAATGAACGATCGAGAAATTGTATATCATCTGTATATAACACAAGCGCTTATTTTTCTTGTTGCTGTCATATTCAGTCTATTTTTATTTACGCCTGTGACATTTTTTTCGATGTGGCAGTGGGATATAAGGGAAATACTATTGTACGGTAGCGGTTGTGCGGCGCTTGTTCTTTTTGTCGATTTTTTACTTATTCAGTATGCACCTGAACAATGGTATGATGATGGTGGAATCAATGAAAAATTATTTCGTTCACGTTCGGTACCGCACATTTTTATCATGACTATGGTCATTGCATTTTGTGAAGAGCTATTGTTTCGTGGTGTCATTCAGACGCATGTCGGCCTATTTTTCGCAAGCATCATTTTCGCTTTATTGCATATTCGTTATTGGCGAAAATGGCTCCTTCTTTTGGCTGTCGTTAGTTTAAGCTTTTGGATTGGACTTATCTATGAATGGACAAGCAATTTATGGGTCACGATTTTTGCCCACTTTCTCATTGATTTTATTTTAGCGTTACACATCCGGTATCGTACAAAAGAGGTGACAAACGATGCGTAAAGACCAAGCGGAAAATTTGCGTGAAAAAATGGAGAATATTAGTAAGCAACAAGAAGACGATGAACTTCAGTTGCCACCCCGTAGCGAAGTGCATAAAAAGAAAAAAACGAAATGGAAAATCAAACATCCGCTCATTCGCATTCTTGCGCTCTTTTTTGCTTTATTACCTATTTCCATTTATAGCATATACCACTTGGTTGAAAAACGACCGATCCAAGTCGTGACGATTGATAATGAAAGCTATGAGACTGTTGATGTCGATCAACAAAAAGAACATAAGCCACAACAGCCGCTTGAAAACGAAGCAAAAGAAGTGGAACAGGAGTCGAATGAGACAGAGTCATCCTTTACGTATCATACGGTACAAGAAAATGAAACATTATATAGTATTGCGATGAAATATTATGGAAATGAAAAAGGAATGGATCTCATTAAAGAATGGAATCATTTAACGAGCATGAAGCTACAAAAAGGCCAAGTATTAAAAATCCCGAATATGAATGGAAAATAAGGTATACTGCCTCACCGATGGACATACAATCGTAGTAAAACATGATCGGTAGGGGTGGTTATGATTTTTCCGATTGAATTAGACGAAGTAACAGAAGTGATTTTAAAGCGAGTCATGATGCATAAAAAAGAATGGAATGACATGAAAAAAAGAATGCAACTATCATTCATTTTGTTTTTGCTTTCACTTGCTTTATTTGGATTATATATGTATCAGACGATCGTTATTCCGCATCGTCCATCCATAGAACGAATGATGATGGCACTCATTGATGATGAACATACCTTTTGGTTCGCTGTATTCGTTGGATCGCTCGCCTGGCTCGTCTTTTTTTATAAAAAGAAAAGCGAAAAAGCGGAGCAAGACTTCCATGCACTCCGCTGTGAATTCATTCAGAAAAGTAACGAATTGCTTCAAGAGCGGGCGTGGGAGAAAAGGCACGTTCTTTATGAATGGATGAAAAAAACGTACGATATTTCGCTTTACCATGAAAATAAGTGACCACAAACTCTCTCGCTTCATATGTTGAAAAAGGGAGGGAGCAACATGTGGTTTCTTTTTATTGTTGGATTGTTATGTGGATATTTTATGATCGCTTGGACGCCAACGGTAGAGCCGTTCGTATTGGAAGTGTTTTTGACGGATATCATTTTCGATCCACTGAAAACATTTTTTGCGCTTGTTAGTTTTTTTATTGGTTTTATTTCCAATGCTATCTTAATTCGCTCAGCGACTTGGCATACGTTACAAGCGTGGCGAAAGGAAACAACGAACCGAAAAGAGCAATTTCTTTCGTATAGCGTATTGCTCACATTTTTTATATTGTCGATGATTGATGTCAAAAAAACGATAATTTTTTTTCTCTTTTCTTTTGCATATGGTATGATGTCAATGAACGTATACAAAGAGAGGGAAAGTTAATATGGTGTATATTATCGTAGCTTTTGTTGCATTTATGATATACATGTGGATCGAAGCGCATCGTCATCGAGTAGTTTTTCATTCATTATCATTTCCAACGTTTCCAGAAAGCTTTTCTCGCTTTCGTCTTTTTTTTATTTCAGATATTCATCGTCGACGTATATCTGAAACGTTTATTGATTCATTAAAAGGAAAAGTCGATCTTGTCATCATCGGCGGCGATTTAACTGAAAAAGGGGTCCCATTTTCACGTGTCAAACGAAATATTGAATTGTTAAAACAGCTCGGTCCTGTTTATTTTGTTTGGGGAAATAATGACTATGAAGTAGATTACCATGAGTTAGACGCACTACTACTTGAAAGCGGTGTGAAAATATTAGATAATACAGCGGTTACATTTGAAAGTGAGCGAGGTGATTGCATCGCTTTGCTCGGTGTTGATGATATGAATAAAAGGCGAGATCGGCTCGATCTTGCGTTAAGCGATGCAGAGCATACAACGTTTCGCATTCTCGTTAGTCATGATCCACGCATTATTGAAAAGATCATGCCACAACATCAAATTGCTCTCGTCTTAAGTGGACATACGCATGGTGGACAAATTCGTCTCGGACCGTTTGGCTTATATGAGAAAGGATGTTTGCAAAATATAAATGGAACGATGTTGCTTGTTAGCAACGGATATGGGACGACGACGCTCCCACTTCGTTTAGGTGCACGCGCAGAGACGCATCTCATTGAATTAAAACATGAAAAAAGTTAAGCAAAACCTATACAAATTTTACACACTTCCTTCACATCCGCTATAATGTTGACAGAATGACGCGAGATATGGAGGATTTTGTATGTCAACACAAGAAGGAAAATATAATGTGAAGGCGGTCTCAAACATGCTAGGGATTCAACCCGGGACGTTGCGAGCGTGGGAGCGCCGTTATCAAATTATTGCCCCACCGCGCAATGAAGCGGGACATCGCCTATATACAGAGGAACAAGTACAAATATTAAAATGGCTCATTGATAAGGTGAATCAAGGGTTTACAATTAGTCAAGCTATTTCGCTGTTAGAACAGCAACCGTCAGAAGTGCATACACAAGCAGAAGATCATGTCACTACACTACGCGAACGGTTATTGCAAGCCCTTTTATCATTTGAAGAGTGGACAGCACATGAATTGCTAAATGAGGCGTTCAGTTTATATACGGTTGAGAAGGTTGCGCTTGACATATTAAGTCCGCTTCTTGTAAAGATCGGGGACTTATGGGAAAATGAAAAAATTACGAGCGCGCATGAACATTTCGCTTCCGCCTTTTTACGCTCACGACTCGGTATGGCATTCTCTATGATTCCAGTGAATCGCTTGCTTCCAAAAACGATTTCCGTTTGTGGACCAAATGAATGGCATGAACTTGGATTACTTATTTTTACTTTATATTTGCGCAGAAGAGGTTATGAAACCATTTATTTAGGGGCAAGCATTCAACAACAAGATTTACCGATTGTTATTCATGAAGTGAAACCCTCATACCTCTTTTTATCTTGCACGTTACAACAAAATGTACGAGCGACACTACAACTTGTCGATCAATTGAAACAAACATATCCACATATTCGTATTGGAATTGGGGGACGGGCGTTTGATGAGATGGACGAACCAATGAAAAATAAGTATCGCGATCATCTTCTCGGACAGTCAAAAGAGCAATGGGATGAATGGTTAAAATCGAATGAAAAATACTTGTCTAAAAGGGAGAAAACGATGTAAACTCATTAGTAATATGACGAACATTTTTACACGTTCGTCATATGCTAACAGTAAAGTCTGTGTAGGTAAGGAGGGATGTTTATGCGGCTTGAACGCTTAAACTACAATAAAATTAAAATATTCCTCACATTTGATGATCTAGTCGAGCGCGGTTTGACGAAAGAAGATTTATGGAAAGACACGTTTAAAGTGCATGAACTATTTCGTGATATGATTGAGGAAGCAAGTGAGGAGCTCGGCTTTGAAATTAACGGGTCGGTCGCTGTTGAAGTGTACTCTTTACCGGCACAGGGCATGGTCGTGATCGTAACGAGCGAAGGTGAGATGACAGATGAGGAAGACGAGTTTAGCGATGATTATATTGAAATGCAAGTAACGCTAGATGAAAGCGATGATATATTTTTCGAATTTCAAACGTTTGAAGATGTCATTCAATTAGCAACGCGTCTTTATTCGCTCGGTTGTCATGGCGGCTCGCTTTACAGTTATGAAGGACGCTTTTATTTACATTTTGCTGAATCCGTTATCCCGACAGATGACTTTGTTGCTATTTTGGCTGAATATGGAAGTCCGTCCACATTGACGATTTATCGTGTCGAAGAGTACGGCAAAAAATTGATCGCCAACGAAGCGATCGCCCAACTATATAAATACTTTGTACAAAAATAACCTTCGCTCATGCGCGAAGGTTATTTTTTAAAATGGATAAGGTGGCTCACTTTCTTTGGACCATGCACGTATAAAGTATTCACGGTTTTGAAACTTATGAAACGAGTCATGATGAACAGTTGGGAACACGCGCTCGACAGATAAATGTTGCGTGCGGTGCGCAAGTAAAGCTTCGCGCACTTTTTTTGCTTCTTCATCTGTAAACGTAAAGACGATATCAATGTTTTCGATTGGATCGCCGTAGCGGTCAGGTCGCCCAACGACAGTTACATAATACAACTGTTCGACAATATGATCCATTGATGTTACTGCTTGATAGGTGGCGCGCTGAATCGCTTTGTGATCCTGGTGTCCAGAAATACCGTGTGGCGGAAAGGTCACGACAACGGTCGGTTTATATTGTTCAATCATAAGACGAATTGAATCAACAAGTTGTGTTTCGTATTCGAGTAGTTTTCCATCGGGATATGTACCGGTAACAACGTGATCAACACCTAAAATAGCTGCTGCCTGTTCTAATTCTTTTTTACGCACGTGAGGGAGCTGTTCCTTTGTACAAACTGGCGGATTTCCGCATTTCCCTGCATCGCCAAGTGTCGCGCTATATACGATCGTTTCGACATCCTCACGTTTGGCTAATGAGGCAAGCAATCCTCCAACCGTAAACGTTTCATCATCAGGATGTGCAAAACAAAATAAAATTCGTTTTTTCATCTTTCTCGCCCCTTTCTATTGTATGTTCATTATATCGCTTTCATATTGTGATGTGAATGATCGTTTTTTTTGAAAACGATTACAAAAAATCGATAAAAACTTCTTTGCATATGCGCATAGAAGGTGTATACTATGACATGAAAGGCGGACAATATTTTACAAAAGGTTATGGGAGGTTTACAAATGGTAGCCGAAAAGCATACCAACGAAGAAAAACATGATGTCCTACGAGCAACGCAAATCGTCATACATAGAGCACTTGAAAAGCTCGGATATCCTGAAGAGGTGTATGAGCTGTTGAAAGAGCCGTTGCGCATGTTAACGGTGAAAATTCCGGTGCGCATGGATGATGGCTCAGTAAAGGTGTTTACTGGCTACCGTGCACAGCATAACGATGCGGTCGGTCCAACTAAAGGGGGTATTCGCTTTCACCCGAATGTGACAGAACGAGAAGTGAAAGCACTTTCTATTTGGATGAGTTTAAAATGTGGGATTGTTGATTTACCGTATGGCGGTGGAAAAGGTGGAATCGTATGCGATCCACGTACAATGTCATTCCGTGAATTAGAGCGACTAAGTCGTGGTTACGTTCGCGCCATTAGCCAAATTGTCGGCCCAACGAAAGATATTCCTGCGCCTGATGTGTTTACAAATTCACAAATTATGGCGTGGATGATGGATGAATATAGCCGAATTGACGAATTTAACTCACCGGGATTCATTACAGGAAAACCGCTTGTACTCGGTGGTTCACACGGTCGTGAAACGGCAACAGCTAAAGGAGTTACAATTTGTATTCGTGAAGCGGCCAAAAAGCGCGGCATCGACTTAAAAGGCGCGCGTGTTGTTGTGCAAGGATTCGGTAACGCGGGAAGTTATTTAGCGAAGTTTATGCATGATGCTGGGGCGAAAGTGATCGGCATTTCTGATGCATACGGCGGTTTGTACGATCCAAATGGTCTTGATATTGATTACTTATTAGATCGTCGCGACAGCTTTGGTACAGTGACGAAGCTGTTTAAAAATACAATAACGAACAAAGAGTTGCTTGAATTAGAGTGCGACATTTTAGTGCCAGCTGCAATTGAAAACCAAATTACAGAAGAAAATGCGCACAACATTAAAGCGAAAATCGTTGTCGAAGCGGCAAACGGCCCAACGACATTAGAAGCGACAGAAATTTTAACGGAGCGTGGCATTTTAATCGTTCCTGACGTTCTAGCAAGCGCTGGTGGGGTAACGGTGTCTTACTTCGAATGGGTGCAAAATAATCAAGGATATTACTGGACAGAAGAAGAAGTGGAAGAAAAACTTGAAAAAGTGATGGTAAAAGCGTTTAATAACGTATATGAAACCGCACAAACACGTCGCGTTGATATGCGCTTGGCTGCATATATGGTCGGTGTGCGGAAAATGGCGGAAGCGTGCCGTTTCCGCGGTTGGATTTAATGTTTGCATGAATGCACGAAATCTCCTATCATTGTATGATAGGAGATTTTTTGAATTGGAGTGAGCGTCAAGTGAAAAAAGAACAAGTCATTATTGTCGGTGGAGGACCGTGTGGATTAGCAGCTGCGATTGCATTGCAAAACGCAAACTTTTCACCGCTTGTTATAGAAAAGGGTAATATTGTAAATTCAATATACCATTACCCGACACATCAAACATTTTTCAGCTCGAGTGATCGTTTAGAAATTGGCGGGGTACCGTTTATTACCGAAAATCGAAAGCCGAAACGCAATCAAGCGCTCGCTTATTACCGGGAAGTTGTGACGCGGAAAAATATTCGTGTTCATTCGTTTGAAAAAGTAGAGCGCGTGACGAAAAAAGCGGATGGAACGTTCATTGTGGAGACAAGTAAAGATATGTACGAAGCAACGTACGTCATTATTGCAACGGGGTATTATGACAATCCAAACTATATGAATGTACCTGGCGAACATTTGCCAAAAGTGACTCATTACTTTAAAGAAGCCCATCCGTACTACAATACAGACTGTGTCGTCATTGGCGGAAAAAACTCAAGTGTTGATGCAGCGCTAGAACTAGTAAAAGCGGGGGCGCGCGTCACCGTTTTATACCGCGGTTCACAATATTCTTCAAGCATTAAACCTTGGATTTTACCTGAGTTTGACTCGCTTGTGCGTCAAGGTGTCATTACGATGGAATTCAATGCCCATGTGAAAGAAATTACAGAAGATGCCGTCATTTATATAGTAAATGGTGAAGAAAAGAAAATAAAAAACGATTTTGTTTTTGCGATGACGGGATATCATCCTGATCACGATTTCTTAAAGAAAATGGGCGTTCATATTGATGCAGAAACAGGGCGACCAATGTACAACCCGGAAACGATGGAAACAAATGTAGAAGGTATTTTTATTGCCGGGGTTATTGCTGCTGGAAATAATGCCAATGAAATTTTTATCGAAAACGGTCGTTTCCATGGTGACTTCATTGCCACATGTATTGCCAAAAGAGAGAAAAAAGTGTCCGAGTAACGCTCGGGCATTTTTTTGTTGTTTTATATTGTTAACTATAATAAAATAAAAGTTAACAAATGGAGAGGGAGAGGAAGATCATGAAAGGTTTTTTTATTACAGGAACAGATACAGATGTCGGAAAAACATTTGTTACCGCTTGCATGTTGCGTACTCTTACCGATAAACGTATACGTGCAACGGCTTATAAGCCTGTGCAAAGCGGAGCGCAATGGCGAGATGGAAAATGGGTTGCGCCTGATGTGGACATGTATCGAAAAGTGATCAATGTGGCTGATGAAGATGGATGTACATATTTACTAAAAACTCCTTGCTCGCCACATCTCGCTGCAAAAATTGATGGGGTCACAATAGAACCAGATCGTATTTTGTTACATATGAGAAGGCTACAACAAACGCATGATTTCGTACTTGTCGAAGGTGCAGGAGGAATTGCCGTTCCGCTCGTTGACGAATCGTTTCTTGTTGCTCATTTAGCTCAGTTGTTATCTCTTCCGCTCATTATTGTTGCTCGAGCGAGTGTCGGAACGATTAACCATACGGTGTTAACCGTACAATATGCAAAATCATTTGGTTTACAAATAGCTGGCATTATCATGAACGGCTTTTCTACACCAAAAAATGAAATTGAACAAGAGAACATACGAATGATTGAAGCGATGACAAATATTCCAGTGATTGGTGAAATTCCGCATATGACGAACTTTTTACGATGTGAAATTGTATGGAGAAAGGAATGGTGGCAATGAACGAGTGGATTGAAAAAAGTAAAACATATTTATGGTTACCATTTACACAAATGAAAGATTATGAGCAACATCCACTCGTCATTGAAAGCGGTGAAGGTATTTTTTTGACAGATGTGAACGGAAAAACATATTATGACGGATATTCATCCCTTTGGTTAAACGTTCATGGTCATCGAAAAAAAGAAATTGACGATGCGATTCGGACTCAACTTGAACGAATTGCTCATTCGACGCTTTTAGGTGCAGCGAATGTTCCTGCTATTGCATTAGCTGAAAAATTAATCGAATGGACGCCAAGTCATTTAACGCGCGTGTTTTATTCGGATAGTGGAGCAGAAGCGGTAGAAATTGCGCTAAAAATCGCTTTTCAATATTGGCGGAATATCGGGGAAGATAAAAAACAAAAATTTGTCACGTTGACAAACGGCTATCACGGAGACACAGTTGGTGCCATTAGCGTCGGAGCCATCGACATTTTTCATACCGTATATGAACCGCTTATGTTTACGAGCTATAAAGCCCCATTTCCGCTTGTCTATCGTCATCCAAGCAACGATCCGAACATTGTGCGCGATGAAGCGTTAGAGGCATTACAAAAAATATTTGCCGAACATCATGAAGAAATTGCAGCGATGATTGTTGAAGGGATGATTCAAGGAGCAGGTGGCATGCATGTAATGCCACCAGGGTATTTAAAAGGAGTAGAGCAATTATGTCGGAAATATAACATTTTATTGATTGTCGATGAAGTAGCTACGGGCTTTGGACGAACAGGGAAGCGATTTGCGATTGAGCATGAAGGTGTGAAACCTGATATATTGACGGTTGCAAAAGGTATTACGGGCGGTTATTTGCCAATTGCTGCTACATTGACAACTGAAACGATTTATGAAGCGTTTTATGGCGATTATACAGAGTTTAAAACGTTTTTCCATGGACATTCTTATACAGGGAACCAGCTCGGTTGTGCGGCTGCTTTAGCTAACATAGAAATTTTTGAGCGTGAGCGACTGATGGAACAAATAGAGAAAAAGGCGGTGTTTGTTGCTGAACAACTTGCATCGTTTACTGAGCTCGATCATGTTGGTGATGTGCGCCAGCTTGGACTCATGTGTGGCATCGAACTTGTGCGTGATCGTCATACACACGAACCATATCCATGGGCGGAACGGATGGGATATAAAACTACGCTAACGATGAGGGAAAAAGGGATGTTAACACGTCCGCTCGGGGATGTCATCGTCTTTATGCCGCCGTTAGCTAGTACGTTTGAACAATTAGAAGCTATGATCACGATCATGCGCGATGCCATCATCGAAACGACAGAAAAAAGGGGCTAATTGCTAGCCCCTTATATTTCGCCATATATAGGTTCAGGATTTTGAAGTTTTTCTACTTTTTCTTCGATTCCATTTTGTGCATTAATGAAAATGCGGTACGTGTCGTCCCCGAGCGTTCCTAAAAATTCATAGCAAAGTACTTCTTGATTTACATTGTTCATAATAATCGCTTTTCTTTCTTCCATGATGGTGACATTCGGATTTATTTTTTGTCGTGCTTGTTCAATCGAAATGGCTGGTTTTGGAATGGTTCGTTCACGCTTTGACGATAAGTAGTCGCGAGCGGAAAAGCCAATAATGTTTCCATCGTCTAGTGCGATTTTCATTTTAATTGATTCAGGATAAATACGAACACCGTCTTGTGCTGTGACGAACGTGAGCACAGCGACATGGTCATACTGGGTGCTTTCGTACAGTTCGAAGTTGTTGAATTTATGTTGCTTTAAAAAGCGAAGCCCGCGCATCGTTGCGTCATTTAAACTAATGTTTTGTTTGTTGACAGGACGATTTTCAATAACCCAAATCGGATATCCTCCTTTTTCTGTAATATCCATATACGTTTCACTCTTTGTTTTTGGATTTTTAATCGTCACACTATAAAACGCATCACTCGCTCCTTCGCCGCTATGAACAACTTGTATTTCCTCATTTCCTTTTAGACCGAGAAATGTTTTGGCAATTTGTTTTGCTTGTTCTTTAGTAATCTTCTTTCCAGAAATATGTTCAAACCCTTTCGCTCGCTTTTCAACGCTTGTGAACGAAGGGCCGAAATCGGTTTCGTTATAAGATTGAACGTTTTTTTCTACTGTTTTAAATCCATCAATAATCGTGTTGTCATTTGGACGGTTGTTTGTCGCGAGTGCCAGCTCAACATCCATCCACCGCAAGTTGTTTTCTAATACGAGATGTTGCACGTTTCGCAACTCTTGTTGAATATCAGCAGATTTTTTATATAGTTGTTGTAATGTTTTATATTCTTCACTATTTAACGGTTGTTTATCCAAATCCCGAATCGCCGCGCGGTAGCTAAATGAACCAATATTAGACAAAAACTCTTCTGTTTTATTAAAAGGTAAAAGAGAAAGAGGGAGCTGTCCAACAGTTGCGTGCGCTTCCGAGGCAAGACGCCATACTTCCGCAAGCGCTGGTGACAAAGATTGACGGGAGTTCATCGCAAGCGTTGTTCCAATTTGATCGTGAAGCAAGTCAATTTGATACGTTAAATCGTGAAATGCACGTTGATAGTTGTTTTCCGCATGAATCAAAATCGCATTTTTTTGTTGGTGTTCTCGATAACCCCAATATGCTGTGCCAGCAATGCCAATCGATAGGGCGGCAATGAGTAAAATTCGTAGCAAAAAACTCCCCTCCTATTTGCAAAAAATATGTTTTCCAATTTGTTTAATTTGCGGACGACTCCAAATCCATCCGTTTGTCGCTGTGTTTGGATTGAAATAATATAGCGCTCCACTAGATGGATCCCATCCGTTTAACGCATCAAGTACCGCCTTGCGAGACGTTTCATTTGGGGTGAGCCAAATTTGTCCGTCCGCGACAGCTGTAAACGCTCCTGGTTCAAAAATGACGCCAGCGACTGTGTTTGGAAACGAAGGGCTATTGATGCGATTTAAAATGACTGCTGCAACAGCTACTTGGCCGATATATGGTTCACCGCGTGCTTCACCATGCACAGCGTTCGCCATCAGTTGTATATCATTTTGTGAAAAGCCGTTTGGGACGTTTACTGCAGCCGTTTTTACACGTTTTACAGCTGTTTGCTGAGGACTTGCCGTTTTGTTTGCTTGTTTATTTGTTGTTCTCGTTGCAGTTGCTTGATTTTTGGCTTTCGTTTGACGTACCTTGACTTGTTTGCTTAATGGGATGCCACCGTAATGAGTAAACGTGTTTCCTTTTCGTAAATTGCTATGAACAAACGATTTGTAATATTTTGAGGCCTGCACTAATTTTTGTTTTGTCGTTTCTCCGACTAAACCGTCTATAGGCAACTTAAATTTGTATTGAAAGTTGCGTAACGCCCAATACGTTCGCCAACCAAATACCCCATCAATTTTCCCTCTATAAAAGCCGAGGTATTGCAATCTTGCCTGTAGCTCAATGACATCATCACCGACAGCTCCGCGTTGAATGACTTGTTTAGAAAATGCATGCGCCTGCGATGTATAACTAAACGAAAAAATCAAAAATAAACAAATGAACCATTTGCGCATTGTGACTCCTCCCTTGATGTGTAAACAATACCTTTTAACGCTATTTTTTGTCACAATGACGTTTTTATACATGAGAAAAATGAAAGGAATGAAATGACATAATAAAAAGCCAAGCGTTATGCCCGGCTTGATGATTGTGCGATTTCTATCGTCATCCCTCTCGCAAGTTTGACTTTTCGTAAAGCGAGCCACCATAAAAAAATCATAAATGGAAGCATGTAGTATATCCAACGTTCTTGTGTTAATAAAATATAGTCATATATGCCATGAAATAAAAATGGGAAAAGGAAAGAAAACCATATATAATTTCTTTGTTTTTTAGGCAAACCAAATTTCGCTTTTCCTAAGTAAAAACCCATGATGACACCAAACAATGCATGGCTTGACACAGGTAAAAGCGCACGAGTAACGGCAAATTCCACCCCATTTGCAAACAAATATAAAATGTTTTCAAGCGTAGCGAACCCGAGCGATACGCTTACTCCATAAACAATGCCATCATAAGGTTCGTTGAATTCCCGATGATCATAAATGGCATAGTAAAATACAAACCATTTGAAAAACTCTTCCAATAAACTTGTTGATAAAAATGCTTCAACAAAAGGATTTGGTAACATATGTTCAATTTTCAATACGTGCTGGATAAACATAAGGGGGAAGACTAGAAATGCACCATATAAAAACATGCGCAAAACGAGTGATAACGGTTCCGTTTCGTATTCATCTTTCAAATAAAAATAACTGAGCAACGCTAGTCCGGGAGCAATGCCCGCAGAAATAATAGCCCACATAAATTCTTCCTCGTTCCCAATTCTTTTCTTTTCATTTTGATGGTATCATGTTATTGTCAAATTGAAAATGCTATAAGGTGTATTTTTCATATACCAAATAGAAAGATGGAAATGTTTTTAGCGAGGGGGATCTACACATTGATTAAAATAGGGGTGCCGTTAACGCTTGAGCCAAAATATAGCGAACAAATGGAGAAATATAAGTGTAAAGTAGCTGAAATGGAGGAAGGGAAAATTTATATTGATTATCCAATTGATATGAGCACAAATCGCACAGCATTTCTGTTAGACGGAACGCAACTAAAAGTCAGTTTTGTCGGGGAAGATGAAGCCGTTTATGCGTTTGAAGCGGAAGTGTTAGGTCGCACAAAACGAAACATTCCGTTGCTCATTTTATCATATCCCGGGGACAATCACCTTCTACGCATTCAACGTCGTCAGTTCGTACGTGTGGAAGCGATTGTTGACGTTGCTGTTCATCCTCTCAATGATGAGTTTGTTCCATTTACGACAGTGACAAGCGACATAAGTGCTGGGGGAGCAGCAATTGTATTGCCGCATCACGAAACAGGGCTAAAGCATGGGATGACCATTGAAATTTGGCTCGTGCTACATATGCGATCAGGGGATTATCATTATTTACGTTTTCCTGCACGTGTTGTTCGTATATTTGAAGAAAACGTTGCAAAAGCATCTTTGCAGTTTTTAGAAGTGAGCGATGTCGATCGCCTCACATTAATTCGTTACAGCTTTGAAAAACAGCTTGAGTTAAGAAAAAAGGAGCAGTTTGACGCATAAATCGATACGTTCTCTCCCATAATAAATAAAAAAGACAGAGAGGGAGAAACGAGTGAAGACAGTTGAACGCATGTTATGGAAGCTAGCAATCATTCAATTTATTTTTTTACTTATTGCCCAATTTGTCGTCTCTCATTCGTCGTTGGCTCCTTATATTGTGAAAGTCGTTCATTACGAAGGTGTCATGAAAAATTCCGTATTAAAAACGATTGAAACATTCGACCGACGATAAGTGGTATGGTACAATATAAGAAGCAGGGGCGTTCCTGCTTTTTTGTTGAAAACAAAAAGATTGACAGGAGGCATTATGGAGAAGAAACTTTCGATCGCGATTGATGGACCGGCAGCTGCTGGAAAAAGCACGGTCGCGAAACGATTAGCAGAAGCATTGTCTTACGTTTATATTGATACAGGAGCGATGTATCGCGCCTTAACATATTGTGCCCTTCAACGCGGCGTAGATGTTCATAACGAAAAACAATTAATGAATGTACTTCATGATACATATATTGAATTAAAGCCGTCGCCAAGTGGACAGCTTGTGTTTGCAAACGGTGAAGATGTGACCGAAGTTATTCGAACGAATGATGTCACAAACAACGTATCGTATGTAGCAAAACATTCGGCTGTGCGCGAAGAAATGGTCAAACGTCAGCGTGAGTTAGGTCGACATGGCGGCGTGGTCATGGACGGTCGCGATATCGGCACGCATGTGCTGCCACATGCTGAAGTGAAAATTTTTTTGCTTGCTTCTGTTGAAGAGCGAGCTAAACGGCGCCATGAAGAAAATGTAAAAAGGGGTATTCCGTCTGATTTCGAGCAACTAAAAGAAGAAATTGCTCGGCGTGACCAAATTGATTCTGAACGTGCGGTTGCTCCATTAAAAAAAGCAGAGGACGCAATTGAAATTGATACGACATCGTTATCGATTGATGAGGTTGTCGATCGTATTATGCGCATCGTTCAAGAAAGGGTGGAGGGGTAGTGAGTTTTTACACGTTTGCCCGTACAGTTGTAAAACAAGTGCTTACTCCGCTTTACCGTATTGAAGTAAGTGGGGTAGAGCATATCCCAAAGGAAGGTGCTGTCATTATTTGTGCCAATCATATTAGCAACTTAGATCCGCCTGTCGTCGGCATTACATGTCCGCGCCCAGTTCATTTTATGGCAAAAGAAGAATTGTTTCGCACACCTATTGTTAAACAACTTGTCTCCCGCTTACATGCGTTTCCCGTTCGTCGTGGAATGGGCGACCGTGAGGCATTGAGAACAGGTTTAGCTTTATTGAAAGAAAAAAAAGTACTCGGATTATTTCCAGAAGGAACGCGAAGTAAAGATGGAAAATTGAAAAAAGGGCTGGCAGGAGCAGGATTTTTTGCGTTGCGTAGCGAAGCGGTTGTTGTGCCGTGTGCTATTATCGGTCCTTATCGTGTTGGGAAAAAGTTAAAAGTCGTATACGGTGCTCCAATTGATTTTGCGCCGTGGCGAGAAAGAAGAGCAAGTGCTGATGAAGTAACAGCAGTCATTATGGAACACATTCAACAACTTTTGCATAAACATCAATAGTTATGACTTGACAAAATGGATGTTTTAATACAGATTAGTAAAAAAGGAATTTTTTTCTTTGTGTCAAATGGACGAGCACATCGTTGTTCGCCCATTGAACATATATTTCTGTCGTCGAGCAGGTGTGGAGTGTAAGGAGGTATTCACTATGGAAGAGATGAATCAAGTTGATGTGCGTGTCTATGAAGTAGGCGACACAGTGAAAGGCCAAGTAACGAAAGTAGAAGACAAGCAAGTGCTTGTAGATGTCGAGGGAAGCAAGCTAGTTGGTATTATCCCAATTAGTGAGCTATCAAGCCTTCATATCGAGAAAGCAAGCGATGTACTTTCAGTCGGAGATGCAGTTATTGCACAAGTGAAAAAAGTAGAAGATGAAGCCCTTATTTTATCGAAAAAGGCTGCAGATGCAGAAAAGGCATGGGCAGATCTCGAGCGAAAACACGCAAACGGTGAAACGTTTGATGTGGTTGTAAAAGATATTGTAAAAGGTGGACTTGTGGCGGATGTTGGTGTCCGTGCATTCATTCCGGCTTCGCTTGTTGAGAAAGATTTTGTCGAGGATTTCACAGACTATAAAGGACGTACATTAACTGTAAAAGTTGTAGAGCTTGATCGTGAAAAAAATCGCGTTGTTTTATCACATCGGGCGGTTGTAGAAGAAGAAGAATCATCGAAAAAGAAAGCCGTATTACAGTCGCTTCAAGTCGGTCAAGTGCTTGAAGGAACGGTGGTACGTATGGCCAACTTCGGCGTGTTTGTCAATATTGGCGACATTGATGGTCTTGTACATATTTCTCAACTTGCTCATACACGTGTAGATCATCCATCAGACGTCGTAAAAGAAGGCGATGTTGTAAAAGTGAAAGTGCTTGCGATTGATGAGGAAAACGGACGCGTTTCTTTATCAATGAAAGCGGCGCTTCCAGCTCCTTGGGACGGCATTGAACAAAAAATAAAAGAAGGCGACGTACTAGAAGGCACAGTCAAACGTTTAGCCCCATTTGGAGCGTTTGTCGAAGTGTTTCCAGGCGTCGAAGGCCTTGTTCATATTTCTCAAATTTCAACGAAACATATTGGCACGCCGCATGAAGTGTTAAAAGAAGGCGATGTCGTAAAAGTAAAAGTGCTTGCCGTAAGCGAACAAGAGAAACGCTTATCATTAAGCATTCGTGAGTTGCTTGAAGATGATGTGCAAGAAGACTATCGTGAATATACAACTTCAACAGAAACGACGACAGGATTTCAAATTGGTGAAGTGATTGGAGAGCAGTTAAAAAAATTAAAATAAAATGGTGATCGCAGTGGAACGTGCAAAACGAAAATTACAACATATTGAATACGCCCTTGCAACAGGACAGCGTCGCTTGCACGGATTTGAAGATATTACATTTGTGCATAATAGCTTGCCGAATATTTCCACTGCTCATATCGACTTACAAACAAACATCGGCGAACTTTCATTACGTTCGCCGATTTTCATTAATGCGATGACAGGTGGCGGAGGCGACGAAACAGTCAAAATCAACGAGCAGCTCGCCTATATCGCTAAGCAGTGTGGTATAGCTATGGCGGTTGGCTCACAAATGGCTGCCTTAAAAGATGAACGAGAGCGACAGTCGTTTACAATTATTCGAAAAGTCAATACACATGGCATTGTGTTCGCTAACTTAGGCAGCGAAGCAACGGTTGACGAAGCAAAACGTGCCGTTGATATGATCGAGGCGAACGCCCTTCAAATTCATTTAAACGTCGTTCAAGAGCTCGTCATGCCTGAAGGAGATCGTAATTTTTGTGGGGCGCTTTCACGCATTGAGCAAATTGCCTCTGCTGTCGATGTGCCTGTGATCGTCAAAGAAGTCGGGTTTGGAATGAGCAAAGAGACGGCACGAAAGTTAGAAAATGTAGGTGTATGTGCCGTTGACGTCGGAGGCTTCGGAGGAACAAACTTTGCACAAATTGAAAATAAACGGCGTGAAAATCAACTTTCGTATTTTAATGAATGGGGAATAACGACGACAGCATCGATTGCGGAAGTGGCGTCCGAAATTCAACGTATAAGCATTATTGGGAGCGGAGGAGTGCAACATGCACTCGATGTGGCCAAATGTATTGCGCTCGGTGCTTCTGCGGTAGGCATGGCGGGTTATATGTTGCGCTTCTTAATCGAGCAAGGCATAGAGGCGTTAATCGCAGAAATTCATCGCCTGCATGAAGACTTAACGCTCATCATGACCGCACTTGGTACAGAAACGATTGCAGACTTACAAAAAGCACCTCTCGTTATTACGGGAAAAACGCATCATTGGTTGCGCGAACGCGGCGTCGACACGACGCGTTATAGTCAACGCTCATAAAAAGGTGTCCCGAAAAAAGCCGGGGCACCTTTTTGTGTAGATCGTTATTTTTCTATTTTTGTGCTGCCTTTAAAATTTTTCGCTGGATCACGATCCGATTCAACGCGATGTGATTGCTTTAACTTCTTCTCTTGGCGATCTTTCCCCATCTATATCCCTCCTCGTTTTTTATTTTGTCCGTCCTCTTTTTTTACATGCAAAGATTAAATTTTTAAAAATAAGACATAATGGAAAGTGGAGGTGTGACGGTGGAAGGAGGTTATTTTTATTGGGTTTCCTGGTTTTTATGGATTGTTTACACATTTTTTGCCCCAAAAAATCGTATCCGCCTGCTTATTTGCCTATATATTTTATTACTAATTACGTTGTCTGCGTATGATGTAACTATTTATTCGTTCCACATGTCGCTTGCATACATCTTGATGTTGATCGTTAGTTACTCTTTTGTCATGAAAAAAACAGGGAGATCATTTATTTATTTTGCATTCGCAAGCGCAAGTTTGACCATGTTGTATGCCGCATTTCATTTTTTATTATTGTTCGATCCGGTTTGGGTGTTTATTGAAGCGACATGGTTGTTAGTTTTCGCACTTTTGTTTGCATCGTTTGCCTTGTATCGCTCATTTTATGATCGCTTACTTGTGTTGACGGTCGGATGTTGTCAAGGTGATTTCTTATATGCATTTGTGTTAAAGCAATTTTCTTTTCCTTATTTGATCGGTTCCCTTTCTTTTTTGGATGGCTGGGCGTTAGCAACAGCGTGTTTATTTTTATGGAAATGGATTGAGCAATTACCAATGTATGTTGATGGTCGATTTCAAAAGCGGGCAAAGGAGGTTAAGACGTGAACGAATATACGTATCCGATTTTATTTGGCGTAACCATTGGTGTATTAACGAGACTGTATTTATTAAAAACAGACTATCGTCAATATCCGACGTATTTACACGGGAAAATTATTCATATTGCTTTAGGGTTTATTGCAGCTGGGCTTGGAACGATTGCGGTGCCAGCCATTATGGAAAAAGAGTTTGCAGCCATCACATTTTTAGCATTAGCTGCCTCTCAATTTCGCGATGTGCGCAACATGGAACGAAATACGTTAAATGAGCTTGATCAATATGAGCTCGTCCCGCGTGGTAAGACGTATATTGAAGGAATTGCGATTGTTTTTGAAGGGAGAAACTATTTAGTTATTTTTGCATCATTTTTAAGCACGTTCGCCTATTTAGTTTGGAACATATGGCTTGGGCTTGTTGGGGCTGTCATTTCATTTATCGTTGCACGCAAACTAATGTCTGGTAGCCGACTCGGTGACATTGTCGAAGTGGAATACGTGAAGCCGCATTTTAAAGGAGCCGGATTGTATGTGGACAATATTTATATTATGAATATCGGTTTAGAAGCACGGCGCGAAGAAATTTTACGATATGGCATGGGATTTATTTTAAAACCGAAAAACTTTAACGCTCGCTCAACTATCGCAAATCTCGGGCAACGCCAAGCGATTTTACATGATATTTCAACGGCATTAGGTGTGTATCGCGATTCCGGCACACCAGCGCTTGTGCCACTTGCTAAGCGCGATTTGGATGATGGTCGAGTTGGCATTTTCATTTTACCGCAAGAAAAAGATGTGGAAAAAGCTAAAGCGATCATTCGTAACGTACCGACGTTAGAAAATGCGATTCGTATGCCAACGAAATCCGAAACGAATCAGGCAGGGAAGGTGTTAAGATGACTGTAGAAAAAATGATTTTAGCTGTCATTACGACGTCACCGCATAAAGTGGTTGGCGGGATGACGTTCGTTTGTGAAAGTGATGAAGAAATGCAGCGCATTGCAGCCAATTTAGAGGCGATTTTAGATGGCATTGCTCACGCATTAAGCGACGATTTGCTCATTATTGTGAAACATTGATTTTTTTGATAAAATGGGAAAGCTAGCCCCTTCAGTGGAAGGGCTTCTTTTTTGTTCGGGTTTCGAATTTTAGTGAAGGAGTGTGAGAATATGTCGAAACCAGTTGTAGCGATCGTTGGTCGCCCAAATGTCGGGAAATCGACGATTTTTAATCGTATTGTTGGGGAACGTATTTCGATTGTAGAAGATGTGCCGGGAGTGACACGTGACCGGATTTATAGTAGCGCAGAATGGTTAAACACAACGTTTAACATTATTGATACCGGTGGAATTGACATTGGTGATGAACCTTTATTAACGCAAATTCGTCAACAAGCTGAAATTGCAATTGATGAGGCGGACGTCATTATTTTTATGACGAATGGTCGTGACGGTGTCACAGCAGCGGACGAAGAAGTAGCGAAAATTTTATACCGTTCTAATAAACCAGTTGTCTTAGCTGTAAACAAAATTGACAATCCAGATATGCGTGAAAACATTTACGATTTTTATACGCTCGGATTCGGAGAGCCGATTCCGATCTCTGGTACGCATGGATTAGGAATCGGGGATTTGTTAGATGCAGTCGTTTCACATTTTCCTAAACGTGAAACGAAAGAATACGATGCGGATGTCATTAAGTTTTGTTTAATCGGTCGCCCGAATGTTGGGAAATCATCCCTTGTTAACGCGATTTTAGGAGAAGAACGGGTCATTGTTAGCGATATAGCAGGAACGACACGCGATGCAATTGACACGACGTTTAAGCGAGACGGACAAGAATATGTCATTATTGATACAGCAGGAATGCGCAAAAGAGGAAAAGTGTATGAAAGTACCGAAAAATATAGTGTACTACGAGCGCTAAAAGCGATTGAGCGTTCTGATGTTGTGCTTGTCGTCATTAACGCAGAAGAAGGCATTATTGAACAAGATAAGAAAATCGCTGGATATGCACATGAAGCCGGCCGTGGTGTCGTTATCGTTGTAAACAAATGGGATGCGATCGAAAAAGATGAAAAGACGATGAATGAGTTTGAGAAAAAAATTCGTGATCATTTTCAATTTCTTGATTATGCTCCAATTGTATTCGTTTCTGCAAAAACGAAACAGCGATTGCACAAGTTGCTACCAGTTATTCAAATGGTCAGCGAAAATCATGCGATGCGCGTCCAAACAAACGTATTAAATGAAGTACTTATGGATGCGATTGCGATGAATCCGACACCGACACATAATGGACAACGATTAAAAATTTATTACATGACACAAGTCGCAGTAAAACCACCGACGTTTGTTGTATTTGTTAACGATCCTGAACTCATGCATTTTTCGTATGAGCGCTTTCTAGAAAACCGTATTCGTGATACGTTCGGATTTGAAGGAACGCCAATAAAAATCATTGCACGTCCGCGAAATTAAGGGGGGGATCAGATGATTGCAGTATTAGGTGCAGGTAGTTGGGGCACGGCTTTGGCGATCGTTCTTGCTGATAATGGACACGACGTTCGACTTTGGGGACAGCGACAAGAACAAATGGATGAAATTAACGAAAAACATACGAACGAGAAATATTTGCCGAATATTCATCTTCCTGAAGCGATTGTTGGCTATGTAGATCTTGTCAAAGCGCTTGAAGGGATTGAAACGGTTGTATTAGCTGTTCCGACAAAAGCGATTCGTGATGTGTTGCAACGTGTTCGCACGTGTATAGAACGGCCGATTACGATCGTCTCAGTCAGTAAAGGCATTGAACCGGATACACATAAACGTATTTCAGAAATTATTGAAGAAGAAATGGGAGAACGGTTGCAAGATGTTGTCGTTTTATCAGGTCCAAGTCACGCCGAGGAAGTGAGTTTGCGTCATCCAACAACAGTGGCGGTATCGTCAAAAAATATGGATGCAGCGGAGCGCATTCAAGATTTATTTATGAATCACCAATATTTTCGCGTATATACAAATCCGGATTTAATCGGAGTAGAAATTGGTGGGGCTTTAAAAAACATTATTGCACTAGCAGCAGGAATTACCGATGGACTTGGTTACGGGGATAATGCAAAAGCTGCATTAATGACGCGCGGGCTTGCGGAAATGGCTCGCCTCGGTAGTCGACTTGGTGCCAACCCGCTTACGTTTGCAGGATTGACAGGAATCGGTGATTTGATTGTGACATGTACAAGCGTCCATTCGCGCAACTGGCGCGCGGGAAATATGCTTGGGAAAGGATATGCGCTTGATGATGTGCTAGCAAATATGGGAATGGTTGTCGAAGGTGTGCGAACGACAAAAGCTGCCTATCAGTTAGCGAAAAAAATGAATGTCGATATGCCGATTACAAATGCACTTTATGATGTATTGTTTAACGGAAAAGATGTGAAAAGTGCGGTAGATTCGTTGATGGCGCGTGGAAAAACATCAGAACTTGAAGATTTAGCAAACATTTCGCTATAATTTTCTTTGAAATAGGCATGTGAAGAGCGCTTTGTTATTTATGTTGCATACAATGCTATGAAAACATTCTCAGACTTGAATGGATGGTGCATGTTTAGTCATCGTCTGAAGTAAAGAAGCCCCGCTTTACTTCAGCTTTTTTATGTAGTCATTAACAGAAAGTGAGGGAGAGAGATGACGCCGGGTCTTTTAAAAATGTGGATTTCATTAACAGGAATCGGACTAATGTTTGTCTCTGTATTTTCGATTTATTTTAGCCGATATAAAGTGAAAAATAAGGTCATCAAAATCGTTTTAGCGACAATTGCATACATAAGTATGATTATCGCTGGTCTCATTATTGTATTCGTCGTATTTAGCGGACCAGTGCAAGAATAAAAGGATGGATGAATGATGAAAAAGTGGCTATTTTCTGCAATGGTCGTTGTCGTATCGATCATGTTATCTGGATGTTTGTATCCGCAAGAGCGATTAGCACAAAACCAAATTCCGTATAAAGAGCAAGTTGAGCGTGTGCAACAAGCAGTAAATGAATATCGACAAGCGACAGGTGGATTACTACCAATTAAAACACGTGAAATGTCTACGCCAATTTATCAAAAATATCCGATCGACTTCAACATGCTTGTGCCACGATATATGGCGGAACCGCCAGGAAATGCGTTTGAAAGCGGCGGTGTATATCAATATGTTCTCGTTGATGTCGAGACAAATCCGACAGTGAAATTGCTCGATTTACGTGCTGCAGAGGCGATTCGTGATTTAAAATTACGTATTCGTATGTATCAAGACGCTCATGGTTACCCACCGTTTAAAGATGTGTTGGCAAAAGGTGTATTTACGCTCGATTACAAGAAGCTTCATTTAGATGCACCTCCCCATGTCGTTAGTCCATACTCAGGGAAGAATCTCCCGCTCATCATTGACGGTCAAGGGGAAATTTATATTGATTACCGTATAGATTTATACGAGAAACTGCAAACAGAGACGCATCATTATCGATATGGGGATGATATTCGCGACTTGCTTGTCAAACATTCGCTTTTTGTGCCTGCTTATTCTCTCCCTTATACGATTGATGAAAAGAAAAAAGAGCCAATTTTTCTTGTGAAATAAGTCATGATCCCTTCTCTAAACAAATACATTTTAGAGAAGGGATTTTTTTAGTCATAAACAAATAGGACAACAACATATGCATATAATGTCCTCATATGTTTTAAATATAAGGGAGGGAAGGCAGTTGGAAAAGGTCGATCTTTTTAAAGATATTGCTGAACGAACAGGCGGAGATATTTATTTAGGGGTTGTCGGTGCCGTTCGAACAGGCAAATCGACATTTATTAAAAAGTTTATGGAACTTGTTGTCATTCCGAATATTCAAAACGAAGCAGATAAAGCTCGGGCACAAGACGAACTGCCACAAAGTGCAGCTGGAAAAACGATTATGACGACAGAGCCGAAGTTTGTTCCGAATCAAGCGGTAAAAGTGAAAGTAGACGATGGACTTGAAGTGAACATTCGTCTTGTAGATTGTGTCGGTTATACAGTGCAAGGGGCAAAAGGTTTTGAAGACGAAAACGGGCCGCGTATGATTCATACACCGTGGTATGAAGAACCAATTCCGTTTCAGGAAGCGGCCGAAATTGGCACAAGAAAAGTCATTCAAGAGCATTCAACGATTGGTGTTGTCATTACAACGGACGGTTCAATTGGAGAAATTCCGCGCGAAAATTATATCGAGGCAGAAGAGCGTGTCGTCAACGAATTGAAAGAGGTCGGTAAGCCGTTCATTATGATTATTAATACGGTGCGTCCACAACACCCAGAAACAGAAACGTTGAAGCAACAATTAAGTGAAAAATACGATATTCCGGTGTTAGCATTAAGTGTGGAAGGCATGCGTGAAGCAGATGTGTATCAAGTGCTTCGAGAAGCATTATATGAATTCCCTGTGCTAGAGGTGAATGTCAATTTACCAAACTGGGTTATGGTGTTGCGTGAAAATCATTGGTTGCGTGAAAGTTATCAAGATGCAGTGCGTGATACAGTAAAAGATATTAAGCGATTACGCGATGTCGATCGTGTCGTACAACAATTTAGCGAATATGATTTTATTGACGAAGCGCGTTTAGCTGGTATTGAAATGGGGCAAGGCATTGCAGAAATTGATTTATATGCGCCGGATGAATTGTACGACCAAATTTTAAAAGAAGTTGTCGGCGTTGAAATTCGCGGAAAAGATCATTTATTGCAATTGATGCAAGATTTTGCTTATGCGAAAGCAGAATACGATCAAATCGCCGATGCGCTTCGCATGGTGAAGCAAACAGGTTATGGCATCGCTGCTCCATCACTTTCTGATATGAGCTTAGATGAACCAGAAATTATTCGCCAAGGCTCTCGTTTTGGGGTTCGACTAAAAGCCGTTGCACCATCCATTCATATGATTAAAGTCGATGTCGAATCGGAGTTTGCGCCGATCATTGGAACAGAAAAACAAAGTGAAGAGCTCGTCCGTTACTTGATGCAAGATTTTGAGGATGACCCGCTGTCTATTTGGAACTCTGATATTTTTGGCCGTTCCCTCAGTTCCATTGTTCGCGAAGGCATTCAAGCGAAGCTAGCACTTATGCCTGAAAATGCCCGTTATAAATTAAAAGAAACGTTAGAGCGCATCATTAACGAAGGATCCGGTGGACTGATTGCCATTATATTATAAAAAGACTCCATTTGGGGTCTTTTTTGCTTTGAAACGAAAATTTTTTCTTGCAGTGAAAAAGAGCGATATGATAATCTTTATTCAGAAAATGTTAGGCTCGTTGGAGAATAATAGGCAAATTGCATGATTTTGCTGAAAAAATGTTGAATTATGAGCAAGAATCAGTTAATATAAGGCATGTTAATGTATAGAAACAATAGAAAGTGTAAACAACTGAAAGTAATGTATAATACATACGCTTTGGGAGGAGGTGAATGGCATGAACAAAACGGAATTAATCAACGCGGTAGCTGAAGCAAGCGGTCTTTCTAAAAAAGATGCATCAAAAGCAGTTGATGCGGTTTTTGACGCGATTACAGAAGCGCTTAAAAACGGTGATAAAGTGCAATTAATCGGTTTTGGTAACTTCGAAGTGCGTGAGCGTGCGGCGCGCAAAGGACGCAACCCACAAACAGGAGAAGAAATCGAAATTGCTGCAAGCAAAGTTCCTGCTTTCAAACCTGGGAAAGCGTTAAAAGATGCTGTAAAGTAAGAAATTACATACAGCCAAAGAGGTAGCCGGTTGCGAGCTACCTCTTCTTTTTTGCCTTTTTTCATCTTTATGTGCTAGAATCGGATTACGTGAGGTTGAATGCTAGGAGGATGCAACAAATGAATGTAGAACAAATCGAACAGGCAGTCCGCTTAATTTTAGAAGCTATTGGCGAAGATCCAAATCGTGAAGGTTTGCTTGATACGCCGAAGCGGGTAGCAAAAATGTATGCAGAAGTGTTTTCAGGTTTAAACGAAGATCCGAAAATACACTTACAAACGGTATTTAGTGAAGATCATGAAGAACTTGTCCTCGTCAAAGACATTCCGTTTTATTCAATGTGTGAACATCATCTCGTTCCATTTTTCGGTGTTGCTCATGTCGCATACATTCCACGCGGCGGCAAAGTGACAGGGTTAAGCAAACTAGCAAGAACGGTTGAAACAGTCGCGCGACGCCCGCAGTTGCAAGAGCGGATTACGGCAACCGTAGCTGACGCCATTATGGAGACGCTCGAACCGCATGGAGTGATGGTTGTTGTCGAAGCTGAACATATGTGCATGACGATGCGTGGCGTGAAAAAACCAGGGGCTAAAACAGTTACAACGGCAGTACGTGGAACGCTGGCAACAGATGACAAAGCACGTGCGGAAATATTAGCGCTTATTAAATAGGAGGGGTATTATGATGCAAGGCGATTATGTTGTGATTAAAGCGTTAGAAGACGGAGTGAATGTCATCGGGTTAACGCGTGGTTCGGATACGCGTTTTCATCATTCTGAAAAGCTCGATCAAGGGGAAGTACTAATTGCGCAATTTACAGAGCATACATCAGCGATTAAAGTACGTGGAAAAGCACTTATTCAAACGCAACATGGCGAAATCCAGTCTGATGCGAAAAATCATCGTTAACGTGAAGACGGTTTATGATATAATAAAGTTTGAGTTTTTGGGAAGCAAGGGTGATAAGTCATGGATATGCAACAGCAAATCGAACAAGTACAAATGCGCATTCAACGCGCAATTGCCCATTCGTACGTAGATCGTTATATACAACCACGCATCATAGACGAAGATCGCGTATCGTTTGCTCTTTCTATGTTACGTTCGGCTCAGGTGGAAGAAAGCATCGCGCTCGATTACGTGTTTGCCATGATGTTAATTCAACTCGCCCTTGACACCCATGACGAAGTAGATGAGCAACAAATGATGCAACAAAAGCAATTAACTGTGCTTGCCGGAGATTTATATAGTGGATTGTACTACGACTTTTTAGCGCGACGACACGACATTTCACTCATTCGTCGCTTTGCTGAAGCGATTAAAGAGATCAACATACAAAAAATTCACCTGCAGCAACTGTCGTCGGATGATCTTGAACGCTTTCATTGCATCGCTGTTATTGAATCCGCCTTGCTTCGTCAGCTTGCGGAACATGTGCATGCCCATGAGTGGGGAGAGTTAGCGTATTACTTATTCGCGCTAAAACGTGTTCGGCGTGATGGAGCGAAATCGACAGCCTTGATGGATTATATCGATCACTGTCAGCGAAAATTACAAGATCTTCTCCCGTTTCATGTGCACGAAGAAGTAAAAGAGCGATTCTCTCATCTCCTCGCTTGATTTTAGTTGAAAGAAGGGGATTTTATGCAACAATCGAAAGAAGAACGTGTGCATCGCGTGTTTGAAAAAATTTCTGACCATTATGATCGGATGAATTCAGTTATTAGTTTTAAACGTCATGTCGCATGGCGAAAAGATACGATGAAACGAATGAATGTACAAAAGGGAGCGAAAGCGCTCGATGTATGTTGCGGGACGGCAGATTGGACAATCGCGTTAGCCGAAGCCGTTGGACCTAGCGGTGAAGTGTATGGGCTTGATTTTAGTCGCAATATGTTAAAAGTAGGGGAAGAAAAAGTAAAAGAGCGTGGTTTTCAACATGTTACGCTTGTCCATGGCAATGCGATGAGTTTACCGTTTCCTGACGATACGTTCGACTATGTTACTATCGGTTTCGGATTGCGTAACGTTCCTGATTATATGACGGTATTAAAAGAAATGTATCGTGTAGCAAAACCAGGCGGAAAAGTTGTTTGTCTAGAAACATCACAGCCAACGCTTATCGGTTTTCGGCAACTGTACTATGCCTATTTTCGCTATATCATGCCCTTTTTTGGGAAAATTTTTGCGAAAAGTTATGAAGAATACTCGTGGTTACAAGAGTCAGCACGCGAATTTCCGGGAATGGATGAGCTCGCAGATATGTTTCGTCAAGCCGGTTTCGTGCGCGTACAAGTGAAACCGTATACGTTTGGAGTGGCGGCGATGCATCTCGGACATAAACCTGATAGATGTTAAGGTGAATAGTGATGAAGCTAAAAGCGATGTATTCGTTTTTAAATGGAGATTTAAACCGAATTGAAGAACAATTGAAAATAACGGTGCAAACGTCCGACCCGCTCGTCAATGAAGCATCGTTACATTTGCTTGAGGCGGGCGGAAAGCGCATTCGTCCAGTGTTTGTTTTGCTTGGCGGACAATTTGGTACGTATCATTTTGAGAAGATGAAGCGGGTAGCTGTGGCTCTGGAGCTCATTCATATGGCTTCCCTTGTCCATGATGATGTGATTGATGGGGCGATGTTGCGACGTGGAAAGGAAACGATTCAAGCGAAATGGGGCGATCGATTTGCCATGTACGTTGGTGACTACTTGTTTGCCCGAGCGCTCGAGCAAATGTGTGAAATCGATGATCCCGTCGCTCATCATATTTTAGCAAACACCATTGTTGAAGTATGTCGAGGAGAAATTGAGCAAATTAGTGACAAATATCGATTTGATCAAAATTTACGTCGCTATTTGCAACGAATTAAGAGAAAAACGGCGTTACTCATTGCAGCAAGTTGCCAACTCGGTGCGGTCGTAGCAGGAGCGCCGGAAGCTGTCCATAAAAAATTGTATTGGTTCGGTTATTACGTCGGTATGTCGTTTCAAATTACAGACGATATTCTCGATTTTATTGGGACGGAAAAGCAACTCGGTAAGCCAGCAGGAAGTGATTTATCGCAAGGAAACGTGACACTTCCTGTTCTGTATGCCATGAAAGAACGAACATTAAAGGAACAAATTATGAAAGTAAACGAACATACGACAAGTCGTGAAATGGCGAATGTCATTGATCGCATTAAGCAAACAAATGCGATCGAAAAGTCATATGAGCTTGGGGATCGCTATCTACAAAAAGCGCTTGATACATTACAAAAGTTGCCACGCAACCGTGCCTGGACAGCGCTTTACAATATTGCAAAATATATCGGGAAACGGAAGTACTAAGAGAAAAAATTAAATCGTTTTCATGGCGAATATTGCTAATTTATATGTAAGATGATATAATTGCAAAGGAATCATTTCCAATACATAACGTATCAGGGGTGGAGAATTCGTCATGGAAAGAACATTTCTAATGGTCAAACCAGATGGGGTACAGCGTGGTGTCATCGGTGATATTGTTGCTCGTTTTGAGCGCAAAGGTTTTCAGCTTGTCGGTGCAAAGTTGATGCAAGTATCGCGCGAGCTTGCTGAACAACATTATGCAGAGCATAAAGAGCGTCCGTTTTTCGGTGAGCTCGTTGAATTTATTACGTCCGGTCCAGTATTTGCGATGGTATGGGAAGGCGAAAACGTCATCGCAACAGCTCGTCAAATGATGGGAAAAACAAACCCACAGGAAGCGTTGCCAGGGACCATTCGCGGTGATTTCGGCCTAACGGTCGGGAAAAACATCATTCACGGCTCTGACTCCAAAGAGAGCGCTGCACGCGAAATTCAACTATTTTTCAAAGAAGAAGAACTCGTTTCTTACAACAAGCTAATGAACGAGTGGATATACTAAAAAAGGTAGGCGCATGCCTATCTTTATTTTTTTATTCCCGTTTTTTCACATTTTCGTTATACTGTATGTATGAAAGAAAAGGAAGAGGAGTTTTTAGAATGAGTGATTATCAACAATTTATTGCAAACGTGAAACGAAAAACAGGCATTGATTTAGCGCTATACAAAGAAGCGCAAATGAAACGGCGATTAACTTCCCTTTACGAAAAAAAAGGATTTAAAAATTTCGATGAATTTTTTCGGGCGATGAATCATGATCAAGCGTTGTTTCATGAGTTTTTAGATCGCATGACGATCAACGTATCTGAATTTTTCCGGAATGCAAAACGATGGGAAGTGTTAGAGAAAAAAATTATTCCGAAACTTCTTGAAAAAAACAAACGATTAAAAGTATGGAGTGCCGCTTGCTCAACTGGGGAAGAACCGTATACGTTAGCAATTATTTTGTCTAAATTTATGCCATTATCGCAAGTGTCTGTATTAGCGACGGATATTGATGATAACGCCATGGCGCGCGCGAAGCTTGGCATTTATATGGAAAGGTCTCTTCAAGAAGTGCCAGAAGACGTGAAGAAAAAATTTTTTGTTAAAGAAGGAGCTCACTATAAAATTATCGATGATATTAAACGAGCGGTCACGTTTAAAAAGCATAATTTGCTTGCCGATCCGTTTGATACAAATTTCGACTTAATTGTTTGTCGCAACGTGCTTATTTATTTTACAGAAGAAGCAAAACATGAATTGTACTTAAAATTTAATCGCGCCCTTCGTCCTGGGGGAATTTTTTTCGTTGGTAGTACGGAACAAATTTTTAATCCGACTGCATACGGTTTTGAAGTGGAAGATACGTTTTTTTATCGAAAAATGTAGTTGCGGCCGAGCCAGGTCGCTTTCTGTGCAATTAAGGGGTTACGTCCGTAGAAAAAATGTGCTATATTCATACATAATCGCTTTAAAGAGATGAAGGGAGAGAGGGAATTGCGATACTTAACAGCTGGTGAATCTCACGGTCCACAATTAACAACAATTATTGAAGGTGTCCCGGCCGGATTGACGCTTTTGGCGGAGCATATTAACGAAGAGTTAGCTCGTCGGCAAAAAGGGTATGGTCGTGGGCGACGCATGCAAATTGAAAAAGACGAAGTAAAGATTTTAAGCGGTGTTCGTCACGGGAAAACGCTCGGTTCTCCGATTACGCTCGTTGTTGAAAATCGCGATTGGAAACATTGGACGAACATTATGGGGATCGAACCGCTCGCTAGTGATACAGAAGAAGTGAAACGAAAAGTGACGCGCCCACGTCCAGGACATGCTGACTTAAACGGGGCGATCAAGTATGGTCATCGTGATATGCGCAACGTATTAGAGCGTTCCTCGGCGCGTGAAACAACGGTGCGCGTAGCAGCTGGAGCGGTAGCGAAGCGCATTTTATCGGAATTAGGTATTCGCATCGCAAGCCACGTCGTTGAAATTGGAGGGGTAAAGGCGGAAAATACCGCATATACATCGCTTGAGGAGTTGCAACGAGTGACAGAACAATCTCCTGTTCGTTGTTTTGATGCGGAAGCGGAAAAAAAGATGATGGCCGCAATTGATGAAGCGAAAGAAAAAGGCGACTCGATTGGTGGAATTGTTGAAGTCATTGTTGAAGGTGTTCCGGTAGGCGTTGGGAGCTATGTTCATTATGATCGGAAGTTAGATGCAAAAATCGCTGCTGCGATTGTTAGCATCAATGCCTTTAAAGGCGTTGAGTTTGGCATCGGATTTGAAGCTGCACGTCGCTTTGGCAGCGAAGTGCACGATGAAATTATATGGAGCAAAGAAACGGGATATACGCGCAAAACAAACCGACTTGGCGGATTTGAAGGCGGGATGACGACGGGCATGCCGATCGTTGTTCGCGGAGTCATGAAGCCGATTCCGACATTATATAAACCGCTCATGAGTGTCGATATTGAAACGAAAGAACCGTTTGCAGCAAGCATTGAACGTTCAGATAGTTGCGCAGTTCCAGCCGCAAGCGTTGTTGCGGAAGCTGTTGTAGCATGGGAAGTTGCCAATGCCATTGTCGAACAATTTGGACAAGATCGCATCGATCTCATTATAGAGAATGTTGAAAACATGCGCCGGTACGCAAAGGAGTTTTAATGATGAAACGCATTCACATCGCTACGTCGTCGAAACAATATGAAGTTGTCATTGGGAATGAATTATTGCATATGATAGATCGCATGATTGATCGTATTTGTCCACATGTGACAGCTGTCCTTATCATTACAGATGAAACAGTCGCTTCGCTTTACTTAGCTGATGTGCAACAAGCTCTTCGTCAAACATATGACCGTGTGTATACTCATATTATTCCAAGTGGAGAAGAAGCGAAGTCATTTGAACAGTTTTACGCGTGCCATACAGCAGCATTAACAAACCGTCTCGATCGTGATTCATTAATCATTGCGCTTGGCGGAGGGGTCGTTGGGGATTTAGCAGGTTTTGTCGCAGCGACATATATGCGTGGCATTCGATTCGTTCAAGTGCCGACGACGTTGCTAGCGCATGATAGTGCTGTTGGTGGGAAAACGGCTATTAACCATCCGCTCGGAAAAAATATGATTGGCGCTTTTTATCAGCCTGAACTCGTTTTTTACGATATTTCTTTGCTTCATACGCTTCCAGAACAGGAAATGCGGTCAGGTTTTGCGGAAATTATTAAACACTCTTTAATTTATGATCGTGTTTTTTTCGGCTGGTTACAAGCGAATGTGCAAAAACTCGATGATTTACGTGGTGACCGTTTGCAATACGCGATTCAAAAAGGAATTGAAATTAAAGCGGCTATTGTCGCCAAAGATGAAAAAGAGCACGGTGTTCGCGCTCATTTAAACTTTGGTCATACGCTCGGTCATGCGCTAGAGAGTGAACTTGGTTATGGGGTGATGACGCACGGAGATGCGGTTGCTCTTGGTATGCTATTTGCCATTTTTGTAAGCGAACATTTTTACAAACAACCGCTTTTTTATTCATCTTTTCGAACGCTGTTTAAACATTACGGGTTTCCAACATCCCTTCCATCGCACGTATCACCTGAACGGTTGCTCGAAAAAATGAAACAAGATAAAAAAGCGAAAGATCAAACGGTGCGTATGGTGTTAATGAAAGAGATTGGAACGGTATGTGTAGAGCGGATAGATGATGAGCAATTACTACAATGGCTATACGTGTTCGCTGAAGAAGGAGGAGGAAAGTGTGATTCGAGCGATTCGCGGGGCAACGACTGTGAGCGATAACGATGAACGAGAAATTATAGACGAAACGAAGCGATTGTTAACGGAAATGATACAGCAAAACGATGTGAAAGCAGAAGACGTCGTATCGGTACTCATTTCGATGACCGATGATTTAAACGCTACGTTTCCAGCAAAAGCGTTGCGTCATCTGGACGGCTGGACGTATGTGCCCGTCATGTGTATGCGTGAAATTAACGTTCCACACGCGTTACCAAAATGTATTCGCGTCATGATGACCGTACATACAAATCGAACGCAACAAGATATGCATCACGTATATTTACGCGATGCTATCCAACTTCGCCCAGATTTAAAGTTGACAAAAAAGTCAGACATATAATATGATGGTTTATAAGTTAGTTGAGTAGAGTAAGAGTTGAGTAGAGTAGAGAATGAGTGAGAGCGGAGCAGAGGATCATTAGGATACGTACGCCTAAAGGCCGCTCGTCTTTAGGCTTTTTTACTTTCCTCTTTGTTTCCCCCTCATGTTCATTCTCCAAGAAAGGAGAACGATCATGAATATAGCTACATTTTTACAAACAGCTTCCCGGTTTCGAACGATTCCGATTGTGCGCCGTTTTTTTGCAGATACGTTTCAACCCATACAGCTATTTGTGGCGTTACGTGATGAGGCGGCGTTTTTGCTTGAGAGCAAAGACGATATGTCCCCTTGGTCGCGCTATTCGTTTATCGGCATTCGCCCGTTTATGTCGATTGAAAGCGATGATGGTAAACAATTTTTTGTGAAAGAAAAGCAACAAGTGCTCGCGTGTACGGCGACAATCCAAGAAGCGTTTGTGACGATGCAACAGCACTTAAACGTTCAACTGTTATCATTGGACGTCCCGTTTCGTGGAGGAGCTGTCGGTTATATAAGCTACGATTTTATTTCTTACATTGAGAGAGTCCCGTATCATGCGTATAACGATTTGCAAATGAAAATCGTCCATTTTGTCGTCTGCGAATCACTTTTTGCCTTTGATCACATAAAAAAAGAGTTATTACTCATTCATTATGTTCGTTTAACGGAAACAGATGATGAAGAAAAACAAGTAGAGAAATATGAGGCAGCTTGCCGAAGAATCGATGAGCTAGCACGTCAAATGGTTCAAGGCTACGATGAACAAGCACATATGATGTTCGACCGAAATATATGTGTTTCATTTGACCGAGTTCGTTCGAATATGGATCGCGAAATGTTTTATGAAGCTGTTGAAAACATTCAATCGTACATTGCCAGCGGAGATGTGTTTCAAACGGTGTTGTCGCAACGATTTGAGATTGAAACTTCCATTCATGGACTTGAGCTATATCGTTTATTACGTTTATTAAATCCGTCACCATACTTATTTTATTTAAAAATTGGTGAAGAACACATCGTCGGTAGCTCCCCAGAGAAGCTCATTCAAGTACGAAACAGGGAGCTTGAAATTGATCCGATCGCAGGGACGCGTCGCCGCGGTAAAAATGAACAAGAAGATGTTGCGCTCATGAACGAGTTGCTTCATGACCCGAAAGAGCGAGCGGAACATTATATGCTTGTCGATTTAGCACGAAACGACATCGGTCGCGTTGCTATGTATGGGACGGTGCGTACGCCACAATTTATGCAAATCGGGAAGTTTTCACACGTCATGCATTTAATCTCAAAAGTAACGGGAACGCTCCGTGATGACGTTCATCCGCTTGATGCCCTTATCGCAGCTTTTCCTGCAGGAACGGTGAGCGGAGCACCGAAAATTCGGGCGATGCAAATTATTCAAGAGCTAGAGCCGACAGCGCGCAACGTGTATGCAGGTGCAGTTGCCTATATTGGTTTTGACGGGAATATTGACTCGTGCATAGCGATTCGCACAGCTGTATTAAAAAATAATGTAGCATACGTACAAGCAGGGGCGGGAATCGTTGCGGATTCATTGCCTGCATTGGAATGGAAAGAAACACGAAATAAAGCGAGCGCTTTAATTCATGCGATTCAGCTTGCAGAGCACGTATTTCAAAGGGGGAAGCGACATGTTTGAACGGTTTTTGCATAAATGTGCTGGACAACAAACGTTGACGGAACAAGAAGCGTATGAAGCGATGCATGCGATGATGAGCGGGGAAGTGGATGAAAGACAAGTAGCTGCTTTTTTAGTTTTGTTGCGGTTTCGTGGTGAAACGGTTGATGAGCTTGTTGGCTTTATTCGGGCCATGCGTGAACGTATGCGAACGGTTTCTTTCGACGAACCAGTGATCGATACGTGTGGAACAGGTGGAGATGGAAAAGGGACATTTAACATTTCGACAGCCGTCGCTTTGCTTGTGGCTTCGCTCGATGTTGCTGTCGCAAAGCACGGCAATCGTGCGGTGTCGTCGACAAGTGGAAGCGCGAATGTCATTGAGCATTTCCTAATCCCAATGCCGAAAACGGAAGAAGAAGCAAAACAAGCGTTACGTACACATCGGCTCGTTTTTTTATTTGCTCCATTTTATCATGAGGCAATGAAGCATGTTGCCCCTGTTCGCCAAAGTTTAAAAATGCGAACAGTATTCAATTTGCTCGGTCCGCTCGTCAATCCAGCTCAACCGAAACGCCAAGTCATTGGCGTACATGATAAAAAAGATGCGCGCAAAATGGCTGAAGCGTTGCGACGAATCGGAACGGAACATACCGTGTTTGTCACAAGTGATGACGGTTTAGATGAATGCAGCATTAGTGCGGCAACGCAATTGATCGAACTCAAACACGACCATATCATTGAGCGCATCATTACACCAGAAGATGTAGGGTTACAGCGTGGTTGTTTGTCTCATATATGCGTTCATAGCGTAAACGAAAGTGCGCAACTCATTGAACACGTGTTTGCTAATCGTGCAAATAAAAGTGCGACAAATATCGTTTTACTAAACGCAGGTGTTACTTTATATGTTGCAGGTGTTGCATCACATATTGAAGAAGGAGTCGATATGGCGAAGCGAGCGATTGAAACGGGTCGTGCTTATGCATATTTACAGCGATTGCGAGGTGCTATGTATGCTTGAAGCCATTTTACAAACAAAGAGAGAAGAAGTTTTATCGTTACAATTACCAGAGACATATGAACAACTTCCGCGTCGTTCGTTTTACGACGCTTTAGCGAAGCCACGTCGCGTTTTAGGATTGATTGCAGAAGTGAAAAAAGCGTCACCATCAAAAGGAATCATTCGACAACATGTGAATGTCGTTGATATTGCCCGCGCATACGAGCAAGCAGGTGCCGATGTCGTGTCTGTTTTAACAGATGAAAAATATTTTGCTGGCCATCGGTCATACGTGACGCAAGTGAAACAACACGTGCAAATTCCAATTTTACGTAAAGACTTTATTATTGATCGTAAACAACTTGTCGAAAGTGTGCGCATTGGCGCAGATGCCATTTTACTCATTGGTGAAGCGCTTGATCCGAGTTTTTTGCATGAATTATATGAAGAAGCGCACGAAATGGGATTGCAATGTTTAGTAGAAGTGCATACCAAAAAAACAGTAGAAGCGATTTTAAAACGTTTCACACCGAAAGTGATTGGCATCAATAATCGCGATTTAACAACGTTTCACACATCGCTTCATGTGACAAAACAAATTGTTCCGCTTTTGCCTCCATGCATTATCGTTAGTGAAAGTGGCATTCACACATACGACGATGTGCAGACGATACGACAAGCCGGTGCCCATGCGATGCTCGTTGGTGAGGCATTTATGCGCAAGCCAGCTGTCGATGTGGCCATTTATGAATTGTTTGGGGAGCGGTATGTATGACCGTTTTAAAATATTGTGGAAATCGTTCATTGCAAGATGTGCAACTTATTGCCAAAAGCAAAGCGGACTATATCGGATTCGTGTTTGCAGAAAGTAAGCGAAAAGTCGAACCGAAAGATGTGAAACGATGGTTATCTGTCGTTCAACTTGAAACAAAACAAATTGTTGGGGTTTTCGTTCATCCAACCGTTTGTTCCGTTGCTTCCGTTCTTGAGCACGTTCCATTATCCATTATTCAATGTCATGGGATGGAAACGGTCCAGACGGTGCAGCAGTTAAAAGAGAGGTTTCAACTTCCAGTTTGGAAGGTTATTCATCACAACCTAGAAGCGTGGACATATATGCGCGCATGGAAAGGCGTTGCAGACGGTTTTGTTATTGATAGCGGACGAAAGGGAGCGTGGGGAGGAACAGGCATCTCATTTGATTGGTGTAATGTTCCTCAATACATGGAAGAAGCATATAAACAAGGTGTGCCTTGTTTCATCGCTGGAGGTATTACGCCAGACAACGTTGAGCAGCTGTTAGCATATGAACCATTCGGGATCGATATCAGTAGTGGAATTGAAGAAAATGATAGAAAAAGCGAAAAAAAAATAAACAAAATTGAACAGAAGGTGAAATGATGTTGACGTTACCAAATGAACGTGGTCGTTTTGGCATGTTTGGTGGAAAATTCGTTCCAGAAACATTAATGCGTCCATTAGCTGATATAGAGCGCCAATTGCATGAAGCATTGGCTGATCCTTCGTTTCATGCCGAATATATGCATCATTTGTATGAATATTCGGGACGACCGACCGCTTTAACATTTGCAAAAAACTTGACAGAACGATTAGGCGGGGCGAAAATGTACTTTAAACGTGAAGACTTAAACCATACCGGTGCTCATAAAATTAACAACGCCATTGGGCAAGCGTTGTTAGCGAAACGAATGGGAAAACGAAAAATTATCGCTGAAACAGGTGCAGGTCAACACGGAGTAGCTGCGGCGACCGTTGCCGCTCGTTTTGGTATGGAATGTAAAGTGTTTATGGGTGAAGAAGATGTGAAGCGACAAGCATTAAACGTATTTCGTATGAAATTGCTTGGTGCACAAGTCATTCCAGTAACAAGCGGCAATCGTACACTAAAAGATGCGACAAACGAAGCGATTCGTTATTGGGTGGAGCATTGTGACGATCATTTTTATATGATTGGCTCTGTCGTTGGACCGCATCCGTATCCGATGATGGTGCGTGAATTTCAACGTATTATCGGGGAAGAAGCGCGCGAACAAATGTTAAAAGTAGAAGGAAAACTCCCAAATACGATCATCGCTTGTGTTGGTGGTGGAAGTAATGCGATTGGCATGTTTCATCCATTTTTAGAGGATGACGTCGAATGTATTGGTGTCGAGGCAGCCGGAAAAGGTGTGCATACAACTGAGCATGCTGCAACAATAACAAAAGGGACAAAAGGTGTCATTCATGGCTCCCTCACATACGTATTGCAAGATGAACACGGTCAAATTACGGAACCTTATTCGATTTCAGCGGGATTGGATTATCCAGGTGTCGGACCAGAACATGCATATTTAGCACATATCGGTCGTGTTCGCTATGAAAGTGTCACAGATGAAGAAGCGATTGCAGCAGTTCAAATGACTGCAGAAACAGAAGGAATCATTCCAGCGATCGAATCGGCGCACGCACTTGCCAAAGCGTTTCAAATCGCCCCCCTTCGCCCAAAACATGAAACGATTCTCGTTTGTTTATCAGGAAGAGGAGATAAAGATGTGCAAACGGTGATGAACTATTTGGAAGGGGATGAGCGGTAATGAAACATTTTATTCCATTTATCGTGGCGGGCGATCCGTGTGAAGAAGTGACGATCGATTTAGTTATTGCTCTTGAACAGGCAGGTGCAACGATATTAGAGCTTGGTGTACCATACTCGGATCCGCTTGCAGATGGTCCGATCATTCAACGGGCAGCGAGCCGGGCTCTAAAAAATGGAATGACCTTAACAAGAGCGCTTGAACTCATCGGCCAAATGCGAAAAAAAGGTGTAAAAATTCCGATTATTGTCTTTACGTATTACAATCCTGTGTTACAATTAGGAGAAGAACGCTTTTTTGCTTTAGCGCAACAAAACGGTGCGAGCGGCGTGCTCATTCCAGATTTACCGTTTGAAGAAAGCGAGCATATGAGAATATTAGGTGACACATATGGAATTCCTTATATTTCGCTCGTCGCCCCAACGTCTCATGAACGCATCGCAATGATTGCCTCGCAAGCTCAATCGTTTTTATATTGCGTGTCATCGTTAGGTGTAACGGGCATTCGGGATTCGTTGCCGGCGGAATTGCACGAATTTTTGAAACAAGTGAAATTATATAGCCGTGTCCCTGTTGTCGTCGGATTCGGTATTTCGACAGCTGAACAAGTAGATCGACTACAACACGTGTGTGATGGCATCGTCATCGGCAGCGCCATTGTACAAAAAATTGAACAGCTTCAACATCAGTTAAACGATGTGCATACACGCTCAAATGCGCTCATCGCTTTTTCTCAATATGTCGTTTCACTTATTGAACCATTAAAAAGGGTGGGGAAAAATGAAAGTCAAACAACAACTGAAACAACTAAAACCGTATCAACCGGGCAAACCGATTGAAGAAGTAAAACGTGAATATCGGTTAGAAACGGTCATTAAACTTGCATCAAATGAAAATCCGTACGGATGTTCACCACTTGCTCAACAGGCGATTATGAAAGAACTTGATTACTTAGCACTGTATCCTGACGGATATAGCCGGTCGTTGCGCGAGGCGCTCGCTAAGCATGTTGGCGTCAATGAAAAACAACTTATTTTTGGAAACGGTTCGGATGAAGTCGTTCAAATCGTTTGTCGCGCCTTTTTACAAAAAGGAACGAATACAGTGATGGCTACGCCGACGTTTCCGCAATATCGTCATAATGCGATCATCGAAGGTGCGGAAGTGCGTGAGATTCCGCTTCAAGACGGACATCATCATTTAGAAGCGATGCTTGAAGCGATCGACGACGATACGCGCGTCGTTTGGATTTGTAGTCCAAACAATCCGACAGGTACGTATGTCAATGACGCTTCTTTACGTGCCTTTTTGGACAAAGTACCGAAACATGTGCTCGTCGTTGTTGATGAAGCGTATTATGAATATGTGCAAGCGGAAGATTATCCAAATACCGTTTCTTTGCTTCAACAATATGAAAATATGATGATTTTACGCACGTTTTCAAAAGCATACGGGTTAGCAGCGCTCCGCATCGGATATGGCATTGCCCACGAGCATATTTTACAAGCAATCGAGCCAGCGCGTGAACCATTTAATACATCTCGGCTGGCGCAAGTGGCAGCATTAGCCGCATTAAACGATCAAACATTTATTGAACAATGTGCACAAAAAAATAAACAAGGGCTAAGTCAATTCTACACATTTTGTGATGAACATAGCTTGCATTACTACAAGTCGGAAGGGAATTTTATTTTAATTGATTTCGGTTTTAGCGGTGACGAAGTGTTTACGTATTTGCTTCAACGCGGCATCATTGTTCGTTCAGGATGCGCTCTCGGTTTTCCAACCGCTGTGCGCATTACAGTCGGATCACCGGAACAAAACGAAACGATTATTCGTGTTTTAACAAACATGTTGAAAGAAAGAAGTGAGCAGTTTTGCGAGGAAACATTTTAATTGCGGGTCTTGGCTTAATTGGTGGTTCGATTGCGCTTGCTATAAAGCGAGCGCATCCGAACGCGACAATGATCGGATATGACGTATCAGACGAATCGTTGCGTTTGGCGCGTTCGCTTGGTGTCATTGATGAAGCAGTATCGTCGTTTGCTCATGGGGCATGTGAAGCGGATGTCATCGTGCTTGCTGCCCCTGTCGTTCAAACGGAGCAATTGCTTCGAGACTTAGTTCATCTCTCGTTGCGCCCAAACGTCATTGTAACAGATGTCGGAAGCACAAAAGAGCGCATCGTCAAACAAGCATTGCCGTTATTAGAAAAAGGAGCGACGTTTATCGGTGGACACCCGATGGCCGGCTCGCATAAAAGTGGAGTGGCAGCTGCGCGTGCGCATTTGTTTGAAAATGCGTTTTACATTTTAACACCAACGGAACATGTGAAAGAAGAAGATGTCATACGACTAAAACATTGGCTTGAAGGAACGAAAGCTCATTTTGTTACATTAACACCGAAAGAGCATGACCGCATTGCTGGCGTCATTAGCCACTTTCCGCACATCATTGCAGCAAGCCTTGTTCATCAAGCACAGCAGTATGAGCGAGAAGATGAACTTGTGAGCCGATTAGCGGCAGGTGGATTTCGTGATATTACGCGCATTGCTTCAAGCAATCCGGAAATGTGGCGTGATATTTTCATACATAATAAAGAGGAGTTGCTGCAGCTGTTTGATCGTTGGATCGAGGAAATGAAAAAAATCCGCACATACGTTGCTGACGGTGATAGCGAACGCATTTATCAATATTTTCATGAAGCGAAACAGTTTCGTGATGGGTTGCCTGTTCGAACGAAAGGAGCGATTCCTTCTTTTTACGATTTGTATGTTGATGTGCCAGACTATCCAGGGGTTATTTCTGAAATTACGGGTTATTTGGCAAAAGCGCGCATTAGTATTACAAACATCCGTATTATTGAAACGCGCGAAGATATTTATGGTGTGCTTCGTTTAAGCTTTCAAACAGAAGATGACCGTCAACGAGCAAAGCATTGTATTGAAGCAAATACAAACTATGAAACGCACGTTGTGTAAAAGAGGGTGGAATGATGGAATTAAAAACAAATATTCATGCATTGCGAGGAGAGATTGCTATCCCGGGAGATAAGTCGATTTCTCACCGCGCCGTTATGTTTGGTGCGCTGGCGAAAGGGACAACTCGGGTGACAAATTTTCTAACAGGTGAAGATTGTTTAAGTACAATCGATTGTTTTCGAAAAATGGGTGTAGAAATTACGCAACAAGGAAATGAAGTGATTGTAGAAGGAAAAGGGATTGCCGGTTTAAAAGAGCCTACACATATATTAAATGTCGGCAACTCAGGGACGACGACACGTTTATTGTTAGGCATTTTAGCCGCTTGTCCGTTTCATGCTTGTTTAATCGGGGATGATTCGATTGCGAAACGACCAATGGATCGCGTCACAAAACCGTTAAAACAAATGGGCGCGCACATCGATGGAAGGGAACAAGGACGCTATACACCGTTAGCCATTCGTGGTGGACAACTCCAGCCAATCACATATCATTCCCCTGTTGCGAGCGCACAAGTAAAATCGGCTATTTTGCTTGCAGGTTTACATGCAGAAGGAACGACTACAGTTACTGAACCTCATCGTTCGCGCGATCATACTGAGCGTATGTTAAGAGCGTTTGGAGCGGACGTGCATGTCGACGGATTAAGCGTCTCCGTCACAGGAAGACAAACGCTTCAAGCGATTGATATACAAGTGCCAGGTGATATTTCTTCCGCAGCTTTCTTTTTAGTCGCTGGTGCAATTGTCCCAAATAGTGAAATTACATTAAAGCATGTCGGAATGAATCCGACGCGCACAGGGATTATTGATGTATTAAAAGACATGGGGGCAAATATTTCGATTGAAAATGTTCGTCATGAAGAAAGTGAACCTGTAGCCGATATTACCGTTCGTACTTCAACGTTGAAAGCAACGCATATCGGAGGAGATATGATCCCACGATTAATTGATGAAATCCCAATCATTGCGCTTTTAGCAACACAAGCAGAAGGAACGACCGTCATTACAGATGCAAGCGAGTTAAAAGTAAAAGAAACAGATCGTATTGCTACGGTCGTATCCGAGTTACGAAAGCTTGGTGCTCACATCGAAGCGACAGAAGATGGGATGGTTATTCACGGAAAAACACCGCTTTATGCGAACGATGTCATTGTTGATAGCTATGGTGATCATCGCATCGGTATGATGTTAGCTATCGCAGCATGCATCACAAAAGGAAACGTCACTCTCCAACGTCCCGAAGCGATTGCGGTGTCATATCCGGCATTTTTTGAACATTTGCATGCCTTGCAAAGCTGATTCTATGATGGATCAGCTTCTTTTTTTGCATGGTTATTTGTTCGGTGGTATCATAAAGCGTGATGATATGAATGATGAGGGTGAGATTCATGAAGACATTAGATCAAATCGTTCAACTCGTTGAACAAGGTGATGTTGAACGCGCATTAGCACTTGCCGAACAAGTGAAGCAAAACGGAAATGATGAAGAGCGATATATGTTAGCTGACCAATTATTTTCGTGGGGATTGTTAGAAGAGGCGGAATCGCTCGTTCGTATGTTGCTTACACGTTATCCAGACGAACGTGAACTACAACTCTTTTTAGCAGAAATATATACAGAAATGGATAAAGAAGAAGAAGCGCTCGAATTGTTGATGGACATAGAAAAAGATGACCCATATTATGTGCGCGCATGCTTGTTAATGGCAGATCTTTATCAAATGCAAGGATTAGATGAAGTAAGTGAACAAAAACTATTAAAAGCATATGAGAAAATGCCGAACGAACCACTCGTTCAATTTGCGTTAGCCGAGTTATACTTTACGACCGGTCAATATCAAAAAAGTTTGCTATATTATGAACAAGTCATTAACAAAACAAAAACGCTTGCAGGCACTGTCATTGCCCAGCGCATAGCGGAAGCATACAGCTTACTTGGTGAATTCGAACGATCGTTATCTTATTATGAGGAAGCATTAAATGAACGTTTCGATGCCCACACGTTATTTCAATACGGATTTACTGCATATCAAGCGGAAGCATATAAAACAGCTATTGCGAAATTCAGTGAGTTAAAAGCGCTCGATCGCGAGTATGTACCCCTTTATTTATTTTTAGCAAAATCGTATGAACAAGAAGGAGATATACAACAAAGTTACGAAATAGCAAAAGAAGGATTAACAATAGATGAATGGAATAAAGAGTTGCTTGTATATGCTGGGAAAATTGCATTAAAACTCGGAAAACGAGAGGAAGCGCTAATGTACATTGAAAAAGCGCTAGACATTGATCCGGGTTATTTAGAAGCATTGTTTATACAGACGAGTTTGCTGTTTCATGAGGAGCGGTATGAAGACGTTGTGCATGTCATCCAACAAGCAATCGATCAAGGAGAATACGATCCGCAATTTGAATGGGAGCTTGCGAAGGCGAAGCAAAGGCTTGAAATGTATGATCAGGCATTAAATCATTATGAAGAGGCATATACTTTTTTTAAAGATGATCCAAACTTTTTATATGATTTTGGCTACTTTTTATTTGAGGAGGGAAGAAGAGAAAGAGCGAAAGATATATTTGAACAACTATTGCGTATTGATCCGACAAACGAAGAGATTGCCCAGTTGATGTTGCAATTTGAATGAAGATGTCATTCGGAATGCAAGGGGGGAAGGGAATGGTTTCCGTTCGGGAGAAGAAAGAGTTTGTTCGCTGGTTTTTAAACAATTATCAATTAAAACGGCGTGAATGTGTATGGATTTTAAACTATTTACTTAGTCATGATGCGCTCATGGAAAAAGTGCACTTTGTGGAACATGCGGAATATTGTCCGCGTGGCATGATGATGTCGACGCATTGTGTAGACGATGTACCGTTTCGATTTTATAAGCAAAGTGTCATTACGACAGATGCGGAAAAATCGTTTCATGACATTCGTTTAAACCGCGATGAAGATATTTTCATTCAACTAAACTTTCGCGGCGCTTTCCATTCACCACAATATGTGGCGGTCCTTGAAGAAAATCCGTACATGCCAAAACGAGTGAATAAACAAGATGAACAACTTGTAGAAACAATCGTTCATCAATCGATTCAACATTTTCAACGGCAAAAAATTATGCGGTTAATTGACGAGGCCCTTGATCAGCAAGATGAACAAAAATTTCGCGAGCTGACCGAACAGTTAAAAGCGTTGCGTTAACCTCGTGGTTCGCAACGCTTTTAAGTGTGTATATATTTGTCACAAAATGTTCAAAAAAATACATATGCATTTCGTGTAAGATGGAAACATAAGGAGTGGTTTGAATGAAATGGACAGCAAAAGATGTAAGTATGTACGATCAAGCAAAAGAGTATGTTGACACAGCGCTCATTCCGTGCATACCGATTGGGTGCACAAATATGAAAGCGTTTGCTGAAATGAGCGAGCATACGTTGTTTATTGCGAATGAAGTGGAAAGACAGTTTAAAGGGAGAGTGATGTTATTTCCGCCGCTCACATATTTCGTGCAAGAACAAATACAAGCGCGTGTGCACGAATGGACGAACATGCTTAAAAAGGCGGGTTTTCAACATGTATGTTTTGTGACTTCGCATGCGGATATTGCGGATGAATCGTTTGTTTATGTGCCAGCCCTTCCGCTTGAACATGTCGATGAAGGGTATAAACAAAAAGTTGTTCGTCAACAAGTCGATCAAGTGATGGATGCATTAGTGACGAAATGGACGTTAAAAAATTAGATAGCGTTTACACTATCATTATATTGACCTTGGTGGAAACATGATATATCATTAGGTTGTCCTAGTTTTATATATGTGTTATAACAATTCGTCCGGATGGACTTAACTTCGTATAGAGGGGGGAAAACGATGAGCGAGAAGAAGCATCGCGTGTCAAGACGGCAGTTTTTAAACTACACGTTAACAGGTGTAGGCGGGTTTATGGCAGCTGGCATTTTATCACCGATGGTACGCTTTGCCTTAGATCCGATCTTAAAAGAAGAAGCTGGGCAAGATATGGTTGCGGTTGCCCAAGTGAAAGACATTACGACAGAACCACAGCGCTTCGACTTCAAAGTAAAAGTAAAAGACGCGTGGTACGAGTCAGAAGAGCCAAGATCGGCTTGGGTATTTAAAGATGAAAAAGGAGATATCATTGCGCTTTCACCAGTCTGTACCCATCTTGGCTGTACGGTAAACTGGAACGGTGAAAAAAGTAATCCAAACCGTTTCTTCTGTCCTTGCCATTACGGTTTGTATGAAAAGGATGGTACGAACGTACCGAATACACCACCGACTGCTCCGTTACACCGTTATGAATATGAAGTGAAAGACGGCACGTTGTATTTAGGAAAAGCGAAACCACAAGGGGGTGCGTAATACATGCTTAATAAGATTTACGATTGGGTTGATGAGCGGTTAGATATTACGCCTTTGTGGCGCGATATCGCAGATCATGAAGTGCCAGAGCACGTAAACCCTGCACATCACTTTTCAGCATTTGTTTACTGCTTTGGTGGATTAACATTTTTCGTGACAGTCATTCAAATTTTATCTGGTATGTTTTTAACGATGTATTACGTACCAGATATTAAAAACGCGTGGGAATCTGTTTATTACTTACAAAACGAAGTGGCGTTTGGACAAATTGTGCGCGGTATGCATCACTGGGGGGCAAGCCTTGTTATTGTGATGATGTTTTTACATACGTTGCGCGTATTTTTCCAAGGTGCTTACAAAAAGCCACGTGAGTTGAACTGGATCGTCGGTGTGCTTATTTTTATGGTAATGATGGGTCTTGGTTTTACAGGTTACTTATTGCCTTGGGATATGAAAGCACTCTTTGCGACAAAAGTAGGATTGCAAATCGCTGAAGCAACACCAGTCATCGGTCCAGCGATTAAAACGTTATTGGCAGGTCATCATGAAATCGTTGGGGCTCAAACGTTAACGCGCTTCTTTGCGATTCACGTCTTCTTCTTGCCAGGAGCGTTATTAGGATTAATGGCTGCACACTTTTTAATGATTCGGAAACAAGGAATTTCTGGTCCACTGTAAAATTTAGCATAAGGGAGGGAACGATATGCATCGCGGAAAAGGGATGAAATTTGTCGGCGATTCACGTGTGCCCGCTACGCGCAAGCCGAACATTCCGAAAGACTATTCCGAATATCCGGGGAAAACTGAGGCGTTTTGGCCGAACTTTTTATTAAAAGAATGGATGGTCGGCTCCGTCTTTTTAATCGGCTTCTTATGTTTAACTGTTGCGCATCCGTCACCGCTTGAGCGAATTGCGGATCCGACAGATACAAGTTATATTCCGCTTCCAGACTGGTACTTTTTATTCTTATATCAGCTGTTAAAGTACTCATTTGCATCTGGTCCATATACCGTTATTGGAGCGATTATTATTCCTGGACTTGCTTTCGGTGCGTTATTACTTGCGCCGTTTTTAGATCGCGGTCCAGAGCGTCGCCCATCGAAGCGTCCGGTTGCTGTCGGCATGATGTTGCTTACACTTGCTGCAATTATTTTCTTAACATGGGAATCTGTCGTCACGCACGACTGGGAAGCAGCGGCTGAGCAAGGAAAAATTCGCGCAGAAGTAGAAATTGACAAAAATGCGGAAGGATATAAAATTTTAGAAGCAAATACATGTTTAACATGTCACGGTGAAAACTTGCAAGGTGGTCCAGCTGCACCATCTCTTGTCGGCACAGGATTATCTCCTGAAGAAATTGCTAATATTGCGAAAAACGGTCAAGGTGGCATGCCTGGTGGTCTTTTCAAAGGTACAGATGAGGAACTACAAAAACTTGCAGAGTTCGTTGCAGGTTTAAAAGCAGAATAATTTGTGAAAGCTGACTGAACATCAGTCAGCTTTTTTGTACATATGGGAGGTTTGATACATGTTATACATACGTGATTGGTTGGTGCATCGCTCGTTTTTAATGCTATTATTGATTGTCAATGTCATTGGTACAATTTATGGTTATATATGGTATGGTCCGCAGTTATCGGAAACCCCAGCGATCTTTCTTCCGTTTGTCCCGGATAGTCCAACAGCGAGTTTGTTTTTTGTTTTTGTTGTAATCGCGTGGCTTCGTCATACGCATTGGCCGCTCATGGAAGCGTTGGCGGTTGTTACGCTCGTGAAATATGGCATTTGGGCTGTTGTCATGAACATGCTTGTATTTTTTGTGACCGGAGAACTCGGTTGGGCAGGATGGATGCTCGTGATATCGCATGGAGCCATGGCGGTGCAAGCATTGTTGTATGCCCCACATTACCGCATGTCGTTTGTTCATGTTGTGATCGCTGCAATTTGGACATTGCATAACGATGTTATCGATTATGTGTTTGGGATGATGCCACAATATCGGATGTTGGCGCAATATACGCTACAAATCGGCTATTTTACATTTTGGCTAAGCATCGTTTCGATTGCGGTGGCGTACATTTTTTCACGCCGGCGATAAATCAAGGTCTATGTCTCTTTTTGCGATCATATATTCAATAGTAAGATCGTAAGGAGGGACAAGGAGATGCGCATTCGATTCGTCGTGATGTTTATCATCATTTCTTTATTTCCGTATACCGTATATGCAAACGGACATGAGTGGGACAAACTCGATCAAATTTCTGACGAAGCGCTTCAGCTAACAAAAAATGATCGCCTGCAAGAAGCGAAACAGCTATTAGAATATTTTGAAAAACAATTCGCGTTATTTCGTGAAGATATTCATTCCATGGATGTCATATATGTGTTAACAGCTACGCACGAAGAAGCATTAAAAGCGGTCACAACATCGAGTGTACCGATGGAACAACGAATCAATCAATTAACACAATTTCGGCTTGCTGTTGATGCTGTTCACACGAAACATCAACCGCTTTGGAAAGAAATGAAATACGCTGTCATGTCAGCATTTGAAAAGATGAAGCAAGCGATGGAACGTGAGGACGAACAATTATTTCAACAAGCATTTCATCAATTTTTACAACGGTATCAACTGATTGAACCGAGCGTAAAAATTAACGCTGATCGTGAACAAGTCCAACGTGTATCTGCTCACATTTCTCTTTTAGAAGCTCCTGCTTTTCGTCAATTGCATGCAACAGAGCGAATGAAAGAGTTGCGACAAATGGAAGATGATTTGCAAGCTTTGTTTGCTGATGGAAAAAAAGAAACGACACTTCCGTCACTTTGGTGGGTCATGACGTCTATCGGTGGTATGATCATTATGACGTTAACGTATGTAGGATGGCGAAAATATCATGGAGAAAAAGAAAGAAAAATGGTAAGAGATAAACAATAAAAGCGTCCGTCGATGGACGCTTTTATTCATGTAGCGGTTGTTTATTTTCATCTAATGTAAATCCTTCACCATGTACATCGTGCACATCGCTAATAGCGACAAATGCATATGGGTCAACGGACGTGATAATGGATTTTAAACGTGATAATTCATTTTTAGCTACAACGCAATATAAAACATCTCGTTCTCGTTTTGTGTAAGAGCCGATTCCTTTTAAAATTGTAACTCCTCGCTCCATTTCCGTCATAATTTTTTCTGAAATTAAATCGCTTTTTTCAGAAATAATGGTCGCTCCTTTTGCTGCATATGCGCCTTCTTGCAAAAAGTCAATCACGCGCGCCCCGACAAACACCGCAACGAGCGTATACATGCCTTCACGGTACGGTAAATACGTCAGTAAAGAGAGGACAATGACACATGAGTCGAACAAAAACATCGTTTTTCCCATACTAATGCCTTTATATTTATATACGAGCCGCGCAATAATATCGACACCGCCTGTTGTTCCGCCGTAGCGAAAAATAATACCAAGACCGACCCCGATAAACACACCAGCAAACAATGCTGCTAACGTGAGGTCGTTATTGAGCGGAATGTGAAATCCGTATCGTTGAAAAATCCAAAGAAATACAGATAAACTAACTGTTCCGAGAATCGTATAAAAAAACGTCGTCCGTCCAAGCAATTTCCATCCGATAAAAAACAGCGGGATGTTCAGTACTAAGTTTGAAATAGAAGGATCAATGCCAAATAAAAAGTATAAAAGAAGGGTAATCCCTGTAAATCCGCCTTCCGCTAGTTTATTTTCCATATTAAAGTGGACAAGTCCAAACGCAAAAATAGCAGATCCTAGTAAAATAAATGCGACATTTCTTAGTTTCATCGTCTTCACCTCTCGAATATGACTGCGTTTTTTATTATAGAGGAATGTGATTGCACCCGTCAAAAACATTTGTCAAATGCCCTACTTTTAGCTAACATGAATGTAAGAGGTGAAGACAATGGAAAAAACGATGCGGCAAATGCAACACGAAGTTGACGAATACATTGGACAGTTTAAAGAAGGGTATTTTAGTCCGCTAGCAATGCTTGCTCGTTTAACAGAAGAATTAGGCGAGCTCGCTCGCGAAGTGAACCATCACTATGGTGAAAAGCCAAAAAAGAAAACGGAACGAGAAAAAACGATTCAAGAAGAATTAGGGGATGTATTGTTTGTACTTATATGTATGGCCAATTCGTTACATATCGATTTACAAGAAGCGCATGATACGGTCATGCATAAATTTCAAACGCGAGATCGCGATCGTTGGACAAGAAAGGAAGAGGGAAGATGATTCGAATTGTTATTGCCGGCCCGCGTGGACGAATGGGTAGAGAAGCCGTTTCTCTCGTTCATGATACAAAACATTTTGAGCTTGTCGCTGTTGTAGACCGAGTGAACGAAGGAAAAACGTTAGCACAACTTGACGGTTTCCCAGCGATTGAAGCCCCGATTTTTACAGATTTAGAGCGATGTTTGCAAACAGTGCAAGCGGACGTATTAATCGATTTAACGACGCCAGAAGTCGGAAAACGTCATGCGGAAATCGCATTGCATTACGGCGTTCGCCCGGTCGTTGGTACGACAGGATTTACAGAAGATGATTTAACACGTTTAACACAAGTAGCTGAAGAGAAAAAAATTGGCGCAATTATTGCCCCAAATTTTGCGATTGGTGCAATTTTAATGATGAAATTTGCACAAATGGCGGCTAAATATTTTCCTCACGTAGAAATCATTGAACTTCATCACGATCAAAAACTTGATGCTCCGTCTGGTACAGCGTTGAAAACAGCGCAGCTCATTCAACAAGTGCGTCCTTCATTCACACAAGGGCATGAAGCTGAAAAAGAGACGATGGAAGGAGCGCGCGGAGCCTTATATGACGGCATGCGCATTCATAGCGTTCGCTTGCCGGGGCTTGTAGCACATCAAGAAGTCATTTTTGGTGGCGATGGACAAACATTGACAATTCGTCACGATTCGTTCCATCGTTCATCATTTATGTCAGGTGTTCGTTTTTCTGTTGAAACGGTGATGAAGCTAGAAACGCTCGTATATGGATTAGAACATTTAATTGAATAAGGAGGAGAGGGAATTGAAAATTGCTTTAATTGCGCACGATAAAAAAAAGGAAGATATGGTTCAGTTTGTAACAGCTTATCAACACATTTTAGCTGAACACGAATTATACGCAACAGGAACGACAGGATTACGCATTCAAGAAGCGACAGGTCTTGCTGTTCATCGTTTTCAATCTGGTCCACTTGGAGGCGATCAGCAAATCGGTGCGATGATTGCAAATAACGATATGGATATGGTGATTTTTTTTCGCGATCCATTGACAGCTCAACCACATGAACCGGATGTTAGCGCTCTTATTCGTCTTTGTGACGTGTATGCTATTCCGTTAGCGACGAACATGGGAACAGCTGAAGTACTCATACACGGTTTAGAGCGTGGCGATTTTGCATGGCGAAATATTGTGAAGCGAGGGAAGAAGTAATGCATATGTTAGCATTTGGCGCCCATCCCGATGATGTTGAAATCGGCATGGGCGGCACGATTGCGAAATACGCTCAACAAGGATATAACATCGGTATATGCGACTTGACGTTAGCAGAGCTATCATCGAACGGAACGGTACATATTCGCCAGCAAGAAGCGAAGCGGGCAGCTGACATTCTCGGCGTTCATACACGTATACAGCTCAATCTTCCAGATCGTGGACTAACCACGCAAAAAGAGCATATTGATCCGATCGTGACCGTTATTCGTACATATCGACCGCATATTGTATTTGCACCATATTGGGAAGATCGCCATCCAGATCATGGTCAATGCGCGAGATTGGTGGAAGAAGCGGTGTTTTCAGCTGCCATTCGCCGTTATGAAGATGGTCAACAGCTACCTCCTCATCGCGTGCAAGCCGTTTATTTTTATATGATTAACGGATTTCATCGCCCTCATTTTGTTGTTGATATTAGTGATACGATCGATAAAAAATTAGCGAGTTTACAGGCATACGAAAGCCAATTCGATCGAATGAGCGATTCAGTTGACACGCCGTTAACGAACGGATATATTGAAACCGTTGAAAGCCGCGAGCGATTGTTCGGAAAAGAAGTCGGTGTTTCGTTTGCGGAAGGATTTATGTCAAAAAAACCAATTATACTTGCACAAGATTTGTTAGGGGAAGAAAAATGAAACTGAAAATAGGGATCGTATGCTATCCGTCAGTCGGCGGCTCTGGGGTCGTTGCGACGGAATTAGGAAAAATGCTTGCTGAACGTGGTCATGATATTCACTTTATTTCATCAAGCATTCCTTTCCGACTAAATAAGGTATATCCAAATATTTACTATCATGAAGTGACAGTGAATCCGTATTCTGTATTTCAATATCCGCCATACGATTTGGCATTGGCAAGTAAAATTGCAGAAGTGGCGAAGCGGGAGCAACTTGACATCATTCACGCCCACTATGCTGTTCCGCACGCCCTTTGCGCCTTTTTAGCAAAACAAATGGTCGGTGATCATTTAAAAATTGTGACGACGCTACATGGTACAGATATTACTGTGCTCGGGTACGATCCGTCATTAAGTGACTTAATTAAATTTGGTATCGAACAATCCGATGTTGTCACAGCCGTATCCAATGCATTAGCTATTCAAACGTATGAACTACTTGATGTGCAAAAGCCGATTCAAACGGTGTATAACTTTGTTGACGAACGTGTATACAGCAAACGGCGAAATGATGAACTCCGTCGGCAATACGGCATCGCCCCGCATGAAAAAGTAGTTATTCATGTGTCGAACTTTAGAAAAGTAAAGCGGGTATGCGATGTCGTCCGTACGTTTGCGCTCGTTGTGAAACAAGTCCCTGCTAAATTACTCCTTGTCGGTGATGGACCAGAAATGACAGTCGTTTGTCGCCTTGTGAAAGAATTGAAACTATGCGAACATGTTCGCTTTTTAGGGAAACAAGAAAATTTAGCGGACTTGTACTCGATTAGTGATGTGAAATTATTATTGTCAGAAAAGGAAAGCTTCGGTCTTGTTTTACTTGAGGCGATGGCATGTCATGTGCCTTGCGTTGGCACGGCGATTGGCGGCATTCCCGAAGTCATTGAGGATGGAAAAAACGGCTTTTTATGTGCGCTCGGTGATATCAACGATGCGGCACGTCAAACACTTCGTTTATTAACGGATGAAGCTCTTCGTCAAACGATGGGACAAAAGGCGTGTGAAACCGTGTATGAAAAATTTTATTCTGAGAAAATCGTGGCACAATATGAACATATTTATTTTCAACTTAAAGGGGATGAATGATGAACGAACAATTTCAACAGGCGCTGTCTGTCATTGAAACATTAAAACGTCATGGGCATGAAGCGTATTTTGTCGGTGGGGCGGTTCGTGACTATTTACTACAAAGACCGATCGGTGACATTGATATTGCGACATCTGCCCATCCACAAGAAGTAATGTCCATCTTTCCGAAAACCGTTCCTGTCGGTATTGCGCACGGAACGGTGATGGTTATTGAGCGTGGCGTTTCATATGAAGTGACAACATTTCGAAAAGAAGGACGTTACGAAGATTATCGAAGGCCGAAAGATGTCACGTTCGTCAGCTCCCTTTATGAAGATTTGCAGCGACGCGACTTTACGATGAACGCCATCGCGATGAATGAGCACGGTGACATCATCGATCCGTTTGGGGGAACGGAAGCGTTGAAGCAGCGCATCATTGAAACGGTTGGCGATGCTGCGGAGCGCTTTAACGAAGATGCGTTACGGATGATGCGAGCGCTTCGGTTTGTCAGCCAGCTCGGCTTTTCTTTATCTACAAAGACAAAACAAGCCATTATACAATACGGACATTTATTGCAACATATTGCTGTTGAGCGCATCGCCGTTGAATTTGAAAAATTGCTGCTCGGTCCGTTTATGTCAAAAGCAATTGATCTTTTAATCGAAACGAATTTATTTTGTTACTTGCCAGAGCTTGCTACGAAAAAAAAGGAGCTTGCTCAACTAGCTACCTATTCCATTGTGCCGACTCATCGCACGGAAGCATGGGCGCGATTTGCATTTGTCGTCCATTTTCATCAAAAAGAACTAAAAAAATGGAAATTACCAAACCACTTCATTCGTGACATTTTGATTTGTTTAAAGGCGCTCGAACATATTCGTTCGCTTTCGGATTGGACAATTGACACATTGTATGAGTATGGATCATACATTCCACACATTGAGCGCATACGCGCAGCATTGGATCATGATGAACCACATGTGCATCTGTTATTGAAACAATGGGAGGCGTTACCCATTCACAATCGTAAAGAGCTTGCGATTAATGGGAACGATTTGCTTATTTTATTTGAAAGAAAAGCTGGTCCATGGTTAGCTGAAATGATTGAAAACATCGAGCGTGCCGTACTGCATCGTGAAGTGGAAAATGAGAAAGAGAAGCTAAAGGAGTGGGCGGTATGCAATCAGAGACGAGAAAACAACTGTTGAAACTATTTACAGAAGCAGGTGGAGCGTTTTTATCCGGACAAAAGATTAGTGAGCAGCTCGGTTGCTCACGAACAGCTGTTTGGAAACATATTGAAGATTTAAGGAAAGAAGGATTTGAAGTTGAAGCCGTTCGCAGGCTTGGCTATCGGTTAAAACAAATGCCTGATAAACTGAACGCAAATGAGGTTCAGCTCGGGTTAAAAACGAAACGTTTTGGTTGGAACGTATATGACCAAGAAAGCGTGCCTTCGACGCAACAATTAGCTCATCAACTTGCCCACGAGGGTGCCGAAGAAGGGACGATTGTCATTGCCGAGGAGCAGACGGCAGGAAGAGGGCGTTTAAACCGATCATGGCACTCACCGAAAGGAACAGGGATTTGGATGAGTTTAATTTTGCGCCCGTCTATTCCACCGCAACAAGCGCCTCAGCTGACGCTTTTAGTTGCTGTTGCGGTTGCCGAAGCGATCCAGGAAGTAACAAACATCGTACCGGATATTAAATGGCCGAACGATATATTAGTCAATGGCAAAAAAGTCGCTGGCATTTTAACGGAATTGCAAGCCGATCCCGATCAAGTGCGGGCAGTCATCGTCGGCATCGGCATGAACGTCAATCAAAAACAGTTCCCTAATGATATTGCCCCGATTGCAACGTCTCTGGCGCTTGAAACGGGACGAACGTTCCACCGTCCGAAAATTGTTCAAACATTGTTACAAAAGTTAGAACAGCTATATGGACAATATTTACAACACGGCTTTCTACCGATTAAACTGTTGTGGGAAGGCTATGCAGTCACGATTGGTCAACAAATTGTAGCGCGTACGCTAAATGGAGCGATTCGCGGTGTGGCGCTTGGAATTACAGATTCAGGTACATTAAAGGTGCAAACTGAAGACGGGGCGATTCATTACATTTATTCGGCAGATATTGAAATAAAAAAAGAGTAGGAAAATTTCTAAATATTTGTTAAAATGAAAGCGGTTGAAATTGGGCAGTATCTTCATGAGAACTGCACCACGCATATGACATATTAACGGTCAATTCTGCCTTGATCCGATTAACCGGACGGGGACAGAGGGATGGAGCAAACCAAAAAGTCCTTCTTTCTCTATTTTGGCAGAAAGAAGGCTTTTTTTATCCATTTCCTCTGCATATTGAGAGGAGGATGTATATGAAAACGAAATTAGATTTTTTGAACATGAAAAAAAATCATGAGCCGATTGTTATGCTAACGGCTTACGATTATCCATCAGCGAAGCTTGCTGAGGCAGCCGGTGTTGACATGATTTTAGTCGGCGATTCGCTTGGAATGGTCGTATTAGGATACGATTCAACGATCCCTGTAACAGTGGAAGATATGATTCATCATACGAAAGCTGTTCGACGTGGCGCGCCAAATACGTTTATCGTCACCGATATGCCTTTTATGTCGTACAGCACCCTTCCTGACGCGTTAAAACATGCAAAAGCAATCATGCAACAATCAGGTGCAAATGCTGTAAAAGTCGAAGGGGCAGGTTCTGTATTACAAGTCATTTCTTCTTTAACAGAAGCAGGCGTGCCTGTTGTCGCTCACCTCGGTTTAACGCCACAATCGGTCGGTGTGTTAGGTGGATATAAAGTACAAGGAAAAGATGCCGAAAGTGCTCGACGTCTCATACAAGAAGCAAAAGCGTGTGAACAAGCCGGAGCGATCGCCCTCGTTTTAGAATGTGTACCGAAGCAACTTGGTGAAGCGATAACAAAGCAATTAACGATCCCGACGATCGGTATCGGAGCCGGAGTTGGTACGGATGGACAAGTGCTCGTCTATCATGATGTGCTCGGATATGGTGTAGAACGCATTCCGAAATTTGTCAAACAATATACGAACATTCAACAAACGATGCAACAAGCGCTAGCGGAGTATGTGGCTGACGTAAAAACGCGTCAATTTCCAAGCGATGAGCAATCATTTACGATGAATGAACAACAATGGCTAGCGTTATACGGAGGGAAACAATCGTGATTACAATCGAAAAAATTGAACAGATGCAAGCCCGTATGATGGCTGAACGCCAAAAAGGAAAAACGATCGGTTTCGTGCCAACGATGGGCTACTTGCACGAAGGACACGTCGCGTTATTAAAACGCGCACGAGAGGAAAATGATTTTGTTGTTTTAAGCATTTTTGTCAACCCGCTTCAATTCGGACCGAATGAAGATTTTGATCGTTATCCGCGCGATTTTGAGCGCGATCATGAAATAGCTAAACGGGCGGGAGTCGACATCGTCTTTTACCCGTCCGTCCGTGAAATGTATCCGCATGAGCCGTCAGTAACAGTGAAGGTACATGAGCGCGTCGATGTACTTTGTGGCAAATCTCGCCCGGGGCATTTTGACGGAGTCGCAACGGTTGTGACGAAACTGTTTCATATTGTCATGCCACATCGCGCATATTTTGGAATGAAAGATGCACAACAAGTGGCGGTCATCGATGGGCTTATTCGCGATTTCCATTTTCCAATTGAACTCGTTGCTGTTCCGACGGTGCGTGAAGACGATGGGCTTGCGAAAAGTTCACGCAACGTATATTTAAGCGAGCAAGAGCGAAAAGAAGCGCCTGCGTTATATGCGGCTTTACAAAGAGGAAAAGCATTTATCGAAGCCGGAGAACGCGACGTAGAGAGGGTACGACAAGCGATTGTGCATCATATTGAACAACATACAAACGGTGTCATTGATTACGTTGAAATTTACTCTTACCCAGAGCTAAAGCCACTCGAGACGTTACAAGGAAAGATCATCCTTGCGCTCGCTGTACGGTTTACAAACGCTCGTTTGATTGATAATATCGTTATGAACGTACAATAAGGAGGCAACACCATGTTCCGTACATTAATGAACGCTAAAATTCATCGTGCTCGTGTGACGGAAGCGAATTTAAATTATGTTGGTAGCATTACAATTGATGAAGATATTTTAGATGCAGTTGGGATGGTTCCAAATGAGAAAGTGCAAATTGTAAATAATAATAATGGAGCACGATTCGAAACGTATATTATTCCTGGTGAAAGAGGAAGCGGTGTGTTTTGTTTAAATGGAGCGGCAGCTCGTCTTGTTCAAAAAGATGACATTATTATCGTCATCTCATACGTACTCGTACCAGAAGAAAAATTGGCGTCTCACCGCCCGAAAATTGCGATTATGGACGAGCATAACCGCATTAAAGAACTCATCGTACAAGAGCCGGCGGCGACCGTTTTATAACGGGAGCCATGCCGCCTCTTTTTGTTTGTTACACAGATGTGAGGTGAAAAAAGATGAATGATCGCTTTGTCGTCGTCGATATTGAAACGACAGGAAATGCCCCGAAAAAAGAAGATCGCATCATTCAAATTGGTTTTGTCGTCATCGAGGGCGACAAAGTTTGCGAAAGTTTTTCAACATTTATTCAGCCAGAGCGAGACATTCCTCCTTTTATTCAACAGTTAACGGGCATTGATTATACGATGGTGCATGATGCTCCGCCGTTTCACTATATTGCCCCAATGCTTGTTGAAAAATGGAAAGGAGCTTATTTCGTAGCGCATAACGTTCATTTCGACTGGGCATTTTTACAAGAGGAGTTTATTCGAAGCGGCATACAACCGCCGACATGTCGGCTTTTAGATACGGTGGAGCTCGCCCGTTTTCTTATGCCGACACAGTCAAGCTATAAGTTGAATCATTTAGCTGAAGCGTTGTCGCTTGCACATGATCGTCCTCATCAAGCAGATTGCGACGCAGAAGCGACAGCCCAACTGCTTCTTTTTTTACTGCATAAGCTATCTCATTTACCGCTTGTGACATTAAAACAACTGCGCCGACACAGTCAAGCGCTAAAGAGTGAGTTAACTGCTCTTTTAGATCAATACATCACTAAAAAAGAACGCTCTCTTCAGCAGAACGAAGAAACGGTTGAATATGAAGGGGTCGCTTTAAAAAAATGGTTTTCGCCAAAACAAACTGACAACCGTAAACATATTCCATCTTTTTCACAATGGCTTGCGACAAACCCATTTGTTTCGCCATTTGAATATCGAGCTGGACAAAAACAAATGATGGAAGACGTCGACTACGCGTTACAAACGTGTCAACATGCACTCATTGAAGCAGGAACAGGCATTGGAAAAACGATGGCGTACTTACTTCCTTCTGTTTTTTATGCGGTAAAGCAACAGCGACCTGTCGTCATTAGCACACATACGCTCCAGTTGCAAAAACAAATGATTGAAAAAGAATTACCGAGGGTCACACAGCTTGTTCCTTTTTCATTTACAACAGCTGTTTTGAAAGGCAAACGAAATTATATTAGCGTAAAAAAATTTGCTCGTACGTTAGACGATATAGATACGAACTACGACATTGCTTTAACAAAATGTCAATTGCTCGTCTGGTTAACAGAAACAGAGACAGGTGATGTCGATGAACTAAACTTAACTGCGGGAGGTACGTTATTTTGGGAAGATGTGCATAGCGATGACACGAATGAGGAATACGATTTTTTTGTTCGTGCCAAAGAACAAGCAAAACATGCGCATATCATTATTACAAACCATTCGTTCGTTATGCATGATTTAACTGCTGACGAAAACTTTCTCCCACCGTATGAACGACTCATCATTGATGAGGCTCATCATTTAGAAGATGTGGCTGCTCATTTTTTCGGAAGGCACGTGTCATATGAGTACGTTCGTCTACTGTGGACACGAATGAACGACGTTGCTATGATGCACAAAGTGGGTGCACTCCGCTCGTTTCTAGGGGATCTTGAATATGAACTGAATCAACTATTTCAATCTCTTCGCTATTATGTATTACGGCGACAAAAAGGAAATGGACGTATTCGCTATCGCTTTGTTCCGTGGAAAGAGTATGGGAAAGAATGGAACGGAACAATTGAATTGCTTATGCGCATTATGAGCACCGTGCAACAATTGTCGCAAATGATAGACGATATTCCAAAAGAAGAGAGGAAACCTTTTACAACGTTTATTGACGTTTTATCGACGTTACAACATTTATTAACGAGCGACGACGATGATATTGTTCGCTGGCTAGAAGTAGATGCGAAAGCCGCTGTAAATGCGATCACAGTCATTTCACAGCCGCTCGATTTAGCCCATTTTTTTGCTGAGCAATTATTTTCACGTAAGCGGAGTGTTATTTTAACTTCAGCAACGTTAACGACAAACAATCGTTTCTCGTTTATGATTGCTCGGCTTGGTCTTGATGATTTTTATCCGTTTACACGCATCATTCCGTCACCATTTTCGTATGAAAAACAAGCCGCACTGATGGTGCCAACAGACTTGCCAACGTTTCCTGCGGTTGCAGTTGAACAATATGCTGAACATGCCGCTCAGCAAATTATTCGTATCGCTGAACATACAAAAGGGCGCATGCTTGTATTGTTTACGTCATATGAGCTATTGAAACAAACGTATACCTTCGTAAAACAGCTCAATGACGAGCAATCATTTGTATTACTTGCTCAAGGAGTAAGTGGAGGTAATGCAGCGAAGTTAACGCGCCATTTTCAGCAATTTGAACAAGCGATTTTATTTGGCACAAGTAGCTTTTGGGAAGGGGTAGACCTCCCTGGAAATGAAGTGACATGCGTCGTCATTGTTCGGCTACCATTTGCTCCACCAGATGATCCGGTCATGGAAGCAAAAAGCGATTATATTCGCGCCAAAGGAGGCAATCCGTTTTACGATTTATCGTTGCCACAAGCGATTTTGCGCTTTAAACAAGGATTTGGACGATTAATTCGTACAAAAGAAGATCGAGGAATGATTTTCGTTTTAGATCAGCGATTGTTAACAGCATCGTACAGTAAATATTTTTTGCAATCTCTTCCACCTATTCGGGTATATCATGCGCCGCTTGCCGAACTTTTACAACATGTTAATGAGTGGCTATAAAATTCCCTTTATCAGTGAAAGATAAAAGATGTAGATGAAGGGAGTGAACATTTTGCAATGGATGCTATTCTTTTTTGTATTAAGTAGTTTCATGCATCCTTCAACGGCAGGAGAGCACATTCAAAAAATTGATATGATGCTTGAAGAAGAGGAAATGGCCATTATGTTTTTGCCACTTAGCAACGGAGAAGCGACGTTATTTAAACATGCAAGCGGAAAAACGGTATTGTTAAATACAGGGGCACCGCATACGGAGCGAGAACTAAAAAGATGGTTTGAGCATTTCCATATTGCCGAAATCGATGAACTTTTGCTAACGAGTGATGATCAAGAATATGTCGGCAATGTCAAATGGATTGAACAAACGTATGGTCCGAAAATAGTGAATGAATGGAAAGAACAAAAAGTATATGAACCTTTTCCGCATTTTCGCATACAGCCACTCTATATAGCCGATGGAGATGTAACGATGTCCCTTCAATACGGTCAGCTCCGCCTTTTATATATGGCGCATGCTGACAATGATGTCGAGCGAACATTGATGACCATGCCGCTTCATGATGTAAACATATTAAAAATTGCCCATTTCGGTATAAATGACTATCCGCGGACGTCTTTTTTAAAACATGTCGACCCACAAGTAGCAATCATTTTCAAAAAGCACGGCAGCTGGCCGAGTGAACGGTTGCTTGAGCGGTTGTACGCGGCGTGGATCGATTGTTATGAGACAAATCGTTTTGGTGTGATTGTAGTGAAATGCAACTTAGAGGAATACGATGTCATGACATTTTAAAAAAGGGCCAACATTCGGCCCGCGGTGTGTACGATAGGAAATTTTTTAATTCAAATTGACCAATGTAGGAAATCGTTGCTACAATGAAGATGTTTATACACCGAAATCGGTGTGTAATTGTATTGTTTCCGTTCATGACAAACGATATAAGTAACAAAATTTGTGCACATGGAGGATCGGATCGTGGAGAGTAAAATCGAAGTATTAGCAACTGTAAAGGTTGAATACTCATCGGACTTATACAAAATTGTTGATTGTTTGAACCGAACATTAAAAGAAAAAGATTTAATGTTCGGACTAGCGCTTGATGAAGAAAATAAGGAAAAGGCTGTGTTTACGATTTATCGAACGTAAGAAGGGATGAATGTGAAAAAAATAGTCATTGCCTTCGTATGTGTGTTGTTCGCTGCTTTATTCCTATATATCGACGCATATAGCGATGCGATATCGTCTAAAAACGAAAGCGAACAACGTGCGATGAAACAGGCGGAGAAAAAAGGGATTATCCATATAACTGATGTATATACGTATCGAGGTAGTGACGTATACATCATCGTCATAGGCAAAAATGATAAAGATGAACAAATGATTGCGTGGGTGACGGAAAAAGGAAGAGTGGTTGATGTTCGAAAAGCTTCAGAAGGCATTACGAAACAACAAGCGCAATCGTCTATTAAACCTTATCATCCGAAAGAAGTTGTTTCAGTGAAATTAGGAATGGAAAAAGGGGTCCCGCTATGGGAAATTACATATATTGACGAACGAGACCGTTATTCGTTTTATTACGTTCGTTTTGAAGACGGGACCTTTTTGAAAAGATATCATTTTGCGAGGGGGAAGGATTCATGAAGTTAGCGAAACGCGTTGCATCATTAACGCCGTCATCAACGCTTGCCATTACAGCGAAAGCAAAAGAATTAAAAGCAGCAGGGCACGATGTCATTGGACTTGGCGCTGGCGAACCAGATTTTAATACGCCCCAACATATTATGGAAGCCGCTGTAAAAGCGATGTATGACGGCCATACAAAATATACGCCATCTGGTGGGTTAGCAACACTCAAGCAAGAGATTATTAAAAAATTTCAGCAAGACCAACAACTTGACTATAAACCGTCAGAAATTATCGTATGTGTCGGGGCGAAGCATGCGCTTTACACGCTATTTCAAGTCATTTTAGATGAAGGCGACGAAGTCATTATTCCAACGCCGTATTGGGTGAGCTATCCGGAACAAGTGAAACTAGCAGGAGGCGTACCGGTATATGTTGAAGGACTTGAAGAAAATGAGTTCAAAATAACACCGGAGCAACTCAAACAGGCGATTACAAATCGCACGAAAGCGGTCATTATTAACTCTCCAAGTAATCCAACGGGCGTCATTTACACGAAAGAAGAGTTACGGGCGCTCGGTGAAGTATGTTTAGCCCACGATGTGTTGATTGTTTCTGATGAAATTTATGAAAAACTCGTTTACGGTGGACATGAACATGTTTCGATTGCTCAGCTCTCACCGGAATTGAAAAAACAAACGATCATCATTAACGGGGTGTCCAAATCACATTCCATGACAGGATGGCGCATCGGTTATGCAGCAGGGGATGCCGATATCATTCGCGCCATGACAGATTTAGCGAGCCATAGTACGTCAAACCCAACATCGATTGCTCAATACGCTGCCATTGCGGCATATAGCGGATCCCAAGAGCCAGTTGAACAAATGCGTCAAGCGTTTGAAGAACGATTAAATATTATTTACGATCGCCTTATTCAAATCCCAGGGTTTTCATGCGTGAAGCCACAAGGTGCGTTTTATTTGTTCCCAAATGCAAAACAAGCGGCAACGATGACTGGATACGAAAATGTCGATGCGTTTGTCGAAGCGTTGCTTGAAGAGGCGAAAGTCGCACTTGTGCCTGGTTCAGGATTTGGTGCACCAAACAACGTGCGCTTATCATATGCGACATCGCTTGAGTTACTTCATCAGGCGCTCGATCGTATCGAAACGTTTATTAGTGAAAAAACGCGCGGCTAGTCGATATGACTAGCCTTTTCTTTGAGTGTAAGAACGATCATCTTGCGTTTTTTTGTCGAAATGTATAATATTGATGATGTACATAACAGTTGAACGTCTTTGGAGGGAATTTTTGTGAAAACGACGATTGCAGAAGTACATAAATATGTAGGACAAGAAGTAACGATTGGCGCTTGGCTTGCGAATAAACGATCAAGTGGAAAAATCGCTTTTTTACAACTGCGCGATGGCACAGGCTTTATTCAAGGAGTTGTAGAAAAAGCGCAAGTAAGTGAAGACGTATTTCAATCAGCAAAAAGCATAACACAAGAAAGTTCACTATATGTCACAGGTGTTGTGCGCGAAGATAATCGTTCACCGTTTGGATATGAGCTATCTGTCACAAACATTGAACTTATTCATATGGCTGTTGATTATCCAATTACACCAAAAGAACACGGTATTGAATTTTTAATGGATCATCGCCATTTATGGCTTCGCTCGAAGCGCCAACATGCGATTATGAAAATTCGTAACGAAGTCATTCGGGCCACATATGAATTTTTCAATGAAAACGGCTTTGTGAAAGTGGATCCGCCAATTTTAACAGGAAGCGCGCCAGAAGGAACGACAGAATTGTTCCATACGAAATATTTTGATGAAGATGCGTATCTTTCACAAAGTGGTCAGCTATATATGGAAGCAGCAGCGATGGCACTTGGCAAAGTATTTTCGTTCGGTCCAACGTTCCGTGCGGAAAAATCAAAAACGCGCCGTCATTTAATTGAGTTTTGGATGATTGAGCCGGAGATGGCTTTTTATCAATTTGAAGATAACTTACAAGTACAAGAACAATACGTTTCTCATATTGTGCAGTCAGTATTGAAAAATTGCCAACTAGAGCTCAAAACGCTCGGTCGTGATACGTCTAAGCTCGAAAATGTCAAGCCGCCATTTGCGCGCATTACGTATGATGAAGCGATTCAGCTTCTTCATGAGAAAGGATTTAACGACATTCAATGGGGCGATGACTTCGGTGCGCCACATGAAACAGCCATTGCGGAAAGTTTTGATAAACCGGTATTTATTACACATTATCCAACGACATTAAAGCCGTTTTATATGCAGCCAGATCCAAACCGTCCAGAAGTCGTTCTTTGCGCTGACTTAATCGCTCCAGAAGGATACGGCGAAATTATTGGCGGTTCAGAGCGCATTCATGACTACGATTTATTAAAACAACGGTTAGAAGAACATCAATTGTCGCTTGATGCATATAAATGGTATTTAGAGCTTCGTCAATACGGTTCTGTGCCACATTCAGGTTTCGGACTAGGGCTTGAGCGGACCATCGCCTGGATTTGTGGTGTTGAACACGTTCGTGAAACGATTCCGTTTCCACGTTTACTCAATCGTTTATATCCATAATGACGAAATCCCCCGTGTTCACATGGGGGATTTGTTTTATGATATAATAGGGCGTGAGGTGTTTGACATGGATAATGAAATGATTCGCTTTTTTCGTGAAGGAAGCGTGGCCATTCCACGGTTATTATTAACGAACTATAAAACGCTTGGATTAAATGAAACAGAGTTTATGTTATTGTTGCACATTCATTCTTTTCTTGAACAAGGAACTTCATTTCCAACTCCAGATGAAATTGCTGCACGCATGACCATTTCTTCTGAAATGTGCATGCAACAACTGCGAAAGCTTGTACAAAAGGGATTTTTGGCTATTGAAGAGCGAATGGATAACAACATTCATAGCGAATGTTATTCGCTTGATCCGCTTTGGGAAAAGCTTATTCGCACCGTCTTTCAGGATCGAAAACAAGAGGAACAGCAAGAGGAACAATTGTACACCGTTTTTGAACATGAATTCGGTCGCCCGCTTTCCCCAATGGAATGTGAGACGCTAGCGATGTGGATGGATCAAGACGAACACGACCCTGTAATCATTAAAGCGGCGCTACGCGAGGCGGTATTATCAGGAAAATTAAATTTCCGCTACATCGATCGCATTTTGTTTGAATGGAAAAAGAATGGAATTAAAACAATTGAACAAGCGCAACAACATGCCAAAAAGTTTCGTAAAAACCAAGTGAAGCAAGAGCAGCCATATAAACCAACCGTTCCGATTTATAATTGGCTTGAACAGTCGTAGAAAGGATGGTTACATGTTCACGAAGCAACAAATTCGCTACTGTTTAGATGAGATCGCAAACATGTTTCCAAACGCTCATTGTGAGCTCGTTCATCGCAATCCGTTTGAACTATTAATCGCTGTTGTTTTATCGGCACAATGTACCGATGCGCTCGTCAATAAAGTGACGAAGCAACTATTTGAGAAATATAAAACACCAGAAGATTACGTGTCTGTTCCACTAGAAGAGCTCCAACAAGACATACGTTCGATCGGACTATATCGCAATAAAGCAAAAAACATTCAGCAACTATGTCGTATATTAATCGAGCAATATAACGGGGAAGTGCCAAAAAGTCGCGATGAACTAATGAAGCTTCCAGGTGTAGGACGGAAAACAGCGAACGTTGTCATATCTGTTGCATTCGGCGTTCCTGCGATTGCTGTCGATACGCATGTCGAACGAGTGAGTAAACGGCTTGGCATTTGTCGTTGGAAAGATTCTGTGTTAGAAGTAGAAGAAACGCTAATGAAAAAAATTCCGAAAGAAGAATGGTCGGTGACCCATCATCGCCTTATTTTTTTTGGACGCTATCATTGTAAAGCACAATCACCGAAATGTGACGTTTGTCCACTGCTTCATCTCTGTCGAGAAGGAAAAAAACGGATGAAGGGGAAGATGTAAATGATCATTCCAAAAACGTTTCAACATCCGCTTTTTTTTACGACCGATACAATGGACGTTTCTACGTTCCAGCCGTTTCCGATGATGATGAAGCATGTGCCATTTTACTACGATATGACACAACAGGAGAAAGCGTGGCAACGAAAAGAGCAGTCTCTTCCTGCTATATTTAAACTTTGGGAGGAAGAAAAACATGAACTAGCTCCGTTGTTTGCAACTCGTCAAGGGAACAAAGCAAAAGACGGAATGGTTCGAGGGATTAGCTACTTTTTATGTGCGCTACATTGGCTCAATGAACGAGCAGTAAGCAACGTATACGAATGGGAAAAGGAAGTTCAGTCGCTTCCGCTTCGTCCGTTAAATGTTGTGGATCGGCTTTCGTTTATTTTCGTCCGCCCTACTCTTCACCATTCTTTCGTCCAATTAGATGAACTATTTACCGAACTCATGAAGCTATTTTATAAACAAATGGCTCAACAAAAAAGAGACTGAGGATTGCACTCAGTCTCTTTTGTCATTATTATTGCCGATTTGTTGCCCCGTCATTGTTTCCATTTCGTTGTTGATTGTTCGTTCCCGACGAATTTGTTGATGAATTGTTATTTGGGTTTGTTGGATTTGTCGGGTTTGTTGGTGTCCCCGGATTGTTTGGGTTTGGCTCGGTCGGGTTTGTCGGTGTCCCCGGATTGTTTGGATTTGGCTCGGTCGGATTTGTTGGCGTCTCCGGGGATTCTCCGTTTCCCGGTTGTCCCGGTGTCTCATTTTCTGTTGGTTGCTCCGGTTCTTTTTTCGGAATTTGCACAAGCGCTGTAGTTGGTGCGCTTGTTGTGCCATCTGCTGCGACGGCATATACTTCAAACAAGTACACCGAGCCTTCTTTCGCATCAACGGTCAGCTGCGAATCTTTCGTTTTAGCAATGACGGTTGGCTTACGACCATCTACCGTTTGCCGCACTTCAAACGACACATCTTTTTCAGGATCGATCGTGTACGACCACGACAACGAAATCGTTTGTGTCGCTGGATCGTATTGTGCCCGTAAGTCTTTTACTGGTTCAACCACTTCCGGTTTATCTTCAGCCACTTCCGTTGGCTCTTCATAACCGCGCACGAAATATTCGTACGTAATTTCACTTTTTGGTGTATGTTCATTCGCTAGTTTTGGCGGATTCGTTCCTTTTTTTACTGCGAGTTGAACAACGCTTTTCGGCTGTTTAAAATCGCCCCCGCTACCATCGTCTACGTGGGAAATGACACGTTTAAACAATTGCTTCGCATATTGTTGTTCATATTTTGATAAATACGCTTCGCTACTTTTTTTGCTAAATCCGGTCCAAATCGCCGCTGTATAATTTGGCGTATAGCCGACGAACCAGCTGTCAGGCACGGCTCCTTTTGAGAGGCCGTACTTACGACGATCTTTTTCATCATAGTTTGTCGTTCCAGTTTTTCCAGCAATATGAAGTCCTGGTACGTTCGCAGCTGTTCCTGTCCCTGACTGGACGACCGTTTTTAACATATCGGTAATCATAAACGCGGTATAATCTTTCATTGCTACTTTTGGCTCTGGACGAAGATCCATTTCTGTCCCATCTGGGAATACGACTTTTTTTACAGCATGCGGTTCAATATAAATGCCACCGTTTCCGAATGCGCTATATGCACCGGCCATTTGAAGTGGAGATACGCCTTTATCGACCCCACCGACCGCATATGCTTCGTGCATTTCTTCAAAGCCCATGCCAAGTTTATTAGCAAATTGCTTTGCGCGTTCTAAGCCGACTTCTTGGAGCGCTTTTAGCGCTGGAATGTTTCGAGAACGAGCAAGCGCTGTGCGCATCGACATTTGTCCTTCGTATTTGCCGTCCCAGTTTTTAATTGGTGTTCCGTCCGAGTATTGATACGGTTCATCTTTTAATTGATGGTATGTCGACCATTTTAAATATTCGATCGCAGGACCGTAATCGACAATCGGCTTAATCGTTGAGCCGGGCTGTTTCCGTGTATCTGTAGCATAGTTAAATCCAAACGTGACTCCTTCTTCTTTTTTACGTCCGCCACCAAGTGCCCGAATTTCGCCAGTTTTTGTATCGACTAGAGCAATACCAGCTTGGAAATCAGCCTTGTTTGTGCGAATGACCTCGTCGGAATTGAGTAATTCCTCAACGTATGACTGGGCGTTCGGATCTAACGTTGTATAAATTTGCAGTCCGGCAGTAAACACATCAAGTCCTGTTTTTTCTGTCACTTCATCGATCACTTGATCAATAAATGAATCGTATGGAATATCGCTTTGTTGTTTATTTTCCGTTAATAGCGATTGTACAGGTACTTTTTTTGCTTCTTCTGCTTCTTCTTTCGAAATAAACCCATGTTTAGCCATCAGCGACAATACTGTGTTGCGACGCTTTTCTGCTGCTTCAGGATGCGTAAACGGGTTATAATTGTTTGGACTTTGCGGAATGCCGGCAAGCAATGCTGCTTCTGGTAGCGTCAATTGCGATAAATCGCTTTTGCCGAAGTATGTTTCCGCCGCTTTCGCAACACCGTACGCTCGGTTTGAGTAATAAATTTTGTTTAAATACATTTCTAAAATTTCATGTTTTGAGTATTTTTGCTCTAACCGAATGGCAAGCCATAACTCTTGCACTTTTCGTTTTAACGTTTTTTCAGGTGTTAAAAAGGAAAGTTTGACCACTTGTTGCGTAATTGTACTTCCACCTTCAGCACCAAATCCTTCCCGAATGTTTGCTAAAACAGCACCAAAAAAGCGCACAATATCAAACCCATGATGTTTGTAAAAACGAGCATCTTCCGTAGCCAGCACCGCTTCTTCAAGCACTTTTGGAATATCGTTATACGATACGTAAATACGTTTTTGTTGACCGAGTTCTACTACTTTTTGCCCGTTGACGTCGTAAACGATTGAAGCTAAAGGATCTCGCAACAACGTTTCATCAAGTGGCGGTGCATCCTTAATCATCCATGCAAACGCTGCTACACCAGAAAACATACCAATAGTCATGATAAGCAACATAATAAGCACAATTTTTTTCATCATTGAACGCCCTCGCTTACGTGGACGTTGTTTTTTTTGTTCCGCTTGTTTTCGTTCAGTTCGTGAACGATAGTTCTCCATATCGTTCCTCCTATTCTAAAAATATAGTTTGTCCACAATTTGAATATAATCGATTCGTGGGTGATAGCCAAGCGGAATGAGATAACCATGTCGTTCAATTTCCGCTTTTGTTATCGATTTGCGACCACCTTGTCGTTTTCGCTCCCAATATTCAAGGAGGTGATGTGCGTCCAATAAATACGTTTCATCAAATGTCGTAAAACGCAAAATCACGAAGCAAATCGCTCCGTGGGCTAACACTTGTTTCATATGTTCAATTTGATGTTCGTGAAAATTTTGAAGCGGAAACGATGTGCGATTTCGTGTTTCCTTCGCTTCAAAATCAATATATTTCCCACGGTATACGCCGTTATAGTCTGTTGTGGACGGTTGTTTAAAATACGCTTCTTTAATGACTGCGGCACTTCGTTTCGGATAATCGACGCGCACAATTTGTACTGGTGTCGGCTTTTTATGAATAACGGCAATACTTTGAGCCAAGTAATAGGCGTTTGTTTCGTTTAAATCTGCCTCTAGCGTCATTCCTCGATTTCCATACGTATCGGCAGCGGAAGTGCGCAACGTCTGTTCATTTTCTTTTTTTTTATACGGTCGCCCATTCGGATATTTCAACATATCATCCCCCCTTGAATGTTCATCATTATACCATATGTTTCAGCAGTTCGTCATTTTCATGAAAATTAGAAAAAGCGAGCATATTCGCCCGCTTTTCTTATGTAGAAGGACGGTCTGGACCTTCTAGTTTTTTGTCGCCAAAACCTGTCGTTTCTTCTTGCTTCGGCTTTTGTTTTTTCTTTTGTTCTTTTTTGGCCATCAGAATGCCCCCTTTCATCTTTTTATTTTGACCGATCATGTCAAAAACATACGCATCGATTTGTCGAATTTTGTACGCACAACACTTTGTTTGCCGAATTTCTTCTAGTTTTGTCAAGTGAGAAGGGAGGAGAAGATGGATGGCGAATGTGTATGGCAAAGGTCGAAAGGGGAGTTGGAGGATGGAACATATTCAAATGCAGTTACAACAGTTATTAGACGACATTGAACAGTTGGAAAATAAATTAAAAGAGCGTACGGCAGAACAAATGGCTACACATTACGATATGCAACAAGACAGTTTACAAGACATCGAACGCCAACTCGACAACATGGAACGACAAATCGAAAAAAAAGAAACATATACGTTTGCTCCAGCGATATAAAAAAGGTGGCGTGATTCGCCACCTTTTATTCTTTTACCCGTTCAATCGTCACCGGGCGATGTTCTTCATTTCCTACTGTATCGATGGCGTAGTCCACGACTTCACGTTGTTTCGACGACGCCAATTCGCCATGTTTTGGCTTTTTGCTTTCATGACCTTTTTTCTTATGGTGAAAATGAACACCACGACCCATTTTCCGATGCCTCCTTTTGTCATGCTAACGTCCCACTTAGCATGGCACAAGAGGGGACAAATCATTCAGCACTTCCCGAATATTGCTCGATACGCTCATCATCAGGTTTGTAAGCACCGAGCGCTTCTAAATCGCGCACGAGATGGCGATACACGCCAAGTGGCAACTCATTGCGCAAATACAATTGACGCGCAAAATCAAGCAATTCGTTTGCATCAATTGGCTCATATTGTTTTGTTGCAATAAACTTGTTTTTTAATTCAATAATTGTCATAATTATTCCCTCCCCCTTTTGCACTTATCATAACATAAAAAAAGACAACATGTTAAATTCAAAAAATTGAGAATTCCGACATCGATTGACATGATTAGTCACGAACCATTCCGCTCAAAGCGAATACGATGTAATGAAAGGAGATGAGAAGCTATGTATCAACCATGGTCTACCATGCAAATGCCACATATTCCACCTGTTCATTATTATCCATACTATTCTCAACACTATTCTCAGCCGACTTCGTTTCCAACCCAGCCAGTCGTTCCGCCAGTTGCACCATCGATGTCCCCATTCGCTCCGCCAGCGGCTTCTCCTTTTGTACCGCCGATGTCTCCGTTCCCAAAACCGCCAAGCTTGCTTGAGCAGTTTAAAACAAAAGAAGGAACGTATGATATAACAAAAATGATGAATACGATGGGGCAGGCGGTGCAAGTCATGAACCAAATGAGCGGGCTTGTAAAAGGATTAACGCAAACGTTTAAATTGTAACGTTTGCGTTTTTTTCGTATCGTTATTCAATTGGGATAAATGTTTTTTTCTGTGGGAGACGAATGATTAGCTTGCCGTCTTGAAATGATGCGTGAATGTCTGATTCACTCACAGGATAAGGGAGAAAAATAGATTTCGTCGCTCGTTCATATGTCCGTTGGCGATGAACAATTTTGTTTTCATCATCAATTGTTTCTGTCTGTTCATCGTAAACGACCGACAATAACAGGCGTGTATCATCTATGAACTGTAAATGAATACTGTCACGTTTTGCGTTTGGAATACGGGCAATGATGATGTATTCTTCATTTGTTTCACGCACATCAATCGGAATATAAACAGGTGAAAATGTACGATGAACATACTCATCAAGCGCATGCAACATTTTTTTTAACGACCGATCATCAAAAAACGAATCGAGCATATGAGACAAATCTTTTTTCATCAGCATTCACTCCTTATGACATACGTTTGTTCGTAATATATGCAGGAAAAAAGTAAATCGTGCGCGAAACTTTTTATGTTGTCATTCGTAAATATGTAAAAGAGATGAGAAAGGAAGAGATCGCGTGCAAAGAAAAAGAAAGGAAAACAAGCGGCCAAACGCGAGACAGATTGTAAACAAATATAAAGAAAAAGGAATGAATATTAGCTTATGCAAGCCACGTTCAGCCATCAAATGGCTTTTTGTGCAAAACAGTTGCCTTTTTCCACGCATATGATACAATGAAACTAAAGTTCATACATGTCAAGAGACGAAGAGAGACCATACATGCATAATAAGCAAAAACTTATTGTGCCTGTTTTGGTCTCTTTTTGTTTTTGCAAGGGGGAATAGTTATGTTTTCAGCAAAACAACGGTTGCAAATGATTGAGAAAATGGGCAAAACGACGTATGATGTGCTCGTCATTGGTGGGGGAATTACCGGTTGTGGCATTGCGCTCGACGCGACGACGCGCGGAATGAAAACAGCGCTTGTTGAGATGCAAGATTTCGCGGCAGGTACGTCAAGCCGTTCAACGAAGCTCGTTCATGGCGGATTACGTTATTTAAAACATTTCGAAGTAAAAATGGTCGCAGAAGTAGGAAAAGAGCGAGCAATCGTATATGAAAATGGTCCGCACGTGACAACTCCGGAATGGATGTTATTGCCGATTCATCGCGGTGGCACGTTCGGCAGATGGAGCACATCGATCGGGCTATGGGTGTACGATCATTTAGCTCGCGTCAAAAAAGAAGAACGACGAACGATGTTATCAGCAGATGAAACGCTACAAAAAGAACCGTTAATTAAACGAGATGGATTGCTCGGTGGTGGCTATTATGTTGAATATCGAACAGATGATGCGAGACTGACGATTGAAGTGGTGAAAAAAGCGGTAGAATGTGGAGCACACGCGGTGAACTATGTGCAGGCGGAATCGTTTTTGTACGACGAAAACGGTTTTGTCAAAGGTGTGACATGTCGTGAGCAAATCACAGGGCGAACGTTTACAATATATGCAAAAAAAATAGTGAATGCGGCAGGTCCATGGGTCGATATCCTTCGTGAAAAAGACGGCTCAAATGTCGGAAAAAAATTACGTTTAACAAAAGGTGTGCACATTGTCATTGACCAAGCACATTTTCCGCTTAAACAAGCGGTATATTTTGATACGCCTGACGGTCGCATGGTGTTTGCGATTCCACGCGAAGGAAAGACGTACGTTGGCACGACAGATACGTTTTATGACAGCGATCGTGCTCATCCGAAAATGACAAGTGATGATCGCGACTATTTATTGCGCGCCATTCATTACATGTTTCCTTCCGTTCATGTTACGGAACAGCACATTGAATCGAGTTGGGCTGGTTTACGCCCTTTAATTTACGAAGAAGGAAAAGATCCGTCAGAGATTTCTCGAAAAGATGAAATTTGGCAATCTCCTTCCGGCCTTATTACAATTGCAGGTGGAAAGTTAACTGGGTATCGAAAAATGGCGGAAACGGTCGTTGATTTGATTGCTAAACAGCTGGGTGGAGCGTATCCACCTTGCCAAACGAAACATTTGCCTATTTCTGGGGGTGACGTTGGAGGAGCGAGCCAATGGTATACATTTATGTCTGAAAAAATAGCCGAAGGAACGGCTTACGGCTTAACTGAACAACAAGCGAAACGGCTTGTGCAACGATATGGTACGAATGTTGATCATTTATTTGCTTTAGCTCGTACGTACGACCGCAATCAAACATCGCTTCCGATCGATTGGTATGTGATGTGTTTATATGCGCTTGAATATGAAATGACGTTAACACCGCTTGACTTTTTCATTCGACGTACCGGTGCTCTCTTTTTCGACATTCATTCCGTCCAACAGCTAAAAGAAGATGTCGTTACATTCATGCAATCGTATTTTCATTGGACAGAAGAAGAGCGAAATAAATACGAACAACAAGTAAACGTTGCGCTTCATGATGCGGTCATTCCGTGTGACGAAGCATAGTTATTAGGCGGGATTCTCCGCCTTTTCTATTTCTTTTACTTTTTCCATAATGCGTCGTTTTCGGTAAAACATCGCCCCTGTTTCAGCAATATCAGCGATCATTGTTTGATTCGTCCATGCGCCAAATACCATTAAAAACGATTTGTCATCCATACCGCTCACCTCGTGTATATATACGTGTAACAAAAAAGAAAGTTTCAAAAAAACACCGGCGATATGGCCGGTGTCAATGGAATTGTATGTCAATTCGTTTTTTGTCGTCCGCTTGTGCTTTCGGAATGCGAATTTCAAGTACACCATTTTTATAGGATGCTTGTACATGTTCATGCGTAGCAGGGGAAGGAAGCGGAATTGTACGATGAAATCGCCCATAAAACCGCTCTTGTCGATGCATATGTTCATCGTGCACGTCATGTTGTCGGCGCACGTGCCCACTAATGGATAACGTTTGATGATCAATATGAATATCGACGTCTTCTTTTCGTTCTAGCCCTGGAATATCACATGTTACGATCATTTCTTTTTCATTTTCATGCACATCGACGCGAGGCATACGAAACACATCATCTACGTGCGAGAAAAGCGAAGGGAAGTTAGAAAACATACGTTCTATATCCCGTCGCATAACATCTAATGAACGAAACGGATCCATCGTAAAACCTCCTCGTGTAGTATTCGCTACGTATTTTGTGCAAATGACGGGATGTTATACAAAAAACTTGCCTTAGCGAGAAGGCAAGTTTTCGAGCTGTTGTACGTATAAACGAACGAGTTCGTATTGTTGTTTGGCATCAAGCGATGATGACGCAATGCGCTTGATCGCCCATGAAAATTTTTCGTAAGGTGATTTTCTCAAACGCGGATGTGTCATTTCATCTAATAAATCGCGCCGAATCGCATCGATTAACACTTTTTCAGCTTCATTTTCCGTTGCGGGTAGCGAACGGTTTGACCATAATGATCGATACGCTTCTAACAGTTCCAAAAAAATCCCTCCTTAGTCAATACGTTCAATCGTTTCTGCCATTTGTAAAAACGGGTCTAGCTCATCTGTTTGTTGGACAAAAATAGTCAATCGCATCGGTGTTCCGTTTTTTACAACGAATACATATACTTCGCCATCTGCAATGGTGCTTTTATATACATCCGCACCGTTCAAACGCGTTCCTTTTGTCCACGTTATTTTTTCGACCGTCCCGTCTTTACTGCTCGCTTTTACATATTGTTCGGCTTGTTCCGCGATAAGTGACCAATCTGCACCTTCATCAATGAGTTCGACCGTCATCGATGACTTTTCTTCATCAAGAAAAATCATATCTTTGCCTGGTTCAACCGCTTCTGCCTGATAACCGTCTAAAATATTTGCTTGAAACGGTTGGTTGCCACTTTTATATGTGTAAAATGATTCGTTCGGTTGTTCGCTCGTTTCATTTTCGATCGTTGCCGTACGTTTAATTGTTTTTGCCATCGTCATAAACTGGTCAAGCCAGTTATCTTCTTTTTTCGTAAACACGGTTAAAAACATCGGAGCGTCTCCGGTTATGCCAATAATATAAACGACACTGTCATCGACCGGGGCTTCATATACGATGGCGTCTTCAAACGGCAACGTTCCTTCAAACGGTGTAGCTTGCTCGGAGACGGCCGTGGCCCGTTCTTTGGCGTACGTTTCCATTTGATCTTTCGCATCTTTCGGCAAAAGTTCAATGCGCATCCATTGTTCTTGCTCGCTTTCATGCATGACGACATCTTTTCCTGGTTCTTCTGCTTCTAAACTAAACTTTGGTAATAATGAAATGGTAAACGGTTGATTCGTACTTTCAACAGGTGTCAATTCAAGCGGGGCTTGTTTTTTTTGTTGCTCTTTATTTGCAACAGGCTGCTTTGCTGGGGCAGTTGTTTGTTCGTTGCAAGCAGAGAGCAATGTGAAAGTTGCAACGATGCTAATGAATAACTTCGATCGTTGTTTCATATTTTTCGCTCCTTTAATTGTTTTTACTTTTATTGTCGTATAGTTTGGCATTTCATGCAAGTGTTCCTTTTTTATATACAACCGTGCGATTTCTCCCTTGTTGTTTTGCTTCATATAAAGCAATATCTGCTTGTTTAAATAGCTCCGTTTCATTTGTTGCAAGCGTCGGGAAAAGTGAAATGCCGATAGAAACTGTAATATGCACCGTTTGTTTTTGCACGACAAATGGATGACGCTCAATCGTTGTTCGAACATGCTCGGCAAATGTTACTGCTTCATGTTCGCAACTTGTAAATAGGATGGAAAATTCCTCACCACCATTGCGAAAGGCTAGGGCGTTTTTCGGAACGAGCGAGCGAATGAGTTCACCAAGATGACGTAAAATGACATCTCCACCATCATGTCCGTACACGTCATTTACTGATTTAAAGCGATCAATATCAAATAAAATAAGCGCTAAACAGCTGTTTTGCTGCTTGACTTGTGCCATTTTTTCATTTAATACGGTATGAAACTGACGCACATTATAAAGCCCCGTTAAAAAATCGGTCGTTGCCCATGCTTTATAATGTTGCAATAAGTCTTTTGATTGACGAATATCTTTACAAATGTTCGCGGCTATATACGTAGCGAAGAAGGAGACAGGCCAAAAAACAAATAGTGTTTCGGTGTACATGTGGCGATCTGGAATATTAATGAATAAGGCAAACGAAATGAAACACATGCTGTAAACGTTCATCCAAAACGTTGTTACTGCGATGTTTCGTTTCATCCAACGACTTATTAGTCCACAGCCGATTGCAATCGCAAGAGAAATAAAAAAAGAAACGATTGACGCAAACGTATTGCCGAATAAAAATCGTCCTGCTCCCATAATGATCCCTGCCGTCAGTGCGCTTGGCATGCCGCCGTAGTAGCTGACGACAATGAGTGGAACGTGGCGCAAATCAGCAATGACTCCATGTCCGAGTGGAATCGAAAAAAACATAAGTACAATGCTTAGCAAACCGCAAAAGGCCCCTGCAAATAGGCGCATATGGAAAGGGGATTGTTTATGAATATTTGATGGGAAAAATTTGCTAATTAAATAAAAACCAGCAATAAGTATCCCGCTGTTGGCAATAAATTGTTTGATCATCCCTCGCTCCTCCTCTCTTTGCCAATATATGCGAATGAAAAAAAATGTTGCGGACAAACGCCGCAACATCTTTAAATAGAAATCACCCATTCACCATTTCGCATAATCGGTTCGCGCACACCATCTTTTGTGACCCCATCGACGTTTAATTCATGAGAACCGATCATAAAATCTTCATGCACTAAGCTATCGTTTGCTCCACGCGCAAGCAATTCTTCAGTGCGCATATTTGTCCCGCCTTCGATATTTGTTGGATACGCTTTGCCAAGCGCCAAATGCGAGGCAGCATTTTCATCAAATAACGTATTATAAAACACAAGATTTGATTGTGAAATTGGCGAGCGATGCGGAACGAGCGCAATTTCCCCTAATCGACGTGCACCTTCATCTGTATCAAGCAAATGTTTCAACGTATCGTAACCAACTTCTGCTGTAAAATCGACAACTTTACCATCTTTAAATGTAAGCGTAAAGCCGTCAATAATATTTCCGCCGTAGTTCAGCGGTTTTGTATTGCGCACAACGCCGTTCGTTCCATCTTTATGCGGCATTGTAAACACTTCTTCTGTCGGCATATTTGGATTAAATACAATGCCGTCTGTACTTTTTGCTGCCCCACCAGCCCAAATATGTCCATCTGGAAGTTCTACAGTTAAATTTGTGCCTGGTCCGTCATAAATGAGTTGTTTATATTGTTTGTTGTTTAAATAATCGACAATGCGCGCTAATTTTTCATTGTGCACTTTCCATGCAGCAATCGGATCGTCTTGGTCGACGCGAGTCACTTGGAAAATAACGTCCCATAACTTTGCAATAGCTTCGTTCTCAGCCATATTCGGAAATACTTTTTTCGCCCATGCTGGTGTCGGCACAGCAATTAAAGACCAGCAGTTATGATCGGCCATTAAGCGGCTACGGTAATGTTGCAACGCCATGCTTGCCGCTTTTGTTGCTGCAGCTACTCGTGCAGGATCAATATCTTTTAATAAGTCTGGATTCGGTGCATAAATACTTAAAAACGCCCCACCTTTTTCGGCGACTTCCTCGCGTCCTTTCGCAAGCCATGTCGGGTATTCATGAAGCGCTTCTTCTGGTGCGTGTTTAAATTTTATGTACGTAATTTCTTCATCGCTCCACTCGACATGCACATGTTTTGCCCCAGCTTCGTACGCTTTTTTAGCAATTTCGCGTACAAGTGGAGCAGACGGTAGCGGCGCGCTAATAAACAACGTTTGCCCAGGTTGAATGTTGACCCCAACACGTACAGCGAGTTCAGCATATTTTTGCAACTGTTTTTCTAACATAATAACTCCTCCTTGTTGTAAAGCATACTCTCATTTTAACAAAAGGGACGATGTTGTGAAAACATTTTCACTTGTATTATGATTGAGAAAGAAACATAGCGAGAAAGGAAATGACTTATGGAATGCGGTGACCAACAGTTATTTTATGTGGAAGGTATGTTTATTTGTGCCGATGAACGAGCGATTGATGTACAAGTGAAGGGAGAGACGTTGACGTTTACAACGCCAGAGCGGATGATTGGTTTTTGTGCAGGAGATGATGTTGGTGTCGCTTTTTGTGAAATGGGTGAAGAAAAAAAGCTCATTTCGATTGAACGACAAGACGGGCCTTCGCTTTCGTACGTGAACGGGGAATGGTTTGCGAAAATTACATTTATCGATTCGGTGGATGAAACAACATTTTTATTTGATTTATATCGTTCTCCTTATCGCGATTATGAACGAATGGTAACAAGCGAGCCGTTTTCGCGCGAACGTGGAACGATTATGACCGTTGTGTTTGTTCGACAAGACGGAAAAAATGTATTAAAGAAGGTGGTGAGCGGATGAATGTAGTCATTGCACCCGATTCATTTAAAGGAAGTTTATTAGCGAGTGAAGTGTGCACCATCATTAAAGAAGCGTTTCGCTGTGAATATCCAGAAGCGACAGTCATCGCTGTTCCGATGGCAGACGGGGGAGAAGGAACGATGGAAGCGATCGTTTCTGCGATGAACGGTTCCGTTCAATACGTAACGGTTCGCGGCCCGCTGTTTGAAACGAGGCAGGCGGCATATGGTGTTGTTCAAGATACAGCGGTCATTGAAGTCGCTCAAGTCATCGGTTTGCCGCTCGTTCCAATGAAAAAGCGCAATCCGCTTCACACGACTACGTATGGTGTTGGGGAAATGATTATGGCAGCGCTTCATGCGGGGTACCGCCGTTTCGTCATCGGACTTGGCGGAAGTAGTACAAACGACGGTGGTTTTGGGATGTTATGTGCGCTCGGTGCGACGTTTACGAATGCCAAAGGAGAACCGTTGCCTCCGATCCCGTCTTCTTTACCGCATATTGCCCATGTTGATATGACATCAGTTGATCGGCGTGTATACGAAAGCGAGTTTCTCATTGCATGTGATGTCGATAATCCGCTTTATGGGGAACGAGGGGCATCGTACGTATTTGGACGGCAAAAGGGGGCAGATCGTGAAACGGTTCGCACATTAGATAAATGGCTACATACGTATGCAAAAACAATCGAACAGCGAATCGGTCGTTCATATGCACATGAGCAGGGAGCTGGAGCGGCAGGCGGTTTAGGTTTTGCCTTTTTATTGCTTGGAGGAAAACTCATTTCTGGAGCAAAACTTGTCGGGGAAACGGTGCAACTGCAAGAAAAAATAAAACGCGCGCGCATCGTTATTACGGGCGAAGGACAAAGTGACGCACAAACGTTGTACGGGAAAGTTCCGTTTTACGTAGGACAGCTAGCGAAACAACATCACGTGCCTGCGTTTTTATTGTCCGGCAGTCTCGGTGATGGGTTTGAACAGTTATATGATTATTTTGTTAGCTGTGATGCGATTGCAACAAAACCGATGACCGTAGAACAATGTATGCAATCCGCACATTCTCTTTTATATACGAAAGCCCGCAATCTTGCGCGCATATTGAAGCGGTTTTCCTAGTTGAGAACCGTTTCATTTACGCCTTTCTTATTTTTATTAAACATTGTTCTAAATAAACAACAAACAAGGGGAGAAGCACCCCTTGTTTATTCCGCTTGTTCGACTAATTGCATAGACAAGGAAGATAAATGTTTCATCACGCGATGAATTTCTTCAATTGATCGTAAAATATAGTCGATTTGTTGTTGGTTTTCTTGAAACAGATGAGTATGATGATCGAGTTCCATTTTTGAAGCAACCATTGCTCCTTTTGTTTGTTCAACTTGACTAGAAGCTTCTTTTGCCATTGTACTCATATCGTTCATTTTGTGGACAAGGGTTGCAACTTGATGGTAGTTCGTTTCTATTCCTTCAATGATGTGTGTGCTCATTTGTTTTGTATGTTCAGCTAGTTTTCGTACTTCATCAGCAACGACAGCAAATCCTTTTCCTGCTTCTCCTGCTCGAGCCGCTTCAATTGCAGCGTTTAAAGCGAGCAAATTTGTTTGATCCGCAATCGTTTGAATTTGAGAAGACGTATTACGTATACTTTCAGATGAGTTAGATAATTGTTGTAAAATCGTAAGTACATCGTTTACTTTATCGACCACTTCATCGAATGTTTTGCGCGTTTGTTCAACTTGTTGTTCTGTTGAGTTCATAAGGCTAGATAAGTTTTGACTGCTTTTCTGCGTCATTTCCGTTTGTTCTCTCACTTTTCTTGCTTTTTCTCCGGCTTCACTTAGCCCTGCCTCCGTTTGTTCAATTGAAGCGGCAAGCTGCTGACCCATACCACGTAATTGTAATTGAGTAGCGGTTTGTTTTTTAGTTAGTTGCTCCAACTGTTGCATTCGATCATCCATATAGGCACTCATAATGAGTTGTGAGTCAAAGTTAATAAGATGAAAGAGAGCAGTTATTATGTGAGTCCACCGATCAATTCGCCCTTCCTGTTCCGCATATGTTAATAGGCGTGGAAGCAGAGCTGTTACAATTGCTTCATATGTTGCGATCATCCATTCGATTGGTAAGCCACGTTTATGATGATTACTACCGAGCTGTTTCCGAAAAGAAATATAATCTTCATTAATTGTTGCTGAAAAGAGAGAGTCAACATATTCAACAAATACTTGTTTTAAACGTTCCCGCGTCGTTTTTGCATGTGCGACTGACTGCAATAGTGAAAACGAGTATAAATGATTAAGCACATCTTCGACTGCCTCATCAACATGTTCCATAACGAGCGGTTTTATTTCCCGCAATAGTTGTAAATGTCCTTCTTTCACTCCCATGTAAGACAATCGTGCTTTCACTTCATTTGTTGTATGTACAATAGGTTCTCTACTGTCTAAGTGAAATGGCGGAAACTGTTTTTTATATTTAGCAAAAAGCATGGAACATCACTCCTTGTTATTGTTGTAATACAATTATATTCCTTGCATTATGAATTGACGAACAATAATGCGCTCCCAATATATTAAACATTGTTTTAAATAAACAACTAAAAAAAACACATTTTTAAGCGCTCGGCTAGTTGTCCTATTCGTTTCTTTTTCTTGCGCATATGATGTGAGAGAAGGAGGGATGCGAGTGCAAGTCATCGTATTTTTATATATCATCGCTTACTACATGGCATTATTTATTATGTCTGGACAAACAGAAGTGATTGTTGGCTCATTTTTTTCGTTAGGTGGCATATTTCTTTCAATTCTTTTATTATGGAGAGCGTCCATTCGTATAAAAACAAATGAACGTGTATTTTGGAAATGGATGACCGCTGGTGCAATTTTTTATTTTATTGCTGAAATGATTTATCGCATATATGAATGGGCGTTACAAACAGAGCCACCGTTTCCAGGGTGGGCAGACGTATTTTATATTTTATATTCTCTTGCCTGCATTGCAGCGTTAGTATATATCGTGATGCAACAGCAAAAAACCGTTGTCATATGGCAGTCATTATGGGATGCGCTCATTGTGACATGTGTCATTATGGCATATAGCTGGATATACATTGTTCAACCAATTACCTATTTGGAAGAAGAAGGGTTATACATTTCTATTTTAGTTACTTATCCACTTCTTGATCTCGTCATGTTATTTTTACTTTTGTTTCTCCTTTTTGCAACAAACGTTCGCCGCATTTGGTTATGGAATATTGTCGGTGTTGGATGTTTTGTATTTACAGATACTATTTATTTCGTACAAATGATGCAATTTCATTATGAATCCAATTCATGGTTAGATCCGTTATGGATTTTAAGTGTACTTATGATCGGGTTGTCAGGCTATCGAGCCAAAGATGGAGATTTATTGTTTCAAAAAAGAGAACATCTTTCCGTCATCAAAGTCATTTTTCCGTATGTATGTTTTCTTATTTTAATGTGTGCTCCTTTTATTTCCCCAGACGATCGCATCGTCATCGCCTGTCTTGTGTTTGCGGTCGGATTGATTTTCATTCGTCAATTTATGACGCTACAAGAAAATCGACAGCTTTTGCAACGACTTCAAATATTAAATGACGACTTAGAGCAGAAAGTCGCGACACGAACAAGGGAGTTAACATATGTAAACGAACAACTTGCTTATGCCGCAAATCACGATTTTTTAACAGGACTTTTCAATCGGCGAGCATTCGTCACGAAGCTTGAGCGAGAGATTATTCGTGCTAAAAATGAACAACGTTGTCTCGCTGTCATTTTTATCGACATTGACCGTTTTAAACATATTAATGACTATTTTGGACATCACATTGGGGATGAATTAATTGTACACATTGGAAAGGTATTAAAAGAAAAAGCTCGCCCGACCGACATTGTCGCTCGACAAGGCGGTGATGAATTTACAATAATTTTTACACCGTTACATCATATCGATGAGCTTCGTCGTTTTGTCAATGACATCGTTTCTATCAGTCAGCAACCGATCGCTGTTCAACATTTAGATATGCGTGTATCGCTTAGCGTAGGAGTAGCGGTGTATCCGTATGATGGGGAAACGGGCGATACGTTAATGAAACATGCTGATATGGCAATGTATCGCGCCAAAGAACAAGGGAAAAACCAATATCAGTTTTTTAACGGTGAAATGGATCGCGTTATCTTACAAAAAACGACTATTGAAACTGCGCTTCACGAAGCGATTGAAAAAAAACAGTTTACGCTATTTTATCAACCACAATTTGATGTGCAAACAGGGGAATTAATTGGGATGGAGGCGCTCATTCGCTGGATTCACCCAAAGCTCGGTATGATTTCACCAAGTGTGTTCATCCCGATTGCCGAAGAAACAGGGCAAATTATTGCGATTGGTGAATGGGTGATGGAAGAAGCATGTCGTCAAGTGAAAGCATGGAACGAACAGATCGGGCGATCGTTTCGTATGAGCGTCAACATTTCACCAAAACAATTTTTAAAAGAAAAATTTGTCGAACATATTGACTTCGTTTTACAACAAACGAACTTGTCCCCAAACCAACTCGATTTAGAAATTACAGAAGGAGTGGCTGTATTTAACGAACAATATACGATCCGTAAACTACAACAATTGAAGCAACTTGGTGTTTGCATTTCGATTGACGATTTTGGAACGGGCTATTCGTCACTTAGTTATTTACGTAAATTTCCTATTGATCGTTTAAAAATTGCAAAACCATTTATTGACGGAATTACAGAAGAAAAAGAAGACGTTGCCGTCGTAAAAGCTATCATTGTACTTGCGAAAAACTTAAAATTACGCGTCATTGCAGAAGGGGTAGAAACGTTGCAACAATTGCACATTCTTCGCTCGTTACAATGCGATGAAATTCAAGGATATGTGCTCGGAAAGCCCGTGTCTGCCCACCTTTTTTCAAAAACGTACATCGAAAACCAGCTTCTAACTGATTGAAGTTGGTTTTTTTAAAAAAATTTATTGACAATGATAATCAATTGATGTAGTTTAAAATATGTATTGATATTAATTATCAATATCGATTAGTCAACTTGACGTTCAAGGGGGAAAACATATATGCCGCGGTTGTATACAGAGCAGCTTTCTGTTGGATATGGCGAACGCGTCATTGTCGACCGATTAACTGTACATATTCCAGATGAAAAAATCACGACAATTATCGGGCCGAACGGTTGTGGGAAATCGACGCTGTTAAAAGCGATGACACGCATTATCCGTCATCAAGAAGGCGCAGTCATTTTAGACGGCAAACAAATTTCGCAAGAGCATACGAAACTGTTAGCGCAAAAAATGGCCATTTTACCGCAAACGCCGGAAAGCCCTGGCGGTTTAACGGTCGGCGAGCTCGTTTCTTACGGACGGTTTCCGTATCAAAAAGGATTCGGTCGGCTAACGAAGCGAGACTATGAAGTCATCGATTGGGCGCTTGAAGTGACTGGAACAATCGATTTTAAACATCGTTCGGTTGATTCACTATCTGGCGGCCAACGACAACGGGTATGGATTGCGATGGCGCTTGCGCAAGAAACAAATATCATCTTTTTAGATGAGCCGACAACATATTTAGATATGGCTCATCAATTAGAAGTGCTCGAATTACTCCAACGTCTGAACCACGAACAAAAACGCACGATCGTCATGGTGCTACATGATTTAAATCAAGCGGCTCGCTTTGCTGATTATATGATCGCGATGAAAGACGGAAAAATTGTTCAAGCGGGAACGTGCGAACAAGTGATGACGCCAGATGTATTACGCCATGTGTTTCATATTGACGCGGAAATCGGTCGCGACCCTCGAACAAACAAACCAATGTGTATCACATACCATTTAATCAAAGGAGATGCCAAACATGTTGAAAAAACGAATGATGTCCATTCTTCTTTTGTTCGTCCTCATCTTGAGTGCGTGCGGTAACAAAGCAGCAGAAAAAGAACAAGAAAAGGCAACAAAAGAAAAGAACGAACCAAAAACGATGACGTATCAATCAGAAACAGGTCCAGTTGAAGTACCTACACATCCGAAGCGTGTTGTTGTTTTGTCATCATTTTTAGCAGGTAGTGTGATGGCGTTAGATGTGCCAATTGTTGGTGTGGACTCTTGGGCAAAAATGAACCCGCGTTATGAGCCATATTTAAAAGAGGCAAAAGAAGTGACAGATGGAAGTTTAGAACAAATTATCGAGCTTGAGCCAGATTTAATTATTGCAGCATCAACAAACAAAAACTTAGATAAATTAAAAGAAATTGCTCCAACAGTTACATATACGTACGGAAAAGTAGACTATTTAACACAACATTTAGAAATTGGAAAGTTATTAAATAAAGAAGAAGAAGCGAAAAAGTGGATCGAAGACTTTAAACAACGCGCGCAACAAGCCGGTGAAGAAATTCGTGCGAAAATTGGTGAAAATGCAACCGTTTCGGTCATTGAAAACTTCGATAAGCAATTGTACGTATTCGGCAATAACTGGGGTCGTGGCACAGAAATTTTATATCAAGAAATGAAATTAAAAATGCCGAAAGCAGTTGAAGAACATGCATTGAAAGACGGATACTATGCGATTTCCCTTGAAGTGCTTCCGCAATTTGCTGGAGACTATGTCATTTTCAGCAAAAATGCAGATGGCGACCTTTCATTTACAGAAACAGAAACGTATAAAAATATTCCAGCAGTAAAAAACAATCGCGTCTTTGAAGCGGATGCAAAAGAATTTTACTTTAACGATCCAATTACATTAGAATACCAGCTTGAGTTTTTCAAAAAGCACTTTTTAGGAGAGTAATATAAAAGAAGGAGGAGTTCGTCGTGAATTCCTCTTTCTTTATGTATGGAGAAAAAGAGGGGATGCATATGCTAAAAAAATTTTCGCTCGCTTTCATTGTATTTATTGCGACATTTATTGGAGCGATTGTCGTCGGGGCAGCCGAAACGACAATGAAAGACGTATGGCTAGCTGTCACGGCACCGAAGACAAACGAAGTTGCAACGATGATTTATGAAGTTCGTTTGCCACGTGGAGTCGCAGCGGTCGTCGTGGGGGCAGCTTTAGCTGTCGCTGGCGCCATTATGCAAGGGATGACACGAAATCCGCTCGCAGATCCTGGACTTATTGGTTTAACCGCAGGGGCGAATGCTGCGTTAGCGGTGATGTTTGCGTTTTTTCCTTCCGCTACATATATGCAAACCGTATTCGCTTGCTTTGTCGGAGCGGCCTTTGGTAGCTTGCTCGTATTCGGTATTGGCGCAAAGCAATTTTCACCGTTTCGTATTGTACTAGCTGGTGCCGCGATTTCTACCTTCTTATATGCGGTCGCAGAAGGGATTGGACTCATATATAAAGTGTCAAAAGATGTATCGATGTGGACAGCTGGTGGGATGATGGGGACGACATGGCATGAACTGAAAATCGTTACCCCATTCATTTGTTTCGCGTTGCTTTTCGCTTTTTGGCAAAGTCGACAGTTAACGATTTTAAGTATGAGTGAAGAAGTAGCTGTCGGACTTGGCCAGCAACTGACGCGTGTAAAAACGATTCTTTTTTTCATCGTCATTGTACTAGCTGGTGCGTCTGTCGCGCTTGTTGGCAACTTAGCGTTCGTCGGTTTCATGATTCCCCATCTTGTTCGTTCGTTCGTCGGAACAGATTATCGTTTTATTTTGCCGATGAGCGCGATCGGTGGGGCAACGTTTATGTTGTTTGCAGATACAATCGCACGAATGATTCATGCGCCATATGAGACACCCGTTGTCGCAGTTGTGGCGGTTATGGGACTTCCGTTTTTTCTTTTCATCGTGCGTAAAGGAGAGAAAATGTTATGATCGTACCTCAGTTACGAAAAAAACAGCGCATCATTTTGCTCGCTTTGCTTATGTTCATTTGCATGACGGCCATCATCAGCATGGGGACAGGCTATTCTTCTTTATCTTTCGAGCGGCTCATGCCGGTGCTATTAGGTGAAGGGACGTTTAAAGAACAGTTCGTTCTTTTCTCCATTCGCTTACCACGCATCGCCATCACGTTGCTTGCAGGCATGGCATTAGCGTTATCAGGTGCGATTTTACAAGTCATTATGCGCAACGATTTAGCCGATCCGGGTGTCGTCGGTATAAACGCTGGTGCTGGTGTGGCAGTTGCTCTGTTCTTTTTATTTATTCCGATTCAAGCTACATCGTTTGCTTATATCATTCCGCTTGTTGCTTTTTGTGGTGCGCTACTTACAGCCATCCTCATTTATGCGTTATCATACAATAAACAAACGGGGCTTCAACCGATTCGGCTCGTGTTAATCGGGATCGGTTGTGCAACAGCGTTTTCGGGATTCATGATTGTGCTCGTTTCAGGTGCTGATCGCACAAAGGTTGATTTTATTGCGAAATGGTTAGCTGGAGGGATTTGGGGGATGGATTGGGCGTTTGTTCTCGCATTGTTGCCGTGGCTGATGACTCTTGTCCCTTTTGTTTTATATAAAGCCCATCGTCTTAATGTATTGCAATTGAGCGACCCGGTAGCGATCGGCATCGGGCTATCACTTGATCGGGAACGACTTGCTTTATTGCTTACAGCGGTCGCACTTGCTGCATCGGCAGTGTCCGTTACAGGAGGTATCGCATTTGTTGGTTTAATGGCGCCACACATTGCTCGTGCGCTTGTTGGACCGCGCAATGAGTTAAGCTTACCTGTCGCCATGCTGATGGGTGGTGCATTGTTATTGCTTGCTGATACGATTGGACGAAATCTTATTGAACCAGACGGCCTCCCTGCCGGTGTGCTCGTATCGCTCATCGGTGCACCTTATTTTGTTTATTTATTATGGAAAAAGAAATAAACGTATGATACGATAAGTGTAAACTTTTTTGTTTATAAGGTTTACAAAAAGGGGGAGAGGTGCATTGTGGGAGGAATTGAAATTACATATCGAACAACTTGCGGGCAAAGCGCAAAAACGAACATTAGTCAAAACAGAAAGTGACGGTTGTTTTATACATATGGACGGGCGTCATCTATTTAATTTGTCATCGAACAACTATTTAGGTCTCGCAAATGACGAACGGTTAATTCATGCGAGCATCGAAGCAACTAGAACATACGGCGTTGGAGCGACTGCTTCACGCCTTGTCGTTGGAAATCATCCGCTGTATGAACAAGCAGAAGAAGCGTTGATCCGTTGGAAAGGTTGTGAAGCCGCACTTATTATCAATAGCGGCTATACAGCTAACGTCGGTATTCTTTCTGCCTTAGCCGGACGGGATACACTGATTTTTAGTGATAAATGGAATCATGCAAGCATTGTTGATGGCGCTCTGTTAAGCCGGGCGGAAGTGAAACGCTATCGCCATGCCGATATGGACCATTTAGAGATGTTATTAAAGAAAGCAGAAAGACATAAACAGAAAATCATTGTGACGGATACGATTTTCAGTATGGACGGAGATGTTGCACCGTTACGTGATCTCGTTATGTTAAAAGAAACGTACGGTGCAATGCTCATCGTGGATGAAGCACATGCGAGTGGTGTGTATGGAGAAAATGGAGAAGGAATGGCTCACGAACTTCAACTCGCACAACATATTGACGTACATATGGGGACATGTAGCAAGGCTCTTGGCGCATACGGCGCATATGTGGCGGGAAAGCGAGTCGTTATTGATTATTTCATTAATACGATGCGTCCGTTTATTTTTACAACCGCATTACCTCCAAGCGTGCTCGGCACCATTTGTACAGCTATTGAGATCGTACAACAAGAACGATCATTGCGCCATCATTTACATGCGTTAAGCGATTATTTTCGCACGCATCTGCAACATGCGGGATTCGATATCGGTGAAAGCACAACGCACATTGTACCGATTATTGTTGGCGACAACGAACGCGCGCTTGCGTTTAGCGCTCAATTGCGCGAACGTGGTATTGCTGCTGTTGCGATTCGTCCACCAACTGTCCCAGAAGGCACAGCGCGCCTTCGTTTCTCACTTATGGCGACGATGACAAAAGAGCAACTCGATTGGGCGATTGCTGAAATTACCGCAGTCGGAAAAGAAATGGGGCTGATCGTATGAACATATTGTTATTGCCGGGATGGGGAATGAAAGGAGAAGTGTTTACTCCGCTTATTCAAGCTCTTCAGCCAAGCCATGTTACCGTCGTCGCATGGGAGCATATGCATGATGTCAATCATTTTTTAGCGAAAGCAAAAGACGCTTTAACCGTCCCGTCGATTGTGATCGGTTGGTCGCTTGGCTCGCTCGTTGCTTTACAACTCGGTATGCACCCGTATGTTACGCATCTTGTATGTATCGGTGGCACAAGTCGGTTTACAACATCCGAAAATTATGATGCAGGTTGGCATGCGCGCGTTGTTGAGCGTATGAAAGTACAATTAGTGCGACAACCAGATAAAACGATTCAATCGTTTATTGAGATGTTGTGGGGAGAGAAAGAAGCACAGCCTTTCCCTTATATGCATAATCGTATACCAGACTTATTGCTTGGTTTAGATTACTTACTAACGACAGATGTACGAGACCAGCTACAGCAAATGGATGTGCCAATTTTACTTATTCACGGTGAACAAGATCGCATTTGCCCTCCGCAAGCTGCGCAGTATATATACGAGCGAACAAGGAATTGTACGTTGACGTTTTTACGAAACGTCGGACATGCACCGCACATCACGCAACCATATGCGTGCGCTCATGTCATTCAAACATGGTTAGGCGGTGGAAGCAATGATTGATAAACAGTTGATGCAAAAACGATTTAGCGAACGAGCAAAGACGTACGATCAGTTTGCCAACGTCCAAAAAAAGATGGCACATAAATTAATGACGCATATCGCTCGCCCGCCAAAAACGATTTTAGAAATTGGTTGTGGTACAGGATATTTAACGAAGTTGTTACATGACGCTTATCCGCAGGCAAAACTTACAGCAGTTGATATCGCTCCAGGCATGATTGAAAAAGCGAAACAAAGGCTAAATGATGCACCAATTACATGGCTGTGCGCAGACATTGAAGAAGCTGAGTTACATGAAACGTATGATCTCATTATTTCTAACGCGACGTTTCAATGGCTTATGACTCCAAAACAAACGATCGCCAAACTCGCCGAGCGACGAAACGAAGGGGGACAACTTCTTTTTTCAACATTTGGCGACCGCACGTTTCACGAGTTGCACACCTCATTTGCTTACGCTTTAGCGAAACAACATATTCATGAGCCGCTTCGCATCGGCCCATCGTTTCCGACGTTTTCTGAGTGGCTTCATATGCATGCACATGCTCGTGGACATGAACAGTTTGAAGTCGAATATTTTCCATCTGTACGCGATTTTTTCTTATCCCTTCGTCATATCGGCGCAACAAATAGTACGTCTGGACGTTATTGCCAACGCCCGTCTGTGTTTAAAACGATGATGAACGAATACGAAAGCCGATTTGCTGAAAATGGCTTCATTCGTGCGACATATCATTGCATTTGGATTGACATCACTTAGGTGGTGTCATGTTTTTTCCATAAAAAATTTCATCCATTTCAATGCGCAATTTATGTGTAATTGCTTCAACTTCTTCTTTTGTCAGTTGATCTTTTGACAACTCAAACAAATAGCTGTCTAAATCAAACTCGCGCAATTTGCATTTTGTATGAAAAATATGTTCTTGATACACGTTCACGTCAATCATATCGTATTGTTTCCGAATGTCGTCAGGAATGTAGTTTTGAATTGATGTAATATCGTGATCAATAAATAATTTTTTTCCAGAAATGTCGCGTGTAAATCCACGCACACGATAGTCGATAATCATAATATCGGTCTCAAACGAACGAATTAAATAATCGAGCGCCTTTAACGGTGAAATTTCTCCACACGTGGCGACATCAATATCCGCCCGAAACGTGCTAATCCCATCGTTCGGATGATATTCAGGATATGTATGCACGGTAATATGACTTTTATCGAGCGCACAAACGACCGCTTGCGGCACAGGCGGCTCTTCTTTCGGCACTTCAATCGGCCCTTCTGATATAAGCATCGTGACGCTCGCCCCTTGTGGCACGTAATCTTGCTTAGCGATGTTTAAAATGTGCGCCCCAATCATATCCGCTACGTTTTTTAAAATATTCGTCAACCGTTCCGCATTATACACCTCGTCAATGTATGCAATATACGCTTCCCGCTCGTTTGCACTTGTCGTATAACAAATATCGTACATATTAAAACTAAGCGATTTCGTTAAGTTATTAAATCCGTGTAGTTTCATCATAGCCCTTCCTTTCTTATGTATGCTGTTTATTATGTTGTCGATTTATGGAGATTTGTATGTATGGGGAGGGGAAGGAAAAAGAAAAAGATGAGGGGGGAATGTGAGAAAGTGAGCTTTATTTTTTGTGTTCATATAATAAAGCCCTTAAACATAGTTTTTTATTTCAAAAGGGTGGGTAATATTGTAAAATAGAGGGAGATGGACAGAAAAGGAGAGGATACGATGCCTGTTTATAACAAACTCGTTCGGGATTTGATTCCGAACATTATTGAGGAAGCTGGAAAGACGTTTACAATGCGCACGTTAAGTGATGAAGAATATCGCGAACAGTTGCGGAAGAAAGTATTCGAGGAATTAGAGGAATATATGAACGCATCAGATGATGTCACAGCGGTGGAAGAATTAGCGGATGTATTAGAAATTATACATGCGCTTGCCGAATGCCATGGGGCAACGATCGAACAAGTCGAAGCCGTTCGTGCCTCGAAAGCGGAAAAACGAGGAGGTTTTAAAGAGAAAATTTTCTTAATTGAGGTACACGATGAGTAAAATCGAGTTTGTCAAAAGCCATTTAATTGAAAAACTGAATGAGCATATTGAAACAGCCTCGACGATTTACATTTTGACGTCGTTTGTGATGAAGTCGGGCGTGGACGTCATCCAAGAAACGCTAAGAAAAGCCGCTGAACGAGGAGCAGATATTAAAATTTGTGCTGGAGATTATTTATATGTCACACAACCAGAAGCTTTACGTCAACTTATAGCGATCCATCCGAATATTGAAGTTCGGTTATGGAAAAGTAACGGTATTTCCTTTCACCCGAAAGCGTATTTATTTGAAAATCAAAATGATGGATATTTTATTATCGGTTCATCGAATTTATCCCGTTCAGCGTTAACGAGCGGTGTAGAATGGAATATTGGCGTGCCTAAATGTGTGGAAGAAAGTGTGTTTGCTCAAGTGATGAATGAGTTTTTAACTCTTTTTTATGCGGAGCAAACGGTACAAGTAAACGCCGAAACGTTAAAGCAATATAAACAACAATATGACGATTATCACCAACGTCATACAAATCTCGTGCGACAATGGACGAAACTAGAGGAAGTAGAGTTGATGCTTTCAACGACAAAGAAAGAAGAAACGGCAATAGTTTATGATGAAAGGGCTTCATACGGCACCATTCAGCCACGTTTTGCGCAAGTGGAAGCACTCGCCCAGCTAGAAGCAACGTATGAAGAAGGTTATGATCGTGCGATGGTCGTCATGGCGACAGGATTAGGGAAAACGTACTTGGCTGCTTTTTTTGCTCGAAAGTTTCAAAGAGTGCTATTTGTAGCGCACCGCGAAGAAATTTTACATCAGGCGAAGCGTTCGTTTGCGCAAGTGCTTTCGAATAAGACGTTCGGTATTTACGACAGCAAAATGAAAGAAGGACAAGCCGACGTCGTGTTTGCGTCTATTTTTACCCTAAGCATGAAAAAACATTTAACTACGTTTGCGAAAGACGCATTCGACCTTATTGTGATTGACGAATTTCACCATGCCGCCGCGAAGTCATATGAGCGTGTGCTTTCTTATTTCCAGCCAAAATTTTTACTTGGCATTACCGCAACGCCTGATCGTAATGACTATAAAGACGTATACGCGCTTTGCGACGGAAATGTGGCGTACCGCATTGATTTTATCGAAGCAGTACAACGCGGGTGGCTTGCGCCATTTCACTACTATGGCGTATATGATGACACCGACTATACGAAAATCGCTTGGCGTGGCAACCGCTACGATGAAGAACAACTATTGCAAGTACAACTTCGGCACGAAATGGCAGAACGCATTTTGCAAGCTTGGGAGGAGTATAAGCAAACGAAAACCCTCGTGTTTTGTTCATCGATTCGTCAAGCAGATTTTTTAGCCAATTATTTTAATAACCACAGTTATCGGACGATTAGTTTGCATTCCAAACAAATACATATCACTCGCTCGGAGGCGATTGAGCTACTTGAAAAAGGTAAATTAGACGCGATTTTTACCGTCGATTTGTTTAATGAAGGCGTCGATATTCCCGCGGTCGATACGTTATTATTTGTCCGCCCGACAGAGTCATTAACGGTTTTCACCCAACAAGTCGGGCGCGGCTTGCGTCTTCATCCAGAAAAACAATATTGCGTCATTATCGACTTAATCGGAAACTATCGCAATGCCGATGTGAAGCTAGCCTTATTTGATACGCAAAAAGAAGAAAGAAAAAAACAAAAGTCTGTAATTCCTGTTACCCCTGACGGATGTGTTGTCGATTTTGATGTTCGTGTCGTTCACTTATTAGAAGAGATGCGCAGAAAACGCCAACCGCGCAAAGAAAAGCTCCTTGTCGACTACGAGGAAGTTAAACAACAACTCGGTCGTCGCCCAACGTATCTTGAACTTCATTTGCATGGACGAAGTGAAGCAAAAGAATACAGGGACGAGTTCAATGGACTGACCCACCTATTTGAGACACAGAAAAAACACCTATGCTGCCTGTTTCCTGAACTCAATAGGAGACAGGTAGTTTAATTTGGCCTGAATTCGAATTTGATTATAATAATAGATGTAATTCTGAACCATTTGTTTTACAATAGAGTTAGTGAGATTTTGTTTTTCTTGTGAATAGAATGTTTCAGCCTTTAAGGTACCGTCAAGAATTTTGTGTAATGTAAGATAGATAGGGTATCTCTGAAATGGATT
>NZ_JACHEQ010000009.1 GCF_014201515.1 Anoxybacillus mongoliensis
GATCTTCTTGATGACGTTGAAGCATCCGATTTCTCCCCTCCTATACCCTTATACCTATATATTAAAACAGCTTGTCGACTTTGTCGACAAGCTGAGTCGGGCGATCAGCCCGACTTTTTTAATGATCTGTTTTATCGTTTTGGTTTTTATTTTGTTCGCGCCCTTTACTGTTGTCTCCTACACCATCATGTAGTTGTCCGTGCTGTGTCGGTGCGTTTTGATTTTTACTTCCTTTATTCACTTTTTTTGTCATGTTTTTTACTCCTTTCTGCTACAATAGACTTAACATGTTTAGTTTTTCAAAAAGGGGTGGAGTTATGCACACATGGCATAAAGAGGCGGAAAAACAATGGGATGAACGAGCGGAGTGGTGGCATCAAAGTAGTGAAGAGATGTGGGAGAGAGGAAGTCGAAAGACGATTATACCGTTTGTGACAACATATATGCAGAGGGATGGATATGTTGTGGATATTGGGTGTGGCGATGGATACGGATCATATAAGTTATGTGAGCAAGGATATCGTGTCATTGGATTAGATTTATCCAGTGAAATGATTGAGTTGGCGAAAAAACAAAGACCTCACGAACATCTTCATTTTCAACAAGCCGATATTATGAATTTGCCTTTCCCAGATGAGACGTTTGTAGGTGCGATGATCATTAACTGTTTAGAATGGACAGAACAGCCGCTTGCAGCTCTTGAAGAAGTTCGTCGTGTGTTAAAAACGAACGCATATGTATGTGTCGGTATTCTTGGACCGACAGCTGCTCCACGAGTAAATAGTTATCGTCGTTTATATGGCGAGGCAGTTATTTGCAATACGATGATGCCTTGGGAGTTTGAACAGTTAGCAAAGGAAAATGGCTTCACGATTGTCGACCAAGAAGGTGTATATAAACGTGGAGTTGATGAAGCTTTCATACAACAACTATCAACAGAATTAAAACAGGCCGTTTCGTTTCTATGGTTGTTTATGTTGCAAAAAAAGTGAGGGAGGCTTATTGTCATAAGCTTCCCCCTTTTTCTTTTAGTTTTTTATTGTTAGCGATATTGATCAGTTGTTCGAGCCATTCTATTTCTGTTTCTAAATGCATGATGACTCCTTTTAACACGTACAATTTTGTCACGTATTCATTTGGTCGCTTTTGTTCAAAGATCAATTTTAACTTTTCAAGTTGTTGTTTTGTTTCGTGTAATCGTTGTTTTAATACCGCACTTACTTTTTCCTCATCAGCATATGCAGCAAAAGATAGTCCTGCATAAATAGAGCGGTGAATATGTTCATGTTTTTGCAATTGTTCTAACAATAATTGTTCGAAATGTTGTTTTCCTTTTTCAGTAATGCGGTAAATTGTTTTATCTGGACGATTCGAATCACGTACAACATCGACTACTTCTACATATCCTTGTTTTTCGAGTTGCTCGAAAGCGTAATAAAGAGAGCCGGCTGCCAGTTTAATGTAATGTTTCATATGACGTTCATTGACAATTTGCTGAATTTCATACGGATGTTTTTCTCCCTCCATCAACAAACCGAGAATGACGAGTTTCACGCTCATTTTATTTCCCTGCTTCTATACGTTTTTGTACTTCGAGTTTTTCATTCCCCATAAAGAAAATGAATAGAAAAGAAAGGGCAATCGGTATTAATGCGAGCGTAAATGCATACGTAATGGATGATGCTAGTGCATCGACAATTTTTTGTAAAATAGGCGTCGGAATTTGTGCGCGTGCTCCCGCTTCAAATAGTGCACGTGGATCGAACGCATGTGTTGATGGCATCGAACCGAAAGTTTCTTTTAAGTTGTTAGTTAATGCATTTGTTTGAATAGTGCCGAAAATGGTGATACCGAGTGTCATGCCAAGCGAGCGAAAAAACGAATTGGTTGAATTTGCTGTTCCACGAAAACGTGGCTCTAAATTGTGCATCGATGCAGTCGGTAACAAAGAAAATGAAAATCCTACTCCGAATCCAGCGACTGCCATATACACAGTTAACCATATGCGCGATGTGTCTGTTGTCATAAGACTAAGTAAGAGCATACCCGTAAAATAGGCGATTACAGAAATAAACATAATATTTCGATACGATGTTTTTGTTTGTGAAACACCAGCAAATGAACTGCCTGCGACAGACCCAAGCATCATTGGCATTAAGATGAGTCCGGCATTTTTCGCTGTACCGCCATAAACCGCTTGTACAAACACCGGGATAAAAACCGTTAAAATGACAAATGTAGCACCGTATAAAAAAGCAAGCAACTGTGCAATAGCAAATGTTCGTCGTTTAAATAGTGAAAATGAAATAATTGGCTCCTTTGCTTTTGTTTCTACATACAAAAATGCGAGTAAGAAAATCGCACTAATCATAAATAACGATATGATGGTGAATGAATCCCAATCATATTTTTTTCCACCTAATTCAAGAGCAAACATTAGGCTAACGACTGTGACGACGAGGGTGAGTGCACCAAGCCAATCGATTGATTGTTCTGTATGTGGCGTTGTTTCTTTGTAATAACGAACAATGAAAAAAATAGACAATAAACCGATTGGGACATTAACGTAAAATACCCAATGCCAGCTTAAGTAATCGGTAATATAAGCACCGAGCAACGGACCAAGCACGCTTGACATCCCAAAGACCGCGCCGAGCAATCCAGTCATTTTCCCTCGTTTTTCTGGCGGAAACACGTCAAATACGATTGTAAATGCAATGGGCATTAATGCCCCGCCACCAATTCCTTGAATCGCGCGGAAAATGCTAAGTTGTACAATGCTTTGTGCTAAACCACAGAGCGCAGAACCGATTAAAAAGACGATTAACCCGAATAAAAAGAAACGTTTTCGACCATACATATCGGATAACTTTCCGAAAATAGGCATACCAGCCATGACAGTAACCATGTAGGCGGATGTAACCCAAACAAATTGATCTACCCCGCCCAAATCAGCAACGATCGTCCCAATTGCAGTTGCAACAATCGTATTATCCATCGCTGCCATTAAAATGGCCAATAGCAGCCCGGCAATAATAAACGATAAATGTCGTTGTTCACTTTCCATTTTATTACTCCTTTCTGTATGAAGAATATACAAGTTATTATATTCAAATTTGAGTAATATAGCAATAAAAATCCTCGCTGTGCGGCGAGGAATTATTCCCATACGTATGGCGTTTCTTGATAAACGTAGTAATTGAGCCAATTGACGAACAACAAGTTAGCGTGCGATCGCCATATGTTACGTGGTTGCTCATTTGGATCGTCATGTGGAAAATAATATTTTGGAATTTGAATGTCTAAGCCTTTGGCTACATCACGTTCGTATTCTTCCTTTAATGTCGTGGCATCATACTCTGGATGCCCTGTTAAAAATACCTGCTTTCCATCGTTTGAAATGACAAGGCAGACGCCTGCTTCTTCGGACGAAGATAAAATCGTCAGCTCTGAAACAGCTTCGATATGCTCACGTTTTACATCTGTATGGCGCGAGTGTGGAATTTTGTGAATATCATCAAATCCACGGATGAGTTTAACGTGCTTTTGTTCTAACATATGCTCAAATACACCGAAACATTTTTGTGGCAAGTCGTATTTTGGAATCCCATAATGATAGTACATCCCTGCTTGTGCACCCCAACAAATATGTAACGTGGATGTGACATTTTTCTTTGTCCATTCCATAATTTCAGTTAACTCATCCCAGTAATCAACTTGTTCAAACGGTAAATGTTCAACGGGTGCCCCGGTAATAATCATGCCGTCGTATTTTCGATGTTGAACGTGTTGGAATGTCGTGTAAAATTGATCAAGATGATATTTTGATGTTGTTTTTGCCTCATGTGTTTCTGGTCGTAAGAAGGTTACATTCACTTGTAGCGGTGAATTCCCAAGTAAACGCAACAACTGTGTTTCTGCTTTTTCTTTTTGTGGCATTAAGTTTAAAATGATAATGTTTAATGGTCGAATATCTTGAGAATAGGCGCGATCTTCATCCATGACGAAAATATTTTCTTGTTCTAGTATTTCTTTTGCTGGGAGATCACGTGGAATATTAATTGGCAATGTTCTCAACCTCCTACATCATGTAAATACATTCATTATAAAAATTTTTAGAAAATTGTTCAATGTTTTTTATTTTATTGATTTTTCTATTTACATTGTTGTATTCTTGTAAAAGCAATAATGATTTGGAGGGATGTACGTATGTTTATGTCATATGAAGAATATATGCGTCAAGTAGTACAACCAATGCGCGATGAATTAGTCAACGGTGGATTTAAAGAATTGCGTACGAGTGAAGAAGTGGAACAGTTTATGGAACAAGTAGAGGGAACGACTTTTGTTGTCGTTAATTCTGTTTGTGGTTGTGCAGCAGGGCTTGCACGTCCAGCAGCTATTCAGGCGGTACAAATGAGCGAAAAAAAACCGGATCATCTCATTACTGTTTTTGCGGGACAAGATCGGGAAGCGACAGCAAAAATGCGTGAATATTTTGTCGGTATTGAACCTTCTTCTCCATCGATGGCGTTATTGAAAGGAAAAGAAGTTGTTCATTTTATTCCACGCCACGATATCGAAGCGAATTCGCTTGAAAATATTATGCAAAATATTATGCAAGCTTTTGAAAAACATTGCTAAGGGTGTCCTACAGACATCCTTTTTCTTTTGGGGTGAACGTATGATTGTGACAACTGCTGGTAGAACGAATGAACAAATGATTGAGAAAGCGAAACAAATTGCGTTAGACTTACAAACTTCATATATTCCGCGTCGAAAACGTTCCATTACAGCTATTCAACAACATACGGCTCAAGCTGTTCTTGTCGTTGGGAAAGAAAGATTAGAAGTTCATTTCCCACAAGGACACGAACCGTTATTTTTTCATCCTAATTCTGCTTCTTTTCGTGCAAAGCGTATTTTAAAAGGAGAGAGCGATCCGTTTTTACAAGCGACGAAGTTACAAAAAGGGATGACGTTTTTAGATTGTACGCTTGGGTTGGCAGCAGATAGCATTATCGCTAGCTTAGTTGTCGGTGAGGATGGGAAAGTAGTGGGAATTGAGGGAAATGCGTATATTGCTTACTTAACAAAACAAGGTTTACGCCATTGGGATAGCGATGTGGTTGAACTTAATGAAGCGATGCGACGCATTCATGTGCACCATGCCGATTTTCGCTCATTTTTAGCGCAATGTGATGATCAGTCATATGACGTCGTTTATTTTGATCCAATGTTTGAAGTGACCATTGAGGAAGCAGATGGGATAAGAGGATTAAAACAAGTAGCATTATATACGGAGCTAACCGCAGAAGTGATCGAACAAGCAAGGCGAGTGGCACGTCAACGAATCGTATTAAAAGACCATTGGCAAAGTTCGAGATTTCAACAATTCGGTTTTTCGGTTTATCGAAGAAAAACAGCAAAATTTCATTTTGGGACGATTGAACTTTCGTAAATGGCACAAAATAAAAAAACAGGGAGGTGAATAAAGTGGGTAAACGAAAAAAAGATGCTTCGAAAACGGGGTTGAGTTCACCGGAAATAAAAGGACAAGGAACAACTGAAAAGGAACCAAGTGGCATTGAAGTAGATTCAAGTCGTAAAAAAACAAAGCGGATGTAAACTACCACGTGATAGTGGTAGTTTTTTTTGTAAAAAAAGAAATTCAACTACTTTTCTAACAATTATATTCATTTTTTCTTTACAATTTCAAAAAAAACATTTACAATTGAAACGGTCCTCTCCTTTAACTCTCTTTTCCGTACAAAGTTGAATACGTTTTACAGCAAAAGATGCAGAACTTGATGGAGGTGTGGATATGTCGATGACAAAGAAAATTTTACTCGGAATGTTTGCAGGAATTATCGTAGGTCTTATTTTCAACTTAGCCCTTCCAACAGAATGGTTTGACCTCGCAAAAACGTACGTGCTCAATCCGCTTGGTACAATATTTATTAACTTGATCAAATTGCTTGTTGTTCCGATTGTACTTGTATCGCTCATTTTAGGGACAGCTGGAGTCGGTGATCCGAAAAAACTTGGTCGTATTGGTATGAAAACAATCGCATTCTTCTTAATTACTACTTCTCTCGCTCTTGTCATTGCTCTGACCTTAGGATCTGTGATTCGTCCAGGAGAAGGTAATTTTAATTTAGAAGGGGCAACGTTTGAAAAGAAGGAAGCTCCACCAGTTGTAGATACATTACTAAATATTATTCCAACAAACCCATTTCAAGCAATGGTAGAAGGAAATATGCTTCAAGTTATTGTGTTTGCAGTGCTTGTGGGGATGGCCATTGCTCGTTTGGGTGATCGAGTAAAACAAGTACGGGGAATCATAGAGCAAGTCAATGATATTCTTATGTACTTAGTAGAATGGGTAATGAAGTTTGCTCCATACGGTGCGTTTGCATTAATTGCGATCGCCATTGGAGGACAAGGATTCGACGCAATCGCAGCGATGGGGAAATATATGTTTGCTGTATTGTTAGCATTATTTATTCATTTCTTTGTTGTATATGGTACAGCTGTATGGACACTTGGAAAAATGAACCCTATCACGTTTATTAAAGGGTTTTCTCCAGCGATGGCTGTTGCATTTAGTACATCGAGCAGTAATGCTACATTGCCAGTATCTATGGAAACAGCACAAAAAAATTTAAACGTTCCAAAAAGCATTAGCGGTTTTGTGCAACCACTTGGAGCAACAATTAATATGGATGGAACAGCCATTATGCAAGGTGTTGCAACGATGTTTATCGCGCAAGTGTATGGTGTCGATTTGACATTTAATGATCTTTTGACAGTCATTTTAACGGCAACACTCGCGAGTATTGGTACAGCAGGTGTTCCGGGTGTTGGTTTAATTATGCTTTCTATGGTATTAACGTCCGTTGGTCTACCTGTTGAAGGTATCGCTCTTATTCTAGGAGTTGACCGTTTGCTTGATATGACGAGAACAGTCGTGAATATTACAGGCGATGCTGCATGCGCGGTGATTGTTGCGAAATCAGAAGAAAAATATGAAAAGGCGAGCTAAACGAGGGAACATATCCCTCGTTTATTCTTTATAATAAATAAGATGGGAAAAACAGCGACAGTCAGATGAACCAAATTTTTTTACGATCCATTGTCCACGGTATTGGTGAAAAAGTTGCTCTGCACGTTCACATTCGCTAAGTTCAGAGGAATATGTTTGGATGTGTGTAATTTCACTGTATGGACGAATGTAATCGATATGCCAATGCTTGCGTTTTTCTACTTGGAGATGACGTTGAATACGTGATTGTATGTTTCTTTTTGCGCTCCCTACATAAATATAATTTCCGCTTGGAAATACAAACGTGCCTAATTTTCCTACTTGTACAGTTGTATGGCTATGTAATGTAAAGAAAATAGCGTACACTGTATGTTGATTGTCGGACATTTCCCACACCCCTCAAAAATTTATCATTGAAAAATGAAGATATTAGCAATACAATAAAAAAGAAGCGTATGTATGAAAAAAGGAGATGACGTTATGCTTTCAAATATTGGGGTACCTGGCTTAATTTTAATTCTTGTCATCGCTCTTGTCATTTTTGGGCCGAAAAAATTACCTGAAATCGGACGAGCTTTTGGTGAAACATTACGTGAGTTTAAAAAATCAACAAAAGGACTGCGCGATGAAGTGTTAGAAGAGCTTGATGAAAATAAAAAATAAAGAAATAAGTCAATGATAAGGCGGCAACGATGTGTTGCCGTTTTTAACGTGGAAGAAGGCTGGTGTTTACGCTCGTGGAAGAAAAGAAACGATATGAAGATCAAGAGATGACGTTAGTTGAACATTTAGAAGAATTACGCAAACGCATTTTTATTGTTGTTGGAGCACTAATTTTATTTTTTATTGTAGGATTCATTTTTGTCCAAGATTTATATCGTTGGCTTATTGCTGACTTAGATGTCAAGCTAACGATTTTAGGTCCGACCGATATTTTATGGGTATATGTGATGTTAGCTGGCGTGTTTGCCATTACAATGACGATTCCTATATTTGTTTGGCAAGTATGGATGTTTGTTAAACCTGCTCTTACTCCGAGAGAGCGAAAAGTAACATTATCGTATATTCCAGCGACGTTTTTGTTATTTGTACTCGGTTTATGTTTTGGCTACTTTGTTGTATTGCCGATGGTATTCCATTTTTTAATGAGTCTCGGAGAAGATTTGTTTGCAACAATGTTTACGACAGAAAAGTATTTTCGATTTATTTTAAACATGACGATTCCGTTTGCTATATTGTTTGAATTACCGATCATCGTTATGTTTTTGACAAGTATTGGTTTAATTAATCCATACGCGCTACAAAAAGTGAGAAAGTATGCGTATTTTATATTAGTCATTATCGCGGTAACCATTACGCCACCGGATTTTATTTCTGACTTTTTAGTAACCATTCCATTGCTGTTGTTATATGAAGTAAGTATATCGATCTCAAAATTTGTGTATAAACGAAAAGAAAAACAGTCGAAACAAGAAGCGTCTTCAGAATAAGGCGCTTTTTCTTTTTCTATTTTTCTACTTATTATAATAAAAACTATTTTCATGTTGTTAATATATTTAAGAACATTTTGTGACAATTATCCCTTAAAAATAACATAAAGGGAAATAATGATATATAATCAATTGTAAACGTTATCAAGTAAAGGGGAGGAGTTATGTGAAAAGAAAAACTATTTTAGAAGAAGTGCTTGATCGCGGCTTTACGAGACGCGATTTTTTAAAAATGTGTACAGCGCTTGCGGCAACTATGGGGCTAGACTTTTCGCAAACAGATCAAGTGGTTGCGGCGATGGAAAAAAATCAACGAGTTCCTGTGATTTGGCTACAGTTCCAAGACTGTACGGGTTGCTCTGAATCATTTATTCGTTCTACGCATCCAAAAGTAGAAAGTGTGCTTTTGAACATGATTTCTCTCGAATATTCAGAAGCACTTTCCGCCGCTTCGGGTCATCAAATTGAAGCCGCCCTTGAACATGTTTTGGAACATTATCCTGGAGAATACATACTTGCGGTGGAAGGAAGTTTGCCGACAGATGATGCATTTTTAACGGTTGGTGGTGTATCGGCAAAAGAAACGTTCCTTCGCGCTGCTAAAGGAGCAAAAGCGATTATCGCATATGGAAGCTGTTCATCGTGGGGGGGAATTCCTGCCGCATATCCGAACCCAACAAAAGCAAAACCGATTACGCATTTCGTGAAAGATAAACCAGTTATATTAGTCCCAGGATGTCCACCAATTGCAGAAGTCATGACAGGTGTAATTGCACATATCATCACGTTTGGAAAACTGCCAGAGCTTGACCATCTTGGCAGACCAAAAGCATTTTATCGTCATCGTATTCACGATAAATGTAATCGTCGGGCATATTTTGATGCCGGGCTATTTGCTGAATCGTTTGATGATGAGGGGGCACGACAAGGATATTGCTTGTATAAGGTAGGGTGTAAAGGACCAACAACCTATAACTCTTGTGCAGAAATGCGCTGGAACGGAGGAGTTAGCTACCCAATTCAATCTGGGAACCCATGTATTGGTTGCTCTGAAAAAGGTTTTTGGGATAACGGTCCTTTCTTTGTTCGTCGTGCTAAAATTCCTGCATCTCAAACGACGATTAATCCAGAAACGGTTGGAGCGATTGCAGTTGGTGTGACCGCTGCAGGTGTTGCTGCCCATGCTATGGTCACGGCAATGAAGAAAAAAGATGAACATCATGATCGAGGTGAATAAAGATGGCAGAACGTATTGTTGTCGATCCAGTAACGCGAATCGAAGGACATTTACGTATAGAAGTAGACGTTGATGAAAGTGGTGTCATTCAAGAGGCATTTAGTTCCGGAACAGCAGTCCGTGGCATTGAGCTAATTGTGCGTGATCGCGATCCACGAGATGTTTGGGCATACGTGCAGCGTATTTGTGGCGTTTGTACAACAACTCATGCCTTAGCCTCTATCCGTTCCGTTGAAGATGCGCTCGATATTAAAATTCCAAAAAACGCACATCTCATTCGCGACATTATGAACGCAGCGGTCTTTTTACATGACCATGTCGTTCACTTTTATCATTTGCATGCATTTGACTGGGTTGATGTACTAAGCGCCTTGAAAGCAGATCCAAACGAAACGAGCCGTATCGCTCAGTCGCTTTCGAGTTGGCCGAAATCGTCTCCAGGTTATTTTAAAGACATCCAAGCGAAAGTGCAAAAAGTTGTTGATAGTGGTCAGCTTGGTATTTTTGCCAACGGATATTGGGGGCATAAGGCATATAAATTACCACCTGAAGTAAATTTACTTGCTGTTGCTCACTATTTAGAAGCGCTTGATTGGCAAAAAGAAATTGTGAAAATTCATACGATTTTCGGAGGGAAAAACCCACACCCTCACTATGTTGTTGGCGGAATGGCTACGCCAATTGATATTAATAGCGATAACGCCGTTCATGCAGAGCGTTTGATGCATGTCTCGCAAATTATCGACCAAGCTGTAGAATTTGTAAATAACGTTTACATCCCGGACCTATTGGCGATTGGCTCATTTTATAAGGATTGGACGTATGGTGGGGGGTTAAATAACTATTTATGTTATGGTGATTTTTCAACAGGTGATATTCGTGATGTGCATTTATATCGTTTTCCACGTGGTGCCATTTTAAATGGAAATTTAAATGAAGTACTTGATGTTGATCCAAAAGATCCAGAACAAGTAAAAGAGTTTATCGATCACTCATGGTATACGTATGATGGAAAAGAAGGGGGCGTTGGTAAGCATCCATGGGAGGGTGAAACATCGCTTCGTTATACAGGACCAAAGCCACCGTTTAAAACATTAAATACAGATGAAAAATATAGTTGGTTAAAATCCCCAAGATGGAAAGAACATCCAATGGAGACAGGGCCACTTGCACGTATGCTTGTTGGTTATGCATTAAAGAAAGATGAGTTTGTTGGATTAATAGACGACACGTTAAAAAAATTAAATTGGCCACTTGAAGCGATGCGTTCAGCACTCGGGCGTACGGTAGCACGTGGACTTGAGTCTATCCTCGTTGCGAAATGGATGCGTGACGATATGGATGCGTTACTTGCAAATATTCGCAATGGGAACCAAATTACATTTGATCGAACAAAATGGGAGCCAAGTACGTGGCCAAAACAAGCAAAAGGAGTCGGATGGATGGAAGCGCCACGCGGGGCGCTAGGTCATTGGATTGAAATTGAAAATGGGAAAACGAAAAACTATCAAGCGGTCGTTCCAACAACATGGAACGCTTCACCGCGTGACCATAAAGGGCAAATTGGTGCATATGAAGCATCTTTAAAAGGAACACCGTTACTTGACAAAGAAAAGCCATTGGAAATTTTGCGCATTGTTCATTCGTTTGATCCATGTTTAGCATGTGCGGTTCATTTAACAGATCTTGAATCAAAACAGATGACTCATATTCGTATTGGGTAGGAGGGGAGTGTATGTCAGTCCCAACAAATCCAAAAATCGAGCGAAAACAGACGCAAGTCATTTGGAAGCGATCCCGAAAAGCAAAACAAATTGAACTAAACGATCATATGGTGAAAGTGTACGTATGGGAATTACCTGTTCGTATTTTTCATTGGATTAATGCTTTTTCTATTCTAGTGTTAATGATTACGGGCGTGTTCATTGGTCGCCCGTTTGTGTCCGCATCTATTCAAGAAGAGGCATATTATTCCTTTTTGATGGGATGGGCGCGTTATATTCATTTTTTTGTTGCTTTTCTTTTTACCATCAACTTAGCTGTGCGTTGGTATTGGGTATACAAAGGAAATGAACACGCGACATCGAATCCGTTTCGCCTTTCTTTTTGGAAAGAAGCATTTGAAACAATCAAATATTACTTATTTATGAAAAACAATAAAAAACATTACATTGGACATAATCCACTTGCTCAATTAAGTTATTGGATTTTTATTGGTCTTGGTTCGATCATTATGATGCTTACGGGTTATTATTTGTTATTTGAGCCACAACCGGAGTCGATTTATGGAAAAATGTTTATATGGGTGGCGCATTTATTCGGTGGCGATAGCTATTCTGTTCGTTCTTGGCATCATCTCGTCGCGTGGGGATTTATAATTTTTACTGTCGTACACGTATATATGGCGTTTCGCGAAGACTATTTACAACGAAATGGAACGATGTCTTCGATTTTTACTGGTTATAAAATAGAACGAAAAAAAGAAGTATTAGGTGAACCGAATGAGAAATAAAAAAATAACCATTCTTGGAATTGGAAATTTACTTTATTCCGATGAAGGAGTAGGCATTCATGTTTTGCCTTTATTAGAAGAAAAATTGGCGAAATACGATAATGTGGAAGTAATTGAAGGATCAACCGATGGAATGCGCCTACTTGAAACGATCGAAGAAACGGATTATTTAGCGATAGTCGATGCTGTCAATGCAGGAAAAGAAGCGGGAACAATAATTACATTAGTAGACGATGAAATTCCAGCTTATTTTGGAATTAAAATGTCTATTCATCAACTTGGTTTTCAGGAAGTATTGTCAGCGGCGAAATTACGTCAAACATGCCCAAAGCAAATGGTTTTATTCGGAATACAACCAGCTTCTTTATCTTTAGGATTAGAACTATCACCGATTGTCCAAGCGCAACTTCCTTGTGTCGTCGAGCAAGTCGTTCATCAAGTAGAGAAGTGGTGTCATACGTCATGAATCGCCTGCAATTTTTAAAGATGATGCGTAATAGTTTCATTGAAACGATGAAAGAAGTTTCCGCCCCATTATTAGAGGAAGAGGTGGAAAAAGTGAAGAATTTATTTTCCGATCATCGCACGTGGCATACGATTGGCCCGTGCGATGATGTATGTGATGTCGAACTCAAAACGATTGGTCGCATCCCGATAGTTGTTTATAAACATGATGGGACATTACATGTAAGAAAAGCCATTTGTTCACATTGTCACGTGATGCCTCATTACATTCAGCAAGATCATCGTTTTATTTGTTTATACTGTGATCGTGAATGGCACGTATTGTCACAACATGGCACATTGCATATGCCACTTCTTCCAACGAAAAAAGAAGAGAATATATGGTATGTGCAAATAGAAAGGGATTCGTATGCATGAGATGGCGTTGATGGGAGAAATCGTTCAGCTAATTGAGCAAGATGCTCGAATGAAAAATATTAAATATGTAAAAAAAGTAGAGTTGGTTGTTGGTACGTTAAGCAATGCGCTTCCAGATGCCTTACAGTTTGCTTTTGATGTGTATAAAATCCAAGAAGATAATTGCTTAACGACGGATGCGGAATTAATCATTCATGTGGAAAAAGCAAAAGCCATTTGTACCATTTGCGGACAACAGTATGAACCAGTTGCAAAAATTGCTCAGTGTCCAACATGTTTGCTTCCAACTGGAAGAATGGTAGCTGGAGAAACATTTCGTATTTTGGCATATGAAGGGGGTTAATAATATGAAAATTGCATTAGAAGTTGATGTATTAACAAACAATAATCGGGCAGCTGCGTTTAACCGTCAATTGTTTGAGGAAACGAATACGCTTGTTATTAATATAATGAGCTCACCCGGGGCAGGAAAGACGACCATTTTGGAAAAAACGATCGAAGCATTAGCAAATGAATTTCGCATTGGTGTCATCGAAGGAGATTTAGCAACGGAAAAAGACGCAGAGCGCATTCGTGCCCTTGGTGCGCAAGCGGTGCAAATTAATACACATGGAGGATGTCATTTAGATGCCCGCATGATTGCGGCTGTGTTACCGCAATTTGATTTTCAACATCTAGATATTTTGTTTATTGAAAACGTGGGAAATCTTGTTTGTCCATCCGGTTATGATTTAGGACAACAACATAAAGTAGCCGTATTAAGCGTACCAGAAGGAAATGATAAAATTCCGAAATACCCGACGATGTTTATGCGAACAGAGCTTGTTTTGTTGAATAAAATAGATTTACTACCATATCTTGATTTTGATGTCGAGCAAGCGAAAAAAGATTTATCGTATATTCATCCACAGTCTAAGTTACTACCTTTATCTGCTAAAACCGGTGAAGGTATGGATGAATGGTTACATTGGATTCGAGAAGGAGTTGCCCGATGCAAAAAGCAGTCAATATCACAGTAAAAGGACGAGTGCAAGGAGTTGGCTTCCGTCCTTTTATTTTCGCGCTTGCCCAACGATATCAAGTAAAAGGAACTGTACAAAACAATATGGACGGGGTTTTTATTCATGTTGAGGGTGATGAAGATGCAGTCGATCAGTTTATTCACACCTTACCTATCCAGGCACCGCGATTATCTCGCATTGATGAGATGGTTGTCACTTTAGCACAATGGCGTGCGTTTGAAGATTTTTCTATTATTCCGAGCGAACGAAAAGGAAGTTCTTCGCTTGTCATCCCGATTGATACAGCTGTTTGTGATGATTGTTTAAGAGAAATGAATGATCCGAATGATCATCGCTATCGTTATCCGTTTATCAATTGTACGCAATGTGGCCCTCGGTATACGATTATTGAACAATTACCGTACGATCGTCCGTTTACATCGATGCGTTCGTTTCAAATGTGTGAGCGATGTGAACAAGAGTACAAAGATCCGATGAACCGTCGTCATCACGCTCAACCTATTGCTTGTCCGACATGCGGTCCATCTGTTGCATTATTGAAGCCAGATGGTCAAATCATGCAAGGAGATGCCATTGAACAAGCGAAGCAATATATTCGTGCTGGGGCGATTGTTGCGGTGAAAGGATTAGGTGGGTATCACTTAGCTTGTGATGCGACTAACGAACAGGCTGTTCAACAGTTACGCATACGAAAACGACGACCGAATCGACCGTTAGCTGTTATGGCTGCTTCGCCTGACATAGTAGAACAACTATGTGATGTAACGAAAGAAGAAAAACAATTATTAACTTCACCCGAAGCTCCGATTGTTGTGATAAAACAGAAAAAAAACACAATGATTGCTCCATCGGTCGCTCCTGGGTTACAAACGGTTGGAGTGATGTTACCGTACACTCCGCTTCATCATTTATTGCTTGATGAACAATTACCTGTTGTTGTGATGACAAGTGCGAATCGCTCGGGAGTACCGATTATATATGAAGATGAACAAGTTTTGCGTGATTTACAAGGCATTGCTGATTATTTTCTTATACATAACCGTCCGATTGTCCATCCAATTGATGATTCAGTTGTGCAAGTGGAAAATGGTACGATTCATTTTATTCGGCGAGCGCGTGGTTTCGTACCAGATCCGTTGTGGACGAAACACAATGTACATGAAATTGTAGCACTTGGTGGACAACAAAAAAACGTATTCGCGTTTGGAAGACATCATCAAATCTTTTTAGGTCCTCATATCGGTGACTTAGAGCATGTAGAAGTGGTTGAACATTTTCAACGGGAATACGAACATTTACGAACATGGATGGGAGTGACACCGAAAGTAGTTGCTGTTGATTTACATCCAAATTATGAAACGTGGAATATCGCAAAACAGTGGAATGTTGACGTTGTAGCTGTCCAACACCATCACGCGCACATGGTTTCATGCATGGAGGAAAATCATATCCACTCCCCTTGTTTTGGTCTTATTTTAGATGGAACAGGATATGGGGAGGACGGACATATATGGGGCTTTGAGTTACTATATGGAGATGCTACACAGTATAAAAGACTCGGACATTTAACATATACTCCCCTTCCAGGTGGAGAACGTTGCATAAAAGAGCCTTGGCGTACAACAGTCGGCATGCTTGGTTATTATTTCGGTGAAGAAGGGTATGTGTTGGCGGAGAAACGATTTATAGAACAAGCAAACGACGTGCGTGTATTAAGACAAATGGTTAAAAAAGGTTTACATTCCCCTTTAGCAGGCACATGCGGGAGACTATTTGATGCGGTTAGCGCTTTTTTACACGTTTGTACACATAGTACATATGATGGGGAAGCAGCGATTCGACTTTCTGAATTAATCGATGACACAAAAATATACGAAACTTATCCGTTTCATGTAAAAAAAATAAATGAATGGGAGATTGATTTGGCGGAGATGTGGCGAGCCATAATTAAAGATGTTGAAGCCCATGAGCAAACGAATACCATTGCTGGTCGCTTCCATGAAACGGTCGTTCAAGCATCTGTTGAAATGATTCGCTTAGCTTTACAACAATATCCGACATACGAACGCAACATTGTGTTATCTGGCGGGAGCATGCATAACCGCTATATCACAAAACGTCTTCGACAAGAGCTGAACAAACTCGGGTTATGTGTTTATACGCATCAAAAAGTACCTTGCAATGATGGGGGGCTAGCACTCGGACAGTTAATGATTGCAGCACATAGGAGGGAACGTGCATGTGTGTAGGAGTACCAGCAAAAGTGTTACATATTGACGGTTTTTCTGCATTGGTGGATGTGATGGGATCACAAATGAACGTCGGGATTATTTTTGTTCCCGAAGTGAAAATTGGTGATTATGTCATTGTACATGCGGGGCAGGCCATGTCCATTGTTGATGAACAATATGCAAAAGAAAGTTTAGAAGAATGGAGGAAGCTAGTCGATGCTAGACGTGATGGATAACCCAACTCACTTCGCGCTCAGTCGAACGTTGCTACAAGAAGTACGGATGTTAGCGAGTCAGTTCCAACAAACGTTTGGACGAGTGCCTTCGTTTATGGAAGTATGTGGTTCACATACAATGGCACTTGCTCGTACGGGGATAAAAAAAGCGCTTGAAGGATATGTTCGCCTTATTTCTGGTCCGGGCTGTCCTGTTTGTGTCACCGATCAAGTAACGATTGACGCCATGATTTCTTTGACGGATGGTGTGGATCGAATCATTTGTACATTCGGTGATATGATGCGGGTTCCTGGATCTTACGGAACGTTGATGCAAGCAAAAACGGAAGGAAAAGATGTGCGAGTCGTCTATTCTCCTGTTGATGCAGTTCGTATCGCTGAACAATATCCGGATCAAGAAGTTATTTTTTTAGGCATAGGGTTTGAAACAACCATCCCGATTTTAGCTGCGGCAGTAAAAGAAGCTGAAGAAAAACAAGTACACAATTTTTCGATGTGGATGTCGACAAAGCTCGTTGAACCGATTTTGCGACAATTGCTTCACGATAGAGAAGTGTTATTAGACGGCTTTTTACTTCCGGGACATGTATCTATGGTGATGGGAAGAAAACATTTTGAGTTTTTAGCAACCGAATACGATATGCCTGCAGTAATTAGTGGATTTGAAGCGTTACATATGTTAAGTGCGATTCGTCATTTATTAATGTTGGCACTCAAACAGCACGCTATTGTATTAAACGATTACAAAAGTGTCGTCACTGAACAAGGAAACAAACAAGCGAAATATTGGATGAACCATTATTTCACATTATGCGATGAGGCATGGCGCGGCATTGGTGTTATTTCTCAAAGCGGAATGGATTTTAAAAAGGAGTATGATCAATTTAACGCTAAAATGAAGTTTTCTGTTTCAACGCGTGAACCACGTCGAACAAAGTGTCGTTGCGGCGAAGTCATTCGAGGGCTCATTGATCCACCGCAATGTGCATTGTTCGGAAAAGCGTGTACACCGCTGAACCCGATTGGTCCATGTATGGTGTCTTCAGAAGGTAGCTGCGCGGCGTATTATCAATATATGAGGGAGGAATAATGAATGGAGCGAATTACGCTCGCTCACGGAGATGGAGGAGAATTAGCCCACAAACTAATTACAGATGTGTTTGTTTCTATGTTTCGCAACGATCATTATGCCCAATTCGACTCTGCTACATTGACGTTAGGGGCACATGAGCTCGCTGTGACAACAGACAGTTTTGTCGTTAAACCGCTTTTCTTCCCCGGGGGAAATATAGGGAAATTAGCGGTAGCAGGAACAATAAATGACTTAGCGGTTGTCGGGGCGGTTCCGAAAGTTTTGACGTGTGGCTTTATTATTGAAGAGGGTTTTCCTATTCAAGATTTAAAAACGATCGTTCAATCAATGGCAGAAGAAGCGAAAGAAGCGAATGTGACGATTGTGGCGGGAGATACAAAAGTTGTTGAACGAGGCAGTGCAGACGGATTATATATTAATACAACAGGGATCGGTGTCGTTTCACGTCCGCTTGATCGCAAAATTTGTGAAGGAGACTCGGTCATTGTGAGCGGTTCAGTTGGTGATCACGGGGTAGCTATATTAGTTGCTCGTGGGGAATTAGGGCTTGTATCAACAGTTGAGAGCGATTGTACAACATTGTATCCCCTTATCTCCAAAGCGCTGAAAGCAAGCGAGCACATTCGACTGATGCGCGATCCAACTCGTGGTGGATTAGCAACAACCCTTGTAGAAATTTGTGAAGATTTTGGTGTAACGATTGAGTTGGAAGAAGATCGTATCCCTATAAAAAAAGAAGTAGAAGGTGCATGTGAATTACTCGGTTTCGACCCGCTCTACTTGGCCAACGAAGGAAAAGTAGTTATGATCGTACCAAAAGAAGATGAACAGGCCATTCTTGATGTACTTCGTTCCCAACCAGAAGGAAAAGACGCGGCTGTAATCGGAACAGTTCGAGCAACAAACAAAGGGCAGTTGTTATTGCGAACACCGCTTGGTACAACACGACGGTTATATCGATTGACGGGGCTTATGTTACCTCGTATTTGTTAAACCGTAGGGCAAATCCTACGGTTTTTTTGTCTTTCCTACTTTTCTGCTTTATGTCATAATAAATGACAGTAAATAAAAAAGGGTGAGGGCATCATGAAGCAATATTTACAATTACTTGAAGATATTTTACAAAACGGTGTGTATAAAGATGATCGTACAGGAACGGGGACGCTTTCTGTATTTGGACGTCAGTTACGTTTTGATTTACGAGAAGGCTTTCCTTTGCTTACAACAAAAAAGTTACATATTCGTTCCATCATTCATGAATTACTTTGGTTTTTAACCGGAGATACGAATATTCGCTATTTAAAAGAAAATGGTGTAACGATTTGGGACGAATGGGCAGATGAGAACGGAGATTTAGGACCTGTGTATGGAGCACAATGGCGTTCGTGGAGAGGAGCAGACGGACGAACAATTGATCAAATAAGTGAAGTGATTGAACAAATAAAAACAAATCCGAACTCCCGCCGTCTTTTAGTGAGCGCGTGGAACGTTGCAGAATTAGATCATATGAAATTGCCACCTTGTCATTATGCTTTTCAGTTTTACGTGGAGAATGGGACATTATCGTGCATGTGGCAGCAGCGATCTGTCGATACGTTTTTAGGTCTCCCTTTCAATATCGCAAGCTACGCGTTACTTACACATATGGTTGCTCAACAATGCGATCTACAACCGAAAGAACTTATTTTTACTGGCGGTGACGTTCATTTATATATGAATCATATCGAACAAGCGAAGTTGCAATTAACGCGGGAGCCGCGCCCACTTCCGAAATTAGTCATTAAACGCAAACCAGCTTCTATTTTTGAGTATCGCTTTGAAGATTTTGAAATTGTTGATTATGATCCGCATCCGCACATTAAAGCGGACGTGTCAGTATAAGGAAGTGAGTCGATTGATTTCTATTATTGTGGCTATGGATCGAAATCGAGTTATTGGTTATAACAATACGTTACCTTGGCACTTACCAGCAGATTTGACTTATTTTAAACGTGTAACTATGGGACATCCGATTGTTATGGGACGAAAAACGTTTGCATCGATTGGTCGTCCACTCCCAGGGAGAATCAATATCATACTGACAAGAGACAAAACGTTTTCAACGAATTCGAATGTTCAAGTCATTCATTCGATAGATAACATTCGAAAAATCGAACAACAATATGGTCATGTATTCATTATTGGAGGGGCACAAGTATTTGAACAAGCCATACCGCTAGCGGATCGACTGTATGTCACACATATCGACGCAACGTTTACAGGCGATACATTTTTTCCGCCAATCGATGAAAAACAATGGGCGCTTCGTACCGCTCAACCTGGTGTGCAAGATGAAAAAAATCGTTACCCGCATACATTTTGCATATATGAACGAGCTCGCTAGTCGGCGAGCTTCATCTTTTTGATTAATTTTTAGAAAATTTACTTTTCTTTATCCGAAAATATGATATATTTTAGAATAACATAATTTTAACAATTACAAATGGAAAGGAAACGAGAAGATGGAACAACAAGTAAAACGAAAACATGGCGTATATGTAGAAGATATTTTAATTGCTTATCAAACGTTAAAAGATGTTGTGTATCATACCCCCTTGCAAAAAAATGAATTGCTTTCAGAACGTTATGATTGCCACGTATACTTTAAAAGGGAAGATTTACAAGTCGTTCGATCGTTTAAAATTCGCGGTGCATATTATCGAATGAAAAGTTTATGCGAAGAAGAAAAGAAAAACGGAATTGTTTGCGCAAGTGCAGGCAATCATGCGCAAGGTGTCGCTTATTCGTGTCGAGCACTCGGTGTGCATGGTAAAATTTATATGCCATCTACTACTCCACGACAAAAAGTATCACAAGTACAATTTTTTGGTCGGGAATTTGTTGATATCATTTTAGTTGGCGATACATTTGATGATTCTTATGAACAAGCGCTTGTTTGTGCCAAAAAAGAGCAACGAACATTTATCCATCCATTCGATGATGAAGCTGTCATTGCTGGACAAGGAACGGTCGGAGTTGAAATTTTAAATGACTGTGAGGAATCGATAGACTATGTGTTCGCAAGCATTGGTGGAGGAGGGCTTATTTCTGGTGTTGGTACGTATATAAAAAGCATTTCACCAACGACGAAATTGATTGGTATCGAACCTGAAGGGGCTCCTTCTATGAAAAAATCGTTTGAAGCAAAGGAAGTCATTACTTTAAATGAAATTGACCCATTTGTAGACGGTGCAGCGGTAAAGCGTGTGGGTGAAAAAACATTTGCACTAGCAAAAGACATCGTGGACGATATTGTGGTCGTTCCTGAAGGGAAAGTGTGTACAACGATTTTGCAGCTTTACAATGAAAATGCTATTGTAGTGGAGCCTGCTGGAGCGTTGCCTGTTGCTGCGCTTGATTTGTATAAAGAGCATATTCGTGGCAAGACCGTTGTTTGTATTATTAGCGGAGGGAACAATGACATTGGACGCATGCAAGAAATTAAAGAGCGATCGATGATTTATGAAGGTCTTCAACATTATTTTATCGTGAATTTTCCACAACGTGCAGGAGCTTTACGTGAATTTCTTGATGAAGTGCTAGGACCGACAGATGACATTACATTGTTTGAATATACGAAAAAAAATAATAAAGATAGTGGTCCGGCACTCGTTGGTATCGAATTGAAATGTCGCGAAGATTATGGTCCACTTGTTGAACGAATGAAGAAAAAAGGTTTTCCATTTATGGAAGTGAATAAAGATAGTAGTTTATTCCATTTACTCATTTGACAAAAATTTTTTATAAATCGATGACGAAATGTGACATACTTCAACACAAAAATCGTGTATAATATAAATAAATCGGTCAAAAAAGAGGATTGATATTTTGTTATTCAAAAGCCTAGAGTTTAAAAACGTAGATGGGCAAAAAGTGAAAATTATCGAAATTCCGGTATTGGAGGACGATAACCTTTATCAATTTATTGTCAAAGTGCGGTTGCAAACGTTTATTGCACAAGTGTATGCTAATAAAAATCCAAAGAAGGTGTATTCATTTAAAGATTATTTAAAACGTGTGTTGAAGTGGCCGGTATATGAACAAATATTTAAATCTGAAATTTTAAAAAACAATGCATAAATGACGAAGGAGCTGTTTTGCTAATGTGCAAATCAGCTCTTTTTTTACAAAAAATTTTATGAAAACGACGACATACAGGACGATTTTATTATATAATTTCACCGTACGAAAATTTTAGAATGAAATACAGGAAGTGAAAAAAATGAGCAAAGTGAAAATTGTAACAGATTCTACAGTTGATTTGCCAAAAGAAACAATTGAAGCGTGGGACATTCGTGTTGTTCCGTTGTCTATCTCGATTGATGGGCAAACATATTTAGATGGTATTGACTTAACCCCACAACAATTTATTGAAAAAATGAAACAAGCGAACGAACTTCCAAAAAGCTCCCAGCCATCTGCAGGGCAGTTTTTGCAAGTATATGATGAACTTGGAGAAGCGGGGTACGACGTCATTTCGATTCATATGACAGGGGGAATGAGCGGAACGGTCCGCTCTGCAGAAAGTGCTGCCGCTATGACAAAAGCAAATGTCACGGTCGTCGATTCACGTTTTATTTCTCTTGCACTCAGCTTTCAAGTATTAGAAGCAGCAAAAATGGCAGCAGAGGGAAAAACAGTAGAAGAAATTGTTTCACGTCTCGATACGATCCGAGCGAATACACATTTATTTGTCGTTGTTGATACACTTGAAAATCTCGTCAAAGGTGGACGCATTGGGAGAGGAAAAGCGATGATTGGTTCGCTACTGAACATTAAACCGATCGCTTCATTAGAAGATGGGGTATATACGCCTGTAACGAAAGTTCGCAGTCAATCCCAAATTGTAAAATATTTAACAAATCAATTTGTTGAACATACGAAAGGAAAAACGATTCGAGCAGTAGGCATTGCTCATGCGGACGCCCTTGATTTAAGCGAACGATTAAAACAGTCGATTGCGGAAGCAACAGGATGGACACAGACGGACATCGTGTATACAACTCCAATCATTTCAACACATACAGGTTCAGGTGCAATAGGGTTTATGTACTATACGGAATAGGGGGACATAAAAAGTGAAACGTATACGTTTATGGCTGTTCGTTGCGCTCTTATTCTTGCTTGTTGCTTGCCAACAATCGATTCCCGATGCAAAAAATTGGCCAATTGAAGATTTTACATTTACTGATCAACATGGCCAAAAGTTTGGGCTAGCTGATTTAAAAGGAAAAGTGTGGGTAGCTGATTTTATTTTCACACGATGCGCTGATGTGTGCCCACCAATGACAGCAAATATGGCGAAATTACAAAAAATGGCCAAGGAAAAAGGATTAGATGTTCATTTTGTTTCATTTAGTGTAGATCCTGAAAACGATACACCAGATGCGTTAAAAGCGTATGTTGAAAAGTTTCAAGGAGATTTAGAAAATTGGCACTTGCTTACAGGTTACACTCAACAAGACATTGAACGTTTTGCTCAGAAAAACTTTAAAGCAGTTGTAAAAAAGCCACAAGAAGGGGATCAAGTCATTCACGGTACAGATTTTTATTTGGTTGATCAAAATGGGACGATCGTGAAGTATTATAGTGGCCTAAACGATGTGCCTTACGAAGAAATTTTAAAACATATCGACATGTTACAAGAATAACATGTATAGACAAAAATGATGACCGTGTCATTTTTGTCTTTTCTTTTATAGAGAGGAGATTCCATATGAACAAACTACTTCTTTTATTTCTTTGTGTATGTTTAATCGGGTGTTCCTCTACCCCCACAACTACTGTCCCAACGACCATGAAAAAAAATGAACAGGAGCAAATAAAGCCACGTGATTTACATGTTGTAGCGTTAGGCGATTCGTTAACGGAAGGGATAGGGGATGGTGAAGGTGGCTATGTCACATTAGTCAAGCAATATTTAGAACAACGTGAAGATGTAAGTGAAGTGTTTGTTCGAAATTTTGGTAAGAGAGGGTTACGTAGTGAACAACTAACAGATATTATTATGAAAAATGAATCGGTCATTCGAAAAGCAGATCTTATTTTGATCACAATCGGTGGAAACGATGTCATGAAAGTTGTTCGTTCGCATTTTTTATCTTTAACATATGAGTTGTTTGTTAAAGAACAACAGGCGTTTGCTTCTCGACTTGATGAGCAATTGCAACTGCTTCGCTATATCAATCCAGATGCTTATATTGTACTCGTCGGGTTATACAACCCGTTTTCCGCAGCTTTTCCAAATATACCAGAAATGGATGAGATTATACAGATGTGGAACGAGGGGAGTGAAGAAGTGCTCTCCCGTTATGATGATGCGCTCTTTGTACCTATTGTCGATTTGTTTGAAGAGCGTGACGATATATTGTATGACGATCAATTTCATCCGAACACCCGTGGCTATGAACTAATTGCAAAACGTATATATGAATACTTACAACAACATGAATGGATAGGAGAATAAATAGTGAAGTGGAAAGTATTGTTTTTTGGATTATTAGGAATAAATAGTTTAGTGGTGGCGTTATTATTTTTTTATATGTTTCAACCATCTTCTTCCCCAAATATTTCAAACATAAACGGAGAAGGTCCAACATTTACCGTTCAAACGTCTAAACAACACATGAATACGTTAATTAGAGATTATATTCAGAAGCATAAAAAAGAAGGCGAATTGTCTTATGATGTTCAATTAGCTGATCGTCTGTACGTAACAAGCACCATTCCGATATTCGGAAAGTCAGTCGATTTGACCATGGCATTTGATCTAAATGTTGATGAAAGTGGGAACATTATACTAGATCATCCAATAATGACGTTCGGACAGCTTCGTTTGCCTGTTCCATATGTATTGGCGTATATAGAAAAGCATGCTTCTCTACCAAATTGGGTGAAAGTGGATGCGAAAAAAGAGCGCATTTATATTGTTGTGAGTAACATTCGCATAAAAGAAGGATTCGTGTTAAAGGCGAAAACGTTCGATTTAAATAAAAATGATATCACCTTTACAGTCACTATAACAAAATAATAAGGATGTCTCTCATTACTGAGGGACATCCTATTTGATTCGTAATCCTTTAGGATAAAAGTTTTTTACAACTCCTTTGACTTCTTTGCCCCAACCAAGTGGATATCCATCAATAGTGACTAATATCCACCCCCGATCGTTATTCGTCTGTAATGTTTCTCCTTTCATATATCGGAGACTTTCTTCAAACGTGAGAGACAGATATGTTTGTACTTGCTGTTTTGTTAATGCCATTGCTAATGCGTGGTTTGGTTCAAAACGATTTTTTTTCCATTCTCCGATATGAAGACCAGGGCGAACGACTTTTAAGCCGTCTAAACGTGGGCATAAATAAGGAAGAGCAAATATATGCGTCCCAAATGCGTAAAGCGTCCCATCTATTGTCGTTTGGATTATATTGTTTATAAACGTTTCATAATCACGCCGTATTGCTTTAGATACGTTAGAAGTGGCTACTTTTCCATTCCATCGTTTTGCTTTTCCTCGTTTGCGCATTTTGGCAACGAAATGTCCTTCTCCTTGGAGATGATGAGGCCAAAGCCTTGCAGTATGTGCGATTTGTTCGTTATATGTGTTCGTCCAATTGACAACACCTGGTTGAATCCCGTGTTCTTTTTCGATTGGAACGAGTTCCATGTCGTTGTAAGTCGCTAAAAACCAGTCGATGATTTGCTCATTTTCTTCTGGGGAGAATGTGCACGTCGAATAAACGAGCGTGCCTCCTTCATTTAACATCTGATAAGCACATGATAAAATGTGTCGTTGTGTTTGTGCACATTTTTGAACGTGTTCTAAACTCCAAAATTCGATCGCTTCCCCATCTTTTCGAAACATGCCTTCTCCCGAACATGGGGCATCCACTAAAATTTTATCGAAAAATCCTTCAAATGTTTCCGATAATTTTTCAGGAGTTTCATTTGTCACAACAGCATTTGTAATTCCGAGTCGCTCAATATTTTCAGATAAAGCTTTGACGCGTTTTGGATGGATTTCGTTTGCTAGTAAAAATCCTTCGTTATTCATTAAGGCAGCTAACTGTGTTGTTTTTCCTCCTGGTGCTGCACATAAATCGAGCACTCGCTCTCCTGGAGATGGTGAGAGCACTTCAGCTACGAACATGGCACTTGGTTCTTGAATGTAGTACAATCCAGCAGCATGGTACGGATGTTTCCCAGGCTGAGCGTTGTAATAATAAAATCCTGTAGGACAAAAGGGGATCGGCTCAAGTTCCCATGGGCTCATGTTTAAAAATGTCGATGGTGATACTTTCAATGAATTGACCCGCAAACCATTGACTTTTCCTTCATTGTATGTCGCAAAAAAACGCTCCGCTTCATCTTGAAGCAAAGCATTCATTTTGGTTACAAATTCTTTTGGTAAATGACATGTAGCCACTATAACCACTTCACTTTCGGTTCTGTTTTGTTTAAAATACGCTTAATATTCGCTCGGTGACGATAAAATACAAAAAGTGTTAATAATATGACGACAATGCGCAAAGGAACATCATCGGTCCATACAAATGCATAAGCGGTCGCATACACGCCTGTTAACATGGACGAAAGCGAGACGTATTTTGATATATATAGAATGAGAAAAAAGACAGCTAACATCGTCATAAAGAGAACGGGTGAATAAAATAACAATACTCCACCAGATGTAGCAACCGCTTTTCCACCGCGAAATTGTGCAAACACCGGATATGTATGACCAAACACAGCACACATACCTGTAATAAGCGGGTGAATATCTACAGAAAACAATACAGGCAAACTTGCGGCTAATGTCCCTTTTAAAATATCCGCAATCGTAACAATTAATCCCGCTTTTACACCGAGTACGCGAAACGTATTTGTTCCACCTAAATTGCCGCTCCCATGTTCACGTATGTCCACTCCGTACCCTACTTTTCCAACGATCAACGCGAACGGAATTGAACCGAGTAAATAACCGATGATCATAAGCAAAATAGACATCCTATGCACCCTTTACCTCGTTAATATTGCCCCATACAGAGGTCATGCTTTTATTGTAACATGCTTTTTTAAAAAATGAAGGCAGGATTATTTTTTTATATGAAGAAATACTAGTTTATCATAGGGAGGTAGATGACATGAATCCAAGTCGTGAACAAATCAAACAAATTTTAAATAAGGCAAAGCGAATTGCTGTGGTAGGATTGTCAGATCGTCCGGAGCGTACGTCTTATATGGTTGCAAAAGCGATGAAAGAAGCAGGATATGAAATCATTCCAGTTAACCCGCTTATTAAAGAATGGGAAGGTATTCCGGCTGTTGCTACGTTAACAGATATCGAAGGACATGTAGATATTGTAAATGTGTTTCGTCGCTCCGAACATTTACGTGAAATCGCTGAGCAATTTGTTCAGATAGATGCAGACGTGTTTTGGACGCAATTAGGTGTATATGATGAAGAGGTGTACCGTGATTTAACTGAAAAGGGTTATACCGTTGTGATGGATCGCTGCATCAAAGTAGAACATGCGCTCACACGGTAAAAACGACCATTCTTTTTGTAATGGTCGTTCTTTTTCTTCATGACGTTGGACGTTTTACGAATGTATGTTAAAATAGAGAAAGTCGAAAAAATAGAAACAAATGTTCTTGTTATGAAAGGGGAATGATTGTGACAGATAAGCAGCTTCTTACATATAACGAAGACGCTATTCAAGTGTTAGAAGGGTTAGAGGCGGTTCGTAAACGGCCGGGGATGTATATTGGAAGTACAGATAGTCGTGGTTTGCATCATCTTGTATATGAAATTGTAGATAATGCAGTTGATGAGGCGCTTGCTGGATACGGGAAGCGTATTATTGTAACGATACATAATGACCAAAGTATTAGCGTGCAAGATGAAGGGCGTGGGATGCCTACAGGTATGCATAAGTTAGGGAAGCCGACTCCAGAGGTTATTTTGACAGTGTTACATGCTGGGGGAAAATTTGGTCAAGGTGGATATAAAACGAGTGGTGGTTTGCATGGTGTTGGGGCTTCGGTTGTTAATGCTTTGTCTGAGTGGTTAGAAGTGACCATTCAACGCGATGGATTTATATATTATCAACGGTTTGAAAACGGCGGAAAGCCTGTGACTACACTCGAGAAGATTGGGGTAACAAAACATACAGGAACAACAGTTCGATTTAAACCAGATCCAACGATTTTTAGTACGACGACGTTTCATTATGAAACGATTAGCGAACGATTGAGAGAATCTGCATTTTTATTAAAAGGCTTAAAAATTGAATTATACGATGAACGAACAGGCTTGCGCGATACGTTTTGTTACGAAAGTGGAATTGAGGCGTTTGTACAATATTTAAACGAGGAAAAAGACGTCCTGCACCCTGTTGTATTTTTTACCGGTGAGCAAAGTGATATTGAAGTCGAGTTTGCCTTCCAATTTCATGACGGATATGCAGAAAACATGCTTTCATTTGTAAATCATGTCCGAACGAAAGATGGAGGGACGCATGAAATTGGGGCAAAAACAGCGATGACTCGCGTGTTTAATGAATATGCACGAAAAGTAGGTTTATTGAAAGAAAGGGATAAAAACTTAGAAGGAACAGACATCCGCGAAGGATTATCTGCTATCATCTCTGTTCGCATTCCAGAAGCACTTTTGCAATTTGAAGGGCAAACGAAAGGCAAATTAGGAACACCTGAGGCTCGTTCGGCTGTTGAAGCGGTCGTTAGTGAAAAACTGACGTACTTTTTAAATGAAAATCCAGATGTTGCAACGATGTTAATTAAAAAGGCGATTCGTGCGTTTCAAGCGCGTGAGGCTGCACGAAAAGCACGGGAAGAAGCACGATCTGGAAAAAAGCGCAAAGGAAAAGAACATGTATTAAGTGGAAAATTAACCCCTGCCCAAACACGAAATCCACAAAAAAATGAATTGTATTTAGTCGAGGGAGACTCGGCGGGTGGCTCAGCTAAACAAGGTCGTGATCGTCGTTTTCAAGCCGTCTTGCCTCTTCGCGGCAAAGTCATTAACACAGAAAAGGCGAAACTAGCTGATATTTTTAAAAATGAAGAAATTAACACAATTATTCATGCCATTGGCGGTGGTGTAGGGGCTGATTTTTCGCTCGATGATATTCACTATGATAAAGTCATCATTATGACTGACGCAGATACGGACGGGGCACACATTCAAGTGTTGTTGTTAACTTTTTTTTACCGTTACATGCGACCACTCATCGAAGCTGGTAAAGTGTTTATTGCCCTTCCACCACTTTATAAAGTAAGCAAAAAAAATGGCAAAAAAGAAGTGGTTGAATATGCGTGGACAGATGAACAACTACAATCCATTTTGAAAAGGATCGGAAAAGGATATACGATTCAGCGATATAAAGGACTTGGTGAAATGAATGCAGATCAATTATGGGAGACGACAATGAATCCTGAAACACGAACACTTATTCGTGTTCGTATTGATGATGCAGCACGTGCTGAACGTCGTGTAACGACATTAATGGGTGATAAAGTGGAGCCGAGAAGAAAATGGATTGAGTCGAATGTGCAGTTTGGTTTGGAAGAAGATATGAATATTTTAGAAAACGATCATGTGATGACAGCCGAGGGGGAATAAGGACGTGGAACGAGTATTAGATTTACCGTTTGAAGATGTATTAGGAGACCGATTTGGTCGATATAGTAAATATATTATTCAAGAACGTGCTCTACCTGATGTGCGTGATGGATTAAAGCCGGTGCAACGCCGCATTTTATATGCGATGTACGTAGACGGAAACACATCGGATAAGCCGTTTCGTAAATCGGCTAAAACAGTCGGAAACGTCATCGGTAATTTTCACCCACATGGTGATTCTTCTGTATATGAAGCGATGGTGCGCATGAGTCAGGAATGGAAGGTAAGAAATGTACTTATTGAAATGCATGGAAATAATGGAAGTATTGATGGAGATCCGCCTGCAGCGATGCGTTACACAGAAGCAAGATTATCTGCCATTGCATCGGAATTGTTACGCGATATTGAGAAAGAGACGGTAGAGTTTGTGCCGAACTTCGATGATACGAGTAAAGAACCTGTTGTATTACCAGCGATGTTTCCCAATTTGCTTGTCAATGGTTCAACAGGTATTTCAGCAGGTTATGCCACAGAAATTCCACCCCATCATTTAGGAGAAGTGATCGATGCCGTCATTATGCGTATCGATCATCCGACTTGTACGGTTGATGATTTAATGACTGTACTAAAAGGACCGGATTTTCCAACTGGCGGTATTATTCAAGGAAAAGAAGGCATTAAAACAGCTTACAAAACAGGAAGAGGAAAAATCATTATTCGTGGTAAAGCCACGATTGAGCAAGGAAAAGGTGGTAAACAAGCGATTGTTATTACAGAAATTCCTTATGAAGTGAATAAAGCGAATTTAGTTAAAAAAATTGATGAATTGCGTCTAGAAAAAAAATTGGACGGAATTGTTGATGTGCGTGACGAAACAGATCGTACAGGATTACGCATTGTCATTGAAGTGAGAAAAGACGGGAATGCAGAGGGCATTTTAAACTATTTATATAAAAACACAGATTTGCAAATCACGTACAATTTTAATATGGTTGCTATTCATGAGCGTCGTCCAAAACTACTAAATTTGCTGCAAATGTTAGATGCATATATTGAACATCAAAAAGAAGTGGTTGCTAATCGTTCGCGTTATGAATTACGAAAAGCAAAAGAGCGTGCTCATATTGTAGAAGGATTAATGAAAGCTGTATCCATTTTGGATGAAATCATCGCAACGATTCGAGCTTCACAAGATAAAAAAGACGCCAAAACGAATTTGATGAATCGATATGGGTTTACAGAATCTCAAGCAGAAGCCATTGTTACATTGCAATTATATCGCTTGACGAATACAGATATTGATGATTTGCGTGAAGAAGCAAATGCACTCCGTGATAAAATTGAGCAATTAACATCTATTTTAGAAAGTGAAAAAAAGCTATTATCTGTCATTAAATCGGAATTGAGAAAAATGAAAAAAACGTATGCCGATGAACGAAGAACAACCATTGAAGAAGAAATAGAAGACATTAAAATCGAAATGAACGTCGTGATTCCAGAGGAAGATGTGATCGTCACGGTTACAAAAGATGGATATATCAAACGAACGAGCATTCGTTCTTATAGCGCTTCTAACGGACAAGATATTGGACTGAAAGAGGGAGACAGGTTACTAGGGATGTTTGAGATGAATACCACACATACGTTGTTGTTATTTACAAACAAAGGAAATTACTTATATTGCCCTGTTTATGAACTTCCTGAAATTCGTTGGAAAGATCTCGGTCAGCACATCTCTAATATAATCCCGCTTGATCGGGACGAACAACTGACTAGTGCCATCCCAATCACGGATTTTGAAAACGGTTATCTATTATTTATTACAAAACAAGGATTGGTGAAAAAAACACATCTCGTTCATTATAAAGCGCAACGTTATTCTAAGCCGCTTGTTGCTATGCGATTAAAAGAAGATGATGAAGTTGTACATGTGTATCGAACAGATGGATTTGGACATGTATTTCTCATGACGCAATACGGATATGGTTTGTTATTTCAAGAAGAGGAAATTGGAGAAGTTGGTGTTCGGGCGGCAGGGGTAAAAGGAATCCATCTCAAAGATGGGGATTGGGTCGTTTCTGGTCAACAGGCAACAGACGAAAACATAATACTTGTAACAAAACGCGGAGCAATGAAAAAAATCGCTCGAACAGAGGTCGAACCGTCTACTCGTGCGAAACGAGGACAACTTCTCGTTAAAGAAGTGAAGACGAATCCACATCGAGTAGTAAACTGTCATTTCCTCTCACATGGACATGTTGTTTTAAAAACAGAGAAAGGGATAATTGAAGAAGTCAACGTTGACGAACTACGATTAAGCGATCGATATGGCAATGTGACATATGTGCTTGACTATGATGAAGTTGGTAATGTTACGGATACATGGGTGAAATGGTCATAATTCCCTTGCATTCATTTATGATTTCAATTATATTGAAAAAGGTATAGTTTGTGTGTGGGGGATTTATGATGAGATTTAAACGTCAAGAGCCTTTTCGATATCAGTTTGGTCAACCACTTCCATGTACGTTTCGTATTACACGCATTGGTGAACGAGAAGTCGAAACAGATAAAGGAGTAGCTGAAATTCACGATATTAGTCCACGCGGCGTTCGACTGGAGACAAATTTAAATTTACCGATTGACTCTGCAAAAGGTGAACTCGAAGTGGAGTTACAGTTTACGATTGTTGATCAACCAATAGCCGTTCGAGGCATTGTAATTTGGAAAAAAGCATACGCAAATGAGTTTCAATATGGTCTTTCATTAGAGATTTCAAAGCAAGAAGAAATGTCATTAATTGGTGAAATCAAGAGACATGCGGCGATGTATGCACGAAAAAAGGAAAGTAATTAAATGTGAAAAAGATGTCCACCCGGGCATCTTTTTTCTTTGAAAATTATTTGAAAGCGCTTGACTAACTTGTATATACAAGTTAGAATAAAGACAACACACAAACTTGTATATACAAGTTTGTGTGTTGTAAACGCTTTAACTGAGGAGGAATAAATGATGCGACAATCTGTGGAACAAATTGTTCAAGCAGTTGGTGGGAAAGAGAATATTATCGCAGCTACACATTGTGTCACACGTCTTCGTTTTGCGTTAAAAGATGAAGGGAAAGTGGATAAAGAAGCGCTAGAAAGCATTGATATTGTTAAAGGTTCATTTTCAGTAAACGGTCAGTTCCAGGTCGTGATCGGGCAAGGATTAGTTGATAAAGTATACAACGAAATGATTGAAACGACTGGTATTGGTCGAGCAACGAAGCAAGAAATTAAAGATGCCGCGGAAAAAAAGTTAAATCCGTTACAACGTGCCATTAAAACGTTAGCTGATATTTTTATTCCCATTTTACCTGCCATCGTCACAGCCGGCTTACTGATGGGGATTAACAACATTTTAACAGGTTCAGGAATTTTTTATGAAGAAAAATCGATTGTTGATGTTCATGAACAATGGCGCGATTTTGCTGATATGATTAACTTAATTGCTAATACAGCGTTCGTCTTTTTACCGGGATTAATTGGTTGGTCAGCAGTAAAAAAATTTGGTGGAAGCGAGTTGCTTGGAATTGTTCTTGGCCTTATGCTTGTTCATCCATCATTATTAAATGCATGGGCATACGCTTCCGCCGTGCAAGAAGGAACAGTGCCGTATTGGAATTTATTTGGATTTGATATTCAAAAAATCGGTTATCAAGGTCAAGTGTTACCGATTTTAATTTCATCATATGTGTTAGCGAAATTAGAAATATTTTTGAAAAAACGTATTCCAGAGGCGTTTCAGTTGTTGCTTGTTGCTCCAATTGCCTTGCTTTTGACAGGATTTATTTCTTTCATCGCTATTGGCCCTGTGACATTCGGCATTGCGAACGCTTTAACAGATGGTCTTGTCTCGCTATTTGATCGTTTTGCTGCATTAGGTGGACTTGTATACGGAGGATTATACGCTGTTCTCGTTGTTACAGGAATGCACCATACGTTTTTAGCGGTAGACTTACAACTGATCGGTAGTACAGGTGGAACATTTTTATGGCCAATGCTTGCGTTATCGAATATCGCCCAAGGTTCCGCAGCACTTGCGATGATGTTCGCTACAAAAGATGAAAAATTAAAAGGCTTATCTTTTACATCGGCTGTATCTGCTTATTTAGGTATTACAGAACCAGCGATGTTTGGTGTAAACTTACGATTCCGCTATCCATTTATTTCAGCTTTAATTGGTTCGGCAACGGCAGGGATTTTTATTACGATCAATAAAGTACGGGCATCTTCTATTGGTGTTGGTGGACTTCCTGGCTTTTTATCGATCTTCCCTGACAAGTGGGTACCGTTTTTCATCGGTATGGCCATTGTGCTTATCGTTCCGTTTACATTGACATACATCTTGGCAAAAACGAAAGGCGGTAAGTAATATGCATCCATGGTGGAAAACAGCGGTCGTGTATCAAATTTATCCAAAGAGTTTTAAAGATACAAACGGTGACGGAATTGGTGACTTGCAAGGAGTTATAGAAAAACTCGATTATTTACAAACTCTCGGGGTTGATGCCATCTGGCTCACCCCGATCTACGAATCTCCGCAGCGTGATAATGGATATGATATAAGCGACTATTATCGAATTTACGAGCCATACGGTACAATGGAAGACTTTGAAAAACTTATTGAAGAAGCGCATAAGCGCAACATAAAAATTGTAATGGATATCGTTGTAAATCATACATCAACAGATCATGAATGGTTCAAACAAGCGCGTTCATCGAAAGATAACCCGTATCGTCATTTTTACATTTGGAGAGATGAGCCGAACAATTGGCAATCGAAATTTGGAGGCTCTGCTTGGGAATATGATGAACAAACAGGGCAGTACTATTTACACTTGTTCGATGTTACACAAGCTGATTTGAATTGGGAAAACGAAGAAGTACGCAAGCGTGTATACGATATGATGCATTTTTGGTTACAAAAAGGAGTAGACGGCTTCCGTTTAGATGTTATTAATTTAATTTCGAAAGATCAACGATTTTTAGACGATGATGGTTCAACTCCTCCGGGTGACGGTAGAAAATATTATACAGATGGTCCACGCATTCATGAATTTTTGCAAGAAATGAATCGAGAAGTGTTTTCGAAGTACGATATGATGACAGTAGGGGAGATGTCATCAACGACAATTGATCATTGTATTTTATATACAAATCCTGATCGTCATGAACTGAATATGACGTTTAATTTTCATCATTTAAAAGTCGATTATCCAAATGGGGAAAAGTGGGCAGTTGCTGATTTTGACTTTCTACAATTAAAAAAGATTTTATCAGAATGGCAAGTGAATATGCATAAAGGCGGTGGATGGAACGCTTTATTTTGGTGCAATCATGACCAGCCACGCATCGTCTCTCGTTATGGTGATGATGTACGGTATCATAAAGAATCTGCAAAAATGTTAGCAACAACGATTCATATGATGCAAGGAACTCCTTATATTTATCAAGGTGAAGAAATCGGAATGACCGATCCAAAATTTGTACGAATTGATGACTATCGGGATGTCGAATCATTAAATATGTACCGAATATTAAAAGAGCAAGGAAAAAGTGAACAAGAGGTATTGCATATTTTACAGCGAAAATCTCGTGACAACTCTCGAACACCGATGCAATGGAGCGATGAGCAGCATGCAGGCTTTACAACAGGGACGCCTTGGATTTCTGTCGCGAATAACTATAGAGAAATTAATGTTCAACAAGCATTGCAAGATCCAACATCTATTTTTTATCATTACCAAAAACTCATTCAATTGCGTAAACAATACGACATCATTACAACAGGAGACTACGAACTTATTTTAGGAGATCATCCGTCCATTTTTGCATATATTCGCAACGGAAACGATGAAAAACTTGTTGTGATTAATAATTTTTACGGACAAGAAACGGTTTTTGAATGGCCAAAACATATAGATATAAGTGAATATACAAGTCAAGTTTTATTATCAAACTACGATGATTCACCAAATGAATTTAAGCAAATGACGTTACGTCCATATGAATCCATTGTTTATTACTTGAAAAAATAATGGTAAAATATTTTTCGGTGATAAACAATGAGCGAAAATAAATATTTATCGATTTACAATGACTTATTATCAAAAATTGAAAAAGGAATTTTTAAACCAGGGATGAAAATTCCTTCTGAAAATCAACTTGTTGAACAATATGAAACATCGCGAGAAACGATTCGAAAGGCGCTCAATTTACTTTCAGAGCATGGATATATTCAAAAAATTAAAGGAAAAGGTTCCATTGTATTAGATGTACGTAAATTTGATTTCCCGATTTCGGGGTTGATTAGTTTTAAGGAATTGGCACAAAAGCTTGGAAAGCCATCGCGGACAATTGTTGAGCAGCTTGAAATGGTCAAGCCTGATGAAGTGTTAAAAAAACATCTTCATGTCACAGCACGAGAAGATATTTGGAAAGTTGTGCGCGTGCGAGAAATTGAAGGTGAACGCATTATTTTAGATAAAGACTTTTTTAATAAAAAATTTGTTCCGTTTTTGTCTAAAGATATATGTGCGCGGTCCATTTATGAATATTTGGAGAAGGAATTGCAATTAAAAATTAGCTTTGCGAAAAAAGAATTTTTTGTGGAAGAATGCACAGAAGAAGATCGTATGTATTTAAACTTAAAACAATATACACACGTTGTCGTTGTACGAAATTACGTTTATTTAGACGATGCGAGTTTGTTTCAATATACAGAGTCCCGTCATCGTCTTGATAAATTTCGATTCGTTGATTTTGCGCGGCGCATTCATTTGCATTGAAAATAATGGTGTGGGCTCAAAAGAGCGGTAATGCTCCTGTATAGGACAATATGGAAAAATAGACCACCACTAAAACCTAGTAAAACCAAGGGTTTCAGAGGTGGTCTATTTCACATACCTCGGTGAAATTTAATCAAAAATGGGGCTTTTGAGTCAGCCCCATTATTTTGTTTCACGATGTAATGTACGGCGCTTGAGACGGGGACAATATTTTTTTAATTTTATCCGCTCTGGCTTGTTGCGTTTATTTTTAGTTGTTATGTAGTTACAATTGCCAGTTTCTATGCATTGTAAAACAACTTTCACACGCATATGGGCACTCTTCTTATTCGTCAACAATCGTAGTCAGAATCATTCCGACTACGATTGAAGATGTTCTTTCATAAATTGTGGAAGACAAAAGCATTGGTTTAATACATCAGCATTTGCGTATTTCGTTTGTTTTGCGAATGTGGTAAGGCGCTCAAATGAAACAGCTTGTTTTGCGCCAAGAGTAAAGCTCCATAGCCCACCAGGATAAGTTGGAACAGTAGCCGTATATACGTGAACGTGTGGGAATAAATGACGAATATTTGCATATGTTTGTTTTAATACGTCCATATGGAAAATTGGCGATTGACTTTGACAAACCATCATTCCATCTTCCTTGAGTGCTTCATGCACACTTTTATAAAAATCGTACTCAAACAATACTTGGGCAGGGCCAATGGGATCAGATGAGTCAATGATAATGACATCGTACGTATTCACGTGATCTTTAACGAATTGAACACCATCTTTATATACATACTGCACACGTGGATCTGAAAGATTTCCCGATACTTCAGGTAAATGTTCTTTACAAGCTTGAACAACAAGTTCATCGATTTCGACGAGATGTATTTCTTCTACCTCTTCATATTTCGCCACTTCACGAGCTGCACCACAATCGCCCCCACCAATAATTAAAACTTTTTTTGGCGACGGATGAAGAGAAAGAGGAACATGTGTAATCATCTCATTGTAAATATGTCCATCAATAGAAGTCGTTTGTACAACTCCATCAAGCACAAGCATTCTTCCGAAGTCATATGAGTCTAAAATCATCACATGTTGAAATGGTGAACGTTCTGAGTAAATGATCTCTTTAATACGATAACTAATTTTTAAATTTTCACGCTCATCTTCTGTTAACCATAGCTGTCCATTTTGCTCTTTTATATAGTTCATAGCTTCCTCCTCTAACAATGTATTTTGCACCTTTTTTATATTAATACATTTGTGCATGAGTTTGCAAAGGATGAGAACAGCAGGTAAAAAAATTGCAATAGCCATTTTATTCGCAAACGTTTACAAAAATAAAGTGTTGACAGTTCTTTTAACATTTACACAAATGCATTGAAAAACAGAAAAAAGAGGAGTAGGATAAGTGTGAAAAACATCACAAAAAAAGAAAGAGAAGTGAGAAAACAATGGAAGCTTTACAGACATGTAAAGAGCTCGCATTAAAGAAGCGATCCATTTTGCAAAAATCACCGCTTCAATACGTGATTCGTGCTGCTTTAGCAGGTGTATATATCGGGTTTGCTCTTATTCTTTGTGTTCGTTTGGGTCAATATTTTTACGAGACACATTCACCAGCAACATATTTAGTAAGTGGCATCTTTTTCGGTATTGCCCTTGTTCTTATTATGTACGGAGGGGCAGAGTTATTTACAGGGAATACAATGTATTTTACTGTGAGTACGCTTCAAAAAGAAACAACGATCGGAGATACGCTTCTCAACTGGATAATGTGTTATGGTGGGAACTTGCTTGGTGCGATTTTCTTTGCCTTTTTAATCGCACAGTCGGGTATTTTTCACGATATTCCGACGGATCATTTACTATTTGCGATTGCATTGAAAAAAATGCATGCAACAACGACACAACTGTTTGTCAAAGGGATTTTGTGTAACTGGCTTGTTTGTTTAGCTATTTTTATTCCGATGCAAATGAAAGAAGATATCGCAAAAATATTTGCGATGATTTTAATTGTTTTTGTCTTTTTTGCTTCTGGATATGAACACTCTATTGCAAACTTTGTTATTTTTTCACTTGCTTTGGCTGTTCAACACCCAGATACGATTCATGTGGCAGGAATGATCCATAACATCGTACCTGTAACGCTTGGGAATATCGTTGGTGGCTCATTATTTATGGGCGCGTTATACACATATCTTTCATCTAATAAACAGTTTACTCCTGCGTGGAAAGGGGCGTTTGGAGTAAGAAAAATATTGAATAAGTAAAAAATAGTCGGGATATGTTCTCGACTATTTTTTTATTTGTTATAATAAATGCTATTATTTTATCTCATTTTTCTGTTTACGGGGGGAGTTACAATGTATTTTCAACAAAAACATGTCCAAAAGTTTATGGACAAATATGAAGATCGGGCAAGGTTACTTATTTCATGTCCAGATCAACCAGGGATTGTGGCAGCCGTTACCACTTTTCTGTATGAACAAGGGGCCAATATTGTGGAGTCGAGTCAATATTCGACAGATCCTGAAGGTGGTACATTTTTTTTACGAATCGAGTTCGACGCCCCAAATATATCGAAAAGAAAAGAAGCGATAGAAGGAGAATTTGCAACAATAGCGCAACAGTTTGAAATGAAATGGCGATTGAGTTTACATACGCATATGAAAAAAGTGGCCATATTTGTTTCAAAGGAAGAACATTGTTTATTAGAATTATTATGGGAGTGGCAAGCGGGAGAGTTACTTGCAGATTTCGCACTAGTTATCAGCAATCATGAGCACATGAGAGAAATAGTGGAGTCGTTTGGAATTCCGTACTATTACATACCTGTGACAAAAGAAACAAAACAGGAAGCGGAAGAAAAACAAATACAGTTGTTAAAGGAATACGATATTGATGTGATTGTGCTTGCCCGTTATATGCAAATTTTGTCACCTCGTTTTGTTGCGACGTTTCCAGCGCGAATCATTAATATTCATCATTCGTTTTTACCAGCGTTTATTGGTGCTCGACCATATGAACAAGCTTATCGGCGTGGGGTGAAGTTGATCGGTGCTACTTCTCATTATGTAACAGATGATTTAGACGAAGGACCAATTATTGAACAAGACGTCGAGCGAGTCGATCATAAACATCATGTAGAAGACTTAAAACGAATTGGACGTATGATTGAAAAAACTGTTCTTGTTCGTGCACTAAAGTGGCACTTAGAAGATCGTGTAATTATTCATGAAAATAAAACGATTGTGTTCAAATGAAGGAGGGGGAATCCCTTCTTTTTTTTTAGAATTTACATAATAAAACTATGTTCTAAATAAAAACTGAATAAAAATAAAAATGTTCAATTATAATGGAAATAGAGAAGGATTTTTCTTTTTAGTAAAGAATGTGTCATGTGAAAGGAGGAGAAAGGATGAGTGAGAAAAGAAAACCAAGCGGATTTTTATTAAAACAACGTGCATTTTTAAAGTTATATTTAATTACTTTAACTGAACAAGAACGATTGTATGGATTAAAACTGTTAGATGTGCTTCGTGAAGAGTTTCAGCCATTTGGATATCGTCCAAATCATTCGGAGGTATACAAAGCGCTACATGATTTAATCGAAGATGGAATTTTAGAACAAGTAAAAAAGAAAAAAGAAGGAATGAAATATCAAGAGGTCGTTTATTATCGTTTCACCGAGGAAGGATATAAAAAAGCCCAACTGTATAAGAGACAATTAAAAACAGAACTAGATCGTTGTGAAGCGCTTATTCGTAAAGCGATTAAAGATAATTTTAGTTGACAAAACAATCATGTTTCATTTAATATACTGATAAGGGTATATGAAAAGGAGTTTGATGAATATGACATATGATAATCAAGTAAAGAACCGTTTAAAACGGATTGAAGGACAAGTTCGTGGTGTGCTTAAAATGATGGATGAACAAAAGGATTGTAAAGAAGTAGTTGCTCAGTTGTCAGCTATTCGTAGTGCTGTTGATCGCGCCATCGCGGTTGTTGTAAGTGCTAATTTAGAGCGTTGCATTCGCAAAGATGTAGAAACAGGATCACTAGAAAGCGAAAAACTCATTCAGGAGGCAGTTGAGCTACTCGTCAAAAGTCGATAATGCCGAGTGGCTCCCTTTTTCATTTGATTGTTAACATAATATAATTATGTTAAACATATCTTTCATTTGTACAAATTCGTTTATTTTTTGTACAATACGTACGTACAAAACATAGAAAGGAATGACATCATGATTTATACACAATCACTCACGCTTCCTGAAACAATTGAAGAGATCGTTAAAAAAAGAAGAGAGATGTTTAAAAATGAAATAAATGAACAAGTTGAACATATTGCATACACCCCCGCTCATGAGTCTATTATATATGACGCAATCATCGCCTTAGCGTTAGGAAAAAATGTGTTGTTAAAGGGGCCAACAGGATCAGGGAAAACAAAATTAGCCGAAACGTTATCGCTTTTCTTTGGACAGCCGATGCATAGCATCAATTGTTCGATTGATTTAGATGCTGAGGCGATGCTTGGCTTTAAGACCATTCAACAAACACATGGACAAGCGACGATTGAATTTATCCCAGGGCCTGTTATTCAAGCGATGACAAAAGGACATCTGTTGTATATCGATGAAATTAATATGGCTAAACCAGAGACGTTACCGATTTTAAATGGGGTGCTCGATTATCGAAAAATGATTACAAATCCGTTTACTGCTGAAGTCGTCAAAGCAAAATCAACTTTTGGTGTCATTGCGGCAATTAATGAAGGATATGTGGGAACAGTTCCTCTAAATGAAGCATTAAAAAATCGCTTTGTTATCATTGATGTACCATATGTTCAAGGGGAGACATTAAAACGTATTTTACAACAGCAAACGAAGTTAACAAATGAAACATTATTAAATCGTTTTGTTACACTGTCAGCGGATTTAATTGTTCAAGTGCAGCAAGGATTTGTATCAGAAGAAGCAGCTTCCATTCGAGCGTTAATCGATGCTTGCGATTTAGCGGTGTACATTCCACCACGACGTGCCATTGAACGAGCCATTGTCGAGAAATTAGAAGACGACCGGGAAAAAGCTGCGGTGCGCAACTTAGCCGAAACGTTGTTTGATGAATGAGGGTGGCTACATGAATCGTTTTATTATGTTTAATGATAAAAAAATCGATTCTTTTTTGTTTATGGAGCTATCTGATTTAGTGAAAACATTAACAAAAGATGAACAAATGGAACTCGAGTTTGGATACCAGTCGTATCTTGATCGACAGCATAAAAAAGTGATTGTTAGTCATTTTTGGGATAACCGCCCAAAAGAGCAGTACGTATACGGATTAAAAAGTGATTTGTTTTTGCGAACGATTGGAAACTTTTATAATACAAATGACAAAGATATTCTTCTTTTTCTTCATCAAATAAAAGCATATTCTATTCCGAGCTTTGCTAAACAGTTGTTCGTATTACTTGAAGATATACGATTGGAAGATATATGTCGGTATGTACGTCCTGGTACAAAAAAAGCGTTTGCTATTCGGAAACATGTATATCGACATTATTTCGAAACACAATGGAATGTAAATATGACAAAAAGTGTTTATACAGATGCGCTGTTTAATTATTTATATTTACTACTAACAGCGGAGCAACCCGTACACGATATTTTTCTTCCTGAACGTTTACGCTTAGCTCTTCCATTTGTTGAGCGTGAAATACGAAATGTATATGATGCAAAATCGACCGCGCATATTGCACGTATTGTACTTACCATGATAGATGTGTTAGATGAATTGTTAGATGCTGATATGTTAAACACATATTTTCATCTCCCGGAGTATATTTACGTTGACCAACAAGAAGATCTGGAGGATATTCGTCGCAAAGATCCATTGAAAAATTATGACGTACTTGATAAAAAGTCGGAAGATGAAAATATTTTTCAAGAGACGATGTATACATGGCATCGTGAAACGAGCGATATGACGGATAGTTTTTTACAGTTTGATCTCGAACAAGGTTCACAGACTGACTTACTCGGGGAAGGGGTTCGGCAAGGAGAAGCGGGAGATCAAGCACTTGGAATTGTACATGGTTCGTCACAAAAAACGACGCGTAACGATTATACACATCTAGAACAACAAGAGCAGCGCCAAGGACTTTTTGGGCGTTCGGAGCACGAATATGGCAAAGAAAATCGTTACGTTAGGCCGATATTTGTGGATGCCTTGCCACCGACAATCGAGCAAATGAAACAGTATGAATGTGACCGAGAAGCAATTGCACCGTATCAAAAAAAATTGACACGATCCATTGAAAAAGTGCTTGAACATAAAAAAATACACCCCCGTACAGATTTACATGCAGGACGTTTAAATAAAAAGCTACTACGCTTTTTTACGGAGGAACATCCGCGTTTATTTTATAAAAAACACGAAACATCTCCGTTGTTAGATGCTGTTTTTGTTTTGCTTGTCGATTGTTCTGCCTCAATGTATGACAAAATGGAAGAAACAAAAAGAGGAATTGTTTTATTTCATGAATCCCTTAAAGCGTTGCGAGTTCCACATAAAATCGTTGGTTTTTGGGAGGATACGAACGAAGCCACAGCATCTTATCAACCTAACTATTTTCAAATCGTTATTGATTTTGATGATTCTCTAAGAAAAGATCATGGAGCAAAAATTATGCAACTAGAGCCTCAAGAAGATAACCGTGATGGTTTAGCTATTCGATTAATGACAGAAGAGTTACAGAAAAGAAATGAAAAACAAAAATTTTTGCTTGTTTTTTCTGATGGAGAACCAGCTGCTTTCGGATATGATCAGAACGGGATTGTAGATACGCACGAAGCGGTTATAGAAGCGAGAAAATTAGGAATTGAGGTAGTAAATGTGTTTTTAGCAGAGGGGATAATTACCGAAAGTCAACAAAAAACGATTGAAAATATATATGGACATTATCATGTAATTGTTCCAAATGTAGAACAGTTACCGACATTTTTAGCCCCTTTACTAAAAAAATTATTGTTATACAAATTGTAAAAACACCCAGGATGACGGGTGTTTTTATGTTAATTTAAAAAATTTTTTAGTTAACAAAAAATTTTTTTAAAAAAAGATTGTATTTGAATAGTATGTGAGAAAATAAAAAACTTGTTATTAAGATTGTTTTGAAATAATATATAAAAATAATTTATTTTCAATTTTGTTCCTTTAACGCTGTAAAATGTATTCGTTTTTCTATTTTTTACTATTGACGCATAATTTTAATTTTCAGATAATACTATTACAAGATTAATAATCTTACTAATTATCTTAATTATTCATTTTTAAGGAGGAAGTGTATGGAGCTCATTAATCAAGTAGTCGGATTTCTAAACAACATTCTTTGGTCTTATGTTATTATCGGCTTGTTACTTGGTCTCGGTTTATATTTCACAATCGGGACAAAATTTGCACAAATTCGTTTGATTGGAGAAATGTTCCGCGTTTTAAAAGAAAAATCTCCTGAAGGAAAAGGGGATACTGAGATTTCTTCACTTCAAGCGTTTTTTATCGGTGCTGCTACACGTATCGGAACAGGTAACGTTGCTGGGGTTGCCATGGCTCTAGCAATTGGTGGCCCAGGAGCTGTATTTTGGATGTGGCTTGTTGCGATTTTAGGTGGAGCGAGTGCGTTTGTTGAAAGCACATTAGCACAAATTTTTAAAGTAAAAAGCGATGTTGGTTTTAAAGGCGGTCCAGGATACTATATGGAAAAACAATTGGGCGCGCGTTGGATGAGCACGATTTTCGCTTTTACAATTATCGCTAGCTTTGGACTAACATTTAACGCTGTACAAAGTAATACGATTGCCACAGCATTTAAAAATTCATTTAGCTTGAATCCATATGTAACCGCTTTCCTTTTAGCGGCATTAACAGCAGTAATTATTTTCGGAGGAGTTACACGCATTGCTCGTTTCTCTGAAATTATCGTTCCGATCATGGCGTTTTTCTACATCGGATTAGCGTTGTATGTGATGGTAACAAACATTACTGAAATTCCAGCGGTTATTGCTTTAATTTTCAAAAGTGCTTTCGGCTTAGAACAAGTTGTTGGTGGTGGTATGGGTGCCGCAATTATGATGGGAGTAAAACGTGGATTGTTCTCCAATGAAGCTGGTATGGGTAGTGCACCAAATGCAGCCGCGACCGCAACTGTATCACACCCTGTGAAACAAGGCTTTATTCAAGCGTTAGGGGTGTTTTTCGATACGTTACTTGTATGTAGTGCTACAGCATTTATCATTTTATTATCAGATACGTATAAAACAGGTGAACTTGTTGGAATTGAATTAACACAAGCAGCGCTCTCTGAACACTTCGGTTCTTGGGCAGGTATCTTCTTATCGGCAGCTATTTTCATGTTTGCTTTCAGCTCGATCATCGGAAGTTATTACTATGGTGAAGCAAACATTGAGTTTATTAGCAAAGGAAAAACAGCATTATTCGTTTACCGTGTGCTAGCTATTGGGATGGTTATTTTCGGAGCGCTTGCTAGCTTACAAATTGTTTGGGATTTAGCTGACTTAGCGATGGCGCTTATGGCGTTAACAAACTTAGTAGCGATTGGTTTACTTGGTCGTATTGCATTTAAAGCACTTGATGACTATATGGCGAAACGTAAACGCGGAGAAGATCCTGTATTTTATGCTGACGATATTGAGGGGTTAAAAGGTGTTGAATGTTGGCCAACTCGTCAAGAAGCACAAGTGAAAAAAGCTGTGGGGAAATAAGTTTGAACTCAAATTAGAACTCAAATTAAATAGGACAAGTCTAAGGTTTCCTTAGGCTTGTTTTTTATTTACACAATCCATTGTAAAAGTTTACAATGTTGTAACAGTTTCAATCTTTTTTGTAATACAGGTTTACATTATAATAATAATCGGAATGAATATTTGAAGATATACGAAGATATACAAAAGAAAAAAGAAAGGAGGATTTATATGAAACAGTACATTTTCACTTTTAGTACACACCATCAACAACCAGTTATATGGGAAGAAGCCATTATTGCAGATGGTATGATGGATGCGTGCATAAAAGCGAAAAAATTATGTCGTCAGTATGAACGAGAAAAACAAATCCCGATCCGTATTCAATACAAAGGTGTTCGCTACTATAATGAAGATATCGCATAAACGACATAAGAAAGGACGGATTTATGATTTATAGTGTTTGTTTCATCATAAGCCGCAGCTAGTTACTAACATATCCATGAGTAGCTGTGGCTTATAATTTTTTCTTTCGTCTCAAAAACAAAAGTTTACTTATTATATGAGATATAATTCATTTAACTTCCTATAATTTATGTTATGTAAACTAAAAAATGAATATGAAAGAAGGCAGGTTTTATTCTGCCCTCTTGTTATTCAGCTTTGGAAAAATAGTATACAAACCAAACAGCGTGATTTTGTTCATCAGCCGCCGCGCGCCGAAATACTTCTTTTATATACGGGTTCGTTGTATAGTCCGCAATTTCTAAATAAAAATCGACGGTTTTTTGTTCATCTTGTAATGCTAATTCTAGTCCATTTTTATAATCATTTGGGCATCTTTCAATCATTTTCGGTTGAGGTCGTCTTCCGGTCAAACTCATATAAATATACTCGAACTGTTGGAAATGTTTAATTTCATCTTGCCGAATTTCAAGAATTTGTTTTCGGATACTTTCCTCTGTTGCCAAATTAGCTAATGTTGCATAACAATGAATCGCACTATACTCCCCATTAATGGCTTTTTCAAGGTCCTTCATAAACCTTATATTGCTTTGTTCATCCATGATGAAAGCCCCCCTGTTTTTCCTCACTCTATCGTATGAGCCATTAATGGATGGGTGCATGTTCTTTTCTTATTTCCAAACCTCTCCCCTTTTCGCTATACTGAACAAGTAGTCTTATGCTTAGGAGGAAAATAGGATGAAATCACTTGTTCTTGCCGAAAAGCCGAGCGTGGCAAGAGAAATTGCTCGCGTGCTTGGCTGTCGGGAACAACATAAACATTACTTGGAAGGACCGAAATATATTGTCACATGGGCGCTTGGGCATTTAATCGAATTAAAAATGCCCGAGCATTATAATCCAACATATAAAACGTGGCGACTAGAAGATTTACCGATTATCCCAGAAAAAATGGGCCTCAACATCATTCGACAAACGAGCCATCAATTTCGGGGCATTGAGACACTTGCAAAACGCCCAGACATTAAAAACTGCATCATTGCCACCGACGCCGGACGGGAAGGCGAACTTGTCGCACGGTGGATTTTGCAAAAAATCGGTTGGAAAAAACCGCTCCTTCGCCTTTGGATTTCGTCGCAAACCGACCATGCGATTCGCGACGGGTTTCAACATTTAAAACCAGGAAAACAGTTTGATCGTTTATATGAATCAGCTGTTTGCCGGGCAGAAGCAGATTGGTTGATTGGATTAAACGTGACGAGAGCACTAACGACCAAATACAATGAACCCCTTTCTGCAGGTCGTGTCCAAACACCGACGCTTGCAATGATGATTGAGCGAGAAAAAGAAATTCAGTCGTTTCAACCGGTACCATATTGGACAATTCATGCGAACATTGGTGCTGTTGTTGCTACTTTAGAGCGAAACGGGGAAAAGCGGATTTTTTCGAAAGAGCTGGCGGAACAGCTATATGAAAAACTAAAAAACAAGCAAGCAACCGTTATTTCTATTGAACGAAAAGCAAAAAAAGAGTCACAGCCGCTCCCTTACGACTTAACTGAATTACAACGGGACGCAAACAAACGATTTGGCTTTTCTGCGAAAAAAACGTCAAGTGTGTTACAGCGGTTATATGAACAGCATAAACTCGTCACGTATCCGCGCACCGATTCGCGCTACTTAACGACCGATACGGAAAACACGATGTTTGATCGACTAGAGGCAATGAAATCTGGGTATGGAGACGAAATTGCTCCGCTTTTAAAACATAAGGGAAAAGTGATAGCTCGACGGGTATTTGATAATGAAAAAGTAACCGATCACCATGCGATTATCCCGACGGAAGAGCGACTAGATATCGGCAAGCTTTCTGCTGATGAACGAAAACTATATGATTTAATTGCTCGTCGCTTTTTAGCACTTTTTTATCCAGCTTGTGAATACGAAACGGTTCATGTTGTTTTTGATATCGCTGGCGAAGCGTTTATCGCGCGTGAAACACAAGTAGTAAACGTAGGATTTCGTCGCGTTTTAGAAAAACAAGAGGAAAAAGTAGCTTTCCCTACGTTTACAAAAGGACAACCGGTGTCCGTTCGGTTAGAGAAAAAAGAAATGCTGACAGAACCTCCTCTTCGCTATTCCGAAGCGGATTTGTTGTCACAAATGGAAAAATACGGACTAGGTACGCCAGCGACCCGCGCCGACATTATTGAACGCCTGATCGAAACAGAAACGGTCGAGCGGAAAAACGGGCGGTTTTACCCGACACCGAAAGGAAAACAATTAATTGAACTTGTAAACGAGGAATTAAAATCGCCACAGTTGACCGCAAAGTGGGAAAAAGAATTAGAAGCAATCGCCCGCGGAAACGGTGATCCGAAAACGTTCCTGCAAAACATCCGCAAGCAAACGGAGCGGTTAGTGACGGAAATAAAACAAAGCGATCGAACGTACCGTGCCCATAATTTAACTGGTTCAATGTGTCCAGAATGCGGGTCGTTTTTAAAAGAACGGGCGACAAAAGAAGGACGTATGCTTGTATGCTCGAATATGGCATGCCGATTTCGAAAACGAAAAGATCCAAAACTTTCGAACCGACGCTGCCCACAATGCAAAAAACGAATGGAAATTCATGAAGGAAAAGCAGGTGTCTACTTCCAATGCCGCCCTTGCAATGTCATTGAAAAAGCTGAAGAGCAGAAAAAAACAAAACTAGGACATAAGGAACGGGCGTTATTGAAAAAATATAGTGCCGAGAATGATTCGTTTGGCACAAGTTTAGGCGATTTGTTAAAACAGGTGTTGGAGAAAAAAGAGTAAAGCTCAAGGGATCGAAAGCTAAAGCTGTTGGAACAAGCCCAACAGCTTTTTTATCTCATCTGCTTCTGCATCCACACTTGTTTGACGGTTGTTTGAAAGCCGATTTCTTTTAAAAGTGAGTAGGTGGTCAACGAATAAGTAACCGGTATGTTTGCTGCTACTTTCACGACCTCGTCTGAACAAGTGCCGAACACGTTTGTAAGTAAAAATCGAAGGATATGTTCTGTATCGTTTCTTTCGGGGTGAGTTTCGCATTGAAATAAAATCGTTTTTTCATGCTTGCCTGTTGCGTCAAAAACACGGCGATAATATGCGTAACCGATGTCGCATCCCCGTTCGTCTTTTACAAGAAGCGCTTCGCCATTTTTGGCGCTTTGCCATTGCGTTTGCCACGGATGTAGCCCTTTATAAAACGAAAGATGGCTTATTTGTTGTGGAATAGTGATTTCCACTTGAAATGGTTCGTCCTCTAGTAAACGTGGCATCGCTTTTTGAAATTGCAAATATTCGAGTTCATCTACGATTTCATATCCGAACTTTTTATATAGTCCAATAGCTCGCTCGTTTTCGCTAATCGCTTCCAATGTTGCAAGCCCAATGCCTGCTTCTTGGTAAACGTCAAGTGTCGCTTCCATTAACGCCTTTCCAACCCCTGTTTTTCGAAACGCAGGTGCTACTCCTGTGCCACCGTTCCAAGCCATTGAAGTTCCTTTCCATTCACGAACGCCGTTTAGCACAATCCCAACTGGCTCGTCATGATAAAAAGCAATAATGGATAACGAAGGAGAAAGCCCTTCTCCTACTACTCGATGCAAAAAGCTTTCTATCGTCAGTTGAATCGGAAAATAATACCCTTCAAATCCATCGTTCCAAGCACGTACCGCTTCTTCTAACGTACATTCCGATAGCCGTTTTATTTGTAGCATATTCCCTCCATTATGCCGTAATGTTTTCTTTGGACGAAGCTTCTTTTTTCTGTTAAATGTCTAGTGAATCGTCAGCTGTTTGGTTGAGTTGTGTCGATGTTTTCGATAATAACGCGCCATCACAGGAATGACATCGCGGAAATCAGGGCAAGTAATCCCTATCTTTGCTAAAGTGTTGCGTGTATTTGTTGCATCATATATGGACGCACATTCGAAATATTCGAGCGCCTCTTTTTCTACGCGCAACCATTTACGAAGGAAGGAAAATGACATCGCCCATTTGACAAGACTCAGCGGCAGTATTCCTTTCGGTTCTTTCCCGAGATATTCGGTCATCATCATCCGATAAATGTCTCTCATTTTGTACGGGTTGGGATCGGTTAAATGATACGTTTTGCCAATCGCTTCGTCCGTATGTGCCAAATAGAGCGTCGCCTCGATAATGTAGTCAACCGGAACAAAATTTCCTTGCGCCTCCCCTTTGCCGAGATACGGAATGACAGGAAGGAACTTTAGACGCTCAAACATGTTGAGCATAAAATACAAACCATCAAATTTCATCGTTTCTCCTGTTTTTGAATGACCAACCACAATGCCAGGACGAATAATCGTCGTTGGCACGTTGTGTGCTACTTCACGTACAGCTAATTCTGCAAGAAATTTCGTTTCTTCGTAATGGTTCTTAAATGACTGTCCTTTATCAAGTTCATGCTCGAAAATCACTCCTTGTCGCGTTCCTGATACGTATGCAGTGCTAAAATATACATAGCGCTGCAAATGCGGAAGTAAGGAAACCCATTCATTCACTTGTTTTGTTCCCTCTACGTTGACCATTCGGGCAATGTGTTTAGGGACAGCCAAGTCGTAAATAGCTGCAAGATGGAATACGTGGGTGACTGACTGTGCCAGCATGTGAAGCTGTTTTTCTGAGAGTGCAAGGTTTGACTTAGTAATATCCCCTTCGATGATTTCCCATTTTGCCTGTGGAAAATGAGTGGAAGAACAAATTTTTTCTTTTTCTGCTATCGCTTTCTCTTTCATAGGAGGAAGCACCAATGTATATACTTTTTCTGGAGCCCATTTCGCAATTAACTCCTCAAGCAACATCGACGAAATAAATCCCGGAAATCCGGTAAAAAAATAAACATTCCCCACCTCTTTCCCCCCTGTTTCATTCTGGTCTAAAACACTTTGTCAATGATTTTATAAAATTTTCAAAACTCCTACTTCAAAATATATGTTGTCTGTAGCTGCATATGTGGTACTTATTTTTGTTTAAGAGATTTCATGACAATCCATTCCCACCACTTCCATGGCAACAAGTTTTTCAGCATTAGCGTCAATGCGACTCCTCTCCCTACGGGGTAACGCAAATGAGGAGTCGGCGATTGGACGACTTTGATTATTTGCCTAATGACTTCGTCAGGAGGTGGAGCTGTTTTGGCTACTCGATTCACGTATTGCACAATGGTTTTCATTTCTTTTTCATATGGCGAACCTGAACGGACGGACATCTCTTGAAGCCCTTTCGACCAAATGTTTGTTTTGAATGACCCGGGCTCAATTAACACGACATATACCCCATACGGCAACATCTCTAAACGAAGCGATTCGCTAAATCCTTCGACAGCAAATTTCGAAGCGACATATGAACCCATCGCCGGAGAACCGATTCGTCCGCTAATGCTACTAATGTTGATAATCTTACCACTACGTTGCGTTCGCATAACTGGCAAAACCGATTTTGTAACGGCAACTAATCCGAAAAAGTTCGTCGCAAACTGACGCTCCCAGTCTTCAAGTTCAAGTTCCTCCACAAAACCGCCAACAGCAAACCCGGCGTTGTTAACTAATACATCGATCCGTCCATAGCGATTAGTTACATTGTTCACGATCGATTCCACCGCGGCAAAATCGGTGACATCGAGAGATACGACTTCTATCTGATCGTACACGCCGGCTTCACACGCCACGGTTGCAAGCATTTCTTTGTTTTGCCTGTTTCGCATCGAAGCAACGACCCGATATCCTTCACGCGCAAGTGCAACGCTTACGAGTAGCCCAAACCCACTGGAGGCCCCTGTCACTAGCGCCACTGACGGGGAGTTTACATTTTGATTCACGACAATCCTCCTCGCTACTATAAAGACATATTTATTAGAATTAGATAATGGTAGGTAATATTCCTGCTATTTTACAAAATCGCCCCCATCACGCACTGATGGAGGTCGATTTTTTCTTTGGTTTAAGTTCCTTTGTTGTGACAACAAGCATAGCTCCACTCAACACAATCAGTCCCCCAATCATTTGGATAGACGATACGCTTTCATGTAAAAATACCATTGATAGAAGGAACGTCACGATCGGTTCTATCATACTTAAAATTGCTGCTTTTGTCGGGCCAATGATATTCATTCCTGCAAAAAACGCCAGCATTGCTAAAACGCTCGAAACGAACGATGTTCCGATCACCGGAATCCATCCTTTCGCATCAAATTGGAAATGTAGCGTTTCTGTACTGATTCCCCAGACAAAAAAAGACAGAGCTGCAAAAAGTGCGATGTAGGCGCTTGCTGTAATCGGTGGAACGTGTGCTATCACTTTATTTCCGACAATAATGTAAATCGAGTAAATTACCGCTGCTCCAATAGCTAACGCAATACCAAGTGGATGAATTTTTCCTTCTGGTGCTCCTAGAACGAGCAACATCCCCGAAAAAGAAATCAAGATCGCTATGACGGTTTGTCTCGTCAACTTTTCTTTATTGATAAAAAACGAAAAAACAGCGACGAATATAGGGTTTAAATACAACAATAAAGCAGCGAGCGATGACGGAATGTACTTTACGGCATGAAAATAAAGCGAAGATTGTAGCATATAGAAAATGCCGCCAAGTAAGAATAGATAAAATAACTGGGACCACGATACTTTCTCGTTTTTCTTTTTGAACCATGCATACATAAAAAAGAACAGAGCAGCCAAGGCAAAACGTAAAAACAACAAGGTCGTGACGTTGACGCCGCTATTGTATGCATGTAATGCAAAGATCGGGATAAACGCAAATCCGGTTGCCGATAACAATACGAGCCCATAGCCTTTCCACATGTTTCTTGTACCTCAAGTATGATTATTTTTTGCAAAAAAGTCATATGTTTGCTCTTTTTTTAGTGAGAGAAAACACCATGTTCTCTTGTTTGCTGTAAATATTAAGTAAAATACCACTAAAGACAAACGCTGCTCCAATAATATGAGTGAACGTTAAATGTTCATTAAAAAACATTGTTCCCATTACGGTAGCAGAAATAGGCATGACATTAATGAAAACGGAAGCAGTTGAAGCACCTACTTTTTGGATGCCATTATACCACCAAACAAAGCTGATTGCCGAAACAACAATAGCAACGTATAGAACGCTCAACCAAACATCCCATCCGCTCGCTTCAATGGATGCAAGGGAAGTGTAATATAGCGCAAACGGCGCTAGAAATACTGTCCCAAAACCTGTTGCATATGTTGTCGCTGCAAGAGGACTAAATTTTTTCATCGCAATTTTTCCAATGACAGAGTATGTACTCCAGCTGAGACATGCTCCTACTAACACGAGATCGATTGGTGCGACACCCATTTCGATAAGTACAGACGGATGACCGTTTGTAATGATATATACCGCCCCAAATACAGCAAGAAACATACCAAATATGCTTCTCATGTTCAATCTTTCTTTTAAAAACAATGCCGACATCAGCGTAATGAGCGGTGCGTTAACTGCAATGACTAGTGAGCTTTTGACGATTGGTGCGTATTTCGTAGCCATAAAAAAGAAAATATTGTACAAAAACACTCCTGTTAAACCAAGAAGTGCTAACACCCCCCAGTCTTTTTTGGATGGCGTTGATCTATTCGGCTCTTTCCAATGTAATAACGGAAATAAAATCAAACTAGCGCCAAAAAAGCGAAAAAAAGCAACTGACACAGGATGTAAAGTCGTTGTTGCAATTTTTCCAGCAACAAAGGCCCCGCCCCAGATGGTAGCGGTTAAAAACAAAAGAATGTACGTTTTCATATTTCTTGTTGGCATGAAACATCCTCCTGACTCATTGTTAAATTTCTGTTATAATCAATTTTACAAGTATTTGGTCATAGGTGTTATTGATAATAATTGATATTGTTCATCAATATTTTTGATGGGGAGCTGGAAGTATGAATCTTGATTATTTGCATACATTTCGTGAAGTGGCGAAATGGAATAGCTTTACGAAGGCTGGTGAGATGTTGGGGTACGCCCAATCGAGTGTGACAACACAAATAAAAAAACTAGAAGAGGAATTTGGTGTTATTTTGTTTGAACGTTGGGGCGGGAAAATTAAACTGACATCTGCCGGAATCGAACTGCTTGAATATGCAAATAAAATTGTTAGTTTGATTGATGAAGCAAAGCAAAGTCTTTCCGAGCAAGCAGACCTCGCTGGGAGTTTATCGATCGGTACGATTGAGTCAGTCGCTGGGTTTTATCTTCCACCTTATTTACAAGCATTTAAGCAAAGGTATCCGAGAGTAAATTTGCTGTTGCAACAAAATATTTGTAATCGACTTGTCAAAGGAGTAAAGGAAGGGAAATATGATTTAGCTATTATTCTAGATGAAAAACGAGAAGATCCAGATCTAAATGTTACCGTGATTAAACAAGAGCCGCTAGTTCTTGTTGCTAAACCGGATCATCATTTAGCCCAATTAGATAAAGTGGATATACGTATGTTAAGTGATGAAAAGCTTATTGTGACCGAACAAGGATGTAGTTATCGAGAAGTCATTGGAAATTTGTATCGTAATCATAGTATTCGTTTTGAATACACGATTGAATTAGGTAGCATTGAAGCAATTAAACGCTGTGTCGCTTATGGACTTGGTATCGCTTTTTTGCCGCTCATGGCGGTAGAGACAGAACTAGCAAAAGGGAGTTTAGTTCGTATTTTTCTTCCAGAGGCGGATATGCGCCTCTCCCTTCAACTTATATACCATCGTAAAAAATGGTTGTCACAATCAATGAAGCAATTGACAAGTCTTTTAGTGAAAGAAATTTAAGGAGAGCCAAACGGGGATCTTCTCGTTTGGCTCTTTAAGTTTACATAATTAAATTATGGGAAATATATCGTTTTACTCTCCTGTTTCCGCAAATCGTTTAATTTGCATGCCAATTTCATCACGAACGCGTTGGAAAACAGTCCACTTTTCTTCTTCCGTTCCTTCTGCTTTCGCTGGATCGTCAAATCCCCAATGAACGCGTTTGACATGCGGTGGTGTGACCGGACAATGATCAGCTGCATGTCCGCATAATGTAACGACTAAATCGGCTTTGTTTAAAATTTCCGGATTGATGACATCGGATGTTTGGTTTGAAATATCGATTCCTACTTCTTTCATCACTTTTACGGCGTTGGGGTTTAAACCGTGCGCTTCAATACCAGCGCTATATACTTCCCATTTGTCTCCAAGATATTTTTTAGCCCAGCCTTCGGCCATTTGGCTACGGCAAGAATTTCCTGTACATAAGAAATAAATGATTTTTTTCATTGCAATCGACTCCTTCTAATGAATAATAAGTAACCATATATATAACCCTACGAGAGTAATAAATAATGTAGGGATAGTTAAAATAAAGCCGTTTTTAAAATAAGTTCTCCACGTAATTTTTACTCCTTTTGTTGAAAGTACGTGCAACCAAAGAAGAGTAGCAAGTGAACCGATCGGCGTAATTTTTGGTCCTAAGTCGGAACCGATCACATTGGCATAAATAAGCGCTTCTCGAATGATTCCCGTCGTATTTGTATCAGCGATGGCTAGCGCATCAATCATGACGGTTGGCAGGTTGTTCATGACGGATGATAAAATAGCTGAGATAAAACCCATGGCAATTGTTGCAACAAACAGTCCTTCATTCGCTGCCATTTCAACTAAGTCAGCCAAAACAGTTGTCAACCCTACATTACGCAATCCATACACAACAACGTACATTCCGATAGAGAAAAACACAACAGCCCATGGCGCCCCTTTTACTACTTGTTTCACATGTACAGCGGGACTACGTTTTCCCATCCATAAAAACAATAACGCCACAGCACCAGCAATAAACGATACAGGGATGTTTACGAATTCACAGACAAAATAACCGATAAGCAAGACAGCAAGAACGATCCACGATAACCGAAACATCCGCGTATCTTTAATGGCTTCATATGGTTGTTTAACGTGCGATAAATTATATCGTTTTGGAATATCTTTTCGAAAGTATAAATACAGCACTCCGATGCTCGCTGCGAGTGAGAAAAAGTTTGGAATGATCATCCGAGATGCATACTCACTAAAACTAATACGGAAAAAGTCCGCAGATACAATATTGACAAGATTGCTGACGACGAGCGGTAGCGACGTCGTATCAGCGATAAATCCACTCGCTAAAATAAATGGCAGTACGTTTCGCTCATCAAATTGTAATGCGCGCACCATAGCTAATACGATTGGTGTTAAAATAAGTGCTGCTCCATCGTTAGCGAAAAAGGCCGATACGAGCGCTCCGAGAATCGAAACAAATATAAACATCCGCACCCCATGACCTTTAGAAATAAGTGCCATATGTAACGCTGCCCATTCAAAAAAGCCAATTTCATCTAAAATTAAAGAAATGATGATAATTGCGATAAAAGCAAGTGTTGCATTCCAGACGATGTTCGTTACATCGATGACATCTTGGAAATCAACGACCCCAACGAGCAATGCTAATGCTGCACCACCACATGCTGACCAACCGATCGATAAATTGCGCGGTTGCCAAATGACAAATACAAGTGTTACGAGAAAAATCGACGATGCAAGAAACACAGAAAGCAAAAAACCACTCCTCTCGTTTATTCGCAAAGAATGCGTTTCCCTTTTTGCTCGAGTCGATCAATTTCTTCTCCCTTGTTCGACACATGATCTAAAATGCTTTGAATAAGTGGGTAACACACATGTTGTTTGTTTAGTGAATAAAACACCCATTGTGCTTTTTTTGTTTCTTTCACTAAACCGTTATCTTTTAGTTTTCGTAAATGCTGGCTAATGGCAGGTTGACTCATTTGTAATATGTCGACAAGCTCGCATACGCAACAATCTGTTTCATTTAATATAGCCGTAATGGTTAATCTTGTTTTATCTCCTAATAGTTTTAGAATCGTTGCAGTTTCTTCGATGTGATACATATACCTCCCTCCCTTATCCGTTTATCATTATATAATTATATACTTATATAAAACAAGTAAAGATTTTGTAAAGAAACAAGAGCTGATTCATTGATCAACTCTTGTTGCGAAAAACTAATCGTCATCTACCGTCCATGTTATATTTGTTTTCGTTTGTTGTTGTTTCATTTTTCATTCTCCTTTCATCATGTATTTGTCTTGATTAAAAATTAAAACAATCGGTACATTGAACATTTTCTGTCCATCATCTCTTCTTCAACTTGTCGAATAAGCTGTTCTCGCTCTATTTCTTCAGCTGTCCATATTCGTCGTTGAATAGAAATCGTTAAAAAAAATAAATGAAATTTCATCATTTGTTCACCCCCTTTCAATAAAAAATCCGCAAGAGAAGATCCCTTTGCGGACTGAAAATAAAAGCCGCAAGGAACAATACCTTCCTTGCGACATGTGAGCGCCTATGAAAAGATCAATGATCTTCACATCGGAAGGGCGGATCAATCTTTTTTTGTTCAACTGTGCAATGTACACCTGTCATTGTTGTCATGTTTTTTCCTCCCTTCCAAAATAAATTTACGTAGTAAATTATATACATGATAAGATAAGTTTGTAAATAGATGATAAAAATTTTTCCAAAAAGATTACAAAGATATGTATATGAAAGAAAACAAAAGGTATGCAAGGACAGACGCATCATTTTTTCTCTTTTAAGCAAATTGCCCATCGATGCACAATATATTTTTCTTGTGCTATGTATTACTTTTGACTATGATCAAAAAAGAACATGTAGAAAGGAGAGCTTTATGAAACATACAGACATATACATCTTATCTGGATTTCTTGGGAGTGGTAAAACGACATTATTAAAGCGGCTACTGCAACATGAAAAAGAACATGGACGGAAAGTGGCTGTGGTGATGAATGAAATTGGCCAAGTGTCCATTGATTCACATGCTGTTTCAGAAGATGCTGTGTTAAGCGAATTATTAAGCGGCTGTGTATGTTGCACCATTCAAGATCAATTTGAAGTAGAGCTTTATTCCCTTCTTCAAAAACATGAGCTAGATGTCATTTATATTGAAACGACAGGGGTAGCACATCCTATTGAAGTGCTCGATGCGTGTATGTCGCCATTGTTTGCTCATCGCATTCAAATGGGAGGTATTATTACGACAATCGACGCAACACGTTGGATGAATCGTCAACAACTCTCCATTCCCCTACAAATGTTGTTAAAAGAACAAGTTCGTCACGCGGATGTATTAATTGTCAATAAGACAGATATATTACGTCCGGATGAACAAGCGAAATTATCGTTTGAGTTACAAACGATCAACAGCGAAGCGCGCACAATTTTCACAACGTTTTCTAACGTGCGAATGGAAGATATTCATTTGTTATCGAAGCGGATGAGAAACGAGCATGAGCGAATGAATATCGAAAGACTACGCATTCAAACATACGTACATACATTTACAAGCCCAATTGATTTAGATGTGTTCGAACAATGGGTAAGACAACTTCCCGATACCATTTACCGCATGAAAGGATTTTTACGCTTTACTCATACAAGTGGAGTTTACTCCTTTCAGTATGCATACGGTACACCGCTTTATATGAAAGAGGAAATGAATGTCCCGTTACATTTTGTCATGATCGGTGAACAATTGGATAAACAAAAACTAAAACAACAACTCGAGGACATGCAAAAAGGAGAAGGTTAATATCCCTCTCCTTTTACTTTCGTCCAAAGTCTGCTTTAATTTCTCCCCATTGCTCGGTTTCCCATTTCATAATTTCATTTGTATAATGATGCGTGCGCAACCACGCTTCAGCACGTTCAACAAGTTGCCAGACACGTTCTGTTTCAGCGTTGCGAACGAGCGTTGTATTCGCTTTTTTTCCTTTTACCCATTTTATAGCTGTTGCCGAATCAGAATAAATTGGCAAATTTTTGTTTTGTTTTTGTAACCATGCTAATGCGTGGACAATGGCTAAAAACTCCCCAATGTTGTTTGTTCCGATCATCGGTCCAACATGAAACAACTCTTTCCCTGTTTTCGTATATACCCCTCGATATTCCATCCATCCTGGATTTCCGCTACATGCTGCATCTACGCAAATACTTTCTTCTACATAGTTCGTTGCCACTACTTTATTTTTTTTCGTTCGGTTTACAAACGGACCAGACGCAAATGCCTGTTCTGCTTCTTCTTTCGATGGAAATGAGCGATACTTTGCTCCAGGAATACCAATGACGTACTGTTTACACTCGTCCCAAGAAGAAAAAATACCTGTTTTCGCTCCTTGCCAAACAACATAATATTTTTTCAATATGTCACATCCTCGCAAATCGGAATAAAAAACAAAGTTGAAGATAAACAAAGAAGGAATGAAAGAGGAGATATGGCGGAGGAGGGGGGATTCGAACCCCCGCGGGCTTTGACACCCCTATCGGTTTTCGAGACCGACCCCTTCAGCCGGACTTGGGTACTCCTCCGTATATCGGGGTGCCAAAGAAATTATAGCGAAAACACGATTTTTCGTCAATTATCTTTTTTTGTTTTCCGCATAATCGACAAGACCCATTGCACATACTTGTAAATCAAGTTGAAGTAGTTTATATACATCTGCATCATCTGGTACTTGCTGTTTACGTAAAAATGTTTGAATGATATTAAATAAACGTTTGAAAACAGCTTCTGTTTTTTCGGTAAAGGATTGATCTTTTTGTTCATTTACGATCTCATGACCCGTTTGAACAAAGATTGGTAACCAGTGAAGAAGTTGCTCCCAGACCCCCTGCACATGAGTTGACATACCAAAATGTCCAAAATATATACGCTCTGGACGCAACTTCATAAATCTTTCAATCGATGCGCGCATCGCCTCGGGATCAAATTGATTTGGCGATGTAGACGGCAGGTATAACTCTACACCATACGAAAGCAATTGAGGATAAAAGACACCGGCCGTATCACCTGTAAAAATACCGTTACTTTTTTGATCATAAATAGAGAAATGGTGATTCGCATGTCCTGGTGTATGAAGAAACGTTAATGTACGATTTTTTCCGATTTGTAACGTTTCCCCATCTTCTTTTACAATTAATCGCTCTTCAGGAATGGGAACAATCGGGGCAAATAAAGCATCAAACGATTCACCATAAACGGCTTTTGCCCCTTCAATGAGACGAGATGGATCGACCAAATGGCGCATCCCTTTTGGATGAACAAATACGCGAGCATTTGGACAATGTTGCAATAACATGCCTGCTCCGCCGGCATGGTCTAGGTGAATATGTGTGACGATAATGTTTTTTACGTCGTTTACATCAATCGATAGCGCTTCTAGCCCTTTAAGTAAATAAGGAATAGATGGACTTGCGCTCGTTTCAATAATCGTCACCTCTTCTTCCCGAAAAACGTATGCACCTGTTCGCTGAGCTGTTTGTAAATCATATAAATCAATGAGTGAAATGCCAAATCCTAAATCAACAGGTTGCGACATGACTATTCTCCTTTCTCTTTTTGGATGAGTTGAGTGAAATGATATATGATTTTTGCTGTTAATCCCCAGATCACTTTGTCTTTATAGTAATAAAAATGTTCCTCCAAGTGCCGTGGACGCCAATTATACTCCCTTCCCCCTGGGATATCGTCAAACGGAAAATCGTTCTCTGGTTTTGGCTCAAATGGAACACGATATATTTTTGGTTTCGTTTCTAAAAAGAAAGACAGTGGCACAGTAAACACGTCTCCTACTTCTTTTTCATTTATTTGCATGTGTGCGTTATTCACAAATGCAACAAACGGATAAATGACCATCCCAAATGGTGAAAGCACATAATCAAGTGGAACGACATGTGTAATATGTTCTTTTTCGATTCCCAACTCTTCACATGTTTCCCGAATGGCTGCTTCTTGTGGACTTTGATCACACGAATCCATTTTTCCACCTGGGAAGCAAATTTCACCGGGCTGTCGACGTAATTGAAATGAACGTACTTCAAATAAGACAAACACGTCATCGTATTGACGGATGAGTGGAAGAAGAACAGCATATGTAGTGAATTTGTCGAAATCCATAATCATTGGTGTTCGTTGTCGTAATGCATCCATTACCGTATAAATCATTTTTTCCATTAGTAAACATCCCTTTTCGTAAATACGTAAAACGAAACGATTAGTGCACCAAGCGCCCAAATGGCGAGTACAGTCATTGAAAAAGAAAGTGTCATCCCATCAATCGGTGGCGCCATGCCGCTAATATAACTTGTGAGTCGTAAATTCACCATAAACAAATATTTTGCCGACTCCCACGATGATACCATATTTGATAAGATGGCTCCTGAAATCAGAGCGGCAAGCATAATTCCCATCACGGCAGCTGTGCTACGTAGTAACACGGATAGCATAAATGTTAGTGTCCCAACAACGAGCGAAACAAAAAAAGCAAGTCCAAATTCAATAAGTAAGTATTTCCATTGAGGGATAAGATGAGCAGCTGCCGTATTTAATTCTTCACCTTGGATCGAAAATCCTGTTAAAAGCGGCAAATTCCATCCACCATATCCAAATACAATGCCAGAGATAGCGTATGATAATAGAGCGACAGAAAATACGATAAACGACGTAGATAAAATCATCGCTATATATTTGCTCATTAAAACTTTCCATCGTTTCACAGGACGTGTCAACAGCAGCTTGATTGTTCCGCCGCTTGCTTCTGACGAAACGAGATCAGCTGCAATGACCATAACGAGAAGAGGTAAAAATAACTCAATGGAGTTTTCGATAAACATGCGCATAAATGTTGGAGCACCCGGTGCCATTGGATTAATATCGTTGTCTAAATAATATTGTTGTTGCTGTAAACGGATTTTAAGAAACTTTTTCCATTCCTCGGAAATTCCTGTTGAGTTTAAGCGGTTCTGTGTGTCGATGATTTGTTGTTGTAGCTGTGTACGCCAATCTGTCGTTCCGATCCGTTCTCGAATCGTTTCGATTTGTTTAAATTGCGCGTATGTAAATAAGCTAACAAGAACAGCAACGATCGCTGCGATAATAAACAGTCGTTTTTTACGAACAATTTTTAACATTTCATTGTATACAAGATTAATCAATCGTTTCCCCTCCCGTTAATTCAATAAATAAGTCTTCTAGTGTTGGAAGCTTTCGTTCAATTCCACTGACATATATCCCTGCTTCAATTAAACGAGCATTGCAACGCGCAATCGTTTCGTTTGATTCATAAATCGTAACGATCGCCCCATCCTTTTCACCGATGACAGTCGTCTCATTTGTTAGTATTTCTTTAGCTGTATTGATCGGGACAACGTTCCAATATGTCCGTGCCTGTTCTTGTAATAAATGTTCGACCGTATCAATGCGAATAATCTCTCCTTTGGACATAATGGCAACACGATCGCACATGAGTTGTATTTCGCTCAATAAATGCGATGAAACAAGAACGCTTAATTGCTCTTGTTCAGCAAGTGAGCGAATAAACTGTCTCATTTCACGAATACCGACAGGATCTAAACCATTTGTTGGCTCATCTAAAATAAGTACCGTTGGTTTTCCAAGGAGTGCTTGCGCAATACCGAGGCGTTGACGCATGCCGAGCGAATACGTACGAACAAGATCATGAATTCGATTTTGCAAACCGACGAGTTCAACCACTTCTTGAATACGATGCATGGTTACTCCTGGAACCATGCGCGCAAAATGCTCAAGGTTTTCCCAACCGCTTAAATACGGATAAAGTTCAGGGTTTTCAACGATACACCCTATATGTTGGATCGCTTTTGTAAATTGTTTTTGTAAATCATAGCCGCAAATTGAAATCGTTCCAGATGTCGGTCGGATTAATCCGACAAGCATGCGAATTGTCGTTGTTTTCCCGGCACCATTTGGGCCTAAGAAACCAAACACTTCGCCCTTTTTTAACGAAAACGAAAGCCCTTTAATAATTTCCTTTTTTCCAATGGTTTTTCGCACATTTTGCACAACTAATGTCTCTTCCATTACTTTTCTCCTTTCGTTAACGTAATGAGTGAAGCAACACGTTCACCAATTCGCTTATATCCTTCTTTATTAGGATGAAATTTATCTGTATATAAATAGTCGTTTACTTGCAGTTCGAACAAATCATACGTTGGAACGCAAATGATTGATTTATAGTCGGCTGCTACTTCAGATGCTGCATAATTCCAACTACGTACAACGGCAGATGTTTCTTTCCCATTATCTAAATCATTGAACGGATTATATAAAGCAATATAAAATACGGGTGCATCGTTGTTTACTGTGCGAACAAGCTGAAAAATCGTACGTAGCTGCTGAACAAATTTCTCTTTTTCTTTTTCTAATTGCGTAGTGGATAAGTCTCTCAATGCTTCACCACCGCGAAATAAGTCGTTTCCTCCGATCGTCATTAAAATAATGTCAGCTTCTTTTAATTGACGTTGCACTTCTTTTTGTTTCAGTTGGCTAATCAATTGCGCAGATCGTTGCCCTTTAATTGCTAAATTTGTGAATTGAATGTGTTGATTTGTCCGTTTTTTTAGTTCATCTACAACATATCCAACATACCCTTTCCCCGTTTCATCTCCTGTTCCACGTGTTAATGAGTCGCCAAGAGCGACAATCGAAAGTTCATTATTTTTCTGTATGTTTGAAGTTGTTGGTTTTGGTCGTTTAATCGAGGAAGCTTCGTAAAAAAATTGGTCTTGAATGGTGATGATTAAACCGACAGTCCATAGTAGTGTTGTTGCGGTACAAATCAATACGATCATCGTAATTATTCGTTTAGACACAATATCACCCTTTCGTTATTTTTTCTATGTACCATCATAAACCATTTGTTGTTCAAACACATAATGAAAACATGCAAAAAAGCGAGCACAATCGCTCGCTTTTAAAATTTTGCTTGATAATGTTCAATCTCCCAAGCATGAACAGCTGTTCGATAACTATCCCATTCGTTCTTTTTCATTGCTACGTATTCGTTAAATACGTGATCTCCTAATGTATGACGGCCAATTGTTCCATTTTCTAGTTCTTCAATCGCTTTTCCTAAGCTACCTGGAAGGTTTTCGATACCAAGCTCCGCACGGCGTTCAGCAGTCATATGAAAAATGTCTTCATCAATTGGTGCTGGACAAGTGAGCTGTTTTTCTACCCCATCAAGTCCTGCCTCAGCGATGACTGCAAACGCTAAATAAGGATTGGCAGATGGATCTGGACAACGAAGCTCAACGCGTGTTGCTAATCCACGCTTAGCCGGAATGCGAATGAGTGCGGAGCGGTTTGATGCCGACCAAGCAATATAACACGGTGCTTCATATCCTGGGACAAGACGTTTATATGAGTTTACAAGTGGGTTTGTAATGGCCGTGAAATTTTTTACATTGTGTAATAAACCAGCAATGAATTGGTATGCCGTTTCAGATAATTGATTGTCATCCGCTGGATCAAAAAACGCATTTTCTCCATCTTTAAATAGCGAAATGTTTACGTGCATACCTGAACCGTTAATACCGAAAATCGGTTTTGGCATAAACGTAGCGTGCAATCCGTATTTTTTAGCAATCGTTTTTACGACCCATTTGTATGTTGTAGCATTGTCAGCAGCACCTAACGCATCGGCATATTTGAAGTTAATTTCATGTTGTCCTTCAGCAACTTCATGGTGTGAGGCCTCAATTGTAAATCCCATCGCTTTTAATGCACGATAAATATCTAAGCGAACGCGTTCTCCAAGATCTTTTGGAGATGGTTCAAAATAGCCACCGCTATCTTGTGGTGTTGTTGTTGGATTCCCGTGTTCGTCAGTTTTGAATAGGAAAAATTCTAACTCAGGACCAACGGAGATCGTGTATCCTTTTTGTTTTGCGCGTTCCACTGTTTTTTTCAATACGTTACGTGGATCACCCTCAAATAATGTTCCATCAGGATTGACAACCGAACAAAGAAAACGAGCTTCTGCATATCCGTCTTCTACAGTCCATGGTAATACCGCAAATGTTTGTAAATCGGGAAGTAAATATAAATCTGAGCGATTGATTGGTGAAAAACCTTTAATTGAAGATCCATCAAACATAATTTTCCCTTCTACTACATCATCGAGTTGTTCCGTTGTAACTGTGACGTGTTTTAAAACTCCTTCAATATCAACAAATTGCAAATGTAACAATTCGACATGTTTTTGTTTTATGATTTCTTTAATCTGTTCAAGTACGGAAGTGTTTGTTTGTTCAGAAACAAGCAATTCACTCATGTCACATTACCTCACATTCTTATGTATAATTTTATAACATGAGTTTATTATATGTAATCATTCTTCTTTTTTCAATAGTTTTTTATCAAATTTTCTGTATTTTTATTAAAAAAAGAACACGCTCTCTATGAGCGTGTCCGAACAAACAAAAACGACGGAAACCCTACCTCTCTTCCGTCCTTACAGCTCCGAAGCTGTGCCAGTGAGAATTTGTTTTGTTGCATATAAAAACGGGATCTCACGAAAAGCGAGATCCCGTACGTTTGACTATTTATGCTTTTTGGACGTTTGCCGCTTGCGGCCCACGGTTACCATTCACGATGTCAAATGTTACTTTTTCGCCTTCTTCCAACGTTTTGAATCCAGTACCTTGGATCGCTGTGAAGTGAACGAATACGTCTGTACCTCCGTCCGTCTCAATGAATCCAAAACCTTTTTCTGCGTTAAACCATTTTACTTTACCTGTGTTCATGTGAAATTCCTCCAAAACAATTTTAAAAATTGACCACCGTTTCATTACTCATAAAACAAAAGCTACACTTCTGTCAAGTCCTTATAAGATGAACCCGACAAAGGTGCAACTTATAACGATCATTGATATAACGAACGAAATGGTACTTCTTAAGTATATAGGCTTAAAAACAAAAAGTCAAATGTTTTTTTATTTTTCTTTCCATTTGATACTGCAACCGATGCTTGGCTTTTGTTCTTTCGGAACAGGTTTACCTAATAGCAATGCGTCTAAAGCTGATCGAATCGAAGAACCTGTAACCGGGATTCCGTTACCTGGTCGGGAATCATCGAGTTGACCACGGTAAACACATTGTAGTTCACCATTAAATATGTAGAAATCCGGTGTACATGCAGCTTGATATGCTTTCGCTACTTCTTGTGTCTCGTCAAATAAATACGGAAACGGATATCCAAACTGTTCAGCTACCTCTTTCATTTTTTCAGGGGAATCATCTGGGTATTTTTCAATATCGTTTGAATTGATCGCAATAAACGAAACTCCTTTTGGTTGATAATCATTAGCTAAACGAACAAGTTCTTCTTGAACATGTTTTACAAATGGGCAATGGTTGCAAATAAACATAATTACCGTCGCAATATCCGATTTGACATCTTCCAGACGAACGGTTTGTCCGTTGATGACGTTAACAAGCTCAAACGATGGCGCTTTTTCCCCTAACGGAAACATATTTGATTCAACAGCTGGCATAGAAATCACCCTTTCTCTTTTCATTCATTTACTATTATAGCAAAATGTACACATATCAAAAAATAAGCGAGACTTAAGCCCGCTTATTTTTTGATTAGCTGTCCGCGTGTGACACCAAGTTGATTAATGGCTTTTAGTGTACGCCATACGCTTGTACCGCTTCGTTTGCCCTCAAGCGCTTCACGATATAAACTGACGACTTCTTCTACTTTTTTCGGCGACTCTTCCAAAAATTCAATACGATATGAACGAACACCGAGCGATAAAAAGTTCGGAATGTATTCGGCACCAGATTGCTCGATCGCATTGTACACCGTATTGCGGCAGCCGATATCGACACGAACAGGATGAAGCATACCGATACGATCTCGCAAGGAGACACGATGTTTTTCACATGGTCGTCCACAGTTTGTAAAATCGGTTCCTTCACTTAAAAATGTACAATATACACAATGTTCAGTATGGAACATCGGCAAGTGTTGATGAATAACAATTTCAATATGTTCGGTTGGTGCCGCTTCAAGTAAATCCATCATTTGTTGGATGTTTAAATCGTATGAAGGGGTAATACGATCAAGCCCTTGCGATAAAAACAATTGCGTAGCCAGATGGTTTGAAACATTAAGTGAAAAATCACCAATTAACGTTTGCTCAACTAATTGACTCGTATAATATTGTACCGCTCCTAAACTACGCACTAAAATGGCATCTGGCTCGGCTTTTAAAATTCCTCTCAAAATTCCATTTTCTCCAGGCATATGAATGCGCGGAGTGGCTAAAGCAATTGGCTTATTTGCAGCTCGTGCCATCTGTACAGCTTTCGGATAATCGGTTGTAAATTCGAAATCCGCATACACCATTTCTACATCCGTATCACATGCCGCTTCAACTTGTTCAAGCGTACGGCAAAGCGCCATTAAAGAAGGATTCTCTGCTCGTTGTTTTTGTCGATAAGGAGATGCCAAATCAACTGCTCGTTTCATATATACCCGTGGACGTTGCCGTTGTTGAATGAGTTGTTCAACAGCTTGTCTTCTCATTCGGTTTAATTCTTTAACAGGAAGAATCACATTACCTGTAATATGCATGTGAACATCTTTTAGTTCAAAAATTGTTCCCCCTAATCTTCCAAATTGCTCTTTTATAAAGTCTAATGTTAGTGGTCGCTTTTGAGCAACATCTAACAACTGATCAGATTGAACGATTACTTCATTGCCTGTCGTTTCATCGCGCCATGTTGAAATGAGCGGTTTTCCTGCTTCACCGTACACACGCACAGTTAGCGGAAACAACTGATATGGTCGCTCGGTTTCAAATGTTTTACGCAAACGACGATCAAGCTCTTGGTCACTTGTTTTCCAAATGCGATCTCCGACACGTACGCGTGTTAAATTAACGTCATGTCGACCAGGGATGATTTCAACAAGCCCTTTTTCGACTTCCCCCTTGACTTTTTTTCCGTGTTTTCGTAAGTCATACACGCGACCGCCTTCTTCTTTTTCTTCTGGGCGGCCTGCATCAAAGACGATGCCATCCCCACGTTTTAACGGGGCTTGCAGTTCACATAAAACCCCGTCTTTTAATACTTTTTTGACCGTCCCAAGAAATACGCCACGGCTTTTCGGGAATGTTCCGTCAACAAGCTGTTTGTTGTTCGTTCCTTTTAAAAAGCCATGTGTAAATCCACGACTAAAACTTTGTTGAAGTTCACGTATTTCCTCTGGTGAAGGAGTATAATGGCGGCCTGCTAAATATTCATCAATCGCTTTTCGGTATTTGCTGACAACATTCGCTACATATTCTGGGGATTTTAATCGTCCTTCGATTTTAAATGTGCTTACTCCTGCCTCAATGAGCTCCGGGACGAGATCAAGAGCAGCTAAATCTTTTGGTGAAAGTAAATAAGCTACGTTTCCCATTTCTTTTTGTTCGCCATCAACAATTAAATCGTATGGAAGACGACAAGCTTGGGCGCACTCGCCACGATTAGCAGAACGCCCACCCCACATTTCCGATGTTAAACATTGTCCAGAATATGATACACAAAGCGCTCCGTGAACAAAAACTTCTAACGGCACATTTGTTTTCTCAGCAATTTTTTGGATGTGTGTTAAATTATTTTCACGACCGAGCACCACCACTTCCAAGTTATAAGGCTTCAAAAACTCGACCGCTTCCGGCGATGTAACAGTCATTTGCGTTGATCCGTGAATTGGAAAATCAGGTGACATATCACGAATGAGTTGAACAAGTCCTAAATCTTGTACGATCAGTGCATCTACCCCTGCATCTATACATGCTTCAACGAGCTGTTTTGCTTCTTTTAGCTCATTTTCAAAAACTAAAATATTAAAAGTGACATATCCGCGAACATTGTATTTATGCAAATAACCCATGATATCCTTTAATTCTTCCATGCGAAAATTTTTTGCCCGTACACGCGCATTATATTTATCGACACCAAAATAAACGGCGTCTGCTCCATTGGCAACAGCAGCACGAAGACAATCCCAATCTCCCGCTGGCGCTAACAGTTCAATTTTTCTCACAGCTAGTCAACCTCTCTATTTTTTATCATGAACAACAATATATTACCGAATATAAGTGGCTTTTGCCAACAAAGAAAAAGACCTGAACACGCAGGTCTTTTAATTAATGAATGAAGGTACAAGATGTTTTGAAAATGACTGGATGTCAATGCGACCATTTTTATAGTAAATGCCTACGATATAATTTTCTTCCCCAATACCAGCCATTTGTAAACATTGTTCGACTTTCCTCTTATCACGAACGATCATTTTTGCTTTTTCATGTTCAAGCATTTCTGGTGTCCATTCAAACAGTGGGATTTTTTTTGTGTTTTGAATAATTTTCACTTCAACGACATCATCAGCTGTTACTCTCGCTTTTTGCAATAGTCCTCGCTGTTGCAGCCATTGCTCGATGAGATGGTACGATTTTTTCCATTCAATGCTATCCTCGTGGTACTTTTCATATGCTATGTTAATCGTTCCCCAACTTTGATATCCTGCTTCTCCATTAAACGTTTCATTTAAAAGTTGTTGCCGCAAGACAGTTAAAAACGACTCGATATCAGCTCGATCTTGCAATCGAACAAATTTATCTTCCGAACCAATTTTAATTTGTAAAGTGTCTTCAAAATTCGTCTTACGTAAAATCGGATAATGATTTTTTTTGAACTCGATTGAATTAAAAATAGGCGCATAAAATTGATTGTATATATTTAATGAAACTGTATATTCTCGAACAATCCGATCGCCATTTTTTAAGTCATAACCAATCACAACGTTCCGTCTCTCGTTGACTGGATATGTTTGATGTTCAATAAGGTGTTGATGAAATAAATAAATATTCTTTATATTTTCCTTTTCATAGTAAAAGGCATTTTCCCTATCTATTTCATCGCTTTCAAAAAAGTATATATGGTCACCGAAATATGCTCGTTCAATTTCGTTTAATGACGGTTGGTACGTCTTATATCCAAATAGATCAAATGCAAATAATAAGCCAACGATACTCATAAATACGACATACCCCACGTATGCTCTCCAACGACTAAATACACGCCACGTTTTCGCTAAAATCATGTGAGCGATGATGTAACCAACTAATGATGAAAATACGTATCCAAAAATCACCCATCTCATCTTTTGTTGCATCTGTCCAAAATATGCTCCGCCGACAAGCATAACACAAAACGTGAAACCGTATGTAAATACTGGTCGGAGTGGACGAAAGACAATTGCATCCGTTGCCATTTCAACATGTCTTTTTTTGTACAACCATATACTAAGTCCATAAAACATAAAAGTGAGCACGGTATATATCAATATTTCGAGCGGTTGGATTCGTTCTGTTTCCCAATTTAGTGCTTGAATAAAAGGAATCATTTCATTTAAGCTGGAAGATAAATAATATTCGTATGCAAAGCCGTACAAAAAATATTTCAAATTAAATATGAGTAAAATAAATATTCCAGCAGGGAAGAAAAAGAGAACGTAAGCAAACATGCCTTGTAAAATGGACATGCCAGTGAGCATCCCAACAAACACAGCTCCAGAAAATAATAATAAATTCATCGTAACGGTACTAACAAACCAAATAGCTACATGTTTCAATGAATATAAAGAAATTGGGAGAAACGGTTTCATTACTATTAAACATCCTGCAATGAGTGTAATGGGCACGATAAGCACGATCATCCCAACGATAATGTGTTGAAGAAACAACCCTTCTCGTTTAATTGGTAGACTATGCATGTAGTCAGCCGATAGCTTTACTTGCATATAACGAAATAAAAAAATAGCGAGCAAAATAGGGAGTGTGAACATAAGGGAAAACTGAATTGGACTCCCGATATCAAATATACGGCCTGTTTGATGATGCATAAGCCAGTCTTTGTTTTCGCTCATCATAAACATATGGATAGGCAAAGCAAAAAATAAACCGATGAAATATATAAGTGAGACCCATCCAACGTTACGAATAATTTGAGTAAATATTCCACGATTAAATAAGAATGTTTTCAATGGCATATCCTTTCCCCCCCATTTCGTAAATAAATATTTCTTCTAACGTTAGTGGTAATAAATCAAATAAAATTGGATCATGTTTTTGAATATGAGCAATAATTTCTTCTTCTTTTCCACGTACGATACAAAGCAAAACGCTACCACGATATTCTTTATAAATAACATCCATCTGTTGAAAGAAAGAAGAGGGAGCTTGCCCATGAAATGCCACTTGAACTTTATGAATATTGGTTTTTAAATTATCTATCTCTTTTTCAATGATGAGCGAACCGTGATGTAGTATACCGATACGATCACATAAATCTTCTACTTCAAATAAGTTGTGCGAGGAAATAACAACGGTCATTTCCCTTTCCGCTACGTCCTGAAATAAAATGTTTTTCACTTTTTGTCTCATCACAGCATCTAGCCCATCAAGAGGCTCATCTAAAATAAGCACATCAGGCATTGCAGAAAATGTTAACCAAAATGCGACTTGGCGTTGCATCCCTTTGGACATCCGATGTATTTTTTGATTCATGTTAATTGGAAATAGCTCTTGCATTTTGTAAAAACGTTCTTCGTTCCATTTTGGATATATATGACGATAAAAGTCCGCCATTTGTCGAATTGTTGTATGTGGGAAGAAATAAAGCGCATCAGGTAAAAAAATGATTCGTTCTTTTTGCTTGATGTTTTCGAAAATTGGCTCACCATCAATAGTAATCGTTCCTTTGTTTTGTTTATAAATACCCGCAATCATTTTCATCAGTGTTGTTTTTCCAGCACCATTTGATCCAAGTAATCCATAAATCGACCCTTTTGGGACGGAAAATGTCACATCTTTAATCGCCTCTAATTCTCCAAATCGCTTGCTTACATGATTAATTTGAATCAATTTCCTCTCCTCCTCGTATCGCACGTTCGGCGCGTTCAACAATCGAAAAGATTTGCTCCTTTTTTAACCCGATATAAAATGCTTCCTGACATAGTTTAAGTATATTTTCCTCTAGTTGTTTGACTTTTTCATCGTAAATCGCCTCTTTTTTGTTGGCGACGAAACTTCCTTTACCCGGAATAGAGTAAATATACCCTTCCCTTTCTAACTCTCGATATGCTTTTTGAATCGTATTTGGATTAATGGTTAATTGTTTCGCTAGCAAGCGAACAGATGGTAGCTGTTCATCAGGTTTCAGCACATCGTGAATAATCATTTCTTTCGTTTTTTCAATCAGTTGTTCATAAATCGGTTTTCGACTTCGTAAATCAAGATCGAACATATCGCCCCCCCTTTCCTTTTCCGTACTAACTGTAATAACTGTATTATATTAAATAGTACAGTTGTTGTAAATATTTTTTTAAAAATTAAAAAGCCGCCCAAAAGGCAGCTTTTAATTATGGCTATGTCCATCGTTGTTCATATTTCCATCTTGATGACCATCTTGTTGCATATTGTCGCCATGGCCGTGACTTTGTCCGTCGTTTTTATTTTGCATCATTTGTTTCTTTTTCATATAACGCTCGTGAGCGACTTTGTCAACATCTTCCCATGATACAATCATTGCATTCGATTGTTCACTTATAAATTTATCAGCATCTTCTCTCTTTGCAAAAAACGCATATCCGTAGTTCATCGGTGTTTTAATATCTGCTTTCACTACTGTCGCGTTTTGTAATTCAATCCATTCTAATGTATTGTAATCACGTACATATTTTTTAGTAGCTTCACCGTGATCGCGTTCATAGTTAAATAAACATCCGATGTCATCAAAAAACAATACGTCACCGTTTTCAGTTGCAGATTTGGTAGTAAATTTTCCAAGCTCGTGTTCTTTTGGATACACTTTCATATTACAAAATACGCACATAGTGTTTTCATCTGGCTCAGCCATTGCTGCTTTCGTAAATACGTCTTCTTCATTTGACTGTTCCTTGTTTTGTTCTGTTTGCTTTTCCTCTGCTTGTTTTGTTTCTTCTTTCTTTTCCTCCGCCTGATTGTTACATCCTGCTAGAGCGAAGAAAAGTGCACCGATTAACAGTACGATCCATTTTTTCATTACTAACGATCCCCCTCATTTTCATTCAATCCGTAAGCTAGTATAGTACATAATTGTGAAATTTATTTGAGAAGGCTGTGTAAAAAATGAAAAAAAAGCGGCATTACACCGCTTTTTCTGTAAAATAATGCTTATAATATCCACCGACTTTGCCACGGTTATCGATAATAAAATAAAAATCATCTGTTTCATTTTTTACTTCATACTCTTTGCCTGGTGTCAATACGTTATGTACAATGTACTTTTCTGCATTCGTATGGTTACATACAACTATTTTAATCGTTGGACGCTCATGCCAGTTCAAATGAATCATCAGCGATTTCCTCCTTCAAGAACCTTTATATTTATTTAAAAATTTAGCAAGTTCATGTAGCGCTTGCAATACTGCTAAATGTTTATCGTTTCCGCTCGCTTGTGCTGTGGCCACATCTTTAAACTTAGCGTGCGCTTCGTATGATCCGTTCTTTTTGTACACATCTACTCGCACGGTTCCTCTCGGATGCGGAACGATAAAAAATTCCATTTGCTTCATTTTATTCTCCCCACCTTCAAATCAAGCGTTTATTTAATTTAATAATAGTAGAAAATACGTTAGTTTGAAAGCATTGTTTTGCGTGGAGAGAAAAAAGATAGAACATCCACATTTTCAGTCAAGACGGCGAATGGTGTAGCCAGATTCGATTAAAACATGTTGAATTTGATCAATATGCTCCCTATTTTTTGTTTCAAGGGAGAATCGAACTTCCGCTTGTCCTGGAAGAACGTTTGTGCCCATTCGTTGATGATCAATAGACATGACATTGGCTTCTAAGTCGGCGATAATGCGCAACAACTTATTGAGTTGTCCTGGTTTATCAGAAATAACTGTCGCAAATGTAACAAAGCGTCCTGACTCAACGAGTCCTCGTTCGATGATACGTGAAATAAGTGTGACATCGACATTCCCACCACTTAAAATGGCGACGATATTTTTTCCTTCAAGTGGAATTTTTTTGTACAATAAAGCCGCTAGTGAGCAAGCCGCTGAACCTTCAACAAGTAATTTATTTCGTTCGAGTAAATATAACATCGTTCGTGAAATATCGGTTTCTTCCACACAAACAATATCGTCGACATATTTTTGTATGTATGAAAAAGTTAAATCCCCAATTCGTTTAACAGCGATGCCATCCGCAATTGTATTCAATGGATTAATCACAACCGGCTGATTATGTTGTTTCGCTGCTGTCGTGCTCGCGCAAGCAGTAGATTCAACGCCGTATACACGGACAGATGGTTTTTTCTGTTTCATCGCAATTGCTATACCAGCGAGCAAACCGCCTCCTCCAACTGGACAAATGACTGCATCAATATCATCTAGCTGTTCAAATAACTCTAGTCCGATCGTACCTTGCCCAGCGATAACAGCTGGATCGTCAAAAGGGTGAACAAACGTTGCTCCTGTTTCTAGTTGTAACTTTCGAGCATATTCCAGCGATTCATCAAATACGTCTCCGTGTAGAATGACGTTTGCACCGTAACTTTGTGTTGCTTGAATTTTACTTAATGGTGCCCCCTTAGGCATGACAATTGTGCATGGGATACCAATCATGCTGCTTGAGTAAGCAACTCCTTGAGCATGATTTCCTGCCGAAGCTGCAATAACTCCTCGGCTTTTTTCTTCATCACTTAATGACATGATTTTGTTATATGATCCTCGTACTTTAAATGAACCTGTTTTCTGTAAATTTTCTAATTTCATGTATACTCGATTATTTGATAAACGGCTAAATGTTTGAGAAAATTCGAGAGGAGTTCTATGAACAACGGTTTTCATTCGTTGTTGAGCTTCTTCAATATGTTGTAGCGAGATCAATAGTTTTCATCCTCCTTTGTGTCTTCTTTTTTATTATATGTCATTTTTAACTAAGCAATCAATTGTTGATTTTTTCTTATTTTTTCTTTTTTAAAATTGATTATTTAGAACATAGTTTAATTAATTAAAAATGACGAAAGAAAAAGCTATGCGCTCGGCACAGCTTGTTACAATCCAGCGGATCGTTGGAGACGTTTAGCTATTTCGAGGAAATCTTCGTATGAAATACCTGGAGCAAATGTTTCCTCCACTGCTTCTAAGTCTGGAATCGGTCCCCCAGTCGGTGTTCCTTGAATAACTTCAAGTTGTCCTCCATCAAACGGATGTGTTCCTTTCCAAATTTGCTTTACATCTTGATAATCATGTTCGCTAAACGTATACAATCTTCTATGCCAACCTTGTGCTTCATACTTCTTTGCTGCGTCAAATTTATCGTTACTCAAATTAGGGATTGGTAGCATTTTTGTAACATCAACCCCTGTAACAATTTGAAGAGCTTTGGCATATGCGATAACGTGAACTCCTCCTCGCACAAGTAAATAACCGATCATTTCTCGCGCAACAGGATGGTCCGTCATCTCATACACACGCATTTTATGTGTACGTGCACCACACTCTAAGAAAAAGTTGTGTAGCAAGTCTAAAACTAAGTTCCCGCTATTGAAAACGTAATCCCCTGACCATGACCTTCCCATTGAATCTCCAGGTAACGCTGTTTGCGCCGTAGCGATAAAATGATACGTATTTCGTTGGTCTGCTCCATTTTGCATTGGTGTGACATCGGGCGCTCCTTCATATGTCGTGCCGGTTAAACATAAATTAATGGCCGCTGTCACAAGTTCTACATGACCTAATTCTTCTGCTGTAATACTCGCAACTAGATCGTAAAAGGGTTTCAGTTTTTTCTTTTCACGAAAGTTAAATGACTGAAATAAATAATTGTTTAACGTTGACATTTCTCCGAATTTTCCACCGAGCAACTCTTGGACCGCTGCTGCTGCCTTTGCATCCGCATACGTAGACTTCGGCAGTTCAATTTGTAATTTGTTTATTCTTGTGAACATCTAGCCTCCCCCTTTTATTTCGGCATGATCCACACAATTTGTTGTATACGCACAAAAAAGAGGGTGTCGTTACTTCTTAACACAATATGATCAGGTTTCACGTCTTGGATTGTACCGTGTACATTTCCTCGCACAGTTTCAATCACTACTTCTTTTCCTCTAATCGCTTGTAACGTTTGATAAACGTAAGGGTCAATGAAAGCCATAAACTGAGGTGTCATTCTCTCTCCCCTTTCTTATTTTTCTTTCTCATCTTATTCATTTATATTTCGGTTTATCACATTTTTCATTTAGAACATAGTTTTATAAAAATTTTTTTTACATACTAGCCGACTTATTTATTTTGCGTTAAACTTCAACATAGGAATAGTGAAAATGAGGGGTTAGAATTATGGAAAGTCGCGAACAACTAAAACAAAAAATAAATGAACTTGAGGAAGAACTAACATTGTATAAACGTTTTGTGGAACACGTTCATTTCCCGTTTTCATACGTTGATTATCCGCTTGGAAAAGTAATAAAAAAGGAAAGAAATGTACTTTCTCCAGCGATTGAAACAATAGAAAAGGACAACATTCAAACTCCGATCCTAAAATGGGATATTGATTTACAAAAAGATTGTCCGTTTGAACAGGTAGAACAATTTTTAGCCCCTATTTTTGATCTTGTTTCTCACCATATCGTTTTTGTTGATGCTGAAGGAATCATTACGTTATGTAACTTGCAAGCGGCGAACGATGTTGGCGTCAATCGGGACGAGATTATAGGCAAACATATTCGGGAATTACTAAACATTCCAGACGAACAAATTATGACGTTAAAAACGTTGCGGACAAAACAACCTCTTTACAATTGTGAAGTGCTTGATCGATATTACGGCATCATTAATACGCGCATTTTATATAATGAAGATGGGACGATTAAACGTGTCATTAGTATGTTTCAATCACTGAATCAAATGAAAGAAGCAGAGAAGCTCGCGATTGCTGGTCGAATTGCTGCAGGAATTGCTCACGAAATTCGAAATCCACTAACAACTGTGCGAGGATATTTGCAGTTTTTAAAAGAACAATTGCCTGAACATATTGTTAGTCTTATTGATCAACTTTTAATCCCTGAACTCGATCGAGCAAATGATATTATTACGGACTTTTTAAACATTGCAAAACCAAGTGAAGTGAAAGCAGAATGGATTGAAATGAATGAATTCATTCAAAATGATTTAAATCTGTTACTTAGAAGTGAAGCGCTTCTCCATAATGTAGAACTTTCATATTGTTTAGATAAAAAATTAAAACATTATGTTGTTTACATTGATAAAAATCAACTGTTGCAAGTGTTCATTAACTTAGTTCGCAATGCAATTGAAGCAAAAACAGAAAAATCATTACGCGTAAATATTGAAACGAAACTACACAATAACCTTGTTCAGATTTATGTGCGTGATAATGGACCCGGAATTCCTCCGACCATTATTCATCATGTTTTTGATCCGTTTTTTTCGACAAAGACTACCGGAACAGGTCTTGGTTTATCTTTGTCGCGAAAAATTGTTGAACTTCATAAAGGATCGATGCGTGTGCAAAGTGAACTTGGTCACGGCTCATGTTTTATTATTGAGCTACCAGCTTATTCAAAAAAATGAGGCTGCAATCATGCAGCCTCATTTTTACGCTTCTTTTTTCCAATTCATCTGTTCTTCTTTCCAACATTCTACTTCATGATCTACACCGATATTCCGCGCGTAAAATACAGGATTCTTTCCTTGTTTTCGTTGCAACATATAGTCTTGTAATGCAGCAAAGGCAACTCGGCCGAGCAAGAAAATCGAAATTAAATTCACAATCACCATAAATGCCATAAATAAATCAGCTAAGTCCCACACGATTTGAATGCTCGATACAGAACCCCAAACGACCATTCCTAATACAGCAAGACGATACATCAATAACGACATTTTGCTTGAACGAATAAATTCAATATTTGTTTCACCATAATAGTAGTTTCCGATAATTGAGCTGTATGCGAATAAAAATACACTTACTGCAACAAACCCTTTTGCCCACTCACCAATATGTGTGCTTAACGCTGTTTGCGTTAAAGTAATTCCATCGAGCCCTTCTTTCATGTAATCGCCTGATAATAAAATCATAAACGCCGTGGCACTACACACAACTAATGTATCAACAAATACACCTAACGTTTGAATTAACCCTTGTTTTACAGGATGAGAAACTTCTGCTGTCGCTGCAGCGTTTGGCGCACTACCCATTCCTGCCTCATTCGAGAATAATCCACGTTTAATTCCCATCATGATTGCTGCACCGAATCCGCCACCAACTGCCTGTTCGATACCAAATGCGTTTTTAAAAATTAAAGCAAAGACCGCTGGTAATTCGGTGATATTTGTAAGTACAACATAAAACGCAATTAATAAGTATAAACCAGCCATCACTGGAACAATAATCGATGATGCTTTCGCCACGCGATGCACACCACCAAAAATAATAAATGCGGTCAAAATTGTAAGTACAACACCAATCACTGTCCGATCCATTTGAAAAGCATGTTCAAATGCGAATGTAATTGTATTTGCCTGGACAGAGTTAAATACAAGACCAAATGAAAACGTAATTAAGATGGCAAATAATACACCTAACCAACGTTTTTTCAACCCTTGCTCAATGTAATATGCCGGACCACCGCGATAACTTTTTCCATCTTTAACCTTATAAATTTGGGCAAGCGTGCTCTCTACAAAACTTGATGCACCGCCAATTAAAGCGATTAACCACATCCAAAATACCGCACCAGGTCCGCCCACAGAAATGGCTAACGCTACACCGGCTAAGTTACCTGTTCCAACGCGAGACGCTGTACTCATAAAAAACGCTTGTAACGAAGAAATCCCACCTGTTTTTTCCGGTCCTTCTGTAATGACACGGAACATTTCACCGAAATAACGAAATTGAACAAATTTTGTACGGAATGTAAAGTACAAACCGAAGATAATTAAAAGAGCGATAAGAACGTACGACCATAATATGTTGTTTAAAAATGATACAGCCGTTTGTAATAATTCCATATTCGTCACCTCACCTGATGTTCTAATAAATAAAAAAACGACTTTTTTAATGTAACAAAACTTAACATGAAAAGCAAGAGGGTTATCTATGAATATATAAAAATGGTGTGTTATAATATCGTTTGTCCACATTTTTTGCATGCATTTGGAGGAACCCATGAAAGAAACATATACGTTAAAAGAGAAAATAAAACAATTTTTACATATACTATTTCCGATTTTTTTCACACAAATAAGCTTATATATGATGAACTTTTTTGATGTGACGATGACTGGGAAATATAGTGCTGTTGATTTAGCAGGTGTAGCCATTGGCTCAAACATTTGGGTTGCTATATTTACGGGAATTGGGGGGATCTTAACGGGTCTAACCCCAATCGTTTCTCAATCGTTTGGCGCGAAAGAACACAAACATATTTCTAAAGTAGTTGAGCAGGCAGTATACGTAGCGATCGTCTTTGCCTGCTTTGTGTTGGCGATTATTTATTTTCTTGTTCCTGTTTTATTGGAAAACATGTATATTGAGAGCAATGTGCAAACCGTTGCCTATCAATATTTACAAGCACTATGTATTGGCATTGTTCCAATTTTTATTTATTACGTTCTCCGATCCTTTATGGATGCTCTCGGTCAAACAAAAGTTACAATGACGTTAACGCTATGCTCGTTGCCATTAAACATTTTATTGAATAATATATTTATTTTCGGACGATGGGGTGTACCTGCATTCGGTGGAGTAGGGGCAGGATACGCTACAAGCATAACGTATTGGTGCTTATTGTTATGTGCATTTTTGCTCATTCGCTTTCGTAAACCTTTTTCCACATACAATATACTAAAAAAACTCAGTCCCATTTCGTTTTCTACTTGGAAACAATTGGTGTCGATCGGCACACCCATTGGACTGTCAATTTTTTTTGAGACAAGCATTTTTTCAGCTGTCACCTTGTTAATGAGTGAATTCGGAACAACGGCAATCGCTGCCCATCAAGCAGCGATGAATTTTGCTTCACTTTTATACATGATTCCATTGAGCATTTCTCTCACTTTAACGATTATTGTCGGCTTTGAAGTGGGAGCCAATCGCTTGGGGCATGCAAAACGTTATTGCATGATTGGCATTGCTTTCGCCGTTACGATGGCTATTGTTGCCTCTATCGCTCTATTGTTATTTCGTGAAACGATCGCTTCCCTATATACGAATGATAAACATGTGTTGCAATGGACGAAGCAATTTTTGTTATATGTTTTATTTTTCCAATTTTCTGATGCCGTTGCCGCTCCTATTCAGGGAGCACTACGCGGATATAAAGACGTTCGCTTTCCATTTTTTATCGCACTCATATCGTATTGGTTAGTCGGTTTGCCTGTTGGATATACACTAGCACGTTATACAACCGCTGGACCGTTCGGATATTGGCTAGGTTTGATTGTAGGTCTAGCTTCTGGTGCCATTTTGTTATTTATACGTTTGCGACAAAAATGGAAACATGTATAAAAGCAAGAGGGAAACCCCTCTTGCTTTTAGCACCAAGCTGCACCAACGATAATAAGCAAGATAAAGAGCACGACGATGAGCACGAATGTTTTTCCGTATCCTGGATAACCGTAACCATATCCATAGCCATATCCGTACATAACGTATTTCCCCCTTTGTTCATTGTTTGATTAATATCCCCAGCCACCAATATAAGCACTACCAACAATGATTAACAAAATAAACAATACAACAATTAACGCAAAGCCACCGCCATGATGATGTCCTCCACTCATCTTTTGACACCTCCTTCTTGTACTAACAACCTATTCAATCGCTGAGTAAAACGTTATAGTTTTTAGAAAAATGGGTGAAAAAAACGCCTGTTCACAAGACAGGCGCTACATGTTTAATGACTTTTCTCTTCGTTTTTCCCACGTACTAGAAATTGAAAATAAAATCAACGCAGTCCAAATGCAGCTAAATGCATATATATGAGCATTTGTAAACGGCTCATGAAATAAAAACACTCCAAGCAGTAAACTTAATGTTGGCGAGATATATTGTAAAAATCCTAAAAGAGTCAGTGAAATATGTTGCGCTCCTTTAGCAAAATATAGAAGAGGTAATGCGGTGGCTGGTCCAGCTCCCATAAGTAATAGCATCGTTGCAAATGAAAAAGATACATCGTGCGACTGCCCAAACGAATGAATAATAAACATGAACGCCAAAGGGGTGGCAAGCATCGTCTCAACAGTTAAGCCAATAGTTGCATGAACAGAAATAATCTTTTTCACAAGACTATACAACGAAAAGCTACATGCAAGTGAAAGTGCAACCCATGGAATTTTCCCATATTCAATCGTCATAACCACAACCCCAAGAGCTGCTAAAATAAACGATACGACTTGCCATTTATAGAGACGTTCTTTTAATACAACGACACCTAATAATACGTTTAACAATGGATTCATATAATATCCTAAACTGGCTTCAACCATATGATCATGATTGACAGCCCATATGTAAATAAACCAATTCGTACTAATGAGAAATGATGCAATAATTAAAGCCAATGCCTGTTTTTTTTCTTGCCATAACAATCGACATGTATGCAAAAATGTAGGCCAGCTTTTTTGAATAAGTAACAACGCAATCATAAACAAAAAGGAAGCAATAATGCGATAAGATAAAATCTCCTCTGCCCCGATCTGTTGCAGTAATTTCCAATATAAAGGCAATATCCCCCACAACACATAAGCAAGCAACGCATAAATCATGCCAAGTTTTTTATTTTCCATTTTGTAACTCCCTTCTTCATCTCACTCCCCGCGAAAAACATGGTCTTGTTCATATGGCTCGATATGCACATGGGCATAAACAACACCATATTTTTGTTCAAGCAAACGCTCCACTTGATCGGAAATGTCATGACTTGTTACAACACTTAAATACGGGGCAACACAAATGGTAACATCTATGACTACTTCATTGCCATACATTCTTCCCTTAATATCAACCACTTTTTTCACACCGTCAATACGCTCAATTTCCTGTTTATATCGCTTTAACATTTCATCATCAAAACCGTCCGTCAACGTATGGGAGGCTTCTCTAAAAATATCCCATGCTGTCTTGCAAATCATAACCCCAATAACCAAGGCAGTAACGGGATCAAGCCAATGCATATGTAACTGAGCGCCAACCACACCGACGACGGTTCCTACACTAACAAGCACGTCAGATAAATGATCTTTAGCTGCAGCAGCAAGTGCCTGACTATTTGTCACCATTGCTAAACGTTTATTAAACATATATACGAAAAACATAAATATAGCGGAAGCACCTGCTGTCCATACTGCTGTCCAATCTGGTTGAACATACTCTCTATCTTTCAATGTTTGCGCTGCATTTATTAACACATCAACACCGATAGACATCATAATAAATGCTGCAATTAAAGACGAAATATGTTCTGCGCGTGAATGACCGTACGGATGGTTGTCATCGCGCGGTTTTTTCGCAATGAGCAACCCAATTAAAATAGCAATCGAACCAAGAATATCAGTAAAGTTATTCCATCCATCTGCTTTTAATGCTTCAGAGTTTGACACATATCCGACGTACAACTTCGCTAAAGATAAAACAATGTAAGAGCCAATACTTACCCATGCCCCTAATTCTGGTTTCATTTGCATCATATATTCACCAACTTCTTGAACATTTTTGCTTTAACATTGTATCAGGCGTATGTTGTGTGAGTCTATAGCAACAAAATTGGTTCATTGAAGAACATTAGGGAACATGCAATAACATTGCGTTTAACCAAATTTATTGTTGACGGCTGATTGGTAAATGTGATAGATTGTTTAGTGTTTCATCACTCTACCAATTTATCAAACTAAAGTATTTTATGGAGGTCACATCATGAATGCTGTTGTCGTCTCAGTACTCGTCATGCTCATTCTTAGTTTAATACGAATGAACGTTGTATTTTCATTACTAATCGCATCATTAGTAGGAGGATGGATCGGAAATCTTAGCCTTTCTAAAACAGTTGAAGTGTTTTCAGAAGGATTAGGGAATAGCGCAGAAGTCGCTTTAAGTTATGCTTTGTTAGGTGGGTTTGCTATTGCTATTTCGAAAACAGGATTACCGAACGCCATTGTTCATATCATTATAAAAATCGTTGGAAAACAAGGGGAAGAAAAAAGGACACAATATTCCAAAGCTCTTGTTCTTCTTGTCGTTTTATTGATGTCTTGTTTGTCACAAAACTTAATCCCAATCCATATTGCGTTTATCCCTATTTTGATTCCGCCACTTTTGCACGTCTTAAATGAATTGCAAGTGGATCGCCGATTAGTCGCATCAATTATTACATTTGGTTTAATTACTCCGTATATGTGGTTACCTACCGGATTTGGAGCCATTTTTCATGATATTGTTCAATCAAATATGGCTCAAGGTGGATTAGCCGTTGCAAAATCAGATATTCCAAAAGCGATGTTTTTACCTTCACTCGGAATGATCGTCGGTTTACTTCTTGCTTTTTTCACATATCGAAAACCGCGCACATATAAACAAGTAAAACTAGAAAGTGAAAAAAATGAATCGTTTCAACAACGCGGAGTGTGGTTTGCGATCATTGCTGTCGTCACCGCTTTAACCGTACAACTTGCTCTCGATTCCATGATTTTTGGAGCATTTGCAGGAATTGTCGTCATTTACTTAAGCGGGTGCATTCGTTTAGCAGAGAGCGACCGTTTATTAACAGAAGGTATGCGTATGATGGCGTTCATTGGATTTGTGATGTTAAGCGCCTCAGGATTCGCCAATGTATTGAAACACACTGGCCACATTGAGAAACTCGTTGAACAAGCCGCTTCACTTATTGGCCATAACGCAACGCTTGGCGCATTGCTTATGTTAATTGTCGGACTACTGATCACGATGGGAATTGGATCTTCGTTTTCTACTGTTCCGATTATCGCAACAATTTTCGTTCCGCTTTGTATGAAGCTTGGGCTTAGTCCGATGGCAACAATTGCGATTATTGGTGCTGCTGGTGCACTTGGTGATGCTGGATCACCTGCCTCTGATAGCACGCTTGGTCCAACATCAGGTTTGAACGTTGACGGTCAACATCATCACATTTGGGATACATGTGTCCCAACATTTATTCATTACAACATTCCTGTCATTATTTTCGCATGGATCGCAGCGATAGTGCTATAAAAAGAGAGGGTGTCCCAAAAGTAACGGGGCACCCTTTGTTATAACCATATATAGACACTGAAAACCTTTATGAAACTATATATCGTATCCCCCTTGGGTGAAGGAGACCTTTTGAGTCAGTCCCTTTTTTTGTCGAAACTTCATCGCACATTCCGACATTTTTTTTTAAATCAAATATGTTAATGTATTGTAAAGTATATTTCAAAATTGTAAATATGCACGAAGGAGGAATGAACACGATGATTTCGCAATTTATTGATCAAACAGAGGCAGCAATCCTTCGCTTTTCAGTATCATTATTGAAAGAAATCGAATTAAAAATTATAAAAAAACAAATGATTTCACAACATCAAGCAATGAAATACGCCAAACAGCAAATTGATTTATTTGTTAAACAAATGCATTTCCGTCAAGCGCTAATCGCCGTGTATCGATCGGAATTATATATATACATCTCTAAAAAGCTGGATCTTGTATTTGAAAAATATCGCGTATTTAAATGTGTGTAAGCTTATATTTTCTTTACGATTTGAAAATATTCTTCCAACGTAATTTGTTTCTCATAAATGACTTTGGCCGCTTTTTTACCAACATAACGCAAATGCCAAGGTTCGTATTGATATTTCGTAATATGTTCCTTTCCTTTCGGATAGCGAATAATAAAACCAAATTCATGTGCATGTTGAGCTACCCATTTCCCCTCCCGTGTGTCACCAAATGTGGGGGTAATAGTATATTGAACACTCGGACTAGTAATATCGATCGCCAGTCCTGTCTGATGTTCACTTTTTCCGGGCATCGCAACAGCAACAACAGCTTTTTCTTCCCCTAATCGTTGAACTTCAGATGCAAATAGTTGTTGTTGCCGTTCATATGAACGATATCCTGACACAGCATATAACTCGATCTGTTGTTGTTTCGCTGCTGTAAACAGCGCTTCCAATGCCTTTGCAGCTTCCGAGCGCATATGACGTTTTTCGATATTCGTTTCTTTAAACGTAAACGGAACATTTGGAATGACTAAGTCAGTTGGCTTGTAGTCAGCTGGTAATTGCTGTTCTTTATTTACTAAAGCTAGCACATTATCTGGATTCATAATGACGTTTACCCCATTTTGCACTTCAATTTGATTCCAAAATCGTTCTTCAAGTACAAGTTCTTCTTGTTCCTTCGTTTCAGAAGATGGTACCGGTGTTTCAGAAGATGGCTCTTCAACTTGTACAGGAGGTTTAGACGGTTTTGGTTCTTGCTCAAGTGATCCAAATGATTGACAGCCGCCAATTATAATGACAAAACAACATAACCATTTTTTCATTTTTTCTCCCTCACAAATAGAAGAAAGCTCCGCGAGGAATGATCCGCAGGAGCCTTCTTTGTTATTGACGAATCGCTGTTTCAAGTGCTACTTCGATCATTTCATTAAATGTCGTTTGACGCTCTTCAGCTGTTGTTTCTTCCCCTGTTAAAATATGATCACTTACTGTTAGGACAGATAACGCTTTTCTGCCAAATTTTGCGGCTAATGTGTAAAGCGCTGTTGTTTCCATCTCTACAGCAAGTACACCGTAACGTGCCAGTTTTTCAAATTGTGCATTTTCATTATAAAACATGTCAGCTGTAAATACACTTCCAATTTTTAGTTGCAACCCTTTTTCTTTTCCAATTTCATATGCTGTTTTCAGCAAGTCGAAGTTAGCTGTTGGGGCGTAATCAATCCCTCCAAACGTCATACGATTCATTTGTGAGTCGGTTGAAGATGCCATCGCTAAAATGACGTCGCGGACTTTTACATCTTTCTGAATGGCACCACACGTTCCAACGCGAATTAACGTTTGAACGTTATAACTTTGCATCAATTCTGTAACGTAAATAGAGATGGATGGCACACCCATACCGGTTCCTTGAACAGAAATGCGATGTCCTTTATATGTACCTGTAAATCCTAACATACCACGAACTTGATTATAGCAAGTAGCTCCTTCTAAAAACGTCTCGGCAATATACTTTGCGCGAAGCGGATCCCCTGGAAGTAAAATTTTATCCGCAACTTCATGTTCTTTCGCTCCAATATGAACGCTCATTAAGCATCCTCCTTTAAGCTTTATCGTTGCATATATACTATACCACACTCCTATGTTTCGCTAAAGCATTGTTTTTCATGTATAAAAAAAAGAGGGGCGTCCCCTCGTTACGATATTTTTCGAAAATACTTTGGTTTTACATATAAAACTTTTTTATCTTCGCTTACGACATATTTTTTCTTCGCTTGTTCGTAATGCTCATATATTAAATAACAAACAACATAAATCGGTAACATTGCTTCCAAAGACGCTAAATAAATGAGGTAAAATGGATGTGCATTCGTTTCGAACATCCCACTAAATACATAGTAAGCGCTTGCAATTACAACGTTAGTGATGCTAATGTTTGCAAAATGGAGTAAAAAAATTTTCTTTCTTCTTCCAATAAATCGCTCTAATTCGAACTTAATAAACAATGAACAAAAAATCGCAATAATGCCGACAATCGAAGAAATGATGAACGCAAACATCGCTTTTCCCACCCCATGTGTATATTTTTTATGAGCCTGTCGATATTAATGGATGTCACTACATGTAAAGGAGGATTACGATTGGGAAAAAAACATCGCAACCGCATCAATAGCCCGAAGAAAAACAATCATGTTCCAAAAGAAACGTTGATCGCTGAAGCTGAAGCACACGATAAAGAGTACAATGCTGATAGACGAAAAAGATAATCCCCTTGCATGCACAAGGGGAATTTTTTATCATACTCTAACCTTGTGCTAATTGTCTATATACAATATAGCACAATTTTGTGAACATTTAAAGACATTTTTTAACGTACATGCATGCGATGAATGCGTTCCCATCCATCCGGACTTAAACGATAAAAAAATTGACCGTACTTTCCTTCATCAATGAGTAAAATGTCACCTGTCCCAACATAACGCGCCTCATAATCTTTCGGTACTAAATCAGGAACGTTAAACATGCGATAAACTTCAGCCAATACATCATCATGATCTTCCCCATCCACCGTCAGTCGATACACTTGTCGATATCCTTTTGTTTGACCAAATTGCGGAGTTTGAAATAACGTTACGTCATAACATTGTGTGGGTTTTAATATTTTCCCCATAAACATTCGAATCACTAACATCCACTCCCTTTCTTCATTACGTAACATATTAGTGATTCGTTTTGTCGATTCCTTTTGCATTTTTTTACTATTTTTGTCGAATATATATAATCTTCCGACATTTCTACGCAAAAAAGAAAGATTGGGAGCTCCCAATCTTTTAAGCATATCGTCGAATCAAGGCAGCAAGATCTGTTTGTAATGTTTGAATATGCTGCTCATGAATGGTGACGCGGATAAATGTTTCATCTAAATCAAGTGCCTCTGCAAATAATCCAGTTAACCCACGCGCCCGTCGATCGACTTGCATAAGCAATTCACATTCACCTAGTGCATGTGGGAAAAAGATGATTTCCACTTCATCAAGCTTTCCACGAAATTCACCACTAACCGGTACAAATTCAAACTCTTGAACAAATGGAAGTCGTTTACGAACATGATAAGCGGCCTCTTTGCACTCGGCTTCTTTTAAACGGAATCCTAAGTTTTCCATCACTTGAAATACTGCATTCATGACTCTAGTTGGTTGAACGCGAATATAATCTTCATCTGTTGGATCGATCGCATTTTTTATGTCAAGTCCTGTGTGTAGCCACACCCTCGTTCTTCCGACTGTAATTGGCGTATCAATCGGAAGAGAAAAAGAAAACGGAAATTGTTTCTTTTCACCAGCGTGAATAACAAAGGATTGAGCAATTTTCCACTTTTCAATGATTGCATGCTTCGTTACTTTTCGATCATCTACTTCTTTTGTATATGTAGCACAAAGAGATAAATATATATCATCAATCTGTTGATCTATATTTCCGCCTGTCATCTCTACAACTCCTGTAATGCTTTCACCGAGTGATAATTGCGATTCGTGTAACTTCGTATCTACCTTCGCTGCCCCGATACCAATACTTGCTAAAACTTTATTAAATAGTCCCATAAAACAACCCCCCATTATTTTTCATTCTATATGTTTTACGAATAAGAAAGAAAAACGTTTCAACTTTCAAATAAAAAACGACGGAACAACCGCCGTTTTATTCGTCAATTATTTCTTCATCAATAATACATTTTTCAATCAAATAATCAAACATAATATCTGCTATTTCTTCGATTTCACGCTCTGTTGGGACAAAGCCTCGCCGAACAAGTTCATTGTAAAAGAACTCCGCAATTTCTTCCGTATCAATAACGACTTCAATTTCTTTCACAACATCGCCCCCTTTGTATTATGTTATGAAAAAATCATTCATTTATGTCATCCGTTTTTATGTATATTTGCCGTTGTGCGCACATACGTTGAAAGTAAAAAAGAGCGGAGGACAAGCTTATGGACGAACGAATGGATCAATGGATGGAAACGATCACGAATACATTATTCTGCATCATATTCTTTTTTTGCATACCATATTTCATATATTTGTTATGGCAATGTATATAGCGTTATTCGCGTCGTTTCCGTCGAGTAAATTTTTTTAGTTGTTCAACGACTTGCTTCATCATCTGTTCATACTGTTCGTCACCAAACCATTCATGCAGCCATTTATAGTCGTTGTAAATATCTAATAAACCGTCAATAATCTCTTTTTCTTCTTGTCTTCGTCGCAATCGCTCATTTTCAAATTTTCGTGATATCACATGAACTTCACTCCAATGTTAAGCATCGTAATTAGTAATAGTATATGTATAGATAAAAAAGCCGACACAACGTCGGCTTTTTTATCTCACATAAGATGCTGGAGCAAAGTCAATATCAAATCCTAAATCTTCAATCATTTGAAAATCAGCATGTTTTTCTTGTCCCGCAGTCGTTAAGTAATCTCCAACAAAAATGGAGTTCGCAGCATACAAACCAAGCGGTTGTAAGCTACGTAAGTTTACTTCCCTGCCTCCAGAAATACGAATTTCTTTCGTAGGGTTAGTGTATCGAAATAATGCCAGCACTTTTAAACAGTAGCGCGGATGCAATTCTTTTGTCCCCTCTAATGGCGTTCCATCAATCGCATGAAGAAAATTTACAGGGATCGAATCCGCGTCTAACGCTTTTAAACTTCTCGCCATTGCAACCACATCTTGTTTTGTTTCTTTCATACCGATAATCACACCAGAACACGGGGACATCCCTGCTTCCTTGACCGTTTCTACCGTACGTACCCGATCATCGTATGTATGGGAAGTCGTAATGTGAGGATGATGTTCTCTAGATGTGTTAATGTTATGATTGTAGCGATCGACACCCGCCTCCTTTAAACGCAACGCCTGTTCCGGTTTTAATATTCCCAGACAGGCACATACTTTTAAACCGTACATTTCTTTAATTTCTTTCACTGCAGATACAACAATATCAATTTCTTTATCGCTTGGCCCCCTGCCACTTGCGACAATGCAGTATGTTCCTATTTTTGACTCATACGCTCGCTTGGCTCCTTGTAAAATGGTATCTTTATTTACCATTTTATATGTCGGAACTGAAGCAGTTGATATAGAAGATTGGGAACAATATCCGCAATTTTCTGGGCACAATCCTGACTTTGCATTCATAATCATATTTAATTTCACTTTATTTCCGTAATACGTTTTGCGAATGCGGTAAGCGCCTTGGAGTAATAGTAATAGCTCATCATCGGGGCAATTTAATATAGCAAGCGCCTCATTGTCTGTAATTTCTCCCCCGTCTAACACACGATCTGCTAACGATAACCAATCCATGATTCTCCCCCTTTTACTTCTAATTACCAATAATCGTATTCGATCAACGGATATATGTCAACATTATTTTTATATAAGTTAACAAAAAGGATAGCTAGCGAGTCATTCTCGCTAGCTATACGTCTCTACAATATGTCGCGCAATCCATACCCCGCATGCCCCTGCTTGAGCCAGACCGCGTGTAATTCCTGCACCATCCCCCCCAACGTACAGCCCTGAAATTTCTGTTTCAAAACGTTCATTCAACTTGGGACGGGCAGAATAAAACTTCGCTTCTACACCATAAAAAAGTGTATGTTCTGAAGCGATGCCTGGGGTAACAACGTTTAGCGCTTCTGTCATTTCGATTAAACTTTTCATCGTGTTGTACGGGAGAACGAGTCCTAAATCTCCAGGAACGGCTTCCTTTAACGTCGGTTCGATAAATCCTTCTTTAATCCGTTTTTCTGTTGAACGTCTACCTTTTAAAATATCACCGTATTTTTGAACAATAATTCCCCCGTTAGATAGCGCATTTGCCAAACGGGAAATTTGATGTGCATATTCGTTCGGCTGGTCAAACGGATCCGAAAATTTATGGGAAACTAGGAGAGCAAAATTTGTATTGTTGCTTCCTAATTTCGGATCTTTATACGCATGACCATTAGCAAGCATAATGCCAGAATGGTTTTCAACAACGACATGACCAGAAGGGTTACTGCAAAACGTCCGAACTTGTGTGCCGACGGATGTATTAAAAATGAACTTTCCTTCGTACAAATGTGTATTAATTTCCTCCATAACAACGTTAGACGTTTCGACACGAACGCCGATATCGACTTGATTATTGATCATTTTCAATCCACGTCGCTTCAATATATTCGTTAACCAAGCTGACCCGTCACGTCCTGGAGCGATGACGACACGATCAGCATAAATCATATCCCCATTTTTTAATTGAATTCCTTTCACACGACTTGTACCATCTATTTTTTCCGTCAAAATATCGCTCACTTCTTCTTTAAACATCATATCAATGTGTGTACGCAAATATTCGTATATGCTCTTTAAAATCTCTAAGTTTTGTTCTGTACCAAGATGGCGAACTTGTGCGCGTAACAATTTCAATCCAGCTGCATAAGCACGCTTCTCAATTTCTCTCACTTCATCTGTAAGCGGATCCGTCAATGTATGTGTAGCACCATGCTTCAAGTTGATTTCGTCCACGTAACGAATGAGTTGTAACACCGTCGAATCAGGTAAATAATCGGTCATCCATCCACCGAACTCACTCGTAATGTTAAACTTACCATCTGAATAAGCCCCTGCTCCCCCAAATCCATTTGTAATTGAACAAGCAGGTAAACAACCTGCGTAATCTTTTTTTCCAACCGGTGGCGGACATTTTTCAATTTTCTTCTGCAAGATTGGGCAATTTCGTTTATAAATATCGTGCCCTTTATCAACCAGTAACACACGTGCCCCTGGTAGTTTTAATGTCAATTCATAACAAGTAAAAATTCCCGTTGGACCTGCTCCAACAACAATCACATCGTAACGATTGCTCATTATTCATCCCTCACCTTCTATTTCCCGAATGTTAATATACTAAATAGCACAAAATCAGTCAATAAAAACGATCTTTTTTTATTTTTTTTTATTTAATGTTCGTTTTTATTTAGGACACAAAAAAAGAACGGTACATACCGTCCTTTTAAAAATAACGTTTCTTCCAGAAAATAAACGCTGTAATACTCGAAAGAACGAAAGAAATACCTAAAGCAACTAAATACGCATACGGCTTATCTTGATATGGAATCGGAACATTCATTCCATAAAAGCTTGTCACCATCGTTGGAAAGGAGATGACAATTGTAATCGCAGCTAAAAATTTCATGACGATGTTCAAATTATTCGAAATGACGGAAGCGAATGCATCCATCATCCCACTTAAAATGCTACTATATACTTCTGTCATCTCAATAGCTTGCTTATTTTCAATAATGACATCTTCTAATAATTCTTGATCGTCTTCATACATCCGCAAATAATTTAAACGAAGTAAACGTTCCATCACGATATTATTTGCTTTTAATGATGTCGTAAAATAAACGAGACTCTTTTCTAAACTGAGTAAAGAAAACAACTCTTTATTTTGCATCGATTGATGTAGCTGTTTTTCAATTTCGCTTGTTTTTCGATTAATTTGCTTTAAATATCTTAAGTAATACGTAGAAATCATATATAACATTTGTAACGCAAAACGCGTTTTCATATACGTATAAAAATGTTTCACCTTATTTTTTGTAAACTCCTCAAAAATTGGATTTTCTTGAAGACAAACAGTAATGAAACAGGTGTTTGTAATAATCATTCCAATTGGAATGGTTTCATATGTTGGAATGTTTCCTTCATCGTACGTAATAATCGGAATATCAACGATGATGAGCACGTGGTTGTCTTCTTTTTCAATACGTGACCGCTCTTCATCATCGAGTGCATCTTTAATCGAGTCAATCGGAATATTAAGATGCTCTGCAATGTAGCGAATTTCACTTTCTGTTGGAGAAACGAGGTTTACCCAACAACCGTTTTTTAGCTCTTGAATTTCCTCTAATTTTCCTTGATCGTTAGATAAATAAATGTTCATCATGGCGTAACTCCCCCTATCTTCTCTACAAGAGGTAAGCGCCACTTTTTTGTCGTTGGAGCGCCTGTTTCGTTTGTGAGCAGTACGTTCCAGCGTCAAAAAACGAAGCTACTTCCCCTATTATTGCTGGTTCTGGTTCATTCGTGTTTGCCCTGCTCATAACGGAACTGTCACTCCTTTCTTTTTGACAATCATCACGGATTAATGATACATGTTTTGCCACGATTTGTATAGTTCCTTTTTTATTTTTTCTCAAAATGAGTGCGTAAAATAGAAAAAGATTTCGTATTCTTTTATAATCTTTTGTAAAGGATGGTGAATATGATGAACATATACATATGTGATCAAGCATTTCAGTGGTATAAAGAAGAACTCCAATTACAGCGTGGGGACTATGTTCGTTTTTTCGCTCGATATGGTGGATGTAGCAATGTACAAAAAGGCTTTTCTCTAGGAGTGAATAAGGAAGCGCCAATCGATGCAGCCATAATGTTAGAGAAAGATGGAATTATCTTTTTTATCGAACAGAACGATACGTGGTATTTTGATGGTCACGATTTACATGTTGAGTTTGATGAAAAACAAAACGAACCGATATTTATGTATAGATAAAAGCGGAATTTCCCGCTTTTATCTCTTTTTTGCGCGTTCATACGCTTCGTGCCAATCAGGAAAATATTTTCTAATCAAAACAGGTTGAAACGTCTCTTTCGTTACACAAACATGTTTCGAAGTTGCTGTTGCTGCTATTTCATTCGTTGGAGTTAACACTTCATACCCATAAACAACTCGAATACCATCGTATGATTCCACCCATGTTTTAATTGTGGCTGTTTCTCCGTATCGCAACGGTTTTTTATAGGAAATTTGTAAATCTATAACTGGTGACACAATTCCTCGTCTCTCCATGTCAGCATATTGAAAACCAAGCTGTTGAATAAAATGAGCTCGTCCTATCTCTAGCCAAATTAAGTAATTTGCGTGATAGACAATGCCCATTTGATCTGTTTCAGCATAACGAACTTCAATCTCTTTTTGTGAAATGATCATATTTTTCTCACTCTCCAAAATGACGATACTTTATCACCATTTTACCATAAACATGAGGAAAGCAGAAAATCCACACTTATAACGAAACAAAAGAAGACATACAAAAAGCCGCACATATGCGGCTTTTACAATTCATATCCGTTTTCTCGCGCTTTTGCCTCATCCTTAATTTCCGCACGCATCGCTTCAATTGCTTCTTCGCGACGGTGATTTTTCTCTCTAATTTTTTCGCGTTCCTCTGGAATAGCGAATGCCATCGTTTCTTCCGCCTTTTCAATATTTTCGAGCGTGTTTTGTACCATGTCCTGTAACTTTTCTACATTATCGCGACGGTCATCATGATTAGGCTTCATTTTATCATCCTCCTTATCAAAATAAAAATGTACACCCTTTATCGTGTACGTTTTTTTTGACGTTATACATATTATTTTGTTTATCATAAAAAAATTATGTAAACTATAATAAGGGCGAACATTCGCCCTTATTATTCCCCTTTCGTTTGAATCACTTGTGGATGTTGACCAGATTGATCTTGCATTTGCTTTCCTTTATTGCCGCCGGCTGCTCTCGGCTTCGTTCCAATATGTTGCGGCACAAATGGCTGTTGATTACTTTTTGGATTACCCATTTTTCATCCCCCTCTCCCTTGTAGTATGACCACATTACTCTGCTTTATGAAGCCAGCGTGTTTCCATTTTTTCTTCTAATTTTTCTAACGCACGGACATCGTTCAGTAGCTGTCGCTTATTTTCCATCACTAGCTCTGCAAATGTTCGTTTTCTTATTTTCCTCATCACGTATTCACCTACTTTTTGTTTTTTTCTATCTTTTCCAAACATAATGAAAAATATACAAAAAATAGCCGACTACTCGGCTATTTCCCCCATTTTTCTGCGTATCGCACCATTTGTTCGTATGACATGGGGCCAATTTGTTTTTCGCGAATAATTCCTTGGTGGTCAATAATAAACGATGTGGGGATTGGTTGAATGTCATATTGTTTCATCACATCGCCATCAACATCTAATACAACTGGAAATGTTAAATGGTAATCTTTAATAAACTCACGTACCTTTTCTTGTGAATCTCTCACCATTACATTTACAGCTACAATTTCTATTTGTCTATGATACTGTTCATAAAATGTTTGCATATCTGGCATTTCTGCGCGACACGGCGGACACCACGTCGCCCAAAAATTCACAATAACCGCTTTCCCGCGCAGTTGTGAAAGTTGAACCGTTTTCCCGTCAGTTGTTTGTAGGGAAAAATCAGGAGCCTTCATTCCTACATGAATACCGGTTGCTATTGTTTGTCTTTCCGTCATATGTTCCCAAAGCATATATGCAAAAAAACTAAATAAAACAATGATGGCAAACCACTTTTTCATCAACATACCTACCCTTCTATTTGTCATCTCATAAGAAAAGGCGCGTGCGCGCCTTATCGAATATTTTTGTGTTCATTGCTCATTTTTTTTACTTCCACTTCAGCATATGAAGCAAATTCGTTATTGAAGTCATTTTTTTGCTTGGCGTTATTGTTTCGTTGTGCATTTGCGTTTCCTAATTTTGTTCGTCCCATTGTTTCATACCCTCCTTTTCGTACACAAATAGTATGCACGAATGGGACGTTTTACACTACGATGATTGATTATTTAATTTTTGGACATATTCCTTTACCATGTCAACCGTCACATATTTTCGTTGTGGTACAATCCCATTTTTCGCTAGTTCATTTATTTGTTTTGTCACTTCGTTAATCTTGTGTACAGAAAATGACTCTCCTCGTTGACATAAAGCAACTGCTTCTTCAATATACATCTCCCGTTTCGCATCTAGCTCGACAAATGCTCGAACGAGTGCGTGTTGTTTTTGTGAATGCGCTGTAATTGCTTGATGAACTTCACTCATCATTCATTCCTCCAATCATATCGTAAATGCGTTGCAATTCATCTATTGATGCTTGAGCGGTTAATGCCGAAAGTAAACCTGCAAAATGTTCATTCATCTGTTCACACATATGACAATGAAGCCGCTCAATAACGGTACTCCATTGTTTTGTATAATGCGCAAGCAAGCGTTGTTTTTGTTCATTTATATACGCTACAACCGGCTCGTGTAGTTGTCGTTCTAATTGTTCTTTCATCAACCGCTTTTCATCTTTTTCAAAAAATGATTTCGCATTTTTGTACAACGATAGCGCTGGTTTAAATATACTGCGCTCTAGTTGTTCAAAAGCAAGTGGAAATTCCAATGTTGGAAAAACAGGAAGATCGACTTTTGTTACAATGAGATCATGAACTTCCTTCCACTGTTTCTCTAACGCCATAAAATGAAGATCATAACGTTTGCTTATAAACGCTTCCATGCGCAAGCTAGTCGCTCGCATTTCTTGCGCCAAATCGAATCCAATGGAATACAACAATTCGTCTAAACATAATTGTAACACTTTTTTTATATTTGCTTGTCGATCATGAAGAACGGACGGATTAAACGACTCTTTAAACCAATCTGACAAACGGAAAAAAACGCGTTGTTGAATGTAATAAACTAACTCATTCAATTCTTGTTCGATTGCATGAATGTCATGATTTGTTTCGTATTGTTCGATGATCCGCTCAAGCTGTCGTTTCTCTTGTTGTAATGTTTGTAGCTTCTTGCGTTTTATATCATCGCTTTGTTTTGCTTCTGCAATATATTCTGCTAACCGTTTGTGCGCTTGTTTCATTTGTAAACGGGCGGAAGCTATCGCTAACGAACCGATCTCTCGATGAATAAATGGATAAAAGGCTTGCTCAAACGTGCTCATTCCTGAATTTGATAATACGTCATGTTTAAATGTTTCCCCGTTCTTTTCGGCAAGCGCCCATTTACTCGATAATGGAAAAAGACGAGGATGACGAATGCCAAATTGTAAAAGCTGATCTTTTATATAGTGAACAACGGCTTGTAATTCCTCTGTTGTATGCGCTAAATCAGCTGCATTAATAATAAAAAACATTTTATCTAAACTAAACGTATCTTTTACCCGACCAAGCTGAATTAAAAATTCGCGATCCGCTTTTGAAAACGCATGGTTATAATATGTGACAAAGAAAATCGCATCAGCATTTTTAATGTAGTTAAATGCGACTCCTGTATGACGAGCGTTGACAGAATCTGCCCCTGGTGTATCGACAAGAATGATGTTTTCACGAGTTAATGGGCAATCATAATATAACTCAATCCATTCAACAAAACACGATTTCGTTTCATTCGCTACATATTCGTCAAATTGCTCCAGTGAAATCGTAAGTAAGTGTCCAAGCTGTTCTTTCATTTGTTCATACCCACGCACAACGGCTTGTAAAAATGCCCAATGTACCCGTTCTTTTGCTTCAACATGGTGATTTCGAATCGCCTTTTCGCTTTCTTCGATCGCCTCTTGCAATGAATGAACTTGTACACCGAAAAAACGCAAGGAGTGTTGTAAATCGTTTAAAAGCTGTTGCTCCGTCTTTACTTGTACGACAACGGTTCCATGTGGATGCTCATCTGTTGGTGGAACAATTTTATTAATTGTCGCCGTTGTTGGATGTGGCGAAACAGGTAAGACGTGTTCGCCGATTAACGCATTTGCAAACGAAGATTTTCCAGCACTAAAAGCTCCGAATAGGGCAATCGTAAACGTCCGTTGTTGAAGCTGGCGAACCTTTTCTCCCATTTCTTTCGCTAATTGTTTCAATCCTTCAATCGAAGCAATCATTTGGCTAACCGTACGCAATTTTTCAATCATTTGTTCAACCGTCTCGCTCGTCGTTTGTGCTGGTGGAATTGGCTGTTCTTCTTGTATCTTTTCGTTCGCACGGGAAACTTCTTCTGTCTTTCGTTTGTTCGATCGCATCATAAACGTCTCATGAATAAACGGATAAACGGCTTCATCGCTTAGTGGCTTTGCCGTTTCGACAGTTTTTCGCAACTGTTGACGCACATGTTCACGTTGACGCGCAAGTTGTTTTAATCGTTCCCAACGCGAATGTTCCTCGGTGAGCTGTGCAAATTGTTGCTCATACATCGCTAATTGTTGTTGTGCTTTTCCTTTTTCAATCATTTGCTCGACTAGTTGAAGGGCTATGTCGCGATATGAGCGTTTGATTTCGGTTGCTAGATCGTTCGTATACGTTAAAACATAATCTCCCGTGACAAGCGGTTGATTCGGTTTCCGTTCAGCAAGCCATTGTTCAGAAAAAGGAACTGTTAATTGTTGAATATGATGTAACAATTCATGATCACGGATATCATATTGCTCGTAAAACCGTTTCAACAAGTCACGAATGTGCCATTCCAACTGACTTTCAATTTTTTTATGTAAATCTTTATAAAAAGCACTCAATCTTTTTTCTCGTTCTTCCTCGGTTTTTTTCTTTGTAAATAAAAAGCCGACTTTAAAGTCCGATTGACATGCTTCTAAATAGGCACGCGCATATTCCCTCGTTTCATAAGGCATCATGTAGGCGTTATCTAATGTTGTTGCTAGCTGCTGTTCAACCTGTTGCTTAGCGGTTGACCATGTTTTCTTTATGTCATTAATCGTTTGCTCTATTTCTTCGATCTTTTTCAAAAGTTCCTGTTCATTATTAAACGAAAGCAATTGACGAATGTTTTGCTCTTCTTCTTCCTGTTGCGCAATCACTACTTGCATATGGTTATCAATCATTTGCTCGACCGCAACATGTATACTTTGTTGAAGTCGCTTATTTTTTTCGCCAAAAAGCGACTGTAATAGTTGTTTTAATGCTTCAAACTCGTTATATACATGGTTCTTTTGCTTTAACGACGTATAAAAAATGCGTTCAAATGCAACTCCCCATTGGTGAAACGCCTCTTCCACCGAGCGAGCAAATAGTGAAAACGGAAGCTCTTCTTCGCGATGTTTATCGATTTGATTCACAACTAAATATATCGTTTTTCCATACTGCGACAATCGCTTTGTAAACTCGAAGTTCATTTCCGCTTGGACATGGTTGTAATCCATCACATAAAATACAACATCCGCTAAATGAAGAGCAGACTCTGTCGCCAAGCGATGAGCATCATCTGTCGAATCAATACCCGGTGTATCCATCAGTACAATTCCACTCGGAATCGCATCTGTTTCATCGCTAATTTCAATCATATCGATAGTATCACCGTCTCGACAAAACGTTTTTACTTCTTCGTAATCGTAAGGAGCAACATATTGAATCGGCTCACTAGCTTTATAATATACGCGCGCATACGGTTTCCCCGCTTTTACTTTGACAAGATTTGCACTCGTTGGAATTGGACTAGATGGTAAAAGCGGAGCCCCAATCAATTCGTTAATTAAACTGGACTTTCCAGCAGAAAAATGACCACAAAAAGCAATCGTAAACTCTCCATCATACGCTTTTTTAATCAATTGTTTTGTTTTTTTAGCTTGCACTGTGTCGCCTATCTCAACAAATTGATCATGAAGTGCAATTAAGCGGTATATCCATTGTTGCAACGGTTCTGTTTGTGTTTTTTGCATTTTTCCCCATACCCCTTTTAAAAAATCTACCTTCATTTTACTGTAGTTCACAAAAAAAATACATAAAAATTCCCCTACTTATGAGGGGATTTTAATAAACGTAGCGCCTGTTCCTCCACACGAATACGGATCGATAAAAGGTACGCGTTCCATACTGTAAATATGAAAGCCGTCCAATATGCTTGAAACATAAGGGGAATAATAATAAATTCAAGGACAACAACAAAATAATTGGGATGTCGAAACCATCGATACGGCCCTTTCTGTATCCGTTCTGTATTTGGCAATACAATAATTTTCGTATTCCAACACCGTCCTAGTGAAGCGATGATCCAAAAGCGAAACAGTTGTAAAATGATAAATATGTTAAACAAAAATGACCATAAAGTCGGTTCGCGTTTCTTCCTCCCTTCCATCAAAAGCGAAACAAAAAATAAACTATGCATACAAACGATATATTTATAATGATGTTGTCCGAATTCTTTTGCTCCTCTCTTCTTCATCCATCGTTCATTTCTTTTTGCCCAGTACAACTCAACAAATCGTTGAACAATTAAAAAGAAAAACACGTTCCATTTCATGATTTTTCTCCCCATTTTAACAATAGAAGCTCACAGCTAAATCCAGGCCCCATCGCCATCATTAAGCCATGTTGTTGAGTGATAGATTGTTGTAAAAAACGTCGTAAAACAGCAAGCACAGTTACTGAAGACATGTTTCCGTACTCTCGTAAAACATGAATTGCGTGAGTTAACGTATTTTCATCTATATGTAAACCATCTTGATAGGCATCAAGCACTTTTTTACCACCTGGATGTACAACAAAATGTTCAATTTGCGAAACATCAAGCCCGTTTTTCCGTAAAAAAAATTCCGTGATTTCACCGATCGACTGACGAATAATAGTCGGAATATGCCTAGAGAACACAACGTAAAACCCTTTATCTCTTATATCCCACCCCATGATATCTTCCATGTTACGCATAAATATCGATTGCATATCGACCACTTGCGGAGCTATACTTTGCAACTGCACATCATCTCCTACAATACACACACAACCTACTCCATCAGCAAATAGTGATGTACCAATAAAATTGCTTTTTGACACATCCTCAAGTTGAAAAGTGAGACTGCAAAATTCTACCGCAAGGACAAGTACTTTCGCTTTTGGATATGCTCGACAGTAATCTACCGCGCGAGCAATGCCGGCTGCTCCCCCTGCACATCCGAGCCCCCATATAGGGATGCGTTTCGTATGTATCGAAAAAGGAAGTTCGTTCATTATTCTCGCCTCAATGCTCGGTGTAGCAATCCCAGTCGTTGAAATATAAAAGATGGCTTCAATGTCTTCAAAATATATATTGGCGCTCTGCAAACAACGTTCGATTGCCTCTTTCCCATATCGAACGGCATGTTCAATATACAGCCCGTTTTTTTCAGCAAATGAATGCTCTGTCATATACCAATCTAGTGGTTGTACAAACGTTCTTGACTGAATATGGTCGTGTTCAAAAATGCATAATAGACGGTCAATATGTTCGTAACGATGTTGAAACATACGCTTTATGGCATTCATCACTTCTTTTTGCGAAACGCGATAAGGAAGTTCAGCTAATTCCACTGCAACGATGCTCGGCATACATTTCCCTCCTTTCATTATTGATAATATTTTTCTGATAAAGAAATTTTATACATATTAAGTAAAAAAGCTTTCCTCACGTGAATTAGGAGGAAAGCTTTCGACGTTTTGAAAGGAGGTATGTTGTTGTGCACTTTCATTATAACGCAATTTATTGTTTCGTCACTATGTTTTTTGTTTTTTCTTTGTCTGGATTCGTCGAAAAGTGATGTAATTGAAGTGAAAAATTTGTTATGATGAAGAAAAAAAGGGGGTCGTTTTATGGCTTTAGGTGAAAAAATTACAACGATTTTAAATGGAACGATCGAGTCGATTCGTTCTGTCATCCCACTAACGATGACAATTGACAAACCTTCATTATTTACACAACCTTTCACCCAAACGTCCATTAGTGTATTGATTGGAATGACCGGAGACTTACGCGGACGTCTTATGATTGAAGGGCATGAAACGATGTTTGGAAGTATCGGAGAAACGATGTTCGGTATGCCTTTAGAGGGCGAAATGCTCGAATCGTTTACTGGTGAACTTGGTAATATGATTGCAGGAAACTTAGCGACGATCGTATCTCAAAACGGAATTACAATCGATATTACTCCTCCTACTGTTCTCGTTGGTCAAACAAAAATTTATGGTTTTGATAAAGCATTTCGTGTGCCCATTCACTTTGAAAGCAAGGGGGAATTACAGCTTATTCTAACAATTGATAACGAATGAGGACGAAGAGAAGCTTGCGTTTGTGAGCTTCTTTTTATTTTCTAACCATCTTTTTCTAAATATTTCACATTTTTTTCACAACCTCACAAAATTCATGTGACAAAAGTCACAGCTACTCCTTATTTTTACGGTTATGATGATGGTAAAGTAACGAATGAACAATTTGTGAAATGTACTAGGAAAACGTTTCATTTCGCAAATTGTTTTGTATGATGTAAGTGTATACATTTCTAATTAAGGTTTATTAAGGAAAGGAGGAGCGCAAATGAAAACTCAATTAAACACAAACACACCAAAAACAAAAGTAGAGAAAGAACCTGCATTAAAAGGAACGCTCGCTTCTGTTTTGTTTTTGGGATTTTTCCTCATTTTCACGTGGGTAAGCGTATATTTCTTGTTTTTGAATCGTTTATAGAGAGAAGGGAGACGAGGCGTTATGCACATGCATAAATATGAAAAAATTTGGCTGTTTTTCGGCATCGGTTCATTATTCGTATTTTTAGCTGTCTTAGGGGTTGGTGCATTCGCACAAGGAACACAGCCACCAAGCTGTTTAACAACGATCGATCCAGAAAAAGTCGATCAAACACCACCTTTTGATAAACCAGGACTTGTAAAAACGGGAGATAACGAATATCAACTAAATATCGTTGCTTCTGCATTTGCGTATACACCGAATCAAGTAGAAATCCCAAAAGGAGCAAAAGTAACGATTAACGTAGCAACAAAAGACGTCATTCACGGATTTGAAATGGCGGGAACAAACGTAAATATGATGGTTGAACCTGGTTATGTAAGTAGTTACACACAAACATTCGATAAAGTCGGTGAGTATGTCATTTTATGTAACGAATATTGCGGTGCCGGTCACCACTTAATGACGGCGAAAGTGAAGGTGGTTGAACAATGATGAACGAAACTTGGAAAGTAGATGCACGTGATGGCAAATTAGCAATGGCCCATATTTATGTCGCTTTCGTTGCACTTGCGTTAGGAGGACTTGCCGGTCTATTACAAGTGCTTGTGCGCTCAGGAAAATTTGAATTGCCAGCAGGTATTAGCTATTATACGATTTTAACAACTCACGGTGTATTACTCGGACTTGTTTTAACTACATTCTTTATCATTGGTTTCCAATTTGCAGCTGTCAGTCGTACGGCCGGAACGCTTTCTGATCGCGTACGATTTTGGGGATGGGTCGGTTTTTGGCTCATGACAATCGGCACAGCAATTACTGCCTTTTACATTTTAATTGGTGAAGCTTCTGTTCTATATACATTTTATGCACCACTACAAGCTCATGCAGGTTTTTATATTGGACTAACACTTGTTGTTGTCGGGAGCTGGGTAAGCGGATTTGCGATGTTTGCTCACTATGCGAAATGGAAAAAAGCTCATCCTGGTCAAGTAAGTCCGTTACTTACGTTCATGTCTGTTGTTAACATGGTGTTATGGCTCGTTTGCTCGCTTGGTGTAGCTGCAACTGTATTATTCCAACTTATTCCTTGGTCATTAGGTTACGTTGATCGTATTAACGTACTTGTAAGCCGAACATTATTCTGGTATTTCGGTCACCCGCTCGTATATTTCTGGTTATTACCGGCATATATGATCTGGTATGCAATTATTCCGAAAATTATTGGCGGAAAAATGTTTTCTGATTCCCTTGCACGCATGTCGTTCATTTTATTCTTAATTTTCTCAATTCCTGTCGGTTTCCACCATCAACTTGTGGAACCTGGAATTGATCCAGCTTGGAAGTACTTACAAGTTGTCTTAACGTTTATGGTTGTTATTCCATCACTAATGACAGCGTTCTCGATGTTTGCAACGTTCGAGATGTACGGTCGTTCTAAAGGAGCAACAGGATTATTCGGATGGTTACGTAAACTCCCTTGGGGTGATGCTCGTTTCTTTGCACCGTTTATCGGTATGTTGTTCTTTATCCCTGCTGGTGCCGGTGGTCTTGTCAACGCATCACACCAATTAAACCAAGTTGTTCATAATACGATTTGGGTAACGGGTCACTTCCATTTAACATTAGCAACAACTGTTGTATTAACATTCTTTGGCGCAGCTTATTGGCTCATCCCACATTTAACGGGACGTGTGATGACAAAGGCGATGAACCGTTTAGCAATTATTCAAACGATCGTTTGGTCGATTGGTATGATTTTTATGTCTAGCGCAATGCACTTTGCTGGGTTGCTCGGCGCTCCACGTCGTTCAGCGTTTTCAACATACGGAGATGCACCACAAGCGCTAGAGTGGATTCCTTATCAAATCGCTCAAGCAGTTGGGGGAACAATTTTGTTCATCGGTATTATTCTTGTACTCATTATCGTTACAAACTTAGCATTTTTCGCTCCAAAAGGTGAGACAGAGTTCCCTGTCGCAGAAGTTGCTGAACAGGCTGAGCGTACGCCGCTCGTATTTGAAAACTGGAAATTATGGATCGGTATTGCTGTTGTACTCATTTTGATCGCATATACTGTTCCATTTATCGATATGATCCAAAATGCACCTCCTGGCTCAAAAGGATTTAAACTTTGGTAAAAAACCGGGCAAATGCCCGGTTTTTTTATAGTCGATAAATATGTTTATATTTTTCTTCCAAATAGCAAATCAAGTAAGCTGGATTTAACCCTTCTCCAGTTACTTCATGTAAAATGTCAAGCGGTTTTTTCGTTTTCCCAAATTGGTGAATATGCGTTGTCAGCCATTCACGAATACGCACGAACTCTCCGTTTTCGATCAACTCACCAAAGTTTGTAAACTCTTTCTCCATCGCGTGTTTAAACTGTGCTGCATACATATATCCAAGGGCATACGATGGAAAATAGCCAAAACTTCCCCCGGCCCAATGTACATCTTGAAGAATTCCTTCTGCATCACGCTCTGGACGAATGCCTAAATACGCCTCGTATTTTTCATTCCAAATGTGTGGCAAATCTCTCACTTCAACCGCGCCATCAAACAATGCTTTTTCCATTTCATATCGAATAATAATATGTAATGGATACGTCAATTCATCCGCTTCAATGCGAATAAGAGACGGTTTTGACTCGTTAATTGCACGATAAAAATCATCCAATGAAACATCAGCAAAATGCGGAGCATATTGTTGCAATAAGCTATAATGTCGCTTCCAAAACGAATAATGACGTGCAATAAAATTTTCATAAAATAGCGATTGGGATTCATGAATGCCCATTGACGTACCATCGTAAAGCGGTGTACCTGCCCATTCTTTAGATATGTTCTGTTCATAAAGAGCGTGACCACATTCGTGAATCGTACCAAATATAGCCGTCCGAAAATCGTTTTCGTCATATTTCGTTGTAATTCGGACATCTCCTTCATTTAACGTTATCGCAAAAGGATGTGTGGTTTCATCGAGCCGCCCTGCATCAAAATCGTAACCTAATTCTTTTAAAAGCGCTAAACTAAATGCTCGTTGCTTTTCTTTCGGAAACGGCTGGAATAAAAAGCTTGTCTCCGGCTTATGTCGCGACTCGCTAATTTGTTGAACGAGCGGAACAATATGATCGCGTAATTTTGAAAACACGCTGTCTAGCAAATCAACAGTCACACCTGGTTCGTACAAATCTAATAACGTATTATATGGGTGTCCATTTGTCCCCCAGTATGTGATAAAACGTTTTGTAAAATCGACAAGCTGCTCTAAGTACGGTTCAAAAAGGGAAAAGTCAGATTTCGCTTTCGCTTCTTCCCATACACTTTCCGCTTTGGACTGTAAAATAACATATTGTTTATACTCATCAGCAGGAATTTTTTTATTTCGTTCGTACTCTTTCTGACATTCTACTAACGTATAACGGGTGACCGGTGACAATTGTTCCTGTACGGACTTCGCTGAAAGTTCCGCAATATATGCGGCCATTTGCTCTGAGGTCGACATATGGAATACATCTTGTGATAACATTCCGATCACTTCTGAGCGTTGATCAACCCCTTTTTTGGGAGCACCTGTACGCAAATCCCAATACATAAGCGAAATAGCTTCTTTGTACGCCATCATTTTTTTGACGTACTGCAAAAATTGCTTTTCAACAGCCTGAATATTTTTCTTCATCTTCTTCCCTCCATTCCTTTGTATCGTTATTCTACAATATTTACAAATATTCCTTTATTTTTGCTGTACATCTGTCGGTAATACACGTTTAATCGTTTCAATTACTTGCATTGGCTCATCGTCTGTCACAAAAATACATACGATTCCTCGATCGTCTCGTTGACGAATGAGGCGCCCTACCCCCTGTCGCAATCGTAAAACCATATACGGAACGTCCACTTCCCAAAACGGATTGTCCGTTTGTTTTCGCTTTGCCTGAAAAACGGGATCATTCGGTGGATAAGGGAGTGCCCAAATGATGACGTTGCTTAGTGACGGACCTGGAATGTCTAATCCTTCCCATAAATGTTGGGCACATAAAACCGTTTCCTCTTCATTTTGAAAACGAGAAACGAGTTCGCTAATTTCTTGATCCCCTTCAAATAAAAAGGTCAATCCGTCTTCTTGCTGAGCACGGGCTTTAAATTCATTTAATTGTTCACGTGTCGGGAACAATACAAGTGCACGCCCATTTGTTTCACGTATTTTTTCGATGGCGTACGCATATTTCTCTTCAAATATGCGTTCGTTATTCTCAAATATCGGCATATAAATCGTCATTTGTTCGTCATAATCAAATGGAGAATCAACATGAAATGATAAATATTCGTCGATGCCAAGACTTTTTGCCATATAATCAAATGATTTTTCATTCGATAATGTGGCAGATGAAAAAATAAATGGAATATGTTTAGAAAACACTTTTTCGCGCAACACTTCTTGTACCGTTCTTGGCATAATGACAAGCGTGTTTCCATCGAGTGACGACTCAAGCCATGTAATGGCATCACGATTATGAATGAATAAATATAACGAATGATGAATTTGGTCTAAATATTCATCAACAACTTTCAATTGATAATGGTCAATCGTATACGTTTCACTCTCAAATACGAGTTCGTCTCCAATTTGTTCTACTTTTGTTCGTAGCGTTTTTGCCAGTTGTAAAAGGGACGCAGTAAATGTTATTTCTTGACGATTAGATCCCGGTACCGCTTTAGCATGATTCATCAATTCATCAAAAAATCGTGCACTGAGTTCTAATGTATCCTCGATTAAATAAGCTAATTGTTCGCGAATATCATTTTCTAATAACCGAGAAAGCAACGTTTCTAATGTCGTTTCTTTCATACGATATGTTAACGCTTTTTGGGCAGCAAACTCTAATAAATGTCCTTCATCAAAAATGACACAACTCGCTTCTGGTAAAAGTGGTAACTGTCCTTCACGTTTTCGTGCTTCATACGTCCAAATATGTTCCATATAAAAATCGTGAGAACAAATAATCAAATCCGTTGCTTTGCGATAATAATCGCGCGATAACGTTTGACCACAACGATGACGCTTTTCACATGATAAACAGTCTTGAAACGGATCCCAAGCAATTTTTGACCATTGCTCGTCGCTTAAATGAGCATAATCTTTTCGATCGCCGTAATGGTAAAACGTTTGGAGCGGAGCATGATCATGGACAAATGGCGGCAATTCGTCAAAAATTTGCTCGTACAATTCTTCCTCTTCGGTCATTAATATATCGTCCAATTTGTTTAAACATAAATATTGGTCTGGTGACTTCGCTAAGCGGACATCAATGTTTATGTTTAAAACTCGTGAAATTTTAGCAATATCTCCTTCTTTTTTCACAAGTTGTTCAATTAGCGTTTCATCTGCGCAAGCAATAATGGCAGGTTTTCCGATATATCGTGCATAACAAATAGCATAAAGTAAATATACAATCGTTTTTCCCGTTCCTACCCCAGCTTCTGCAAACATCACTTTTTTCTCTTTAAATGCTCGCTCAAGCTGAAATGCCATAAAAATTTGCTCATCACGCAATTCAAACCCTGCTTCAGGTAAAATATCGTAAAACACGTCCCCAATCCATTCATTTAATTTATCAAAAAAATTTTCATTTTTACTTAATACAAACGGATATTTGCTCATATTTTTTAGCCCCTCCATTAATTTTAACGAAGTACACAAACATTAATTATCGACCAAAAAAAGAAAGAAGTCAATGAAGTTGAAAAGAAAAAGAAGCTGTCAATGAGACAGCTTTTCATATGAACGGGGTGGACGAGGTCCCCAAAATTGATAATATTGCGTTTCAATGAAACCATTGAATAGTTTTCGACGTTTTGTTGCTTGCTTCCCATACAACTGCTCAAAGTTGCGGTGAGATGTTAATATATAAATCGACCACGTATCGAGTGCAGCAAATGTTTTTCCCATTTCCCGATATAACTGTTCTACTTCTTCTTTTTCCCCTAATCGCTCACTATAGGGAGGATTGCCGACGATGACGCCGTACTCATCTTTCGTTCGAAAATCTTTCACCTGCATTTGTTTAAACGTAATTAAGTCGGCTAATCCTGCTTCTTGTGCGTTTGTTTTCGCGATGTCTACCATGCGATGATCAATATCAAAGCCGACAATATGTAGCGGTTGATCATAGCGCGCCAAATCTTCCGCCTCTTCCCTCGCTTCGTCCCAAAATCGAGATGGAATCCAACTCCATCGTTCAGATACAAAATCGCGGTTAAATCCTGGTGCAATATTTTGACCAATCAGTGCTGCTTCAATCGCAATCGTTCCAGATCCACAAAATGGATCAACAAATGGACGATCCGGATTCCAATTCGTTAACTGAACAAGCGCTGCCGCTAACGTTTCTTTTAATGGTGCTTCTCCTTGTTTGGTGCGATATCCCCTTTTGTGCAACCCCGCACCACTCGTATCGATTGTTAATGTGGCGATATCTTTATGTAAAGCAACTTCAATACGGAATTGTGCGCCTGTCTCCTCGAACCATGAAACGCCATAATGTTGTTTTAAATTTTCAACAATCGCTTTTTTTACGATCGCTTGACAATCGGATACACTAAACAATTTTGATTTAACCGACTTCCCAACAACAGGAAAATGGGCGTCCATAGGTAAAAACTGTGCCCACGGTAGCGCTTTTGTTTGTTCAAATAACTCATCAAACGTCGTTGCACGAAATTCCCCCACCTTCACTTTCACCCGATCGGCTGTGCGAAGCCATAAATTCGTGCGACAAATCGCTCGCTCATCTGCAACAAACATCACCCTCCCATTGTCCACTTGACAGTCATACCCGAGCGCCCGAACTTCATCTGCAACAATGGACTCGAGCCCCATTGCTGCAGTAGCAATTAATGTTATTTGCCCCATATTCATTCACCTTTCATTGATATATTCATCCCATTCTTGAATAAAGTGCTGCACCTCATCTATTGGCATCGGCTTAGCAATGTAATATCCTTGCACCATATCACATTGCTGTTTATTTAAAAATTCATATTGCTGCTCTGTTTCGACCCCTTCGGCCACGACAGATAAATGCAAATGATGCGCCATCATAATAATTGTTGAGACGATCGTCGCATCATCGCTATATAAAGATAGGCGACGAATAAACGATTGATCGATTTTTAAAATATCAATTGGAAAACGATGTAAATAACTTAATGAAGAAAAACCTGTCCCAAAGTCATCAATAGCTAGTTTAAAACCACACTGTTTTAACTGTACAAGTTTTTGAACAGATTCCTCTGCATTTGGCATAATCGTACTTTCCGTTAGTTCTAATTTAAAAAAGCGCGGATGTACATCGTTTTTTTTGACAATTGTTGACAACTGTTCAACAAAATCATCTTGTTGAAAATGAACAGCGGAAATGTTTATTCCGATTTTTATATGCGGAGCGAATTGATGAATCGCCTTCATATGTATACATGCTTGTTCGAATAGCCATTTTGTTATCGGAACAATCAATCCAGTTTCTTCTGCAAGCGGAATAAATTGCGCAGGGGAAACGAACCCGATATTTGGCTGTTTCCAACGCATTAATGCTTCAAGTGCCTCAATTTTCTTCGTTTTCATATTGACAATCGGCTGATAGCAAATGAATAATTCATTTCGTTCAAGTGCTTTTCGCAAATAATTTTCTAACATGACCACTTCGCTTTGGTAGTCCAACTTAGTTGTATATAATTCAAAGCGATTTCTTCCGCTTTCTTTCGCTTTTTGCATGGCGCGATCGGCTCGACGTAATAGTGTTTCCCCATCATCTCCGTCGTTTGGATACATGCTTATGCCGATGCTTGCTGACATATATACATCTTTTCCATTTAATATAAAAGGAGCTTGTAGTGATTCAATCATTTGTTCTGCTATGCTAACAGCTTCTTGAACATCTTTTAGTTTAGGTAAAATGACAACAAATTCATCTCCACCAATACGAGCTAACGTATCTTTCGTGCGCAATAGCTTTTTTAAACGATTGGCTACCTTTTTTAACAATACATCTCCATTGTAATGTCCAAGCTCATCGTTAATATATTTAAAGCGATCTAAGTCAAGAAACAAAATCGCTAATTGCTGATTGTAGCGACGTGCCATTTCAAGTAAATGTTGAAGACGTTTCGTAAATAATTGTCGATTTGGAACATTGGTCAACAAATCATAGTTCGATAATCGCGCAAGTTGCTCCATCGTTCGCTTATGTTGTGTCACATCTGAAAAGATCGCTACATAATGCGTCGGGTTTCCTGCGACATCATAAACGGCTTTGATCGTTAACCATTCGACGAACAACTCGCCATTTTTTCGTTTGTTCCAAATTTCTCCCTTCCAAACGCCGTGATCGCGTATCGTTTCCCACATATTCTCATAAAATGTTCGATCATGTAAACCAGAGCGAAGAATATTTGGTTTTTTTCCGAGCACTTCTTCTTGCGTATAACCCGTTACCGTTTCAAAAGCTGGGTTAGCTAATAAAATATGTCCTTCACTATCCGTCACAATAATTCCTTCGTCCGCTTCTTGAATAATGGCATGGGACACAGATAAAAATGTATCTAAACCAAACAAAGATGCTAACTTTTTGTCCACAACAAACTCTCCCCTCATATTCCCAAAAAACAAAAACTCCCCTGACGTTATGCAGGAGAGTGTTGCCATGAACCATGTTCTGTAAGCCATGTTCTGTTCCGTCGTACTGCAAACGGCTTGCGCCTCGTACTTCGGCGGTAATCATCTATCTACAGGCTGTACGCCTGTCCTTCTCTCCGTTCATTTCCTTCGAGAAGGTGCCCCTACCATCATTTGGGTTTCTCGCTCGTGGGGTTTACCGCGTTCCACTCTTGCCGTTTCCAGCAAGACTACGTCACTGTGGCACTTTAAAGGTAGTCGAGCCATATCCATTGAAGGACGTAGGCTCTTTCCCTGCCGTCAGCCCAGCTTATCGCCAGACTGCCCTAGCTTATGCATTCGCTAGGCACGAACACTACGGGCATCTCAGCACCGTGCGAGCATGGACTTTCCTCTACGATGCATACACATCGCAGCGATTACCCGAACATGATTCATGTAAGCATATGTTAGTATATCCGAAACGATAAGCCAAATCAATAGAAAAGGTTGGAACATTTATTCGTAAAGTTTGTTTCCAAAAACATGTTTTTCTAAATTGGAAAGACGTTGTAAGATATCAAAGTTCGTCGTTCCCGTTTGAGATGGCTGACGTTTTTGTGCCTCCTGCAATTGGCTTTTCAATTTTGCATTTTCTTGTTGTAATTGTTCAATCATTTGATGAAATGTTTCATAGTCTTTAATGACTAAATCAAGAAAGCGATCAACTTCATCTTGATTATATCCGCGCATGCTTATTTTAAACTCTTTTTCGAGAATGTCTTTTGCTGTTAAGTTGATGCGATCTGAAAGCACGTTTGCTCACCTCAATTATCCATGTCTACACCTATTCTTTCAAAAAAAGCAGTCTTTGTCAATTTTTCATTTTCACAAACTTCGTCTTTTTTTCGACAAAAAACCGAAGGCGAATCGCCTTCGGTTAAAATGGTCGTGGAAACGGACCAGGTCCTGGACAAACAACATGTTGATGTGATACATCGTTTACAACAGATTGCGTATGTGGAAAATAATGTTGATGTTGGAACACATGATGATTCACATACGTCGTATGTGACGGATGAATGTGTGGCACAATCGTTTTTTGCATTTGATGTTGCGTACAACATTTTGTTGGATGAACGATTGGCGCCATCATATTTGGACGACAACGCATATTTCATACCCCTTTCGCATTAAAGTTTGTTACATTTCTAGCGTATGTGCAAAGGGGTATACATGTACTAATGGAAACACCTATTTTACATGAACGTATAAATGTTATGTTTCATATTCGCGAAAATGACAACTGTAGCTCCTATTAAAACAAAAAATAAATATAAAATTTTTTTACTCATTGCTTCTCTCTCCGCGGTTCTTATTGTTCACAAGTAAACATTCTACTTTATTCTTTTTCATTCGACAAGTAGGGAAAACTTTGTCATTTTTTGCGCTTCCCTCGGAAATAACATAAAAATTTTCCTTCTTATTTTTACAGTACATGATATAATATTTTAGGGGATTTTTTATAAAAACTGGAGGGAAAACGATGTCAAAATGTCCATTTCACGCTCTTTTCAATGAACAAGGAGCCATTCAGCTGTTCCGTAAAAAACATCAAAAAGAAAATGAAGATATGAATCTTCGTCCTTCTACATCTTCACACGTTACAACGTATTATCGACAACTCCTTTCAAGCGATCGAAAGCAACAAGTTTCTTTCGTTGGATTAACAGAGAAAGATGTGCAACAACTTGTTTCAATTCGTCCACTCTTTGCTAAGCATGTCGAACGAATTGTCAATGCGTTTTACGATCAAGTTGGGCAAATGCCACATTTGAGACGCATTATTGACAATCATTCCACGATTGATCGCTTAAAACAAACGTTGCGCGCTTATCTAATGGATATGGTCTCTGGAGAAATTGGTGAACAATATATTATTCGGCGAAAAGTGATCGGCAACGTTCATAACCGGATCGGTTTGTTTCCGGAGTGGTACTTGGGGGCTTACACAATCATTCAAAATGAAGTGCTTCGCATATTAATGGAGGAGCTACCTCCGACAGAAGCAACAAACATTTACCAATCGTTTGCCAAACTTTGTTCATTCGATATGCAAATTGCGATTGAAACGTATATTGAATCGTATACATCGTCTATGATGAAGTTAAATGAAATTGCAGAGTTGCAACATCGTTTAACAGAATCGTCTACAACACTTGCTTCAAGTGCGGAAGAAACAACTGCTTCTATTTTTGAAGTACAAAAAAATGTCCAAAGCATGTTGAATGAAGTGACAAGTATTCAACGTCAATCTGTTCAAATGAGCGAACGAGTTGAAAAAGGAAAAGAAGATGTAAAACAAACGTTAACCAAACTAGACAGTGTTGCTACATTAATTGAAGGAACAAAATCGCTTACGAACGAACTGACCGATAGCTCGCGAAAAATCGGAGAAATCGTCAATGCGATTCGCAACATTTCAAATCAAACAAATATTTTATCGTTGAATGCGAACATTGAAGCTGCACGTGCGGGTGAACATGGAAAAGGGTTTGCAGTCGTCGCAAATGAAGTGCGAAAACTTGCAACGCAGACGGAACAATCGCTTGACTACATTCAAAATCACATTGACATTGTTCAACAAACGATTCGCAAATTTGAACAGGCGTTTCAACAAATCGTTGAGGAAACGCGAGCATTCCGACAAGCAAATGAAAGTATTATTCATATTTTTGATCAGTCTGTTACTGATGTGAAATCAACTAGTAAAAAAATCGATCAATTTACTTCACTCATTAAACAGTTTCATCAAATGTTTGATGAAATTTCATCCGCTGCCTCACAAATTGCTGAAATGGCCGAACAGTTAAACGATTTAAATCAAGAATTGACCGAAAAGTTCAATTCGTAATTGTTAAACGGAGGAAGATGACGATGAAGCACCCACGGCTGAAATACGAGCAACGGACGTTTGCTCATATCGACGAAATGGCGGAAACGTTGCTTCACGAAATAAACGAGCAGCTCATTCGCATCGATATGGGAATTCTCCCGAATAATGTACCATCACGCAACTATGCGAAGTTTCGTCTCATGCATTTGCAACGTTCGTTCGGAGAGAGCATCCCGCTCTCATTTCGTTCAACATATAACTCTTTATGGAGTCAATTGTATCGTCTCGAGCATCAAGGTGATTATAAACATCCTTATATAAAACAACTTTTGATTCAATTAAAAAACAATGATTCAAGCTCAGCTAAATGAAACAAATTATAGCACAATGATTTCAGCGATGCTCGAGCAAATAAACGATCATATGCAACTAGACGAAATACAAAAATATACAATTCAATTAATATTATGGGAGCTCGTTTCCAATGTCATTCGACATTCTACAAAAAAATATGCTACTGTACACATCAGCTGGTCAGATGAAGCGATCGTCATTGAAGTGATTGATGAAGGAGACGGCTTTCAATGGGAAGAAAAACTCAGCGCTCCTCCTCCTGATTTCACTCGTCCAGGAGGACGGGGACTTTTCCTTGTTCAACAGCTTGCTTCCCATTTTTCATTTGACGAAAAAGGAAAACGTGCCATTGTCGTTGTCGCACGGAATAAAGGGGGAGAAATATGATCAACATTGTTACATATGATGATAAAATCGTTGTCTCTTTTCAGCAAGATATTAACTTTGAAACATCACGCGTCATGGAAGAAACGATTCAATCACAGCCGTGGGAAACATCTCATTTACAAATTGATTTATCTGCTGTTCGATTTATTGATAGCTCTGGTGTTCGATTGCTGATTAGCTGGCTGTATCCATTAAAAGATCGAATGCGTATTGAAATGACAGGCGTTTCAGCACCTATTAAACATATATTATCTATCTGTCAACTTGATCAATTTGTAGACATTAAATAAAAGGGCTCTCGACCCCTTTTTGCTATTTTACATGAATAGAAACGAATGTAATATCGTCATTTCCTTTATCATATTGCGTTTTTTCATTTATGTTCTTTACCATCTCATCAAACGTATGAGCCGTTTGCATCATGTCAGCAAGTTGTCTGGCACATTCTTCACCTAACACTTCGATCAATCCGTCTGTGTAAATCATAAGATAGGTGTCATGTTGAAACGAAATCGTCCCTTTTTTATATGGAGCATTGGATACAATGCCAATTGGAATGCCCCCTTCTTTAAGAAGCATCGCTTTTCGATTATTCATCGATATGGCTGGCGGATGGCCTGCGTTTACATACTCCATGACTTTCTTTTTTACATCAATTGTTCCGTAAAAAGCGGTAAAGTAATATTTCGTTTCCTTTCCAAACAATTGAAAAGCATGTCGATTTAATTCATGCACAACAAGAAGGGGGTCTGTCACTTTCGTCATTAATCCATGTAACAAAGAACGAATCGACATCGCAACAAGTGCAGATGCAACACCGTGCCCCATGACATCAATCACAATAAAAGCATACATATGTGGACGAACTTGTTGCCAAAAATATAAATCACCAGACAGTTGTGAAGAAGGAATATACGTCCCGACAAAATGAATATGTTCATTATTCAGCGGTTCAGGAAGTAAACCTTCTTGAACGAGTCGGGCTAATTGTAAGTCTTCATTCATCTTTTTTTGCATCGTCCACATATGCCGATAACTTTCTACATATGCTTCATTCGTTCGTTTCAGTTGATCCATCGTTTCTTTTTGGCGATACGCCAATTGAACACGCGAAACGAGTTCGACCATTGTAAACGGCTTGCGAATGTAATCAAATGCCCCTGCTGCAAACGCTTCCTCTAATTTTTGTTCATCATCGTAACCTGTAACCATTAATACAGGGATATGATGCAATTGCTCATGTTGTTTCAATCGCCGACACCATTCAATACCGTCTGTTTTCGGCATACAAATGTCCATTAAAATGACATCGACATGTTGGGATAAAATATATGCATATGCCTCGTCCGCATCTTCAAACGGATGAATGGAGATGCCTTGAATATGTTCGAGCATCGCTTCCATCATTTCCAATGTCGGCACATAATCGTCTATAATCACTACTTTCATCTTCAGCCGCCCTTTTCGTTATACTTTTTCTATATTTCATTTATACACGTCGCAGACCCGAAAAAGATAGCTTAAAGATGAAAGTTTTTCAAATTTTTTATTTTCCGCTAAAATGCGGACGACGCTTTTCTAAAAAAGCGCGAATACCTTCTTCGTGGTCTTTTGTTTTACGCATTTTCGCTTGATACGCTGTCTCCATTTGCAACGTGTTCAACAACTGTTCTTCGCTTAAATAAGCATACAACTGCTTCGTTGCAATCATCGCACGAATCGGTTTTGCTAGCCACTCCGTTACTTTTTGTTGAATCGCTTGCTCATCACCGATTTCATCAATAAGTCCCACTTCATATGCCTCTTGTGCACTCATTACTTTTCCTTCCCATATGATTTGTTTTGATTTGACATCTCCAATTTTTCGTTTTAAAAAGAAATGACCCCCACCATCTGGAACTAAGCCAATGCCGATAAAATTCATTGCAACACGCGCTTGTTCATTTGCAATCACATAGTCACAAGCAAGTGCTAAACTGAATCCCAAACCTGCTGCGGCCCCATGCACGTAACTGATCGTTAGTTTCGGCAATTGATGTAACTTTACTGCAATTTGTTTAATCGTTTCCATCACTTCTATGAATGAATGTTCATTCGTCGATTGCAACATTGTTTTAATGTCACCTCCTGCACTAAATCCTTTTCCACGCCCACGAATAATGACGATGTCCGCCTCGCTTGTTTCCACTTCTTTTAACGCTTGTAACAACTCCGCTAACATTTTCTCATTTAAAGCGTTCAACGTATCCGGACGATTCAACTCAATTGTTGCGACTCGATCTTCATATGACAATACGATATGTTCCATCTTTCCCATCTCCCTCTTTCGTATGTTCGCTGTTTTTTTCGACATATGTGAGTAAAATCCTGCACAAAAAATAGAAAAAGACGACATTACCTGCCGCCTTTTTGTTTCGTACGCATGACAATCTCATATAGTCGTTTTGTTTGTTCACAAATATGTTCGGCACGACAAATGGCAGAAATGACGGCAATTCCGTCTGCTCCTGCTTCGATGACTGGTTTTGCTGTTTGTTGTGTAATCCCACCGATTGCCACAAGCGGAACGTGTTTTTCATGTGCGCGAATATGTTTAATCATCGTCAAGCCACATGCCTGTTTTGCATCTTCTTTTGAAACAGTTGGGAAAATCGGACCTAATCCGACATAATCGGCATGAGCAGCAAGCGCTTTTTTTACTTCAGTCAAGTTGTGAACAGATACCCCTAAATATTTATTCCCTATGCGATCGCGAACGCGTTCAGCTGCTTCGTCCTCTTGTCCGACATGAACACCGTCTGCTTGTAAAGCAATCGCTAACTCTACATCGTCATTCACAATAAACGGAATGTTACGAGCACGACATCGCTCAAGCAATTTCTCAGCTAAACGGTATTTTTCAACTCCCTTGAGTGCCCCTTTTCCTTTTTCGCGAAACTGAAACATCGTGATGCCGCCTTCGATCGCTTCATCTAACACAGCAAGTGGATCTTTCGTACAATCGACACTTCCCATCACGAAATATAACGATAGCATTTGTTTCATCATTTATTCCCCTCGAATATGTGCGTATTCATTCACTTCTTCTGCTGTTATCTCGTATAAAGCATTTAAAAAAGCCATTTGAAAGCTACCTGGCGCTTTGGCGTGTTTGGCTGCTTTTTCAGCCGCCACACCGTAATAAGCAAGCGCAGCAACAGATGACATCATCACATTTTCTCCTACACCAGCAAATGCGCCTAATACCGCGCTTAATAAACAACCGGTTCCAGTTACTTTCGTTAACATCGCATCACCATTTGAGACGATTACAATACGTTCTCCATCGGTTACTATATCGTCTTTTCCTGTTATAACGACTACACAACGAAACATGCGTGCTGCTTTTTTCGCTACATGCTCGAGATCGCCTTGCACATTCCCTGCATCGACTCCTTTTGTACGTACTTGTTCTCCAGTAATGCTTGCGATTTCTGATGCATTTCCACGCAAAATCGAAATGTTTACTTCGCGTAATATACGTTTTGCTGTTTCAGTGCGATACGCTGTCGCACCTGCCCCAACAGGATCAAAAATAACAGGGATGTTTGCTTCGTTTGCTGATTTTCCGGCAATAACCATCGCTTCTACATCTGTTTCGTTTAGTGTGCCAATGTTTAACACTAAAGCACGAGCTAAACGAACCATATCCGCTACTTCTTCTTTTGCATACGCCATAACAGGGGATGCACCTAGAGCAAGTAAGCCATTCGCAACAAAATTGGTCACCACGACATTTGTCATATTGTGTACAAGCGGTGATTCCTCTCTCACACGTGTTAACCATTGTCCTACATTCATCATTCATTCCCCCTTAAAAAAATAAAAAACTAGTCGGACAGAATCGACTAGTTTGCACACTCAAAACATAGCCTACTTCCCTCCGCTGGTACAAACCAGATCAGGTTCAAAGGGTTGGAAAACTGATTGCGCGTTTTCCTCTCAGCCATCGCCATCCGGCACCCCTAGTAGTTTGATTAATTCAATTTTCTTTCATTTTAATACATTTTTTCTCGTGATTCAATATGGAATATTGTCAAATTTCGTTCACATTTTTATATGAAAGTGTGATATGCATCACTTACGACGTACGCATTTTCCTCTATTGTTAAAGTGTTAATAAGAAAAGGAGGGGTTATAATGTTTTGTCATCAATGTGAACAAACACCAATAGGCGGATGTACAGTTGTCGGTGTTTGTGGGAAAGATGAAACAATTGCAAGTTTGCAAGATACGATCGTATTTGCATTAAAAGGAATTGCCGCATATCGCACGCACGCACATCAACTTGGATATACCGATCCGTTCGTTGATACAACAACACATGAAGCGTTATATATGACGTTAACAAACTCTAACTTTAACGTACAAGAACATATAGACATGGCGATGAAAGTCGGAAGAGCCGCCATTCGCGTAATGGAACTACTCGACCGAGCACATACAGAGCGACTTGGCATTCCTCAACCTGTTCGTGTAACGCAAAATAAAATTGAAGGAAAATGTATTCTCGTTACAGGACATAACTTATTTGCCCTTGAACAACTATTAAAACAAACAGAAGGAAAAGGAATTAACATTTACACACATTCCGAAATGCTCCCAGCACACGGTTATCCACAATTAAAAAAATATAAACATCTGAAAGGAAATGTCGGAAAAGCATGGTACGATCAACGTCGCTTATTTGAAAAATTCCCTGGCGCCATTTTAGCGACAACAAACTGTGTCATGCCAATAAAAGGTTCATATGCTGATCGCATGTTTTCATACGATGTAGCCGGGTTAGAACATGTACAAAAAATCGAGAATGATGATTTCACGCCGTTAATTGAGAAGGCTCTACAACTTCCAGAAGCAAACATTGAATCGGACGAAACGTTAGTGACTGGGTTCCATCACGAAACCGTTATTCAAATTGCACCGGAAATTATTCAAGCTGTAAAAGAAGGAAAAATTGAACGCTTTTTCGTTATTGCAGGTTGCGACGCTCCTGGAAAAGGTGGCGAATATTATCGCTCATTAGCAACATCTTTACCAGAAAACACTGTCATTTTAACGACATCTTGTGGGAAATTCCGCTTTAACGATGTCGATTACGGAGTTGTTCCTGGCACGAACGTTCCACGATATATTGATTTAGGACAATGCAACAACTCGATTTCGACTGTCAAAATTGCAATGGCGCTTGCGGAAGCATTCGGCTGTGAAGTGAATGAGCTGCCTGTTAGCATCGTCCTTTCATGGTTTGAACAAAAAGCAGTTGCCATCTTACTCGGATTGTTTAGTTTAGGCATTCAAGACATTCGAATTGGACCGAAAGCACCACACTTCATTTCGGAAGGTGTGTTACGCGTCCTACAAGATATGTTCGGTCTCAAACTTATCGGCGATGTAGAAGAAGATATGCAAGCGATGCTCGCACATTAAAAGGGCTGGATGAAACAGCCCTTTTATATTTACGAAGCTTGATCTAACCATACGCTCATATTAAATCCTTTCTCTGTGACGTATCCATCTACACTCCAAATGCGCTTTTTCGCTTTTTTCGCTTTTTCTTGTGCTTTATACAATCTTTTTGCATATTTTGTATCCGGTTCAAACACATAAGCAACGCGTGCAAGCCCTTCTTGTACAACTTTTTCTTGATACAACGCTCCATCCTCCAACCATATGTATGCAAGTAATCGACCGTAACGATCATACGGTTGTTCTTTTGCACTTAACTCCATCGTCACTTTTTTATGAAGCAAAACGTCTTTAGCGAATTGTTTTGCTTCTTCACCATACGCCTGTTTTTCGCGATACGTTTCTGGCGTGTCAATGTTTAACAGACGGACGGTTACCATCTCTCCATCCTTTTTTATTTTGACTGTATCTCCATCAACAACGTATTGTACTGTCGTAACAAACGTCGTTCCTTTATTTTGTTGTGCACAACCGGTGATAAAGAAAATGACAATGAAGAAAATAGCCCATTTTTTCACAAGTGTGTCAGCTCACTTTCAAGATGTGAAATATCTGACTCACATTCTATATTCCACTTTCCTTCTTCAAACGAAACGATCGTCACACTCGTGCCGTATACACGGCTATTTTTCCATAACTGTGCGAGCGTTTGTTGTTTCCAATACACTAGGAGCGTACGAATCACCATGCCATGTGTAACAATAAGAATATGACCTTCTAAATGATTTTTAGCTATATGTTGGATCGCAGCGACAGCTCGACGTTGGACATCAAGAAACGTCTCGCCAATGATCGGCTTGTATGCATCTGGGCTATGATAAAAATGATGATGATTTTGCTCGTCCACTTGAGCAATTTCTGCAATTGTTTTTCCTTCCCAATCACCTAAGTGAATTTCACGTAGTCGTTCATCAAAATATATTGGTACATGACGTTGTCCTAACACAATTTGCGCCGTTTCCTTTGTCCGATCACTTGGACTGCAATACACAGCAGTAAACGGGACTGTACGCAATCGATCATGTAAAAGTGTTGCGTGTTTTTTTCCCGTTTCAGTTAAAGGCGAGTCCTTCCATCCTTGCATTCTTTGTTGTACATTCCACTCTGTTTCTGCATGACGAATGACGTATAATTTCAACATCTCTCAATTCCTCCTCGAAATGAAAAAAGCAAGCTATATACATCCAATTTAAAATTTTAACCTCTGATTCACGCAGTACACCCGATGCGACGTAACACCTCATCTGGGTGCTGTAAGACATATTGTTC
>NZ_JACHEQ010000010.1 GCF_014201515.1 Anoxybacillus mongoliensis
CTTGATGACGTTGAAGCATCCGATTTCCCCCTCCTATAAAAATACCCTTGTACCTATATATTAAACCAGCTTGTCGACTTTGTCGACAAGCTGAGGTTGTCGAATCGATTTCGACAACCTTATTTCACTTCGACCCAGCCGTTTTTAATCGCAACAACAACCGCTTGCGTACGGTCGTTCACGTTTAATTTTTGTAAAATGTTGCTAACGTGGTTTTTAACCGTTTTTTCACTAATATAAAGCGCATCGGCAATACCTTTATTGCTTTTTCCATCTGCCAATAACTGCAATACTTCACATTCTCTACGCGTCAATAAATGATACGGGCGACACACATCTTGGTTTTGCTTCTCTTTCTCCATTCCCTCTCCTGCAACGAGACGACGGTATTCTTTCACAAGATTATGTGTAACTTTCGGATGTAAATACGATCCACCTTCTGCCACGACACGAACCGCTTCAATTAAAGCATCGGCATCCATCTCTTTTAATAAATAGCCCATCGCACCCGTTTGTAAAGCATGCATGACGTAGCTTTCGTCATCATGAATCGACAAAATGATAACCTTTGTATCTGGATATGCTTCAATAAGCTGACGTGTTGCTTCCACACCATTGACATGTGGCATATTAATATCCATAATGACAACGTCTGGCTGATATTGTTCCACAAGCGCTAGCGCTTCATTGCCATCGCTTCCTTCTGCGACGACTTCAAAATCTTGTTCAAAATCTAAAATACGTTTAATTCCTTCTCGAAACAATTTATGGTCATCAATTAAAATAATGCGCGTTTTCATTGTTGTTCCCCTTTCCCTGCTGTCTTATGGAGCGGAATATGCATCGTCACAATCGTTCCACGTCCAAGTTGTGAGTAAATATGTAATTTCCCTTCCAGCCATTCGATGCGCTCACGCATGCCCATTAATCCAAACGCTTTTTCTTTTTTTTCATTTGGGTTAAATCCTTTGCCATCATCTTTCACGACTATCAGCAAATGATCCTTTTTCAGTTCCATTTTCACTTGAATCTCCTTCGCCTCGGCATGCTTTAATGCGTTTTGCACCGCTTCTTGCACGAGACGAAAAATGGCAACCTCGAAGCGATCGGATAAACGTCTCACTTCTCCCATGTATGTAAACGTAATCGTTGTTTTATGATATTCTTCGATCGTTTGTAAATATTTTTTCAATGTTGGAATTAAACCGAGATCATCAAGCGCCATTGGTCGTAAATCATAAATGATGCGACGCACTTCATATAAAGCGGAGCGAACCATTTTTTTTAAATCGCGCATTTCATGAATGGCTTCTTCAGCACCGCGCTCGCGATAAATGCGTTCAATTAAATCGGAACGCATAATGACGTTCGCAAGCATTTGCGCAGGTCCATCGTGAATTTCTCGCGACAGGCGCTTCCGTTCTTCTTCTTGCGCTTCAATAATGCGAAGTCCAAATTCTTGTTTTTCATTTGCGCCAGTAATAAACTCGCTCAGCTCACGGAAATCTCCGTTCAAGTAGTTTAGCACAACAGTCACTTGACCGATTAAATGGTCTGCCCTCTCAATCGTTTCTTTAATAGCGGCAAGCCGTCTTTCTAACTCATCGCGACGTTGGCGCAGCTGCTTTTCTTTTTCTTGCGCCATCGCTAGTTCCATTTGTAGCGAATGCGCTTTCTCATATGCTTGTCGAATTTCAGCTTCTGTATAACGCGAGAAGTTTTTACTGACATCTGACAGTCGTTGTCGCGCCAACCTTGTTTTCATTTCTAAGTCATCTGTTTGGAAAATAACACGTTGCACTTCTTCTTTCGTTTGCCGAAGCTCTTCAAGCAATCGTTCATGTTCTTTTCGCGATTGTTCGCTAATATGAAAAATTTCCGTTTTACTTTGATTAACCGTTTCAATCATTTTTTTTACAATTCGATCAAGCTCTTTTGCATTTATTTTTTTATTGGACATATGCACCACCTAAAGAAAAAATGACCAAAAGTCAATAAAAACAACTTTTCTGACTTTTATTCGAATGTTATTCTTACTTTGAACATTTGACATATCGTCTTATAATTTTTATTATAACACGCTTCGCCTATTTCCATCAGCATTTTTCGACAAAATACGCACAACATTCCAAATAAACATTTGAGGTGATTACGTTTTGTTAGAGGCATACTATACGGTAAAAGGATATGGAGAGGCAGAAATCATCATTGAGAAATCGCGCTTCATTTGTTATGTCGAACGCGCGACAACAGAAGAAGAAGCCGTTCGCTTTATCCAACAAATAAAGAAGAAACATTGGGATGCGACACATAACTGCTCTGCCTATATCATTGGCGAACATGACCATATTCAAAAAGCAAACGATGACGGGGAACCGAGCGGCACAGCAGGCGTTCCTATGCTCGAAGTGTTAAAAAAGAAAAAGCTAAAAGATACGGTCGTTGTCGTCACACGATATTTCGGTGGCATTAAACTTGGCGCTGGTGGCCTCGTGCGTGCTTACGGCAAAGCGGTAACTGAAGGGCTGAAAGCAGCGGGTATCGTCGAACGTAAACTCATGTGCATCATGCATACAACAATTGACTATACATGGCTTGGCAAAGTTGAAAACGAATTGCGCGCCTCAATCTATGCAATCAAAGACATTCATTATGCGGAACACGTGACGATTGACACATATGTCGAAGAAAAACAAAAAGACGATTTCCGCGCATGGATGACGGAACTAACGAACGGAAGGGGCATTATAACAGAGGGCGATCATGTGTATGTGGAGTTTGATGTAAAGGAGTAAAAAAATTTTCGTTTACGACTGCATAAAAATTTTGTAAAATGATGATTGTTTACATGTCGATATTTGTTGAACTTTTAAAAAAGGGGAACGACTATGCAAAATAGACGAGTATATATGAAAAAAAAGAAGAAAAAACGAAAAAAAGTATGGACCTTTGTTTTGCTTCCATTACTCCTACTTCTTATCGGTGGGGGAGCATATGCGACATTTCTTTTCAATAAAGCCCAATCCGTCATCCAGCAATCATTTGAACAAATTGATGGACGCGAAAAGTCAGAAAAGCGAATGAAAGAAGTCGATCCAAACGCAGACAATATCTCTGTTTTATTTATTGGCGTAGATGACAGCAACATTCGACAAAAGAAAGGAATGGGCGCCGTACGTTCCGATGCACTTGTCCTTGCGACATTTAACGTCAAAGATAAAACAGTCAAATTGCTTAGCATTCCGCGCGATTCTTACGTTTATATTCCAATCGAAAAAAAATATGATAAAATTACACATGCCCATGCATACGGTGGAGTCAAAGCAACAGTCGAAACAGTCGAAGAATTGCTCGATATTCCAGTTGATTACTACGTCAAAATGAATTTTGAAGCGTTTGTCGATGTCGTCGATGAACTTGGTGGCATTGAGTTTGATGTCCCTTATGAAATTCGCGAAATGGACTCAAAAGATCGCAAAAACGCCATTCATTTAAAACCAGGTGTGCAAACATTAAACGGTGAAGAAGCGTTAGCACTTGCAAGGACACGCAAATATGACAATGACATTGAACGTGGCAAACGGCAACAAGAACTAATGAAGGCGATCTTCAAAAAAGCGATGAGCGTTCATTCATTAACGAAATTTGACGATATCATGGAAGCTGTCGGTAAAAATATGACGACAAACTTAACATTTGAAGAAATGAAAGGTTTCTTTGCTTACGCGACAAAAGGAACGGGGGCAAACATTGAAACGCTCCATCTTAAAGGAGAAGACGCACGCATTAGCGGGGTGTATTATTATCGACTTGATGAAACAACGGTAGATGAAATTAAACAAACGTTAAAAACACATCTGGATGTATCATCTTACCAAGCACAAACAGAACAGTTCGCTCAAGAACAATAAAGAGGGTGTCTCGCGAGACACCCTCTTTGTTTTATGAAATTTTCCTCATTCCGCGAACCATTTTCAGTAGCGGGCGATAGTCTTTTCCGACAAGCCCAATTTTCTCAACCACAAGTTCAACGATAAGTAAAACGAACGCAATAACGAGCAACGCCCCAAACATCGTTGCTTTCGATAACACGACAGCAGACACACCGAACATCGCTGCCATGCCGTAAATAATTAACACTGTTTGACGATGACTATAGCCGAGACGCAATAAGCAGTGATGCAAATGCGATTTGTCTGGCGCCGATAACGGCTGTTTGTTGACGATGCGTCTCACAATCGCAAACAGCGTGTCCGAAATTGGTACTCCTAAAATGAGAATCGGAATGATTAACGAAAACACCGTAACGTTTTTAAAACCGAGAAGCGATAAAACGGAAATCATATAGCCTAAAAATAACGCCCCTGTATCTCCCATAAAAATTTTCGCTGGATGGAAATTATATAGAAGAAAGCCGAGCGTACTTCCGAGCAATAATAGGCTCATCGAAAAAACGAACACATACGTATTACCCATCGTTGCTGCCATTCCGGCAATCGTCACGAGCGCAATCGATGATACACCAGCAGCTAAACCGTCTAAGCCGTCAATTAAGTTAATCGCATTTGTAATGCCAATAATCCAAAGCATCGTAATCGGAATGCTTAACAATCCAAATTCCAAATGACCACCAAATGGCAAGTTGATGAAATCAATGCGAATGCCACCATATATCACGACAATTGCTGCAATGATTTGACCGAGCAACTTCCATTTTGGTGACAACTCATATATATCATCCAGCACGCCCGTTAATACGATGATCGTCGCTCCAATAACAATTGCTGTCGCATATGGGCTAGCTGGCTTCAATACGAAGTAACCGACAATAAAACTAATGAAAATGGCTAATCCACCTAAACGTGGCATAATTTTTTGATGCACTTTCCGCTGATTCGGCTTGTCTGTTGCACCAACACGAAACGCCAACCATTTCACAACAGGCGTAATTAACACAGCTACAACAAAACAAAGAAGCAAGGTGAAATAAATCATAAAAAACCTCCCTACTCATTAGCATTCCCGATTTTTTAATCCATTATCGTTTAAAAAGTAACACTTTCTACCATCTTTTCTCACAAACCTATCAGACATTATACCATAAATTTTAAAATCGACAAATGGAAAATAGAAAACTAGAATTTTGTTACATTTTCGCCCTTTTCGTTGAAATCATTTGTTATAATGTGAGATAGATAGAATTAAGGGAGGAGAAAACCGGTGAAAAAAAGAACGATCGTCATCGTGTTGCTTGCAGCGATGTTAACTGTATCTGCGTCTAAAGCATTAGCAGACAATGAACCTGTTTTAGCAAGCGTTGAATGGGTGCTATCAAAAATCAATCCGTTAAATGACCGCGTCACTAAGCTTGAGCAACGCGTTCAACAACTCGAGCAGGAAGTAGAAAAACTAAAACAACAATTAGAGGCGGCGAAATGACGATGAAACGCATTCGATGGATCTTAGCTTTCAGCCTATTTCTTTTTATTCCAACATCCGTTGATGCTGCCACGTATCCAACTCCTGTAAAAGTAAAGCTATTGCCGACAGCGACGTTTCTTGCGACAGTCAACGGAAATTATCAACTTATTGATTTAAAAACGAAGCAAGTAATCCCATTTACAAACCCGATTGCTTTTTCGCAAACAAATGGGGCTGTCGTCGCAACAATTAACGGCGTGTCTTACACATCGACAAGCGGGTTTTTATTAGATGAAGTAACAAGAAACGATCAATATGACGTCACAATCGGCAGCATTCAACAAGCGAACGGCACATCGGCACCTGTGAAATATCGCGGTTCATTTGAAATAACACCGGGGGCGACAGCACCAAACTTATTTAATACGTTAGATATAGAAGATTATTTAAAAGGTGTCGTTCCAGGGGAAATGCCATCATCTTGGCATAAAGAAGCACTAAAAGCACAAGCTGTGGCGGCTCGTAGCTATGCATATGCCCAATTAAAAAATACATCATTTTTACAAATGACAGTCGCCAGCCAAGTGTACGGCGGAAAATCAAAAGAACAAGCAACGTCAACAGCAGCCGTCAATGAAACGGCAGGCGTATATGCCACATATCAAAACGAACCGATTTCTGCGTATTTCCACTCAAGTTCTGGCGGAAATACTGAAAATAGCGAAAATGTATGGAGCAGTACCGTTCCGTATATTCGTTCTGTGCCTGACCCGTATGATCGTCATGTAAGCAATCCAAATTACGGATGGAATGCAAAAGCAGGAGCGAATACAGTATCATCAAAATTTAAACTAACAAATGAACAAGTCGTATCGCTTCGTGTCACACAAAAAACAAATGCCGGAAGCGTTCAACAAATGGAAGCGACCGTATACAATCCAGCGACAGGACAAAAGCGCATCGTACAAGCTCGTCCTTCTTTCGTCTCATCAGCTGATGCGTTTCGTTCATTTTTCGGCGTTTCATTAAAAAGTATTTCCTTCGATGTCAAAGGAAATGCAAACGTGAAAGTGAAACGAGCAGACGGATCCGAACAAACGGTTGATCATATTGTAGGCTATGCACTTCAAACAAATAGCGGACAAACGACGATTGCTACTGGAAATACTTCGATTCGTACGGAAAATGGAACGATGTACTATCCAACAGCCCCAACTGAATTCACATTTACAGGGGATGGATGGGGGCATCGACTCGGCATGAGCCAATGGGGCGCGCGCTCGATGGCTGAAAAAGGATTTACGTATGATCAAATTTTAAAGTATTACTATAACGGGATTGAAGTGAAAAAAATAAAGTAGGCTGTGGACATGCACAGCCTACTTGTTTTGTAATGCTCGATACATAAATGTTGCGAAATGAGCGCGCGTCGTCGCCCCTTCTGGATAAAAATATCCATTGCTTCCTTCTGCAATGCCATGTTGTGAAATGATGCGAATTTCTAACGCACCTTGTGTGTTGTCCGTCACATCTTTATAGCCTGCATATGGTGCTGATGTTGCCTGCAGGCGAAAAGCACGTTGAATAATCATTGCCATATGTTTTCGTTTCATCGACTCTTTCGGTGCAAATCGGCCGTTCGGGTATCCCCCAACAACCCCCGCTTCATAAGCCGTCATAATTTCACGTGCAAACGGGTGTGAATTTGGTACATCCGCAAAAATAGACGGCTTATTTGATAATGGCAGTTGTAACGCTCTAACAAGCATCGCAGCTGCTTGCGCGCGCGTAATCGCTTGATCTGGAGCAAATAAACCGTTGCCTACCCCACCGACAACGTTTTCCCGATATAAACGAGCGACAGGCACATACGCCCAGTGACCAACCGGGACATCTTTAAACACTTGCGGTGATTCAGCTGCTGTTTTCATTTTTGCTAGCTGTTCGTCTAACTGTTTTATCTTTTCATCGATTTGATTTAAACGGCTATTTGTATCCGCTAGCTGTTGTTCCGTCCATGGTGCTGTCGCAATTTCTTGTTCTTCACTTGCCCCTGCATGTTCCTGTTCGCACGCTGCTAATAACAGTACGGAGACAGAAACAATCGGGATGATCCACCTTTTCACTACGTCACCTCCTATTGTGCTGTATAATATTTCACAATACCTTGATAAATCGCTTCTGCATATATATTTTGATATTCTGCCGACGTCAACTTAGCACGATCCTCAGCATTCGAAATAAATCCAAGTTCAACGAGCACACTTGTCACGCTATTGTTACGTAAAACATACAAACCGCTATTTTTTACACCACGATCGACCATATTTGCCATACGGACAATTTCTTCTTGAATGTATTGCGCTAATTTTTTGCTTTCTTCAGCGTTCGGATTCTTTGATGAATCGTAATACACTTCCGCTCCTTTCGCACTCGTGTTCGTTGCTGAATTTGTATGAATGCTGACAAACATTTCGGCATAGTTATTTTTTGCAATATCAACCCGATCTTGTAGCGTCGGATACACATCGGTCTCTCGCGTCATAATAACGATTGCGCCTGCTCTTTCAAGTTTATCTTTTAACAATTTCGCTACTTCAAGCACAATTGTTTTTTCGTTCGCTCCTCCACTCATCGCACCAGGGTCTTTTCCACCATGCCCTGCGTCAACGACGATAATGCGCCCTTTCACAGGGGAACCTGCTATATTCCGCAGTTTTAAATACGTTTTATGCACGTAAGCAAACTGACCGTTATACGCAATTTTTGCCCAATATCCGTTTATATCGTACACATCGACAACTTGTCCTTTTTGCAATGTTCCAACAAGCGTTCCAGTTGCTGATGGCGTTTGGCGAACATTTAGCGTAGCCGTCGTCACCGTTCCTTGAATATTTGTTTTTCCTTGTTGGATTAAATCTGGTAACGGCAAACGAAATTGATCGTTAATGGTCCGAGCTACTAATGTTGCAAATTCAGCACGTGAAATCGCATCTTTTGGGAAAAATTGTCCTTCCCGTCCGTTCGCTATACCGTGATAATATAAGCGATTAATATGCGCTAACGCCCAATGCCCTGCCGTATCTTTAAATACTGCTGCAGACTCTACCGCTGCCCCTTTACTCGGGAGGGAAAAAGCGTTCACAAGAACGATACTCATTTCAGCACGTGAAAGGCTCTCATTTGGACGAAAGTTTGTCGTACCGTCCCCTCCCATAATACCGAGCTGCACCGCCCGTGCGATCCAACCGCGTGCCCAATGATTTGCTGGAACGTCCTGAAACGATAACGCTCCGTCTTTCCACTCCGTTTGCCCAAGAGCGCTGACGATCATTTTTGCCGCCTCTGCTCTTGTCACCATTTGTGCAGGACGAAATTGTAGCGTTTGTCCAATTTGATAGCCGTTAATAATTTGTGCATTTGCTAAAAAATCAATTTCATTTTTCGCCCAATGACCATCTTCCACATCAACGAATCGCCCTTCTTGTTTTACTTCTGTATTTGCCCAACTATGTGAGGCAACAGAAAAAAAAGCAAGAAAAACGATGAACCAACCATATACGTGACGTTTCCCCAGCATCATCTTCTCCCTTTCGACATTTTTCTACCATTAAGCATAACAAACAATCCTAACCTTTTCCATACCCGTCAAAGCATATTTTTCTATTCGACAAATCGCCCGATCTTTTTCGACAAATAACGACACAAAACGACAAATTTATACAACAAAGTTATTATTTTTGTAGTGATTTTTTTAAATAAAAAGGCTATACTTACTTATGCGATAAGGTTTTGGTTGCTAAGTCAGCCTCCCCGCCATCTGGAAACGGCGGGGCTTTTTTTATCACCATTTTGTCGAATTTTGTCGAATAAATGTCGACACACGTACAACCATGGCACACATTTGTGCTCTGGTCACAGGATCATTTGGATGAAAATATGGGGCTTTTGCAATCATCCCTCGTTCCGCTAGCAACTGCACTGCTTTCCACACATCTTGTTGTTTCACATCTTGAAACGGATAAAGGGAGCGAACGGCTTCATTTTCAAGTTGAAGGGCACGCATCAACAGCAAAGCAAATTGTCCACGTGTCAATTGTTCATTTAAAAGTGCGTGTCTCCCATTCCCTTTCATCACGCCTTTTTCCGCAACCATCGCTACGATCAGTGCATCAGCTGACGTTAATGGCACATCGACAAAAGGAGATTGTAAAATAGATGGCGCCTCCCAACCAAATAGACGAGAAAGTATAACAATGCTTTGCCGACGTGTGACAGGATCGTTCGGATGAAATAAGCCGTCTGGAAGTCCGCGTACAAGCTGTAGTTGTTGGGCTTGCATGATCGCATCATGTGCCCAATACGTTTTTTTCACATCAGAAAACGTCGTCAGACGAATCGGAACAGACCGAACGTCCGAAGCGATGACCCGCTTTTCCTCATCTGTAATGACGACCGCCACATCTCCTTGTTGCTTGATGATGTCAAACAAACGAAACGACATCATTTCTCCATCTATATCGAACGAATGAACGAGTTTTCCGTTCACAAAAAGATGACCTTGTTTTCCGATAAATCGAGAAGACAAGCCTAAAATATACGTACGATTTTTTTCAATTGGCTGCCCCGGTTGCAAATTGAACCAATCAATACCTAGTGGAGCAGATAACGTCATTGCCCGTTGCCATTGGATCATTCCATATCCGGTATATATATCATATCCACGCCAATACACATCTTTTGCGCTTTTCCATAAGCGCTCTCGAAGCTGAATCGCATCTTCTTCTGGATACATCGCCTGCAACGTCGCAAGTAGTGCGGAAACGTGTGGTGCTGCCATCGACGTTCCGCGCATCGCCCGATAACCAGATAAATATGTGCTCATTAAAAAATCTCCCGGGGCGCTCACGTCCACGTCCCAACCGTAATTTGCAATAGGAAGCGGCAGTTGTTTTCGATCGATCGCTGAAACGGTAATGACCCCTGGATAACTGGCGGGATAAATGTTTGTTGTCGGCATATGGCTATTTCCTGCGGCTGCAACAACATGTACGCCACGTTTTACTGCTTCTTCGATGACCGACTTTAACACTTCCGTCTCTCCTTGACCGGCTAAACTTAAATTAATAACAGAGGCACCGTGATCAAGGGCATATTTTACTCCTTTTGCAATTTCAAAATCACCCCCGACTCCATAACGATCTAGCACTTTAATTGGTAAAATATCAATTGGCGCATCGCCAATAAGCCCGACAATTCCTTTTCCGTTATTGACGCGGGCGGCTAAAATGCCGGTCACATGCGTCCCATGCCCAAACGTATCATCGGCATATCGCATCTTTTCTGCATAATCGACGCTTACACTATATAACACATGGTCGCTCAAATCTTCATGTAGCACAATCCCAGAATCAACAACCGCAACAAGAACATGATTAACCCCTTTCATTTCAATAATGCGTGGTGCTTTTGTCCAATTGGGTGCAGTGACATATAGATGAATCGTTGAAGAAGAACGGGGGATGAGTACATCTAAACGAGAAAGCTCTCCTTCATTTTTCCCTAACATGTCACCTTTTTCATCTTGTACCTCTATACGCCATGGCCCTTCGATATGATCGACCGTGACAGAAAGACGGGATAATTTTTCTTCGCCAAGCGCGATGACGATATGTTCACCGTAAAACGGCTCACCACGATACACTTCTTCTTGTCCATCGACTATCATCTGCTTACCAATTAGTCGATTCACCGATGTTAGCGAAGGCATAGACCAATGAATAAGCGGCAAAGACCATTGCTCCGAAAATAACGGATCATCAATAGACGCTCGCTTCATATCATTTTTTTCCATTTTCAAAACAAATGGCAAACGTGATACCGCTTTTTGTTCCTCTTCTGTTAATGCAACTTTCGCAAACGTCCCCATCGTATCCACAACGTACGGTTGAAGAGATACAATGTCTGATATACGTTGAACTTGAACGATCCACTCTTCTTTTTCACTCGCCCAAACGACTTGCGGAATAAAAAGAAAAATAAATGATAGCCATAACCATCTACTCATATGAAATTCCCTCCTACGTACTTCCATTGTATCGCGTCCATTTCGACAAGAATAGACAAAAATCGCAACTACATAAAATAGGAATTTCATTGAAAAATAATAGTTTTAAACAATTGACGGCTATGATATGTTTAAAACAAGCAAAATCGAATTTGATAGTGGGGAATTGTTAAGTACAGTCGTTATCAACTATTTACAATCACAAAAGCCGATTCCAACGGTAGAAGGAAGAATTGCAGTAGCGAATCAATAACGACAAAGACGTCCGGACGGGCGTCTTTTTTTACGTTAAATCCCAAAATACGTGACAAAAGGAAATGATATGGTATAATGTGTTGGGAAGGAGTGGTAGTTTTGTTTAAAAAAATTATTGGATATGTACTCGTTGCACTCATTAGTTTTTCAACAATGTCAACATCCGCCGAAGCAACAAGCATTCGACCTGTGCATATCCCCATCATCTCAAACGGAAAAACACTACAAACAGATGCGTCGCCTATTATGGTGAACAATCGTATTCTCGTTCCATTTCGAGCGATCGCTCAAACGATGGGGGCAAATGTTTTTTGGAATGCAAATACAAAACAAGTGACCGTTCAAAAAAACAAAAAGGTCATTTTTCTTACCGTTCAATCGTCCACAGCGACAATAAACGAGCAAACCGTTACACTTGACGCCCCACCGATCATTTACAAAGGGCGCACGTTTGTACCGGTTCGTTTTATCGCTGAAGCGCTCGATGCAAATGTGCAATGGACGGGAAAAGATGTGCGCATCTCGTGGGCAACTTTACAAACAAGTAAGGGAGCAGTATATGTCAACCAGACAAAAATCGCAAACAATACGATGACGGATGGAGTATATACATATATTCCTTTAAAAAACTTGTTAACAGCTATTGATGTAAATGCTGATTGGATCGAAACGGATGAATCATTAACTGTGCGATTATCTCGTGGACAGCTGACCATTTTCGCAGGAAAAAACCAATTTATTGTTGATGACCAAGAAGTTGTGGCACCACTGGCACCGATTCGACTGAACGACGAATGGTACGTATCTGCTTCGTGGATCATGACCGTGTTTGGCGCACAAATGACTCGTAACGGAAATAACGATTTATTTTTCTCTATTCCACGAACGACGTTTCGCAGTCCGTTACTGCCAATCACCGAAACTTCAATTACTGTCCCACAGCACGTCACAACACCAAAAATGGCTGATGACCGTCGTCTATTAATAAGTGACAATCCAGAAGTGTTGACATCCGCTTCTGTACCAAATGGACAAGCAACGTTAGCGCTTGATCACGTGCAAGGTTTACTTCAAACGATGGAGCATCGCGTATTTGGTTGGCACGTGAATAACTTAGGCACTCATGCGACTGTTGCAATAATGATTGACAACCATTCATCTAGCGATATTGTCTTAACGAATATAAGAGGAACATATCGGACAAGTCCAAACAGTTGGGGTCATTACGATGTCGGGTTGCCACTTGCCGAAGCGGTATTGCGCCAATCGTTCGCAACCGTTCCAACAATAAAAGTGAAAGCAGGAACGAGCGCAGTCATTCAAGCATTTGACGTCTCAAACAATCAACTGCTCGGCTTTTTATATGACTTTACTGTGCAACAAGAAAGCGGCATGGCAGACTATCGCATTCGCACAGTCGTCACCAATTCATCTGCTAATTTCTCAACGATCTCTCCAACGCTCGCGCCACTTGATTCTTATGCGACTCATCCACGCGGCGTATGGAAGGGAACGACACTAGAAGCGACATTGCCGACATATACAATCGATAGCGAACGTGTCGCCTACAGTATATCAAACGGGAAAACAGATCATCTTCTTTCCGTTTCCAATGCATTAAGCAATCTGAACGAAACGGTGCACAATCCAGGGCATTACGGCTTAACGTATCGTCTGTCGCTCCCCATTCAAAACGAAACAGGAGAAGTAAGGACTATTCGCCTTCGTTTTAGCGGACGTGGGGGCGCTTATTGTGGGGGCATCAAAATAAACGGTGTCGTTTATCTCATCCCACCGCTTCAACCGATTACCCAATCCGCCTATATTGATTACACCGTTTTCTCCAATCAAGACGTTCTTTCGCTTGAATTGATGCATGCAGGCGGAGCCGCACTGCCGCTTGGGATTGAAGTTTCGACGGTGAGGTAAAAAAAGGATGTCCATGGCGGACATCCTTTTATTCATGTAATAATCGAAGCATTTCATATAACATTTTTGCCGCTTGGGCTCGTGTCGCTTTTCCTTTTGGTTCGAAAACTCGTTGACCGTTTTGTACTTTTCCATCGATGATCTGTAATTGAGCAGCTAATTGTACATCTTCACGAGCATAAGATGCAATCGTTGAAGCATCAGCAAATGACACATTTCTTTCTTTTACTTTTCCTAAAACTTGCTCGTTTTTATATTGAATCGCACGGACGATCATCGTTGCCATTTGTTCACGTGTAATTGGAGCATACGGATCAAACTTTCCTCCATTTCCACGAATAATACCAGCTGCACTGGCTGCTTCAATTTCAGCAACTGCCCATTTCAATTTTTCGCTCACATCTGTAAATGTTCCTTTATAGGATGTCTTTGGTAAATGTAATGCTCTTGCCAATAACACAGCAAATTCCGCGCGTGTCACACTTCCGTTTGGAACAAACTCATTTTCTTTCATTCCTTTAAGAACCATACGCGATGCTAATGACTCAATATACATTTTCCCCCAATGCATCTTCACATCAGCAAACGTTTTAAATTGCTCAATAACCGCATATGTGGAAAAATGGGATACAGAGACGATCCATTCGTCTCCTTTTAATGCTCCACCAACATATTCCCACTGCTTTGTACTTTCATTCCAATAATATGCTCCTGTATAATCAGCATGTTTGATTTGTTTACCAACATTCATACGAATTTCGACTGGCTTTTCAAATAAACGATCATATTTTTTCCCATCTACTTGAATAGAAAAATCATATGCACGATATGCTTCACTTTTTTGCACAGGTGTGACTGTAACCGTCACATTTGCACGCACATTGAATGACTGTAAAGCTGCTGGCGAAAGGGCTACTGTTGCACCATCTACTTGAATAGCTAATGGCTTATTCGCTTTTACGAGTTCACCAACTGTTGTTGCAGAAACTGTTGCTTGTTTTTCTACTTGAACCGTCACAGTTGGTACTGATGATTGCAATTGCTGACGCACCGTCTCATCTACTTCCTCTCCTTTTGACGGAGCAGGTTGTGGAGCCGGTTTAGGCGTTGGTGTTGGACTTGGTGACGGTGCTGGACTTGGTGACGGCGTCGGACTCGGTGTTGGTGCTGCTGAAACAGAAAAACTTTTTTCTACCACTTTCCCTAAAGCCTCGACTTTAACCATATAAGAACCCGTCTCAATGACACGAAATGTATGCGTATATTGACCATTATTATTTGAAAAGACAGTTTCTTGCTTTAATGTTGTTCCGTTTTTCGTCCATGTCACTTGTACACTTGCACTTAATGCTTTCCCATCTTCTTTTACTACTCCCGAGACAGTGACCGTGTCTCCTTCTACATAAGAAGAAGCGTTTAATTGTGCAGTCAATTCAATTACTTTTTCTTTTTTCGGTTCTTCAACAACAAATGTTGTCGTTGCTTCTCCGCTACTCGCTTTTAGAGTGACGGTATATGTACCGTACGCCGCATTGTCTTTTAGTGTAAAAAACGTCTGCACTGTGCCATCATTACTAATCTCATTATCATTCCATTGATATGTGTACTCAATCGATTGATTAGGACCTCGCACAGTTAACGTTGGCTTCGTTCCTTTTCCTTGTACGTTTCCAAAGATATTCACCTTTTCTCCCCGCACATAAGAAGATTTATCTGTTGACACAGTAACCCCGGCTGCCCATGCAGGAAAAGAAGAGAAGATAAGCAACAAACTTAACAGCGTTGCAATGACTTTTTTCATCCAACATCCTCCCTCAAGATAACATAGAAGAATGGCTTTCTGTCTACTTGACAGAAGCCATTCTCCATTCATTAAAACTCTCCCGTTTGTTGAAGTAAGCGATACAACATAACAGCTGATTCTGCCCTTGTTGCATTCGCTTTTGGCTTAAATACAAGTTTGCCGTTAACAACCGTACCGCGAATTAATTGTAAAGATGTGGCTAATTGAACATGTTCACGTGCATACGGTGCAATCGTTGATTCATCAGCAAACGTAATCGGCTCATTACCCTTTGTATGTTGATTTTTGTACGCAAGCGCACGAACAAGCATCGTTGCCATTTGTTCCCGCGTAATGACATCATTCGGTTTAAAGAACCCTTTATTTCCTTGCACAATACCTGCACGATATGCAGCCTCAATGTATGGTGCAGCCCATGCCATCTGTGATGAAACATCTGTAAACACACCTTTGTATGTGGACGTTGGCAACTGCAATGCACGTGCAAGCAATACTGCAAATTGAGCGCGCGTGATCGCTTTGTTCGGCTCAAAATGATCTTTTGTCATACCTTGAATGACTGAGCGAGAAGCAAGGACTTCAATCTCGTCCTTAGCCCAAGCTAAGCGACTTGTCACATCATTAAACGTTTTATTTTGTTCTAACAAAGCAAACGTGCCGAATGCACGGAGTGAAACAACCAATTGTTTTTTCGATTTGTCGTACACACCGCCAACGTATTCATAAGACTGACCGTTAAGGCGATATACAGCCGCTTTCCGAGAATCAACAGGCGTAGATGTGACGTTAAATGCGACTTTAATAGGCTCCTCACCTATTATATGTTGGCCATCTAATGTTTTAGCTGACAGTTCATATACAGGTGCAATGACCTTGCCTTCCGTCTCCTGCTTCACATCTTTGACACTTACGGATAGTTTTACATCCGCTTTCGTAAATGATTTCAATACATCTTTAGCTAAAACGATAGTAGCTCCATTCATCTCGATCGACATAGATTTCCCGCTCGCTACCAACGCTTCAGCCAACTGTTTTGATACTTGTACGCTAAGTGTATGAACGCTTTGCTCTCCTTGTTTACGCTCCACAGCAATGTTTACTGTGTCAACGTTTTTCGCCATTTCTAACACACGCTCTGTAGATAGTTCAACCGTCTTCTCACCATTTTCAATGATTTCTTTACCAACATCAGTCGATGGAGCAGGTGTTGGTGCCGGACTTGGCGCCCCTCCTGAGCCTCCTCCTGGAGTTCCTGGAGTTGGTGTCGGGCTCGCTGGCTGTTGCTTTGTCGTAAAGGTGTACGTGTAATCGGTCATCGACTTGCCAGCATAATCTTTTACTTGTGAGTTGATCACTACTTCATATGTCGTACTATGTTTGAGTGGTGCATTTGGTTTAAAAGTAAATGATTGAACGAGTTTTTTCGTTCCATCTTCAATAAACCAACCGCTTTCACCCTTGCCATCTAGTAAACTATCATCCTTTTTACTTTCATCCGATTTGTAGCCGTTAAAGATGCGATCATATGTGAACGTACCGGATACTTTTGTTTTTTGTCCGTTGTTTACTTCATATACGCTTACATATTGTTCAATAGATGCTTTGTCCATTAGACGATCGAATGTAACGTGTATGCTTGTATTCGTATCTACGTTTTCCCCACTTGCTGCAGGCGTTGCTGTCTCTACGCGCGGATTGCTTTGACGAACAAGTGGCACGTTCAATTGTGTTTCCGCTGGCGGAACATCTACAATACGTGATATATACGTCTCATATCCTTCTTTTGAGAAGACAACACGCCATTTGCCACTAATAACGTCCCAACCGTATCGTCCATTTTCATCTGTCACTTGCGGGTTCACTTGACCGTAAAATTCTGCATTCCATTTCACCCACTCATCCCCTTGAAGCTGTTGAACTTCCGCTGTTACACCTTCTAACCGATTGTCCATGCTACCTTCGAATACGTAACCTGACGGGTCAATCAACACAATAATTTGCATGAGTGGCAGACGGATTTCTTGCCCTTTCACTTTGAAAATGAGCTGTAACATTTGTTCACCGTACGAGCTCCAAGCGCCGAGTTTTGAACCGTCAAATGTAAATGTTTTTCCATCACTTTCTTTTTCCATTTTGTACTGCTCACCTAAAAACTCAATCCATGCTTCGTCAACTTCATCACTAAATACAATTTTTGTATTTAACGGTGTTTTTTCAACAACTGCAAATGAAGCAACGCCTGTATATGGATTAAGCGATACCGTTCCGTTCCATCCTGCAAATACTTCTGCCTTTTCCACTTTTGGAACAGATGCATCGTATTGAACAGTAGAAACGCTAGACATGTGCTGCTGACCATTCTCTTTTACAACAGCGTACAGCTGGAAGGACTCTTTTTCTTTTGTTACAGGTAACATTACTGTCGCAAACCACCAACGACCTTCTACTTTCGTTTCTGTTAACTTTTTCCCATCTGCATATACTTCAACAACGGCATTCGGTTTTGCTTTTCCGTATACTTTTATTTGCTTCTCAGATGTTTGCGCTGGTGCTTGCATAGTGACAAACAATACGTTTGTCGTTACTGATAATTCGTCTCCATTTCCAACCTTCGCAACAACACGTACAAAATCATCCGCACTATCTTTCACTTTTACTTGGAAAGTAATAGATCCTGATTCACCAGCTTTTACTTTAGGAATGGTCACTTTACCGTCCGTTAACGTCGCTTGCTGTCCATTTACAACGAGTGAGTTGCTGACAAGCTCCACATGACTCGGCAAAGTAAATGTGACAGGAACGTTCTCTTCTTCTGCAGTACCGTTATTTCGATACGTTAACTTATAGTCAATTGTTTTGCCTGGTACGACCGTGTCGACAGAGGCAACGAAGCGATTTCCTTCACCTACAAAGCTTCCTGTTCCTTTTGTAAATGTAAGCGTGACCGTTTGTGATTCGCTTTGAATATCAACTTCTTGTTCAAGTGTCTTTCCGTTATACCATGCTTCAAGTTTGTACATACCTGGTTGTAAGCCGCGAACTTTAAAATAGCCATCTTTATCGGTACGCGCCCAACCTGCATATTGTCCATCTTTATCGTATACATATACATACACATGTTTGAGTGGCTTGGCTCCTTCGTACACACGTCCATCAATGTACTTTGCTTTCTCTAACGTAATGGTACCAAGATCAAGCGTGTCACCTTCACTTGCTCCAGCAACAGTCTCTCTCTTTTCGACATAATCGGTTGCTGAGACGACATATGTGATTTTTTCATTTGTGTTTAATCCTTTAATTGTAAATGTACCATCCTCTGCAAATGATACGTAGCCATAGCTGCTATCCGTATATGCATACATCCACACATTTGTCATTTTGTCGTAATCAGCAATTTTTCCTGTCACTGTCAATCCTTTATCGAGTGTGATCACTACATCGTGCTGATCTTTTGTAATATCTACTTTTTGTTCTTTCGCAATATACCCAGGTACACTTGTATATAACGAATAACCATCTGCAACAACGACATTTGGAATTGTTACACTACCATCTTCGTTATATTCAACTGGGTATGTCGAATGGTAAAAACCAAGATCGTAATTCGATGTGCGATATACGTCATATTGGTATAAATAAAAATACGCATTCGGTTCTGTAATGACATTTCCGTCTCTATCTTTAAACGTTAGCTTTACATCAACGACTTCGATTTCTTTTTTGTTTAATGTGAATACAATTGGCTCTTTTACATAATTGTGCTCTGGATCAATCGTGACCTTTGTTTTCAACGTTTCGTACAACCCATTTCCGTACACAGTCAACTTATACTCCCCAGCTGGTACACGTTTTAAAGCACGACCATCCCAAGAAACGAACTGCCCTTTTTGATTAATGTATCCACTAAACCATGCACGATCGTTATACATGTCAACATATAAACGATCAGATACTGCCTGTCCATGTTGATCAACAAAATGAATGCGCACTTCTTGTGGTAAATGAATGGTTACTTGCTCTTTTTGTCCGTACTGCAATTGAATCGTTGAAACAGCGTAATTCCATTCTTTTCCGTCGTAAATATCGATACTGTAAAATCCCTTTGGCAACCCTTCAAGCGTAAACGTACCGTCGGATTGAATAGACGCTGTGTATGCACCAATTTGCACTTTTCCTTTTGTTAATGGCTCACCGTTTGCACGTACGTTCCCTTCAACAGTTGCCCCAACGTACTTTCCAATGTACTCTGTTAATTCGTTTGTCTTTTGTCCTTTTCCGTCTGTAATAAATGCAACAACTTTATCAACGAACCTCATGCCTTGTTCAATTGGGAACACTCCAACGTATACTTTTCGTTCCGCATTGTACGTTAAATTAACTTCTTTTTGTTTCCCGTCATAATATATAACCGCTGTTGCTTTGTAACCTTCTTTGTATGAACCATATAACTCAATATTCATGTTCTTTCCAATTTTTAAATAACCTTGTTCTGTTTGAACTTGCAATGTCGTCGCAATAAATTCTTCCGTTTTCCATTCAGCGATCGTATCACTACTATTTCCGATTTGGTCGACGGCAACGACTTTAAAACGATATGTCGTATTTGGCAACAGAGGTGAATAACGATACTCTTGACGATTCAAGCCAGACTTCAGTGTTTGCCACTCCCCGCCATTCACTTGAAGCAAGACATTATAATAAGCGACGTCTTTATCTTCATTCCAACTTACAACGAGTTCGTTATTTTCTTCTTTGATCGTCACTTCAGGCTTTGCTGGCGGTGTCGTATCAACTGTAATCGTTACAGGTTTTGATGATTGTTCACTATCTGATACAACTAATGAATATGTGCCATCTGCTAGTTCCAACTCAGCTGAGAAACGTCCTGTGGCATCTGATTTTGTTTTTACAGATGTAATTACTTCTTCTCCTTGTTTTGCTTGTACCGTTAAATCGATATTCGCCTTGGCATATCCATGAATGTAAATTTTATTATCATCCCCACGAACAAACGAGCCATCTTGTGGCGAAACGATGACTGGTGCTGTATTTTCAGAAACAGTAAACGACGTATATGCTCTTTCACCTGTTCCTGTCGCCAACTCAACTTGATATACGCCTGTGACTGCTTGATTTAACGTAAACGATGTGGTGATCGAACCATCTGTTTGAATATCTGCATCGTTCCATTGATACGTATATACAACGTCATTTGTTGGAGATGTGACTTTTAACGTTGGTTTCATCCCGTAGCCTGCTTGACCTTTTTTACGTACGTAACCGTTTAACTTCACTTCACTATTTGGTGAGTAAATAGTTTGGTCTGTTTGAATATGAACTTCTTTTTCCGGAACAGGTTGTGTCGTTCCATCTGATACCGTAAACTTCTTTTTCCAGTATATATTGTTTCCATCTGGAAGTTGGAGATCGTAATATGCTACATATGTACCATTTGGTAAGTTAGGTACTCGAATATGGGCATAATCGACCACAACATACTTCTTCTCAAACTCGATTTCTTGCCATTGTTCATTTACAATACGAATAGCTGGCTCAATATTTTTATACACGCCATTCGTTTTCTGTTGAATGCTTCTTAGCTTAAAATCACCTTGACGCACATCTGCTTTTAAGGAAATAGACGTACCGTTCGAACTATCTTTCCAGTAAGATACATCTGTACTTTCTAATACAGGTTGACCGGCAACCGATAACGTACGAGATGTTGTAAAATCAAGATTAATAGGTAACAAATTGTATACATATCCCTCACTACCAACTACATTAAAAGCAGCATACCTGTATTGATCAGATGTCACATACACATGAGAAATAGCTTCTCCATTCAAATCAACATGTACAGCACTAGATTGTTTTTCACGCATAAACACAAACGAATCTAATTTTTTATCACCCTCTATTTCAATCTTTGAGACATTATGAAATGCATCCTCAAATGACAATACACGATGTTCTCCATTTACTTCGAATTGTTTGTATACAACATAGCCGTTATTTTCATTATCAAATCCTCGATAGCTAACTGTCATCTTTTGTGGGCGAACGAATACTTTTTTAGTGTCATATGCATAAACTGTAAAATCTCCGTATGTTGTTGATAAGTAATACTCAGCCGAAGCTTCTTTAGTAACCGGAGTACCTTCTCCTGTCACTTGAACGGGTACAAGATCCGTTGGCAAAGATAATTTTTCTCCTTCAAGTAATGCTTTAAGTTGTTCGTATGTCAATTTTCTTGTATCCGCATATACAGCATATTCATTTTGTTCATTTTTCATATCGATAGAGAAACTTAGTTCATACGTTAAACCTGGTTTTAGTTTGTCAACAGGAATAACTAAATTCGCCTGATCTTGCTCACCATCCAGCCATTCCCAAAAAGAATAAGTATCTCCTTCTTTATAACCGACTAACCAACCATCTGCTTCCCATACTGCTTTATATCCTTCAGGCAGTTCAATTTGAATCGTTTTCTTCTCCTCTTGCGCATATACCGCAATAGAAGGGGCAAAAGACGAGAAAATAAGTAAGATTGCTAATAGCGTATATAACGCTTTCCTCACTGCGACATTCCTCCTTACTTTAGTGAGGAGGGGAAAGACCCCTCCTTTATTCTACTTGGAATTGAACTTTGTCTTTGTTCGCTTCCGCCATTGCCTTTTGATCCCATCCTGACCAAACGAATGCTTCTACTGTATATGTCCCTTTCGCGAGAGATGAAAGTGGCAATTGCATGCCAAGACCGTTTGTTCGTTGCGGATCAAGTTGATCGATCGTTAGGAAAGCACGTCCAACGACGCGGCGATTTGCATCAAGTACTTGTAAAATAACAAGCGGTTTGACTGGCGCATATTCTAAGTTTTGGACGCGCGCCATGACATAAGCAGAACTAGATTGATTAAACGATGATTGTTCTTCACCGTTTTCATTTAACACTTTCACTGCTTCAATAAGCGTTTCGTAGTTGTATACAACGAATGTATTGACTTTTGAATCAACGAGCTTTCCTTCTGCATCGTATGCCTCAAACGTCACAGTATATGTGCCGTTCATCGCATCTTGTCCCACTTGATAAGAGTACGAGTACTGTTGCCCTACTTGTTCTGGAAGTTGTTGTTCCTCGCCCATTGGATTTTTCACTTTTACTTTCCACGTCACTTCTTCGTTTGCGTATGCACTGAACCATGCTGGACGGTTTGTGCTAACAAATTGGTTTGGTTGTACATACGTTTCTGTAATCTCTACTTTTGGTGGCTGTTCTCCTTCTGCTAGACGATAAATCGATATAACTTTTTGTGTTACATGACCACCGAGATCTTTTAATGTAAGCACAAATGTATTGAGCCCTTCTTCTAACTGCAACTCTTGTGTATACGTATGTTCATAATCTTTCATAACAAATGGGCTTTCAAAATCTACCCCATAAGCAAAATCGTCGTCTACATAAAATTGCATATGGCGGTAATTATCTTTTAATTTCACTTGCAAGTTAAACTTGTCCACATCATGTGTGACATACTTCGGCACACGTTCTACAAATTCGATTTCCCCTGGTGTTGAGTCAACAAACACCGTACGGTTAATCGTAATCGATTGACCTTTTTCATCGGTCGCTGTTACTTGAATATCTTGAACACCGTCATGTTCAAATGACACAACCGTCGAGAAATATTTTCCAATCATTCCGTCATAACCTACATTTACTTTTTTCCCGTTGACAGTCACATCGACATTTGACACATCACTAATTGCCCCAAAAACATGTACATCTCTTGAACCATACGCACTAAGTGGCTCCGGTGAGAATAACAAAATGACTGGTGCTTCTTCATCCGCTACGACCGTTGAAGCAAAATTGACGTTTCCAGCGTAGTCAATCGCAGCTACCGTTACTTCCGCGTTTGTGTAAACTTGTGGAAGTTCTACGCTTGTTTTTTCTTTTGACAACAACGTTTCACCTGCAATCGATTCACCGTTGACAAACACATCATAGCCAGCGATGCCCGCACCATGTTCAATGGCTTCCCATGAAATTGTATTTGTTTCTTCATCATAATTAACTGATAAAGTCGGTGCTACCGTATCAACGAGAACTGGAATTTTCTTCGACTGCCAACGTGCATTCGGATAGTCGATGACTGCTTTCAGTTCATACGCATATTCTCCATCTGGAACAACATGAAATTTTGCTGTTCCATCCCATAGGCGACCGTCCATGTAAGAGAATGGTGGTTCATAACCTGCATCAAAGAAATTTTTCCGTACGTTGTTTTCAGATTTAATACGGCGAAGTTGTTTTCCACCTTTTAAAATGTTGTATTGTACTTCCTTTGCATTGCGTAAAAATGTTGGCAGTGGCTGAATTTGATCCATAAAACCGTCGCCGTTTGGAGAAAATGCATACTTTCCTTCTTCATTTGGCATTAAAAACGATGTCGTTTCATCCATCATCGTTGACCATCCGTAAAATGATGCTTCCCCAAGATCGGCAATGCCATCAAAAATATTCGGTTCATCCCAATGGCCGTAAAAACCAACATATGGGATCGTTAAATCTGGTTTTGTTTCATTTTTCAATTGCACAAATCCTTCAACAAAAATATTTTCATGAAGTTCTTTCGCCCCAGCAGTTGTTGGGATTTTCGCGTTTGATAAATCAATTTTGATAGAAAATCGTTTTTGACCGTTCGCTGGCACTGTAATGCGATCGTATTCTTTTGTAATGACCGCACCTTCTATATGGCGTGCAGCTAAAGCGTTATAATTTCCGTCTACAAGATCGGTTAACGCACTCGCTTTCACGTCATATGTGACATCTTCGTTTGACATGTTATATGCCGTAAATGTCATTTTAATTGACTTCTCTGTAAAGTCACCAAGTTCGACCTTCGCTTCACCTGTTGATGTATTGACGACGTATACTGGCGTTGTAACCGCTGCATACGTTTGCATCATTCCAGCACCTTGGCGACGTGGCGAGAATGGATAACCTTCTTGATCCGTAATTACATTCGCTGTATTCATTAGTAAAATTTTTGCTAATTTTGCGCGCTCTTTCGTTCCCATATTCGGGAATTGTTCTTTTAAATGTTGCATCACAAGCGCTGCACCACCTGCCACATGTGGTGCTGCCATCGATGTTCCACTCATATATCCATATTTATTATTTTGGAGTGTCGAATAAATGTTTCCGCCTGGCGCAGAAATTTCAGGCTTCAACTGTAAACTTGGCGTCGTTCCCCATGACGTAAAGTCTGTCATTCGTCCCATTTCTGGATCTTCGGTTTGATCTTTGACTGCAAAGTTGACTTGAAGCGAACCACCAGCATTAGCAATCAGCTGCTCTAATGCTTGTCCATCTTCTGTTTGAATTTTCATAAATGGAATGAGATCCCATCCACCTTGATCTTTGTAAAAGTTCGGGTTGCCGTTATTGTAAACAATAATACCAATCGCTCCGGCTTCCTTAGCATTCATTGTTTTTTCATAAAATGAAATCTTCCCGCGCTTAACAAGGACAACTTTTCCCTTTACATCCATTCCATCATAATCTTCAACAAAGCCATACGCACCACCAAGGGAAACTAACTCAACTGACTCATCACCAAACGCTTTCACCCAATTATCTGCCCCATAACCTACAAATTGATCGTCACCAATATTGACAAATGTTTCATATAAATATCTTTCATTCCCTGTAGCTGCAACTTGAAGGGCATTTGCTGCTAACCCCGGAGCACCAACTGTTCCGATATCAGGGTTTTCAGCAAACGGATTGCCAAATCCATAAGCAAAGTGACCCGAGTTACCTGCTGATACAGATACGACAATACCATTTTCTGTTGCACGTGCAATTGCTTCACTTGCCATATCTTGTTCATTATAAAACGCAGCTGCACTTCCTAAACTCATGTTAATAACGTCTGCACCGAGTTTAATCGCATCGTCAATAGCCGCTACATACACATCGTCATATGTATATGCATACATCGGATCGTTACTAAACACTTTCATGGCTAACACTTGTGCTTCTGGTGCAACACCAGAAATTTGACCGTTTGCCGCAGCTGTGCCAGCTACGTGCATGCCATGCATAGAAGCTGCTGGACCAAGATCGCGAATTTCGTCTGTTTTATCGAAGTAGTTATATCCGTACGGCACTTTTTCTGTGAAGTATTTTCCTGGGAGGTGATGTTCACTAGCAATTTGTTCAACTTCATCTTTTGTTAATGCTTCTTCCGTTGTTTCACTTAATTTCATATCTTGATGAGATGGATCAATACCTGTGTCAATAATCGCAATGACAGTACCTTCACCACGCAACTGTGCATCTACCCATGTTGCTTGTGATTGAATAAATTGATGGCTTGTTTTCATATTTGGCATCGGCTGTGGACGTTCATAGGCGTTGACAAGATGAACAGCTTTGACCGATGGCAAACTTTGAATTTTTTCAATATCACCATATTGTACTTCTGTACTGAACCCGTTTACGACCGTTGTAAACGATTGTTCAACGTCTACATCAACACCAGATTGTTGAATTTGTTGCAACGCTTCTTTTTGTTTTTGTTCCGCTTGTTTTTCAAGCTGCTCTCGCGTTTGTTCTGATAAGTCTTTATACAACTTACCTTGCTCTGTGGCATATTGAAGCGGTGTTTTTCCTTCCACCTCAACAACAACACGTACGTTGTCTGTTTCTTTCCACTCTACTTTTTGTGGAAGTTTTTTTAATTGCTTCTCTAGCTTTTTTTGCACAAGCTCTCGCTGCAATTTGCTAGAAGATGAGACAACCGATGTTGGTGAATGGGACGACTCATTCGCCCAAGCACCTCCGGCGAACATACTTGCCATTAACACCGTTGTCGTCATGACACTAAAAGGCTTTTTCCACTTCACTTTTTCCTCTCCCTTCTGTAATGGAAAAATAAAGTTATAAAACTATAAAATACATAAAATATTATAATATTCTTGTTTTTCTATTTCCTTATCAAAAATTCGACATTTTCCGACATAAAGAAAGACCTCCACATCGGAGGCCTCCCTTTAGTTACATCAATTTTACTTTTCCTAAAAACTCCGCTAATACTTTCGCCATTTCGGCGCGCGTCATATAGCTCGCAGGATCAAACGTTCCGTTATCTCTTCCTTGCATAATTCCTGCTTGGTATACTGCTTCAATCGCCTGTTTTGCCCATGTTGGCAGTTGTTTCGCATCACGGAAGTCTGTCACTTTTTTCGTTTTGTCATTTGCTGTTTCATCATAGCCAACAAACGAAAGTTTCAATGCCCGATCGATCATGACAGTTGCTTGGGCGCGAGTAATCGGTTCATTCGGCGCAAATGTATTTTCTGTTTTTCCTTGAATGATGCCAAACTTCACTGCTGTAGCTAATTCCCCATTTTTGTTAAACCATTCTGTTCCTTTCACGTCGACAAATCGACTGTCATATGTTTCATGTGGCAATGCTAATGCACGTACAAGCAACACAGCAAATTGCGCACGCGTCATATGTTCATTTGGTCGGTACGCTGTTTCCGTCATACCTTTAACTAATTGTTTTGACGCAAGTGTATCAATGTACCCTTTTGCCCAATGTCGCTCGATGTCGCCAAATGTATGTGTTCCTTCAACGACGACGTATGTCGAGTTCGTCAACGACTTGACGACTGCTTTGTTGCCAACAAACATGGTCGGTACAGGTGTCATTGAACCGTCATCGTTTACGCGCACCACAATGGAACGACTTGCGTTCACCGCCTGCTTTAATACGATTTCCCGTTCAACATATTGAGTAAAACGATCGATGACTTGTTCTTTTCCGTTTGCCTTCGCTACAACGTGAAACTCTACTGCATCAGACAATGCTTTCGCACGTAATTGTGGAGCATCTTTTACTTTCATTTCGATCGAGATGTTTACTTGTTCGACTGTGGCACCGAGTGTTTTTGCAATCGTTTCAAGAGACGCTTGTACTTCTTTTACAGGTAATTTGTATGTCGCTTGTTCACTCGCACTCACAATCGTTGCTTCTTCTTGCTTATTTGCCACCTGTGTAAATAATGTAGCAGGTACATCTACTTTTGTAGTCACACCTTTTGCAAGCGAACCGAGAGAAACAACAACTTGCTTATTCTCATTTGACATGGCATTGACAATAGATGTCACTTCATTTGATGAAATAGTCGCAACTTTTTCTACGACTTTACCGTCTTTTTCTTTCGTCTCTACTTTTGGTTGTAAGACAACTGCACCGTTTTCGACCTTCTCTGGCGTTGTGCTACTGCCTGGCGTTGTGCCGCTGCCTGGTGTTGTGCCACTACCCGGTGTTGTGCCACTGCCTGGCGTTGTACCGCTGCCTGGTGTTGTACCGCTGCCTGGCGTTGTGCCGCTGCCTGGCGTTGTGCCACTACCCGGTGTTGTGCCACTGCCTGGTGTTGTGTCTTCTTGTAATACTCCTTCACGCAATTGTTTTGTGTCGAGATGTAATACATAATTTTTCGTATTTTTCGCAATGGCACCGCCGTCATTTTTAAAAATGTCAGATTTGCTTCTTTCAGACGGTTCAATGTGAATGGCTACTTCTTTTTGGTTTGCTGCTGGTGTGAACGTGTACGTAAATGACATATCGTCTTGAATCGTTACACGTTCTTTATTAATCGTTAGCACACCATCTTTAATCGCATTTCCTTTAATCGTCACACGATCACCGTCTTTGGTGACATCTTCAACAACGACAGGCATGTCAATCCAACGTAAAATGTAGTCTTGAATGACCATTTTGTTATTGCCTTGATTGTGCACAGTCACTTTTAAATCTGTACCCATCGCACCATATCCGTAGTAGCTGACGTCATCATCTGTTTGATCGTCACGCGTATGATCAGCTAGCCCTTCTTGATCCCACGAGCTACCTTTGACGTATTTATAAATAATCGTTTCTCCTTCTTGAAGTTCTGTCGTAAACTCCCAATCAGGCGTGACCGCTCCACCGCGCGACATTTCCCATGCACCTGTATTCCAACCGTTCATGCTATTCGGAATGGTAATGCGCGTATCTAATGGCGTATAGCTTGGTGCTTTCACTTTAAATGTCACTTCAACCATGACAATGTTCGGTGTAATTTCCACCGCATTTGATGCCACGAAGTTTCCAGCACGGTCATACAACTTCACGACATACGTATACGTTTTTCCGTTTTCGACATCATAATCAGTAAATGATGTGCGGATATCCGTTGTTGTATGAACAATTTGACCATCACGCTCAACGACAAGCATATATGCATCATTGTCATCACGGTCAACGAACGACCATGTTAAATTCACTTGACCAGATTCAACTTCTGGTTGGACGAGTTGAATGTCTTTTGCTGGTGGTTGTGTATCTTCAGTGTTTGCGATGAGCATAAATGTTCGCTCATCTGTATACACCCAATCATCGCCAAGATTTGTTGTAAATCCGTAACGATACGTATACGTTCCTGCTTGTAACGGAGTGAACGATGCACGGAATACGTTCGCATCGCCATCTTGTCGGTCGTACGTTGCTTGTATGTCTTCCCATTTGTCGCTATTCGGTTTTTTCACTTGTAAGACCGCCTGTAAACCGTCAGCTAATCCATGTTTCGTTACATCATTGATGTGCACTTTTGCTTCAACCGTAATTGATGTAGCTAAATCGAGCACTCCATCGTTCACTTCAGAAAGTAAAGCAACGTGTTCTTCTGTTAATGGATAATATGGTACGACGCGATTCGTCTCTACTTTCACCGATTCATTTCCGTTTTCATCTAATGCTGTAATCGCAAAATAATATACCGTTCCGTTTTTCAACTGATCAATAACAACCGTCTTTTCATTCGTTTCTTTCACAAGCGTATAGCCTGCACCTTTTAATGTGGATTGATAAATGCGATACGCTGAAGCATCGCCTTCCCACGTTAACGTCACTTGACCAACGCCCGATGTCGCTTGAACGTTCGTTACTTCATTCGGAAGATCGACAGTTACTTTTCCAAATAACATTCGACCGTCCATTGCTGGAACACGTAATGTGACTTTTCCATTTGTTACTGTCACGTCATACGAATGATGCAATTCATCTGCAAGTGTCGTTCCGTTTGGAATGAGCGAAGCGACATCTAATTCGACAGTTTGTTCACTATTGCCACGGTTAATCGCAATGAGTGCGACATCTTTTTTATATTGACGTGCGAAAACGTATACATCTCCTTTCGCATACACCGTCTCAATCGCACCTTTTGCTAATACGTTTTGATGCGCGGTACGAATAGCGCCTACTTTTTGATAGTGTGCAATGAGTTGCTCGTCCTCACTTCCCCACGGATACGTACGACGATCGTCCGGATCTTTTGAACCTGTCACTCCTGCCTCGTCACCATAATAAATCGTTGGTGCCCCCGGGTAGCCCATTTGTAAAATAGCAGCAAGTTTCAATCGCTTTTTACCGAGTTCCTCATCATAATTCGGGTCAAGTTCCGCGCGTTCGTATGAATCCGTTCCATTTCCAAGTAAGAAAACAGCGCGTGCTGTATCGTGTGAACCAATTAAGTTCATGAGCGCATAAAACGCTTCTTTCGGATAATCTTCACGAATGGCTGTTAGTCGGGCATCAATATCTTCCGCTTTCCCATTTCGTAAAAAGTCTAACAGAGCGCCGCGGAAACGGTAGTTCATCACTGAATCGTATTGATCACCTAGGAAGTATTTTGACGCATCATCCCAAATTTCACCGAGAATTAACGGTTGCTCCCCGTTTTTAAGCGTTGAGCCACGGTCATAGCTGCCTTGCAACAACTGTTTACGAAACTCACGCCAAAATTCTGTATCGACTTCATTGGCAACATCTAAGCGCCAGCCCGAAGCTCCACGTGTAATCCAACTTTTTGCAACCGAGTCGTTTTCATAGAAAATATAGTTGGCAAGCTGCTCGTTGTTTAACTCACTTGCGTATGGCACTTTATTTCCAGAAATCGATTTGAATTCTGGTAAACTATCAAATCCCCACCACGATTGATATTTATATACACCGTTTACTTTTTCGTTTTCAATGTTAAACCATAAATGGAATCCGTACGGACTAAATTGTTGCCCTTCGTCTTTAAATTTTTGCTCCACTTGAGCACGCGCTTGTTCTTCTGATAATCCTTTTTCATTCATTAAATCGTACACAGCCGACCAATATTCATAAGCTCCGACTGTTGGATATTTTCCATATCGGTCAAAATAAATAGAATCGTCTGATACGTGATTGAATACACCGTCTAAAATTAAGTGCATACCACGAGATGCAATCGCTTGCACAAATGATTGAAATTCTTCAGGCGTGCCAAACATTGGATCAAGCTCTTTGTAGTCATTCGCATCATATTTATGGTTTGACGGCGCTTCAGCAATTGGGTTTAAATATATCGTATTAACCCCAAGAGATTGTAAATAATCTAGCTTTTGTTCAATTCCTGCAATATCCCCACCGAAAAAGTCATTCGACCAAATGCCATCGCCATCATATCCTGGAGTCCCTTTCATACGGGGATTGTCTGGAAGTTGCGACCATTCGCGATGTTCAATTGGTTCATTTCCTCGTGCATTCGATTTAGCATCATCATTGTTTGGATTTCCGTTAAAGAAACGGTCAGGGAAAATTTGATAAACAACCGCATGCTTCATCCAATCTGGCGTTTTATAGTTTGGATCATATACCGTCAACTGAAATAATTCTGCATTTTTATCGACTGCTCGTCCCCATTGACCTTCTTGTGTATCTTCACCATATTCTGCTTTGGCTGCATTGTCCATCGCAATAAATTTATAGCCATATAACCCTTTGTCATCTGGTGTAAACGTCACTTCCCAATATTCATCGTCACCGATGACACCGACTTTACTCATTGTGTATAACTTCGCTGTTCCTGTCGTTGTATTTTTTACATATACGTTCGCTTTTGTTACATCGCCTTTTTTCGTAGCTAATCGAAGCGTAACATGCTCTCCTGCTTTCACCGCACCAAACGGCTGGCGATATAAAGGATCCCACGTGTTATGTTTTAACCGTTCTTTTTGTACAGCTCCATCTGAACCTGTTGGGCTGTAATCTGTATACACCGATTTTGTTTTCGCATCGAAGAAAAATGTTACCATCGTTTCTTCGAGTACGTTTAACTTCGCATTTTCTTGTGGATAGTTCTCACTCCAGTTATTCCCTAACACTACTTTATATTCATACGTTCCTTTTGGTACACGTGCGCTAAATGTATAGACCGAGTCAAAGTTATCGTCTGTAAAAAATGCGGTTGACGTCTCAGGCGTCCAACCATCGACTTCTGTTTCATAGCCGATCGCAGGCAAAATCGTTCCAACTAACCGCGGTTGTTTTTCTTTTGGAATCGGTGTATACCATGTCGAATTGGCAATCGCGTGTGTACGATCGTTATAATAAAACGTCACTTCCGTTTCTTTTTCTAACGTCAGTGAAATATTGGCACCACCACGTCCACCAGCCCCGTAGTTTTCATCCCAACTACCGTTTATGGCAATTTTGTATTCATACGTGCCTGCAGGAAGTGTTCCTGTGAATGTGTACAATCCATCGCCTTCATGCACCATGATCGTAGCAGTCGCTTTCGGATCCCACTCACCTGTATGTCCTAACTCATCCTGCAAGTTCCCAACAAGCGTGACGGTTCGTTGTTGTTCGACAGGTTGACCGACAACAACGACACTATTTTTTCCGCCATATCCGTCATCAGCTTGATTAGCATTTAACGGATCAGTCACCCATTTTCCATCGACAACAAACTTGTACATATACGTTCCATATGGAAGCGTTTTCGTTACAGACCAAACGTGGTCACTTTCTTTTGTTAATGCAATCTTTTTGTCTCCATCCGTTTGCCAATCGTTAAACGACCCCGCCAAAAGTACGGACTGCTCTTCCCCTGTACCAACATAACGGAACGTCACATCGTTTCCGCTTACAACAGGGCTTTGCACGTTTTCATTAGCGCGAACGATTGCATGAAATGAAAACAACTGTGCAAAAAGCAAAAAGATTGAGAAATAAGCAAAATACTTTCTCCATCTTCTCCCCACGATCTTTTCCTCCTTCTTTACATTGTTCAATAAGTGAAACCGTTTGCACAAAGGGGTACAGTAAGGGGGTAACAAACGGTCTCACTTACTAATTATCGTACATAAAAAAGAAGGAAATTTCAATAAAATATTTTGAATTTTTTGTGTATTTATAATACTTTTGTTCGCCAGCAGCTGACCGAACCGAATTAGAGATTACCAAAAAGAAGTAACCGCCTTCATCCGTTGGTCGTGGGAGAGCGGTTACTTCTTTTTTTGGGGGGGGGCAGGCACGCTACCAGTGCTTCTCCTTCAATTTCTCAATTTCCTCCATCGGAAGTTCGGTTAATTCGTAGATTGTTTGTACATCGTACCCTTTCGCTAGCATTTTTTTCGCGATCTTTCGTTTCTCTTTTTTCTCATATGAAATCATTAATTCCAAAACTTGTTCTTTTTCTTTCGTTTCCATTTCATTCACCTCATTTCGTAATTGCAGTTCTTCCTCCTCAGACAGCTTTACATATGTTTCAAAAAAGCCGATTAACAACCGCTGCTTTGCTTCGTCTAATTCCATGCGCACAAGCATGCGTAAAAATTGCTTCTTTAGCTCTACTCGTTCACTTTCAGTATACCCCATTTTGCTTAACAGCGCAGCGGCGACTGGATTGTCATGGCGAATGTAATCACGCCAGTTTTGTTTGCGTAACTCCACGGTTAAAAATCGAAATTGAAGCACATCAAAAAACGGGAATTGGAGTGTAAACGATGAAGGTTCGTGGCGAACATAGTCGTAGCTAAATACCGCAATCGGCAACATCCGCTTTCGGTATTTTTCAAACAAGCGGCTAAAGTAAATAAACATCCGTTCGGGAAACGATGGCTGCACGTAGCTTTGATTTTCGATATGGACGATGATTAAGCTATCCTCCCCTTTCAACTTCGTCTCAACTAGCACATCGACGCGATACTTCTCCCCCGCCGTCACATCGGTAAACAATTCCTCCGACAAAAACGACACGTGCTGAAAATCGATATGCTCATGCACATGCGGGAAAAAGAGGAGAATAAACTCTTCAAAAAACATCGCGATTAACTCTTTAAACAACCGGTCATGATCAACCGCCATATATGCACCTCACTTTCTGAATGTCACATACCTTTTCGACAAATCAGAGAAAATCTTGCTTGGACAACAGAAAAACAGAGAGCTAACACAACTCACTAGGGCGTGACAGGCATCTAGCCCAACTTTCCAACCCTAATCTTGCACTTAAATATTTTTTTATTGCCTGCTGTCTTTCATTGATTCTTGCTCTTTCTTCCGCCATTCGGATCACTCTCGCCATACTTAACACTTCCATTAGTTTTTCTACATACCCCTTATCAATAAACTTGTCGGAAACCGCAATAATCGTTGCCAATAAACGTACTTGTTTTCCTCATTTTTGATCCGTTTCGCTATTTCTACTGTTTCAATCGCTCGTTCAGAACGATTGACGGAACTTCGCATTAATAAAAAGTCCATTCTTCGATCATTAACCGCAATAGTCAGCAAATCTGGTGCTTCTACCTGAACAATCGGAGCAGTCCGAATCCCATAGAAATCCAAAACCTTTTCTTTAAATTGAGCAGTCATATTATGGAATATGATATCATAGTTATCATGTGCAATATCCGTTTGCCCGCTCAACATCCCATATTCCTTTCTTGACGTCCTTCTTTTATCCTCCGAAACGCCATCGCTTTCCATAATGCTTCATCTGTGATGTCTTCCGCCTCTGCTAAGTCGGCAATGGTGCGAGCGAGGCGAATGATTTTTGTTTGGACGCGGTTGCTCCAGTCATTCGTAGCCGCCCAATGTTGAAGCAATTGCTGTTGCCTTTTCGTCAATGGACTTTTCGCAAGCAGCACGCCAATTGGCACTCGACCGTTTGTTATTTCTTCGCCATACCGTTCATACTGCTTAAAGCGTGCGGCTTCCACGCGGCGACGAATTGTTTCCGAACGCTCTAGCTGTTGGTGTTTTTTCGTTAAATCCACTGCTTGTAACGATAACAATATATCGATGCGGTCATAAATCGGCCCTGAGATGCGCTGGCGATAGGCGTGGATTTGTTTCGGACTGCATATGCAATAGCGCTTTTTCGAACCGAAATAGCCGCACGGGCATGGGTTCATCGCCCCGATCAAAATGAAATGTGCTGGATACGTCACTGTCGACGAAACGCGGCTAATCGTCACTTTGCCTGTTTCTAACGGCTGGCGAAGCATGTCGAGCGTCTTTTTCGTAAACTCTGCCATTTCATCAAGAAATAATACCCCGCGATGGGCAAGCGAAACTTCCCCTGGTTTCGGCTGCGTTCCTCCTCCAATCAATGCTACAGAAGATGCTGAGTGATGCGGATGACGAAACGGTGGAGAGGAATCATTTTTCGTTTCTCCTGCAAGTTGGTATAAACTAAGCACTTCCAACTGCGCTTCATCAGAAAGGCTCGGTAAAATCGTTGGAAACGTTTCAGCTAACAGGCTTTTCCCACACCCTGGAGGTCCAATCATTAACACGTTATGTTCTCCTGCAGCGGCAACTTCAAGTGCATATTTGGCGTCTTCATGTCCGATGATATGTTCAAAATCACGATGAGTTTTTTGAGGTGGATCGATAGCTGGAGGGAGATGATTCGTCGAAAATAACACTTGTTTCCCTTGTAAACATTGCGCCACTTGATCTAATGTTTGAACAAAAACACAGTCGATATGCTGCAAGTACTGGAAGGGAAATGTCGGGTCATATGGGGCATATACTTGTTGAAATCCGAGTTTTTTGGCAGCTAAAATAGCTGGTAACATGCCATCTACTGGCTGAATCGTTCCGTCTAATGACAATGAGCCTAAAAATGCGATATGTGACGGAATTGGTTGCTCGAGTTTTCCTTTTACTTTTAAAATGCCAATCGCCATTGCTAAATCAAACATTGGGCTTTGTTTTTTTCGCTCGGGCGGCGACAGATGGATGACAAGTTTTTGATTCATGACATCACATCCAAACGCATGCAATGCCGCAATGACTCGTTCCTTTGCTTCTTTTACCGATGTATCGGGCAATCCAACAATCACAATAGAAGGCATTCCCGGCAGTTCTTTCACTTCCACTTGCACACGATACCCTTCCATCCCACGCAAACCGATGCTACAAACTTTCATGTTATTCCTCCTTGACACAGTTCGGTACAACATCTTCTTTCACAAACTGCACATATGCTCTTTTTTTCTCATTCATTGTTCCAGAAAAGTAACGAAGGAGTACATCAATGTTCATAAATGAAGGCAATGAGGTAGATTGGTAATAAAAATAAAAACTGCTCCAGCGATAATGTTCGGGGAGATGCACCATACGCGCCTCGACAGGGTTGAGGTGGATATAGCGACTGACTTCTAACATCCCTGCGTCATCGTCAATGATTTTACTGAAGTAACGCTTTTCAAACACATGACCGGTTAATCCGTAACGTGTATTGTAATAGTTGGCGTATCGTTTGTTAACCAGTGCCATCACTTTAGAAATGGATTCCTGTTGCGAACGAAGCTGCAGATGGAAATGATTCGTCATGAGGCAATACGAAGCAATTTCAAACGGAATGTTTTCATGAAGCTGTTCGAGGATATGCAAAAATGCGCGGAAATCATTTGTTTCTTTAAACAACGGATCACGCCGATTCCCACGACAAACGATATGGTAAAACAAATGCGGCACCCATATCCGCCTTGCCCGACCCACACTTTTCACCCCTTTTTGAAGGATTTTCGCACATTTCTTCGACAAAAATAGCGAAACTCCTGCATCAAAAGAAAAATTTCTCTCGACAGGTGACTGGCACGCACTTGCCAAACCAGCGATATCATTTGTATAATATAAGCAGATATTTCATAAACTAAAAAAGCTGAGCGCCGCAAACGCTCAGCAAGCAACTACATGCCGCAAGAAGAGCGGCTGACCGAACCGAATTAGAGATTACCAAAAAGAAGTAACCGTCTTCATCCGTTGGTCGCGGGAGAGCGGTTATTTCTTTTTGTTTATATAGACGACGATGGTGACAGTCAATGTTAGCATCCCGATGAACACTAAGCTGAATTGCGCAATAAGACTTAATGCTTCATACGCCGTCATATTCCCACCTCCCTCCATCGGGGAAGTGGTCAACCGCCCACCCTGCTTATGTAGTTGCTACGGAGATTGTAACATTTTTCTATCACTCTCGCAATTTCAACGACAGCTGCAACAAAAAACAGAGAGCCACTCAATGACTATCTGTTTCTATCAATCTTCGGGAAGTGACTGTGGACGCACTTAAGTTGATTGAAATTGGCATAACAAATTATCAATCTGACCCTTTGTGCAAACAACAAAACGAACATCTTCCAACGACCATCCAAGCTTTACAAATGCCCCATAACGATATTGAAGAGTGGGCGAAAGCAAATACATTCTAATTTTCTCTAAATCGCCTGCATCGAAGCGAGAAGAAGAAAACCATTTTTTTATCTCAATGACAAGCAAATTTTCTTCTGTTCCACGTTTATGAACAATAATATCAGGAAATACAGGTTTTCCCCTTGATTCACTATTATCGTAAATTCGCTTCACATCCCCACAATCCCGATTGTATTCGACATCAACATCCCATTCATAAAACACCGTACTCATATGAACAGCTAATCGATGTGCGATTGAACGTTCATGCACATCGTCATATATTAACGCTTGGTCATAATAATACAAACGACGAAGCGCATTTCTTAAACGATCTTCAATGACAGACTTTGTCATCTTCAAATGTTCAACCTTTTTCACTCCATTTATCCTCATCCCCCTCTCGTGCTGTTTATTCAACAAAAACGACAAAAATCCTCCAAACAAAAAACAGAGAGCCACTCAACGACTCTCTGTTTCTATCAATCTTCGACAATCTTCGGGAAGTGACAGGCACCATACCCTAAGCTCTTCCTCACCGAAAAAACAGAGAGCCACTCAATGACTATCTGTTTCTATCAATCTTCGGGAAGTGACTGTGGACGCACTTAAGTTGATTGAAATTGGCATAACAAATTATCAATCTGACCCTTTGTGCAAACAACAAAACGAACATCTTCCAACGACCATCCAAGCTTTACAAATGCCCCATAACGATATTGAAGAGTGGGCGAAAGCAAATACATTCTAATTTTCTCTAAATCCCCTGCATCGAAGCGAGAAGAAGAAAACCATTTTTTTATCTCAATGACAAGCAAATTTTCTTCTGTTCCACGTTTATGAACAATAATATCAGGAAATACAGGTTTTCCCCTTGATTCACTATTATCGTAAATTCGCTTCACATCCCCACAATCCCGATTGTATTCGACATCAACATCCCATTCATAAAACACCGTACTCATATGAACAGCTAATCGATGTGCAATTGAACGTTCATGCACATCGTCATATATTAACGCTTGGTCATAATAATACAAACGACGAAGCGCATTTCTTAAACGATCTTCAATGACAGACTTTGTCATCTTCAAATGTTCAACCTTTTTCACTCCATTTATCCTCATCCCCCTCTCGTGCTGTTTATTCAACAAAAACGACAAAAATCCTCCAAACAAAAAACAGAGAGCCACTCAATGACTCTCTGTCTCTATCAATCTTCGACAACCTTCGGGGCGTGACAGGCACCATACCCTAATCAATCTTCGACAATCTTCGGGGCGTGACTGGCACGCTGCCTACGTTTGACCCATGAGTCCGCTTTTTTATTATATACTTGAGAACGATTTTCACAGCACCAATTCGATAATTTTCCCCTGTATTTTTAGCTATTTTGATCCCCCCTTCTTTCCCGAACCTCGCCAAAACAAATAATTCGACATATAACGAAAAAATCTTTCAATAATTTTTTCATTTTTCGACAAATTTCGCAAGCAAACTAGGCAATTCGACAATATTTACGCACTTTGCCGATTACCCAAACAAAGATCGCCCCCATCCCCAAACGGAATGAAGGCGTTCAAAAGTATGATATATGTTTCAAATAATGTTTGATGCGGAAAAAAGAAACAGAGAGCCATGCGACTCTCTGTCTCTACTAATCTTCGACAATCTTCGGGGCGTGACTGGCACGCTGCCTAAAAAAGAAACAGAGAGCCACTCAACGACTCTCTGTCTCTATTAATCTTCGACAATCTTCGGGGCGTGACTGGCACGCATCCCCATTAATTCCCCTTAGCATCTTTTGTTGTGCTTGTAGCAGTTGCACTTCCTGTAGCTTTATTGTCTGCAGGGTCAACTACAGTAATAGTTGAATTTAACGAACCCTCAGGGACAATTTCAATTGTAGCAGATTGGTTTACATTCACAGTATTGCTTAATACAATAACAAGATATTCATCATCATCTTTTGAGTTACTGATAGAAGCAATCGTTTGTGTTGAACCTTGAACAGTCACTTTAAAGTCGTCTGTATCAAAAGTAACACCTGACTTGAGTGCTTCTGAGAATTTTACTAACAACTTTGTAGTTGTTGTATCTGTGTCATTTACAATCAAATACTTAACCTCTTGAAGGACTGGTTTTACATTATCAGTTAACGTCAATACTGTTTCATAAGGTGTTTTTGTCTGTAAATCGCCGACGATACGAACACCGTCTTTCGTCATTACATCCGTTTTAATCGTTAACTTATATGAAGTAGTTGTAACAAATGCTCCTTCTGGAAGTGTTATTCTTACCGTCTTCTTGTCACCGAAGAAGTCAATTTTTGACCCTGTTGGTAATGGTTTTCCGTCCAAAGAATAATTCGCCACATCTAATGCTGATGTGCCCATTTCTACACCGTATTTAATTTCAATAACATTTTTAGATCCAGATACAACAGTCGGAGTATCACCAGTGAATTCAACATACTTAAAGAAGTTATTCGCTGTTGATTTAACAGTAACTGTAAACGCATCATTTTTGTTTGCATTCAAGTTATAGCCTACTACACTATTCTTCACAACAGCGTATTGAACTTTTCCTTCCTTAAACTCAACTGTATATGGTTCGTCTTTCACATCAGAAAGTGTAATTTCTACAACAGATGTGTCTGCTCCCGATGATAAACCAACAACAGTTGGTGTGATAATTACACCATCTTTATTGCGTACAACAATATCAGACATAGATGGAGCTACACTTAAATTGCCATCAAAATCAATCAACAACTTTTTATTCGTTGTATCGATATTTGTTTTCTCGACTTTCGGTTTGTTTGTATCTTTTGAAAGCGTTACCGTACCTTCATACTTCGCACCAATGAAGTTCGAAGAATCTTTATAGTTTTCAAAAGTAACATTTAATGTAACACTATTCTCATCTTTTCCATACAGAGGATTTAACTCTCCAGTAGCAGGCTCGGTAATAACAACATAATATCCTGGCTTTCCGTCTAGAGTACCCGCCTCATAATAAACCTTGTTCTTTTCTGATCCTGATCCTACATCAGTTGCTAATTGACTATTATTGCCACCTACAGCGAATGTATAGTTGCCTTTTTTGATTGTAAAGGAAGCATTAGTAACTGTTGTGCCACCCTCGCTAAGTTCAATAAAGAACTTGTTAGCATTCAAGGCCTTCACTGCTTTAACAAATGGTGCTTCAGCGTCTTGAGTAACTGTATAAGTAGAAGTAGCAACACTAGCTTTGTTAGGAAGTACACCCTTCGTGTCTACTAAATCGAAAATTACTACTTCATGTGTTCCTACTTTACCAGCAAGTTTCTGTTCAGCAAGAGTTAATGATACAGTATAAACATAGTTACCTGGTGCATCGTCATCAACAGCCGTTAATGATTTCGAGGCTAAAGCCACACCATCCACTTTAATAAGCGTCACTGATGTACCTACCGGACGATCAAATTTTAATTGTAGGGATGTTCCGTTATATGTTGACTCCACAATCTTTGGAGCTGTAGTAACATTAAATGTAATTTCGTCTGAAGCAAATCGTTCAATTTGCTTTCCTGTATAATCTTTTACTGAATCTTTAACTTGTAAAACAAACTTATCCCCACTATTAAACACGACAGCATCTTTGAGGCGGATGAGTGCTGTTTTACCATCTACTTTGATTTTTTCAATATCGGACGTTTTGCTGACACCATTAATTTTCAATTCATAGTTTGCTACATCCGACGCCGTTTTTGAATCAACATTTTTATTGAAAGTAACTAAGATTTCTTCAGCATTAATCGCACTTACACTTTCAACTTTCGGCGTTACAACAGGTACATCAACTTTCGCTTTGTCTGTTGTTTGACCTTTGTAAGATACGTTGTAAGATTTGCCTTCTTGCAACGCTGTTTTTGTTTTGATCACAACAACTGTTGTTTTTGCTTCAGCTGCTGCAGCTGCTTTAATTGTTACAGATTCGATTTCAACGCCTTGGATGGCGAAGTCTTCTTTTTTCACTTCTTTCAATTCGCCGTTGAATGTTACTTCTAACGTTTTGTCGTCAACAAGCTTCACCGCTGTGATGTCTGCTGCGGAAACTTCCTTTTTCACATCCATCGCACGTACGACGAATGAAGCGAATTGACCGCGTGTTACGCTTTGTTTTGGTGCGAATTCTGTGTTTTTCGTTACGCCGTTTGCTTCTAATGTTTGGATGTATTCACGTGCCCATGCACCAGCTTTGTCAAGGTCAGTAATTTTTGTTGTGTGGTTTGCTGGTTTTGTTAATTTGAACGCTTCAACAACGACTTTCGCCATTTGTTCGCGCGTGATTGTTGCGTTCGGGTTGAAGTTGCCTTTCTCGTCTCCACCCATCACGCCAGCCGCTTTTACGATCGCAACCGCTTCTGCTAATTCAGCGTTGCTCGCTGGAACGTCTGGGAAGCCTGCGCCTTGCTCAGCTTTTACGCCCGCATCTTTTAAAATGCGCGAGAAGATGATCGCAGCTTCACCGCGTGTTAATGATTTGTTTGGTTTGAATGTACCGTCTGCGTACCCTTTAATGTACCCTTTTGCGACTAATGTAGCGATGTCATCTGCATGCACGCTTCCTGCTACGTCTGTGAAAGAAGCGCTTGCTACTGGTGCGATCGCTGAAGCAACAACTGCCGCAGAGACTGTACCAGCTAAAAATTTGCGATAAGACTTTGGTTGGTAAGCCATCGACATATTTCCTCCTTTTGTTTCTGCTTCTATTTAGTTCAGCTAAATTTAAGAGATATGTATTTTCTCTCTATGAAACTCTTAAACTTAGCGAGTGAACGACTACAAACTACATTATAATTTTTTCCATGATTAAAGTCAACCATTTTTTGAATGGCTTTTCTTTATTGGGATAACAATACTGTTTCATATGTAGCCTTCCACCTATTCACCATTTTACCGAATGTTCGACTTTTTTCAATACCTTCCTACGTAACTTTTTGACAAAAAGTTTTGTTACATAACTGTAAAGTTACAATTCTCCTATTTATGATACACTTGGAATAGTGTGAAAATGTCGAAATTGTAAGAACAATGGCGGAGTGAGGTGTGACGTGTGAGGCGGTTTGTTGCAACATTGCTTTTGTTTTTCTTTTTCCCTTCCTTCGCTTATGCAAGCGATAGCTACGATCGGCTCATTCCACTAGCGAAAAAATATGTTGGAGTGCCGTATCAGTTCGGAGGAAGTTCAGAAAAAGGATTTGATTGTTCTGGATTTACGCGCCATGTGATGAGCGGACTTGGTGTGACGTTAGCGCGTACGACAGCGGAACAATATAAGCAAGGAAGTGCAGTAAAGAAAGAAGATTTGCGAGTCGGTGATCTCGTCTTTTTCGAAACATATAAAAAAGGACCGTCGCATGCAGGTGTTTATATCGGAGATAATCGATTTATTCATGCGAGTTCATCAAAAGGCATTACGATCACTTCATTAGACGATTCTTACTATAAAAAGCGATACATAGGAGCAAGACGCGTGCTTGCTTACGAACAGGCAGTTGGACAGTTTCAAGATGTCGGAAACGAGTTTTGGGCAAGTAAAGAAATTGAGGTGTTAGGCAAAAAAGAAATCGTGCTCGGTTATGCGAAAAGCTACTTTAAGCCAGATGAAGTGATGACGCGGGCAGACGCTGCGGGGCTTATCGCTTCGTACTTTAACTTTGACATGAACAATCGAAAAGAAACGTTTACGGACGTCCCAAGCGATCATTGGGCTGTCGGCGCGGTGAATGCGCTTGTGAAAGAAAATATTGTGGATAAAAACAATAAGCTGTTTCAGCCTGATGAACCGTTAACGCGCGAACAGCTAGCGATGTGGTTTGCGGAAGCTTGGAAGTTAAAGCGTGGAGCGGATGTGCCATTTACCGATATAAAAGAAACAGACGTAGCGTATGATGCGATTGAAAAACTTGTCGCAGCAGGTATTGTAAATGGCTATGAAGACGGAACGTTCCGACCGAAAGAAACGGTCACACGCGCGCAATTCGCGGTGTTTTTCTATCGTGCGATACACGCAAAATAGCGAGGAAGGACAAGCCTTCCTCGCTATTTTTTATCGATTGTTCGCTTTAAAAAGAGCACAAACTGACCACGTGTCACAATGTCGTTCGGACGATATGGATTGTTGATCGTCACTCGATTATAAAACAACGTGTTAATCGGCTCATACGCCCAGTGAGAAGGAGGCACATCAATGAATGATCGATTTCCCGTCGGCTGTTCATACACATCGGCATACACTCTCGTTAAAATCGCTGCCATTTGGGCGCGAGTAATATAGTCGTTCGGATATAGCTTTCCGTTATATCCGGTAAGCAATCCATATGCCTCAGCAATTGCCATCTCTTTATACCACGGATCAGTCGGTTTGACATCTGTTGCTTTCATGACATATCGTTCTGGCAACGTGAGCTTTAATTCACGAATAAGCATAAGCGCAGCATGTCGGCGAAGTAACCGTTCGTTTGGGCGAAACGTTCCATCTGGGAATCCTGAAATAACACTTCGTTCATACAATAATCTTGCTGCTTCTTGCAACTCCTCCCCGACGACATCTGGAAAAAGTGGAGGAGGAGAAACAAGCGAATCAATCGTTCCATATTGGACGCGCAGCGTTGCTGAACCGCGGTTAAACCCTTTTGTCGTCGGTTGAACGACGCGAAATAATGCTGTATCGACCATTGTTGAACGAAACAACCACGACACTTCATTGTTTAACGTTGCTCCGTCATATGTCGTTTCTTTTACTCCTTTTGGCACACTTCCGATATAAACGGAAGCATAGCGTCCATTCCCATCTTGCGCGTTGACGTATGCGGTGGCATCAGCATATGTGTACAGCTTGAGTGCATATACGTTATTTTTTACCGTATAGTTTGTAAGCCGTAATGGCAGTGGCGGCATTGGTTCATACGGAGCACCGAGCTGATTTTTCCAATATGTTTGTAACGCTGGAAGTTCAAATGGTGTCGGAAGATGGACGTTCATTTGCATATGTCCTTTTAAAGCGTTCGGTGATCCGAATAATTGCACGTAATCTTCTGCAAGTATTTCAGGCATATACCATTTGTACGCTCCACTTCCATCAGCGTGAACAGACGGATAGCGAAAAAGTTCGCGCGCCGCCGCATACTGCGACTGCAGCCATTCGTTCGGAAGGCACTGTTCTTTATTTAATAAGTAATAATAAGTAAAATGATGCCCATACTCATGTGCAAGCGTCGTCGCCATCTCCTCAACCGTCGTCCATTCGTTGCCGCCGTACAAATGAATGTACCGATTTGAAAGTAACGAAAGCTTCGGACTGACTTGATATTGCGCAAAATATTGTCCGAGCACGTTTTGTCCTGCGGGGTAATCCGGGAAAATTTTTACGCTTCCTAATAAAGAAAGCTCCGCACCATGTTTGTTTTTTAATAGTTCTTGTTCAAGCTGAGCAAGCTTCGTTGTATTCCAATATACGCTATAACTTTCAAACGTCACCCCACTCGTTCCGTTATAGCGGGCAATGAGCGGGTAATAATCTTCATACGCTTGTGCTTGCGCTTTTTTCGTTAAATCAACGACATCGGCATGAACTCGGTCTTGGAAAAAAAACAAAAACGCGAACATAAACAAGATGAACGACATACGACGCATATATATCACCTCATTCTATCAATCTATATGTATCTTAACACGATTTCTGACATGACGTGGCTGGAAAATGTGAAAGGCTGCCTGTATGCATAGGCAGCCTTTTCATCTATTTTTTCATAATCGAGAGCGTGTATGGGTTGGCATTTGGCCGAGCAAGTGATTCTTCAACGACGACATAGTACGTTCCTTTTTTCAACGAAAGCGTGCCGATTTCCGCATCACCATCGCCGTAATGGTCATACGTTTGAACGAGGCGACCTTTCGCGTCGTAAACGGACATGACCCCATCCATCGTACCCGGTACGTCAAGTTTGCATGTAAATGTCCCATCTTGTTCAACGACGAATTTGTAATAATCTTTATCGCCGTAGTCAATGACGTTCATGTAGCCACGTGCTTCATGCACATTTCCTTTTTTATTGAAAGAAAGCGGTTTTGATGGCACGTTGTTTTTCACAACAGATGACGCATCTTCATCTTTTTTATTAAGCGATTGAATACCAAAGTTGTACGACTGTAGCGATAGCCCATCCCACATAAACGAGTTGACGACAAAGAAGTAGCCGACGTTTTTCTTCGCTTGGAACGATCCGTTCACATCGTATAACGGGCTCCAGCCATTCGGGAAAAACGTTACAGCTTTGTTGTATTCTTCTTCATCAATCGTCATATTTCCGTTCGTATCTTCAACAACGGATATAATTGGAATTAATGTACCACGCAATTGTTTTGGCAACGATGCGTTCGGTTTGCTTGGTTTCGCAAAAAGCGTCAACAGTTCGTTCGCTTTCCGATGTTTATAGTAGTAGTAATCAACATCGTTCGGAAGGACAAAGTTTCCTGTTTTCGATTCATTTACATTTACAACTGTCGCTTGAATTGGCTCGTTATTTTTTTCGTTAACATCTTTCGGTGCATCGACGAGCTTTTTCGATGTCATGACATACGGATCGGCTACCGGTTGATAATTGTCGTTTTGCACCGACATGTAATACGTTTTTCCTTCTTCAAGAATTAACGTCCAGTCGGATTGTTTTTTCCCTGTCATCCAATCAAACGGCCAGAACGAGTTAACAGGAATGAGATCATCTTTTTTCTCATCGTATTCAAACAACATTGCTGACGGCATCATGTCGTCAGGTGTCGCAAACGAAAACTGATATATCGCTGTGTTCGGAACAGTGAAGCGATAAAAGTCCTGGTCGCCACTAAACTGGATAAATGCTTCGGCGCGGTCACCAATGTTGTAAGCACGCGCATTTTCTTTAATTTGCTGGATTTGTTCTTTTTCAAAGTAGCTCCAGCTTCCGTCATCGCCAATGATGACGATATCGTTTGGCTTGCGCATTTGTTCTTTTATTTTTTCCATTTGTTCAACAGCACCATCGTCCAATGGCATCGGCTCGCGCGCTGGGAAATTGTCTTCGTCTTGTGGCAATGTAATGGCTTTTGCGCTCAGCTGATATGGAATGGCTGATGCGTTTACTTCTTTCACTTGATTGCTTGACATAAAAGAGTCTAATATCATCGGATAAAATCCACTCAGTGGTTCACTTGACGCTTCGAGCACATATTCTACGCCCGGTTGCGCTTCAAACGTCACCGTCTCTCCTTTACCGACACCGTTATTGTTTCCAAACACGATTGGGAATGGAATTTCTTTATACTTCGCATTCGGATCAACAGGGCGGTATAGTTCTTCAGCTAAATAAACGTTTAATGACGAATCAATGCCCGGAACAGGTGACAATTCAAACTTTACCGTCGTCGGCTCTGCAACAGTAAAACGGAAATAGTCGCGGTCGCCTTCTTTCGCATCTTTTTCTGGCACAAACGTTAAGTTTTCTAAGGCAAACGGCAATTGTTCAATGACAGCCGGATTTTCTTTTGTTATGCCATCATCGGCAAGCTCGGTAAACGATTGAACAGCTAACGTATACGTCGATTTTCCTTGTAAATTGTAGTTGCCGTTTGCATCTGTAACGCCGATCGCAAGCACGCCAGATTGTTTCGCTGTAAATAGTTTCGCTTCCATTTCGCCTGCCCGACCGTCATTCACTTGAATCGGCTTTTCAGACGTTGTTTTTCCTTCTGGATAAAAGCGAAACACAAGTTTATAATCGTAAGCTTCAGCTCCTTCGAGTAGCGCTTGCACACTTTCACCTTGTTGAACGTTTATTTTTACCCAATGCACTTCTTCCGGTTTTGTCAGCGATCCTTTTTTCACGTACGGTTCTTTCGCATCAATGACTGGGGCTTTCGCTAAAATTGTTTCATCGTTCCATTTTTCTTTTTGCGGCACGTTTTTGATATTATATTGCAGCGCAGCCACTGGATTGACTAAGCCGTTGCCGTACGTTAAATCGTATCCTTTTTCACCTAAATCTGTTGCGGTGCGCTCTAAAATCCATTCGACTTGATACGGCTTTAAATTCGGGTACTTTGATAAAAGAAGCGAAGCGACGCCTGCGACAACTGGCGATGCCATCGACGTTCCACTTAACTCAGCAAACGAAGACCCTTTCGTATAGTCATAAATGGGGCTGTATACATCAACCCCCGGTGCAACGAGGTCAACAGATGGACCGTAGTTTGAAAACTCAGCGAGCTTATTTTTACTATCCGTTGCCCCCACGCTAATGACTCCTTCATAGGAAGCTGGAATGGAATACATATCCGTCGCTTCATTTCCTGCTGCGGCAACGACCGTAATCCCTGCGTCAAGCGCTTTTTGAACAGCTTCTTCTAAAATTGGCGAGCTAAAATAGCCACCGAGGCTCATATTAATGACTTTTGCCCCTTTTTCAATCGCATATAAAATCCCTTGGGCGATCGTATAGTCGCTTGCTCCCCAACCGCCACCGAATACGTCAATGGGTAAAATTTTAACATTTGGATTGACACCGTGTGCACCAATGCCGTTGTTTGCGTTCGCTCCGATAATACCTGCAACATGCGTTCCGTGTACATCTTTCACAGGAGCACCTGCTGGATTGATCGCATTGTAAGCAGGGAGGACGCGCCCTTTAAGCTCTGGATGCTTCGTATCCATCCCTGTATCAATGACCGCAACGGTGACGCTATGTGTTCCTGCAAGCTTGATTGCTTTGTCAATATTTAAAAGCGACAATAAATACATATGGTCTGCTTTCGGATCAGCCGAACCGAGCCGTTTGTATGTAAAACTTGGTGTCACGCTTTTTACGGCTTTTAATTTTGCATAGTTTCTCATGATCTCTTGAAAATTTTTCCCTTTTTCCACCGTCACAACATCATATTTTAATTGCGGAAACGACTGTTTTACTGTCGCTCCTAAACTACGATGCACCGCAGCTGGAATTTTTTCATTGTACTTCACAATCAATGTATCGACGCTCACTTGGTTTTGTGCATCTTCGAACTTTTTGTAAGCGAGTGACGCCGATGTTTTTGTCATTTGTTTTTTCCACTGCACAATCGGTGGTTCGGTCGATGCTTGCGCAACTGTCGGCACGATAAGCGATGAGGCTAAACTAATCGATAATGCGGTTTTCTTCCATTTTTTCATAAAAAGCCTCCTTCAAAAGAATGTAACATACATATTCGCCACAAAAGACAAATACACCTACTATAACGAAAAAAAGACAAAAAAGTTTCATATTTTGATAATTTTTTCTAACAAACTTACAATATCACCCAACAAACAAAAAGTAAAGAAATATTTTCCGGGTCGTGAAACATTTTGGGAACAATGGTATACTGTACGTTGAAACGATTTGATTTACAGCGAAGGAGAAGGTTCCCCATGTTGTCTTACATAAAAAAACTAGTAAACAGCGATGAACGCAAACTGAAAAACTATAATAAAATCGTCGCGCGTATCAATGAGCTTGAACCGACATTTGAAACGTTGACAGATGACGAATTGCGCGCGAAAACAAATGAATTTAAGCAACGGCTCACGCAAGGCGAAACGGTATTTGATATACAAACCGAAGCGTTTGCGACTGTCAGAGAAGCATCGAAACGTGTGCTTGGGATGCGTCATTTTGACGTTCAACTCATCGGCGGACTTGTGCTTGCCGAAGGAAATATTGCGGAGATGGCGACAGGTGAAGGAAAAACGCTCGTCGCTTCCGCCCCAAGTTATTTGCGCGCGCTTGAAGGAAAGGGCGTACACGTCATTACGGTCAACGACTATTTAGCTCGCCGTGACCGTGACTTAATCGGAAAAATTCACGAGTTTTTAGGGCTGACCGTTGGCTTAAATTTGCCGCAAATGTCACTAGAGGAGAAAAAAGCGGCATATCAAGCCGATATTACGTACGGGGTCGGTAACGAGTTTGGCTTCGACTATTTGCGCGATCATATGGTTTATAGCGTTGCCGACCGTGTCCAACGCCCATTTCATTACGCGATTATCGATGAAGTCGATAGCGTATTAATTGATGAGGCGAAAACCCCCCTCATTATCGCAGGAAAAACAGGTGTCAGTTCAGAACTAAGCTATTTATGCGCGCGCATCGTAAAACATTTCATTCGCGATGAAGATTACGAATACGATGAAGAAACAAAAACCGTCAACTTAACCGAACAAGGCATTGAAAAGATTGAAAAAGGATTTGGCATCGACAATTTATATGACCTTGAACATCAAGTGTTGTACCATTACGTCATTCAAGCATTGCGCGCATACGTCATGTTTACACGCGATGTCGACTATATCGTGAAAGACGGAAAAGTGTTGCTTATTGATATGTTCACCGGGCGTCCGATGGAAGGTCGCAGCCTAAGCAACGGTCTTCATCAAGCCATTGAAGCAAAAGAAGGATTAGAGTTAACAGAAGAAAATAAAATTCAAGCATCGATCACAATCCAAAACTACTTCCGTCTTTATCCGGTTTTATCGGGAATGACAGGGACGGCGAAAACAGAAGAAAAAGAGTTTCAAACGTTATACGGCATGGATGTCGTCCAAATTCCAACAAACCGCCCTGTCATCCGTCAAGACTTGCCTGATCGCGTTTTTGCAACAGTCGAAGCGAAATATAAAGCAGTCGCAAAAGAAGCGAAGCGCGTTCATGCGACAGGACAACCGATACTCATTGGTACAACATCTATTTTACAGTCAGAAAAAGTGGCGAAATATTTAGCGGAAGAAGGATTGTCGTTTCAGCTGTTAAACGCCAAAAGTGTCGAGCAGGAAGTAGAGTTGATTTCACGCGCTGGTCAAAAAGGACAAATTACAATTGCGACAAATATGGCAGGGCGCGGAACAGACATTATGCTCGGAGAAGGCGTGGCAGAACTTGGCGGATTGTACGTCCTCGGTACAGAACGGCATGAAAGCCGACGCATCGACAACCAATTAAAAGGACGTGCTGGCCGTCAAGGAGACCCAGGGCGCTCGCAATTTTTCATTTCGCTTGAAGATGACATGTTTCGTCGTTTTGCCAAAGATGAGTTAGAAAAAATGAAAAAATCGCTACAAGTAAACGATGAAGGAGAAGTATTAAACAAAGATATTCACGAGTTTGTCAACCGTGTACAGCGCATTTGTGAAGGAAGCAACTTCTCTGTAAGGGAGTATAACTTAAAACTGGATGACGTACTAAACGAACAGCGTCGTACCATTTATACGCTTCGTAATCGCATTCTTGAAGCTAACGATGTGATTCCAATTGTCGTTCATATGGTGCCATCATTTCTTGAAAGAGAAATTCGTTATACATGTCCAGAAGACGTCATTCCAGAAGAATGGGATATGGCTCGGCTAGTAGAGACGGTGCAAACGGTGATAAACGAACATATTGATGTAACTGGTGTTGTCGATCAAAAAGAAGTGGAAGCGATCATCCAGCAAGCGATCACTTCATGGAAAGAGCGTGTGCATACATTAGAATACACTGAAGAACACCAATGGGCATTGAAACGTGCTTTACTTTCACTCATCGATTTTCACTGGACAAAACATTTGGAAGCGATGGAGTTGTTAAAAGAAGGAATTGGGTTGCGCTATTACGGACAAGAAGACCCGATGCGCCAATATGCAAAAGAAGGGTTGGAACTCTTTATACAGATGTATCACCGATTAGAAAAAGATGCTTCCCAACAACTTGCCCAGCTACTTATTTAAATGAAGGAAAGGAGATGGAACGATGATTCCATTTTTCAAAAAGAAAAAACAAGGGGAAGATAGTACCGTTCAAGCAGGACAATTATTTGACGGAGCAGCTGAACAACAAGATGAAGACGTGCATACCACGTTATCGATTCATCCACTGATGTCGCTAACGGCAGAACAAAAATATTATTTTCAATACGTCAATAACGAACTGCCACCATTGAAAAAAAATCAAGTATCACTAGCCGGAATTGAATGGAAAAAAGAAGAGGATCGTTATGTTGTTACGGCGTTTGTACGAAACAGTTTAGATCAATCAATTCGTTTTGAACATACGCCACTGTTGTTGATTGGGCCAGATGGGAAAGTAATCGGACGAAAAGTATTTCCGATGCACGAACTTGGCGACATTCCGCCAAAAAGCAGTCGTCCATGGCGATTTGTATTTACAACGAGCGACCTGTATACAGAACATATCCCTGAAACGGGATGGAAGCTGGCGTTTGAATTAAAAAAGCCACATCGACTAGATTTAGAAGAAAGTTGGGAACAACATTTAAAAGAAGAAGATAAGCAAAAGCTTGAGCAACTCGTTCGCTCTCTTACTCCGCCAAAACAAGGAGAAGTGAACGTCATGGGGTTACAAGCGCTTATCAACAACGAAGGAAATTTAGTCGTCACCTTACTTATTCGTAACGGTAATGATAAAAACATTACGTTTGAGCAAATGCCGTTAATCGTCGAAGATGCATCGGGTGATGTTATCGCACGCGGAGCGTTTACATTGCAGTTAGAAGTAAAAGCAAATACAAGCAAGCCGTGGACATTTATCTTTCCAAAGTCGCTCTTACAAAAAGAACAATTTGACTTTTCTACATGGCGCGCCTATATTCCACAATAAGGAAAAAGGGCTGATGATTTACATCAGCCCTTTTTCTTTGCCTCTGGCCACCAACCGCTCTCTATTGTAAACAGAAGGAAATAGTACTACAGTTATATTTTAGCATTATTTTTCACGTTTAACAAACATATTTTTAGTTTTTTTGGCATAAATTTTTCGTTGACAAACCATTAAAATAAACAATATTGAATTTTCTGCCCAGAACGAATGGAAACTGAGCGGAATGTACATAAGATGGCTCGTTCTTCAGCAGCTGTGAGGTCATTCATCGGTGCGGGGATGTAACGTTTCTCGAGGTCACTCCAACGTTTCACGCATATTTGAGCTTTTCCTCTTCCGAAGAAAAACGTAATGACAATCATTAATTGATCGTCTATCGTTTTAAAAAATAAAAATAAGTCATCTTTTGTTGTGCACGTAATCATCCGATAACGAATCGGTTCTAGCGGTAGTTTATCGCTCGGTGAAATAAACTGAAGTGAATCAGAAAAGTGAATGGGCTCAATCGTTCGCGATTCGTGAAACGGAGGATTGGGCTTCTCTTTAATAAGTACTTCGCACATTTTTCCTCCTTGTTTCGCCTGATGAACAATGTAATTTGAAAAATAAATATTCACGATTCATCATCTCCTTCAAGTTTTTCCAATGTATATTTTTACATTTTATGAATATTCAATCAACTTTTTTCGACAAACAAACCGTCGATTTTTGTTCTAAAAACGAACATTTTTTCATTTTGTTCTCAAAAAGAACAAAATGAGTTCCGTTCTTCTTCTATCGTAAAAGAAAAAGGGAATTTGGTGGAAGATGATGTTACAACATATTGGCGAACAAATTAGACGTTTGCGAAACGCTCACGATTGGACGCAAGAGCAATTTGCACAACGATTAAATGTATCTCGTTCTAAAGTAAGCAAATGGGAAAATGGCGAAGTGCTTCCTGATTTACAATCGCTTATCGATATGAGTGATATATTTCATGTCAGCGTCGACTTTTTGCTTGGAAAACATCCAACAGATGAACAGCTGTTACAAGAAGTGCGATTGGCATACGGAACGAACGAAATGAGCGATGAGCAATTATCGCTTATTCGTTACATGAATGAACAGCGCGAGCTCGCGAAGCGACTATATGCCCTACAGTCGTTGCCTTTACATAAGCGAAAGCGAATTGAAGGAGTCGTCATCAAGATGATTGATGAAATGATTGAAGCGTTGAAATAAGAAAAGCGCAAAGCGCCCCAATTTCGCCTAAAGGCAGCCCGCATCGTGCGGGCAACGGCGAAATGTCGCCATCCTTGGCTCCCGCGAAGAGCGCACAAGCCCCACCGAGGAGGCTCAGACAAAGCAAAGCTTTGTCTTGCGTGGGATATTTCAAAGAAGCAAACTCAATGTGTCGCCGCCGCAGTATGGGGCGAAGCGCATCACACCGATGGCGCTTGGAGCTAGACAGCTCCGTAAATCTAAAATTTTATACTTTCTTATCTTTTAAAAAAATAAAAAAGGGGCGTTTTTCTGCCCTTTATTCAATGCCGATTAATTTTTTTAAGCGATATACGTCTGCTTCTGTTTGCCATTGTTTTTGTGCATGCAGTTCAAATTTATCGTGTAGCTTGTCCACTTTTGTTTCTAACTTTCCGATGCGCACATGCAACTCTTTTATTTCTTCACGCATTTCTTGTTTGAAGCTTTCCATTTCCGCGCGCATTTCACGTACTTCATGGAGCAATTCTTTTACCGCTTGTAAAACTTGGCTTTCCATTTTTCATTCACCCCTTTCATTTTTACCCCTAGCATACCACTCCCACAATAGCCGGTCAATTGAAAAAAGAGGCTAGCGAAGGGGATGCTAGCCAAACAATGAGGGAGCAGTTAGAGGACACATTTTGGAAGGAAGTTGAGAGGAACCTTTCTATCACCTCCTCGATTCATATGATACAAAAATAAAAAAATGGTGTAAAATTTCGATTTTTCAATTTTCAAGCCAGTTTTTTTTGTTTTTTGCCGTTTTTCGGCCGTTTTTGACAAAAAAAGCGCCTGAAAATTCAATTTTCACTTTTTCTTTTCTTTTTTTGTTACATTTCGCCCATATGGTATAATAAAGGCAACTACTGTTGCGAGGTGGATGCGGTGAAAACTTTTAAGCTCGTTGCTCTCACACTATTGCATGAGCAAAAACAAGATATTCCGCTCATTGATGGGTTAATGATTAATAAAGAAGATGAAAATAAACGTTGGCTTATCGAGGCGTATGTCGAGCAAACATATCGCGAACTATTTACATCGTTAAAAGAGAGCGGTACAACGTTCGATGCGCTTGTGACCATTTCGCGCAAAACGAACGATCCCGCTCATGTGCGTGCAACTGTTCGCTCCGTAACGATGATGGGAGAACGAATGAGCGTATTAATGGACGCGACGCTCATTAAGCGCTCGAATTTAGCTGAAGTCGTGTTAGAAGATTTAGTTCAACGCGGACTACATGGCGAAACGCTCCTGCAACAATTTAAACAACAAATGCATACGAAAAGAGGCTGATTATTCAGCCTCTTTTTTGTTTGGCAACTACCACGTATCTGTTCGGCGCATCCCCTATCCAACGAAACGGATAACATGTAATTAACGTTAGCGTCGGGTACGCTTTTGGGACAAGCACCGTTTTGTCATCTGGCTTGACGATGCGAATATGTTGAACGACATACGTCCACGTTTTGTCGTTCGTCCGTACGATCAGTTCATCACCTAATTGCATGTCACCGAGCTTGCGAAATACTGTATCGCGATGTCCTGCTAAAATCGTATGATTGCCTTCACCGGGAAGTGCACTTCGTTCATCATGCGCCACCCCTTTATTTAACTGTTGCATGCCTTCATAAATGGGCATCGCTATGTGTAGTTTCGGAATAAATAACGTGCCGATCGCATCATCTTGTTGGACGGGCGGTTGTTTACTCTGTTGCACCGCTTCATACGCTTCATGCCAACCGATAGCGTTTGCCCAAATGAAAGACGCACCGAAAAGAAATAACGCTATCGCCACGACTCGCATCGTTTTCCCTTCTTCCATAACACGAAGCTTGCAAAAAGTAAAGCGACACCAATCAATATGTTTATTCCGTACGAAGAAGCGGTTTTTGGCATGCGCGCAACAAGTAAGCCGCTTTCTAAATCGAGCGCCATCATACCGATATGTGCGAGCTGTTCGCTTGCATCAATGAGCGCACTTGATCCGATTCGCTCATAAGGAATATATAAATCCGCTACCAATGTGCCGTCGTCATCATACCATTCCATCACAACAGGCGCAGTGGCGGTTTGAATTTGTTCAAACGAAATCGGTTTTCGTCCATATTTGTTCACTTCATACACTTTCGCCTGCAGACGATAAAGCGACAGCCATTCGTTCCAAAGATGACGGACGGTTTCTTGTTCTGTTTTTGTTAGTGGTACAGATGAGTCACGCAATACGAGCGTTTGAATGTGTTTATCGAGGCGTTCAAGCGTTTGTTTCGCAGACGGAGGAGTCCGTTCGACTAACCGATGAATTTCATCTTCAGTTAGCCCGATCGTTGCTAAAACGTCGGTCATCGCTTGGATCGCATCGTAACGATCACGATAAAACGATAAGGCGTATGCTAAATCTTCGATGAACGTATATTGTTGCAGTTGTTCGCCAAACTGTCCGAGAAGCGCTTCGGCTTCTTCTTTCGTCATTTCATAGCGGAGCAATAGTTCATCAAGACGCTCTGGCGTGATCGGTGTTCCTAATTGTTTTTTCAATGCTTCTAACGAAGAAAAATCGTTGATCGTCATATTCCATTTTGCTAAATAACTCGTTAAATCGTCCATCGTCCAACCGATGTCTTGTACGTATTGTCGCAATGCTTCTTCAGAAATGGCCGCTTGTACAGGTGTCGCATATAACAAACAAATAAATAACCATAGCACGCGCATGTATTTTCCTCCCTTATGTGTGCTATGGTTATTTTGTTCGATTATTCCATTTTTATACGATTAGAAATATACTTCGTATAAGGCGCGCACCGCTTTTTCAACCGCATCCGCTTTGACACCAAACATCATGCTCACTTCCGATGAACCTTGGTTAATCATTTCGATGTTGACGTTTGCGCGAGCGAAAGCGGCTGTTGCTTTAGCGGCAATACCGACGCTACGCTCCATTCCTTCTCCGACAACCATAATAAGCGCTAAATCACGTTCAATCGACACTTCATCGACACGCAATTCTGTTACAATCCGATCTAATACGCGGCGCTCGACATCGCCAGCTAATTGTTCTTCACGTAAAATGACAGACATGTTATCAATGCCCGATGGCGTATGTTCGTATGAAATGCCTTCATCCTCTAAAATTTGTAGTAGGCGACGTCCAAATCCGATTTCGCGGTTCATTAAATATTTGCTGACGTTAATGCTACAAAAGCCTGTATCGCTGGCAATACCTGCGACAGGACGCTCGCGATGGTCTCTCGTTGCGACGATCATCGTCCCTTTCGCTTCAGGGTTGTTCGTATTTTTCACGCATACCGGAATGCCACGGCGGTACACAGGTTCAAGCGCTTCATCGTGAAAGACGGAAAAACCCGCATACGACAATTCGCGCATTTCACGATACGTCAATTCTTTTAATTGGCACGGATGCTCAACGATTGATGGATTGACGCAGTAAATCGAATCGACATCGGTAAAGTTTTCGTACAGCTCAGCGCCAACACCTGCGGCAACGATCGAACCCGTAATATCCGAACCACCACGTGGGAATGTAACGATATGCCCTGATCGAGAATAGCCGAAAAAGCCCGGAATGACTAAAATACCACTTCTTTCTTTTAATTTTGCAAGTCGTTCATATGATTCTGGCAAAATTTGTGCATTTCCTGGCTCGTCTGTCACGACAATACCAGCATCTTTTGGATTCACATAATGCGCTTCATACCCGAGCTGACGAAGATAGTGAGCCATCAGTTTAGCGTTGTTATCTTCACCACTTGCTTTTAACGCATCAAGTAAACGTTCAGGCTGATCGTGATACGTATCAATGATTTGTTGCAAGCTTGCTGAAATGACGTCTAAAATGTCGCGCGACAAATGTAAATCCGTGACGATTTCATCATAGCGTGCGACAACTTGAGCAAGCACCCCTTCGTATATGTCATGTTCTATTACTTTTTTGGCAAGTGTAATTAACAAATCTGTCATCTTCGTATCATCTTTACATCGCTTTCCCGGCGCAGAGACGACAACAAACTTGCGCGCTTCATCTGATGTGATGATGTTGGCTACTTTTTGAAATTGCTGTGCATTGGCGACAGAACTTCCCCCGAATTTTGCTACTTTCATATGCCATAACCCTTTCTTTCTATTTTTATTTCATTATCATAGCACATCTTCAATCGTTTTTGTCAGAAAAATTTTTCAATTTTCGTATCCCTTCTTTACAAACTCCATACGATAACCACGAACACCCTGCGCAAAGTACATCTAAGTCATCCGGTTCAACCACTTGCTTCGTTCGTTCAATTAACTCGGATTTCATATATACTCGGTTTTCTTCGAGCTGTAAATGTTTTAGTACACGGTGATCCATCGCTAATACATGATCATTTGATTCCTCGTCCGCTTCGCAGCGGTCTACTCCATGATGCGGGCACGCATAACATGCTTCATCGAGAGCTGCAATAACGCGAATCGGACCATCCGTATGATCATCGCGCATAAACGCAACGATTTCCGTCATCTTTTCCACGAACGATTCGCTATACCCCATCCCTTGAAATCCGTGCACACATAATAAATGATGTCCTCGCAACGTCCGCATAATCGTCCTCTTTTCTTTCTTACTCTCGAAATATTATACACTATTTTTCATAGTTATTCATCATTCTTTGTTGCAATGTGAAAATAAGCATCGCCGTTTTATACATTTTTCCTTCCAACGTTCCTTTTTGCATATCAACAATGAGTTCTTGTTTATTTTTTAAAATGACTTTCGTTTTCTTTTTTTCATACGGTTGTATCGTCTTGATGTGGGATTGTGCAATCCATATGCATCGATCGCTGTCAGGAGAACATGTTGGAAAGAAATAGAGCCGAAGTGCTTCACAAACGGAGATCGGAACCATTTGCCGAATGCCGAGAATATGTTTTGCTGCATGTACTTTTCCTTCATATGTACTTCCGTAGTAGCGGCAACTTTGTTGCATAATTTCTTTCGGTGATCGCTCGACGTTGTACGTATTGTACAGTTCGTAAACAATCGTGCCAAGCCGACCGTATTCATCGTATTTTGGCACAAGGGCAGCCGTTTCCTCCATAATAATATATTCTTCCATCCGTTCCATCTAAACTCCCCCTCACAAATATATGTTCGCCTTCATTATAATGAATTTTCATAATTTTAACAATAAAAAATCTCGGAAAACTCCGAGATTAAACGATAAATTGCTTCCCTTTTTCCGCTAAATGTTGCGCTTTGTCGCTTAACGTTTGTACATTTGCAGCAATCTCTTGCACAGCAGAAAGCAACTGTTCATGTGCGGCGGCTGCCGTTTGTGTTTGTCTTTCTGCTTCTTGTGCGATCGTTTCTGTCTCTTTCATCGTCAAAGCAAGATCGTCAAATGCGCTCGTCATGACCGCAATTTTTTGAGCGACATCGTCCATTTGAACCATCACTTCGTTTGTCGTTTGCTGAATGCGGTCGAACGTCTGATCTGCTTCACGCGCTAATGTCATGCTTTTTTCCGATTCATGCCGCACTTGTTGCATCGCTTCAACGGATTGCGATGTATCTGTTTGTACTTCTTGTAATAGTTCACGTATTTGTTTTGCGGATAAAGACGATTGTTCCGCAAGCTTCCGCACTTCATCTGCCACAACGGCAAATCCGCGTCCGTGCTCGCCTGCGCGCGCTGCTTCAATCGCTGCATTTAACGCAAGTAAATTTGTTTGATCGGCAATATTTGTAATCATCGTCGCCATTTGAGCGATATGAGCGGAACGTTGATGCAACGCTTGAATCCATTCGCTCGATTGCGTAATGAAATCGTTCATCGTTTTCATTTGTTCGATCATTTTATCCATCGCTGCCGTTCCTTTTTCCGCTTCACTCGTCATCGCCCGCGCCGCTTCTGCCGCTTGTTGTGAGCGAGATAAAATATAGTTTGTATCATCGACAAGCGTATGAACAGCTTCGACGTTTTGTTGCGCCCACATGCGTTGCTTGCTCGAACCCGCTGCCACTTCTTCCATCGTCGCTCCCACTTGTTCCATCGCGTGCGCCGCTTCTTCTGTAATGGCGGTTAATTCGTGCGCGGATGCAGATACGTCGTGTGTCAATTGTTGGTTCGCACCGATCATGGAACGGAATGAAGTAATAAGCGATTGAAATGACTGAGCAATTCGAGCAAATTCATCGTTTGACATGACGGACAATTGCACCGTTAAATCACCGCTTGCCGCTTGCATGCTCGCTTGTTCAATCGTTGCAATTTGTTCCCGTACCGCCATGTAAAAAGCAATAAATAAGTAAATGACGACCGCCACCGCAAGTGCACCGGCACCAATTGTCACCCATTTTTCAAACATGATTACCTCATATTCATGTTGTAAATGGTTTTGGAACGCATCTAGTGAAAAGCGGGAAAGCTCATGTAATTTTTCAAACGCACCGTTCGTTTTCTCATATAACTCGACCGACGTTAACGAAATTTGATTCGTTTGTAAAAATTCACGTTGAAACAAACTCACCATGCTTAATAAATCTGTCGAAATGACATCGTTGTATTGTTGCACTTTTTTACGTAGCGGTTCATCATCGACAAAAAGCGGCGCTGTTGAACGGCTAACGGTTTGCATCGCTGTTTCTAACACGTTCGTCCAATACGTCATTTTCGATCGTTCGATTTCATACAATTCACTTTTTAACGTTAGCTCTGCGGCAAACGATTGCGCTCCCCCGATCGTTTCCGTAAGCAATGGAACTTGTTCGACTACAAGACGCGCTAAATAATGATTGTTCATATCATTATCAAGCGAGACGTTCGAGCGATCGGCAACGTGAAGCAACATTTTTTGCAAGTCGTAAATGAGCGCATTATGACGTTTCGTTGCTTCTGATACAGTGAATGTTTTCCAATTTTCTTGTATGTCGTTCATTTGTTGTAAAAGCTGTTTCCATTGTTCTTCTTCAATAAACGAAGCTTGTTGTTGTTTATGGACGGTTTGCATCATGGTCATGGATTTTTTTATCATTTTTTGCGCTTCAGCAACGCTCGCTTCATTCCCATGACCGAGAAGGACAGTCGTTGTATGTTCCCGATGTTTTTGTATACCGTACATCGCATCCATCATCGGAGCGATGTATGCGATACCTTGTTGTTCTTTCTCAATAAACGTTTCTTTATGTATTAACAGTCGAAGATATAGCACGCTGACTGCAAACAACGTAAACATAAAAATCGTCGCTAACAACACGAATTTTTTACTAAAAGGCAACCGATTGAGTAGCTTTTTCCCGAACGTAAACATCGCGCCATCCACGCTCCTTATGAAAACAAGATGTACATATTGTTTTCTATTTTATCAGACGATTCATAAAAATTATATAAAAAAAATAAAAATTAGGCCATTAGACCTAATTTTTATTTCGAAACAATGCAAGCGCCTCTTCGGCAGTTTGTTGGGCGGTTTGTTGGAGCGGTGCGACAGCACGAATCAAGATTTCTTTTTGTTGTTCATGTTGAGCTATACATTGCTGAATATACGAAAATAGTGCTTCTCCATCCCAATGATCATCCTCGACATGTGCAAATACGGGCTGATTGGCTTGATTGGCAAATGCATCAATTTTCGGATCGTATGATAAAGCAACAAACGGTGTATGACCGACCGCTGCAAAAATTAACGCATGCAAGCGCATGCCGACAAGCAATCGGGAACTTGCGACCATCGCCATTTTTTCTTCAATGCTTGCATCATAAGGTGCAACGACGGCATGCTCTTTCATCATGGCTAATACGCGACGAGACGTTTCATCATCGTGATGCCCATGCATCGGAATAAATACGACATCAAAGCCTGCTTGAACCGAGCGATCAAGTGCAACGGCTATTTTTCTTTCAAAATCACGACCACGCGCCCACTCGCGCACCGAAACAGCAATGACAGGACGTGTAAACGATTGTTCTTTCCACCATGTTGTTGGGGATGTCGGTGGCTTTAGCCCCATGACTGGATCAGGCACGACCGTAATCGGCTTTTTTATCCCTAACGTTTTTAATAACTCGGCAGATGGCTCGTCGCGCACCGTTAGGCGATCGACTTGATTGAGCGTCCATTTCATGAGCCATTGATTTTGTTTTTTAGACACAGGACCCATGCCTTGCGCGTAAACCATGACCGGTTTGCCGAGCCATTTAGCGATTTGCATAACGCCTGTATAGTACGGAATGCTACGCCATCCCGTTTGGTCTTGAAGCAAACTTCCCCCACCGCTAATTAAGCCATCGCTTTCACGAAGAGCTTGAATGATGTCACCGATTCGCCAACGATTGACCGCACGAACCCCATACGTTTGTTTTGTAAATGTCGGATCGTTTGACAGCACCGTCACTTGCACGTTTGGATCATGTGCCCGAAGCGCTTGAATAATCGCATATAAAATTGCTTCATCGCCAACGTTATGAAAACCGTAATATCCAGAAATGACAATGTTCATCGTATCACCTTTTTCCATACCCACTCATATACGTAAATAAGCACAATACCAATGAATAGCCCAAGTCCAAGACTATACATTGTACGAATGAATGAAATAAAAAGTGGGATGTGCAAATGTGTAAATGTATTTATTATTGACAACCATCCGATCGTTCCGACAACAAAAAGAATAGACCCTAATTTTTTTTGTTTATTGATGACAAATAAAGCGAGCATGTACGCTGGAAAACCGAGCAAAAATTCTTTCGTACGTGGGCGTACATATAACCATTCTTCTAACTTTTGTCTCGCTGCTAACTCAAGCCCGCTCGCCGTACCTGTATTGCCAGAACGTAACACGTAATACGCTAACAAAGCAAAAACAAAGAAACTAACAACGACATGTCCGATCGTAATCGGCTGTTTCCATAGCCGTTTTATAAACGGAAGAAGCGGCTCTTGAATGATCGAAGGTAAAACGAGCACAACCATCGCTACAAGCGGAACGACATAAACGAGTTTCACCCCTCGAAACCCTTCACCGACATAAGCCATATACTCATTGCCATACAACATCGTGACAATCCAACTGATTCCGACAAACGAAATAGCGATGGCGCGACCGTATGCCATAAACGTTCCGCGCCAGCCTTCCCGAACGGAAGAAGGTTTAGCGGCATATATTGGGGTGATGATAGCAACAAGCAAGGCGACTGCCTTCAAGGCTAAATCTATCGCCAACACCGTTCCTGCAATACTTAGAACGAGCGTTCCGCCAGCGGCAAGCGATGCCAGCATCGGTGACGCGAGCGAACGAATCGCAAGAAAAACGAAAGCTGTCGCCCCAACAATCAATCCGATCGTTGCTATATTCGAGCGTTCAATTGGCGCAAACGGTTCACTTTTTCCGAGCGTATAATGACTTGGCATATGTTGAACGATTTGTTTCATCACAGCGACTGTTTTTTCAATATTTTGTACTGTTCCTGCGGATGTATACGGACGAACAAATAACGCGCGTATGTTTCGCTCTTTAATCGCACGAATAGCAACATCCACCGCTTCATTTGGTTTTCGTTGTTCTAAATTTAAACTATGCAAACGAACGACGTCCACATTCATTGCTTTCGCTAATGTCGTCAATCCTTTTGCTTCATAAAACTCGGTGGACAACAACGCATATCCTGCTTTCTTCCATCTTTTTCCCCATTTTTCGACATCGGTCGGATACCCAGCCACTTCTTCTCCCGTCGGCAACAGTTTAGATATATGTTCATTTTTTAACGTTTCGATTTGTCGAAGCACACGGACACTTGCTTCGTTCATATCACGGGCATCTGGAACACGAAGCACGACCATCAAGCCTTGTTCAATGAGACGAGCGATTTTCATTTCGTCATATCCGAGTGGAACGCGTTCGATTTTTTTTGCATTTCCTTCGATAACATAATACGTTTTTCCATTTACTTGCATGGCCTTGACATCGTCACCAAACGTTGCTTGTAGCGATGAAACGATCGGGAACGCCTGATCAAGCGGATAAACGACAAGTCCGCGCGAAGGAATATGATCGACCGTTTCATTCGATAAAACGAGTGTATGTTTAAATTCGTCCATTTTTAACAACAGAACATGTCCTAATTTTTCGAGCGAATCAAGCGTTTCTGCTTCCACGCTAACCGTCGTTAAACCTGCCTCTTTTAGTTGCTTCCATACATCTGTTTCATTTTCTTCTTGCAACCATACTTCAATTTCATCGTATGGCATGATCATTTCATACGTTCGATTGTTCCACTCTGCCTCATGCCGCTTGCTGAGTGCTGGGGCGATCAGCATAAGCGAAATGGCGATGATAATCAACAACCATTTTTTCACACGTTTCATCCTTTCTTCTTTTGATTCAACCATTGGCGAAGCTCTTGAAGGGTTGCCCCACCGAGCGCGAGTACAATTCCAAAATAAAACAAACCGCCTCCGATTGTTGCTATCGCTACATAAACAAGCGAAGCCATTCTTCCCCACGTCGGAGAAATAAAAAATAAACCTACGCCCATTAGTACAGAGGCAAAGAAATATACGAACATTTTTCGATTCCAAAAGACGAGCGACATACGACGGCGAATGGCAACATGGTTCATCCATGTAATAAACGCGTATGTCACAAGCGTCGAAATACCAGCACCAATTAATCCGTACCATGAAATAAACAAGACGTTCGTTCCCCATTTTACGAAACAGCCGATGACGATAATGACTGCAGCGCGTTTCGAATCGCCAATCCCTTGTAAAATGCCTGTTCCAAGCAATGCAAGCGATGTGAATACGGAGCTTGCTAGCACGATAGCCATCGTCAAACTTCCTTCGTTATTTGTAAATAAAGCGATATTTAAAGGAACAGCAAGAGCGGCTAAGCTAGCTGCGATTGGCCATGATAAAAAGTGCGATAGCTCGAACGACTTTTGAATCGTTTGTTGCGCTTGCCTTGTTTCCCCTTTTGCTAATTGCTTACTTAAAAGCGGAATGAGCGGAAGAACAAGGGAAGATGAAAACACCGTTGCTATTTGCACAAGTGCTGTTCCACGACTATATAGTCCGAATAAGTAGCTCGTTTCGCCCATTTCTGTCCCATGCCAACGAAGAGCAAGTGGCACGGAGAGTGAATCGACTAAATTTAAAAATGGCATCGCAAGCGCACCAAACGCAATTGGAATCGACAAAGCTAAAATCGTTTTGCTTGTCTGTATCCATTGCACACGTGAAAGCCGTACGCGCTTCGGACGGTAAGGAGAGCGGGCATACAACGCCCGTAAGTATACGAGACTTGCGAGCGCACCAAGCGGTGACCCGATCATAATTCCCCCGGCGATCATATCATCGGCATATGCAGCTTTCACCATATAAAAAGCGACAAGTAAAATAAAAGCGACGCGCACGAATTGTTCGAGCACTTGGGATGCGGCAGTCGGCTTCATATCTTCAAGTCCTTGGAAAAACCCACGATATACAGCCATATACGGTGAAATAAGCAACGTCGTTGATACGACAATAATGGCGAATCGTGCCTCTTGACCGCCAAGCGCCTTGGCAATCCATGATGAGCCTCCTGCAAGAAGTGAAAAACTGAGCACCCCGAAACTAAATGCCAATATGCTTGCGGTTTGCACGAGGCGCGCCACTTCATCTTCTTTTTGTTGCGCACGAGCTTCCGAAATTAATTTCGATACAGCAATCGGAATCCCCGCAACCGATAAAATGAGCGCAACCATATAGAGCGGATAAACGAGACTAAAAATGCCAAGCACTTTATCTCCTGCAATGTTTTGTAACGGAATGCGAAAAATGCTGCCGAGCACTTTCGAAATGATCGTGCCAATCGTTAAAATCATCGTTCCTTTTACAAATGACTGGTTCATTTTCCGACAACCTTTTGCTTTAAAATCGTCCACGCAAAGCGTGGCAATGCCAACATCCGTTTTGCTCGCGTCGGCTGCTTTACTAAGCGATACAACCATTCGAGATTTAGGCGAATCCATAGTTCAGGTGCTCGCTTAACTACTCCAGCGAGCACATCAAAGCTTCCGCCAACGCCCATCCAGACACCGCGCCCGACTGTATGCATATGTTCAGCGATCCATTGTTCTTGTTTTCCCATACCGAGCGCAACAAATACAAAATCGGGCGCTGCTTGTTTCACTTCTTCTACAATCGTCTTATCGTTCCAGTCAAAGTAACCGTTACGTACTCCGACTAAACGAACATGTGGATAACGATGGCGAATATGTTGTGCTGCCGCTTGCACGACTTCTTCTTTCGCGCCAATCATATATACGCGATATTGATGCTCATCGGCGAGCTGTAAACAACGACATAACACGTCGTAACCAGCGACACGCTCCGGAAGCGGTGTTCCGAGCCATTCAGCTGCTTTCACGACCCCGATCCCATCAGCAACGACATAATCGGCTTGTTGAATCGTTGCCATATATGTAGGCTCTTCATTTGCTTTCATCACAATTTCAGGATTCGCCGTCACGATAAAGCACGGCTTTTGTTGTTTGACGTGCGCATGAATGACGGAAACAACTTCATCCATCGTCGCACGTACAAACGGAACTCCAAGTATGTGAACCGTTTGAAACGACATACAAAACGCTCCTTTAATTCGATTGTTCGACAACATTATTAATCATATCACAATGAATATGACATTGACTATTTCTTCTTCGCCATAACATTGGTAAACTAATGGTATACATACATGCAAAAGAAAGGGTTGCATTTGCGATGGAATGGACAAACGATACGGTTAATCGAGCTGTCATGGCGCTCGTTCAACAATTAACAAAAGATTGGACGAAGACGAAAGTACACTCGGAAATATTAGAGATTTTCATGAACATGCGTTTAGAAACGAAAACGGAGGAAGAGTATGTCGGATTGCTTTTAACGAACGTTGCTTTTGCGACAGAGTCAAGCTTTGCATTAAACAAAATTTTTGAACTCATTTTACTTCATAAACAATTTCCACCTGCTGAAGCGGTGCAAGCATGGGTAACAGATGCACATAAAAAAATTCAAGAACAATTGCCAACGTTGCGCGAAGTATATCGCAAACATTTCGGTGACGAGGAAAATATAAAACGAAAGCTTGAACTGAGCTATTGCCCTGTATTGTTAGGCAATCGAATCAAAACAGATTTCATTTTCGCTTTCATTCACGAACAAAACCAACCGATGATGAAAGACTTTTTTGACGCCGATCCAAAAGTCGTGCTTGAGGCGCTTCATCATATTAGTGGATTTTTTGCAAGCAAAATTTTAGAAGGCATTGAACTCATATAAAAAGGGAGCGAGCAGCTCCCTTTTATTGTACTTTATTCATTAGTTTCGCAGATGTTAAAAACTCCGCCAACGCCTTTGCAATTTCTGCACGCGTCATGTAGCCACCTGGCACAAAACGATTATTCTCCCGTCCAGTGAAAATACCAGCTTGGTACATTTTTTCGACGCCTTCTTTTGCCCATGCCTGAATGTTTGTAGCATCTTTAAAATCTGTCACTTTTTTCGCTGTATTTAACTGTGTTTTATCATAATTCAAGAATGAAAGTTCTAGCGCTCGTTTGAACATGACCGCTGCTTCCGCACGAGTTACTGGCGCATTCGGTGCAAATACACCATTACCTTTTCCTTGAATAATGCCATATTTCACCGCTGCAGCAAGCTCGCCATTTTCGTTGAACCATTCTGTTCCTTTCACATCTTTGAATCGTTTATCATATGTCTCACTTGGCAATCCAAGCGCACGAACAAGTAAAACAGCAAATTGCGCACGTGTCATTTTTTCTTTTGGCGCAAACATTTGATCTGTTTTTCCTTTAATAATATACTTGGATGCAAGCGCCTCAACATATGCTTCTGCCCATGTTTTTCCGCCATCTACATCCGCAAATGTTTTATTATTTTCAACAACGACATACGTGGAGTTTGTTAGTGATTTTACCGTTGCTTGATCGCCGTTAAATACAGTTGGTACAGATACAAGCTTGCCGTTTGCATCAACTCGTACCGCCACCGAACGGTGCGGAATAAACATTTTCGAACCTTTTAATTCACGTTCCACATATTGTGTAAATCGTGTGATTGCCTCGCTCTTTCCGTTCGCTGTAGCAACAATGTGAAACTCCACCGCATCGGATACCGCAGATACTCCTTGAGGTGGGTTTACTTTTATCATTTCAATCGCAATTTTTATATTATCTATGCTTGAACCTAGCTTTTGTGCCAGTTCAGTAAGTTTCGCTTGCATTTCTGCCACAGGTAACTTATATGATGCTTTATCGGTCTGAACGTTCACTACCGCTTTTGACTCTTTTGTAGCAGCGTCCACAAATAGCTTCGCTGGCACTTCCGCTTTCGCCACCTCATTCGCAACAAGCGTACCGATGCCTAACACGATTTCTTTATTTTGAGCTGAAACAAGATTAACAATGTCCGCAATTTTCTCTACTTTCACTTCGGTTACTTTTTCTTTTTGTCCTTTGCTGTTTGTTTGTTCCTTTGTCGTTACCGCATCTTGGCCAACGCTCACTTTACCATTTTCCGCTCCTGTAGTTGGTGGAGGGGTTACAACAGAACCACCGCCTGTGCTGCCACCACCGCCTGTGCTACCAGATGTAACTGAAACTGTCTTTTTGGCGATTGTTATCCCGTCAATTTTAGCAAAAACATCAATCGTCCCTGTTTGACGAACAGTCAAGACATTACCACTAAATGTTGCAATCGTTGGGTTGGATGTTTCCCATTGAATAGATGTTGTTAAGTTAACTGTTGTGGTACTTCCTTGAACAATCGGAACACGCAGTTCATATTCATTTCCTATATTAGCAATTGTCGCGCCCTTCTCTGTAAATGCACTTTGAAGCATCGTGGAACGCGCTTGTTTATTTGTATCAATAACTTGATCATTCAAATTCGATTGCAATTGGAATAACTTCTCAACAGACAAACCAACAGAATTAAGCTTACCTTGTAAAGTAGAAAAACTCCCTGTGTTTAATGTGTTCTGCACAGCAGTTTGAATGATTGACGAATACGATACATTTGATCTCACTGCATTTTGTATAATAGCAGTTTCTAAATTAGACTCCATGGCTAATACGAAATCAATGAGTTGATCTGCTGTGACGTTGTTTGCTTCATCAAACAGCGTATTAAACTCATCCGCATAATTTGCACGGAAGTTTTTTACCGCCTGTGCAAGATCAGTCGAAGTCGCATGTTTCGTATAAATGACATTGGCTACACCTTTAATAAGTTCAACAAGTGCATTTTGTTTATCCGTTTCACTTAATGATAGCCCACTAACAGCGTTTGAAATATGAGAGTATTGAATAGTACTAATATTATTCTTTGCATTTTGCAAAGTCGTCGCATCAGCATTTTTGTAAAAAATATAAAATCGATTAGCTAGCTGATCAATTTTTTGATCAACTGTTTGTGCTGCTTCAACATGTGTAGCTTGTCCGCCAATCGCAACCGCTGGTGTGAAAGCAACCGTTGTAGCAACCATCGCCCGCAATGCCTTTTGACTCCATGGATACTTTTTCATTTCATCACCTCATTTTAAATATATGTAAATATGAAAATACCAACAAATGTGTTCTATACTTTTATTTCCATAAGTTTATAGTACTTCAATTCTATGACGATATCAAGATGCATTTCCATTTTTCACTTCATTTCATTCTCCTATGTTCATTCTCCATTAAAATCGTGTATCATAAACATAGTAGTGGAACAAGAGAAAGGAGATCATTCAAGTGAAAAAGTGGATCATTATCTCATTTAGCATCGTTGTTTTGCTTCTTGGGAGTGCAGGAGTCTATTATTATTTTCTTACAAATAAAAAAGTAGACTTGAAAAAAGAAGATGAAAAAGTAGCTGAAATTGTCGAAGAAGAGTACGAGATTTTATTGCCTGATGACAGCGAATCATCTACACCAGGAAACCAACAATCATCTACAACGAAGAAACAAAACAACAGAAACGATCCATCAAACAACAATGGAACAGAACATGAAGGGAAAAATGAATCATCATCTCCATCCAATGAAAAAGGAACAAATAATGAAAGCGAACCAAACAAACAAAATAACACAAATGAACAAAACGAGCCGATCCAACAAATCACCGTCGCAAGTATTAAAGAAAAATATCGTCCGTCGTTTGAGCATCTACAACAGCAAGCCAATGCAAAAATTGATGCTCTCGTCGATCATGCCATTGCGGAGTATCGTGAAAGAAAAGAGAGTGGACAATCTGTATCGTTTAATTATTTCTTCGTCAAATACAACACCGCAGCGCAAGAGCTTGAGGCAAAAACAGATGCAGCATTCAACATCATTTATAACGCTCTAGAAAACGAACTAAAAAAGAACGGCTTTAGCCCAAATCATGCAAAGGAATTTCAGGAAATATACGAACAACAAAAATCAGCGCAACGCAACGCACTATTAAAAAAAGCGTTGAATAAACTGTAAAGGGAGCCTTTTGCTCCCTTTTACTCTTCATCACAATCCTCACATACTTCAAAGATATCCTCATCGTCCCAATCCTCGTCGTCCCAGTCTTCATCTACCCCAAGCGCCTCGGCTAATTCGTCGATCTCCTCTTCCAAAATCAAATCTAAATCTTCAAGAGTGGTATATAAATCATCAATGCGCCTAGAAAGCGTGCTTGCTGATATGCCATAAACCTCCGCAAGTTGTTTTTGCGACATCCACTCTTCTTGTAAAGCCGTTTCCAAAAGAATGTAATGCAACGCAGCCGCGTATACTTCCGGTTTTCGAATATTCGGGTTTTTCGCACGACAATATTGGCGCCATATGATGCGTACTGTATCCATCGCACTCATGTCGTCAATGGTTGCTTTTTGTTCGAGTATCGTTAATACTTCTTGATGTTTTGGTGACAGCTCGTCCGTATCAATGAGTGTAATAGATAAAGATTGTTGGAAAATATATGGATATTGCTCAATCCATTGGTGAATGTCTTTGTTGCATTGCTCCCAATGTGTTTGCACAAAATGTTTCACAGCATTCGAAGCGACAGTCGGCATAGGGAAAAATGTCGAAAAACAAGTTGTATATATCCCATGTGGAACGAAAATGCATGTAATCACCTGTCCTATTTTGAGTTCGTAATCAACATGCTGATCTAAAAACTTTATTTGTTTTGTTTCACCTGTAATAAGATCTGTTCCAAATGCGAGGGAACCGTCGATATGATCGATTTGCACAAATGACGGAAAAGCTTCTTTCCAAGACGTCAAAATAGATAGCACAGATGGTCGAACGTCGCGTTTACGAATGGTGCTCAAGTAATAGTCGAGAATCGTCATACCGCGCATATCTTTTTTAAAAAACATGACCCATGTGCTAATGAAAAATCGAAAAATGATAAGTGTATCTTCGTCACGTTCTTTTTTGTTTATGTATGCTTTTGTATGTTGATATAAAAATGACTCATGTTCGAAAGCGGCATAGCGAATGAAATCATGCATATGCTGCTCAACCTCTTGGTCGACGAGCTTATGAATAGAAATGACATTATTTCCACAACAATGTTTATATTTTTTCCCACTCCCGCACGGACATAACGCATTTCGCGCTACTTTGCTCATCCTTTTCACCCCAATGCTTTTTCTTCCATTGTAACACGCCAAAATGAAAGAAGATACATCCTTTGTTTCTTTCATTTTTATCGTGTACAATGGAAAATAAACTACTAATAAAAAAGGAAGAGATACATGATTGGACAAGTTGTTACATGGCAAGTGAAAGAACAAAAACCGTTCGGTTACATCGTCACAAATGAAAAAGAAAGCGCCTTGCTTCATGAAAGTCAATGTGAAGGCGAATTACAAATCGGCGAAAAGGTGAACGTATTTTTATATCACGATCATGAAGGGCGTATGCGAGCAACGATGAAACGACCGCTCATTACGACGTCATCATACGGTTGGGTTGAAGTCGTCGATGTCGTGCCACAATTAGGTGTTTTCGTTCATATTGGCATTGAAAAAGACGTGTTATTATCGCTCGATGACTTACCGCCGCTTCCAGCGCTTTGGCCGCAAAAAGGAGATCAATTGTACTGTTCGCTTCAAGTAGATAAACGCGGGCGGCTGCTCGCGAAATTGGCAGATGAAGAAACGATGAAACAAATAAGCGTTCCCGCCCCTGCTTCTGCGTTTAACACAAACGTACGCGGTCGCATTTATCGTTTAATTAAAGCAGGATCTTTTCTCATTACAGACGTTGGCTATGTCGGATTTATTCACGAATCGCAACGAAGACGTGAGCCACGCCTTGGCGAACTTGTCGAAGGGCGCGTCATCGCGGTGAAAGAAGACGGAACGATCAACGTATCACTACTTCCGCGAAAACAAGAAAGTTTACAAACAGATGCAGAAACCATTTTCCGCTATCTTGAAAGCCGGGGCGGCGCGATGCCATATAGCGACAAAAGCGATCCAGAAGACATTCAGGCGCGTTTTCATATGAGTAAAGCGGCATTTAAACGCGCGCTCGGACGATTAATGAAAGAAGAAAAAGTGTACCAACAAGACGGTTGGACATATATCAAAGGGAGAGAAAACGAATGATTCGCTTTGCGACAATCGGAACGAACTGGATTACGGAGACGTTTATTCGTGCCGCAAAACAAGTGCCTTCGTTTCATTTACAAGCTGTTTATTCTCGTCAACAAGAAACCGCAAACGCCTTCGCTGAAAAAACAGGAGCGACCGAAACGTTTACAAACTTACATGAGCTTGCAGCGAGCGAACATATCGACGCCGTATATATCGCAAGTCCAAACTGTTTTCATGCCGAACAAGCGATTATGCTCATGAATCACGGCAAACATGTCATTTGTGAAAAACCGCTTGCTTCTAATGTCAAAGAAGTGAAAGCGATGATTGAAGCGGCACAACAAAACGGTGTCGTGTTGATGGAGGCGATGAAAACAACATGTTTACCAAACTTTCAAGCGATTCAACGTCATCTCACAAAAATCGGGCGCGTCCGTCGCTACGTCGCAAGCTATTGCCAATATTCTTCGCGCTACGATGCGTTTAAGCAAGGAACGGTCGCAAACGCCTTTAACCCTGCCTTTTCAAGTGGCGCATTGATGGACCTTGGCGTATATTGCTTATATCCGCTCGTTGTTTTATTTGGCGAACCGAAAGCCATTCAAGCTCACAGCGTTCGCTTATCGTCGGGCGTAGACGGCGAAGGAAGCATCATGCTCGATTACGGTGATATGGATGCAGTTGTCATGTATTCAAAAATCGCAAACTCGTATGCTCCTGCCGAAATTCAAGGAGAAGAAGGTACGATCGTCATCGATACGATCCATACGCCAACACGCGTACATATTCATTACCGTGACGGTCGCATCGAAGACGTCACCGTTCCGCAACCGTACGAGCCAATGTATTACGAAGCGCTCGAGTTTATAACGCTCATTGAACGTGGTGAGAAACAATCAACCATCAATTCACACGCTCGTTCACTTGCAACAATGAAAATTATGGACGAAGCAAGAAAACAAACAGGCATTGTATTTCCTGCTGATGAACATTTCGCCTAAAGCGGAATGTTCTCTTTTTTTATTTCATGAATATATTTTTATAAAAAATAATTGGGTGTGCTATAATTTAATATAATCATTTGCACATGAGGTGATATGATGCGCATCTATAATTACGAGTTGCTGAAACATCTCTCTTATTCGATGGAAACTCTTCAATTACTTTCAAAAATTGATGAATACAAAGGGAAGCAAGATTTGTATAAGAAACAATCCCCCCAAATACTCGAAACACTTAAAAATGTAGCCATCATTCAATCAACAAAATCATCAAACGCGATTGAAGGAATTATCATTACAAATAAACGGCTGAAAAGCATTATGGCAGAACAGACGTTACCGATGGATCGATCAGAAGGGGAGATTGCTGGGTATCGGAACGTGTTGAAACTGATCCACGCCTCATCTGATGCCATTCCGATATCCCCTTCTATCATCAAACAACTACACCGTGATTTATACGAGTATGTCCCTTCACAAGGAGGAGAATGGAAAAGTCAAGATAACTATATTAGCGAAACGTTGCCGAATGGGGAAAAGTTTATTCGTTTCATTCCCGTACCTGCTTTTCAAACAGATGAGCACATGCGTCTTCTCTGTATGACTTTTCAAGATACAGTTCAAAAAGGTGACGTACATCCATTGATCGCAATTGCAATCTTCATTTTAGATTTCCTTTGCATTCATCCATTCCACGACGGCAATGGACGGATGTCACGTTTATTAACGCTTCTTTTATTATACAAATTTGGGTACGAAGTCGGTCGTTACATTAGTATTGAAACGCTCATTGAAGAAAGCAAAGAAACATATTACGACGTGCTAAAACGCTCATCAATTCATTGGCATGAAGGGAAAAACGATATTTTTCCTTGGCTACATTACTTTTTATCGATTATCGTTGCGGCATATAAAAAACTTGAAGAGCGTGTGGGCTATGTAGAAACAAGTCGCGGAAATAAACGAAAGCGCATTAAAGATTTTATTGAAGGGAAAATCGGATACTTTACAAAAGAAGATATTCGCCATGCCTGTCCTGACATTAGTGAAGCAACGATCAATCGCGTATTAAACGAATTAAAAGAAGCAAAAAAAATCACCCCAATTGGTAAAGGAAGAAGCGCAAAGTGGAAAAAAACTAGTGAATAAGCGAGCGTCTATGCTCGCTTATTTGCCTTCCAAACCATCCATAACACAATCGTCGCCCCGATCATATCGATGATGACATCAGAAAATAGGGCTGTTCGCTTTGGTTGAAACGATTGATGCCATTCGTCAAACATGGCGCAAAAAAGCGTCAATAACCAAGCGACACGGTAGGAAGCCGTTGCTTTCCATACAAAAAACGCAAACGTTCCAAATACCGTCATATGCGCACATTTTCGAATAATGAAATTCCATGAAAATAATCCGTCGCTCACCGGACGGTTCGTATGAATGCCAACATATTCAAGCCAATAGCGAATCCATTGTGCCGTTTGTTCTCCGGTAAATAGCGGGGACTCGGTAAAATAGTAAATCAACACACACCATGCAACGACAAGCCCCCACCATATGACACGATTTGTTTTAATCATCATTCGGACCCTTTCTACCTAATAGAAATCTACAAATCATTTTACCACTTTTATCCCTGTTGTACGACTGATTTATTCCATTTGTAAACAAACGGAGAGCATGCTAAAATGAGGACAAATTTAAGAGAAGGAGATGCTGTAATGTTACAGACGATGTTGCCGCAAGAGCTGATGACGAAAGCGGCTCAACGTGTCATGAAGCTGCTACCGTACAAAAAACATAGCGACTTAATTAAACGTGCGTGGCAGTTGTATCGCACCGGGCATGTATACAACGTGACGATTGAAGACAATGTGCTAAAAGGGAAAGTAACGGATAAGGGACATACGTATGAACCGTCTTTTCGGTTAAAGCAGGCGGCTGGTTCATCGTGTACTTGTACAGCTGTCGGTCTATGTCCGCACAATATTGCGTTATTTTTATATGCATACAATCAAATTGATGCAGTCGGGAATTTGATTAGAACATGGAAAGAACCAGCGACAAACCGAAAAAAAGCAGAAAGCAATGAAAAACAAAAAGACATTCAAGTGAAACAACAAACCGTTCAGCAACAGAAGCCAAACGGGAAAGATAGAAGCAATACGTCAAACAACGCAAATATCGTTGACGCGTGGTGGCAATCGTTTGAAGAAAAATATCGCCGCATCCCGCTATACAATGTAACGGAAGAAGAACATATGCGTAGGCTCGTTCAATCGTTTTTCCCAACTTTCGAGCGACCGAAGTCAAAAGCGCCGTTTTTAGATCATTTATATTATGTCCATGCCGCCTTATTTACATTTATTAAACTTGTTCATATTCCGCAACAACCATGGGGCTACTCCGCAATGATGCAAGAGCGGCATGTGGAACAATTTTCTTCAACCGTACAACAAGCACTCACAAATTTAGCGAAAAAACCGCGTACAAAAGGACATGAACAGCTTTTATACGCCACCATCCCATACGTAAGAAACGTATTATCAGGCGAATTAACGTACTTTAGCCAAATATTAGATGTATACGAAATCATATGGACAACCGTATTGACTGACGAAACATATCGCCAAGAGGAATGTACATGGGCGATTGAACAGTTAAATAAGAAACAAACCGTAGAAGAAAAAATACCGTTTATCGGCGCAGCTTCGTACGTGTCGTTTTTGCTTGAAAACGATCATCGTGCGTATCAGCTCATTGAACCGTTTCCATACTTAGCAACGGAACATATCGTCCGTTTTATGCATATGTCATTTGCGAAAAAGCAAATTCAACGTGGAGCTGATTGGTTTCATCGGCTCGAACAAAATGTGGAAACATACTTATATTCACTTCATATAACTGACCGTGAGTGGTTTGTTCAACATGTACTATCCGCCTATGTCCAATATAGTATCGCTACAAAAAATGAACAAACTGAACGGTACGAACAGCTTCTTCAAAGGCTGCTTCCGTACAGTTTTTATACGTACATCGATTACTTATTTGATGAACAAAAATGGAAAGAGCTCATTGAATTATATATGCTTGAAAAAGCAACGGTCGACATGATTCATCCGTTCCATTTAAAAGCAGTCGAACAAGCGGACCGTTCGCTCGTTCTTCCTTTGTATCACCAAACGATTATGCATTATATTGAACAAAAAAATCGTAGCGCATACGAACAAGCAATGAAACATTTACGCAAGCTGCGCGCCCATTACCGAGCATTAAAACAAATGCCTCGCTGGGAAGCATATATCGCAACATTAGCTGAACAAACGAAACGGTTACGTGCCTTTCAAGATTTATTACGGAAAGGGAAATTCATATGATGCAACTCGAACTAAAAAGCCGTTGGCTCGATGAACAAAAACAGTTTTTTATTTATAGTGATGATGAACATCCAAATTATTGGAAAGATCTCGTTTTCTGTTGGCACGAGGAAACGTTTCACGGAACATTTGCGACAGTCGATACGATCGGAAACCATATTGGCGTTCTTCTTTCGCCTTGGGAGGCACTTACGTTTTTTGCTTATCCATCGACAAACGTATTCATCGACACGATATGGGACGAACAAAGTAAACAATTTCAAATATGGGCAAAACAAATCATAGCGGACATTGAACAAAAACAATTCATGCCGGATTTTGACGCGTGGAAACAAGGACGGTTCGGATGGAAAGGAACGACAGAAGATGAGCATCCGTTTATTTCCGTCTGGCGATCTGAAGCAATAAACGACTGGATTCAATTGGACGTGGAACTCAAACAAACGTGGCAGCAAATCGCTGAAACGTATCCCGTTCTCACAAGCGACAGCGCTTCGTTCATGGACGAGCATGACTGGCTCACCGAAATTGGCTGGGATAAAAACCGCCCACCATTTATCGTCGCCATCCGCTTAAATGAACCAGAGGAAGATGGTAAAGCATGGTCGCTTGAAACGGTGCTCATTGACACAGCAACAAACGACATCACCGTGTATCCGCATATGCCAAAAACTTGGGAGGCGTACGTTAGCCATATCGAACGAGCACAGCAACGATGGCAAACGATCGTTCCATGGCTGAGCGAAAATGGGGCGTTGCGCACGCAACTAAACGAAGAAGAAGCGTGGCGCTTTTTAGTGGAAGCGACAATCGAACTCACTGAAGCGGGTGTGCGCGTTATTGTTCCAGAATGGTGGGAAGTCGTCAAACAAACAAAACTTCGCGTGAAAGCACGTGTAAAATCATCCGCAACATCTGTATTCGGACTCGATGCGCTCGTCGATTTCGATTGGCGTATCGCTACAAACGGAATCGAACTAACGGAACAGCAATTTGCGGAGCTTGTTGAACAAAAACGTCGTCTTGTCCGCATTCGCGATCAATGGGTGCAACTTGATCCAGCCGTCATTCAACACGTACAAAAACTAATGAAACAAGCCAAACAAGAAGGTTTATCGATTCGCGACGTACTGATGCAAACGCTCGCGGAAAAAACAAACGAACAACATGAAGACGATGAACCAATTGACATCGAACTAAACCGTTCATTTACGTCGCTTGTGAAAAAAATGAAAAACATTGACCATATCCAAACGGTCACTGTTCCAAAAACGTTTCAAGGCACGTTGCGACCATATCAGCAACGAGGCGTCGATTGGCTCGTCTTTTTACGCCAGCTTGGCTTCGGAGGATGCTTAGCGGACGATATGGGGCTTGGAAAAACGATACAAATGCTTGCGTATTTAGCATACGTAAAAGAAAACGAGAAACGAAACGGGCCTGCTTTGCTTATTTGTCCAACGAGCGTCATTGGCAACTGGCAAAAAGAATGTAAGCAGTTCGTTCCGTCGCTTCACGTTTACGTTCATCACGGACAAGCGCGGGCAAAAGAAGAAGCGTTTCTTACCGCTGTAAACGAAGCCGATGTCGTCATTACATCATACAGTTTGGCTCATTTAGATTTCGACGACCTCGCAAGCATCGATTGGGATGTCATTTGTTTAGATGAAGCACAAAACATTAAAAATGCCCAAACGAAACAAGCGCGTGCCATTCGTAAACTAAAAGGGCGTCATAAAATTGCGCTCACCGGTACACCGATTGAAAATCGACTAAACGAACTTTGGAGCATCTTCCACTTTTTAAACCCGGGCTACTTAGGCTCACAAACAGAGTTTCAACGTCGCTTTGCAACGCCGATTGAAAAAAACGGAGATGCGCAAGCAACGGAAAAACTACAAAAACTCATTCGTCCATTTTTATTGCGGCGAACGAAAACAGACGAACGTATTACGCTCGACTTGCCTGATAAACTCGAACAAAAAGAATATTGCCCGCTCACCGTCGAGCAAGCATCCTTATACGAACAAATTGTGCAACAGTCGCTTGAAAAACTTGACCAAGTGGACGGCTTTGCGCGACGTGGCATCATTTTACAAATGTTAAATAGTTTAAAACAACTATGTAACCATCCTGCCCTTTATTTAAAAGAAAAGCAGCCAAAACAAATTGTTGAACGGTCGCATAAAGTCGAAAAGCTGCTTGAACTTGTTGAACAAATTCGCGAAAATGGGGAAAGTTGCTTAATCTTTACCCAGTACATTCAAATGGGCGAGATGATCCAACACGTTCTTTCTACGCATTTGAAAGAAACGGTCGTCTTTTTAAACGGAAGCACACCGAAACAAACGCGCGATGAGATGATCGAACAATTTCAAAACGGACAGTTTCATATATTCATTTTATCGCTCAAAGCAGGTGGAACAGGGCTCAATTTAACAGCCGCCAACCATGTCATTCATTTTGACCGTTGGTGGAACCCGGCCGTTGAAAACCAAGCGACAGACCGAGCGTATCGCATCGGGCAAACGAAATTTGTTCATGTGCATAAATTTATTACAACCGGGACGATTGAAGAAAAAATTGACGATATGCTTGAGAAAAAACAAGCGCTCAATGAACAGCTCATTCAAAGCGAAACGTGGATTACCGAACTGTCGAACGAACAATTGCGCGAACTATTTACCCTTTCGTGAGGTGACACATGGCGAAGAAAAAAGGAACGAAACAACAAACATTATGGGAAAAACTGCTTGAACAAATGGCAAAAAAACTAGAAGAGCGAAAAAAATAAACAGCCGGTCGCGTCGGCTGTTTATTTTTGAATATAAAACTTTCTCGATAACGTAAAGCTATACACAACTGGAATGACGAATAACGTTAAAAAGGTGCTGCTAATTAGTCCGCCGATAACCGTAATCGCCATCGGCTGATTAAGCTCCGCCCCATCCCCAACGCCAAAGGCGAGCGGCAATAAACCTAAAATCGTCGTCAACGCCGTCATGAAAATTGGACGAAGGCGAAGTTTAACCGCAGTGACAATAATATCTCGCTCCCCGCGCTCCCGCAATTGATTCATATAATCGACAAGAACGATCGCATTGTTGACGACAATACCCGCAAGGACGATGCCACCAATAATGACCATAACACTCATCGGCGTTTGCGTGATCCATAATCCACCCGCAATACCGATGATCATAAGTGGAATCGTAAACATAATAATAAACGGATGTTTAAACGATTCAAATTGCGCTGCCATAACAAGATAGACAAACGTCACCGCCAACGCAAAGGCTAATGCTAAATCGTCAATGGACGACTCAAGCAACTCACGATCGCCACTAAAGACGATATCCGTTTCTGACGGGAGATCGAGCTTTTCGATTTCACGATCAACAATCGCCGATATGTCGCCAAGCGTCACGGAATTTTTATATTTCACCGTAAACTGAACGGCGCTTTGTTCATTCACCCGTTGAATTCGGACGCGACTTTTTCCAATTGAAACGGATGCAATGTCGCCAAGTTTCACAAACGATCCGTCCGATTTTTTCACGAGCAATTGTTTTAAATCGGCAACGGAATCTTTCACATTTCGATCGTATTCTACCGTGACATCATATACATTGGCGTTTGTGTCAATGATGCGTGTCGCTGTCATTCCGCGCGTCATTTGTTGTGCTACCATTGCTACTTGTGCAGGCGTAAGCCCATGTTGCAACGCTTTTTCCCGATCGATGTTGACTTGAATTTCATCCACTGTTTCTGACAAATCGGTTGTCACTTCTTTCACTTCTTTTAACGACTTTAATCGTTTTTCAATTTGACTGACTACTTGTTTGAGCCGCTTCTCATCCGTATCTTTCACGCTAAAGGTTAACGTATTTGGCGCACTTCCGGTCGATGCTTGCAAGTTAAACGACACTTCCGCCGTTTTGTTCACTTTTTTCGCCGCTTGTTGTACAGGGGATTTTAATTCATCAACGACGACGAACACCGAGCGATTGCGCTTATCTTTCGGCTTCATTTTCACATATATTTCAGCTACGTTGCTTTGCGTCGTTCCGCGAAATGACTGTTCTTGCGTTGAACCAATGAGGCTTACATACGTCTCGATCTCATCGACTCGTTTTAATTCATGTTCAATCGCCTTGACGACACGCTCTGTCGCTTCGAGAGAATAACCGTCATCTGTTTGCACACGAATCGAGAAAAATCCTTCGTCTGTATTCGGCAAAAACTGCATCCCGATATTTGTCAGCCCGACAACGCCAACGCCGAACAAACTAACGGCCACCAACAACACAACAAAACGATGGCGCAATGACCAACGTAAGCTACGTTCGAGCGTGCGCATCGGGGCAGAAGATAACCGCGCCTCTTCACGATAACGTCTGCGCGGACGCAACCAACGGCTCGCAAGCATCGGCACAACCGTCAGCGCCACAAATAATGAAGCAAGTAAACTAAATGCAATCGTCATCGCAAATTCGGTAAATAAATCACCGATTAATCCGGTAATAAATAACACGGGAATAAACACGGCAACGCTTGTTAACGTGGAAGCAACAATAGCACTTCCGACTTCGCTTACTCCATCTTTTGCCGCTTCTTTCGGCTCTTTCCCCATCGCTAAATGGCGGGAAATATTTTCAATGACGACAATGGAGTTGTCGACAAGCATCCCAATCCCGAGCGCTAGTCCACCGAGCGTCATAATGTTTAACGTAAAATCAGAAAAATACATGAGCACAAACGTCACAATAACAGAATACGGAATGGCGATACCAATAATGATTGGACTTTTGATGTTCCGTAAAAAGATAAACAGCACCGCCATCGCAAACGCTCCACCTAACACGAGCGACTGCGCGATATTTCGAATCGTTCGCTCAATAAACTCCCCTTGATCAAATAATATATCGGCACGGACGTGTTGAAACTGCTCTTTTTTCAATAACTTGTCTAACTGTTTTTGGAACGCTTTGGACACTTCCGCTGTATTTGCGTCTGCTTTTTGCAGTACACTCATTAAGACAGACGGCTGTTCATTCGTTCTTGTGATCGTTTGTTGTTCGTCTGAAACGAGTTCGACTTTCGCTACATCTTGGAGACGAATGCGCTTTTTTGTCAATGGATCAATCGTAATCACGAGTTTCTTTAATTCATCGACTGATTGCACCGTGCTTAAAATGCGCGTCGATAATTGCCGCTCATCGATGACAACCGTTTCCCCCGGCAACGAAACGTTATTTGCCGAAATGAAGTTTGCAATGTCTTGTTGGGAAAGACGATACGTGCGCAGTTTATTTTGATCGACGAGCACGCGCACTCGTTTTGTTAGCGTGCCCGATACGTTCACGCTCGCTACACCTTCCGCTTTTGCAAGCTCTGCTTTTAACTGTTGGGCTAACGATTTTAACTCGTCTGTTCCTTTTTTACTCGTTAATGTCAGTTGAATGACGGGAAACTGCGACGGGTCAAATTTTAAAAATCGTGGCTTTTGCACGTCATCTGGGAGCGGCGTTTGATCGATCCGCTGCATGACGTCATTTTGCATGTCATCAATGACGGTCGCCCATGAGAATTGGAGTAAAATAAGTGTCGATCCTTCTTGCGATGTCGATGTCATCGACTTTAATCCCGGTAGCGTGGCTAAGCTGCTTTCTAACGGTTTCGTCACTTTTTCAAGCACTTCTGTTGGCCCCGCTCCCGGATACGTCGCCACAACAACGCCAACGGGAGGCTGAATATCGGGGATGAGTTTCATCGGAATATTAAACAACGATACCGCCCCTAAAAGAATGACGATGATCATCGAAACAAACGTCAACACCGGTCGCCGAATCGAAAAATGGCTAATGTTCATTATGTATCCCCCTTCATATATGTTCTAATGATAGAGTAACGAAGGGTTAAATTCGTTGTCAAATTTGGAAACAAATATCAACCTCTTTTCGATGCATGCCAACGCCATGCGCTTGCGATAATGTCTTCAAGCGAACGTGTCGCCTTCCAACCGAGTTCACGCGCAATGTTTTCTGACGATGCGACAAGTCGCGCAGGGTCTCCCGGACGGCGCACCGTATATTCAATCGTTGCTTTTTTCCCTGTGACGCGTTCGCACATGTCGATCACTTCTTTAACCGAATAGCCGAGCCCATTGCCTACATTGTATACTGCCGTCTTTTTCTCATCAGAAAGAAGGGCGTGTAGCGCGAGAATGTGCGCCTCCGCTAAGTCCGTGACGTGAATGTAATCGCGAATACATGTGCCATCTGGTGTATCGTAGTCTGTACCGAACACCGAAATTTTATCGCGCAATCCAAGCAAATGTTGCAAAATGAGCGGAATTAAGTGCGTTTCCGGGTGATGATCTTCCCCGATTTCACCGCTTTCATGCGCACCTGCCGCATTAAAATAACGCAAGACGACGTAACGTAAATCATACGCTGATGCAAAATCTGAAAGCATATGCTCGACCATTAATTTCGAACGGCCGTATGGATTAATCGGATTCGTTGGACATTGCTCTGTAATGATATCAACGTTTGGAATACCGTACACAGCAGCTGTCGATGAAAAAATAAATCGCTTTACCCCGTATTCCATCATCGTTTCTAACAACGTTAACGTCGCAGCGACGTTGTTTTTATAATATTTCATCGGTTCGGCAACCGATTCGCCTACTAAACTATTTGCTGCAAAATGCATAACCGCATCGATCGGATATTTTTCAAAAATGCGCACGAGCGTCGCCCGATCGCCTAAATCGCCATGCACAAACACCGCTCGTTTATCGACTAAATACCGATGCCCTGTCGATAAATTATCGAGCACAACGACGGGCTTCGTTTCAACTAATTGTTTGACGACATGGCTACCGATATATCCCGCTCCACCAACGACTAAAATCATATAGAAGCTCCTTTCGTTGTAATATACTTCAATATTACTACACATATATGGAAAAATCGATGAAAAGGCGAGCATCTTTCCGCTCGGCTTTCTTTTTTATTTCACCGGCTTTCGCCCGATCGAATCATATTCGATGTCATATTTTTTTATATCGTCAAGGGCATAACAATTGCGCCCATCAAAAATAATTGGCGTTTTCATTTGCTTGACATATACAGATAAGTCCAGTTGGCGAAATTCATCCCATTCGGTTAAAATCATCGCCGCATCCGCATCTTTCAACGCCTCTTCCACACTGCTTGCATATATGACTTCCTTCGGTAACACACTTTTCGCTTTGTTCATCGCAATCGGATCGTAGGCAACAACGATGGCCTGTTCCGCCACAAGCTCACGAGCAACAACAAGCGATGGGGCTTCGCGCATATCGTCCGTGTTTGGCTTAAATGACAAACCGAGAAGGGCGATTTTTTTCCCTGCGAGATGCCCAAATCTTTTTTTCGCTTTTTCAATTAGCTTGCGTTGTTGTTTATTGTTTACTTCAATCACTGCCTTCAACAATTCGAAATCGTGATCGATATTTGCCGCAATTTTCGCTAACGCTTTCGTATCTTTCGGAAAACAAGAGCCCCCGTAACCGATGCCTGCACGTAAAAACGAGGCACCGATGCGTTCGTCCATCCCCATCCCAGCTGCTACTTGTTCAATGTCTGCGCCTACTTTTTCACATATGTTCGCAATTTCGTTAATAAAACTAATTTTCGTCGCTAAAAAGGCGTTCGAGGCATATTTAATCATTTCCGCGCTGCGAATATCAGTTTGAAAGATCGGAATGCCAAACGGACGATGAATGTCTGCAATAATAGCCGCTGCTCGTTCATCATCCGCACCGATGACAATACGGTCGCCATGAAACGTATCATGAATCGCCGAACCTTCACGCAAAAATTCAGGATTGGATACAACTTCAATGCGTACATGTGGAGCCAGCTGCTCAAACATACGCTTTATTTCGTGATTCGTTCCGACCGGCACCGTACTTTTCGTTACGACAATGACATCTTTCGTCACTGATGAGGCAATGTCTTTGACCGCCTGTTTCAAATATGTCAAATTCGCAGAACCATCTTCCTTTTCAGGCGTGCCGACCGCAATATAAATGACATCCGCCTCTCGATACGCACTCGCACCATCTGTCGTAAAAAACAACCGATTCGCTTCCATATTTTTTTTCATTAACGGCTCAATACCCGGCTCATAAATCGGCGAGATGCCTCGTTTCATCCGCTCTACTTTTTCTTCATCTACATCAACGCATACGACCCGATGACCGATATGTGCAAGCGCCACACCTGTCACTAAACCGACATATCCTGTTCCGACAACAACAATGTTCATAGCCAACCTCCGTGCTTTTTTTTCAGTTTACACAAATGTGAGCGTTTTTGCACGATACAGCTATTGAAAGAAAATGAAAGATCCCTCTTATAAAAACATAGAAATTTGTCTATCATTATAGTAAAGAAAGGAGGAAACACCTTGCGAAAAAATGAAACTGTTTATCAATTAAAAATTACGTTACGAGGCATTCGACCACCCATTTGGCGACGGGTACTTGTTCCAAGCAACATCACATTTGATCAACTTCATCTCGTCATTCAAGAAGCAATGGGTTGGGGAAACTATCACTTATATCAATTTGAAACGGGCGACGCGATCATCGATGTGCCACATCCTCTGGATGATTTTTCACACCCTTGGAAAGATATGCTCGATTCTCGAAAAATACGGATTAAAGAATATTTAAGCGAAGAAAAGGACAAAGTTTTATATACGTATGACTTTGGAGACAATTGGGATCATATCATTACATTAGAAAAGATTGAAAAAAGAATGGAGCCGTTGACACATCCTATTTGCATCAAAGGAAAACGAGCGTGCCCCCCAGAAGATGTTGGCGGCGTTTGGGGATACCAAGATGTCATCGACATCATGCAAAACGATAAACGAAAACAAGAACGGGAAGAGTTTCTCGAGTGGTATGATGAATGGTACGGAGATGACTTTAACCCAGAACACTTTGACATAGAGGAAGTAAATAGTCGATTGGCGACGATCAAATTAAAATAAATGCATTTTTTAGGGCTGCTTGGCAAGAAAGCAGTCCTTGCGTATTTTACGGTGACTATTACGGAATCCCGAAATACAATATCTCGGGATTAAAAAGTAAAATTGACCCGCTTTTAATTGCTCGTCGGGACTACGCATATGGAACGCAACGTGATTATATTGATCATCAAGATATTATCGGATGGACACGTGAAGGAATTGACGCGAAACCAAATTCGGGGCTTGCGGCTTTAATTACCGACGGTCCTGGTGGAAGTAAATGGATGTATGTCGGTAAAAAACATGCTGGAAAAGTGTTTTATGATTTAACTGGCAATCGAAGTGACACAGTAACGATTAACGCTGATGGCTGGGGAGAGTTTAAAGTAAACGGCGGATCTGTTTCTATTTGGGTGGCTAAAACATCACAAGTTACCTTTACAGTTAATAATGCAACAACAACAAGTGGACAAAACGTATATGTTGTCGGCAACATTCCAGAGCTAGGCAATTGGAACACCGCCAATGCAATTAAAATGAATCCATCTTCCTATCCGACGTGGAAAGCAACGATAGCGCTTCCACAAGGAAAAGCAATTGAATTTAAGTTTATTAAAAAAGACCAAGCTGGGAACGTGATATGGGAAAGCATTTCAAATCGAACGTACACCGTTCCGTTCGCATCAAGTGGGTCATACACGGCGAGCTGGAATGTACCTTAAGATTAAAATCTTGTATTTGAAATAGAAAAACAGCTTGTCAGTTCTCGCCGACGAGCTGTTTTTATTTAGAAGGTATGACAGTCACCAACAATCCTCACTCTAAATGTAGTTTATAAATAAACGTACCTACATAAGATGATGAATACCAATATACATCGTTTTCAATGACAAGCGGATGCATGTTTCCTGGGGTAGGGATACCGACCTTTTTCGGATCCTTCACTAAGCGACCTTCCCCATCGACAACAGCATAAAATGTCGACGAAAATCCGTCATCGTCGTCCACACTCCAAACAAGAAGGAAGCGATCATCACTTATCTTTCGAATATGCACTTCTTCTACTGATTTTCCAGATGAAACCGAAAAATTTGTCAACCAATTTATTTTTACAGCTGTATCGTCTTCGGCATCTTTCGACACGGTCGCTATAAATAAATTTTTCACTTCACTTAATCTGTATGGATTTTTTGGGTACACACTCGATCCGACAACAAGATAGTTGTTTGTTGCTACTTCAAATCCTCCGAGTTTCGCACCAGTGTAATTAATACATTCCTCTTTTACTTTCGGAAAACGAAGAATATCGATGACATTTGTAATCATTCCATCCTCTTCCGTTTGAAGAACAATCGAGCGTGGATACGCATCACCATGATCTACGTACACGACACGATCACCATCAAACCGTACAAACGTCGCAAACGAATGGCTTACGTGATTGTTCGGCCATTGGTAGCTATCTTTCGGGAGTAGAGTCATAGTTTTTGTATCAACAAAAAATGAAATATTCGATTGATGACGCTTTCCATCTTCAGATGTATAACGCAAACGCGCTGTATGAATAGCTAAAATACCATTTCGGTTGTCCATCTCCAAATTACTCGCATGAAAAGGTTGTGTTACGTAAACATCACGAATACGTAGCTTCCCAACTTCTTTCCACTCCTTATTATACTTCACAATGGAAAACACATCTTTTGAGTTTGATTCATTATTGTTGTTAGCCCCATAAACAACATAATAATATCCATCGTCAGAAGCGTGAAAACCACCAAATATCGGTAAATTCATTGGAATAACAGTTTGTTGATGGGAGCGAAACATCGGATCAAAATGATGAATATATAATTTCCCGTCATAACTCTCCAAAATGTGTATTTTTCCTTGATCAGCAAACATATAACGATTGGCAACTTCAAAATAGTTACCATAACGATAGTCGTTCGTGTATACATTCAAAATCGTTGGAATATACGTCACGTTTAGTCCTTGTAAAGAAAAAATATGTACTGCACGTTCCTTTGCATTCCAAAACACTTGACAGCCAAGACCTTCCGAGATGAAACGCAAAGGTACAAAAACTCTCCCGTATTTTGAAAACGCTGGGACACCTAAGCGAACTTTTTCTCCGTTGACCATTGCTGTTTTTTCATTTAAGCGAAGCGTAATCTTTCGGTTATTCAGTTGCCCTGTAATCTTCTTTGTTCCCTCATCCCATAGCAGCGTAGCACCCAGAGCCTCAAATATGCCACGAAACGGAACGAGGGTATAACCATCCTTAACATAAGGAGGCTGTGGAGAATCAAAAAAAACTTCCTTACTATTTACAAAGACAGAAACCACATTTTCTTCCCAGTCATCCTCAACAATTGAACTAGCTACAGCAACTTGATGTCCAAAAGAAAACATCGCAAACATCATTCCAAACGCCAACATAAAGCACCAAACTTTTTTCACGTATATCTCCCTCCACACTCATTTTCCCTATCCTTCATCGGAGCGTGACAGGCACCATAAAAAAATTAAGCCTCTCGCAAAAAGTGAATCAATGACTGTAACGAAGGATGCGTAAAATTCCAATATCCTTTCTTCGCCGCCACCCCTATACTAGTTACTAATTCCGGTCGGGAGGCTAAAAATACATGAGCTTTGGCTTTAGCTAAATTTTTAGGGATACATCCCTTTCCTTTTACGCATTCAAAAAACTTCTCAATGCATTCTATGACAGGATCATCAGACACAGAAGACATACACAAGTCTTCCAACATTCCTTTTTCAAAGTTACCAGGCATAATGAAAATACCTACTTTTCTCCCCAGATGTTCCTTGAGCTCGTTTTGTCGATTAGGTGCATGCAAGTGGATCGAATGTAGCGCGCTTTTTACACTCGCAAACGCTGCATCTGGATTGTTATCCGCATCTCGAATAATAACTAACGTTTTGACTCTCTCAAATCCCGTTAACAAACAAAGCATCTTCAAATGCTGCATAAAGTTTCCTTTCCCCTCAACGTTAATCATTTCGAAGCCTTCAATTCCTGCTTTATCTAGCAGGGCCTCAAAGAAATTCACTTCATCCTTTCCCTCCACTAAAAGGAGCTTCTCACTTGTAATCTCCTTCGGCTTCAAGGTCACCGCACTTCCCACCCTTGCTCAATAGCCATTTCAAGTTCAGAAAAAGTAAATGTTTTCGGAATGATCTTCTCACCAACACGCTCAAGTCGTATATAACGGAAATCCCTGTTTCCTTCCGATATTCCCGATACAGCGCTACTTAAGCATTCATAGCTATGAGTGGTTGCGAAAATTTGACACCCATAATCTGTGGCTGCCTTCATTAAAATCTCCCAAATTTTCGGCATCTTCGAATAATGGAATCCATTTTCAATTTCATCAATAAGAATAATCCCTTCTCTCGTATAGGCGATGGCTAATAATATTGTTAATAGTCTAGACAAGCCATCTCCCATATAGGCAAATGGCACTTTTTTCGACAACCCGATATCTCCATATAACATGGATTCACCATTTGGCAATGCCACAGAGACAAGCTTTTTCAAACGGGGTTCTATTGTTTGTAAATAAGGTAATAATTGTTCTGCTTCACCGCGGATATCTAGCTCACCATATCGAACCGCTGTTTCTACAGGATTGAACGGAATTTTAGAACCGAGAAAATAAGCGTTTTGTATTTCTTTAAATTTTGCCTGTACAATCTGCATGCCAAATCCGCCGCTCGTGTTAATGAAAAAATGAAAAAGATCTCTTTCTCCTCGCTTTCCATCCCTATATTCAATTTTCACCATACTTTGAATCGCTTCATTAGAACTCCCAAAACTCTCTTCTCTGTTTATTGGGATAGAAAACACTTGTTGGTTTTCATCTTGAAAACAAAGGGACATCACCTCTTCCACACCATGTTCTCTTAAAATCTTTATTTTGATCGTTTCCTTTAAATCAAAATTATAAAAAATAGGCGCAAACATCGTATCAGATCGAACAGGTATGCCTGTCACCCCACGCCAATTGTACTGCCTAATTAACATGTTTGGATTCATACGATCAAAAAATAAAAATAGAGCCTCTAATAAAGTCGTTTTCCCTACATTATTTTTACCTCCAAATAAGTTTAATCTTCCCAAATTATTTAAAGCGATATGATTTAAACTTTTGAAATTTTCAATTTCGACTGAACGAATCATATGTATCCACCTACTATGCTACATGTTTTATTTACAAATAATGTCCAAGTGTACCCCATCTACCATTGAAAAGAAAGCGAAACTCCTCACAACAATCAGATAACATAAACGATGAATGCTTATTATAAAAAGACTATTTAACCATTTATTTTGCCACACATATATTCTTTTCACTACTACCGTCTGGATTCCTGCATGTATCGAAATAAATTTTTTACTTTTACATCTATTCGGAAAAATCCCTCAGTGCAGGCAATCAGCTATAAAAATACTTGAATAAAGAGAAGCAAAAATGTCGCAGAGAGGAAAATAAGCGAGTGGCGATGATTCAATTGGAGGGAAGGACTGCCTACCGAAGAATGACAGCCCTCTAATAAACATTTTCTCTACTTTACCAATTCCCAAAGATAGGGCTATTTATCAAGTCAAGACGAAATACTACAAATCGATATCCAAATGCTCCTTTAACCGTTGTGAAATGGCAGCGCGTTCTTCCTCTGGTACAATCAAATAGTAGATCCCGTTTATTTTTTGACCTTTTCCTTGTATGTGTAGCTGCTCGATATGACGTCTTGCTTCTTTGTAGTTCGCTTGAATTTGTTTCATGTCATCAAACGTTAAATTCGTTTTTATATTTTTTCCTATCGCTTCAAGTATGTCATTATAGTTTGTAAGTAAAGAGAAGCTAGCTCCTTTTTTAATAATTGCCTCAATCACTTGTTTTTGCCGATCTTGTCTGCCAAAATCGCCACGTGGATCATCATAGCGCATACGGGCGTATTTTAATGCCTTTTCCCCATTTAAAGTAATTTCTCCTTTAGGAAACGACTCTCCTTCATATTCAAATGAAAAAGCATTATTTACTGTTACACCGCCAACGGCATCTACGATATCTTTAAAGCTTTCCATGTTCACTTTAATATAATAATCAATTGGAATGTCTAAAAATTGTTCGACCGTCGCAAGCGTCATTTCCACCCCACCAAAAGCGTACGAGTGGTTAATTTTATCCTCTTTCCCTTTACCAACAATCATCGTACGTGTATCTCGTGGAATGCTTACCATTTCTATCGATTGTTTTTTTGGGTTCACTGTCATGACAATTAACGAATCTGCCCGCCCGCGATCATTTTTTCGTTCATCCACACCGATCAGTAAAATCGAGATAGGTTGTTGCTTTGTAAATGATAGTGCATCTGGACGTTTGTCTGAATTTGCCCGTTCAATCGGTGCATGTATTTCGTTCATTGTTTGTTGTAGTTTGTGATAAACCGAAAACACGTATGCCCCTACCAACGCAAGAAATAAAACAATTGCTCCAATCCATATACGTTTTGTCCTTTTTCGCCCCGATGTCATTTGCCTCTTCCTTTGGTCATGGATATTTTCATGTGAAGCGTAACATACAGCTTGAAAAAAAACAAGGAATGTTTCGCTATCTCTTCAAGCAAACATTTCACTCTCCAAATCAACTCGTCAAATATTTTTTGTAAGAATGCGATAAAACAGATTAGCATCGGTGTATTTAAGAGGGGGATGATAGCCATACTTTTTCACATGTTTCAATCACCTTTTGAACAGGATGATGATAAGCATCGATCATAAATATGTTGCATCTCCAACATGAGCAATCCTTATTTTTGGGGCAACCGTGTTACACAAAAGTGTGACGGAAGCAAGACAAAAGCTCGCTTCCGTCAATCGAAAAATGAAGTTAAACTTCGTAGTCGTAGCTATATAGCGGCGACCAAATTTCTTTTATGATTGGCATAGGGAACACTTCATCATCTTAACCGTCAATACAATTGAACAACCTCTCCCTTTTGTACAATCTTAAAATGATTGTGTTTTTCGGGTGATCCTCACATTCAACATAAACAAAACGACCACCGAGTCTTTTGTGCAAATCACTAATTAGCTCCATCGCAACGCTTAGTATCTCTTCCCCCTTTATAGTTCATCCAATAAGAGACTTTAATAAACTGTACTTTTTACTATTCATCTATATGCTTCTTAGAAAAATACGCAAAGAATCTCTCCAATTTGGCATTACCTTAAAACCATTTAATCTTAATGCCATATGTTCAAACACTGAATACATCGGTCTTGGTGCTGGTCTTGGAAACTCTTTTGTCGTGCAAGGATTGACTTTAACCTCGATATCTGCTTCCTCAAAAATCGCTTTCGCAAATTCATACCAGGAACAATGTCCCGAATTGGAAACATGATAAACACCGTACTTTTCCGTCTGAATGAGCTGTAAAATGCAATTTGCTAAATCGACCGTATATGTCGGGCAGCCGATTTGGTCGTTGACGACCATTAACTCATCTCGCTCTTTGGCTAGCTTTAACATCGTCTTGACAAAATTGTCCCCATGTTTCCCATACACCCAAGACGTTCTCACGATAAAAAACTTCGAATGCAAGTCGCGGACAAACTGCTCGCCAGCTAGTTTGCTCTTCCCATACACGCTAAGTGGATTGGTCGGCGTAAATTCGTTGTATGGGGTAGTTGCCATTCCGTCAAAGACGTAGTCTGTGCTAATGTAAACAAGTTTTGCCCCTACTGCTTCCGAGGCAGCCGCAACGTTTCTCGTTCCGTAAGCGTTAATTAAAAACGCTTGATCTGGCTCGGATTCCGCTAAATCGACTTTCGTATACGCTGCGGTATGAATGACCACATCAGGACGAACTTCGCTAGTCACTTGTTTCACTTGGTCAGAATTTGTAATATCTAACTCTTCCCGTCCATAACCGTAAACTTCATACCCTTGATTAGCGAGTAAATGGACTAAATCTGTACCAAGCTGCCCTTTTGCGCCTGTTACAACTACTTTCATAACTTGTCACCATACTGTTTTTGATAGTAGTTCATATACTCACCAGATTTAATGTTTTTCCACCATTCTTCATTGTCAATATACCATTGAATCGTTTCCACAATGCCTGTTTCAAATGTATACTGCGGTTTCCATCCAAGCTCATTCATAATTTTTGTCGGATCAATCGCATAACGGCGGTCGTGCCCTAGGCGGTCTGCCACATACGTAATTAACTCTTTTGACACTCCTAGTTTTTCAACGATGAGATGTACAATTTCATTATTCGTGCGTTCGTTATGTCCGCCGATATTGTACACTTCCCCTGGTTTCCCTTTATGAATGACTAAATCAATCGCCGCACAATGGTCTTTGACGTGCAGCCAGTCGCGAATATTTTGACCGTCCCCATAAATCGGGAGTTCTTTTCCTTCTAATGCATTTGTAATCATTAACGGAATAAGCTTTTCCGGGAAGTGATACGGCCCATAGTTATTAGAACATCTCGTAATGTTCACATTGAGACCGTACGTTTCATGATACGCCCTAACAAGCAGATCCCCACCCGCTTTACTTGCCGAATAAGGGCTATTTGGTGCCAATGGCGTCTCTTCGGTAAAATACCCTGTTTCCCCAAGCGTTCCGTACACTTCATCTGTTGAAATTTGCACATATTTCTTTATTTTATTTTCTTTCGCTACATCCAATAACGCTTGTGTACCTAATACATTTGTTTTCACAAAAACACTAGGATCGGTAATACTCCGGTCGACATGCGATTCTGCCGCAAAGTTAACGATGACATCAATTTCATATGTTTTAACTAAATAATCTACGAGTTGACGGTTATTAATATCCCCTCTAACAAAAGTATAGTTCGGATGATTTTCGACATTCTTCAAGTTCTCAAGGTTGCCTGCATACGTTAATAAATCATAGCTAACTACTTTGTAATGTGGATATTTTTCTAGCATATAACAAACAAAGTTGCTGCCGATAAAACCTGCTCCGCCTGTGACTAAAAGGTTCATCACATTCTCTCCCATTCAAAGTTAATTTCCGCGTCTGCCAATAGTGGATGCTTTGCGTCTTTTTCCGAAAGAATCGGATTTGCCGTCGGCCAGTCAATTCCTAATGCCGAATCATTCCAAAGAATGCCGCGATCATGTTCTGGTGAATAATATTCATCCACCTTATACTGCACTTCCGTATTTTCCACTAAAGTACAAAACCCATGGGCAAATCCCTTTGGCACAAGCAATTGTCGCTTATTCTCCGCGCTTAAAATAACCCCTTGCCATCTTCCAAACGTTGGCGAGCCTTTACGAATATCAACAATGACATCATAAACCGCCCCGCGCGTCACGCGAACTAATTTCGTTTGTGCCTTCGGGTGTAACTGATAATGAAGCCCACGCAACGTCCCTGCCTGTTGCGACAACGAATGATTGTCTTGAATAAAGTCAAAATCAAGCCCATATTCCGCAAAAAGCTTTTTATTGTAGCTTTCCATAAAAAACCCGCGGTGGTCGCCGAATATTTTCGGTTCGATCAATAACACACCGGGCAGTGAAGTCTCGATCACTTTCATAACAAGCACCCCGCCATTTTATAAATAGATTGGTTTCTTCTTCTGATTCGCGATATCTATTAAATATTGGCCGTACTGGTTTTTCTTTAACGGCTCCGCTAACTTTAACAACTGTTCCCGCGTAATATATCCTTTCACATAAGCGATTTCCTCTAGGCAAGCAACCTTTAAGCTTTGGCGTTTCTCGATTGTCTCGATAAACTGCGAAGCTTCAAGCAATGACTCATGTGTACCTGAATCTAACCAAGAAAAACCACGACCTAAAATTTCAACATGCAATTCGCCAAGTTCCAAATATGTTTTATTCACATCTGTAATTTCTAATTCTCCACGTGCAGATGGCTTAATACTTTTGGCGATTTCAACAACACGATTATCATAGAAATATAGTCCAGTTACCGCATAATTCGACTTGGGATTTTGTGGTTTCTCTTCAATAGAAGTTACTTTTCCATTCTCATCAAACTCCACAACACCAAAACGTTCAGGATCCTTGACATAATATCCAAAAATCGTTGCCCCAGTTTTACGCTCAACCGCTCTCTGCAACAACTGAGTTAAACCGTGACCGTAGAAAAGATTGTCCCCTAAAATAAGCGCAACATTATCGTCACCGATGAACTCTTCACCAATAATAAATGCCTGTGCCAGACCATCCGGAGAAGGCTGCACGGCGTAAGACAACGAGATTCCTAGCTGTGACCCATCTCCTAATAGCTCCGCAAACCGTGGCGTATCATCAGGAGTGGAAATAATTAAAATATCACGGATACCTGCTAACATTAACACCGACAATGGATAATAAATCATAGGTTTGTCGTAGATAGGAAGCAGTTGTTTAGATACTGCTTTTGTTAAAGGATAAAGGCGGGTGCCACTCCCGCCTGCTAAAACAATACCCTTCATTAACTAACAGCCCCTTAATTAACTTTCTAGAAATAATCGTTCATATTCGCTGACAATTTTATTCCATGAATACTCGCTAACAATACGATTTTTTGCTTTTTTTCCTAACAGCCCTATCTGCCCTTGATCATATTGATCTGTCCTATTAATCAATTGACTTAACGAACCTTGTTCTTTTGTAAAGTATACAGCTCCATCGGCACCTACCTCTTTATTAAAAACAACATCTAGTAACAAATTAATCTTTGTGGATGCTAAAGCTTCTAGTAGAGAGGGATTTGTTCCTCCGACCTCATGGCCGTGCAGATATCCGTAAGCTTGTTCACGGATTTTCTTTAAAAGCTCTTGATCATATACAGTCCCTACAAATTTAATGCGAGGGTCAAGATCAAATTTTGTTCGTTCAAGCAACTGTTGATAGAAAGCATTTTGCTCAACATTTGAAATAATCACCAAATCCTTTTTAGTGTTAGATGCCATAAACTCACGAATCATTAGTTCATAGTTGTTTTCAGGAACAAAACGTCCCACAATTAAATAGTATTCAAACGGCTTTACCTGATGTTGACGATACCAGTCCACTAACTTCAAATCGTCATTTGCAAGCAAAGATTCCTTCACATCCGCTCCATAAGCAATAAACGTGGTTTTAGGGCGATATTGTCTATATTCATCTTGAATGTATGACTCAATCCCACGCGAATCACATACTAATAAATCTGCATGTTTCACCATTAAGCGTTCTGAAAATTTCCAATAACGTTTAATCCAATAATTCCATTTACTTCGTTTCCATTCATGACCATCGGGATTTACAAACACCTTTACTCCCATTTTTTCTAGTTGTTTCTTATAGAAAGCAAAAAACGGCCCAATTCGGCAAGCCAGAATATAAACAATGCTGTTAGTTAGATTGTTCTCTTTAATATATCGAATACATTCCCGTAAACTCAATAAATCATAAAAAACCGCTTTCGCACTTCCCACATCAGGAACCTTTATATTAAAACATCTGGCATTATTATAATAAAATTCATCGTTATTCTCCCCTAAACATGAAACATGGTAAGTGATATCCTCACTTACCTTTCTTTTGGTCAAGTATTCTACAAACGTTTCAAAACCGCCGTATTTAGCAGGAATGCCTTTAGATCCTATAATAAAAACATTAACCATTTATAAATCACCCAGTAACTAATTTAATATTTTTCTGTATGCTTCTACTGTTTTCATTGCTGTATTTTCCCAAGTATACTCCTCTAATATTCTTTTTTTAAGATTTTCATTGTACTCTGATTGGAAAGCTTTAATAATTGCATTGCGAATACTCTGTACATCGTTAGGCTCACAGTAAAACGCATAGTCTCCAAAATATTCTTTGGTAGTACCACGATCTGTCACAACAATATTACAACCATTTACAGCTGCTTCCAAAGAAACTAATCCAGGAGTATCATACCAACTTGGAAGAACATGAACCTTTGCCCTTCTATAAAATGTGCTGAGTTCATTCTGATCTAACTCATCTATTATTTTTACATTACTACTCTTGCTAACATATCTCTTAATTTTCTTAAAGTATCCTTTTTGAGTACTATGAACTTTCCCGATAAGATAAAGTTCATAAGGCAGTCCTTGCATTGCCTTAACCAAATTTAATTGATTTTTCCTTGGCTCTATTCTTCCTACACATAAAATTAAATTCCGTTCCGTATTTATCTTATTACTATCATTATTAGAGAAAAAAATGTTTTTATCTATAGCGTTAGGGACAACAACGTAATTCGGTATTTTATCCAATTTTAATTCTTTCTTTAATAAATAAATTTCTCCTATACCATTAGGTAGAAGAATATCAGAATGTTCAACAATATATTTCTGCAAATTTTGAAATCCTTCTTTAATAACTTTTAATGTACCTTCATGCTTCTCTCCATCAAAGTAATATCTAAAAAGAGCTCTTAGTTTTTCAATACTTTCGTACCCTAATAAATTATTAACTATTTTTCTTAAACCTATTTGTCCCTTTTTTTCAAATTCCTCAGACTTCCAGTATATAGTTGATAATGCTACTTTTTTATTTTGCCTTTTTGCATTTTGTATAAATAATATTGTTTCTTGGGGTCTCAAAAGATTAAACACATGTACTAAATCATACTTAGATAAGTCTACATTAGGTCCGGTGATAATGTCTATTTGAATATCTGGAAATAATTTTTCAATATACTCTTTTGTTTTTAATAATTGAACAGTGTCTCCACCTTTTCTATCAAATACATTAAACCGTGTTTGAAAAAGAACTCTCAATTGGCAATCCTCCAAAATCAGAATCATATTTAATATTCTATATACATCCAAATTGACATTTTAATCTCTGATTCACGCAGCACACCCGATGCGGCGTAACACCTCATCTGGGTGCTGTAAGACATATTGTTCAAAACGAGTAATCGACTGGGCGATGTCTTTTTGATCTCTATGCAAGACGTTGGCAATGACTTCATCTTTTAGCCACTTCCATAGCCGTTCAATAGGGTTTAACTGTGGGGAATACGGTGGCAAAAAGATAAAGTGAAAAGTAATACCTTCTTCACTATCAAGGAACGCTCGCACCATCTTGGCATGATGAATACGCGCATTGTCCAACATAAGCACGATGAATCGATTCGCATATTTCTCTTTCAACAAATGTAAAAAGTCTAGAAACGTCATGAAGCACGATGAAATACGACGTCCCCTTGTTGCACGTCGACTGCGCCAAAAATGGACACGTGGGCGTGATGACCGTAGCTTGGCACTTGTTTTTGATTGCCTACTTCTGCCCATGTCGTACGAAGCGCTTGATATGCGCGAACATGCGTCTCATCGACATGAAGAAGAACGATTTCGTCCGTGATTAGTTTTTTTTATAAACTCGAGTTCTTTTTCAAAGGCTGCTTGAAGCACCGAATCGCCTTTGACGAGCTTATAGGTCGGGCGTGTCCATGACAAACGAAGACGATGCAATAACTTTCGGATGCCTTCCCGTGACATCGAAACGCCATAAGTTTGTTGGATGTAAGATTGTAATATGCGAGTGTTCCATGACGAAGAAATGCCCCAGCCGATATCCACAGGGGTGGTGGTTAACACGAGTTGTCTGATCTCTTGTTGTTGTTCTTCCGTGAGAAAAGGCACGCGACCCGGTGGCAACCGACGGTCGAGTAAATGATCGAGCCCTCCTTCATTAAAACGTGCAACGTAGATGGCAATGGATTGACGGCACAGATTGATCATTTTGGCGACATCTTTGCCCAGATGCCCTTCCATGACGAGGCGAACGGCAGTCACCCGAACGCGAAGGGAAGCATCTTTGATTTTCCGTTCTTGTTTCCGAAGTGTTCGAGGCGTCCAGCCGTGATCATTTGTAATTTTAAGACGTTTCATGTCCTTTCCGCTTCTTTTACACATGAGTATTTAGGAGCAGTATAACCATGTAAAAAGGTGTTCATACAGAAGTTATCACTTTAAAGTGCATGTATATATTTACTGTTCGTTCGAATTTATAATATTTTCTATATAGTTTATTATTTTAGACGCTTGTGTTTCTCTAGAATACAACATTCTATTTGAAAAATCATACTGGCTGTTCAAAATTTTTTTTAACTTTTCTTTTATATCGTTTGAATTATGACTTGCACATTCACCATATTTTCCATTAACTAAGGAAACTAATTCCTTATCTTCCGTCACAGCTATAATTGGTTTACACGCACCTATATATTCAAAAGTTTTTCCCGGTATAGCAAAATCACTACCATGCTTATGTGTTAGAATAACGGCTATATCACATTCTTTCAAATATTTTATTGCAACCTCATGTGGCACAGTCCCAATCACATTGATTTTTACTTTTTCAGGTGTTTCAATATCACTAATTTCGTTATATGCTTGATTATCAATAGCTCCTACAATATTAAAAATAACTTCAATACCTGTAGCATCAGAAAAAGCTACTAATCCTGCTATAAAGTCTTTAATATTCCTCCCCTTATAAATTGATCCTATATGAGCCAACACCAATCTTACTTTATGAGCCAATCCTTGATTATAAGAACAATCTAGAAATTTTATATGATCATAACCATTTTTTATTACTTCAATGTTCAATTTCTGATTAGTAAGCTTACTATAATAATCTTTTATACCTTCGCTTAATGCTATAATCCCATCAGCATGCCTCATTAAGATTTTTTCTGCTTTTTTATAAGCTAATTGAGGATTTCCTTTACCGATAGAATGATTTATAATGTCTCTAACCTCTACAATTACTGGGATTTTAGGTTCCTTTTTCTTTATTAAATCTACTATATATAATCCATATATTTCAGGCACTGTTACAAAAATAGCTGCTATATTATCTTCAACTATTAGTTTGCTTATATTATTATACAGATCTTTATTTTTAAAATTAAAAAGTAGTTTGCTATATTTAAAATTTCTCCATAATTTCAATATTACTCCGGTTCTTAATAATTTTTCTAAATTATTTTTTCTCTTGATATTACTCTGATCTAGATTATTGGTATATCTAGATTCAGTAGTTTTAAATTTTAAATTTATATCGGCGTACTTACTTTGTTGATGCCCATATTTAAAATCATTAACTATAACTAGGGAGTACTTTTTTTGAAAATATTCCATAAGCTCTGAAAATCTCACAGAGGCTATTACAGGCTGTCCCTCTATGAAATCACTTATTACAAGGATTCTCTTCAAAGGATTTACCTTCCTTTCATTGTTTTGCATTATTAATAATAATTTTTGCCGGATTACCTACAACAGTAGAATTTGCTGGAATATTTTTAACTACCACGGCATTTGCACCTATTTTTACATTATCACCTATTTTAACATCCCCTATAATTTTGGCCCCTACACCAATAAAGACATTATCACCTATAATTGGAGCTTTTGTACTTTTACCTAATTCTCCTGGATTTATACCTATTGTTACTTGATGAAATATGGTTACATTGTTACCTATTATCGCATCCGGATGAATGACTACTCCATTTCCTCCATGGGCAATAATTAAGTTTTCTCCAATCGTAACTATTCATCCCGATAGTAGTATGTAAAGAAGCGTGGTATTATGTCAAGAAAATAGACACGTAAAATCGAGAAAAACTTTAAAACCCTACTACCGCACTTCGTTTGGTGGCCTCTTGAGAAGGAGAACGGTTTGGTAAACCCTTCCCCTCCTCAAGAGGAAAGATGCCCCTTATATCGTGACTTTGTGGAGAGAAGAGTTCACTGCTTTTTGCCTTGCTGATACATCTTCTCATACGCCATCGGAGACATGTACTCGTTAGCGGAATGAATTCGTTCGGCATTATAAAAACACTCAATATATTCAAAAATCCGTTGTTTGGCTTCTTTCCTTGTCGCAAAGGTTTCGTGGAAAATGAGTTCCTTTTTAATGATGCTGTGAAACGATTCGGCACATGCGTTGTCATAACAGTTTCCTTTTCGACTCATGCTGGTTTGCATTCCGTGCTGTCGTAAGATGGCTTGATACTCGTTCGATGCATATTGGCTCCCTTGATCCGAATGGTGAATCAGACCTGGTTGAGGCTTTCTCTCGTTGATGGCTCGGTTTAATGCTTTGATCACTAACTCTTTTGTCATTCGCTCGGAAAGACACCAGCCAACGATTTTACGAGAAAACAAATCCATGACCGAAGCTAAATACAGCCA
>NZ_JACHEQ010000011.1 GCF_014201515.1 Anoxybacillus mongoliensis
CGTTATTTTCGTCGGTTCATCAAGGGAAACAAATATCAGAATGGAATAAAATGGTTGAAAGACAACTGTCTTTCAACCATTTTGTCAACAGTCTGGGACGCGAACAGCGTCTTGTTCTTCTTTTGCATATTTCATTTCTTGGCGCAACATGCGATCTAAAAATGCTGCTTCTTTTTGTGATAAGTCGCGGACGAATTGCTCTTCATTTTTGTACGGTTTACTTATTAGTTTTTTATATAAATGAATGGCTAGCGCGTGATGGCGGTCAGCATAGTTTGCTAATGCTTCACGCAAATAAGCTAACGTTTGATTCAACCGTTCCACCTCCTTAAACAGTAGGGTGGGCGGTTTTTTGATCAAATATGTGTGCTATGTAAAAATCTCTTGTAAAATAGGGTCTTTATCAAGAAGTTCGATTGCCCGCTTTCGATATGTTTCATCGTGAATGTACGTATAGCGGTTTGGTTTGATCGTTGGTGCCATATCGATCGCTTGTCGATATTCTTCTTTATTTAAACGCAACGTTTTGACGTAGTCAAATAATCCGGTACGTGTAAACACTTTTGTGATGCGTTCAGCTCGATGTTGTTGGACACGCGCCATGATATACGTAGCGATCCCAACTTGAATGCCATGCATATGTGGCGATGAACTAATTTTATCAAGCGCATGAGAGATCAAATGTTCAGACCCGCTAATTGGCGAACTATTCCCACTAATGACGGTTGAAATGCCGCTCATCGTTAAAGAGCTAATGAGTTCCTTTAGAAAAATAGGATGTTTAATATTTTGCATGGGCGTACGAATGAAGCTATTGACCGCTTTTTTACTAATCATCGCTGCAAAAGCGTTTACACGACTAACTCCGTGGCTTTGTTCGAACTCCCAGTCGTACAGCGCTGTAATGTTGGACATTAAATCGCCCACACCAGCTAAAATAAAGCGATCAGGAGCTTGCTGAATGATGTTTAGGTCAGCTAAAATGCCGAACGGTACCTTGGCGGGAACGGTTGTTTTTTTACCGTGAACAAGTAATGAACAGTTCGTGCTTGCAAACCCATCATTCGATGCGGATGTCGGAATGCTAATAAACGGCACTTGTCGTAAAAACGCCATATATTTGCCGCAGTCAATGACCGCGCCACCACCCATTGCCATCATGACATCACAATGAGGAAGTTCAAACGCTTTTTTCATAATGTCGACGATATCAAGCTGCGGTGGTAAGCAAACAGGATGAACAGAAGCAGATGAAATGGCTCGCTTCATTTCGTTCTCGTACGTTTGGTAAGTGAAATCATCAAATAAGATAACAGCTTTGGAAAAACGATACGTTTTCATCAGCTCGTCGATGCGCCAAATGACACCTTCGCCAATTTCAAGAATGGATGGAATGGGGATGTTCATGTTAATACCCCTTTTTCTTGTAAGTAACGTTCAACGTCCGCAAATGTGTTCACAGGAACAAAAGGAATATGTTGTTCGCGCAACAACGATTGTAAAGTGCCTTTTGCAAATGTGACATCTGCGACTTTCGCTGCATGAACATCTGGTTCACTATCACCGATAAAATAAACCGTTTCATACGTCTGTTTTAATGTACGAATGACACTTGATTTATCGATGCCGTATCGTTCTGAATAATGAATATGATTCGGGTCAATACGCATGTGAATATTTTTGTCATGATAATATCCTTCGTTAGAAAAAATGTCAACGCCACGTATATCGTACTTTTTAAAAATATGGCGAATATAATAATCGGTTCCGGCACTTAATACATAAAAATCACCTTCGCTTTGTTGGACACGTTTGATAAAAGGTAAGACCGTTTCATCAATCGGAATATGGTGAATATCTTCAATGATTTTTTCTTCATCTTGATGAATGGATGTAAATACAGTTTTTAAAAAATCGATATCCTTTATTTTTCCGGCACGCCATTGTTGGAATAATTGTTCGCCTTCTGGAAAATATTTCTCAATAACAATCCAGTAAAAGTCTTTATTCGAGATTGTTCCGTCAAAATCAGAAACAAAAGCCCATTTGTTCATTCGTGAACCTCCGTTTTTGTTGTTATTATATGCATTTATGAAAGAAATTGAATGGCTTGGGCAACATCGTAGTCGTTTTGTTGTAATGAAGTAGATTGTCCAAGAATGATTTTCGTAAGCTCCGCCCCAACATATGGACCGGCAGTCAAGCCGGATGCGCCAAGACCATTTGCCGCGTAAAGGCCTTCGATTTGTGGTACTGCCCCGAATACAGGCAAAAAGTTTGGGGCATGAGGACGGAAGCCAACGCGTGTTTCCGCATGAGTCCAATTCGCTAAGTGAGGAGCGATGGTTAATGCTTTATGTAACACTTCGTATAACCCACCGGCAGTCACACGACAGTCAATGCCAACACCGTCTTCATGTGTAGCTCCAACAACTATTTTTCCGTTCGGAAAGGCAAGTAAATATTGATTGTTTGGTGGCATGACGACAGGCCAATGATCCGTATGTTGTTTAGGGTGCTGTAGGTGGACAATTTGCGCTCGCTGTGGTGTGATAAGAAAATCAATACCTAGTGGCAAAAGTAATGATTTTGCCCAAACCCCTGCTGCAACAATGACTGCATCCGCCTCATAACGATCGTTTGCTACCATGGCACCAATAACTCGCTCATTCTCGTGCAAAAGTGTGGCGCTTCCTTTTATATATGTTGCCCCTAATTGAATAGCAGCATGAATAAGAGAACGTCGCAATGCACGTCCGTCCACCCGAGCCGCTCCGCTCACATATAGCGCTTCGTATTCGTCACTTAATACAGGAAATCGTGTTTTTACTTCTTTTGGGGACAAGCGAGTAATTTCTCCAATCTCAGGAGCTTCTTCCCGTCGTTTATACACGCGTTCTTCCATACTTTGTAATTTATCAGAATCATGATGCAAACAAATGGCTCCGACACGTTTGTATCCTGTTTCGTGACCGTATGCTTGTAATTGTTCAATTAACTGTGGATAAAATGCCGCACCGCCTTTAGCAAGCGCATACCACTTTTTATTTCGCCGTTGTGACGTCCACGGGCAAATGATTCCTGCTGCTGCATCTGTTGCTTGCCCTCGGTCTTCACGGTCAATAATCATAACTTCAACCTTTTCTTTTGCGAGATGAAAAGCAACAGAGGCGCCAACAATTCCAGCGCCGATGACGATATAACGATTCATTGTTCACACCTTTTCTTTTGTTGTTTTGTACCATTACAATAACATAAGACGACGAAAAAGCAAGGACAACCCCTTGCTTTTTCAATAAAACCACTTCGCCATTTCGTAATATAATGGCATGCCGATCGTTAAGTTAAACGGAAATGTAAGTCCAAGTGCCATACCGAGATAAATGGCAGGGTTGGCTTCTGGGACGGATGCACGCATCGCAGCTGGAGCTGCAATGTACGAGGCACTTGCGGCAAGCACGCTAAGTAAAATCGTCCCTCCGAAGGATAGCCCTGAATAATAACCGATGACAACACCTAAAAATCCGTATATAGGTGGTAAGAAGATTCCTAAGGCGAGCAATTTTATCCCATACTTTCGAACAGCTGCAAGCTGATTCCCAGCTGTTAGTCCCATTCCAAGTAAAAAGAGGACGAGCACACTTGGATATAAATCAATAAATAAAGGTTTAACAATCGTAAGAGCACGATCTCCACCAACTAATCCAACGAGGAGGCTGCCGACCATTAAAAACACGCTTTTTCCGAATAACCCTTCCTTAATAATCGGTCCGTATACCGATGTAGCAGAGAAGCGATATACCATTTCTTGTTTATATGAGCGACTTTCTAACAATTTCAATATGACGAGCGACACGATGATTGCGGGACTCTCTAGTAAGACGACAAATGCGTTCATATAGCTTTCATATGAAATATTTGCTTGTTCGACAAAAGCAAGCGCGGCACCAAATGTAACGATACTAACTGATCCATATGTTGCAGCAATGCCTGTTGCATTTTTACGATCAATGCCGAGACGACGACAAACCGCAAACGTAATGATCGGGATGATAATACCAAGAGATAATGTTCCAACTAATGGGCGAATAAGCTCACGAAAAGAATGTTCCGAAAGTTCAATTCCCCCTTTCATACCGATGGCAATTAACAAATAAATGCTTAACGACTCATTTAATCCTGTTGGTAATTTTAAATCTGATTTGACGAGCGCCGCAATAATGCCGAGGAGAAAAAATAAAATAGCTGGTGATGTTAAGTTGTTGATAATCATTTCTTGCATAGCAATCCTCTCCTTCTATTTCTCTTATTCAACAAAAAAGCCAGAAACATTTTTCGATCGGGTCGAAAAATATTTCCGGCTTATCTTTTACTGACCACAATGGGCCTTTAAAAGATCAACCTTGTATATCGATTGGTTCTTGTAACAAAAAGACGATCATTCGCTCTCCAGTTTTTGTACTAATATCTGTATGCATACTTGTTACTTGTTTTCCTGTTAATGTATAAATCATTTGTTTTAACTGTTCACTACCTGACTCAATTAAATCTGAACGGATGCGTTTAATGGACAACATCCCTTCCTTTGTTTCACACAATACTTTTTCAGCAGGAGTTAAAATGCCACGTAACTGCACGATGACCATGTTTCGTAAAATATCGGTTTTTACAGAGAGTGGACCGCGGCCTAAATATTCTTTTTCCCATTGGGTGAGAGCGCGACTAATTTGATCTTCTAGTTCCCCTTTTGTTTTCACAATGACCCCCCTTTAGAAACAAAAAACGGCATGCCTCACGTATAGACCAAGTGAAACATACCGATATATTTTTAGCCTAACTCGTCCCGCTATCGACCTTTTCGTTTTTGCCATGTGGCCATGTCAAAAACGCTAAGGTAAAACAATAAAACGAGCTTGCTATCAATCGTTCGGTGCAACAATTTGTTTTTAATTGTATAAGGCTTCAAAAATTATGTCAAGGGAAAAGATTGATGCCATACATGTATATGCCATGATAGAATAAAAAGAAAGGGTGAGATAGGAAATGGGGGAGAAGGCTTGTTATTACATTTTATTGTAAATCCTTCAGCTAAAAATGGAAAATGCAAAAAAATATGGTTTAAAATAGAACAAAGACTTCGACGTCATCGTATTGATTATCATGTTGCATTTACACAAGAACAGGGAGATGGAACGAAGCTAGCACAACAATTCGCTGAACAAAAACATGAACCGTTTATATTAATTGCAGTTGGTGGGGATGGAACGATCCATGAAGTAATGAATGGCGTTGCGAAGTATGATCATGTGGCTGTCGGATACATCCCAGCTGGGACAGGAAACGATTTTGCTCGTGGGATAAAATTTCCGATCACGTGGCGAAAAGCGCTTAATCAAATGTTATTAAGTGTGGAAGGTATACATGTTGATTCGTATGATATTGGAGCATTTAAAAGTACAAAACAAGGTGTTTTTGTGAACAGTGTCGGTTGTGGATTCGATGCACATATCTCAAGAAAAGCGAACGCGTCAAAATGGAAGCAAATTTTAAATCGCTTGTACTTAGGAAAGTTTGTTTACGTTTTTTACTTATTAAAGGAAATGTTTTTATATAAACCGACCGTTATACAATTGACTGTCGATCAAAAACAATATACATTTTCAAAAGCATGGCTTGTTACTGTAGCCAATCACCCATATTATGGTGGAGGAATGAAAATAGCTCCATTTGCACAGTCGAATGATCAACGTTTTGATGTTGTTGTCGTCGATGATGTATCACGGTTAAAATTGCTCTCCTTATTTGCAACGGTGTTTTGGGGCGGTCATATAAGAATGAAAGAAGTACATACGTTTCAAGGGAAACATATTCACATTTGTAGTGATGTTCCCCTTCCTCTCCATGCAGATGGCGAGCAAATTGGCGAAGGCGACATTACGATTTCAGTAAACAAACAAATACGTGTGCTGAAGTAGCCCGCATAAAAAAAAAAAAGTGAAAGGCTCTTGCTGTCGCTAAGAGCCTTTAATATTTGTTTTGCATATGTCGCAATATTTCGTAGGCGTGATCGCCAAGAAGTGCAAGAAGCTGTTCGAACATTGCGTCTCTTTGTAAATCAAGTTCAATTATTTGTTTAGCCAGATCAATTGCTTGTTTGTTCATTTCTTAATCTCCTTTCGAAGCTGTTCATATTTTCTTCGTAACTCCGATACCGTCCAATGGTGTAACAGGCGCACATCCGTTTCCCCTCTCTTATTGAGATGGTCGATGTAAAATTGCTTTTGTTTCATCGTTTTTTGTAAAAGAGTCCCCATTTTATTCCACACCTCCGTATGTTTCGTTTGCTAATCATTATATATATTTTTGTTTTGTCGAGCACCATTTTTGTTATTTTTCATAACACAAAAACCAAATTTGTTAACTTTAATAACAAAAAACATGTAAAAATTGAGAAAATAATATATGATTGTGTTATAAAAAGTTACATTGGTCAGGGGGATGGAGATGGATTCGTATAAACATAAAAAAGTTATCTCAATTGGTATTGTTAGTGAGTTAACAGGTTTGTCACCGAGGCAAATTCGTTATTATGAAGAAAGGCAACTTATTTTTCCTGATCGATCAAAAGGGACGAGAAAATATTCATTTGCTGATGTTGAATGGCTTGTTGAAATCGCAAACAAACGTGAGGAAGGGGTACAAACGAGAGAAATTCGTTATGAAATGATGAAAGAAATTCGTGAAACGATGAGAAAAGGACAAATCAATGCTCATTTTCGTTCCCGTATGTAATTTTCTTTTCCCCATGTTATAATGATAGGGGAAGGGGAGCTATGAGCATGTTTATTGAGTTTTCATTTGACATGTTTACGTATGTATCACTATTAAGTGTGTTTGTTGTGGCGATGACGTGTTATGTGACGCGACAAGCTAATCATGTGATCTTCGTTGAACGATTCGTCGCATACGATGAGAACGGTTGTGCAAAAAAGCCAAGCGATGCATATAGACATATACTATTTCATACTCGTTTTATTATGTTTCAACAACGAAAAATTCCAACAAACGAACGATCTCATGCGAGTGATGAAGAAGGAAGGTTGCTCCTTGTTTGCTGATAAATAACAAACAAGGAGGATTTACAACGTGAGAAAATGGATCGTTTTATTTTTTGTATTATTGTTAAGTGCATGTAATCGAAATGTGCCGATTACAGAACATAGTCAAGGTATATGGGACCATTATTTTGTTTATCCGATGTCCAAGTTACTGCTAATGCTTGGACACGCATTTCAAGAAAATTACGGGCTTGCGATTATTGCATTGACGATTGTTGTCCGTTTTGGGCTGCTTCCGCTGATGGTCAAACAGTTTCGGACAAATATTGCGATGCAGCGCATTCGTCCGGAAATCCAAAAACTGCAACAAAAATATAAAGGCACAGATATGGAAGCACAACGAAAGTTGCAACAAGAGATGATGCAACTATACCAAAAACATGGTGTCAATCCAATGAGCGGTTGCTTGCCGATTTTTATTCAAATGCCTATTTTTATGTCGTTGTATTACGCGATTTCGCGAACGGAAGAAATTAAGCTACATTCATTTTTATGGATGCAACTCGGTCATCGTGATCCATATCTCATTATGCCTATATTAGCAAGTTTAACGACATTTATTTCGATGCGTTTATCTCCATCTGCGACAACAACAGAAGCGGCGACGCAAATGAAAATCATGTCATATATTATGCCTGTGATGATTTTTATGGGGGCAAGTTCTGTCCCTTCAGCTTTATCGCTATATTGGGTCGTTGGTGGATGTTTTTCAATTATCCAGTCGCTCGTGATGCGTGCACAATGGAAGAAGCATCAAGTAGAAACTGCTAAATAACCTGCTCGCAAGATGAGCAGGTTTCTTTTCGTCAAGAGGTGAAAAAATGAAAGTTATTATTGCCGAAAAACCGGATCAAGGAAAGACGCTTGCATCTATTTTTCAAACAAAAAAACGAGAAGGGTATATGGAAATTTTACCGAATGAGCTGTTTCCGAGAGGCGCTTATATGACATGGGGAGTTGGACATTTATTTGAATTAGCTTCCCCTGAAACGTATGAAGAAAGATGGAAGCGATGGACACTTCATACGTTACCGATCATTCCGGATCGTTTTCAATATGAAATCGCTCGAAAAAAAGGGAAACAGTTTGCGATCATTAAACAATTGCTTCGTAAGCCTGAAGTAACTGAGATTATTCATGCTGGTGATGCAGGGAGAGAAGGGGAATTAATCATTCGAAACATCATCTATATGAGCGGTGTAAAAAAACCGATCAAACGGCTTTGGATTTCATCGTTAACACCGAAAGCGATTGAACAAGGATTCCGTCAATTGTTGGATGAAAAACAAACGCGTCCTTTATACGAGGAAGCGTATGCACGAACATGTGCCGATTGGCTTGTTGGTATAAATGCATCGAGAGTGTATACGATTTTATTGAAACAAAAAGGAATGAACGACGTCTTTTCTGTTGGTCGGGTACAAACGCCTACGCTCGCCCTTATTGTGAGAAGAGAAAAAGAAATTGAACAGTTTCGTCCCGAGCCGTTTTGGGAAGTTGTTGCTACGTTTGATGTGAATGGAAACCGATATGAAGGAAAATGGTGGCATGAAAATGAAACAAGAACATATGATCAGCAACTTGCTGAAAAGGTGAGCGCATTTTGCCGAGGGAAACAAGTAGAGATAGAAGAAGTGACATGTGAGCGAAAAACATTTTTACCCCCGCTTTTATTTAATTTATCAACATTACAAGCAACAGCCAACAAGCGGTTTAAATATTCACCACAAAAAACACTGGATATATTACAAAAACTATATCAAAAAGGATATGTATCGTATCCACGCTCCGATTCACAATACGTAACAAAAGGAGAAGCGGAAACATTCCCACATATCTTAAAACAAATTTTTCAAAAGGAGGAATATGCGTCTTATTCTTCACTTGCCCACAAATCGATTTTACATAATAAACGTTATGTAAACGAAAAGAAAGTGACCGATCACTACGCCATTGTTCCAACTGAACAAGTGCCGAATTTGATAAAGTTAAGTCAGGATGAGCGAAATATTTACGATCTGGTCGTTCGGAGATTAATTGCTGCTCATAGTAAAGAAGCTATATTTGATTATACAACGATTGTAACTGTTGTTGATGGGAGAGCTCGCTTTATTTCAAAAGGAAAAAAACAAATACAAGCAGGATGGCGGGACGTCCTTATGTCACAAGATGATGATGTACAACTTTTACCGAATGTACAACGTGGAGAAAAAGGAACGGTATATGATGTGCATGTGAAAGAAGGAAAAACGCAACCTCCAAAACGGTATACAGAAGGAGAACTCATTACGTTAATGAAAACAGCAGGAAAATTTTTAGATGACGAACAACTGGAGAAAGTATTAGCGAAAACAGAAGGACTTGGGACGGAAGCTACGCGCGCCTCCATTATTACAATGTTAAAACAGAGGAACTATATTGAGATAAAAAATAATCAAGTATATGTAACCGATAAAGGAAAAGTTTTAATTGAAGCAATCGGTTCACATATTTTAGCGTCACCCGAGATGACAGCGAAATGGGAGCAACGATTAAGTGAAATTGGTAAACGGAAAGCGTCGGCGACACATTTTATGGAACAAGTGAAAAAATTGGCAGCCAAAATTGTGACCGATGCGGTACAAATGGCAAATCATTGGTCATTTGAAGGACTAGATACCGCTTCGATTCAGCGGAAGAAAAAAACAACGATCGGAAAACATGTTGGAATGTGTAAGCTTTGTGGGGGTTCCGTTGTAGATAAAGGTTCGTTTTACGGTTGTGTCAACTATACCAAAACAAAGTGCTCATTTACTATTTCAAAAACGATGTTGGGCAAATCGATTTCACAAGCAAACGTCAAAAAATTATTAGCAGAAGGAAAAACGAATGTTATCAAAGGGTTTAAAAAGGGAGAAAACACATTTAACGCTGCGGTTATATGGGATGAAAAAGAAAAACGTATATCGTTTTCGTTTGAAAAATAGGAGGCTCCCCTCCTATTTTTCAACTTCGCCTTTCCACTCGTTCATACCGCCAGTCACATTATATATACTTGAGAACCCTTCTTTTACTAGCAATTCGCTTGCTTGCGCTGAGCGATTACCTGAACGACAAACGACAATATACGTCTTGTTTTTGTTCAGTTCACCTACACGATCAGGAAGTTGTTGTAAAGGTAATAAAATAGCTCCAGGAATATGACCAGAAGCATATTCCTCTTCTGTACGGACATCGAGCACAACAACGTCTTCTTTTTGTATCATTTGTGCAGCTTCATCCACAGAAATATTTGTATAACGATCTTGTGCACACCCACTTACGATGAAAAGAAATGTAAGTAAAAAAGAAAACCATTTTCGCATCACATCATCGCCTCCATGTATATTAAAATACCCGCATGTGTATTTTAGCTTATTTTTTCGATTTCTTCAAACGTTTCGACACCATTGTCATGTTTATATGTAGTACAATTAGAAAAAAGGTTTACATAGAAAGAAGGAGAGAAAATGTGCGGATCTATCATTGACTTGATTGGAAATACGCCTATTGTGAAGCTCAATCGTGTCGTTTTTCCAAATGGTGCAAGTGTATATATGAAACTTGAATCGTTTAATCCGGGTGGAAGTGTAAAAGATCGTGCAGCTAGACGAATGATTGAGCGAGCAGAACAAGAAGGGAAAATTGTCCCTTATGAAAGTACGATTATTGAACCGACATCAGGGAATACAGGAATTGGGTTAGCGATGGTATGCGCAGCGAAAGGTTATCGTTGCATCATCACGATGCCAGATAATGCGACAAAAGAGCGAGTGAATTTATTAAAAGCATATGGAGCAGAAGTTTACTTAACCCCTGCAGCTTTGCGCATGCAAGGGGCGATTGATGAAGCGTATCGGCTTGCTGAGAACATTCCAAACAGCTTTATCCCCATGCAATTTGAAAATAGCGCAAATCCAGATGCTCATCGGACTAGCACGGCGCTTGAAATTATCGAAGCATTTCCAGAAGGAATTGATGCGTTTGTACTTACGGCAGGAACAGGGGGAACAGTAACAGGAACAGGGGAAGAGTTGAAGAAAAAGTTTCCTAATTTACATATTTATGTAGTCGAACCGTACGGCTCCCCCGTACTTTCAGGTGGACAACCGGGATCACATAAAATTCCAGGTACCGGGCCGGGATTTATTCCTCGTATTTTAAACCGAAATGTATATGATGATATTTTGCTTGTCAAAGATGAAGAGGCACAAACGATGGCGCGGCGATTGGCATCAGAAGAAGGAATTTTAGTAGGCGCTTCAGCTGGAGCAGCTGCTTTTTGTGCGGTTCAAGTGGCGCAAACTCTCCCGAAAGATGCACGTGTGCTTTGTATGGCACCAGATACAGGAGAACGATATTTATCATCCGATTTATTTAGCGGATAAGAGAAAGAAAAAATGTCGAGGATATAAAATAAAAAGGAAGTGATTGTATGTTTCAAGAAGAAGTGAAAACAATAGGCGGCCTTCGCCTTCATGTCATTCCAACAAAAAAATATAAAACGAATACGCTCGTGTTAAAGATGAAAGCTCCATTATGCGAACAAGATATAACGATGCGTGCGCTCGTTCCGTATGTGCTACAAAATGCTACAGAGCGACATCCTTCCATGAAGGAGTTTCGTACATATTTAGATGAATTATATGGTGCGACGTTACAAGTAGATTTGGCGAAAAAAGGGGAACATCATGTAATTACGATCCGAATGGATGTGGCAAACGAAAAATTTTTAGGCGATACATCTCCACTACTGCGCGAAGCGTTGACGCTCTTTAGCGACATGCTGTTTCGTCCGCTTACTGAGCAAGGTGGATTTTCCGTTACGATCGTTGAGCAGGAGAAACGGGCATTGAAACAAAAAATTCAATCGTTGTTTGATGATAAAATGCGATATGCTCAACATCGACTCATCGAAGAGATGTATAAAGGTTCGCCTTATGCACTCGATGTTCACGGTAAATTGAATGATATTGATACAATTGATGCTAAGCGTTTATATAAACATTACGAACACATGTTGAAACACGATGAAATAGATTTATACATTGTCGGAGATGTGATGTTAGCGGATGTAGAACATGATGTTGCTGAACGTTTTTCACTAGAAGCTCGTCCTTTACGTTCAACAGAAACGACAACACTAACGAAACGAACAAATGTGCAAGAAGTTATTGAAAAACAAGATGTGAAACAAGGGAAGCTTCATCTTGGTTATCGAACGAACACGACATATAATGATCCAGATTATGATGCGTTACAAGTGTGGAATGGGATCTTCGGTGGGTTTGCACATTCAAAATTGTTTATGAATGTGCGCGAAAAGGCGAGTTTAGCCTATTATGCAGCTTCGCGTATCGAAAGTCATCAAGGAATGATGATGGTTATGGCAGGAATTGAACCAAGCAATTATGAGCGTGCACTTGAAATTATTCATGCTCAGGAAGAGGCGATGCGCAACGGGCAATTTAGTGATCAGGAAATCATTCAAACAAAAGCAGTCATTCGTAATCAACTGTTAGAAACGGTTGATACAGCTCGGGGAATGATTGAGGTCTCTTATCATAACGTCATTGCAACACGGCAACGTCCATTAAATGAGTGGCTAGAAGGGATCGAAAAAGTGACGCGTGAAGATGTTGTTCGTGTAGGTGAAAAAATTGAATTAGATACCATTTATTTCTTAACGGAGAAGGAAGGTGAGAAAAAATGAAGGTCATTCGCTATGATCAGTTACAAGAACAATTATTTTATGAGCGGCTAAACAACGGATTAGATGTTTATATTTTACCGAAAAAGGAATTTAATAAAACATATGCAACGTTTACAACGAAGTACGGTTCAGTAGATAACTGCTTTACTCCATATGGCAAAACGAGTATGAAAAAAGTGCCGGATGGTATCGCCCATTTTTTAGAGCATAAATTGTTTGAAAAAGAAGACGGTGATGTATTCCAAACGTTTAGCAAACAAGGAGCATCAGCAAATGCTTTTACGTCTTTTACACGCACAGCTTATTTATTTTCCAGCACGACAAATGTAGAGGAAAATTTAGAAACTTTGCTCGACTTTGTTCAAGAACCATATTTTACAGAGCAAACAGTTGAAAAAGAAAAAGGAATTATCGCTCAAGAAATTCGTATGTATGACGATAACCCGGATTGGCGTTTGTATTTTGGAACAATTGAAAGCATGTATCACAATCATCCTGTAAAAATTGATATTGCGGGAACGGTGGAGTCCATTTCACATATTACGAAAGATTTATTGTATGAATGTTATGAGACGTTTTATCACCCGAGTAATATGTTGTTGTTTGTTACCGGTCCGGTTGATCCATTGACTACACTCGAACAAATACGTAATAATCAAACAAAAAAAACGTTCCGTTTACCAACAGAGATTGAGCGGTTCCAGTACGAAGAGCCATCACATGTCGCGCGCGAGAAACATGTCATTGAAATGAACGTACAGACATCAAAATGTCTCGTTGGCATAAAAGCAAAACATGTATATGCAAAGGGAAAAGAAAAATTAAAACATGAATGTGCGATGGGATTGCTGCTTGATTATTTATTTGGAAAAAGTTCGCCGCACTATGAGCGGTTATATCAACAAGGATTAATTGATGAAACATTTATGGTCGATTATACAGAAGAAAGTGATTTTGGATTTGGTTTAATTGGTGGCGACACATCGCAACCTGATGAATTAGCGAAAGAAATTGAGCGTATTCTCGTACAGTTTTCCGATATTGATGATGAACAAGTAGAGCGGATGAAAAGAAAAAAAATCGGATCATTTTTACGCTCGTTGAACTCACTTGAGTATATTGCCAACCAGTTCACTCGTTACGCATTTGATGAAATGAGTTTATTCGATGTTGTAAGGACGCTACAATCACTGACATCGGATGATATAAAAGCAGTTGCCCGCGAATGTTTTATGCGTGAACAGTTGACAGTATGTCAAGTTGTTCCAAAAAGGTGAAGGAAGATGAAATATGCGTTAATCACAGGAGCGAGCGGAGGGATTGGGCAAGCAATTGCCCGACAGCTTGCGGAAGATGGATATGGATTGTATTTACACTACTACAAAAATGAACAATCTGTTCAAACGTTAGTGAAACAATTATCAACAGACATATATACAATTCAAGCCGATTTATCTCATCCTTCTGGGGTAGATGGGGTGTTATCTTCTATTTTTCATCCGATTGATGTGCTCGTTCATAATAGTGGAATGAGTGCATATGGACTCGTGACAGATATGAATGATGAGCAAGTGGAACACATGGTACGACTACATGTGACAAGTCCATTTTTACTGACAAAACGATTGTTGCCTTCGATGATTCAACAACGTCGCGGACAAATTGTTGTTATTTCATCAATTTGGGGACTCACAGGGGCGTCATGCGAAGTATTGTATTCGATGGTGAAAGGGGCACAAAATACGTTTGTTAAAGCGTTAGCGAAAGAAGTTGCACCGAGTGGTATACGAGTAAACGCTATTGCTCCAGGAGCCATTGATACACCGATGCTCCATGAGTTTACTGAAGAGGAGTTAGAAGCGTTAACGAACGAGATTCCGCTTGGTAGAATTGGAAAACCAGAAGATGTAGCGAAAGCAGTGTCATTTTTAATCTCTGACCATGCATCGTATATTACGGGACAAATTTTATCTGTCAATGGCGGTTGGTATTGTTAAGCGAGCATAATTTTTTGTTTTATGAGGCAAACTATTCTTGAAACGAATTTCAAGGAGGTTTGCATATGTCTGTTCTTGATAATTTTGAGCAATGGAAGAGCTTTTTAGCTGATCGCCTTCATCAAGCAGAAGCCCAAGGAATGAACCAGCAAGTTATTTCGGATATTGCTTATCAAATTGGCGACTACTTGGCAAAACAAGTCGATCCTAAAAACCCAGAAGAGCGTGTACTTGCTGACTTGTGGCATGTGGCAAATGAGCAAGAGCAACACGCAATTGCGAACATGATGATTAAGCTTGTGCAAAATAAATAAGCGATATAGGCAAGCTGGTGATATTCGCCAGCTTGTTTTACTATGTTTATCTGTTCACAAAAAACAGTTGTCTGTCCTTTTCATTCTCGCATCCAGATGGTAAAATAAACATACATGCGTGTTTCGACAAAGCGTTGCTTCAATGATCGCATCGTGTAACGTAAAGGGGAGAAGGGGTATATGGAGAAAAAAGAATGGTATTTAGAATATGAAATACATATGAATCGTCCGGGGTTGTTAGGGGATATTGCATCGCTTCTTGGTATGTTGTCCATTAATATCGTTACGATTAACGGAGTGGATGATTCACGCAGAGGTATGCTGTTGTTATGTAAAAGTCATGAACAAATTGAGCGGCTACAATCCATTTTAGCGACGATGGAAGATATCACGGTAACAAAGTTGCGTGAACCGAAGCTCCGAGATCGTCTTGCTGTTCGGCACGGGCGTTATATTCAGCGCGATGCTGATGATAAAAAAACGTTCCGTTTTGTTCGAGACGAATTAGGTTTGCTTGTCGATTTTATGGCGGAGTTGTTTAAACAGGAAGGTCACAAGTTAATTGGTATTCGCGGTATGCCACGTGTTGGAAAAACCGAATCTATTGTGGCAGCGAGCGTATGTGCGAATAAACGTTGGTTATTTGTTTCTTCTACGTTAATTAAGCAAACGATTCGCAGTCAGCTTATTGAAGATGAATATAGCGAAAATAATGTCTTTATTATTGACGGAATTGTATCAACACGTCGTTCAAACGAGCGGCATTGGCAGCTGATTCGCGAGCTGATGCGATTACCAGCAACAAAAGTGATTGAACATCCCGATATTTTTGTGAGGCATACAGAATATAAATTGGACGATTTTGATTATATTATTGAATTGCGTCACGATCCAGATGAGGAGATTACGTATGATCTCGTTGACCAATCCTCTTTTTTTGGTAACGACGGTTTTTCAAATATCGATTTTTAAAGATGGAAGGTGTTTCCGTTGACAGAGTTAGGGAAGCGTTTAAAAGAAGCGAGAGAACAACGCAATATGAGTTTAGATGATTTACAACAAATCACTAAAATTCAAAAGCGATATTTGATCGCGATTGAACAAGGAAATTATGTCATTATGCCAGGGAAGTTTTATGTTCGGGCATTCATTCGTCAATATGCAGAGGCGGTCGGTCTTGATCCGGATGAGCTGTTTGAACAATACGCAAATGAAATTCCAAATGCTCAACAAGAGGAACTCCCTGGAGAGTTATCGCGTGTCAAATCGCGGCAACTATCAGAACAAGGTGAAAAAGTACTTGATGTCCTTCCAAAAATTTTAATTGGTATGTTAGCTGTGGGAGTGGCTGTTGTTCTTTGGTTTTTCTTTCAAAACAGAACAGTGAACGAACAGCCGCAAGAGCAAGTGATTAATGAAAAGACAGAATTTGAACAGTCTGAGCAAGCAACCGAGCAACAACCGAAAAAACAAAATGAACAAAAACGAGAAAAGGAAAAAGAACAACAAGAACAATCATCGAAAGCAATGGTCGAAGTAGTGGAAACGAATGGTCGAAAATCAACGCTTGAAGTGATCGGAGAACAGTTGATTATTGACATTGCAACAAAGGGTGATGCTTGGATTGAAGTGAAAAACGGGAAAGGAAAGGCATTTGCACGCAAAATGATGTATGCAAATCAAACTGAAACGTTCGATTTGACGAACGAAACAGAAGTGTTGTTAGTTATCGGACAAACATTAAATACAGAAGTGAAAATCAATGGACAAACACTTCAATACCCTGTTAATCCAAGTGATCACGTACGTCAAGATATTACAATTATTTACAAAAAACAGTGATGTTGTATGACGTGTTGGAGGTTAGTGCTGTGAATATACCGAATCAAATTACGATTGCGCGAATGTTACTCATTCCTTTTTTCCTTATTTTCTTGTTAGCACCAATTGACTTAGGGATGATTCAAATTGGGCCAGAACAGTTACCAATGACACACGCTGTTGCTGCGCTTATTTTTATTATTGCATCAACAACAGATTGGGTTGATGGATACTATGCACGAAAATATGGGTTAGTAACGAATTTAGGGAAATTTCTTGACCCGCTTGCAGATAAATTGCTTGTGTCCGCTGCGCTCATTGCCCTCGTTCAATTGGATTTGGCGCCAGCGTGGATGGTCATTGTTATCATTAGTCGTGAATTTGCAGTGACGGGATTGCGGCTTGTATTAGCAGGAGAAGGGGAAGTTGTAGCGGCAAATATGCTTGGGAAAATTAAAACATGGACGCAAATTATAGCGATTGCGGCTCTTCTTTTGCATAATATTCCTTTCTCATTGCTGTCGTTTCCGTTTGCAAATATTTCTTTATGGATCGCACTCATTTTTACGATTTGGTCAGGGTGGGACTATTTCGCAAAAAATAAACATGCATTTCGTCATTCAAAGTAGATAAAAGGGGGATGGGAGAAAAATGAAGGCAGAAATCATTGCGGTCGGCTCGGAGCTTTTACTTGGTCAAATTGCAAATACCAATGCACAGTTTTTATCGCAACAATTAGCTGAAATAGGGATAGATGTATATTACCATACGGTTGTTGGGGATAATCCTCAAAGGCTTACACATGCGATTGAAGTAGCTAAGCAACGCTCCAATTTAATCATTTTCACAGGGGGACTTGGACCAACAAAAGATGATCTAACAAAGGAAACGATTGCAAAGATGCTAAACAAATCGCTTGTCTTAGATGAAGAAGCATGGCGTTCCATTTGTGATTATTTTTCGAAAACAAATCGTCCGATGTCCCCTAACAATCGAAAACAGGCACTTGTGTTGGAAGGAAGTTGTGTGCTAAAAAATGAACATGGGATGGCTCCGGGAATGGCACTTACTGTTGATCATATTACATATATGCTTCTACCGGGACCGCCAAAGGAAATGAAGCCGATGTTCATGAAATATGGACGTCCTTTTTTATTGCAAAAACGTCACGTTCACGAAAAAATTGTTTCGCTTGTTCTTCGTTTTTTTCACATCGGTGAATCACAACTAGAAGCGGAAATTGAAGATTTGATCGATGCTCAAACGAATCCGACAATTGCTCCACTTGCGTCTGATGGTGAAGTGACTCTCCGCCTAACAGCGAAGCATGAACATGAAGAAGAAGCGAAGCGGATGATTAACGAGGTAGAACAAAAAATTTTAACACGCGTGCGCCCTTACTTTTACGGATACAACGATGAAACGTTGTTTAGCAAACTGTTGGCTACATTAAAAGCAAAGAATAGAACACTTGCTGTTGCTGAGAGTTTAACGGGGGGGTTATTTTTAGAGGAAATGACTGCGCTTCCGACAGCTTCTTCAGTTATATCAGGAGGAGTTGTATGTTATACAAATGAAATAAAGGAAAATGTGCTTCATGTGCCGAAAGAAATATTACAAACAGAGGGAGCAGTGAGCGAACGATGTGCCCAATTGTTGGCAGAAAACGTTCGAAAGCTTTGCCGGAGCGATATTGGAATTAGTTTCACAGGCGTCGCAGGGCCAAGTGAGTTGGAAGGGAAACGAGTAGGAACAGTTTGGATTGGAATAGCGACTGAGCAAGGAACGAAAACATTTCTACTCACATTATCTGGGGATCGTCAAACCATTCGGATGCGTGCAGCGAAATACGGTTGTTATTATTTACTACAACTGCTACATTGATTTACGAACATTTATTCGTTTTTTTCTTGGCAAATAAACATAAAACATGTATAGTAATAGGTAGCAGTGACTGCTTTATTTTTTCACAAGCAAAAGGAGGAGTTTCTTTGAACGATCGTCAAGCAGCTTTAGAACAAGCGTTAAAGCAAATTGAGAAACAGTTTGGAAAAGGTTCCATTATGAAGCTAGGGGAGCAAACAGATCGACAAATTTCGACTGTATCGAGTGGTTCCCTTGCACTTGATATTGCACTCGGAGTAGGAGGATATCCGCGTGGACGTATTATTGAGATTTATGGTCCGGAATCCTCAGGAAAAACAACAGTTGCTCTTCACGCCATTGCTGAAGTACAAAAGCAAGGTGGTCAAGCAGCGTTTATTGATGCAGAACATGCCCTAGACCCTGTATATGCTGAAAAGTTAGGTGTGAATATTGATGAATTGTTGCTTTCACAACCAGATACAGGAGAGCAAGCATTAGAAATCGCGGAAGCGCTCGTACGCAGTGGAGCAGTTGACATTATCGTTATTGACTCCGTTGCAGCCCTTGTTCCAAAAGCGGAAATTGAAGGAGAAATGGGCGATGCTCACGTTGGATTACAGGCACGCCTCATGTCTCAAGCGCTACGAAAATTATCTGGTGCTATTAATAAATCTAAAACGATCGCTATCTTTATTAACCAAATAAGGGAGAAAGTAGGGGTTATGTTCGGAAACCCTGAGACAACTCCTGGTGGTCGTGCATTGAAGTTTTATGCATCTGTTCGTTTAGAAGTCCGTCGTGCTGAACAAATCAAGCAAGGTAACGACATGGTTGGAAATAAAACAAAAATTAAAGTCGTGAAAAACAAAGTGGCACCACCATTTAAAACAGCAGACGTAGATATTATGTATGGGGAAGGAATTTCAAAAGAAGGCGAGATCATTGATATGGGTGCTGAACTCGACATTATTCAAAAAAGCGGCGCTTGGTATTCATATAAAGATGAACGGCTAGGGCAAGGGCGCGAAAATGCCAAACAATTTTTAAAAGAAAACCCACACATCATGGAAGAAATTGCGCGTGAAATTCGTCAACATTATGGCATTACAACAGGTGTATCAACAACACCTGTGCGTGAAGATGATTTAGATTTCTTAGAGTAAAAAGAGGCACGTTGTGTCTCTTTTTCTCTTTGTTTTAGAAAATTCAACCATATGAAGCGCTTTCCCGCAATGACAAGCCTTGACAATATGGAAGGTCACCTTTAAAATGTACATGTATATTTGACAATTTTGAAGTGTATGTTGAATGGTTGCAATGTACATGCCGACATTGATGAAGTAACGAATTTATAGCAAGAGGAGGTGAGGACAATGGGTGAAACGATCATCTCCGCTTTGCTTGCCCTAGTCGTCGGTGCAGTTGTTGGCTTTTTTGTTCGTAAATCCATTGCCGAGGCAAAAATTGGTGGTGCACAAGCAGCTGCCAAGCAAATGATCGAAGAAGCGAAACGAGAAGCAGACGCATTAAAAAAAGAGGCTCTCCTTGAAGCAAAGGATGAAATTCACAAACTTCGTGTGGAAGCAGAACGAGAAATTCGCGAACGAAGAAGTGAATTACAAAAACAGGAAAATCGTTTGTTGCAAAAGGAAGAGAATCTCGATCGAAAGGACGAATCTTTAAACAAACGAGAAGCGTTGCTTGAGAAGAAAGAGAATTCTCTCAATGAAAGACAACAGCATATTGAAGAGATGGAAAGCAAAGTGGAAGAACTCGTTCGAAAAGAACAAGCAGAACTTGAGCGCATTTCTAACTTGACGCGTGAAGAGGCACGGCAAATCATTTTAGAGCGTGTAGAGAAAGAACTTTCTCATGAAATCGCACTCATGGTCAAAGAAGCAGAGACGAAAGTGAAAGAAGAGGCCGATAAAAAAGCAAAAGAAATTTTATCGCTTGCTATTCAACGCTGTGCTGCTGATCATGTGGCAGAAACGACTGTATCGGTCGTTAACTTGCCAAATGACGAAATGAAAGGTCGTATCATTGGTCGCGAAGGGCGTAACATTCGGACGCTAGAAACGCTAACGGGAATCGATTTAATTATCGATGATACACCAGAAGCGGTAATTTTATCCGGATTTGACCCAATTCGTCGCGAAACGGCTAGACTTGCTTTAGATAAGCTTGTTCAAGACGGGCGTATTCATCCGGCACGAATTGAAGAAATGGTCGAAAAAGCGAGAAGAGAAGTGGATGAGCATATTCGTGAAGTTGGAGAGCAAACAACGTTCGAAGTTGGTGTTCACGGATTGCACCCAGATTTAATTAAAATTTTAGGACGATTGAAGTTCCGTACAAGCTACGGACAAAATGTCCTTAAACATTCGATGGAAGTCGCATACTTAGCTGGTTTAATGGCAGCTGAGTTAGGAGAAGATGAGATGCTTGCAAGACGAGCGGGTCTACTTCATGACATCGGAAAAGCTGTTGACCATGAAGTAGAAGGAAGCCATGTTGAAATTGGTGTAGAGTTAGCAACTAAATATAAAGAGCATCCGGTTGTCATTAACAGTATCGCTTCCCATCATGGTGATACGGAGCCAACGTCTATTATTGCTGTTCTTGTTGCTGCTGCAGACGCATTATCGGCTGCCCGACCAGGTGCTCGTAGTGAAACATTAGAAAACTATATTCGTCGCCTTGAAAAGCTTGAAGAGATTGCTGAGTCATATGAAGGGGTTGAAAAATCATATGCTATTCAAGCAGGGCGCGAAATTCGTATTATGGTGAAACCAGATATGATCGATGACTTGGAAGCTCATCGTTTAGCACGTGATATTCGCAAGCGCATTGAAGAGGAGCTTGACTATCCAGGTCATATTAAAGTTACTGTCATTCGTGAAACGCGAGCTGTGGAATATGCAAAATAAAAGCTACTCCTCATATGGGGTAGCTTTTTCGTATTGATAAACGCTTTATTTTGTGCGAAACTGAAAAATAGAAATCATGAGTATAGAAAGGGTAATACGATGAAAATATTATTTATCGGTGATGTTGTTGGACAGCCGGGAAGAAAAATGGTTGATGAATACGTCCCGAAACTAAAGGCAAAATATAAGCCACATGTGATTGTTATTAACGGCGAAAATGCCGCTGGTGGGAAAGGGATTACCGAAAAAATATATCGCCGTTTTTTAGAGTTGGGAGTGCATGTGGTGACGCTTGGAAATCATTCGTGGGATAATCGTGAAATTTTCGAATTTATTGATCAAGCGAAAGCACTTGTTCGTCCGGCAAATTTTCCAGTAGGTACACCTGGAAAAGGGATTGTGTTTATTCAAGTAGAGGGATATGAAGTCGCAGTGATGAGTTTGCAAGGAAGAACGTTCTTGCCAGCAATTGATTGCCCATTTAAAAAAGCAGATGAGTTAGTAGAAATGGCGCTTGCGCGGACTCCTGTGATTCTTGTAGATTTTCATGCGGAAGCAACGAGCGAGAAACAAGCGATGGGATGGTATTTAGACGGTCGAGTAAGCGCTGTTGTTGGCACGCATACACACGTTCAAACGGCTGACTCACGCATTTTGCTAAACGGAACGGGTTATATTACCGATGTCGGTATGACGGGACCTTATGACGGGGTTTTGGGAGTGGATCGTGAGGCAGTGTTGCGCAAATTTTTAACGGGCTTACCTGTTCGTTTTGAAGTCACCACAGGACGCGCGCAGTTGAATGCTGTGCTCATTGAGGTAGATGAAAAAAGCGGAAAAACGAAATCGATTCAACGGATTATGATTAATGACGATCACCCATATTTCGACTAGTTCCTCTTTTAAGATTTTTCAGAAAAATTTCATATGGTAGCAGGAATACAGGCAAACAGGGATGAATATATAATGAACAGTACAACTTTTTTACAAGCAATTGTTAGAAACGAGGAGGAGCTAGAAATGGAAATATTAAAAGTTTCAGCAAAGTCTAATCCTAATTCCGTAGCTGGTGCACTTGCAGGCGTGTTGAGGGAGCGCGGTGCAGCCGAAATTCAAGCAATTGGCGCAGGTGCATTAAATCAAGCCGTTAAGGCAGTAGCAATCGCGCGAGGATTCGTAGCACCGAGCGGAGTTGATCTCATTTGTATTCCTGCATTTACGGACATTCAAATTGATGGAGAAGAGCGGACAGCAATTAAACTCATTGTTGAGCCGCGTTAATACGCATAAACCTGTTTGCTTGTTAAGCAAACAGGTTATTTTTGTAATTTGATCATTTATTAGCTATAAAAAAGTGAAGCCCTATTTTTTTACGGAGGGATCGTTGTGCGTATATTTGACGCTCATTGTGACGTTTTATATCAATTATTTTGTGACCAAGATGTATCGTTTGAACGCAGTCCGTCGTTACATGTAACGTACGATGGATTAAAGCAGGCAGGTATAACTGTACAAGGATTTGCTATTTATATCCCAAAACATGTAAGGCCTGAGTCACGTTTTTTCGTAGCTTTAGAGATGATTGATTATTTTTATGAGAAGGTTGTGTCACAGCCAAATATGAAAGTTGTTCGTTCAAAAAAAGAAATTGATCAATTACAACCAAATGAAATTGGCGCCATGCTCACATTAGAAGGATGTGAAGCTATTGGTGAAAGTTTAACGCAACTGCGTACACTTCTTCGACTTGGTGTTCGTTCTGTCGGTTTAACGTGGAATGATGCAAATATGGTAGCGGATGGGGCACTCGAGCAACGGGGGGGAGGTTTGACGAAATTCGGGAAAGAAGTTGTTCATTTATTAAACGAACAACAATGCTGGACAGATGTGTCACATTTAAGTGAACGAGCGTTTTGGGATGTCATTGAATTGGCTCATTATCCGATTGCTTCACATTCAAATGCGTACACCCTTTGCCCGCATCCGCGCAATTTGCGTGATGATCAAATTGAAGCGCTGATTAAGAAAAATGGGGTCATTGGTGTGACGTTTGTTCCACAATTTTTACGTCATGACACGCAAACGACGACGGTAACAGATGTATTGCGTCATATCGACCATATTTGTTCATTAGGTGGGGAAAATCATATTGGCTTCGGATCTGATTTTGATGGCATTTTTGAAACAGTCGATCAATTAGCGAATGTTTCCCATTACACTCATTTCATTGACGAGTTGCTAAAACATTTTAAAGAAGAGCAAGTGAGAAAATTTTTGTTTTGCAATTTTTATGAGCGAATTCCTCAATAAAAAATCGGAAGAAAAATTCACATTTTTGTAACAAATATGTTGCAATTTTTTTGCAATAGGGCTAGAATGAAAGCGTTTAGTATATGAAATTTTTCAAAAAATTTATTAAGCGAAATGGTAGAGCTTTTTTTGGAAAAGTGCTACACTTATAATCGTACAATGTTACGTCACAATTGATGGAACTTTAAAGGGGTGTAAGACATGATTAGTCAACTTTCATGGAAAGTTGGAGGACAACAAGGGGAAGGTATTGAAAGTACGGGAGAGATATTCTCCATTGCGCTCAACCGACTAGGCTACTATTTATACGGTTATCGCCACTTTTCATCTCGAATTAAAGGTGGTCACACGAACAATAAAATTCGTGTTAGCACAACACAAGTTCGTTCGATTGCCGATGATCTTGATATATTAGTAGCTTTTGACCAAGAGACAATTGATTTTAACTTTCACGAGTTGCGTCAAGGCGGGATCGTCATCGCAGACGCGAAGTTTAATCCGACGATTCCAGATGAGTCAAGAGCTACGTTGTATGCGGTTCCATTTACAGATATCGCAACAGAATTAGGAACAGCTTTAATGAAAAACATGGTTGCAGTCGGAGCTTCCAGCGCAGTGCTCGGTCTCGATATTAGCGTATATGAAGGGGTCGTTCAGGAGATTTTCGGTCGCAAAGGCGAACAAGTCGTTGCTAAAAACATGGAAGCGATCAGAGCGGGCGCTCAGTTTATGCGTGAACAACTTGGTGACAACATTCAATTAATGCAACTTGATAAGGCAGATGGCAAAAAGAGAATGTTTATGATTGGAAACGACGCGATTGCGCTTGGTGCACTTGCTGGTGGCGCTCGTTTCATGGCTGCTTACCCAATTACGCCAGCATCTGAAATTATGGAATACTTAATTAAAAAACTTCCACAGTTCGGTGGCACTGTCATTCAAACAGAAGATGAAATCGCAGCTTGTACGATGGCTATTGGCGCAAACTATGCTGGTGTACGTACGTTGACAGCTTCAGCTGGTCCTGGTCTTTCGCTTATGATGGAAGCGATCGGATTAGCTGGAATTACAGAAACACCAATTGTCATTGTTGATACGCAACGCGGTGGTCCAAGCACAGGTCTTCCGACAAAACAAGAGCAGTCAGATTTAATGGCAATGATTTACGGTACGCACGGAGAGATTCCGAAAGTTGTCATGGCGCCAAGTACTGTGCAAGAAGCGTTTTACGATATGGTTGAAGCGTTTAATATTGCAGAAGAGTATCAATGTCCAGTCATTGTTTTAACAGACTTGCAACTTTCGTTAGGTAAGCAAACCGTTGAGCCGCTAGAATATGATAAAATTGAAATTCGTCGTGGCAAGCTCGTAACAGGGGAGCTTCCTGAAATTCCAGACAAAGGTTGTTTTAAACGATATGAAGTGACAGAAGACGGCGTGTCACCGCGTGTATTGCCTGGAATGAAAAATGGTATTCATCATGTCACAGGCGTTGAGCACGATGAAACAGGTCGTCCTTCTGAAGTAGCAGCGAATCGTATTGCGCAAATGGATAAGCGTTTACGCAAACTAAAACATATTCAATTCCCGACACCAGTTCATAAACATGTGAAGCATGAGGAAGCGGATTTATTAATCGTTGGGTTTAACTCAACGCGTGGGGCAATTGAAGAGGCGATGGAACGTTTAGAGCGCGATGGCATCAAAGTAAACCATGCACACGTTCGTCTCATTCATCCGTTCCCAACTGAAGAAATGTTGCCGCTTGTGCAATCAGCGAAAAAAGTTGTTGTTGTTGAAAATAACGCAACAGGACAACTTGCCAACATTTTGAAAATGAACGTTGGACATGCTGAGAAAGTATTTAACGTGTTGAAATATGATGGCAACCCGTTCTTACCGCACGAAGTTTATACAAAATGCAAGGAGTTGTTTTAAACATGGCGACATTTAAAGATTTTCGAAATAACATTAAACCGAACTGGTGTCCAGGTTGTGGTGACTTTTCCGTGCAAGCAGCCATTCAACGCGCAGCTGCCAACGTTGGACTTGAACCACATGAACTTGTTGTTGTATCTGGAATTGGTTGTTCTGGGCGTATTTCTGGTTACATTAATTCATACGGTTTCCACGGTGTTCACGGTCGGGCACTTCCAATTGCCCAAGGGGTGAAAATGGCCAATCGTGACTTGACTGTCATTGCTGCTGGTGGTGACGGTGATGGATTTGCGATCGGAATGGGACATACGATTCATGCGATTCGTCGTAATATCGATATTACGTACATCGTCATGGACAACCAAATTTACGGTTTAACAAAAGGTCAAACATCACCGCGTAGTGAAGTGGGCTTTAAAACGAAAAGTACGCCACAAGGGTCAGTTGAACCAGCATTGTCGATTATGGAAATGGCGTTAACTGCAGGAGCAACGTTCGTCGCTCAAAGCTTTTCTAGCGACTTAAAAGAATTGACGCAATTAATTGAAGAAGGAATGAAGCATAAAGGATTTTCGCTCATTAACGTATTTAGCCCTTGCGTCACATACAATAAAGTGAACACATACGATTGGTTTAAAGACAATTTAACGAGTTTAAGCTCTATTGAAGGATACGATCCTTCAAATCGTGAAATGGCGATGCAAACGTTAATGAAACATAAAGGACTTGTTACAGGGCTTATTTATCAAAATAAAGAGCGTAAATCATATCAAGATCTTGTACCAGGTTATAGCGAAAAACCACTGACAGAAGCGGATTTAACAATTAGTAAAGAAAAATTTGAACAACTTGTGGCAGAATTTATGTAAGAAAGAAAAGAGGATGGCTTTCACCATCCTCTTTTTTATGGAAAAACATTGTTTAAAAGTCCGGAAAATAATATACTATGTTAGTGTGCACGTACGAATAAAAGAAAGGAGAAATAACAATGAATGAAAAACAACGTTTACAGTACACAGCACAAATTGAACCCGATCATCCAACGGACAAAAAATCCGCTTTGGATGAAAATTTACAACGTCTAAAGCAAAAAACGAGTCAAGACTATGAAAAATATTTTTCAACTGTATTTGTTCCCCCATCTTTGAAAGAGGCGAAAAAGCGAGGAAAAGAGGAAGTGAAATACCATAAAGATTTTTCGATTCCAGAAGAATTTCGTGGTATGGGGAACGGTCGAAAATTTTACATCCGCACGTACGGCTGTCAAATGAATGAGCACGATACAGAAGTGATGGCTGGAATTTTTATGGCTCTTGGTTATGAACCGACGGATCGTCCAGAAGATGCCAACGTCATTTTGTTAAATACGTGTGCGATTCGTGAAAATGCAGAGAACAAAGTATTCGGAGAAATTGGTCACTTAAAGCCATTGAAGCAAAACAACCCTGATTTATTGCTTGGTGTATGTGGCTGCATGTCACAAGAAGAGTCGGTCGTCAATAAAATTTTAAAACAATTCCAATACGTTGATATGATTTTCGGTACGCATAATATCCATCGTCTTCCGTATATTTTGAAAGAAGCGTACATGTCAAAAGAAATGGTTGTTGAAGTATGGTCAAAAGAAGGCGATGTCATCGAAAACTTACCAAAAGTGCGAAAAGGAAATATTAAAGCGTGGGTTAATATTATGTATGGCTGCGATAAGTTTTGTACGTACTGTATTGTCCCATATACACGTGGCAAAGAGCGTAGCCGCCGTCCAGAAGATATTATTCAAGAAGTACGTCACTTAGCCGCACAAGGATATAAAGAAATTACTCTTTTAGGACAAAACGTGAATGCGTATGGAAAAGATTTCACTGATATGAAATATGGTCTTGGTGATTTAATGGATGAGTTGCGTAAAATTGATATTCCACGTATTCGCTTTACAACAAGCCATCCACGTGATTTTGATGACCGTTTAATCGAAGTGTTAGCGAAAGGTGGAAATTTAGTGGAACACATTCACTTGCCGGTTCAATCGGGAAGTAGTGAAGTGTTAAAAATGATGGCACGTAAATATACACGTGAACAATATTTAGAGCTTGTTCGCAAAATTAAAGAAGCGATTCCTGGTGTAGCGCTCACAACAGACATTATTGTCGGTTTTCCAAATGAAACAGATGAGCAGTTTGAAGAAACGTTGTCGCTATATCGTGAGGTAGAGTTCGATTCTGCATTTACGTTCATTTACTCGCCACGTGAAGGAACGCCAGCAGCAAAAATGGTCGACAACGTACCGATGGAAGTGAAAAAAGAACGTTTACAACGATTAAATGCATTAGTAAACGAAATTTCTGCGAGAAAAATGAAGGAGTACGAGGGACAAGTTGTCGAAGTATTAGTCGAAGGGGAAAGTAAAAACAATCCGGACGTTCTCGCTGGATACACACGCAAAAACAAGCTTGTTAATTTCGTCGGACCAAAGTCTGCGATTGGTCAACTTGTGAAAGTGCGAATTACAGAGGCGAAAACGTGGACGTTAAACGGAGAAATGATAGAAGAAATGATCGAGGTGAAATAGCGTGGCGAAATATACGAAAGATGACATCGTACAAAAAGCAAAAGAATTAGCTAAAATGATCGCTGAAACAGAAGAGGTAGAGATTTTTAAACAAGCAGAAGCAAAAATTCACGAAAATGAAAAAGTACGCACGATGGTTGCTAAAATTAAATCGTTACAAAAACAAGCTGTCAACTTACAGCATTATGGAAAAATCGAAGCGTTGAAAAAAGTGGAAGCAGAAATTGACGACATTTACGAACAGCTATCAGACATTCCAATTGTAGAACAATTTAAACAATCGCAAGTAGAAATTAACGACTTATTGCAACTTGTTGCTTCCACTATTTCAAAGACAGTAACAGATGAAATTATTACATCAACGGGCGGAGATGTGCTGCGAGGAGAAACAGGAGCTCAAGTGAAACATAGCCATTGTGGCCATTGTCATTAAAGAGTCCATTTTTATGGGCTCTTTTTTATGTTTTTGTACATATTTCGAAGAAGCTGCATACAATGAACTATACGGAATGATTGTTTTTTTATGTACACTTTTAGTTTTTTCGTGCATAGGATAAAATGAACAATGCATTTTTGAGGAGGGTTTGTTTCATGTCCCAATACAGAGAAATTATTACAAAAGCGGTTGTGGGAAAAGGCCGAAAGTTTACGCAATCGACGCATACGGTTTCCGCTCAACATCGTCCAACAAGCGTGCTCGGTTGTTGGATTATTAATCATCGGTACGAAGCAAAAAAAGTGGATCGTAGTGTTGAAATTCATGGCAAGTATGATGTGAACGTTTGGTATTCGTACAATGATAATACAAAAACGGAAGTGCTCACAGAGACGGTATCGTACACGGATGTGATTCCGTTAAAGTATCGTAACGAAGAGCTTATTAGTGAAGAACAAGAAGTAATCGCGCGGGTTGTTCAACAACCAAATTGTTTAGAATGTACGATTGCTCCAAACGGAAATAAAGTAACTGTCGAAGTAGAGCGAGAGTTTGTTGCAGAAGTCATCGGAGAAACAAAAGTACGTATTGCAGTCGTCGATACGTCATCAGACGAAATAGAGGAAGATATTGAGGCGGAGTTAGAACAGTTAGATGAGGAACTTCTTCAAGAAGGGAGCAATAAAAACTAGGAAGTTTATTCTTCCTAGTTTTTATTTTTGTTATAATAATTGAAGTCAATATCTCGGAACGTTGGAGGAAAGAGCATGACTTACACACCGATGATTCAACAATATTTAGCAATTAAGTCACAATATAAAGATGCTTTTTTATTTTTTCGCCTCGGTGATTTTTATGAAATGTTTTTTGAAGATGCAATTAAAGCATCACAAGAATTAGAAATTACGCTTACAAGCCGAGATGGTGGAGGAGAAGAACGCGTACCGATGTGCGGTGTGCCGTATCATTCGGCTGCTATGTACATCGAACGTTTGATTGAGAAAGGATATAAAGTTGCGATTTGTGAACAGGTTGAAGATCCAAAAACAGCTAAAGGGGTAGTACGCCGAGAAGTTGTTCAACTTATTACACCAGGAACGGTCATGGAAGGGAAGCATCTTGAAGAGAAAGCAAACAACTATTTAGCCTCATTGACGTCATTTGAAGATGGTACGTACGGACTCGCGTATACAGATTTAACAACCGGGGAAAGTCGCATCACGCTTCTTCATTCGTTTGAAGATGTGTTCAATGAAATTTATTCCATTGGTACAAAAGAAATTGTTGTTGCGACGACGTCTAAAGAACAATGTCAATCCCTACAAGAACGATATGCTCTCACGGTTTCATGTGAGGATGAAACAATGATTCCACCGTCTTGTGAATCTGTTGTTTCACATTTGAAACAAGAAAAATTGCTTGTGACGTTTGGAAGATTATTAAATTACTTAATAAAAACACAGAAGCGAAATTTGACTCATTTGCAACCAGTCGAGCTGTATGAAGTTAATTCGCATATGAAAATCGATATGTATTCCAAACGGAATTTAGAGTTAACGGAAACGATGCGGACAAAAGGAAAAGCAGGTTCCCTTTTTTGGCTTCTTGATGAGACGATGACCGCAATGGGCGGGCGTCTACTTAAGCAATGGATTGATCGTCCGTTATTAGATCGTGAAAAAATTGAACAGCGATTGCATTTTGTTGAACAATTTTTGATACATTATTTTGAGCGACAAGAATTACGTGAATATCTTCGCAGTGTATATGATTTAGAGCGGTTAGCTGGACGTGTGGCGTTTGGAAATGTGAACGCGCGTGATTTAGTTCAATTGAAAAAGTCGTTAAAACAAGTACCTTTCATTTCCTCACTTCTTATGCAAATTCATGATAAGCACATTCAATCATTTGCACAACAGTTAGATGCATGCGAAGAACTTGTTCAATTGTTAGAAGAAGCAATTGAAGAAAATCCCCCTCTTTCTGTGAAGGAGGGTGGAATCATTAAAGATGGTTATAACGAAACGTTGGATCGATTTCGAGATGCTAGTCGAAATGGGAAAACGTGGATTGCGCAGTTAGAAGCGAAAGAACGGGAATTAACGGGAATTAAATCGTTAAAGATTGGTTATAACCGAGTGTTTGGATATTATATCGAAGTAACAAAAGCAAATTTGCACTTATTACCGGAAGGACGATATGAACGTAAACAAACGCTAGCTAATGCCGAGCGTTTTGTGACGAAAGAGTTGAAAGAAAAAGAAGCACTTATTTTAGAAGCAGAAGAAAAAAGCATAGAATTAGAATATGAATTATTTGTTTCTATACGTGAACAAGTAAAACAATATATTGCACGTTTACAAAAATTAGCGAAAAACATGAGCCAATTAGATGTTTTACAATGTTTTGCTACTGTCAGTGAAAAATATAATTACTGTAAACCGCAGTTTTCCCACGATCGTCGTCTTGTAGTTCGACAGGGGCGACATCCTGTTGTTGAAAAAGTATTAGGATCAAATATTTATGTTCCAAACGATTGTTATATGGATGCTGAACGAGAAATGCTGCTTATTACAGGACCGAATATGTCTGGAAAAAGCACATACATGCGTCAAATTGCATTAACAGCTATTATGGCACAAATTGGTTGTTTTGTTCCAGCGGAAGAAGCGATATTACCGATCTTTGATCAAGTATTTACGCGTATTGGAGCGGCTGACGATTTAGTTGCAGGTCAAAGTACATTTATGGTTGAGATGTTAGAAGCACGTCATGCGATCGTTCACGCGACGCAAAATAGTCTTATTTTATTTGATGAGATTGGTCGTGGAACATCCACATATGACGGTATGGCGCTTGCTCAAGCCATGATCGAATATATTCATGATCGCATTGGTGCAAAAACTCTATTTAGTACTCACTATCATGAATTAACGGCGCTTGAACAACGATTGCCGCGCCTAAAAAATGTTCACGTGAGTGCAATTGAAGAAAATGGTAAAGTTATTTTTTTGCATCAAATTAAAGAAGGTCCAGCGGATAAAAGTTACGGCATTCATGTAGCTCAATTAGCTAAGTTGCCGTTAGATTTGATTCGACGGGCTGAACAAATTTTACTTGAATTTGAATCAAATTCGACACCGATCATAAAAGAGAAGAAAGAGAAGTTTGAGCAGTTAAGCATGTTTGAAGAACAACATGACAAAGTGCGTTCGGATATATCGAAGAAAGAAAAAGAAGTAATTAAGCGTATTCAGGCGCTCGATTTACTTGATATGACGCCGCTTGAAGCGATGAATAAACTATATGACATTCAAAAGCTATTGAAGTGAAAGGAGGGAAAACGTGGGGAAAATTCGCAAACTGGACGATGCGTTAGCGAATAAAATTGCAGCAGGGGAAGTTGTAGAACGCCCGGCTTCTGTCGTGAAGGAACTTGTTGAAAATGCGATTGATGCTCATAGCACGATCATTGAAGTGGAGTTAGAAGAAGCGGGATTAGCGAAAATCCGCGTGGTGGATAATGGTGATGGTCTAGAGGAGGAAGATTGTTTTTTAGCTTTCGAACGACACGCAACAAGTAAAATTAAAGAAGAAACAGATTTGTTTCGCATTCGTACACTCGGTTTTCGAGGAGAAGCGTTGCCTAGTATTGCTTCCGTTTCCCATTTAGAATTGAAGACGAGTACTGGTGAAGGACCAGGAACGTGGCTCGTTTTAAAAGGCGGGGAACTTGTGCAACATAGTCGGACGAGCAGTCGAAAAGGAACAGATATTACTGTTTCCCATCTATTTTTCAATACACCAGCTCGTCTAAAATATATGAAAACCATTCATACGGAGCTTGGTCATATTGTTGATGTGATCAATCGTCTAGCGCTTGCACATCCGCATATTTCATTTCGGTTAACACATAACGGAAAACAACTGTTTTATACGAACGGAAATGGGGATGTACGGCAAGTGTTAGCTGCGATTTACGGAATTGATATTGCAAAAAAAATGATTGCTATTCGTGCGGAGACTCTTGATTTTACAATTAACGGTTATGTTGTTTTACCTGAAGTGACGCGTGCGTCCCGGAACTATATGACGACCATCGTCAATGGACGATATATTAAAAACTATTCGTTATATAAAGCGATTGAAGAAGGATATCATACGCTTCTTCCAATTGGACGGCATCCGATTGCATTTTTAAATATTGTTATGGATCCACTTCTTTTAGATGTGAATGTTCATCCAGCCAAGTTGGAAGTGCGTTTTAGTAAAGAAGGAGAATTAAACGAACTCGTTCAACAAACGATTCGCCAAGCATTTCAAAAAAAGACGCTCATTCCCGAGATAACCATACCACGAGTGGAAAAACCGAAAACAGAACAACAAACGTTTTCGTTTGAACATATCGTGAAAGAATCCAATGGGGTGTCACCTCGTGTAATGAAGGTACATCATGATCAGGAAAAGAAAACAGAAAAGCGAATCGTTTTAGAGAGAAGTGACGAGCGTACCCGTGATCAAGATGTTAAGACACTCGATGTAGAACCTGTTGTTCCAAGTGAACATGTAATAGAAGAGATGGATCGAGAACGCATTCCGCCATTATATCCGATTGGCCAAATGCACGGGACATATATTTTAGCTCAAAATGAAAACGGGCTGTATATTATTGACCAACATGCTGCACAAGAACGAATTAAATACGAATACTTCCGTGAAAAATTAGCAAGTGTTACAAATGAGTTACAGCCTTTACTTATTCCACTGACGCTTACTTATTCATCAAGTGAGTATTTACTTATTGAAAGTTACCGCGACCAATTAGCTGCGTGCGGTGTGTTTTTAGAGCCGTTTGGTCATAACAGTTTTATTGTTCGCTCTCATCCTCAATGGTTTCCAAAAGGGGAAGAAGCAGTAATTATCGAGGAAATGATTAAGCAAGTGTTAATAATGAAAAAAGTAGACATCAAGCAACTCCGGGAAAAAGCAGCGATTATGATGAGTTGTAAACAGTCGATTAAAGCGAATCAATTTTTGCGCAACGATGAAATATTTGCATTGCTCGAGTCGTTGCGTAAAACAAGCAATCCGTTTACATGCCCGCACGGTCGTCCAATTATTATTCATTTTTCTACTTATGAACTAGAAAAAATGTTTAAACGTGTCATGTAGAAAGCGGATATTTTTCGTCCGCTTTCGAATGAAATTTTTCAAAATGAGATGATAAAATGTACATGGTTTGTCCATAATAAATGAATGTGAATTAGAGTGGAAAGTAGTGGTATTTTATGGAAGAAAAAGTCGTTGTGTTAATTGGTCCAACGGCTGTAGGGAAAACAAAAATGAGCATAGAGTTAGCCAAGCGTTTAAACGGAGAAATTATTAATGGAGACTCGATGCAAGTATATAAAGGACTAGATATCGGAACGGCTAAAATTCGTCAAGAAGAAATGGAAGGTATTCCACATCATTTACTAAATATAAAAGAGCCGCATGAATCTTTTTCTGTTGCAGAGTTTCAGACGCTTGCTCGCTCACTTATTACAGATATAACGAAACGAGGAAAGCTTCCGATCATCGTTGGTGGTACAGGGCTATATATCCAGTCTGTTATTTACGATTATCAATTTTCAGATGCACCTTCCAATGACTTGTATCGTCGGTCGCTTGAACGTTGTTCGCCTGATGAGTTGTATGAACGACTGAAACGTACCGATCCTTTGAGTGCGGAACGTATTCATCCGAATAACGTTCGTCGTGTCATTCGTGCGTTAGAAATTTATCATTGCACGGGAAAGACAATGACAGAATGGCTAAAAGAACAAAAACGACAACTTGTATACAATGTAGCGCTCATTGGACTGACAATGGAACGAGAGAAACTATATGAACGCATTAATCAACGAGTAGATCAAATGATTGAGCAAGGATTGATTGAAGAAGCGAAACGATTGTATGAACAAGGCTTGCGGAACTGCCAATCTATTCAAGCGATCGGTTATAAAGAGTTATATGCATATTTCGCTAGGACAATTACGCTTGAAGAAGCTATTGAGCAGCTGAAGCAAAACTCTCGTCGCTATGCAAAGCGTCAGTTTACATGGTTTCGTAATCAAATGCCTGTTCAATGGTTTGACATGACCGATGACACAATATTTGAAAGGCGAGTAAATGAAATTTTGCATTACATAGAAGGAAAGTTTCACTTTCAGTCGAATATGTAGACGTAATGTAGAGAGAAAAAGAGGAGGACAGAGCAATGAAAAACACAATAAACATTCAAGATCAGTTTTTAAACCAATTGCGGAAGGAAGAAACAACGGTTACTGTATTTTTACTAAATGGATTTCAATTGCGAGGGCTAGTGAAAGGATTTGACAATTTTACAGTGTTATTAGAAGTGGACGGAAAACAACAATTAATTTATAAACATGCGATTTCTACATTTGCGCCACAAAAAAATGTGAAAATCGAGATCGAGTAAGCTAAATCGCTCACCATATCGGTGAGTGATTTTTTCGTTAGGCATTTGTCACGAAATGGGCGCCAACAGCGTATATTGATAGAAGAAGCAACGACGAAGGAGAGGTGACAGCGCCTTGTCAGAGTTGACAATGAAGCAAACAAAAAGTCAAATTAACATCGTCCTTAACGCAAAAAACGTCAATTACTTACCAAAAGAAGAAACGACAAACCGAATTGATTATCATCAACATGCAGTGTTAAAAGAGATTCAAAAAGAGCTAGATGAATTAGTTGGACTAAGTGAAGTGAAAAAATTAATTAAGGAAATTTACGCGTGGTTATACATTAATAAAGCGCGTCAAGCAAACGGATTAAAAGGAAATAAACAATCGCTTCACATGATTTTTAAAGGGAATCCCGGCACAGGAAAAACAACAGTAGCTCGTATCCTTGGAAAGCTGTTTTTAGAAATGAACGTTTTATCTAAAGGACATTTTATTGAAGCAGAACGTGCTGACTTAGTTGGTGAATATATTGGTCATACGGCAAATAAAACACGCGACTTAATTAAAAAAGCACGCGGAGGCATTTTATTTATTGATGAAGCATATTCGTTGGCACGTGGAGGAGAAAAAGATTTTGGAAAAGAAGCTATCGATACGTTAGTAAAGGGAATTGAAGATTTTTCCGACGATTTAGTCGTTATTTTAGCCGGATATCCAGCTGAGATGGATTATTTCTTATCGTTAAACCCAGGATTGCCATCACGTTTTCCGTTAATGCTCGAATTTCCAGATTATACAACAGAAGAACTTGTGCAAATTGCAAAACAAATGTTTCATATAAGAGAATATGAGCTCACTTCTGAAGCAGAACGGAAGCTGCGTGAACATATTGAGCAACTATTAGCGGGGGGATACGAAAGAAAATTTAGTAACGGTCGTTACATTCGAAATTTGATTGAAAAAGCAATTCGAAAACAAGCGGTACGCCTGTTGCATGAAGGGCGCTACGATAAAAAGGAATTGATGATTATACGAGAACGGGATTTAGTTGTTGAATGAATAGGGGAGGGGGAACCTTTCCTATTTTTTATGTGAGTAAAGAAGGGTTTCTTTTTTATTTGTAGAATAAAATTTGAAAATAAAAAATATTATTTATATTAACTATAAAGAGATAAGGAGGGATTTGTTTTGTATTTAACGATTAGTGACGTGTTCGCACAGACAGTAAGAAAGTTCCCGAAAAAAGAAGCGCTCGTTGATGTTCGTACAGGACTTCGCTATACGTACGAACAATGGGCAAAAGAAGTGGACAAACTTGCAAACGCTTTCTTAAAAGCAGGTGTGCGAAAAGGAGATCGTGTTTCGACCGTGTTATTTAATACGGCAGAACTTGCGACCGCTTTTTTTGCGTGTGCAAAAATTGGCGCTGTTTTCAATCCAATTAATTTTCGCCTGCGCCCGAAAGAAATCGCTTACATTTTAGCGGATGCTACCCCAAAAATTGTGTTGTTTGAACAAGCAGTCGAACCACAAATCACAGCCATTCATCATGAATTTCCGCACATTTCTTTTTGGATCATTGACGGACAATCGCCAGCGTACGCGGCTTCTTACCACAAACAAATCGAGCGTGCAAGCGACGAACTTCCAACAATAGACGTTTCCGAAAATGACTTGTACGCGATTATGTATACAAGCGGAACGACAGGGCGACCAAAGGGAGTGATGCATCGCCACCGCGACATGATTGAACAAAGTTTAATTTGCAATTCGGTGATGCGCATTCGCGAAACAGAGCGGGGGCTTGTCACCGCACCGATGTTCCATTGCGCGGAATTGCATTGTTGCTTCCTTCCACGCGTCCATGCTGGCGCAACAAATGTGATTGTTCACCATTTCGATCCGAAACAAGTATTAGCTGTCATTGAACAAGAACAAATTACCGTCTTATTTGCTGCACCGACGATGTGGAATATGCTGTTGCAAGAAAAATTGTCGGAGTATGATTTATCGTCGCTTCGCATCGGGTTGTACGGAGCCGCTCCAATGGCGCCAGTGCTTGTAAAAGAATGCAAAGAGAGGTTGGGCATTGATTTAATCCAAGCCTATGGTATGACAGAAATGGGTCCAGCGGTAACGTTCTTATACGAAGATGAGCAGTTAACGAAAGCAGGATCTGCCGGACGCGCATGCTTAAACCACGAAATTCGCATCGTCAAACCGCGCGAAGACGGCCCATCCGATCCAGACGACATCTTGCCGCCGGGACAAGTTGGCGAAATTATCGTCAAAGGTCCGTGCATGATGGTCGGCTACTACAACCGCGAAGATGCGACGGAAAAAGCGATGTATAAAGGATGGTATCATTCTGGCGATTTAGGCTATATGGATGAAGACGGCTATTTATACGTTGCCGACCGTGTCGATGACATGATTATTAGCGGCGGTGAAAACGTTTATCCGCGCGAAGTAGAAGACGTGCTTTATGAACATGAAGGCGTGCTGGATGTCGCAGTGCTTGGCGAGCCAGATGCGCTATGGGGAGAAAAAGTCGTTGCGTTTGTTGTGAAAAAGGATCAACAGCTTACCGCGGAACAGTTAGAGGCGTTTTGCAAACAAAGCGACAAGCTCGCTCCGTATAAACGACCGCGTGCCTACTATTTTGTCGACGCGTTGCCACGCAATGCGAGCGGGAAAATCCAAAAATTTTTGTTGCGCGAGCAAATGAAAAAAATGGCACAATCATAGGATGGTGACAACATGGCGATGTATTTGCACGAAGAGCATCACATCTTTCGTGAGGCGTTCCGAAAGTTTTTGCAAAAAGAAGCGTATCCATTTTATGCCGACTGGGAAAAACAAGGGATTATCCCGCGCGAGTTTTGGCGGAAAATGGGGGAAAACGGGTTTCTTTGTCCGTGGGTAGATGAAACATACGGTGGATTTGGTGCCGATTTTGGCTATTCAGTCGTCATCAATGAAGAGTTAGAAAAAGTAGGGTCAAGCCTTGTCGGCATCGGCTTGCATAACGATATCGTCGTCCCATATATCGCCTCATATGGAACGGAAGAGCAGAAGAAAAAATGGTTGCCAAAATGTGTGTCTGGCGAAATCGTTACCGCCATTGCGATGACCGAACCAGGGGCAGGTTCTGATTTAGCAAGTATCAAAACAACGGCGGTGAAACAAGGCGACCATTATATCGTCAACGGGCAAAAAACGTTTATTACAAACGGCATTCATGCGGATTTAGTCATCGTCGTTTGCAAAACGAACCCGAGTGCGAATCCACCGCATAAAGGCATGAGTCTCCTTGTCGTCGAAAGAGGAACGCCGGGATTTACACGCGGTCGGAAGCTAGAAAAGGTGGGATTGCATGCCCAAGATACGGCCGAACTATTTTTTAGCGATGCAAAAGTTCCAGCGGAAAACTTGCTTGGAGAAGAAGGAAAAGGGTTTTACTATTTAATGGAGAAATTGCAGCAAGAGCGGCTCATCGTTGCGATTGCTGCGCAAACAGCGGCAGAAGTGATGTTTGACTTAACGAAACGGTATGTGAAAGAGCGTACGGCGTTTGGGAAAACGATTAGCCAATTTCAAACCGTCCAATTCCGGCTCGCGGAAATGGCGACGGAAATTGCGTTAGGGCGCGCGTTTCTTGACGATGTCATCGAACAACATATCGCAGGCAAAGACGTCGTGGCAAACGTATCAATGGCGAAATGGTGGATGACGGAAATGGCAAAGCGTGTCGCTTCTGAAGGAATGCAGCTTCACGGAGGATATGGCTATATGGAAGAATACGAGATTGCAAGACGCTATCGTGACATTCCGGTTAGCGCCATTTATGCCGGAACGAATGAAGTGATGAAAATGATCATTGCCAAACATCTTGGATTGTAGGGGGGATTTTGTTGCTGGATGGAATTAAAGTGATTGATTTTTCCCATTATCTCCCCGGGCCGTTTGCGAGCCTTCGCTTAGCAGATTTAGGTGCGGAAGTAATTAAAATCGAGCCGAAAACAGGTGACCGGATGCGGGGGCTAGCTGCTGACTGCCTTTTTGACGCGAACAATAAAAACAAAAAAAGCATCGCGCTAGATTTGAAAAATACACGAGATGTTCAAACGGTGCAACACCTCATCCGTCAAGCCGATGTCATCATTGAAAGTTTCCGTCCCGGTGTCATGAAAAAGCTTGGACTTGGCTATGAGGAAGCAGTGGCTCTCAACCCATCGATTGTGTATTGCTCGGTTAGCGGTTATGGCCAACATAGCCGGTATGCGTCGTTCGGAAGCCATGACTTAAACTATATGGCGCTTTCAGGTGTCTTAGCCCAGCTGAAAGCGGACGGTCGTCCGATTCACCCGACGATGACGTTTGCCGATCTCATCGGGAGCATGCATGTCGTCGAACAAATTACCGCTGCTTTGTATGCCCGAGAACGGACGGGAAAAGGACGTTATATAGACGTTGCCCTTGTTGACGGCTTGCTTTCGATGATGACGAACCATTTTGTATTAGAGCATGATACCGGACAAAAAAACGGCATTCCAATATTAGCTGGCACGGTCGTATCGTATCATCTGTACGAAACGAAAGACGGGCGCTATATGGCGCTTGCCGCGCTTGAAGCACACTTTTGGCGCAATTTTTGCGACGCAGTCGAAAAGCCGGAATGGTACGAAGGACATCTATCGGCAGCCTGTGACGACAATCCTCTCTTTCTAGAAATAAAGCAGTTGTTTCGCACGAAAACGTTCCAACAATGGATCGATTTTTCGCAACAAGTCGACTGTTGTTTAACGCCGGTATTAGAAACGAATGAAGCGAAAACGTGGTTTGCAAATAACGCGTACCGAAAAATGATTCATATCGACAACGACCGGACCGAAGTAGCAACTCGCTATGATGAACACTTTTTCACTAAGCGCACACGAGCGCCAAAGCTAAACGAACATGGAGGAATGATAATAGATGATGAACGTTCCATTAAATATTGCGACAATGCTTGAACGGGCAGAAATGTTTTTTCCGAAAAAACAAGTCATTTCGCGGATGAAGAACGGGCTTGTCCGCCATACGTATAAAGAAATTGGCGAACGGACGAGAAAGCTTGCTAGTGCACTACGAACACTTGGCGTCCATACAGGAGACCGTGTTGGTACATTTGCGTGGAACCATCATCGCCATTTAGAAGCGTATTTTGCCATTCCAGGCATTGGGGCGGTGTTGCATACGATTAACATTCGCCTGTCGCCGCAACATATCGCGTATATTATTAACCACGCCAACGACCGTGTGCTATTGATTGACGACGATTTATTGCCGCTCATTGAACGGGTGAAAGACGAAATAAACGTCGAGGCGTTTATTATTATGACCGATGAGCCGACGCTTCCGGAGACGACGCTGTCACCTGTTTATCATTATGAGGAATTGTTACAACAAGCCGAGCCGATTTCATTTGTCAAAGATATCGACGAGCATCATCCTGCTGGCATGTGCTATACGTCTGCGACAACCGGGAATCCGAAGGGCGTATTATACTCCCATCGCGGCATCGTTCTCCATAGCATGGCGCTAGGGCTTGCCGATAGTGCGGCACTATCGGAATCGGATGTGGCGCTGCCGGTCGTGCCGATGTTTCATGCGAATGCGTGGGGCTTGCCGTTTGCGGCGGTTTGGTTCGGAACGACGCTTGTCATGCCGGGGGCGGCATTTACGCCGAAAATATTGGTCGAACTGATGGAACAAGAAAAAGTGACACTTGCCGCTGGTGTGCCGACCGTTTGGCTTGGCTTATTGAACGAATTGGAGAAAGGCACGTACGATTTACGCAGCGTAACGCGCATTTTATGTGGCGGTTCAGCAGCGCCGAAAGGAATGATTCGCGCCTTTGAAGAAAAATACGGCATCCCGTTCGTGCACGCATACGGCATGACGGAAACGAGTCCGCTTGTCGTCTTGTCGCGTCTAAAAAGCTACCAGCAGCACGTATCGAACGAAGAAAAACTGGACATTCGTGCGAAACAAGGCTTTCTTGTGCCAGGGGTAGAAATGAAAGTGATCGGCAAAGACGGCGAAGTAGCATGGAATGGAACAGAAATGGGCGAACTATGCTTGCGCGGTCCGTGGATTGCCGACGAATACTACAACGATGAACGAAGCAAAGACGCGTTTCGCGACGGGTGGCTATATACAGGCGATGTCGTTACCGTCGATGAGGAAGGATTTATTAAAATTGTCGACCGCACGAAAGACGTTATTAAAAGCGGTGGCGAATGGATTTCATCTGTCGATTTAGAAAATGCGTTAATGGCGCATGAAGCGGTGTTTGAAGCGGCGGTTGTTGCTGTGCCGCACCCGCAATGGCAAGAGCGACCGATCGCTTGCGTTGTAGTGAAGGAAGGAAAACATGTGACAAAAGAGGAACTATACGACTTTTTACGCCCGCAATTTGCGAAATGGTGGCTGCCAGATGAGATCGTCTTTATGAACGAAATTCCGAAAACAAGTGTCGGAAAATTTTTGAAAATGAAATTACGTGAACAATTGCGCGACTATTTTACAAACGTTCAATAGGAGGAGTAACGATGCAAATAATGGCTGTCATCGGTGCTGGTTTAATGGGGAGCGGCATCGCCCAGTCGCTAGCGATGGGCGGAAAAACGGTTTATTTATACGATATTTCCGAAGCGGCGCTTGAAAAAGGAATGCAGTCCATTCAAAAAAGCCTTTCTCGTTTTGTAAAGGCTGGCAAACTACAAGAACAAGAGGCAACGGCTGTCCTTGCTCGCATTCAAACCGAAACGAACTTGCAAGAAGCAGTAAAAGAAGCGGACGTTGTCATCGAAGCGGTGCCAGAACATTTGCCGCTCAAAAAACAAGTGTTTGAACAGCTTGACCGTTATGCGAAACAAGAAGCAATTTTAGCGACAAATACGTCGGAATTAAGCGTCACGGCGATTGCCGCAGCGACCAAACGTCCGAGCCAAGTCGTCGGCATGCATTGGTTTAACCCAGCGCCAGTCATGAAGCTCATTGAAATCGTGAAAGGCGTGGCGACGTCCGAGCAGACGATGGAAGCGATTCAACAACTGTCCGAAGAAATTGGCAAAGAAACGGTCATCGTAAAAGATATGCAAGGGTTTGTGACAACAAGGGCGCTCGCGGCGCATATGATTGAATGCATTCGCATGTATGAAGAAGGGGTCGCTTCTGCGGAACATATTGACAAAGCGATTCGCCTCGGGCTGAATTACCCGATGGGACCGCTTGAACTTGCCGATTTAGTTGGGTTAGATACGATGCTATTTGTCAGCGAAAATATGACAGAAGCGTATGGCGACCGATTCCGTCCGCCGCAAACGCTTCGCAAACTTGTCGAAGCAGGACATCTCGGCCGAAAAACAGGCAAAGGATTTTACACATACGAATGAAAGAAGGGAAAGATATGCGAGAAGTGGTGATTGTCGAAGCGGTACGCACTCCTGTCGGCAAGCGAAACGGGGTGTTTCGCGACAAACATCCTGTTCACTTAGCAGCTGTGGCGCTCGATGAAGTCGTCAGACGAGCGGGAATTGCAAAACAGCTAGTCGAAGATATTGTGATGGGATGCGTGACACCGATTGGCGAACAAGGCTACAATATCGGGAGGTTAGCAGCATTAGAGGCAGGCTTTCCAGTGGAAGTACCTGCGGTGCAAATCAACCGGATGTGCGGTTCCGGCCAGCAAGCGATTCATTTCGCTGCCCAAGAAATTAAATCAGGCGATATGAATATTACGATTGCGGCTGGCGTCGAAAGCATGACGAAAGTGCCGATTTTAAGCGACGGAAACGAGCGAACGATTCCACCGTCACTCCATGAAAAATACGAATTCGTCCACCAAGGCGTTTCTGCCGAACTGATTGCCGAAAAATACGGATTGACAAGAGAACAGTTAGACGAATATGCGTACGAAAGCCATCAACGGGCGCTTCGGGCGCAAGCGGAAGGTCGTTTCACCGAAGAAATCGTACCCGTCCACGGGCTTGATAAAGACGGCAACGATATGATCGTAACAGCCGATGAAGGACCGCGCCAAGATACATCGCTTGAAGCATTGGCGGCATTGAAGCCGGTTTTTAAACAAGACGGAAAAATTACCGCTGGAAACGCAAGTCAAATGAGCGACGGCGCAGCGGCCGTGTTACTGATGGAGCGCGAAACAGCGCTTCACCTCGGCTTGAAGCCGAAAGCAAAAATCGTCGCCCAAACTGTCGTCGGCTCCGACCCGACATACATGTTGGACGGCGTCATTCCGGCGACGAAAAAAGTATTGCACAAAACGAACCTCACGATGGACGATATCGATCTTGTCGAAATTAACGAAGCGTTCGCGCCTGTCGTTCTTGCTTGGCAAAAAGAACTCGGTGCTCCGCTTTCGAAAGTGAACGTCAACGGTGGGGCGATCGCTTTAGGTCATCCGCTTGGCGCAACGGGTGTAAAACTGATGACATCGCTTGTCCACGAACTCGAACGACGAAAGGGGCGCTACGGCTTATTAACGATTTGCATCGGGCACGGCATGGCAACCGCGACTATTGTTGAGAGATGGGAAGAATAAAAAGAAACCGGATGTTTCCGTCGAGACATCCGGTTTTAGTTTCCCGCCTTCAATGATTTATTCGGCAATTTCCAGTTGTACGTATATGATAAAATGCGCAATGCCGCAACGATGACAAACAATCCATACAATCCAACGGGGGAGTCGGCGATGCCGGTTCCGACGGCGATGCCGGCTAAAATCGCCCAAGCGGCGTAAATTTCATCACGCAATACAAGGGGCTTTCTTCCAGCTAGTATATCACGAATCATTCCGCCGCCACTCCCAGTTAATACAGCCGCAACAATAACTGCGCTTAGCGGACGATTCATTTGAGCAGCATACAGCGCACCTTGAATGGCGAAAGCTGAAAGCCCGAGGGCGTCGAAAAAGTTTCCCCAACGTTGCCAATGTGGTAGCGTTTTTTGGGGAAACAAATAGACAATTGTCATTGCAATAAATGCAATAAAAAAAAGTGTTTGTTGTTGCCAAAGAATAGATACGGGTACACCAATTAATACGTTGCGCACAGCACCACCACCGAACGCCGTGACAATTCCAAGGATGTACACACCTAAAATATCGTATTCTTCTTCCATAGCGACAATAGCGCCACTAATTGCAAACGCAATGGTGCCAATCATACTTAATACTTCCCAAGTCATTCTCGCAATCCTTTCTATGATGTAACATTACATTAAAATTCTATGTATAAAATATGAAAAAATCAACGATCATTTTTTCAGTCATAGCACTTTTGCCTAAGATTTGTTATGATGAGAACAGACGTTCAATAGGAAAGAGGGGAAATATGGAAAAGGAGAAAGTCATTATTGTTGGGTGTCAATTACCACATGTTGACGATGAACGGTTTTCGTATTCGCTAGAAGAGCTTGCTTCACTTGTTCATACCGCAAACGGTGAGGTCGTCATAAGTCTCACACAAAAACGGGACACGATTCATCCGGCGACATATATCGGCAAAGGAAAAGTGGAAGAACTTGTTCGGCTTGTTGAGCAGTTTGAACCAGATGTTGTTATTTTTAATGATGAATTGTCACCAAGCCAAAATCGCAACTTAACGAAGTTATTAAACGTGCGCGTCATTGATCGGACGCAGCTTATTTTAGATATTTTCGCAAGCCGTGCGCGCTCTAAAGAAGGAAAATTACAAGTCGAGCTTGCCCAGTTACAATATATTTTGCCACGCTTAAGTGGACAAGGTACAGAACTTTCTCGGTTAGGCGGTGGAATTGGAACGAGAGGACCGGGGGAGACGAAGCTAGAAACAGACCGCCGTCATATTCGTCGCCGCATCGATGAAATTAAAGCACAACTAAAAGTCATTGTTGAACATCGCGAGCGCTATCGCGAGCGGCGGAAGAAAAACGCGGTGTTTCAAATTGCGCTAGTAGGCTATACAAACGCGGGCAAATCAACGCTTTTTAACCGGCTCACGAACGCGGATGCGTTTGAAGAAAATTTATTATTTGCCACCTTAGATCCGCTCACAAGAAAACTTGTGCTGCCAAGCGGCTATACAGCGCTTCTAACGGACACGGTCGGTTTTATTCAAGACTTGCCGACGACGCTCGTTGCAGCGTTTCGTTCGACGTTAGAAGAAGTGAAAGAAGCTGACTTGATTTTACATATTGTCGATTCATCAAATCCGGACTATATTCAACATGAACAAACCGTTTACCGTTTGCTTGAGGAGTTGGAAGCAACGAACATTCCGATGGCAACGATTTATAACAAACGTGACATCGTTCTTCCAAGCTTTGTCCCAAGCCCGAAAACCGATTATATGTTAGTGAGCGCATTCAACGAACAAGACGTTCAAACCTTGCGCCAATTTATTGAAGAAAAAACAAGTGAAGCGATGGAACGTTACGACGTGGCGATTCCATCGTTTGAAGGGAAATTGCTTGCGCAACTAAAAGGAGAAACGATTGTACAACACATGCACTACAACGAACAAAGTGGCATGTATGAATGTAGCGGCTACCTATTGCCAGAGCATCCAATTTTGTTACAACTAAGAACATACAGTAAATAGAAAGGGTTTTGTTATGTTTCAGCATTTAACACATGGAGAAACCATTGCAGCGCTCGTCAAAGAAGTCGAGGTACAAATTGCCCCGATTCACCGCGCGATTGACGAGCGTATTGATTCCAATCAATATCGCGTATTACAAAGCTTTCGTCGCCATCAAGTAAGCGATGCGCATTTTATTCCATCGACAGGATATGGCTATGATGATATTGGACGGGACACGCTCGAAAAAGTGTATGCGGACGTATTTGGCGGGGAAGCGGCGCTCGTTCGTCCACAAATTATTTCTGGTACGCATGCGATTACAATTGCCTTATTCGGCATTTTACGTCCAGGCGATGAACTTTTGTACATTACCGGCAAACCGTACGATACGCTTGAAGAAATCGTCGGCATTCGCGGCAAAGGAATTGGCTCGTTAAAAGAGTTTCATATTGGTTATAACAGCGTACCGCTCACTCCAGAAGGAACAGTCGATTTTGCAGCGGTCAAACAGGCAATGAACGAACGAACGAAAATGATCGGCATTCAACGTTCAAAAGGGTACGACCCGCGCCCATCGTTTACTATTGCTGAAATAAAAGAGATGATTGATTTTGTCAAAGCAATCAAACAAGACGTCATCGTGTTCGTCGATAACTGTTATGGAGAATTTGTCGAAGAGCAGGAACCGTGCCATGTTGGTGCAGACTTAATTGCTGGTTCGCTTATTAAAAATCCAGGTGGCGGATTGGCGAAAACGGGAGGATATCTCGTTGGTAAACGCGAATATATCGAAATGTGTGCGTACCGAATGACATCGCCGGGAATTGGGGCGGAAGCGGGCGCTTCGCTGTACAGTTTGCAGGAGATGTACCAAGGTTTTTTCCTAGCGCCACATGTTGTCGGACAAGCGTTAAAAGGCGCGGTCTTTACTGCGGCAATGCTTGAGCGTATCGGCATGAATACGTACCCGACATGGAACGCAACACGTACAGATTTAATTCAATCGGTGCAATTTGATGATGCAGAACAAATGATTGCATTTTGCCAGGCGATTCAATTTGCATCACCAGTCAACGCTCATTTTACCCCATACCCGAACTATATGCCAGGTTATGAAGATGACGTCATTATGGCGGCAGGGACGTTTGTTCAAGGAGCGAGCATCGAGCTATCTGCTGATGGACCGATTCGTCCACCGTATGTCGCGTACGTGCAAGGAGGATTAACGTATTCGCACGTCAAAATCGCTGTTTGTATGGCTATTGATCAGTTACTTGAAAAGCGTTTAATTCAATTATAAAATATTTCAGAAAAAAATATGTAATAAAATATAACATACCATTGACATGTAAAATAACATAGAATAAAATGAAAATACGTATTATGTGAGGAGGGGTCGACATGAATAGTCACATTCGTCGCTCCATGCCGTTATTTCCTATCGGTATCGTTATGCAGTTAACTGATTTATCAGCGCGACAAATTCGTTACTATGAGGAACACGGTCTCGTTTCACCTGCGCGAACAGAAGGCAATCGTCGGTTATTCTCGTTTAATGACGTGGATCGTTTGCTTGAAATTAAAGATCTAATCGAGCAAGGTGTTAATTTGGCAGGTATTAAACAAATTTTTGCCTCACGTCAACAACAGCATACTGAAACAACGCCATCTGTTGCACCGAAAGTGGTGAAGCAAGATTTGTCAGAAGCAGAGTTGCGTAAGCTGCTGCGTGCCGAGTTAATGGAAGCAGGGCGTTTTAATCGCGCCTCGCTTCGTCAAGGGGATATCGCTCGCTTTTTCCACTAAGGATTTATGTTTTTAACATAAATGATCTTTTTCATTTTGGGGGAGGAATATGTATGGGTAAGTACACAAAAGAAGACGTTTTTCGTATTGTAAAGGAAGAGAATGTAAAGTATATTCGCTTGCAGTTTACCGACATTCTCGGCACGATTAAAAACGTGGAAATTCCAGTAAGTCAGCTACAAAAAGCGCTCGATAATAAAATGATGTTTGATGGATCATCGATCGAGGGATTTGTTCGCATCGAAGAATCGGATATGTACTTATATCCAGATTTAGATACATTCGTTATTTTCCCGTGGACAGCTGAAAAAGGGAAAGTGGCACGTTTTATTTGTGACATTTATAACCCAGATGGTACTCCATTTGAAGGGTGTCCGCGTTATAACTTAAAACGTGTATTGAAAGAAATGGAAGATCTTGGTTTCACTGAATTTAACTTAGGTCCAGAGCCGGAGTTTTTCTTATTTAAGTTGGATGAAAAAGGAGAGCCGACGTTAGAATTAAACGATAATGGTGGTTACTTTGACTTAGCACCAACGGATTTAGGTGAAAACTGCCGTCGTGATATCGTATTAGAGCTAGAAGAGATGGGCTTTGAAATTGAAGCATCTCACCATGAAGTTGCGCCAGGGCAACATGAAATTGACTTTAAGTATGCCAATGCCGTAAAAGCGTGTGACGACATTCAAACGTTTAAACTTGTTGTAAAAACGGTCGCGCGTAAACACGGTTTACATGCAACGTTTATGCCAAAACCGCTCTTTGGTGTGAACGGTTCTGGTATGCATTGTAATTTATCGCTCTTTAAAAATGGTGAAAATGCCTTCTTTGATCCAAACGGTCAATTGCAACTAAGCGAAACAGCATTGCAGTTTATCGCAGGTGTGTTAAAGCACGCGCCAAACTTCACAGCAGTAACGAACCCAACAGTAAATTCATACAAACGTCTCGTTCCAGGATATGAGGCACCTTGTTACGTTGCGTGGTCAGCACGCAACCGTAGTCCGCTCATTCGCATTCCTGCGTCACGTGGCATGAGTACGCGCATTGAAGTGCGTAGCGTAGACCCTGCAGCTAATCCATATTTGGCAATGGCTGTATTATTGGCAGCTGGACTAGATGGAATTAAAAATAAATTAACACCTCCTGCCCCAGTTGATCGCAATATTTACGTGATGACAAAGGAGGAACGCTTAGAAGAAGGTATTGTTGACTTGCCTGCAACATTAGCAGAAGCGCTTCAAAACTTAAAGTCGGATGAAGTAATTGTTAATGCGCTTGGTAAGCATTTGTTCGAACACTTCGTCGAAGCGAAAGAAATTGAATGGGATATGTTCCGTACTGCAGTACATCCATGGGAACGTGAGCAATATATGAGCCTTTACTAAAAAAGCTAACGGTTTTTCCGTTAGCTTTTTTATGTTCTCTTAATGAATAGCACGATATACACCTATAACTTTTCCTAAAATTGTGGCATTTTGAACAATAATTGGTTCCATCGTTGAATTTTCAGGTTGCAAACGGATATAGTCTTTTTCTTTAAAAAATCGTTTCACTGTCGCCTCATGATCTTCAGTCATCGCTACAACGATATCTCCGTTATTAGCGGTTTGTTGTTGACGAACGATCACATAATCTCCGTCTAAAATACCGGCTTCAATCATGCTTTCTCCGACAATTTGTAGCATAAATACTTGATCATCTGGTGAGACGAACCGTTCTGGAAGAGGAAAATATTCTTCAATGTTTTCAATCGCAGTAATTGGTTGTCCGGCTGTGACTTTTCCAACGATTGGAACATTGATGACATTGGTTTTCGGGATGGATTCGTGCTCGTCCAAAATCTCAATAGCTCGAGGTTTTGTAGGATCGCGTCGAATGAAGCCTTTACTTTCTAAACGAGCTAAATGGCCGTGGACGGTAGAACTCGAGGCTAAACCAACGGCTTCGCCAATTTCTCTTACTGACGGTGGATACCCCTTTGTGCGCACTTCTTGTTTAATAAAGTCCAAAATTTGTTGTTGCCGTTTTGACAATTTCGTCATCATTATACACCTCTTCCTTTTCAATCTTTGCCCATATTATAACATAATTTTGTATGTTAATACAAACATAAGTTCGAAAAAATAGTTGACACGAACAGAAGTTCTCGTTATTATGTATACAAACAAATGTTCTAGGGGGTAGGTTGTATGGGGAAAATACATTATGTGATGATGGTTTTGTTTAGTGTACTATTTGTATGGGCATTTTTACACGTAACACAATCTGTTGATAAAGAAAAATATGTTGAAATTACGGTATCAGCCGGCGATACGTTATGGGAGCTTGCAGATCAATATAAACATGAGCATCAATTGTCGCACCAGCAATTTATTGAATGGGTGATGAAAGTGAATGGACGTTCGGATGATCGATTAATCGTTGGTGAGAAAATTGTCATTCCTGTGTTAAAATCAAATCGTGAAAATCAACTTGTTGCTAACAAACCATAGAGAAAGGGATGACGGATGAACGCAATTATTTATTGTCGAGTAAGTACGACAAAACAGGCGCAAGAAACATCGTTACAAAGACAAAAAGAGGAGCTTGAAAAGTTAGCCCAAGAATATGAAATGAATATTATCAAGATCATTGAAGAACAGGCAAGTGGCTATGACATTGAACGTGTAGGGATTATGGAGTTGCTTGATGCCATTAAACAACATCGGATTGATGTCGTTCTTGTTCAAGATGAAACAAGGCTTGGACGAGGAAATGCAAAAATTGCGCTCCTCCGTTGTTTACAAAAAGAAGGTATTCGCGTGTATACAGTTAGTCATCGCGGAGAGCTCCAGTTGTCAGAAGCAGATTCGATGGTGTTAGAAATCATTAGTATTGTAGAGGAATATCAAAGAAAAATACATAACTTAAAAATTAAACGTGGGATGCAACGAGCTGTTCAAAACGGCTATCGACCGGAAAATAATTTGCGCAATGTTGGCGAACAGGCCGGACGAGATCGAAAAGACGTACCGATAGAAGACATTGTTCGTTTGCGCCAAAATCGCTTAACGTTCGCAGAAATTGCGGCCATGCTCCGTTCACTAGGGTATGATGTATCAAAAGCGACCGTTCACCGCCGATACAAAGAATATGAACAACTTGTCAACAAAGAAAAGTTTTTGTATGATGATACGAGTGAAAAAGTCAATACGAAGGAATGAGGTTGAATGTTGTCTTCTGAAAAAATAGCACGAATTAATGCGCTAGCTAAAAAAGCAAAAGTAGAAGGTCTTACAGATGAAGAAAAACAAGAACAGCTTCAACTCCGTACGGAGTATATTGCTGCCTTTCGAGCGTCAATGATCGAAACGTTGCATGCTGTAAAAGTTATCGATCCAAATGGCAATGATGTTACACCAAAAAAATTAAAGGACAGTAAGAAAAAACGTTTGCATTAATGTGCTTATCATGGAGAACATACTACATAGATGTTCTCTTTTTTCGTTGGTTTGTCAAAAAAAATGTTGTGAACCATTGTACATTTTACGAACTTTTCTATATCATAAAAGGTGAGAATGCTTGCAAACGAAAGGATGAAAAGAATGACACACTCTATCGAACAATTATCAATTACAGCCATTCGTACGTTGTCAATTGATGCTATTGAAAAAGCAAATTCCGGTCACCCAGGCATGCCAATGGGTGCAGCGCCAATGGCGTATACATTATGGACGAAGTTTATGAATCATAATCCACGCAATCCAAAATGGTTCAATCGAGATCGCTTTGTATTATCAGCAGGGCATGGTTCAATGTTATTGTATAGCTTGCTCCATTTAAGCGGTTACGACGTCACAATGGAAGATATTAAACAGTTTCGTCAATGGGGAAGTAAAACACCGGGACATCCAGAATACGGTCATACGCCAGGTGTCGAAGCAACGACTGGACCGCTTGGGCAAGGGATTGCGATGGCTGTCGGAATGGCGATGGCAGAGCGTCATTTGGCGGCTACATACAACAAAGATAACTTCGAAATCATCAATCACTTTACATATGCCATTTGCGGTGACGGTGACTTAATGGAAGGGGTTTCTGCAGAAGCTGCTTCGTTAGCTGGTCACTTAAAACTCGGTCGCCTCATTGTCCTTTATGATTCGAATGATATTTCGCTAGATGGTGAATTAAATCTTTCGTTTTCGGAAAGTGTAGAACAACGTTTCAAAGCGTACGGATGGCAATATATTCGTGTAGAAGATGGTAATAACATCGAGGAAATTGCTCGAGCTATTGCTGAAGCTCAAAAAGATTTAGAACACCCGACATTAATTGAAGTGAAAACAACAATCGGTTACGGTTCACCAAACAAGGCAGGAACAGCAGATGTACATGGTGCCCCGCTTGGGAAAGATGAAATTAAGCTAACAAAACAAGCATATAAATGGACGTTTGAAGAAGATTTTTATGTTCCAGACGAAGTGTATGCTCATTTTGAAAAAGTAGTAAAAGAAGCCGGAGAGAAAAAGGAAGCAGAGTGGAATGCTTTATTTGCTGAATATGAAAAGGCGTATCCAGACTTAGCAAAACAATTACGCATGGCGATTGATGGCAAACTTCCTGAAGGATGGGAAAAAGAGTTACCGGTATATGTAGAAGGAAAAAGTCTAGCGACACGTGCTTCTTCTGGAGAAGTACTGAATGCAATCGCAAAAGTCGTACCACAATTTTTAGGTGGATCCGCAGACTTAGCAGGTTCAAATAAAACGTTGATTAAAGGAGCAGGGGACTTCTTACCTGGAAGTTATGAAGGTCGTAACATTTGGTTTGGTGTACGTGAATTTGCGATGGGCGCAGCGTTAAATGGTATGGCGCTTCACGGCGGTGTGAAAGTGTACGGTGGTACGTTCTTCGTCTTTTCAGATTATTTACGTCCAGCGATTCGACTTGCTGCGCTTATGGGATTACCTGTCACATATGTATTTACACATGACAGCATTGCGGTTGGTGAAGATGGTCCAACGCACGAACCAATTGAACAACTCGCTTCATTAAGAGCGATGCCGAATGTATGTGTCATTCGTCCAGCAGATGCAAACGAAACAGCAGCTGCATGGCGATTAGCTGTAGAATCCACAGATCGTCCGACGGCACTTGTGTTGACACGTCAAAATCTTCCTACCCTAGCGACGACAGCGGAACGTGCATATGAAGGAGTGAAAAAAGGAGCGTACGTTGTTTCTGAAGCGCAAGGGGAAGTACAAGCATTATTGCTTGCATCTGGTTCAGAAGTGAGCTTAGCGGTAGAAGCACAAAAAGCGTTAGCGAATGAAGGTATTCATGTTTCTGTTGTAAGCATGCCTTCATGGGATCGTTTTGAAGCGCAACCAGCGCAATATAAAGAGAGTGTCATTCCAAAGCATGTGAAAAAGCGTCTTGCTATCGAAATGGGTTCATCTCTTGGTTGGGAGCGCTATACAGGTGATGAAGGTGATATTTTAGCTATCGATCGCTTCGGAGCCTCGGCACCTGGTGAAAAAATTATGCAAGAATATGGATTTACAGTGGAAAACGTCGTGGCACGAGTTAAAGCATTATTAGACAAATAATAAAACGGGGAGCATATCTCCCCGTTTTATTATCGAATAAAGATTTTTTACTGAACATATTGTACAAACCGTTATTGTTTAGTATAGTGTAATGTAGACAACATGAAGGAGGAAAAAATATGTGGGAAATGATTTTAGTAGGCATTGTAGCGCTTGCTGCTGGCGTTGCCCTAGGATTTTTTATTGCGCGTAAAACAATGATGAACTACTTAAAGAAAAATCCACCGATTAATGAGCAAATGATTCGAATGATGATGATGCAAATGGGTATGACTCCATCCCAGAAGAAAATTAATCAAATGATGAAAGCGATGAACAACCAATTAAAATAAAAGCAAGGCACTCGTGACGAGTGTCTTTTTTAGCACAGGAAGAAGCTGTTGCTCGTATTTGTATTTTTTTGATAAAATATGATTAAATGAAGGAAGAATGGAGTGTCAATCATATGGACATTCAACTGCTTGTTGCGTTTGGGGCAGGTGTGCTTTCGTTTATATCCCCATGCTGCTTACCACTTTATCCAGCTTTTTTATCATATATTACAGGAATTTCTGTTAGTGATTTAAAATCCGATTATGCATTGTTACAAAAAAGAAGTTTGTTACATACGTTATTTTTTTTGCTTGGATTTTCATTTATTTTTATCGCCATTGGTTTTGGTACATCTATGCTTGGACGATTTTTTCATACATACCAAGATCTCATTCGTCAAATTGGTGCAATATTGATGGTATTTTTCGGATTTGTTATTATCGGCATCTTTAAGCCCACCTTTTTAATGACTGATCGTCGTTTATCATTTCAACAACGTCCATCAGGTTACATTGGCTCTTTTCTTATTGGTATGGCGTTCGCTGCTGGTTGGACGCCGTGTACAGGTCCGATTTTAGTATCGGTCATTGCTCTAGCAGCGACGAACCCAAGTTTAGGTGTTGTTTATATGACGGCCTATTCTCTTGGTTTTGCTTTGCCGTTTTTACTTTTATCTTTTTTTATTGGAAAAATGGGTTGGATTCGAAGACATCATGTTAAGCTAATGAAAGTCGGTGGATATGTCATGATTGGTATGGGGGTTGTATTGTTTTTTGACTGGATGACGAAAATCACGATTTATATAACAAATATATTTGGTGGCTTTACAGGTTTCTAGTTTCTTAGGGTGTGGAGGGAAAGAAAATGGCGAGAATTTTAATTGTCGATGATGCAAAATTTATGCGCATGACATTAGCGAATATTTTAAAAAAAGCAAATCATGAAGTGATTGGGGAAGCGGAAAACGGGCAAGAAGCTATTGAGCTCTATATACAGTTAAAGCCAGATGTGGTGACACTCGATATTACGATGCCAGTGATGAGTGGACTTGAAGCTGTCAAGGAAATTAAACTGCATGATCCGGATGCAAAAATTATTATGTGTTCAGCAATGGGACAACAAAAGATGGTCGTTGAAGCCATTGAAGCAGGAGCGCTAGATTTTATCGTAAAACCATTTGATGAAAGTCGCGTCATGGAAGCTATTCAACGTGTGTTACAGTAAGATGGGAAAGGAAGATTTACTTTGGCTATTTTTAGTTCGGTATTTGCGGTAGTTATGGCTGGACTCGTTTTTTTTATTCGTATGAAGGCAGCTGAAAAACCGACAAACGCCAAAAAAATTATATTACCCCCTATTTTTATGAGCACAGGTGCTCTTATGTTTCTTCATCCGATGTTTCGGGTAACGGCGCTAGAATGTGTAGAAGCAATTTTTGTTGGAGCGCTTTTTTCTATTTTGTTAATTAAAACATCTTCGTTTGAAGTTCGAGGCAACGACATTTATTTACAACGATCGAAAGCGTTCGTTTTTATTTTTGTTGGTTTAATTGTATTGCGTCTAGCTCTAAAAACATATTTAAGTCGCACCATTGAGTACGAAGAACTCGCGGGAATGTTTTGGATTTTAGCCTTCTCCATGATCGTTCCGTGGCGCATAGCGATGTATACATCGTATCGTCGACTTCAACGTGAAATAAAAGAAAAAAGCTAATCAGCAATAGGCGATTAGCTTTTTTTTGCTAGTAAATGCTCGTATTTTGTAAAATCAATTTGCTTTTCTCGTAGCGCTTTCATTAAAAATTTATGATCCCGTTTTGGTGTGGCGAGAATATAGCCACGGACAACTAAATCTTCTGTAATTCGATTCGCTTTCTCTTGTAACGCCAACTCGCCAATTTTGCCAGCGATTTTTTGGCGAGCCACATCACGAAACAGCTCTGGAACAGGACGAACTAAATCTTCAAGTAACTCTTTTTCTTTTTCAGACCATAAATGACGCGTTTGTTCAATGTAATACTCTTGCCAGTCTAATTCAGATTTCCCATCTTCTTTTGGCAAACGTTTTAAAAATTTTCGAAACATAAAAAACCCACCGATCGACATCATAACAAGAAGAAAAACGACCCAAAATAAAATAAACCATAAAAACCAACCTGTTAGCATACATTCCACCTCAACGTTTATTATGTAAAAAAATAATAACGGAATCAAGTAAAAGAGCTGACAATGGCGTCAGCTCTTTTACATATCGTGACTTGAGTTATGCTTTTGACGGGTATGATTCTGATTTTTTACTTTTTTTGAACCACTAAGTGGTTCTGGTTGTCCCGAGTTATCTCCTTTTGGAGCATTTTTGCGCATATCTTTGCTTGTATTTTTGTTCATGTGGATACACTCCTTTCTTTCATATGATGGCATGATAAACGGTATTTATGCATATTTCGTCCGTGAATAGGCACGATAATAGTAAAAAGAGAGGAAGTGAATAACATGCCTTACCATAAAAACAAACAACAAGCATTTGAAGCTGCGCAACAAGGAACAATGGAGGCAAAAGAATGGTATGATCATCTTGTGAAAAGTGATGCAGATTACGGAAGTCAATTGCACCACTTAAAACAGGAGGTAAATGAGGCGTTTGAGCAAATTAATAACGCACTCGAAGTAGCTTCCGAAAAACAAAGAAAACAGCTTGAACAATTTCGTCACGACTTGCAAGCAATTGTGGACGAAGTGAACATGTATGAATAATCCCGCTTCGAGCGGGATTATTGATTTTTCTTCCGTTTTTTATTATTTTGTTTTTGGGCTTCTGTTAGCGGTTCATTGGAAAACTCTTCATTGTAGCCCGCACCTTTTCCTTGTGCGCTCGCATCGTTCATGCCAGGAATGACATGATTCGCTTTTCTCTTTACCATCTTTTTTCACCTCCTACAACTATTGTTGGAAAGAGAGCAAAAAAATATGCATTTATCTGAAACTTATAAACAATTATTATTTACTTATGTAGAGCATTGTATTAAGATAAAAGCGTAGGAATTTTGTGGGTGTGGGAGAAGATGATTTGTTTAGAAGGGGGTAATACATAATGGTGAAAAATGATGTGTTTCAAGCGCGTTCTACATTTGAGGTAAACGGAAAAAAATATCATTACTATCGCTTGCAAGCGCTTGAAGAAGCAGGAATCGGGAACGTATCACGTCTTCCGTATTCCATTAAAGTACTTCTTGAATCAGTACTTCGTCAAGTTGATGGACGTGTCATTACGAAAGAGCATGTTGAAAATTTAGCGAAATGGGGAACGAGCGAACTAAAAGATGTAGATGTTCCATTTAAACCGTCTCGCGTTATTTTGCAAGACTTTACAGGTGTTCCTGCTGTTGTTGATTTAGCATCTATGCGCAAAGCGATGGCGGACATCGGTGGAGATCCGTATGAAATTAACCCCGAAATTCCTGTTGATCTTGTGATTGACCACTCTGTTCAAGTGGATAAGGCTGGAACAGAAGATGCGCTCGAGTACAACATGAATTTAGAATTTGAGCGCAATGCAGAACGCTATAAGTTTTTAAAGTGGGCACAAAAAGCGTTTAGCAACTATCGTGCTGTTCCTCCAGCAACGGGTATTGTTCACCAAGTTAACTTAGAGTATTTGGCGAATGTAGTGCATGTTGTTGAAGGGGAAAATGGTGAGTATGAGGCGTTCCCGGATACGCTTGTCGGTACAGACTCCCACACAACGATGATTAATGGCATTGGTGTACTCGGTTGGGGCGTTGGTGGTATCGAAGCAGAAGCAGGTATGCTTGGACAACCTTCTTACTTCCCAGTACCAGAAGTGATCGGTGTACGTTTAACAGGAAAATTACCAAACGGTACGACAGCAACAGACCTTGCGTTAAAAGTGACACAAGTGTTGCGGAAAAAAGGGGTTGTCGGTAAATTCGTTGAGTTTTTCGGCCCAGGTGTTGCGACGCTACCATTAGCCGATCGTGCAACAGTAGCGAACATGGCACCTGAATATGGTGCGACATGTGGCTTCTTCCCTGTTGACGCAGAGGCGCTTGATTACTTGCGTTTAACAGGTCGTGACGAGCAACATGTGCAAGTGGTTGAAGCATATTGTAAAGCAAACGGTTTGTTCTATACGCCAGATACACAAGAGCCTGTATTTACAGATGTTGTTGAAATTGACTTATCAGAAATTGAACCAAATCTTTCTGGACCAAAGCGTCCACAAGATTTAATTCCGCTTTCAAAAATGAAAGAATCGTTCCGTCAAGCTGTCGTTTCTCCACAAGGAAACCAAGGTTTTGGCTTGACTGAGGCGGATTTTGATAAAGAAATAACAGTTACGTTAAACGGCGAAGAAATAAAAATGAAAACAGGTGCGATCGCGATTGCAGCGATTACAAGCTGTACGAACACATCTAACCCATATGTGTTAATCGGTGCAGGACTAGTAGCCAAAAAAGCGGTAGAAAAAGGGTTGAAAGTGCCGAAATACGTAAAAACATCGCTTGCACCTGGTTCAAAAGTTGTCACAGGGTACTTAAAAGATTCAGGTCTTCTCCCTTACCTAGAGCAAATTGGCTTTAATATCGTCGGTTACGGTTGTACAACATGTATCGGTAACTCTGGTCCACTTGCTCCAGAGCTTGAAAAGGCGATTGCAGAAAATGATTTGCTCGTAACAAGCGTATTGTCTGGTAACAGAAACTTTGAAGGGCGCATTCATCCGCTCGTCAAAGGCAACTATTTAGCGTCACCACCGCTTGTTGTGGCATATGCACTAGCTGGAACCGTCGACATCGATTTATTAAATGATCCGATCGGTAAAGATCAAAATGGAAATGATGTGTACTTTAACGATATTTGGCCATCTACTGAAGAAGTGAAAGAAGTTATAAAACAAGTGGTGACACCAGAATTGTTCCGTAAAGAATACGAGCGAGTATTTGACGATAACGCGCGTTGGAATGCGATTGAAACGACGGACGAGCCACTTTATCAATGGGATGAAAATTCAACGTACATTCAAAATCCACCATTCTTTGAAGGATTATCGCCAGAAGTGGAAGAAGTAAAACCACTTACTGGTTTGAGAGTGGTTGGTAAGTTTGGTGACTCTGTTACAACAGACCACATTTCACCAGCTGGGTCAATTGGTGTAAATACACCAGCAGGACAATATTTGATTTCTAAAGGTGTCGATCCAAAAGATTTCAACTCGTATGGGTCTCGTCGTGGTAACCATGAAGTCATGATGCGAGGTACGTTTGCTAACATTCGTATTCGTAACCAAATTGCACCTGGTACAGAAGGTGGCTATACAACATATTGGCCAACAGGAGAAGTCATGTCGATTTACGATGCATGCATGAAATATAAACAAGATGGCACAGGACTTGTTGTCATCGCTGGTAAAGACTACGGAATGGGAAGTTCGCGTGACTGGGCAGCAAAAGGAACGTACTTGCTTGGTATTAAAACAGTTATTGCTGAAAGTTTTGAGCGCATCCACCGTTCAAACCTTGTACTTATGGGTGTATTACCACTTCAATTCAAAGAAGGGGAAAATGCTGAGACGCTTGGATTGACGGGTAAAGAAGTATTTGAAGTGCATATTGATGAAAACGTCAAACCGCGCGACTACGTCAAGGTAACAGCAACAGACGAACAAGGAAACAAAAAAGAATTTGAAGTACTTGTTCGTTTCGATAGCGAAGTAGAAATCGACTACTATCGTCACGGTGGTATTTTACCGATGGTATTACGTGGAAAATTAAAACGATAAGAAGAGAGCGGGTTGCTCTCTTCTTTATTTTGTGTTCGTCTTTTTCGCTGCGTTTTCTAATGCACTTTTTGGATCAGGAGTAAATGTAGCATCATATCCTTGTGGATTGACGCTTGGAGCGTTTTGTCCACGATTTCTTCCGTTATTTTTACTCATCATGTCCACCTCCTGCGCATATTGTATCCGTCTTTTTCGAAAAATATATGCAAGGAGGCAAGGACATGAATCGAGCCATTCAAACCGCATTATGTACGATTGCGTTAGCGCAATTTTTAAAAATTCCATTGACGAAAAGAAAAACGAAAAAGTGGGATTGGTCGGTTTTTTTTGAAACAGGGGGCATGCCCAGTTCGCATTCTGCGGGTGTTGCTTCACTGGCCACATATGTTGCTTTAAAACGGGGAGTGCATAGTATAGACTTTGCTCTTGCAGCCATTTTTGGTTTAATTGTTATGTATGATGCTCAAGGTGTACGTCATCAAGCAGGAGAGCTAGCTATTCGTGTGAACGAATTAACTGAAGAGATTGAGCGGTTAAAAGGTGCCCAAGATGATGGAAAGCTGGATCGAAAAGGAGATTTGTTGCGCGAACGGCTTGGTCATCAACCAATTGAAGTCATTGGCGGGGCGTTTCTTGGTATCGCCACAGGGGGATTATCTTATGTAATAAGTAGATGGAAGCGCTCGCTATGAAAGGCGAGCGCTCTTTTTTCTTTGCCATATATGTTGAGGAAGTTCAGATAATACCATCCCTAATAAAATAAGCCCAGCTCCAAATAAAGCTGCTTGTTGAAGGCGTTCATCATTCCATATATATGCAGTCAAAGCGGCAAAAACAGGTTCGAGAGCAAAAATTAAAGCAACACGCGTTGGAGATGTATATTGTTGAAAATGTGTTTGAATAAAGAAAGCAATCGTTGTTGCGAACAGTGCGGTAATGAGTAGAGCCATCCATACATCAAATTCAAAAAAAGTGGTGAGCGGAATAAGAGACCAGTCTTCAAGCCAATATGAACATATAAAACAAACGATGGATACAGTTTGAACTTGAACAGTAGTTAGTAGGATAGATGAAAATTTTGTTGCATATATGCTCGTTGTTACGATATGTAGCGCAAAAGCGATAGCACATAAAAAGATGAACACATCCCCTTTATTGATTGACATATCCCCGCTTGTGGTTAAAAGATATAGTCCGCATGTAGCGAGTACGCTTCCGACAACGGCGTTAAACGAAGGTTTTTGCTTTAAAATGATAAATGAAAGGAAAGGAACGATAACAACATTTAATCCGGTAATGAATCCAGCTTTTGACGAAGTAGTATACAATAAGCCAATTGTTTGAAAGGCATATCCAAGACATAACCATATGCCAAGAATCAATCCAGCACGGACGAGTTGTCGATCTAGAGGCTTGCGCTCGAAGATAAATACCCAAATCCATAACAATACACTTGCGATCGCAAAACGTACGCCATTAAACATTAATGGAGGTAAAAAAGCAATGGCGTTTTGAACGACGACAAACGTAGCACCCCAAACGAATGCAACAAACAATAGACTAACGTCAGCTTTGTATTTCATTTGACTCTCCTTTGCAAAAAAATGTTGTATAAGACCGAAGTCTCATACAACATTTTACCATCATTCTGTATATTTTGGAGATATTTTTTTTGCAAAATATACAAACGGTGTATCTAACATTGCAACAATCCATTTTAGTACATACGTCGTAATAAAAATTTGTATCCAATCATGCAATGGAAATACACCGAGAAATGCAATGGATGTGAAAACGAGCGTATCGATCAATTGGCTAATCATTGTGCTTCCGTTATTACGAATCCAGAGTTGAGAATCGCGCGGAAACTTCTTTTTAAACCAATGAAATAAGTGAACATCAAGCGATTGACTAATTAAAAAAGCAAGCAAACTACCAACGGCGATACGTGGTAACAAACCAAAGATCGTTTCTAAAGCTGGTTGAGCAAAGTCGCTCGCATGCGGCTTAAATAATAAAGCGATTTGCATGACGATTGTGAGTGAAATAAGTGTAAAAAAGCCGAGCCATACCGCTTTTTGTGCTTCTTTTTTTCCGTATTTTTCACTCAAAATGTCTGTCACTAAAAAAGCGGTCCCGTACATGACGTTTCCAAGTGTAGCTGTCATCCCGAGCAATTCAACCGTTTTAACGACTTGTAAATTAGCGACAACAGTAGAAAAGCCAATCCATACGAATAAACCTGAGCGACCAAAGAAACGATAAATGAGCAACACAAGTGAAAATGTGACGATGGCAGAAAAAAGACCGAGTATTTCGTTAAACATCGTGATCCCTCCTCGTATGAAAATATAAAGACACAAACGATATTATACAACTGACATCATTTTTTGTCTAAACTGTTATAATAAAATAAAAAGAAAAGGTGAGCAATATGAAGGTGTTTATGGAGTGGACATATGTAACACCGAAAAAAAAGGAAACGGTGTGGACATCAAAAGAAATGGAAGTGACGGAGGCTTTAATTTTTGCAGAGGATATAGAAAAAACAGGGAGAGTGAAACAACTTTTATTTTATGATGCAAGTGGTGTGGCGTGGACGAAAAAGGAGTTAATCAAGCTAATGAAAGAAATTGAAACGGAGCCGCATGATGTGATTTCTTATTTTGATGGCGGTTTTGATCGACAATCGAAAAAAGCAGGGGTTGGCATTGTTATTTATTATAAACAAAACGGTGAACAATTTCGGATGCGAGCAAATGCGCAGTTAGATGAATTGCAGTCAAATAATGAAGCGGAGTATGCGGCATTTTATTTTTTACTCGAACAAATCGAGCATCTCGGTGTCCATCATTTGCCTGTTGTATTCCGCGGGGATGCGCATGTTGTATTGCATCAACTATCTAGTGATTGGCCTGTGTTTTCAGATGAGGGAAGATGGGTGGAGCGAATTGAGCAAAAAATGGAGAAGCTTCGTATTTCTCCTATTTATGAACCGATTGGTAGAAAAGAAAATAGTGAAGCCGATCAGTTAGCAACGCAGGCGCTTCGAGGGACGATGATTAGAAGTACAATACAATTGGAGCGTAAACGATGAATCGAAAAGACGTGTTGTTTCGGATAAATGAATTATTCGATACGTATTGCGAAGGCTGTTTTGTAAAGAGAACGTTTTGCAAAGAGTGCGGAAAATCGTATGCACAATCGTTTTGTATTCAAATGTGTACAGTAGGGGAAAAAATTCAACAATACGGTCAGTTGCTCGCAAAACAAAAAACGTAACAAGGTGCCCCAAGTATACGGGACACCTTGTTTCTACATATGATTCATCGTTTCAGTTAATTGATGGTGTGCATCTGCAAGTTCTTTTTCGCATTGCAGAAGCAAGGGATCTTGCGTGCTTGTTTTGGCACGCGTAATCGCTTCTTTTGCATTTTCAATCGCTTGTTTTGCATGAACAAAAGCGTGTTCATCTAAGCTCATCGTTGCTGCTGCAACCATTTTTTTCGCTGATTCAACCGCCAAATGTGCATTTTCAATTTTCGTAAATACGCTATCAGCCTGAAGGTGTGGCTTTTTTGGATTTTGTGTCATCGTCATCCCTCCTCGCTTGTAGTATTTGTGTGAAAAGAGGAGAGTATGTAATAAAAAAGACCAGCATTTGCTGGTCTTTTCGTCGAGCTATATATGAATCATCTCAGACGATTATAATTTCACTACGTTTGCAGCTTGAGGGCCACGGTTTCCTTGAACGATTTCAAAAGAAACAGCTTGACCTTCTTCTAATGTTTTGTAACCTTCACCTTGGATTGCTGTGAAGTGTACGAATACATCGTCTCCGCCTTCTACTTCGATGAATCCGTAACCTTTTTCGTTGTTAAACCATTTTACTTTACCGTTTTGCATAATACTGAATCCTCCTAATACCTTTTAGCCAATAGGCTAATGAAAAAATTTTTCATATAACGGAATATACTCACAGCAACCACTCGGTGCAGGACATATATTCAGTTAGATGATAATTAGACTATACACGAATGATGAGGAAGAGTCAAGACAAAAAGGCGATTTTTTCAAAAAATTTTTTAAGAGAAGGATTTTTATCTTAAGTGCATAACATTAACAGTAAGGAGTATAGAAAGGGAGTGAGCGGCATGTATCGTGGTCAAGTTCGTGGGAAAGAAGTGATCATTAAGTTAAGCAACCATGTGCGGAAGCAAAAAGTTGATCAAGAAAAGCTATATCAAACGGTTTTGGCATTTAGTGAAGCAGCATTCGATCAACAGAAAGAACAATTTGGTATTGTAAGCAAACAAGGTTTAATTGTTGCCTCAGTTGAACAACACGATTTGCCTGTGATTTCGGTTGATTATATTATTCCGTCCCATCACGTATACGACTAAAGCCCAGAATGATCTGGGCTTTAACAACGTTCGGAGCTGTTAAGTCAAGAATTTTTTATGGAAAAGAAATGTGAAAATATATATGATTGTAAATATATTAAGAATAAAGGTGGGAAAGTATGATGATCAAACAATGGACGATTCAAACGACGAAGCGAGATGAGTTTGTAGATATTACTTCTTTTGTTCAATCGTTTGTTACCGAGAGTGGCGTGCAAGAAGGGATCGTGGTTGTTTATTGCCCGCATACAACAGCAGGAATAACGATTAATGAAAATGCCGATCCAGATGTTAAACGAGACATGATTCGCCGTTTTGATGAGTTGTATCCATGGCATCATCCACTCGATCGACACGGCGAAGGAAACACAGCAGCTCATATGAAAGCAAGCACAGTTGGTTCATCAGCGCATGTTATTGTCACAAAAGGTCAGCTGCTTCTTGGGACGTGGCAAGGCATTTATTTTTGCGAGTTTGACGGACCGAGAACGCGCACATTTTATGTAAAGGTGATGGAAGGATGAACGGACAACGTATTTTACCAGCAGTGCGCTCGATGAAAGATTTTGATAAACTAATAAAAATGAATTATGAATATGGGGTGTTTTTAGACATTCATATCGGTATGTTGAAAAGCGTGTATACATATGCAAATGAGCATGGGAAAAAAATGTTTCTTCACGTTGATTTAATACAAGGGTTAAAAAGTGATGAGTATGCGACGGAATTTTTATGTCAGCTCGTTAAACCATACGGACTGATCTCAACAAAAAGTAGTGTGATTACGAAAGCAAGGCAAAAAGGTGTTGTTGCGATTCAACGCACATTTATTATTGATTCAAACGCCTTTGAGCGAAGCGTTCAGCTTGTAGAAAAAACAAATCCGGATTATATTGAAGTACTGCCTGGTGTTGTCCCAAAAGTCATTGCTCAACTTCATGAACGAACTGGGAAAGAAATTATTGCTGGAGGGTTAATTGAAAACGAAACCGAAGTTGAAGCAGCGCTTGCAGCAGGAGCGGTTGCGGTAACGACATCCAATGTCGAACTTTGGCGATATTTTGCCCCGTAATAAATGTATTGACAGCGTTTTCGAAATTGATTAGTCTTATAGTAAGTTCATCATGTTAGTGACGGAGAAACGGAGACTCACACGCATTTTTATTGATTGCGGTGTGGGTCTTTTTTTGCAAGGAGGATAGGTATATGTACATTTTAGCTCTTGATCAAGGGACAACAAGTTCGCGTGCTATTTTATTTAATCAAAAAGGAGAAATTGTTCATACTGCACAAAAAGAGTTTACACAATATTTCCCACATCCAGGCTGGGTAGAACATAATCCGAATGAAATTTGGGGCTCTATTTTAGCTGTTATTGCGACAGTATTGTCAGAAGCAGCTGTTGAACCAAAACAAATTGCGGCCATTGGTATTACAAACCAACGTGAAACGACGGTCGTATGGGACAAACAAACAGGACAACCGATTTATAACGCCATTGTATGGCAATCACGTCAAACTGCACAAATTTGCGAACAATTAAAGCAGGCTGGATATGATGATATATTTCGGAAAAAAACAGGTTTGTTGATTGACGCTTACTTTTCAGGAACGAAAGTGAAATGGATTTTAGATCATGTCGAAGGAGCACGCGAGAAGGCGGAACGCGGTGACTTATTGTTTGGAACAATTGATACGTGGCTTACTTGGAAATTGTCTGGTGGAAAGGTGCATGTGACAGATTACTCTAACGCGTCAAGAACGTTAATGTTCAACATTTATGAACAAAGATGGGATGACGAACTACTTGATATTTTATGTGTGCCAAAAACGATGTTGCCAGATGTTCGGCCATCTTCAGAAATTTACGCACATACAGCACCGTACCATTTCTTCGGGCAAGAAGTTCCAATTGCTGGAATAGCAGGAGATCAGCAGGCGGCTTTATTTGGGCAGGCTTGCTTTGAGGAAGGGATGGCGAAAAACACATACGGCACAGGTTGCTTTATGTTAATGAATACAGGTGAAAAAGCAGTTCAGTCTAAACACGGCTTATTAACGACAATTGCATGGGGAATTGATGGGAAGGTTGAATATGCGTTAGAAGGAAGCATTTTCGTTGCTGGATCTGCTATTCAATGGTTGCGTGACGGATTGCGGATGATTAAGGAAGCAAAAGATAGTGAGGCATATGCGACAAAAGTACAATCAACAGACGGGGTATATGTTGTTCCTGCGTTTGTAGGACTTGGAACGCCATATTGGGATAGCGATGTACGAGGAGCGGTATTTGGCTTGACACGTGGCACGACAAAAGAACATTTCATTCGAGCGACACTTGAGTCGCTTGCATACCAAACAAAAGATGTATTAACCGCAATGGAGGCAGATGCGGGCATTACGTTAAAAACATTGCGTGTTGATGGTGGAGCAGTAAAAAATAACTTTTTGATGCAATTTCAAAGCGATATTCTTGGTGTACCGGTTGAGAGACCGGTTGTGAATGAGACAACAGCTCTCGGTGCTGCTTATTTGGCAGGACTTGCGGTTGGGTATTGGGGAAGCAGAGAAGAGATTGCGAAACAATGGAACATTGATCGTGCTTTCGAACCAAAAATGGAGGAAGATGCTCAACAACGTCTATATGATGGGTGGAAAAAAGCAGTTCGTGCTGCGCAAATGTTCAAATAGAAAACGAAATCGGTTGCCTAAAAGGTAACCGATTTTTTGTAATAAAACTATGTTCTAAATAATCAATAAAAATTGAAAATGAAAACGAAACTGTCCCAATACGAGATAGTTTTTATTTTTCTGAAAAATGAACGTTTTTGAGTGATATATGAAAAAATAATGATTATTTTTGATTAAAATTGAATGAATTTGATTGATTTTTTATGTGTACTTCGGTATGATAAAGATGTAAGCGATTTAAAAAAGGAGGTGTAAAATTGTTAACACCAGAACGACATCGTATTATTTTGCAGTTGTTACAAGAAAAAGAAGTTGTAAAGTTACATGAATTGGTCGAAGCAACACAATGCTCAGAATCGACGATTCGACGTGATTTAAGTCAGTTAGAAAAAGAAAAAAAATTAAAGCGTGTTCATGGTGGCGCTGCGTTGTTGCAACAAAAAAGAGAAGAGTTGAGCGTTTTTGAAAAATCGACCAAAAACATTCATGAAAAACAGCTCATCGGCAAGTATGCGGCCAGTCTTATTCAAGATGGAGATTGTATTTATTTAGATGCAGGAACGACAACATTCCAGATGATTCCTTATATCGAAGCAAAAAATATCGTGGTAGTCACTAATGGCATTATGCATATTGAGGCATTGTTAGAGAAAGACATCCAAACATATCTCGTTGGAGGATTCATTAAGAAAAAAACAAATGCGTTAATTGGTCGAGGAGCGATCCATTCTTTGCAGCAATATAGCTTTGATAAATGTTTTATTGGAGTAAATGGTGTTCACATTGATTTTGGGTATACAACTCCCGATCCCGAAGAAGCATTTATGAAACAAACAGCGATTCATTTATCACAACGAGCGTTTGTATTGGCAGATCACTCGAAACTAAATGAAAGCACATTTGCGAAAATTGCACCATTACAAGAAGCAACGATGATTACGGATGAAACAGATGAAGAATTGCTAGCAATGTATGAAGAAAAAACGACAGTAGAGGTTGTGAAATCATGATTTATACATGCACATTAAATCCTTCCGTCGATTATGTTGTTGAAGCACAACAGATCGAACTTGGAAAATTAAATCGGGCAACAAAAACGGCATATTTTCCAGGCGGGAAAGGGATTAATGTATCACGCGTATTGAAGCGACTACATGTTCATAATGTTGCGCTTGGTTTTATTGGTGGATTTACAGGTCAGTTTATTGCTGATGAATTGAAAAGAGAGCATATTTTAACAGATTTTATTGCTGTACCTGGACAAACGCGATTAAACATTAAATTAAAAGGGGAAAAAGAAACAGAAATCAATGGGGCAGGGCCTATCATTAGTGATGAACATAAAGAAGCATTAATCGCTAAAATTAAACAGCTAAAAAAAGGAGATATACTCGTTTTAGCAGGAAGCCTTCCGCCCTCGGTAGATGATACATTTTATGTCACTATGATAGAAGAAGCAAAAAAACGACGGGTTTCTGTTGTTGTTGATACGAGTGGTAATGCATTGAAACAAGCAATCGCATACGAACCATTTTTACTTAAACCCAACCAGACCGAGTTAGGGGAATTGTTCGGAACACATATTCATAGTCGACATCAAATCATCGAATATGGAAAAAAACTAATTGACAATGGCGTGCAACATGTCATCGTTTCCCTTGCAGGAGATGGAGCGATTTTGTTCCATAAAGATGTCATATTAATAGCTCAAGCTCCAAAAGGAATAGTAAAAAATTCGGTTGGTGCCGGTGATTCAATGGTAGCTGGGTTTTTAGCTGCATATGTAAATGAAGCATCGCTTGAAGAAGCGTTTCGATATAGCGTTGCGGCGGGGAGTGCGACGGCGTTTTCTGAAGATTTATGTACAGAAGAAGAAGTTCATCGCTTGCTAGGCGAAGTGAACATCACACGAATGGAGGATCGTGTATGAGAATAACAGATTTGTTGACAGAAGATACGATTGTTCTTGATTTAAAAGCCCAAACAAAAAAAGAAGTGATCGAAGAATTAGCAAATGTTCTTGAAAAAACGGGGAAATTGCACGATCGTGAGACATTTATCGAAGCAATTTTTGCCCGTGAAGCGCAAAGTACGACAGGGATCGGTGAAGGAATTGCCATCCCTCATGCCAAAACAAAAGCGGTTCGCACGCCAGCTGTTGTTTTTGGTCGTTCGAAAGATGGAATTGATTACGACGCGTTAGACGGAAAACAAAGTCATTTATTTTTTATGATTGCCGCACCAGAGGGGGCGAATAATACACATTTAGAAGCGTTATCTCGTTTGTCAACGTTGTTAATGGACGTGTCATTTCGAACAAAAATTGAAAACGCTTTAACAAAGCAACAAATCATTCAGGTGATTCAAGAAAAGGAGGGGGAAATTGTGACTGAAGAAAAACAGACGGTTGGAAAGAAAAAAATATTAGCCGTGACAGCGTGCCCAACAGGAATTGCGCATACGTATATGGCAGCTGATGCCTTAAAGGCGAAAGCAAAAGAAATGGGGATCGATATCAAAGTAGAAACGAACGGTTCTAGCGGAGTGAAAAATGAGTTAACACAACAAGAAATTGACGAAGCGATTGCGATTATCGTTGCAGCAGACAAACAAGTAGAAATGGACCGATTCGATGGTAAATATGTCATCCAAGTACCTGTTGCCGATGCGATCCGTAAACCAGAGCAACTCATTGATCGAGCATTAAAGCAAGATGCTCCCATTTATCGTGCGAGTGGTGGAAACCGTTCGTATGCACCAAAAGAACGAACAGGATTTTATAAACATTTGATGAACGGCGTATCGAATATGCTTCCTTTCGTTGTTGGTGGCGGTATTTTAATTGCAATCTCATTTATTTTCGGTATTAAAGCATTTGATCCAAATGACCCATCGTTCCACCCGATTGCGAAAGCGCTGATGGACATTGGTGGGGGCAGTGCGTTTGCACTTATGATTCCTGTGTTAGCTGGCTTCATCGCAATGAGCATCGCAGATCGTCCAGGATTTGCGCCCGGAATGGTCGGAGGATTTATGGCAGCAAATGGTGGTGCAGGATTTTTAGGTGGATTGATTGCTGGCTTTTTAGCAGGTTATCTTGTTGTCGGATTAAAAAAATGGTTTAGTCGTTTGCCACAATCACTTGAAGGAATTAAACCTGTCCTACTTTATCCATTATTCGGCATATTGCTCACAGGACTTATTATGATGTATATCGTTATTGATCCAGTCAAAGCACTAAATGAAGGAATGAAAACATGGCTTGAAAATATGGGTACAGGCAACCTTGTTTTACTTGGTCTTATCCTCGGTGGTATGATGGCGGTTGATATGGGTGGGCCAATTAATAAAGCGGCGTTTACGTTTGGCATTGCGATGATTGATGCAGGAAACTATGCCCCACATGCAGCTATTATGGCGGGTGGGATGGTTCCACCGTTAGGATTGGCGATTGCAACAACGTTATTCAAAAAGAAATTCACAAAAGCAGAGCGAGAAGCAGGAAAAACGTGCTATATTATGGGAGCTTCGTTCATTACAGAAGGGGCTATTCCGTTTGCGGCAGCTGATCCAGGACGTGTCATTCCATCAATTATCGTCGGTTCAGCAATTGCGGGCGCGTTGACTATGATGTTTGGTATTGGTCTTCCTGCGCCACATGGCGGGATTTTCGTAATTCCAATTGTAAAAGGAAATCCGTTCCTGTATGTGCTTGCGATCTTAATCGGCTCGCTTGTAACAGCATTAATGGTAGGTTTATGGAAAAAGGAAGTAAAAGAGTAATAGATACAGAGCGCGCGATGATAAAATCGCGCGTTTTTTATGAAAATAATTTGACAAAGATAATCATTATCATTTAATATATTTAATGAAAATAATTATCAATTACATTTATAGGGGGATGACTGATGGCAAAAGTAATGATGGTATTTACAAGCATGACAGGCAATACAGAAGAAATGGCGGAAGCAATTGCTGAAGGTGTTCGTGAACAAGAGATTGAATTAGATGTCAAAGAGGTATTAGACGCCACTGCGACAGAGCTTGAGCAGTATGACGGCATTTTACTTGGAGCGTACACATGGGGAGATGGAGAGCTGCCAGATGATTTTTTAGATTTTTATGATGAATTGAATGACGTGGACTTAACAGGAAAAAAAGCAGCTGTTTTCGGCTCATGCGATTCAAGTTATGAAAAATACGGTGCTGCAGTTGATATTTTAATGGAAAAGTTACAAGAGCGAGGAGCCGAAGTTATTCTCGATGGACTGAAAATCGAACTGACGCCCACAAATGAAGATAAACAATTATGTATTGCGTTCGGGCGTGATTTTGCCAAGCAATTATAAGAGGCCACTTTATACACGGCCTTTTTTCATTAACTAAACTATGTTCTAAATAATCAATATAAAAAAGAACAAGTCAGTAACTAACTTGTTCAAATTGAGGTCGCCCTGATGATTTTTCGATATCCGACTTATAATAAGATGGAAAATACATATATACATCTGTTCCTTCCCCAACTTCGCTATGAATAAATAAATCACCTTTCATCGTCTCAACAATGCGGTAAACAACCATCATTCCAAGACCGGTTCCTTTTGCTCCCTTTGTTGTAAAATAAGGTTCTCCTAATCGTTCAATTTGTTCTTTTGTCATGCCAACGCCTGTATCACCAATATGAATAAGGACGTAATCTTTATCGATTGATACGTTAATACGCAATGTACCTCCACTTGGCATCGCTTCAATCGCATTTTTCATGACGTTCAACAAACATTGTTGAAATTTTTGGCGTTCTCCTTTTACCGCAAATGGCAAGAGAGATGTTTGAATTTCAATGCTGTTCATGTTGGCAAGAGGACGTAAAATATCAATGACTCGCTCAATTTCTGTCTTTACATTTAATTTTTCGACGTGCTCTGGTGCTGGTTTTGCGAACGTTAAATAATCGGTAATAATCGCTTCCGCACGATCAATTTCTTCAATAGCAATTTGAATATATTGTTTATCTTTATAATTCATTCGTTCACTTTGTAATAACAATTGCATAAATCCTCTCGATACGGTTAATGGGTTACGAACCTCATGTGAAATTGAGGCGGCTAAATGTCCAACGACTTCCATTTTTTCAGCACGAATAATACGTCGACGAAGCTCACTATGTTTTCGAATGGTTTCCGTAATATAAGCACCTAAAAACGCGGCAAGCGGCTGCGCTGGAAAATATGTAGAAATGATATGTGAAAGCTGATATTCATCAACAATCCATATTCTAGAAAGTACAATTGTCAAAATCGTTGTTCCGACAGACAGAAGGATAATCGTAACAATCCGATTTTTAACGGATAAATATGTTTGGAACTTTTGATAAAAAAAGAAACAAATGATAACCTGGATTGCTGTAATTATCATCGTTATAATAATGCCTTCTGTACCGCCAATTATAATTCGATAAATGACAGTAACGATTGAAAGAAAAATAGCAGAAAATGCCCCACCATATAAACCACCGATCCAAATGGCGACTTGACGCAAATCGAAAATCAATCCTCCTGTTGTATGTATAGGGAATGTCATGCAAAATATAATGCATACTCCAATAGCAATCGTTTTCAAGATTGTTTTTAAGTGATCGGATATGCGACGTTCTTCAAGCCAAATTGGAACGATTAATAGTGCTAGTATAATAAAAAATAAGTTTAACAAAATTTCTTTAATTAGCGAGGGCATATAAAGCCGCTCCTTTCGACATATATTTGAATAATTTGAATATTCCTGTCGAATCGTCTCTTTTATTGTAAGCTAAGTTAACGATGGTGTGAATGTATAACTATTCGATGTTTTTTACCATGTTTCAACAAAATTCGCGCTATTTTGCATATTCTATGATATGATGAGGAAAAAAGGAGATGAGAGAAATGGCTGAGAAAGCATTGGCGAATAAAAAAATTGTGCTATGTGCCTCCCGTAAAATTGAAGAAATGAGTGCACTTATCGCTAAGCAAGGAGGCATTCCGATTTCACGACCTGCTCAAGGAACGATGTTTTTTAATGAAGAGTTGAAGCAACAACTTTACGAAATTGTGAATGAGCAAAACGACTGGTTTATTTTCACGACAGGAATTGGTGTCGAAACGTTAATCACAAAAGCGAAGGAATGGGGAATGAAAGAAGCGTTACTTGAAGCGATTCGTCAAGCACATGTGGCGGTACGTGGTTATAAAACGATGAATGTGTTACGTACGTACGGCATCAGTCCGCATATAACGGCAGATGATGGAACAACACAAGGTCTTATATGTGCTTTAGAAGATGTGGAATGGAAAAACAAAAATGTAGTTGTTCAGCTCTATGGGGACTCAGCTCCGTCGTTAAAGCAGTTTTTAGTCAACCAAGGGGCTTTATATAAAGAAGTATGGCCATATCTTCATACCCCACCTACACTAGATATGATGGAACCGCTTATTGAAGAAATTATTTCTCGTTCTGTGCAAGCGGTTTGTTTTACATCAGCGATTCAAGTGCGTTTCTTTTTTTCGTTTGTGAACGAACGGGGACACATACGTGAAATCAAACGGGCGTTTGATGAAGATGTGGTAGCTGTTGCGGTTGGGAAGGTGACAAAAGAAGCATTACATGAAGAAGGGGTTGCACGTGTCATTGCGCCAGCTCACGAACGGATGGGAGCGATGATTGTTGAGCTTGCTCAATATTTTGATAAGCAGTAGCTGTGCATACAGGCATGCACAGCTACAGATGAAATGATTCAACCATTGTACGCAGTTGCTCGCTAAGTTTAGTAAGTGTTTGAGCAGCGGAGGAAATTTGTTCGTTCATGGCTAGCTGTTCTTCTACAGTTACTGCGCTTTCTTTACTTTTTTGCATGACTTGTTGTGATAGTTGCTTTAATTGTTTCATTGTTTGTGTTAGTTCGTTCGAAACTGCCGTCATTTGTTCAATGGCTGCGGATGTGGTTTGTATTTTTGAAAATACTTGTTCAACAGACTCATTGATGGCGTAAAATGAGTGTTCCGTTTGTTCATAGTATATTGCACCGTCCGTAAGTTTTTGTGTATTTTGTTCCATTGCTTTGGAAACTTTTTTCGTTTCTATTTTTATTTTCTCAAGCATCATCTCAATTTCTTTTGCCGCATCTTTTGATTGCTCAGATAGTTTTCGCACTTCGTCGGCGACAACGGTAAATCCTTTTCCATGCTCTCCTGCTCTGGCTGCTTCAATTGCGGCATTTAATGCAAGTAAATTTGTTTGTTCAGCAATTGCCGTAATGACGTTTGTAATTTTCCCGATTGTTTCTGAACGACTTTCTAACGACTCAACAAGTGTTTTGGTTGCCAACATGGCAGCGCGTACTTCATTTGCTTGCGTCGAAACAGCCTGGATAGCGTTTTTCCCTTTACTTACAGATTCATATGCTCGCTCCGCTGATGTAAGTAAATCTTCGCTGTTTTCAGCAATTTGATTCATTCCGATCGATAGTTCATGCAATGCATGATCAGACGCTGTCAACATGTGTAGTTGTTTTTGCGCTTCAGCATATGTTTGTTCGGCCATTTCCGTGGCTTTTTCAGCTGATTGTGTATTTTGTTCGGCGCTTGCTGCAAACTGTTCTGCTTGCGATGCCACTTGGATTGATACTTCTTTCATTGTTTGTATCGTTTCTTTTAAATGCATTTTCATACGATTAATTGATTCAATCATATGTCTTGTCTCGTCTTTTGTTTTAACTAATAAAGGGGGAGAAGATAAATCTTGTTTTGCCACACGTTGTAGTTCATCAGATACGAGGAGAATAGGTTTGGCAATTTGACGACTGACTAAAAAGGAAGCGATGCCACCTAGTAAAACAAGGGATGTGATGCTCGTAAGTGATATAATGTACGTTTGTCTCATGTAATGTTCAATATGCTGTTGATCCGTTACTAATAGTTTTTTCTGTCGTTGCAACATTTGTTCAGCTGTTTGTAAAAAGAGACTTCCTGTTTTTTGTAGTTTTTGAATGACGTTTGACTGTTCTAGTTTGTTAGTTGTGCGTAAAAATTGCTGGACGAGTTGAAAATATTCATATTCTAGTTGTTGTAATTGATTGACAATCGCTTTGCTTTCTGATGTTGATAACATCGAGTTTATTTGCTCATAATTTGTATAAAACAGTCTTCGTTTTTCTTCGTAACTCGTTAAAAAGTCGTTATCTTTTAGTAGTAAATAAGTAAGTATATCCTTCCTTTCTTCATAAAAAATAGTAACCATTTCGTCTGTTTTCGTAATGACATTGAAACGATGATTGATTAAACGTTTATACATTTCATTTGTTTCATTCATTCTAAATATTTGAAATCCTCCTATACATATCACGAACAACAAAACGATGAAAAATCCTAAAAATATTTTTCGACTAATGCTCATTTTCTTACTCCTTTCTCTATTTGTCCAATTTATTATATGCTTGAAACAAGGGGATGTTTGGATAAACAAAATAAAAAGGCATCCCGCTGTTAACTTGGGATCCCTTTTTTGAGTTTTGAAATCGTTGGAATAGAAAGTGTCCGATGTTCCCGGGTTTGACCGATTAAAAGCAAGCTAAGGGGTGTTGCGTGCACCATATAACAAATGCCGATTGACGCGATGGTTGTAATTAAGAATAAGATTACCGCTTGTAACATGGAATACATTGTCGTCGGAATCATTGGTGCGAACATATGTAGGAAGAACACATGCCCAATATATGCACCGTACGTATATCGACCGATAAAACGCAACGCGGTATATAATCGAGATTTTGTCTGCACAATCGTGATCGATAAACCGTATAACAAGAAAATTTCTGATGTAACGTATAACACCATCGAAGGTTTTAAATACGTAATCTCTGTTAAATCGATAGAAAAGATACTTTGAGATATAAATAGCTCATAACCAACAACGATAAAAAGCGATAAAAATAAAAATGTGTTAAGTGGAATCGCCTGAATAACAAATTTCCGCCAACTTGGTAGCGTGTATGCTGCCACACCCCCTAAACAAAAGTAAAAGAAATAAGCCAAAAACGTGCGATCTACATAATGTATATATGATTCGCTTTGAACGATTGGAGAAATGAACGTAATGAAGCCAATGTAAATAATTGCGCTAACAATAATAAATGATTTCCAATAATTTTTTTGATCAAGCCAACGGAAAAATGGAACAATGATTAAAATCAGTAAATGAAATTGTATAATCATTACGACGTACCATAAATGTGGTGCTGCCTCGCCGAGCACTAGTTGTTTCATTACTTCAGATGCATGCAGATGACTAGAAAATAATATAAAATAAACAAATGACCATACGATATATGGAATCATGAGTTCTGTCCATTTATGAGACACGTATCGTCGATAATGAATCGCTTCTTTCTGTTGCGCCATATGAAATCCAACTAAAAACACGAACACAGGAGCGGAAAATTTGACGAAATGAAATAACATCCCCATCATAATCGCTTCCTCAGCATGCGGAGAGCGATGATTCATAATGTATAATAACGCACTTTGAAACACAACAGCTAAAAATGCTAAACTTTTCATAACGGTTAGTTCTGCAGGTGTTTTTTTCATCATTTTTCCTCACCAGCTTCATTTGTCAGTTTGTTCATATATTAGTATAATGCTAATAGTTTCACAAAGTTGATTCAAGGGATGAACATTTGTTGAAAAAAACATCACAAATTCATGAATGTTAATAATTAGTGTCATGTAAAACGTTTACAAAAAGGAAGGCGAAAAAATAATGCGTTATCATACTCATATTGTTTCATCATTAGCTATTGGTGCTGGAGTTGCAACGTATACTCCTGTATCTTTCACTATTGCTTATGCCGCTGGATTAGCTATTGGGGGGTTGCTTCCTGATATTGATGAACCAAATTCGTATATTGGTCGTCGTTCTCTTGGCGTGGCAAAACAAGTAAAAAGGGCGTTCGGTCATCGAGGATTTACGCACTCATTACTAGCCTGGGGAGCGATTACCGCTGTTTTATTATTACAGCATTTCTCTTCTTTTACGCTCGGCTTATGCTTGGGTTATGCATTTCACGTTTTAGCCGATTACTGTTCAAGTCAAGGTGTTCCGTTGTTATGGCCATTTTCCAAAAAAAGATATCGGTTTATCGTTACATATCGTACATCTAGTTTTTTTGAAACTGTGCTTTTTTACTGTTTTCTCGCCTTGTTCATCTATTTCTTAACGAACGGCGCGATAGAAGAACAAGGTTCATTATTTCTATTCTAATTGATTGATTTTTTAGAATAGATTGACTATTATTATGGTGAGATTAGCGAAAATGGGGGATGAGGATGAAAACGGCGGATTTATGTGATCAATATGGAGAACGTGTGCGCGTTTGTTCACTTGCATTTCAAAACTATGGAAAAAAAACATCGTTTTATGGACCCGTCACAACAGTAGATGTTTTTGAAGATAATGTACTCGTCCGAGAAGCACTAGAAACGGTACCAGCAGGCAGTGTAGTCGTTGTTGATGGAAAAGGTTCAAAACAATGTGCGCTTGTGGGCGATCGTCTTGCGCAAATTGCGTGTGACCGTCAATTAGCAGGCATTATTGTACATGGATGTATTCGTGATTCGAAAGAAATAAGTGCGATGCCAATTGGCGTACTTGCACTTGGAACGTGTCCGCGTAAAAGTAAAAAAGAAGGAAAAGGGACGCGAGATACGGTTGTACATTTCGGAGATGTGGAGTGGAAGCCGGGTACATACGTATATGTTGATGAAGATGGGGTGATCGTTTCAGACGATCCATTACATGAATAGCAATTTTTTCGGTTATTCTATCGTCTAAGGGGGGATAGACGATGGATAAAAAACGAACGATCGTAGAAGATGGAGTAGCGTTCGCTGAACAAGAAATCAATCGTTATTTTTATGAGCATCAAGGTGAAGAAGTTGTCCCTTTGTATATTGGCAACAATACACCTGCCATTCGTGTTAGTAAGCAAGAAGAATGAGTCGGGCGATCAGCCCGACTCAGACTGTTGACAAAATGGTTGTAAGACAGTTGTTTTACAACCATTTTGTTCCATTTTGGTATTTGTTTTGCTTGATGAACTGACGAAAATAAC
>NZ_JACHEQ010000012.1 GCF_014201515.1 Anoxybacillus mongoliensis
CGTTATTTTCGTCGGTTCATCAAGGGAAACAAATATCAGAATGGAATAAAATGGTTGAAAGACAACTGTCTTTCAACCATTTTGTCAACAGTCTGAGGTTGTCGAAATCGATTCGACAACCTTTTTCAATGCAATCGTAGTTATAATGTAGTACAATGCAAATAGGAAAAATTTTGGACAAGGAAGGGTAGTAACTGTTAAAATATTTTTGTAAAAATCAACAAAACTCTATATACAATTTACAAAAAATTACAAGGCAAAAGAGCCAACAAAGCCAAGAGAATGGTTAAGGAGCTAACTGAAAATGATTAAAACATATAAGGTTATGCTACTTCCGAATAACAAACAAAAAACAAAATTATTTGAGTGTGCGGGTGTTGCCAGATGGGCGTATAACTTTGCCTTAGCGCAACAACAAGAAAACTATAAGAACGGTGGCAAATTTTTAAGTGATGGTGAATTAAGAAAAAAGTTAACGCAACTCAAACAAACGAAAGAATATAGTTGGCTCAACCATTATTCAAACAACATCACAAAACAAGCAATAAAAGATGCGTGTCAAGCCTACAAAAACTTTTTTGCAGGAAGAGCGAAATGTCCAAAGTTTAAAACAAAAAAGCGAACGCGACCAAGCTTTTATCAAGATACCGCAAAAATCAAAATCACCGACACGCATGTGAAACTAGAGAAACTGACGCCTTCCAAAAAGAAAAATAGACAGAAGCTCAATTGGGTTCGTTTGGCGGAGCGAGGACGTATTCCGCACGGAAAACATGTAACATACGTTAATCCACGCATCGTGTTTGACGGAATACATTGGTTTTTAACGGTCGGTGTAGAGGAAGCAGAAGTGAAACATGAAACGTACAGCGAAGGCATCGGCATTGATTTAGGGGTAAAGTCGTTCGCTGCCGTCAGCAATGGCATGATGTTTCCAAACATCAACCAAACACCGAAAGTAAAAAAGCTGGAAAAATCAATTAGGCGCATGCAAAGACAAATATCACGAAAGTATGAAAAGAATAAAACAAAAACAGAAGGAGGTGAATTCCGTTACAGAAAAACGGAAAACATCAAGAAAATTGAATTCCTTGTTTTGAAAAAACGCCGAAGGCTAAAAAATATACAACTTAACTATACCCATCACATCACAACGACGTTGGTGAAAGCCAAGCCAGCGTATGTCGTGATGGAAGATTTGAATATAAGTGGCATGTTAAAAAATCGCAAGCTATCGAAAGCGATTCAACAACAAACATTCCACGAGTTTAAGCGGCAAATGACGTATAAATGTGCATGGCAAGGTATCGAGTTGATCGTCGTAGATCGCTTTTATCCGTCAAGCAAAAAGTGTAGCCGTTGCAGTCATGTGAAAGACCGCCTTTCTTTATCGGAACGGACGTACCGTTGCGAAGTGTGTGGGTTACAAATGGATCGCGATCTCAACGCGAGCATCAACTTGAAACAATATGCCGAATCCATGATGTGACATAACGATGTACCCATACGTTAGTGGGGAAGTAAAGCCTTCGGAGCGCCAAGCAAACGAGAGTAGCTTTTTGCGAAATCGGGCGCGATGAACAAGGAAGGAAACGAAAACTTTATAAATAATGAATAGATGATTTATAAAGTTTTGTAAGTTTTCTGTAACGGTAAGAGCGATGAAGACGGCGATTTTAACGGATAGTACAGCGTATATCCCCAAGCATATTCGCGAACAGTTGAATATACATATCATTCCTTTGAGTGTCGTCTTTGGCACAGAGACGTATCGGGAAGAGATCGACATGAGCGCAGCTGATTTTTTTGATAAAGTGAAAACAAGTGAACAACTGCCGACAACGTCTCAACCACCGATTGGTTTATTCGTTGAGACGTTTGAACAGCTGTCGAAACAATACGATGCGGTCATTTCGATTCATTTATCAAGCGGCATTAGCGGAACGTATCAAGGAGCGGTTGCGGCTGGTCAAATGGTCGAAGGCATCCGGGTGTATGCATATGATTCAGAAATTAGCTGCATGGTGCAAGGATTTTATGCGATGGAAGCGGCAGAAATGGCGCAAGCAGGTGCGCATCCGGAAGCGATTATAGCTCGGTTAAACGAAATGAAACAATCGGTACGTGCGTATTTTATGGTCGACGATTTATCGCATCTGCAACGTGGCGGGCGGTTAAGCGGTGCACAGGCGTTTATCGGCAGCCTTCTGCAAGTGAAACCGATTTTACATTTCGTTGATAAAGTCATCGTGCCGTTTGAAAAAATTCGTACACGTAAAAAAGCGTTACATCGCATAGAAGAACTATTTGCTGAAGATGCGAACCTTGGCGTTCCTATGCGTGCGGTCATTATCCATGCGAACCGTGAAGAAGAAGCACGCGCATGGAAAGAAAAGCTCGAGCAACAATATCCACATGTGGAATTTTTCTTAAGCTATTTCGGACCTGTCATCGGCACGCATTTAGGTGAAGGAGCAATGGGATTCGGTTGGTATAAAAAATAAGCAGGAATTTTTTTAATGGGTACGAATAGAAGAAGTGGGCGAATGATCCACTTCTTTTTTTGTTGGGGGTGATTTGTTTGTCTCTCGTTGGGAAACAGTTGTTAAAGTCTGAGATTTCCTTTCCTTACGATGAAAAACATGTACAAATCATTGAGAGCATCGTGAAAACGAAGAGAGGTTACGTTTGCGTCCGCTGCAATAACGATGATCAACAGCTTTTCGCTTCTTTTCCGTGCGCTCGTTGTGGACGCATATGTATGTATTGTCGCAAATGTATTATGATGGGGCGATGTAGTGAATGCAATCCGCTCGTCATATGGACAGGACCAATTCCCTCCACCTCTTTTTCTTCACCGCTAAAATGGAGCGGTAAACTATCCACAGCCCAACAACTTGCTTCTGATGAAGTGTGTCAGGCGATTGAACGCAATGATTCGTTGCTTGTTTGGGCGGTATGTGGAGCCGGAAAAACAGAAGTGCTATTTGCAGGAATGAATATGGCGCTGTCGCAAGGAAAGCGCATCTGTCTTGCTGCTCCGCGCACCGATGTCATATTGGAGTTAGCCCCACGCCTCGCGAACGTTTTTCCGTCTGTCGATATCGCAACGTTATACGGCGGTAGCCAAGACCGCGGTAAGCTCGCTTCGCTGACGGTATCAACGACTCATCAATTGCTCCGGTATTATCGTGCTTTTGATGTGATGATTGTCGATGAAGTCGATGCGTTTCCGTATAGTGTCGATTCGATGCTTTCCTATGCGGTAGAACGCGCCCGAAAAACGAACTCCTCACTCATTTATTTAACCGCAACCCCAAACGAACAATGGCAACGTGAAGTAAAAAGTGGAAAGCGAAAAGCGGTAACCATTCCTGCGCGCTATCACCGTCACCCGCTCCCTGTCCCTACATTTGAATGGTGTGGCAATTGGCAAAAAAAGTGGCGTCACAAGCAACTGCCTTCATGTGTTGTTCGATGGGTAGACGAGCATCTCGAAAAAAACAAACAAGCCTTTTTATTTGTTCCTCACATTGACTTTTTACAACAAGTTGTTCCGTCCTTACAACAACTTCATCCTCGCATTGAAGGAGTACATGCTGAAGATCCGAAACGAAAGGAAAAAGTGCTTGCTTTTCGGCGTGGACAAATTCCTATTCTTGTCACAACGACCATTTTAGAGCGAGGGGTAACGGTCCCAAACATTGATGTTGCCGTGTTAGGTACAGAGCAACCGATTTTTACAGAGAGTGCGCTCGTGCAAATTGCAGGACGTGTTGGTCGAAGCGCTCAATATCCGACAGGTGATGTTCGCTTTTTTCATTTTGGAAAAACGAAAGCGATGGTGGCAGCAAAGCGTCATATTATACGGATGAACGATGAAGCACGAAAGCGAGGGTTGATTGACGAATGAAATGTGTCATTTGTCATGATGAATGGATGTCGGCGATGTCGTTTGCTATGCTTTTGACGCTTCGTCAAGCGGATGTTTGTTGTCCGCGTTGTCGCGCTCGCTTTATTCGCCTTGAAGGGAATCGGTGTGAACGATGTAGCCGTTTAAGTGACGTACCGATATGTGCCGATTGTATAAAGTGGCAACAGCGTCAAAGTGCCTTGAGACAAAACTATTCTGTTTATATATATAACGACTGGATGAAAGAAGTAATCAATCGTTTTAAATTTCGTGGCGATTATGCGCTTATTGAAGCGTTTCGTTCCGATGTTCGCGCGGTTTTTTCTAAGTATTTTTCTTCTGATGTGTTCCTCGTACCGATTCCGCTTAGTCCTTCTCGATTAGCTGAAAGAGGGTTTAATCAAGCGGAAGCAATCGCTTCACTTCTATCATTGCCAATCATTTTTGCCTTGCGACGTATTGATGATGAAAAACAATCGAAGAAAACGAGACGTGAACGTTTTGTCGGGCGTAAGTTTTGTTTGACAGAAGAAGATGTAGCCGGAAAGCGCATCGTTATCGTTGATGATATTTATACGACGGGGGCAACGGTGCATGAAGCGGCAAACGTTCTTTATGTAGCAGGGGCACGTGACATTTCTTCTTTTACTCTCATCCGCTCATAGTTGGGAACAAACTCCCATTGAAAACATCGTAACGATGGTCGATATAAAAAATAGGAATATTGGAGAACGGAGATGGGTCGTTATGGAAATTCGTGGATACGGACATTATCGCTCGACATCGTCATCTTCAACGACTGTGACGTTAAAAGCAGGAGATGTGTATGAAGCAGTTGTGAAAGAACAAGTAGGCGAAAAAGAAGCGATCGTACAATTAAGAGGTGTCGACATTCGGTTTCGTTTTGAAGGTGATGTACCGTCGTCTGGGCGAGTGAAAGTACAAGTCACCGGTAGCGATGGGGATGTTGTTGAAGGGAAGATTGTGACACTGCCTTCTACATCATCATCTGAAACGTTTGAAACGCCTGAACTTCGCCAAGCGGTGACGATTGTGGCACAAAGGCAACTGCCGCTCACTCGTGAAACGGTGGAGTCGTTACGTACGTTTTTAGCAGAAGGAAGAGGGACGGTTGAACAAAAGTTAGAAACAATTCAAATCGCAGCAAGCAAAAAGCTTGATATGACGATGAAGCAGCTACAAGCTGTTCATGAAGCGCTCCACGGCAAGCCGTTCAGTGAGTCGTTACATGATATCGTTCGGGCGATTGATGAACATTTTTCATTCGCTCCAATCTCAAAACAACGGTCGCAAACGGTTAGTGAGCTACGTGCACAACTGCAACAAGAGCGAAACATCGATCGTGTGCTGGAACTGGCAAAGCAGTTTGCAGAGGAAAACGGACATGATGAAATCGCAAAAGCCGTTCGTGAGGCGACCTTGTTAAAAGAGCGCGGACACGAGACGTTTGCTCGTAGCCGCATCATGCAAGCTGTCGCTTTGGCAGAGGAGAATGAAAAAATAGATCATGTACAAACTGAACGAGCAACAACGCAAGAGAAGCAATTGCAAATGGTACGTCAACAAGTTGAACGTGAGCCGATTGTCGCAAAAGCACTTACTATCGCAAAAGGAAGCGAAGTCGTTCGTCAAACGCTAGGTCCAGCGTTACAAGAAGCAGAGCAGTTGTATCGCTCAGGTCAACCACTTAGCGCTAAACAGCGATTGCTTGAAGCGTTTGCTTCTGTTGAGAAAACAGAAGATGCGTCGGTACAGCTGTCTACAGCTACACAAAAACAAATGATTGATGAAGCAAAGCGAATTGTTCGCAACGCTCGCAATATAGAAGACGCTGTTCGTCAGTTGAAGGAAACGGTATTGCCACGCATCGAATCGAACGAATTACATGAAGTGATTGAACGTGTAGAACAACTAGGAGAAAAGGCGAAAACCGATCTTATTCAAGCATTGCGGGCAGTAGAACAAAAAACGGATATACGAACAACGGCAGAAACAAAAGAAGCCCAGTTGAAACAAGTCGTTGAGGTACGGAAGCAAGCAGAGAGTGCCCCGAATGCAAAAACGGTAGAGTCTCAAGTGAGGGATCTTGTTCGTACCTTACCAGCAGAGCAAGCAGAGAAAGTGGCTCGTGCGCTAGAACAGTCAAAACAGCTGGAGACAATGGGACGCAGTGTGGAGGCTCGGCAACAGCTCGTGCAAGCATTACGTGCAGTGGAGGAAGAAGTGGTTTCGGACGTCGTACGAACAGCAAAAGAAGCTGTACGAGCAAATACTCCAGCGACAAAGATAGAAACAAAAGAAGCACAACTGAAACAAGTGGCAGAGGTGCGGAAGCAAGTCGAAAACGCTCCAAATGTGAAAGCAGTAGAGCCACAAGTGAGAGAGGTGACTCGTACGTTGCCAGCTGAGCAAGGGGAGAAGGTCGCCCGTGCGCTAGAACAGTCGAAACAGCTGGAGACAATGGGACGCAGTGTGGAGGCTCGTCAACAGTTGATTCAAGCGTTGCGTACGGTAGAGGAAGAAGCGACAGCGGACGTGGTGCGCACAGCAAAAGAAGCTATACGAGCGAATACTCCAGCGACAAAGATAGAAACAAAAGAAGCACAACTGAAACAAGTGGCAGAGGTGCGAAAGCAAGCAGAAAGTGCTCCGAATGTGAAAGCAGTAGAGGCGCAAGTGAGAGAGGTGACTCGTACGTTGCCAGCGGAGCAAGGGGAGAAGGTCGCCCGTGCGCTAGAACAGTCGAAACAGCTGGAGACAATGGGACGCAGTGTGGAGGCTCGACAACAGCTCGTGCAAGCGCTACGTGCGGTGGAGGAAGAAGTGGTTGCGGACGTCGTGCGCACAGCAAAAGAAGCTGTACGAGCAAATACTCCAGCGACAAAGGTAGAAACAAAAGAAGCACAACTGAAACAAGTGGCAGAGGTGCGAAAGCAAGCAGAAAGTGCCTCGACGGTGAAAGCAGTAGAGGCGCAAGTGAGAGAGGTGGCTCGTACGTTACCAGCTGAGCAAGGGGAGAAGGTCGCCCGTGCGCTAGAACAGTCGAAACAGCTGGAGACAATGGGACGCAATGTGGAGGCTCGACAACAGCTCGTGCAGGCATTACGTGCAGTGGAAGAGGCAGTCACATCTGAAGTGTTACAAGAGGCGAAAGGAGCTATACGAGCGAATACTCCAGCGACAAAGGTAGAAACAAAAGAAGCCCAGCTGAAACAAGTAGTAGAGGTGCGGAAGCAAGCAGAAAGTGCCTCGACGGTGAAGGCAGTAGAGGCGCAAGTGAGAGAGGTGGCTCGTACGTTACCAGCTGAGCAAGGGGAGAAGGTCGCCCGTGCGCTAGAACAGTCGAAACAGCTGGAGACAATGGGACGCAATGTGGAGGCTCGACAACAGCTCGTGCAGGCATTACGTGCAGTGGAAGAGGCAGTCACATCTGAAGTGTTACAAGAGGCGAAAGAAGCTATACGAGCGAATACTCCAGCGACAAAGGTAGAAACAAAAGAAGCCCAGCTGAAACAAGTGGCAGAGGTGCGGAAGCAAGCAGAAAGTGCTCCGAATGTGAAGGCAGTAGAGGCGCAAGTGAGAGAGGTGGCTCGTACGTTACCAGCGGAGCAAGGGGAGAAGGTCGCCCGTGCGCTAGAACAGTCGAAACAGCTGGAGACAATGGGACGCAGTGTGGAGGCTCGACAACAGCTCGTGCAAGCGCTACGTGCGGTGGAGGAAGAAGTGGTTGCGGACGTCGTGCGCACAGCGAAAGAAGCTGTACGAGCAAATACTCCAGCGACAAAGGTAGAAACAAAAGAAGCACAACTGAAACAAGTGGCAGAGGTGCGAAAGCAAGTGGAACATGCTCCAACGGTGAAAGCAGTAGAGCTACAAGTGAGAGAGGTGGCTCGGACATTACCAGCGGAGCAAGCAGAGAAAGTGGTGCGTGCACTTGAGCAGTCGAAACAGCAAGAGGCAATGGGGCGCACAGAGAAAGTGGCTCGTGCGCTAGAACAGTCGAAACAGCTGGAGACAATGGGACGCAGTGTGGAGGCTCGACAACAGCTCGTGCAAGCGCTACGTGCGGTGGAGGAAGAAGTGGTTGCGGACGTCGTACGAACAGCAAAAGAAGCTGTACGAGCAAATACTCCAGCGACAAAGATAGAAACAAAAGAAGCACAACTGAAACAAGTAGTAGAGGTGCGGAAGCAAGCAGAAAGTGCCTCGACGGTGAAGGCAGTAGAGGCGCAAGTGAGAGAGGTGGCTCGTACGTTACCAGCGGAGCAAGGGGAGAAGGTCGCCCGTGCGCTAGAACAGTCGAAACAGCTGGAGACAATGGGACGCAATGTGGAGGCTCGACAACAGCTCGTGCAAGCATTACGTGCAGTGGAAGAGGCAGTCACATCTGAAGTGTTACAAGAGGCGAAAGAAGCTGTACGAGCAAATACCCCAGCCCCCAAGGTAGAAACAAAAGAAGCCCAGCTGAAACAAGTGGCAGAGGTGCGGAAGCAAGCAGAAAGTGCTCCGAATGTGAAGGCAGTAGAGCCACAAGTGAGAGAGGTCGCTCGTGCATTACCAACAGAGCAAGCAGAAAAAGTCATGCGTACATTAAACCAAGCGAAGTTGTTTGAAACGGTTGGACGTGGTGAGGAAGCCCGACAGCAACTCGTGCAAACGTTACGTTCAATTGAACAACAGCTTGCGCCTGAACATGTCAATCGCGCAAATATGATTGCTAATTACCTCGAGCGGCAAACAATGACGTTGACAGAAGCAGTTCGTCAGTTGCAAGCTGATGCTACACTTGCGAAACAACCAAATATGGCTCAAATGCTTCAGCAAGCCACACAAATGTTAGACAAACAACGACAACAGTTGTTAACTGCCCTTACGACAACAGAAAGTGAACAACGTGCAACAAATGATGTTCGTGCGACCATCGCTCAAGCGATGAAAACGATGCAAAAGGAGCCAAACGTCAAAGAGGCGCTGCAAATGGCGCGGATGCAACTTGCTCAACATATGGAACCGTCCCTTCATGAAGCGTTTGCTCGCGCGGAGCAGATGGCAGATGAAGGTCGAGAAATTGCCGCAAGACAGACGGTCGTCCAAGCGCTTCAACAACTTGAACAAACGTTGCCAACAAACGATGCTCCATCATCAGTTGATGTGGCATATGAATCTTTGGCTACGCTCGGTTTACAGTCGAAAGATATGATCGTCCAAACGGTGACGAAACGAATGGCAGAAGCGGCGCAGCAGTTTCAACAAACAAAGCGTGATATGATGCGCAATTTAGATGCGATCGATCATCTGATTACTCAATGCAAGCAAGCGGCGCGACCGCAAGCAAAGCAGCTGTTAGAAACGACGATTAAACAGCTTGACCAAACGATTTTAAAAAGCGATGCGATGTTGTTTGCGGATATGACGATGGAGAAAAAATTGCTGCAAGCCAGTTCGCAATTGGCGGAAGCGAAAAAGCTGCTAGATAAAGGACAAATGGCAGAAGCACAAAAAATCGTGAAGCAAGTAAAAAGTACGCTTGAACAAATGCAATTTAAACCGTCAGATGTGAAAGTGAAACATTTCGTTGAAGCGCAGTCGCTCAAACAGCAAGCGCCAGAGCGAGCGTTACTGACGCAATGGAACGAAATCGTTCAGCCCGAGCCGTCCGCGCGCCACATGCTGCAAACAATTCGCCGCCTCGGTTTCATGCATGAAACGGATGTTGCCAATGCGCTCGTGTTTAACGGCGAAAGTGAACAGGCTGAAGAAACGATGAAAGGACTACTCATGAAATTAGCACAAACGGGTGGCGAAGCAGCGAAACAAGCTGAACAAGCATTGACGAATATGACAGGGCAACAGCTGCTAAATAAAAACGATCAAGGAAGCGCGATGCAAACGCTTTTTTTCACGATTCCATTGCTGCTGCAAAAGGAAGTGAAAGATGTAAAAGTATATGTCAATGCGCGAAACGATGGAAAACGAGTTGACTGGGAAAACTGCAGCTTATACTTTTTATTCGAAACGAAAAAGCTGGGCGATGTCGGTGTATTATTAAGCGCAAACGAACGAACGATTTCCGTGACGTTTCGCAACGATCGCGAAGATTTCGCTGAACGTATGCGTCCGCTTATTGAGACTGCCACAGAGCGTCTTGAAGAAATCGGCTATCGCGTCGGAAATATACAATTTACAACATTTGAGAAAACGGAAGAAAAAACGAACGAGACAAAACGAGCGACATGGACAGAGAAAGGATATGATTTTACAATATGATGTACTTTAACCAAAAACGAAAGCGAGAAATAAACGGTCCATCGGCGGCGGTCATTCGTTACGAAGAAGGGGATAAAGCGCCGACCGTCGTCGCCCACGGGCGCGGTTACGTCGCTGAAAAAATTATTGATCTTGCGAAACAAAACGGAGTACCGATCGAACAAGATGCCGCGCTCGTCCAACATTTGCTTGACCTTGACCTTAGTGATACGATTCCGCCGCAGTTGTATGCAGTTATCGCAGAAATTTTAATTTTAATTGAAAAAATGGAACGAAACTATTAAACAATAAAAAATCGTGACGATAAATAAAGTAGGTGAACGATGAAAGGGAGAGTGAGCGCGTGGAGTTTTTAACGGAAGAAGTGGTGTACAAAAAAACGCCGCAACAATTAACAGCGCTACTTTACGAAGGATTAATCGAAAGTGTAGAAGAAGCGATCGTAAGCACAAAAAAGGGCGACTATATTCATGCCAACAAAAGACTACAAAAAGCAAATGATATTTTACGCCGTCTTGGCGTTGGCTTGAAGTACGACGCTGGCATTATCGCCCATCAATTAGATGCGCTATACAACTATATGGCGGAGCGTCTTATCGATGCAAATATGAAAAAAGACGTAGAGATGATGCAAGAAGTGCTCACGATCACAAAAGAAATTGCAACTGCATGGAATGAGGCGTTGAAAAAACAACCGACAACGAATGTCGCAGCGAAAAAAGCAGCGGCATACGAACAATTTATTATGACGGAGTAAAGGAGAGAAAAACATGAGAATTAATCACAATATTCAAGCATTAAACGCTTATCGTAACTTGGCAGTAAACCAATCAAACACAGCGAAAAACTTAGAAAAACTTTCTTCCGGTTTACGTATTAACCGCGCGGCAGACGACGCCGCAGGTCTAGCGATCTCCGAAAAAATGCGCTCGCAAATTCGCGGTTTAGAAGTTGCAGAACGCAATGCGTTAGATGCCATTTCGCTAATTCAAACAGCGGAGGGGGCGCTAAGCTCTGTTCATAGCATGCTTCAGCGGATGCGTGAGCTAGCGGTGCAGGCGTCTAACGATACAAATACAGCAGAAGACCGTGCGGCATTAGATCAAGAAATTCAACAGTTAAAAACTGAAATTACACGTGTAGCGACGTCTACTGATTTTAACAAAACGGCATTGCTTGATGGAACGTTTGGAACGAAAGTCGATCAAGATCCGTTGAAAACAACTGCTTTATCGGTAACAGGGGTGGCAAATATCACAACTGGTGGTGGATTGAAAGCAGGTACTTACACGATCACCTGGAACATTACTGATAACGTTTATGAGTTAACAGATAGTAGCAGTACGGTGATTGGAAAAGCGAGCGATTTGGCTGCGGACGGTGCAGGTTCCATTACTTTCAAAGGCTGGGACAGCACGAACAGCAAATACACAGGGGTTTCATTGATTACGGTTACTACAAACGGCGCTTATACGTTGAATAGTTTAGCTGGCGATGTTGAAATTACTGGAACAGAAAGTAACTTCCAAATCGGAGCGAATGAGGGACAAGTAGTTGGACTAAGCATAAGTGATATGACTACAACTGGTTTAGGAATCGATGGTGTAACCGTAACAGATCATGCTTCTGCACAGTCTGCGATTTCAACGATTGACGAAGCCATCCGCAAAGTATCCGAAGAACGCGGCAAGCTCGGCGCCTACCAAAACCGCCTCGAACATACAATTAACAACTTAAAAACAGCGCATGAGAACTTAACGTCTGCGGAGTCACGTATTCGCGATACAGATATGGCGATGGAGATGACGAACTTTACGAAAAACAACATTTTAAACCAAGCGGCACAGGCGATGTTGGCGCAATCGAACCAGTTGCCGCAAGGAATTTTACAACTGTTAAAAAGCTAATGGGTAAAAAGGGTAGGTCAAAGCGACCTCGCCCTTTTTTTGTAACTGTGGCATAATAAAAAGAAAAAGGTGTGAACGTTGATGGAAGTGCAAAAAGTGTCGCGAGCGTCGTTGAATCGTGTTGAGAAAAAAGATGATGCACCGATGGAATCGGTGTCGTTTACGGAAGTGATGCATAAGAAAAAAAACGATGTGTTATTTGAACGTTTTCAAACGATGGCGCAAGAAATTGAAGCGCAAGGAAAAAAGTTAGCGGAGTCGCAAACGGTTGAAGATTTAAAAAAATATAAAAGGTTGGTAAAGCAATTTTTAGACGATGCGGTGAAAAATAGTTTGCAGCTTGAAGAACAGCGCGGATTTAGCCGGGGGGGACGGTCGAAAATTTATAAGCTTGTAAAAGAAGTCGATCAAAAGTTAGTGGAGCTCACAAACGCTGTATTAGAAAAAGAGAAAAAAGGGCTTGATTTGCTCGGGCTTGTTGGTGAAATTCAAGGGTTAATTATTAATATTTACACGTAAGGGGGAGCAACATGTTAGATAACTGCCCAAAATGCGGAAGTTTGTTTGTACGGACGCAATTTCGCGACGTATGTGACGCATGTTATAAAGAAGAGGAAAAATTGTTTGAAAAAGTGTATGCATTTATTCGAAAACGAGAAAATCGCACGGCGACAATGCCTCAAGTCGTTGATGCGACAGGAGTAGAGGAAGCGCTAATTATTAAATGGATTAAAAAAGGGCGACTACAGCTTGTTCATTTTCCAAACCTCGGTTATCCGTGCGAAAAGTGTGGGGCAACGATTCGTGAAGGCAGGTTATGTGCTAAGTGTATCGGTGGCATCCAAAAAGAGATGACAAAAATTCAACAAGAAGAGGAGCGACAAAGACAAGCGAAACGCCAGACGACATACTTTACAGAACGCCGAAAAGATGGCTAAACATTTTTTTCTTTTAGCCGATAATAAGCATAGGAGAAGAAGAACGGAAAAAGTGAGGTGGGAACATGAAAATTAACCGCATTCAACCGATGAACGTCAATCCGTATGAGCGGACGTCACGTGTCGAAAAGCCGACAAAAGCAACGAAAAAGATGGATCAAGTTGAAATTTCTAGCGCAGCGAAAGAACTGCAAGAAGCTGCGAAATTTTCCTCGGAACGGTTAGAAAAAGTGGAACGGCTAAAATCAGAAGTTGAAGCAGGCACGTACACGATCGATGCACGAGCGATTGCGGAAAGCGTATTGCGCTATTATAAACGGTAATGGAGCGAGCAAACATGATCGATGTGATGGAAAAGTTGTTGACGTTTCATCGTGGCTTATTGCAGCTAGCAGAACAAAAAACAGAAGCGATTAAAAAAAGCGATGTCGGTACGTTACAACAAATGATGGTAAAAGAACAGAAATATGTGATGGCCATTCGACAGCTAGAAAGCGAACGAATGAGCCTTCTTTCACATATGCCTGAAGAAGAACGAACGGTTAGTCGATATGCCGAGCAGGTGGAAGAAAAAGAACGAATAAAGCTTCTTCAACTAGCCAATGAACTAAGCGACACGATCGCGCGGCTAAAAGTGCAAAATGAACTGAATATGCAGCTACTGCAACAATCGCTCCAATTTATTCATTTTACATTAGATTTGATGATACCGAACGAACAAGATGTGACGTATGACCCGAAGCGAACGGATGAATTGCCGCCAAGGTCGTCATTTGAAGCGAAAACGTAAGGAGGGGCTTTTTTGTGCTTTCGACATTTCACGGATTAGAAACAGTGCGGCGCGGGATGACTGCCCAGCAACAAGCATTATACGTCACCGGCCATAATATCGCGAACGCCAACACGCCAGGCTATTCTCGCCAGCGCGTCAATTTTGAACAAACGCCGCCGTATCCGTTTGCGTCGAAAAACCGTCCTGTTATACCAGGGCAAATGGGAACAGGCGTGGAAGGCGGCACGGTACAACGCATGCGCGAAGAGTTTTTAGATGTCCAATATCGCGGAGAGAACATGAAATACGGGTATTGGAATACGCGTGCGGAAGCATTGTATAAAATGGAAGAAATTATGAACGAGCCATCGGATGAAGGGCTGGCAAAAACGCTTGATCATTTCTGGCAATCTCTTCAAGATTTAGCAGTAAACCCTTCAAACTCTGGTGCTCGTTCGGTCGTTCGTCAGCGTGGCATGGCGGTCGCAGAGACGTTTCATTATTTATCTAGTTCACTCAAATCGATTCGTGATGATTTAAAAAATGAGTTGGATGTCACGGTGAAAGCAGTAAACTCTTTAGCTCGTCAGCTGAATGATATAAATAAACAAATTAGCGAAGTAGAAGTGCACGGATATTTGCCGAACGATTTATATGATGAACGCAATCGGCTTTTAGACGAACTGTCGCAATATGTAAATGTGAAAGTTACGCCTGTGTCAAGTGGTGGAAGCTCCTTGAAAATTGCGGAAGGACGTTTTACGGTAGAACTAGTGGATCGAACAGGAAGCACGGTGATTGGCACGCTTGTTGATGGACGATTAGGACAAGTAAATGAGCTCCAACTGAGCTATCAAGACAATACGACAAAAACAGGACCAATTGTTGGTTTTTCACTCGGGAATACATCGTTTTCAACATTTGAACGTTTGAAAGAAAACGGAAAAGTAGGATCGCTTCTTTATTCGTATGGATATAGCGACGATGGAGGTACAACAACGAAAGGGTTATATCCCGAAATGTTAAACAATTTAAACGCCATGGCAAAAGCATTTGCGGATAAGTTTAATGAAGTTCATTCTAATGGATGGAGTGTAACGGAGATAAAAAATAATGCTACTGCACCAAGCGCGAAACCGTTTTTCACTTACGATCCAAGTGATCCGGCTGGAACGTTAGATGTCGCACAAATCATTAAAGATTCGCTTGACAACATTGCCGCGTCAGCAACAGGTCAAATTGGTGACGGAAGCAACGCGCAAGCGCTTGCTGAAGTGAAAAACGGAACGATGAATATTGCAGGAAACACAACAACCATTCAAAACTTTTATGAAAGTTTAATTGGACAAATGGCAGTCAACGCACAAGAAGCGAAGCGATTGTCGGAAAATAGCGAAGTGCTTCGTCAATCCGTTGATGAGCGTCGCCAGTCGGTCAGCTCCGTATCGCTTGATGAAGAAATGATGAACATGATGAAATTCCAGCATGCGTATAACGCCTCTGCGCGTATGATTACAATGATTGATCAAATGTTAGATAAAATTATTAATAATATGGGCATCGTCGGAAGGTAGGTGAGTAACGAATGCGCGTGACACAAATGATGCTTGCGAACAATACGCTTCGCAACGTAAGTAAAAGCTATGATAAACTTGGTACGTATCAACAACAGCTAGCGACGGGGAAAAAAATTCATCGTCCATCGGAAGATCCGGTTGTGGCGATGAAAGGGATGCATTACCGTACGAGTTTAACGGAAATCGAACAATTCCAGCGCAATTTGTCGGAGGCGTATACGTGGATGGAAAATTCGGAATCGGCGCTTAACCATACGACAAACGTGTTGCAGCGCGCCCGTGAACTTGTCGTGCAGGCGAAAAACGGTACGCTCGGTCAAGAAGACCGTCAAGCGATTGCGCGCGAAATTGAACAGTTGAAAAAAGATTTAGTACAAGTCGCTAACACGAAAGTCGCAGGCAAATACATTTTCAACGGAACAAACATTGAACAAGCGCCTGTGACAGACGGAACACCGCCAACTGTCAGCAATAACAACGATGATTTTATGGTCGAGGTAGCCAAAGGAGTTAAACTAAAAATTAACGTTACGCCGAATAATGTATTTAATCAAGGATTGTTCGATACGTTACAGCAAATTGAAAACGAATTAACGAACCCAACAAACAATTTAGATAACTTACTTTCCCAATTAGACACACATATAAACGATGTACTCGCAGAACGTGCGGAACTCGGTGCGCGCGTCAATCGTTTGGAGCTCGTGGAACAACGTTTATCCGAGCAACAACTCATCGCGAAACGAATGATTTCTGATAACGAAGATGCGGACATTGAAAAAATTATTACCGAGCTGAAATCGCAAGAAAGTGTACATCGCGCAGCGCTCTCTGTCGGAGCACGCATCATTCAGCCGACGCTCGTTGACTTTTTACGTTAAGGGGATGAGTTAGAATGAAAATCCCACAATTGACGATGCAAGCGACGTTTCCGCAATTATCCATTACGGTGGAACGCGGATATATGTATATGCGTCAACAACAAGCCGAGCTGTCGATTGAACAACCGAAACCGCAGCTTGAGATGAAAACAACTCCGCCGCGCTTAACCATCGATCAAACGGAAGCGCGTGCGGATGTCGATTTAAAACATATTTTTCGTCGCATTGAAGAAGCAGCGCAAGAAGGGTATGCGAGCTGGCTATCGTATTTAGAAACAACAGCGATACAAGGCGATGAATTGATGCGGATTGAACAAGGTGGTGATGTACTTGCGATGCAAGCGCAAGCAAGTAGCGAGCGTCCACCTTTTGACTATAATGTGGGGCTTATTCCGCGCCCATTTAGCGTGAAAATTGGCTTTGAACCGGGACGCATCGATATGAATTGGCAAACGTCAGGCGCTCGTATTCATATCGAGCCACGTCCTGTGCAAATCGATTATAAACCAAACGTTGTGCATATTGACTTAGCGCGTCACAACAACTTGCGCATTGACGTGACCGTATAAATGAGGGATGAATATGAACATTGAAACGAAATATCACGGAACGGTTCAACTTTCCGACATGGCAATCGTTTCGTTTGAAAGTGGGTTACCGGGCTTTGAACATGAAAAACAATTTGCATTGTTGCCGATTCACGATTCACCATTTACGATTTTACAATCGGTGCAAAATAAAGACGTAGCGTTTGTGATGATTGAGCCGTTTTCGTATTTCCCGACGTACGAAATTGAATTGGACGATACGACGTGTGAGCAGTTGAAAATACAAAAAGAAAACGATGTAGCGCTATACGTCATTTTAACGATCGCAGAACCGTTTTCAAATACGACAGCGAACTTACAAGCGCCTGTCGTCATTAACGTTCACGAACGAATCGGCAAGCAAGTCATTTTAACAAATACATCGTATAAAACGAAACATCGACTTTTTCCAGAAACGGTTGAGGCGAAATAAGGAGGCGAGAACATGCTTGTATTAACGCGCAAATTAAAAGAAGCGATTCAAATCGGCGATGACATCGAAGTCGTCGTTCTCGCCATCGATGGCGATCAAGTAAAACTTGGCATTCGCGCACCAAAGCACGTTGATGTGCATCGAAAAGAAATATATCTCGCCATTCAACAAGAAAACAACGCAGCATCACTCGCCTCCGTCAATTCGCTTCAACAGTTATCTGATCAATTAAAGAAAGGGGGGAAGAAACAATGAGCGTTAGCATCGGCGGTGTTCAAATCCCTGGCGTCATCGCTCGCATCGTTCAAGACAATAAAGCGATCGCCGAACAAGCATTAAACGAAATTGTTAACAAACATAAAGACGATCCAGCTCGCATCGTCAAAGAAATTCAACAACCATCGCCGTTTTCACAATTTCTTGACATTAAAGTATAAAATTTTTTTCTCAACCTATTAAACTTTGAAAAAACAAACCGATAATAAATGTGAGGGCAAGAAAGAAGGGCGGCCGACTTCCATCTTGCCAACCAAAAACCACAAGGACGTGGGAAAAACAAATTCAAGGAGGAAAAAACAATGAGAATTAACCACAACATTGCGGCGTTAAATACGTATCGTCAATTGACAACAGGAAATGCTAATGCTGCTAAATCTATGGAGAAATTATCTTCTGGTCTTCGCATTAACCGTGCTGGCGACGATGCAGCAGGTCTTTCCATCTCTGAAAAAATGCGCGGGCAAATTCGAGGATTAGAGCAAGCTTCTCGCAACGCGCAAGATGGCATTTCGTTAATTCAAACAGCTGAAGGGGCATTAAATGAGACACATGCGATTCTTCAACGTATGCGTGAATTAGCTGTACAAGCGGCAAATGATACAAACACGGCTGAAGATCGCCAAGCTATTCAAGATGAAGCAAATCAATTAGCTAAAGACTTAAACCGTATTGCAAACAACACAGAGTTCAATACACAAAAACTGTTAACAGGTACAGGTGGACCTAACGGAGATGGTTCTTTTGCATTCCAAGTTGGTGCAAATGAGAACCAAACAATTACTTTAACCATTGCTGATATGACAGCAGGGACAGGTCTCGGCGTTGCAACAGGGGACGATGAAAATGCAGATGCGATTGACATTAGCAGCGACTCTGCAACTGCTACGGGAGCTATTACAACTATCAATGATGCAATAAAAACAGTTTCTGCTGAACGCTCAAAACTCGGTGCGTACCAAAATCGTCTAGAGTATTCTATCAATAACTTGAACACATCAGCAGAAAACTTAACAGCTGCAGAATCGCGTATTCGCGACGTAGATATGGCGAAGGAAATGATGGAGTTTACGAAAAACAACATTCTTACACAAGCAGCACAAGCGATGTTGGCTCAGTCCAATCAAATGCCACAAGGAGTATTGCAATTACTTCGGTAATTTGATTGGAAGGGCGTCTTAGCTGGAAACGGCTAAGAGAATGACTGGGTGAATTGCTGGGAAGCCCTAAAGCTTTCCTTGCCACAACGAAGCTGGAAACGGCAGGCGTGACGGCCTGAAAAAAGGAAAGATGCTACAATGGGCAATCAGCAGCCAAGCTCCTGTGAGGAAACTCTGGAGAAGGTTCAACGACTAGGACATACCACCTAAGGCGAAAGCTATGGTGATGAAGTCCGTAGGGGAAATCCCCGAAGTGCCCAGCCCTTCACTAGCTAATGGCTAGAAAGGTGAAGATATAGTCTACACAACGCTCGAAAGACGTTGCGGCATGGCAAGCCAACCAACAACCACAAGGAGTATTGCAATTACTCCGTTAATGAAGCAACAAGAGGCCTTAGGTTTTCTAAGGTCTCTTGTTTATTTCTCTCCAAAAGTGTATTTTTTTCAGAACGTATGTTTTTGTTATATCCTTTATTTTATTATGATCAACATAGTTTTTCCCTCCCCCTTCAAATTTTCCTCCCTCCATCCGATATAAACAGTAGGAACGTATATGCAAAGGAGCGAACGGTGATGATTGAACGTATTTCTTCTTCTCTTTCTTCCACGTATATGTATGAAAAAACGACAGAGCGTCTAGCAGAACAACAAAAGCAAGAGCAACCGACTTCACAACAAATGATGGCAAAACAAGAAGAAGAGCGCATTTCAAAAGAAAAGCTTGAAGAAATCGTGAAAGGTATGAACGAGTTCTTACAGCCGAGCCATACGTCGTTAAAGTTTAACGTACATGAAGATTTGAAAGAGTATTACGTCCAACTCATTGATGAACGGACGAAAGAAGTTGTGCGTGAAATTCCGCCGAAAAAACTGTTAGATATGTATGCGGCGATGATGAAGTTTGTTGGATTAATTGTTGATCGAAAAATTTAGGAGGTGGTAAGTGATGAATAATATGCGTATCGGCGGCTTGGCGAGCGGAATGGATATTGATAAAATCGTCGGCGATTTAATGAAAGTCGAACGTGCGCCGATCGATAAATTAAAACAAAAAAAGCAATTGCTTGAGTGGCAACGTGATGCATATCGCGATATGAATCGTTTGTTAAACGATTTAGACCGCATGATTTTCGACGGCGTCATGCGCCAAAGCACGTTTTTACAAAAAAAAGTGACGAGCTCGAATGAAAATATTGTCACAGCTACAGCGGTATCATCAAATGCAAATCAAACAGTAGAAATTAGTAATATTACCCAATTAGCAACAGCAGCAAGATGGACGTCAGAAAGCGCAATTCAAACATTAGGTACGTTTGACCCAAATGCAAAATTAAAAGACGTTACGTTTATTGTCGGAGGAGTTACTCCGTTAGATTTGACCAGCCCGCTAACGATTAAATTAGCTGTAACAGATCCAAATGGAAGCACAAAAAACGTTGAAATTAATGTAGATCCAAACAATGATACGCTTCAATCAGTGATCAATAAAATGAATCAACAGTCGGATTTAGGAGTAAATGCGTTTTACGATGATGTCACAAAAAAAGTAGTCATCAATAAAAAGCAAACGGGTGCAGGTGCATCTATTCAAATCGTTGAAGGACAAGAACTGTTTCAAGCGTTTGGTTTTACAACTGCCCTCAATAATCTAGAACTAACAGGGAAAACAAATGGTCAAAACGCTAAATTCACAATCAACGGTCTTGAAACAGAACGAACATCAAACACATTTACAATTAGCGGTATGACATACACATTGAAAAACACGCATGCAGGAACGGTGACGATTACATCAACGACAAACACCGATGCGATTTTTAACTCCATCAAATCGTTTATCGATAAATATAATGAAACAATTGATGAGATTAATAAAAAGCTAAAAGAAACGCGCTATCGTGATTATCAGCCGTTGACGGATGAACAGCGTGAAAAGCTGACGGAAAAGCAGGCGGAGAAGTGGGAAGAGAAAGCGAAAAGCGGCATTTTGCGCGGCGATTCGATTTTATCTAACGCTCTTTCTAACATGCGACAAGCACTTTATCGCAAAGTCGACGCAGCACCTGAAGGGTTTCAACAACTTGCGCAAATTGGTATTACGACGACACCGAACTATTTAGAAGGCGGAAAGTTATTGATTGATGAAGCAAAATTACGAAAAAAAATTGAAGAAAATCCTGATGCGATTTATCGCTTGTTCAGTAACAACGGCACGGGAAATGCAAAAGGGATTGTGCTGCAACTTCGCGATGAAATAAAAAAGACAGTGAAAAGCATTGAAGACAAAGCAGGAAATACGTTAAAAGCTACGAATCAATATATCATTGGAAAAAGCTTACTTGATCTTGACACACGTATTAGCGCAGCGGAAGACCGATTAAAACGAGTGGAAGACCGCTATTGGAAGCAGTTTTCAGCGATGGAAAAGGCGGTACAACGTGCGAACTCGCAAAGTGCATATTTAATGAACGCCTTTGGCGGTGGAGCACAATAATTTAGGAGGGACGAAAATATGGCGATGAACAACCCATATCAATCATACCAAACGAACGCGGTACAAACGGCGTCGCCAGGAGAATTAACGCTTATGCTTTACAACGGTTGTTTAAAGTTTATTGCACAAGCGAAAAAAGCGATTGAGGAGAAAGATATTGAAGCACGCAACACGAACTTATTAAAAGCACAAAAAATCATTCAGGAGCTCATGGTGACGCTCAATATGGAATATGAAGTGGCAAAATCGATGATGACAATGTATGACTATATATATCGTCGTCTTGTTGAAGCAAATATTAAAAGCGATATGTCCATCTTAGAAGAAGTCGAAGGATATGTAAAAGAATTTCGCGATACGTGGAAGCAAGTCATTCAAATCAATCGTCAGCGTCAATACGCGCAAGGCGGTCACGCATAATGAGCGTCGTTGCAGAGCTTTTTGAGGCGACGGCGGCGATTGTGACGTTGCTTCGTGAGCCGATCGAAAGAGAGAAGCGTGAAGCTGTCATCGAACAAATCGAACAACTGCTGGAGAAGCGTGAGCAACTTCTTCAGTCGCTTTCGCCGACGTTAACTGATGAAGAAAGACAAATGGGAAAAGAGCTGCTTATGCTTGATCGGGAGGCGAACGCCCTTCTTCAGCAAATGAGACAACAAATTGTGCAAGATTTAAAACAAACGAAGCAAACGAAAGTAGCTGTCGAACGGTATGATGACTTATACGATTCGTTATCGATTGACGGTATGTTTTATGATAAACGAAGGTAGGTAGAACATATGGTACATTTAACTCCAGAACAATTAACAGTCGTTCGTCAATATGCAGCGTTGTTAGACACGATTGAAGAAGGTTTTCAATACGTCATTGAAAGCTTTGCGAATTACGAGCGCACGCAAGGGGATGTCGTGCTCGCTGATATTTTTACAGCGTTCGGTCAAATTGATACGACAAATGAGCGCTCGCTTGCGCATTTTTTTGCCGATGATATCGCGCTATTGAACGAGCTTCAACGTTTTTCTTCGGTCGTCGAAGAGGCGTGGAAATTAGATGGAAAGCTGCATGATCCAAACGCGAAGCAACAAATTGTCGAAAAACATGTAGCGCCAGCGTTTGAGGCGTGGAAAGTAAGTGTGATGCAACATCTTCGTCCGTATGTTGAGCAATAATAAAAAGGTGCGAGTGGATCGCACCTTTTGTTTTTTAAAACGCTTCGACAATCGTGACGTTTACTTCTTTACGCAAGTCGATTTCAAACGGTGATTTGAGCATTTCGCCATTTGGATTTTGTAAAATACGAACGACAGGGCGAAGCGGATATTCAGGGAAAATGTTTGAGACAACGCCTCGGTATCCTGTGTTTAACACGACATTTGTGCCAAGCGGATAAATGGCGACATATTTTAAAAACGTTTTAATGAGTTCGTAGTCAAACAACGTATTCCCTGATGCGCATAAATATTCAGCTGCTTCGTGCGGTGAGTGTTGTTTCCGATGGTCACGCGGAGAAGTGAGCGCATCGAACACGTCTGCGATGGCGATAATACGCGCGAATTCATGAATGTATTTACCGGCTGCTTGATGTGGATAGCCGCTCCCATCAAACCGTTCGTGATGTTGGAGTGCACAGTAAGCGGATGACGGTGAGACGTTGTTTTGTTTTTTCAATAATTCAAACCCAAATTCAGTATGGTGGGAAACGATTCGACGTTCTTCAGGGCTAAGCGGCCCCTTTTTCCCCCAAAGTGCACTTGGAATTTGTGTCATGCCGATGTCAAATAGGAGTGCCCCAACGCCTAAATCAAGCAATTGTTGCGATGAATATCCTTTCGCTAATCCGATAACGCCTGCGATCGTTGCCACGTTAACCGAGTGGTGAAAGAAATACCCTTTTGAAATAACAAGGTCAGATAAGTTAATGAGCAAGTTTTCTCGACTTAATAAATAGTCTAAAATCTCTTTGAATATTTTTTGATATTCTTGTCCGAGGTCAAGCGAAGACACGCGTTGGACAGCTTTTTGTTCTTCAATCAGCTCTGTCATCGTTTCGTACACTTTTTTTACTGCTTGTTGTCGCACAACTGGACTAATCATTGGCTTTTCTTCAATATCAAATGTAAAAATGTCGTGAATATAAATATGACGAATGCCATTTTCACGCAATCCACGAATGTATGAGTCGGTCAGTTTAACTCCCTTAGCGAGCAAAACTGCACCGTTCGGTCCATAAATATCAACGGCGAGCACATCGCCACTTTTTGCTTCAAATATGTGCACTTTGCGCATGCGATCACACCTCAGTAGAAAAATACGAACACTTTTCATCATCTATAAATTATAGCATAATTATCCATTGTTTTGTTCATCATTTTTTCACAAAAAATGTGACGATTGAGAAGGAGTTTTGTAGGGAATTGTAGAAATAAGTAACCAACCTTTCATAAAAGGAGGAACAGCGTATGAAATACAACATCCGCGGAGAAAACATCGAGGTTACACAAGCCATTCGAGAGTATGTCGAGAAAAAAATCGGAAAATTAGAACGCTATTTTGAATCGACGGAAGGAGTAACGGTTCACGTTAACTTAAAAGTATATAACGATAAACAGTCAAAAATTGAAGTGACAATCCCAATGCCTCAAATTGTGTTGCGTGCGGAAGAACGTCATGACGATATGTATGCGGCCATCGATTTGGTCGTCGATAAACTCGAACGCCAAATTCGTAAGCATAAAACGAAAATGAATCGAAAAATGCGTGAAAAAGAAGCAAACGGCGTAACATTAACAGCAACTGCTCCTGTGGCAACAGAAGAGCATGAGGAAGAGGAATTCGAAGTTGTTCGTACGAAACGATTTAGCTTAAAACCGATGGATAGCGAAGAAGCAATTTTACAAATGAATATGCTTGGTCATAACTTTTACGTCTTTATTAACGCAGAAACAAACCGTACAAACGTCGTTTACAAACGAAAAGATGGCAAATACGGCTTAATTGAAGCAAACTAACCTATTCACCCTCTGTCGAATGAAGACAGAGGGTGGTATACTGTGAAAGGAGGTGAAAAAGGATGGAAGCGATTTTACGTGAAATTTTAGCGAAGCTGACGAATATCGAAAGTAATTTTCTACAGTTTCAACAAGAAGTGCGCAATCAATTTGCCCGCATTGACGAGCGTTTTGCACAAATTGATGAACGGTTCGCACAAATTGACGAGCGTTTTGCACAAATTGATGAACGGTTCGCACAAATTGACGAGCGCTTTGCACAGATTGACGAGCGCTTTGCACAGATTGACGAGCGCTTTGCCCAAATTGACGAACGGTTCGAACAAATCGAAGCGCGATTTGCTAACATGGAAGCTCGTTTAACCGCGCTTGAACAAGAGATGAAAGAGGCAAACACGCGTATCAGTCGTCTCGAGAAAGAAATGTGCGATGTAAAGAACCGTCTTGAACATGTCGAAATACAACTGAGCGATGTAAAAGAAACAGTGCACCGTTTGGAAATTCAACTAGCCAACGATGTACAAACATTACTGCAGCATATTTATAAAAAGATTGATGAAAAAGGATTCGAAATTTATGCTCTAAACAAACGACTCCACCACGTCGAAGCAACGATCGAACAACTCCAATCGCCTCAACGATAACATCTCCCCAGCGTCTCCTGCGCTGGCTTTTTCTTTTTTCCGTCGTTCTTCTTTGTCTTTCGTATGAGTTGTCACCTTTTCTTGTAAGTGATATGATGGTAATTAGCGACTATATAAGCAAGGAGCGTTTTTGTATGCTTGGAATGTTCAAAAAAGTGTTTGATCCGAATAAACGGCAAATTGCACGATTGGAGAAAATAGCGAATGACATTGATGCGCTCGGTCCACAAATGGCACAGCTTTCTGACGACGAGTTGCGTCAAAAAACGGAAGAGTTTAAGGCGCGTCTCGAAAAAGGTGAAACACTTGATGATTTGCTTGTGGAAGCCTTTGCGGTCGTTCGCGAAGCAGCGAAGCGTGTGCTTGGCATGTATCCGTATAAAGTGCAATTAATGGGGGGCATCGCACTTCATGAAGGCAATATTGCTGAAATGAAGACGGGGGAAGGAAAAACATTAACCGCAACGATGCCGGTATATTTAAATGCGTTAACTGGAAAAGGTGTTCATGTCGTCACGGTAAACGAATATTTAGCGAGCCGGGACGCGACAGAAATGGGTAAGTTATATCAATTTTTGGGATTATCTGTCGGATTGAATTTAACGAATATGTCGCGTGAAGAAAAGCAAGCGGCTTATAATGCAGATATTACATACGGAACGAATAACGAATTTGGCTTCGACTATTTGCGCGACAACATGGTGCTATATAAAGAACATATGGTGCAACGTCCGCTTCATTATGCAATCATTGACGAAGTCGACTCGATTTTAATTGACGAAGCGCGTACGCCACTCATTATTTCAGGTACAGCACAAAAATCTACGAAATTGTACATTCAAGCGAACGCGTTTGTGCGTACATTAAAACGTGATGTCGATTATACGTATGATGAAAAAACGAAAAGCGTTCAGCTTACTGAAGAAGGAATGAACAAAGCGGAGCGCGCATTTGGCATTGATAACTTATTTGATTTAAAACATGTGACGTTAAACCATCATATTAACCAGGCTTTGCGTGCGCACGTTGTCATGCAGCGCGATGTTGATTACGTTGTCGAAGATGGAAAAGTCGTCATTGTCGACCCGTTTACAGGTCGTCTGATGCGCGGACGTCGCTATAGCGATGGGCTTCATCAGGCGATTGAAGCAAAAGAAGGGCTTGAAATTCAAAATGAATCGATGACGCTTGCGACAATTACGTTCCAAAACTATTTCCGTATGTATGAAAAGCTTGCGGGGATGACGGGAACCGCGAAAACAGAAGAAGAAGAGTTTCGCAACATTTACAATATGCAAGTCGTTGTCATTCCAACAAATAAACCAGTTATTCGCGATGACCGTCCAGATTTAATTTATCGTACGATGGAAGGGAAGTTTCGCGCTGTTGTCGAAGACATCGCAGAACGTCACGCAAAAGGACAACCTGTCCTCGTCGGTACGGTATCCATCGAAACGTCCGAATTATTGTCGAACATGTTAACGAAGCGCGGCATTCGCCATAACGTGTTAAACGCGAAAAACCATGCGAAAGAGGCAGAAATTATTGCACAAGCTGGTCAAAAAGGTGCGGTAACGATTGCGACAAATATGGCTGGACGCGGTACGGATATTAAGCTCGGCGAAGGGGTGCGCGAACTTGGCGGTTTAGCCGTTATCGGTACAGAGCGTCACGAAAGCCGCCGCATCGACAACCAGCTGCGCGGACGTTCTGGTCGTCAAGGAGATCCAGGGGTATCGCAATTTTACTTGTCGCTTGAAGACGAGCTCATGCGTCGTTTCGGTTCAGAAAATATGATGGCAATGATGGATCGTTTAGGCATGGATGATTCACAGCCAATTCAAAGTAAAATCGTATCAAAGGCGGTTGAATCGGCACAAAAACGTGTCGAAGGAAACAACTTTGATGCGCGTAAACAACTGTTGCAGTACGACGATGTATTGCGCGAACAACGTGAAATTATTTATCGTCAACGTTTCCAAGTGCTCGATTCTGAAAACTTACGCGACATCGTTGAAAAAATGATTCAATCGGTCATTGAGCGCGTTGTTCGTATGCATACGCCAGATGAAGAAATGCCAGAAGAATGGAACGTGCAAGCGATCGTTGATTATGTGCAAGCGAACCTTCTTCCTGAAGGAGACGTAACTGTCAACGATTTGCGCGGCAAAGATCCAGAAGAGATGATTGAATTCATTTGGAATAAAGTACGTACACGTTACGATGAAAAAGAAAACCGCATTCCAGCGGAACAAATGCGCGAGTTTGAACGCGTCATCGTTTTACGTGCGGTCGATATGAAATGGATGGAACATATCGATGCGATGGAACAGCTTCGTCAAGGCATTCATCTACGTGCGTACGGTCAAATTGATCCATTGCGTGAATATCAAATGGAAGGGTATGCGATGTTTGAAGCGATGATCGCTTCTATCGAAGAAGAAGTCGCCCGCTATATCATGAAAGCGGAAATCGAAAGCAATCTTGAGCGACAAGAAGTAGCCAAAGGAGAAGCTGTTCATCCGAAAGAAGGCGATGAAGTAAAACGCAAGCCGGTGAAAAAAGCGGCGGAAGTCGGCCGAAATGATCCGTGCCCGTGCGGAAGCGGAAAAAAATATAAACATTGTTGCGGACGATAAGTGAGGGATGTTCCCTCGCTTTCGTTATGTTGCGTCCGTCGAGACGTTTGCATACAATAATGGTTGAGGTGAAGGACATGATTGATTTAGTAGAAATTAAGCAAGAGCTTGAAAAAATGGCTAAGCGATTAGCGGATATTAGGGGGTCTCTTTGACCTCGAAACGAAAGAAGCGCGCATTGAACAACTAGAAGCGCAAATGGCTGCGCCTCATTTTTGGGACGATCAAAAAGCAGCTCAAGCGGTGATTAGTGAGGCTAATGCGCTCAAAGATTTAGTCGGCGAGTTTCGTTCACTTGAAGAGCGATTTGAAAATTTAGAAGTAACATACGAGCTTGTGAAAGAAGAACCAGACGAAGATTTACAAAAAGAGCTCGTAGCTGAAGCGAAAAAGCTATCGAAAGATTTTAGTGAGTTTGAACTACAGCTCCTATTAAATGAGCCGTACGATAAAAATAACGCCATTTTAGAGCTTCATCCTGGCGCCGGTGGAACAGAGTCGCAAGATTGGGCGTCGATGTTGTTGCGTATGTACACGCGCTGGGCGGAGAAAAAAGGATATAAAGTGGAAACGCTCGATTATTTGCCTGGTGAGGAAGCGGGGGTTAAAAGCGTCACGTTGTTAATTAAAGGGCATAATGCATACGGATATTTAAAAGCGGAAAAAGGCGTGCATCGTCTCGTCCGCATCTCACCATTTGACGCTTCCGGTCGCCGTCATACATCGTTCGTTTCGTGTGAAGTGGTACCTGAATTTGATGACAACATTGAAATTGACGTGCGTCCAGATGAAATAAAAGTGGATACGTATCGTTCAAGCGGTGCCGGTGGCCAGCACGTCAATACGACTGACTCAGCTGTACGTATTACACATATCCCGACAGGTATTGTTGTTACGTGTCAATCGGAGCGTTCGCAAATTAAAAACCGCGAAAAAGCGATGAACATGTTGAAAGCGAAGTTGTACCAAAAGAAACTAGAAGAACAACAGGCGGAGCTCGCAGAAATTCGCGGTGAACAAAAAGAAATTGGCTGGGGAAGCCAAATTCGCTCGTACGTCTTCCATCCATACTCGCTCGTAAAAGATCATCGAACAAACACGGAAGTTGGAAACGTACAAGCGGTGATGGACGGAGAAATTGATGTCTTTATTGACGCCTATTTACGTTCGAAGTTAAAACAAGGGTGACCTAGATGTTTTAGGTCGCCCTTTTTCTTCCTTTGTCAACTTTACTATATTAAATCATTATTGCGTTAATTCGATGTCATTTACTTCCTACATGGGGGCATGCTATACTCTCTTGGGAAGGTGAGAGGCATGCGTAAACGAAACAACATAACAAATCCAGTCGTTGAAAAAATATTGGAATATGTATACATTCTTGTCGGTTCAGCCGTTGTGGCTGTTGCATTCAATTTATTTTTGCTTCCGAATCGTGTCGCATCAGGTGGGGTGAGCGGCATTAGTACGATTTTACATGCGACGCTCGGATGGCAGCCTGCTTATGTGCAATGGGCGCTTAATATCCCGCTATTCATTGCAGGCGTGGTGCTGCTGGGTAAACAGTTTGGCGTCAAAACATTAGTTGGCACTGCCTTTCTGCCGTTTGTCGTTTATTTGACACATGATGCTGCACCAGCAACGCACGATCCATTGCTTGGGGCATTATTTGGCGGCATTGGCGTCGGCATCGGATTAGGCATTGTGTTCCGCGGTCGTGCATCAACAGGAGGAACTGACTTAGCTGCTCAAATTATTCATAAATATACAGGGTTATCGTTAGGGACGTGCGTCATTTTAATTGATGGCTTAATTGTTTTAACAGCTGCACTCGTCTTTGACTTAGAACGGGCGTTATATGCACTCATTGCGTTATTTGTGACGAGCAAAACGATTGATTTTGTTCAAGTTGGTTTCGGTAATTCAAAAATGGCGATGATTATTACAGAAAAAGAAGAACAAGTGCGGGAAGCAATTTTGCATAAAATTGACCGCGGTGTGACAAAACTACATGCATACGGCGGATATACAGAAAAAGAGCGACCTGTTCTTATGTGTGTTGTAGCACAAAGTGAGTTCACAAAATTGAAACAATTAGTCAAAACCATTGATCCGTCTGCATTTGTCGTTGTTATGGATGCGGCAGAAGTGCTTGGAGAAGGATTTAAACGTGCCTAACGTAAAAACGATGCGATATAATAGAAATGTATGAAAATGTTTACAAGGGGGACTTGTGTATGAAGAAAAAGCTACTTAGCTTATTCGCTGGCACAGCGATCGTGTTAGCTGCCTGTGGCGGAGGGGATAGCGCGGGCGAAAAAACAACAAATGGCGGCGGGGACACAACTTCAGCTGCAGAAGCCGTTTACAAAAAAACGTGCGCAAGCTGTCACGGACAAAACTTAGAAGGCGGCGTTGGTCCAGCGCTTGATAAAGTGGGTGGAAAATATTCACAAGAAGAAATTAAAAACATTATCGCAAACGGTCGTGGTGGTATGCCAGGTGGCTTACTCCAAGGAGACGATGTTGATAAAGTAGCTGAATGGCTAGCGACGAAAAAGTAAGAGGATGCACATTGACGCATCCTCTTTTCATTTGTAACAGTCCTGAAATATAACTGTAAATAAAATTCGCCCCTTTTCTGTCGGAAATGATGATATAATGAACAAGGTAAGAATTTTGCAGGAATATGTAGAAAAAGATCGAATAATTAGGTGGTTGCTTATGATCGAAATGCAAGATGTATATAAAACATACCCAAACGGAGTCATTGCGTTAAATGGAATTTCTATTCGTATTAAACAAGGCGAATTTGTGTATGTCGTCGGTCCGAGCGGTGCTGGGAAATCGACGTTTATTAAAATGATGTATCGCGAAGAAAAGCCGACAAGCGGAAAAATTATGATTAACGGCGTGAACTTAGCGAATATAAAAGACAGCAAAGTGCCGTTGCTTCGCCGAAACATCGGAATCGTCTTTCAAGACTTCAAGCTTCTTCCAAAGCTAACGGTATATGAAAACGTCGCGTTTGCTTTGGAAGTGATTGAAGAATCGCCAAAAAACATTCGCAAGCGCGTCATGGAAGTGCTTGATTTAGTCAGATTAAAACATAAAGCGCGCTTTTATCCCGATGAATTGTCTGGTGGGGAGCAACAACGCGTGTCGATTGCGCGTTCGATCGTCAACAATCCGTCGATTGTCATTGCGGACGAGCCGACAGGAAATTTAGATCCGGATACATCGTGGGAAATAATGGATATTTTCGAGCGTATTAATGATCGTGGAACGACGATTGTTATGGCGACGCATAACCGCGAAATTGTCAATACGATTCGCAAGCGCGTTATTGCGATTGAGCGTGGGAAAATTGTACGCGATGAAGTGAAGGGGGAGTACGGTTATGAGGCTTAACACCCTTCGCCGTCATTTTCGTGAAAGTTTCAAAAGTCTCGGACGAAATGGTTGGATGACGTTTGCATCCATTAGTGCGGTGACGGTGACGCTCTTGCTTGTTGGCGTGTTTCTCGTCATTATGCTCAATATCCAACACATCACAAAACAAATTGAGCGTGACGTGGAAATTCGTGTACACGTCGACTTAAGTGCGACAGACGCAGACAAAGACGCGCTTCGAGCCAAGCTTGAAGCTCTTTCTGGCGTGGAAAAAGTGACGTATTCATCTAAAGATGAAGAGCTACAAAAATTGATTGAAAGCTTTGGAGAAGATGGTCAATCGTTTCGTCTATTTGAACAAGACAATCCGTTGAGTGACGTATTTATTGTAAAAGCAAAAAATCCGCTCGATACAGAAAAAATCGCAAAACAAATTGAACCGTTGCCATCTGTCGGTAAAGTAAAATATGGAAAAGGGCAAATTGAAAAGCTATTTGCCGCTACGAAAACGATTCGTAATGTCGGATTAGCACTTATTATTGGGTTGTTATTCACAGCGATGTTTCTCATCTCAAATACGATTAAAATTACGATTTTTGCTCGTCGTCGCGAAATTGAGATTATGAGATTAGTAGGTGCGACAAACGGGTTCATTCGTTGGCCGTTTTTCCTCGAAGGGCTATGGCTTGGCGTTTTCGGAGCGATTGTTCCGATTACGATCGTTCTTTCTGCTTACTCTTATGTATTTGATTTACTATATCCAAAGTTGAAAGATACATTTTTTCAGTTACTTCCTTTTTATCCGTTCGCATGGCAATTGGCAGCTGTGCTCGTCTTATTAGGTGCATGCATCGGCATGTGGGGAAGCATGATGTCCGTCAGACGATTTTTAAAAGTATAGAAAGAGAGAGGGGTTTACGGTGCGAAAAAGATGGGGAACGATTGTGGTAGCTTTGACGCTGCTTGTTTCAACTGTTGCTGCGCCCGCGTATGCGGTAACGAAACGCGATATTCAACAAAAGAAACAACAAATTCAAAATGTGCAACAAAAGCAGTCATCAATTGAAAGCAAACTAGAACAGTCACAACAAGAAATTGCTCGGTTAAAAGCTGAACAAGAAAAAGTGAATGCAGAAATCAAAAAACTTGATTTAGCTGTGGAAGAAACGAGCGCTAACATTCGTGCGAAACAACAAAATATTGAAGAAACAAAACAACAAATTGTTGCACTTCGAAAAGAAATCGAGGAAGTGACAGCGCGCATTGAACAGCGTAACGAATTGTTGAAAGAGCGGGCGCGTTCTCTACAAGAAAGCGGCGGTGTCGTGAGTTATTTAGATGTATTGCTCGGAGCGAAAAGTTTTAGCGATTTTATTGATCGCATGAGTGCGGTGGCAACTATTTTTGAGGCGGACCGTCAAATCATTAAAGAACAAGAAGCGGATAAGACGTTAAAAGAAGCGAAAGAAAAGCAATTAAATGACAAATTAGTCAGCTTACAAGAACAGCTCAATGAGCTACAAAAACTAAAACAAACGTTAAACGAACAAATTGCAGCGAAAGAAAAATTAATGGCACAGTTAAAAGAAGAACAAAAACATGAAGAAGAAAAACAGCTCGCGTTAGAAGAAGAAAAAGAGTTGCTTGAAAAACAAGAAGCGGCGATGAAAAACCAATTACAAGAAATGATTCGTCGCCAGAAGGAACAAGAAGAAGCACGGAAACGCGCATTGTCAAGCCGCGGTTCGTCTGAAAGCAGTGAGGGCAGTTTGCCACCTGTGTCAGATGGGGCGTTTATGCGTCCAGCAAACGGTCCAATCACATCGACATTTGGGCCACGTTGGGGTGAATTCCATTACGGTGTAGACATCGGCAAACGAGGCTCTAGCGTTCCTGTCGTTGCAGCAGCTGACGGTTATGTGTATCGTTCGTACTACTCATCAAGCTATGGCAACGTCATTTTTATCATGCATTATGTTAATGGACAAGTATATACGACGGTATATGCTCACCTAGAATCACGCCTTGTCGGTGAAGGACAAAACGTAAGCAAAGGACAAATGATTGGCTATATGGGCAATACAGGACGTTCCTTTGGTGCGCACTTACATTTCGAGTTGCATCGTGGACCGTGGAATGCGTCGAAATCAAACGCGGTAGATCCAATGCAATACGTTCCGTTTTAAAGCACAGCTTGTCTGCTGTGCTTTTACGTATTGGTTGAGAAAATGGTACGATCGGTGTAAAATAAATACATCTTTATAAGTTATGAACGGTACAAGCTATTCATATAATGAAAGCAAACAGGCATCGCACACGGTGTGATGCCTTTCATGTATCGAAGGGTGAGGAGGCACAATATGAACAAAAAAACAATCGCAGCACTCATGGCTTTATCGATGTTGTTCGGGTCAGGCGTGACGTATGTTGGAATGCAGTCGCTTTCTGGCGATACGTCGACGATCACAATCGATATACCAACGACAACAGAAAAGCCAACGAATGAAGAGCTTCAAAAAATTGAACAAGCATACAGCATGATTAAACAAAAATACGTTCAAAACGTAGATGAAAAGCAACTCATTGATGGAGCGATTCAAGGAATGATTGCAACACTAAAAGACCCGTATTCCGTTTATATGGATAAAGAAACAGCGGAGCGGTTTAACGAGTCGCTCGATTCTTCATTTGAAGGCATCGGAGCGGAAGTCAGCATGGTTGACGGCAAAGTGACGATCGTTGCCCCATTTAAAGGGTCGCCAGCGGAAAAAGCAGGGCTTCGTCCGAATGATCAAATTATTAAAGTCAATGGCGAAAGTTTAGAAGGACTTGATTTATATGAAGCGGTATTAAAAATTCGTGGAAAAAAAGGAACGGTCGCTCGTTTGGAAGTCATTCGTCCGGGGGTAAGCGGCGTATTAACGATTGAAGTCGTTCGCGATGAAATTCCGATTGAAACGGTATATGCGTCAATGAAAGAAGTAAACGGCAAACAAATCGGCTATATTGAAATTACATCATTTGCAGAAAAAACGGCTGAAGATTTTAAAAAGAAGTTATCTGAATTTGAGAAAAAAGGAATGGCTGGGCTCATCATCGACGTGCGCGGCAATCCGGGCGGGTATTTACAAAGTGTTGAAGACATTTTGAAAGAGCTTGTGACAAAAGATAAACCGTACGTGCAAATTGAAGAACGCGACGGGGATAAACAACAGTTCTTTTCAAATATGACGAAGAAAAAAGATTATCCAATTGTCGTGCTTATTGACAACGGAAGTGCTTCAGCATCAGAAATTTTAGCGGCAGCGTTAAAAGAAGCAGGCGGTTATATGCTCATCGGTGAAAAAACGTTCGGAAAAGGAACAGTTCAACAAGCGTTACCGATGGATGACGGTAGCCATATTAAATTAACGTTATATAAATGGCTCACTCCAAATGGGAATTGGATTCATAAAAAAGGAATTGAGCCGGATGTTAAAGTGAAACAGCCAGACTTTTTCTATGCGCATCCGCTTCAAATCGACAAACCTTTAGTATATGACATGAATAACGAACAAGTGAAAAGCGCGCAACAAATGTTAAAAGGTCTCGGTTTTGATCCAGGTCGCGAAGATGGCTACTTCAGCAAGCAAACGGAACAAGCCGTTCAATCGTTTCAAAAAGCAAACGGCTTACAACCGACAGGAAAAATTGATAAACAAACGGCGGACGTATTGCAAACAAAAGTGATGGAAGCCGTTCGCGACGAACGATATGACGAGCAATTGAAAAAAGCGTTACAACTCATTGGAAAGTAAACAAACCCCCTTGCCGATGAAGGCGAGGGGGAGTTTTTATAAAAAGAAGCTAATAATGCCACGTCGTTTTTGTTTTGTTGGTTGCTCGATAGCTGGTTCGATTTGTTTTTGTTTTTCAAGTTGTGTGATGCGTTGTTCGAGCTGTTGCATATAGTGGAGCATTTCTTCCATTTCGCGGCGATGTTGCAGCAATTGAAAGGAGACGACATCATCTGCTTTTTGTTCGATTTTCCGTTCCAGTTCGTGTAATCGTTGTTCTACTTCTTCCCACTCAGCATGCTCTTTTTCTTCTTCATCGATGCCAAGAAATTTATATTTTTCTAATTGTTCGATCGCTTCGTTCGTAAATACGTAATGACCTGCTTCGTTTTTTGTGCATGGAATTTTATATTTTTTCACCCAACGTTGCACCGTTTTTGTTGATACCCCAAGCCTCTTTGCCACTGCGCTCGTCTTTAACTCCATCGTTCCACGCTCCTTCCGAATGATATATGAACAAACAGTTAGACATTTTTCATGAAATTCCTTGTTTGTTGACAAAACTAGTGTTCATTCGGCAAAGAAAGTGAATTTTCGTCAACCATAAACGTTTGAAATTTGTTACAATACAAAATAGACGATCGGAAAAAATGGAGTTGATGGAAATGGAATGGGGATTTGCGTGGTTGAAAGCGCTCGGAACGTTTTGGATGCAACCTTTGTTATATTATGCAATCATATTTGCGTGGTTTATTGGCTGGCTGCGCGTGCAACGTGAAAGACGAGATTTTCATACGCGCGTCTACCGAACATCGCGTGAATGGCGTGCACTCATTCGTTCACGCAGCTGGTTCGCACTCATCTTTTCGATCGTAACCGTCGGGGCTGGGGTTGTGCTCCCGAACGACACGCTCGTCTTTTGGGCTTTGGTTACAATCGTGTGCAGTTTTTTTATGCAGCTTCGGCTGTTGTCGCCTGCATATGTAGGTAGTATCGTTATATTTACCGTTAGTTTTTTTGCGCAAATGGAATGGGCAAAGCCGTTTTTTACTCGTTTTTTCCCGAACATCACAGAAACGAACGTGACGGCATTAGCGCTTCTTATGGGCTTGCTTTTATTTATAGAGACGTGGCTCGTTTACCGTGAAGGAGCAGAGCTCAGTTCCCCTCGCCTTGTGACAAGTAAGCGAGGGCTTATGATCGGTGAGCAAGTCGTTCAGCGGCTCTGGCTTGTCCCATTGATGATCCCTGTACTAGGAGATGACGTGCAATCGTTTGCGTCATGGTGGCCGATCATTCCAGGTGGTGATGCGTATTCGTTTGTGCTTGTGCCGTTTTTCCTCGGTTTTTCTCAACGGGTGCAAACAGAAATGCCTGTTCATTTAACGAAATGGACAGCGAAACGCATCGGTTGGTTGGCATCGGTTGTTAGCTTATTGGCTATCGGTAGCTATTGGTTGAAGCCGCTTGCAATCGTTAGTGCTGTTGTGGCAATCGTATGGAGAGAATGGATCGCTTTATCCGCTAAACTATATGAACAAAAACGTCCACCATATTTTACAAAGCGAACGAATGGACTTGTTATTTTAGGAGTGTTACCGAATACGCCAGCACATAAAATGGCGCTTTCAGTTGGAGAAGTGATTGCGAAGGTAAACGGCACGCCTGTTGTGACGGAAGACGAATTTTATGCAGCGTTGCAGCAAAATCGTGCGTTTTGTAAACTAGAAGTATTGAACGAGAACGGGGAAGTTCGCTTTGCGCAAACGGCTTTATTTGAAGGGGAACATCATGAACTCGGGCTGTTATTCGTAAGAGATGAGGGATAGTATGTGGTTTGTATTAGCGTTAATTGTACCAGCGTTGTTAGTTATTTTATTTACGAGAGTGACGTATAACCATTATGTCGGTACGTTGCTTACTGTCGCATTGTTAGTGGCATCATATGTGAAAGGATATACCGACCAGTTATATGAAATTGTCGCCGATTTAGCGTCGCTTATTGTCGGATTTTTATATGCGAAGCAAATGGTAGAGAAGCAAAAACAATCATAACCTGTCCAAATGGGCAGGTTTTTTCATAGAATATTTGTTCGTATTTTTCGCTTTTCGCTTTCGTTATGTGGTACAATACGAGGTAGAAATGAAGTGGAGGGACGATTGTGGACACATTTCAATTAGTATCCGCTTATAAGCCGCAGGGCGATCAGCCGAAAGCGATCGCGAAGCTTGTCGAAGGCATTCAGCAAGGAAAAAAGCATCAAACGTTGCTTGGGGCAACAGGAACAGGAAAAACATTTACGATTTCAAACGTGATTCAACAAGTAAATAAACCGACGTTAGTCATCGCTCATAATAAAACTTTAGCGGGGCAGCTATATAGCGAGTTTAAACAATTTTTTCCCAATAACGCGGTCGAATATTTTGTTAGTTATTACGATTATTATCAGCCGGAAGCGTACGTGCCGCAAACGGATACGTACATTGAAAAAGATGCAAGCATCAACGACGAAATTGATAAATTGCGACATTCCGCAACGTCTGCGCTATTTGAACGACGCGACGTCATTATTATTGCCAGCGTTTCGTGTATTTATGGTTTAGGTTCGCCTGAGGAATATCGCGAACTTGTCGTTTCACTTCGCGTCGGTATGGAAATCGAGCGCGATCATTTGCTTCGTCGCCTTGTCGACATTCAATATGAACGAAACGATATTGATTTTCGTCGCGGAACGTTTCGGGTGCGCGGAGATGTTGTCGAAATCTTCCCTGCCTCACGGGATGAACATTGTATTCGCATTGAGTTTTTTGGTGATGAAATTGAGCGTATTCGCGAAGTAGATGCACTCACAGGACATGTGATGGCAGAGCGAGAACATGTGGCGATTTTCCCAGCCTCTCACTTCGTCACGCGTGAAGAGAAAATGAGAATCGCCATTGAAAATATTGAAAAGGAATTAGAAGAACGGCTTCGCGAGCTGCGTGAGCAAGGAAAATTACTTGAAGCGCAACGTTTAGAACAGCGGACGCGCTACGATATTGAAATGATGAAAGAAATGGGCTTTTGTTCAGGCATCGAAAACTATTCGCGCCATTTAACGTTGCGTCCATCGGGTTCAACGCCTTATACGTTGCTAGATTATTTTCCTGACGACTTTTTAATTGTCATCGACGAATCGCATGTGACATTGCCGCAAATTCGTGGCATGTATAACGGTGACAAGGCGAGAAAAGAAGTGCTTGTTGAACACGGCTTTCGTTTGCCGTCGGCGCTCGATAACCGTCCATTGACGTTTGAAGAATTTGAACAAAAAGTGAATCAAGTCATTTACGTTTCTGCGACACCGGGTCCGTATGAACTGGAACATTGTCCAGAAGTTGTCGAACAAATTATTCGTCCGACAGGATTGTTAGACCCGACGATTGATGTGCGACCAATTGCGGGACAAATTGACGATTTAGTTGATGAAATTCAAAAGCGCATAGAGCGCAAAGAACGAACCCTTGTGACGACGTTGACGAAAAAAATGGCGGAAGATTTAACCGATTATTTAAAAGATATCGGTATTCAAGTGGCGTATTTGCATTCGGAAATTAAGACGCTAGAACGAATTGAAATTATTCGCGACTTACGATTAGGCAAATATGATGTGCTCGTCGGCATTAACTTATTGCGGGAAGGGCTCGATATTCCAGAAGTGTCGCTTGTCGCGATTTTAGATGCCGATAAAGAAGGGTTTTTACGTTCTGAACGTTCGCTTATTCAAACGATTGGGCGGGCAGCGCGCAATGCGAACGGTCACGTCATTATGTATGCTGATACGATCACGAAATCAATGGAAATTGCGATCAATGAAACGAAGCGGCGACGCGCCATTCAAGAAGCGTATAACCGCGAGCACGGCATCGTGCCAAAAACGATTCAAAAAGACATTCCAGATGTCATTCGTGCCACATTTGCTGCGGAAGAAAAAGAAACGTATGAAACGAAAGATGTTCGTCATTTATCAAAAGAAGAACGCCTTGCGCTCATTGCCAAACTCGAACACGAAATGAAAGAAGCAGCAAAAGCGCTTCATTTTGAACGTGCTGCGGAACTGCGCGATCTCATTTTAGAATTGAAAGCTGAGGTGTAATCGATGGATCATATTGTCGTCAAAGGCGCACGAGCGCACAATTTAAAAAATATTGACGTCGTTATTCCGCGCAACAAACTCGTTGTGCTTACCGGTTTGTCTGGCTCAGGAAAATCATCGCTTGCATTTGACACGATTTATGCAGAAGGACAACGGCGGTATGTCGAATCGCTGTCGGCATACGCCCGTCAATTTTTAGGGCAAATGGATAAGCCCGATGTCGATTCGATTGAAGGGTTGTCGCCCGCCATTTCGATTGACCAAAAAACGACGAGCCGCAACCCGCGATCAACAGTCGGAACGGTCACAGAAATTTACGATTATTTGCGCTTACTATTTGCACGCATCGGTCGACCTGTTTGCCCGACGCATGGGATTGAAATTACGTCGCAAACGATTGAACAGATGGTTGACCACTTAATGCAATATCCAGAACGGACGAAAATGCAAATTTTAGCGCCTATCGTCTCCGGACGAAAAGGGACGCATGTCAAAACGTTAGAGGAGATTAAAAAACAAGGGTACGTGCGTGTCCGAGTTGACGGGGAATTGCGTGACGTATCGGAAGACATCGTGCTTGAAAAAAATAAAAAACACTCCATTGAAGTTGTCATCGATCGCATCATCATGAAAGAAGGCATTCAATCGCGCCTTGCTGATTCGCTTGAAACGGCGTTAAAGCTCGGTGACGGCAAAGTGCTCGTCGATGTGATTGGACAAGAAGAATTGTTGTTTAGTGAACATCATGCTTGTCCGCATTGTAGTTTTTCGATCGGTGAATTAGAGCCGCGTTTATTTTCATTTAACAGCCCATACGGCGCGTGTCCATCGTGCGACGGATTAGGAGCAAAACTGGAAGTCGATCTTGATTTAGTTATTCCAAATAAAGAGTTGACGCTTCGTGAGCATGCGCTCGCGCCATGGGAACCGCAAAGTTCGCAATATTATCCGCAATTGTTAGAAACGGTATGTCGCCATTACGGCATTGATATGGACGTGCCTGTCAAACAGTTGCCGAAACAACAGCTCGACCTTTTATTGTACGGATCAAACGGGGAAAAAATATATTTTCGTTATGAAAACGACTTTGGGCATGTGCGTGAAACGTATGTGGAATTTGAAGGTGTCGTGCGCAACGTTGAACGTCGTTATCGTGAAACGACGTCCGATTACGTACGGGAGCAAATGGAAAAATATATGACTGAACAGCCGTGTCCGACGTGTCATGGAAATCGACTAAAAAAAGAAAGTTTAGCGGTTTTCGTTGGCGGCAAACATATTGGCGAAGTGACGGCGATGTCGGTCAACGAGGCGCTTACGTTTTTTGAAATGCTTCAGCTGACGGAAAAAGAACAAAAAATCGCCCATCTCATTTTACGTGAAATTGTCGAGCGACTCGGCTTTTTAAAAAATGTTGGACTCGATTATTTAACGTTAAATCGCGCGGCAGGGACGCTTTCCGGTGGAGAGGCGCAGCGCATTCGACTAGCGACACAAATCGGATCGCGCTTAACGGGTGTATTATACGTGTTAGATGAACCGTCGATCGGGCTTCATCAGCGCGATAACGATCGGTTAATTGCGACGTTGCAAAACATGCGCGATTTAGGAAATACGCTCATTGTCGTTGAGCACGATGAAGATACGATGCTTGCGGCAGATTATTTAATTGACATCGGGCCGGGAGCAGGGGCGCACGGTGGACAAGTAGTCGCTGCAGGTACACCTGAACAAGTGATGAACGATCCACATTCGTTAACCGGTCAATATTTATCAGGGAAAAAATTTATTCCGCTTCCGATTGAACGAAGAAAGCCGGACGGGCGTTGGCTTGAAGTGATCGGGGCGCGAGAGAACAACTTAAAAAACGTCGATGTTCGCATTCCGCTTGGATTGTTTGTTGCGGTGACAGGCGTGTCGGGTTCAGGAAAAAGTACGCTTATTAATGAAATTTTGCATAAGGCGTTAGCGCAAAAACTACATCATGCGAAAGTGAAGCCGGGAGAGCATACGGACATTCGTGGCATTCATTATTTAGATAAAGTCATTGACATCGACCAGTCGCCAATCGGTCGAACCCCGCGCTCGAATCCTGCGACATATACGGGCGTCTTTGACGATATTCGCGATTTATTTGCGACGACGAACGAAGCGAAAATGCGCGGGTATCAAAAAGGGCGGTTTAGTTTTAACGTCAAAGGTGGTCGCTGTGAAGCATGTCGCGGCGATGGCATTATTAAAATTGAAATGCACTTTTTGCCTGATGTGTACGTCCCTTGTGAAGTATGTCACGGGAAACGGTACAACCGCGAAACGCTGGAAGTGAAATATAAAGATAAAAATATCGCCGAAGTGCTAGATATGACAGTGGAAGAAGCGCTCATGTTTTTCGAAAATATCCCGAAAATTAAACGAAAGTTACAAACGCTTTACGATGTCGGGCTCGGTTATATGCAACTCGGGCAGCCAGCTACGACGCTTTCTGGTGGCGAGGCGCAACGCGTAAAGTTAGCATCTGAGTTACATCGTCGCTCAACAGGGAGAACATTATACATTTTAGACGAACCGACAACCGGTTTGCATGTGGATGATATTGCCCGTTTATTACATGTTTTACAACGGCTTGTGGAGCAAGGAGATACGGTGCTTGTCATCGAGCACAATTTAGATGTCATTAAAACGGCAGACTATATTATTGATCTTGGACCAGAAGGTGGCGATGGGGGCGGACAAATTGTTGCGACAGGTACGCCAGAGGAAGTTGCTCAAATCGAGGGGTCATATACAGGACGATATTTACAACCGATTTTAGCGCGCGATCGCGAACGCATGCGTCAGCGCATACCGAGCGTATAACACGCTCGGTTTTTTTGTACGAAACTTTCCTTTCCAACAATCGTATGTATAAGTAAAGGAAAAAGGAGTTGATTTCGATGGAAGGAAATAAGTTGCTTGCGGCGTTATGTTATTTCAGCGTATTTTTTGCCCCGTTTTTATTTCCAATCATCGTTTATTTTGTCACAAAACATGAACGAGTAAAAGAGCATGCGAAAAAATCATTTTTGTCCCATCTCATCCCTATTGCGATTGTGGTTGCTACGGGTGGACTGTTTATGATTTTCGCTATCGCAGGTGTGGACGGATGGATCGGTCTTCCATTTATCGGGGTGGTGATCGGAGGCATCGTGCATGTCGTTATTATTGTTTGGAATATTATTAAAGGGATTCAAGTATTACAACAGTCGGGAGGAATGTATGAATGAAAAAGCTTGTAAGGCTTCGCCATGATCGCATGATTGCAGGTGTGTTAAGCGGATTAGCAGCTTATATGAATATGGACGCCACTGTTGTACGTTTACTGTTTGTCGCGCTATTATTAATTACCGGCATTATGCCGTTTGCGATTTTATACGCGCTTGCCATATTCATTATTCCAAATGAGGAGACCGTCATATGAGATGGCTTGTACGTACAGTGATTAACGCCGTTTTATTATTAGCGCTAGCTGGATATTTTGACTCCATTTATTTATCAAGCATTGGAGCCGCGCTCGTTGCAAGCATTCTTTTGTCTTTTCTCAATACGTTCGTTCGACCGTTACTTATTTTATTGACGCTTCCTGTGACTGTATTGACGTTCGGATTATTTTTATTCGTCATTAACGCAATCACACTAGCAATGACAGCTTCGCTCATGGGTAGTTCATTTGACATTGGCGGCTTTAGCAATGCGTTATTTGCATCGCTTGCGATCTCACTTTTTCATTTACTCATTGAGTCAGTACGAAAAGAAAAGTAAAACGTTCCGCTTCGTGCGTGAACGTTTTTATTTTGACGTGAAAGTGTTACAATGAGAAAAGGAAGAAGGAGGGATACGTATGCCAAAAGTACGAACAAAAGATTTAATTGATGAGTTTCAATTTGAGCTTGTAAGCGGGGCAGAGGGGATTCATCGCCCGATTACAACGAGTGACTTATCTCGTCCGGGCATTGAAATGGCCGGTTATTTTGCATATTATCCAGCGGAACGTGTACAATTGCTCGGGATGACAGAGCTGTCTTTTTTTGAAAGACTAACGCCTGTAGAAAAACGATTACGCATGGAAAAGTTATGTACGGATATTACGCCTGCGATTATCGTCTCACGCGGATTAGAAGTGCCAAAAGAATTGATTGAAGCATCGGAAAAAAAAGAAGTACCTGTCATGCGTTCAACGATGAAAACGACGCGGCTGGCTAGCCGTTTAACGAACTATTTAGAAAGTAAACTCGCGCCGACGACCGCTGTACACGGTGTGCTCGTTGATGTGTACGGTGTCGGTGTGCTCATCACAGGAAAAAGTGGTGTTGGAAAAAGTGAAACAGCGCTTGAGCTTGTGAAGCGCGGACATCGTCTCGTGGCAGATGATTGTGTCGAAATTCGCCAAGAGGATGAAAATTTACTTATCGGTAGCGCACCAGAGCTTATTGAACATTTGCTTGAAATTCGTGGACTCGGCATTATTAACGTCATGACGCTATTTGGGGCAGGAGCGGTGCGTCCGCATAAACGCATTTCGCTTGTCATCGATTTAGAATTATGGGATCCAAATAAACAATACGATCGTCTCGGACTTGAAGAGGAAAAAGTAAAAATTATTGATACCGAAGTGACAAAACTGACGATTCCTGTTCGTCCAGGACGAAATTTAGCGGTCATTATTGAAGTGGCAGCGATGAATTTCCGTTTGAAGCGCATGGGTGTGAATGCAGCGGAAGAATTTTCTGCCCGATTGGCTGATGCGATTGGCGATGCAGAGCACGATTATGAATGAGAGGATGGGTGTTCATGTTGTTACATATTGAACCGCTTGATCGCGTCTTTTTTCAACTCGGACCAATTACAATTTATTGGTACGGTGTTATTATTGCGACAGGCGTCTTGCTTGGGCTTTGGCTCGCTACGCGAGAAAGCGAACGGCTAGGGATAAGAAAAGAAACGTTTGTTGATCTTGTATTAATTGCTGTTCCAATTGCGATTGTATGTGCACGCGCGTATTACGTTATTTTTCAATGGGACTACTATTCACAGCACATAAGCGAAATTCCACAAATTTGGCACGGTGGCTTGGCGATTCACGGTGGTTTAATTGGTGCTATTGTGACAGGTGTCGTTTTTGCGAAAAAACGACGATTGTCGTTTTGGAAACTAGCGGATATTGCAGCACCGAGCATTATTTTAGGTCAGGCGATCGGCCGTTGGGGCAATTTTATGAATCAAGAAGCGCACGGGGGACCAGTATCACGAGCATTTTTAGAAAGTTTGCATTTGCCGGATTGGATCATTAATCAAATGTACATACAAGGACAATATTATCATCCGACGTTTTTATATGAATCGTTATGGAATACGCTCGGCTTTCTCGTTTTACTTGCGCTCCGAAGACGAAATTTACGACGAGGAGAATTATTTTTTACGTACATCATTTGGTATTCCATCGGGCGCTTTTTTATTGAAGGACTGCGGACAGACAGTTTAATGTTAACCGAGACGATTCGTATGGCTCAGTTTATTTCGCTTTTGCTTATCGTGTTTGCGGTCATGATGGTCGTTGTACGTCGCGTGCGCGGTTTAGCGAATGAGCGGTACAACGATTAAACGAGAGGGGGGGAAGCAACGTGCTTCAAAGGGGTTTGTTTGTTGGATTAAAAACGACATGGACGCTCGGAAAAGTGATTTTTCCGATTACGGTCATTGTGACACTTTTACAATACTCCCCCGTTTTACCGTGGGTGACAAACCTTTTAACGCCGATGATGCAGTGGATCGGTTTACCGGGAGATGCCGCGCTCGTTTTAGTGCTCGGCAATTTTTTAAATTTATATGCCGGTATTGGTGCGATGCTGACGATGGACTTGACGGTGAAAGAAGTGTTTATTTTAGCGGTGATGTTGTCGTTTTCACACAATATGCTTGTTGAGTCTGCGGTTGCTGCACAAGTAGGTGTTCGTGTTTGGTGGACGGTTGCTGTTCGCGTCAGTTTAGCATTCGTTTCTGCATGGATTATTCACGTTTTGTGGGATGGCGGAGAACAAATGGCGCAGTACGGATTTATGCCACAATCTTCAACCGTGCCTCATACGTGGGGGGAGATCGTTTGGACAGGAATCGAAAAAGCAATATACGGCATTGGACAGCTTGCGCTTATTATTATTCCGCTTATGATTGCGATTCAAGTGTTAAAAGAATTAAAGTGGCTCGACACGTTTTCGAAGTGGCTATCGCCATTTGCACGGTTGCTTGGCATTCGTGAAAACGCCTCGCTCACGATGGCAGCTGGTTTATTGTTCGGGCTTGCTTACGGTGCGGGCGTCATGATTCAGGCGGTGAAAGAAGACGGGGTGTCTAAAAAAGATTTAACATTGACGTTTTTATTTTTAGTTGCGTGTCATGCGGTAGTGGAAGATACGTTATTGTTCGTCCCGCTCGGCATTCCGGTATGGCCGTTGCTTGTTATACGGCTTGTCACCGCTGTTTTATTGACTGTTGCATTAAGCTTTATTTGGAATCGCATGGAACATCGAAAAAGAAAGGAAGCGACGTATGAATATTAATACGATTTTATTTGACTTAGACGGTACGCTTATTAATACGAACGATTTAATTATTGAATCATTTTTGCATACGCTCAATCATTATTATCCAAATCAATATACGCGCGAAGATGTGCTCGCCTTTATTGGCCCACCGTTACGTGATACGTTTGAAGCGATTGATCCAAATCGAGTTAATGAAATGATTGAAACGTATCGGGCATTTAATCATGCGCATCATGATGCGTTAGTGAAAGAATATGAAACGGTGTATGATACGGTACAAACGTTACACGAGCGAGGTTTTAAACTCGGCATCGTAACGACGAAAATTCGTCATACGGTCAATATGGGATTGAAGTTAACGAAGTTAGATTCGTTTTTCCAATGCATCATTACGCTCGATGATGTTGAACATGCGAAACCGCACCCTGAACCGATTGAAAAAGCGCTCGCTTGTTTACAAGCAAAGCCGGAAGAAACATTAATGGTTGGGGATAACCATCATGACATTTTAGCAGGGAAACATGCGGGGACAAAAACGGCAGGAGTCGCTTGGACGATTAAAGGACGAGAACATTTAGCGAAATACGAACCTGATTTTATGCTTGAAAAAATGAGCGATTTGTTAAGTATTTTAGGGGTGACGCCGCATTGAGAAAAACCGAACGTCATGTTGTCGAAGGAACGAACTCCTTATGGCAACTATATCGAACCGTTTCGTTTTGGAAAGTATTAAAAAATGTCATTGTCATTTTGATCGGGCGCTATACCCCGTTTTTCCCACTGAAAAACTGGTTATATCGCACGTTTTTGCGCATGGACATTGGCGAACATACGGCGTTAGCGTTTATGGTCATGCCAGATATTTTGTTTCCAGAGAAAATTCACATCGGTCATAACACAATTATTGGCTACAATACGACGATTTTAGCACATGAATATTTAGTAAATGAGTATCGGCTCGGAGACGTCATTATCGGCAACGATGTCATGATTGGAGCTAACACAACCATTTTGCCGGGTGTCACGATCGGGGATCGTGCTGTTGTTTCCGCAGGTACGCTCGTGCATCGCGATGTACCAGCTGGTGCATTCGTTGGCGGCAACCCGATGCAAATCATTCGTCTTAGCGAACGCTAAGGCGTTTTTTTATGAATAAAAAAGGAATTAAGTCGAAAAAAATCGAATGAGTTTGTAGTTGACGAAACGAAGAACGAGGAGTAAACTACAAATAACAAACTTTAATTTGCTAATATATTAGCGAACTAAAGTAAAAGAAGGACGGGACAAAGATGAGAGTATTTATGTTTGAAAAGCCGCTCGGCATGCGAGATACGTTGCCAGATGTATATAAAACGAAACGTGCATTACGGGAAGCAATGATGGCAGAAATCGAAACGTGGGGATATTCGTTTATTGAAACACCGACGTTAGAATATGATGAAACGGTTGGTGCCGCATCGGCGATTTTAGATCAGCAGTTATTTAAGTTGCTCGATCGGGAAGGGCATACGCTCGTGTTGCGTCCAGATATGACATCTCCCATTGCTCGCCTAGCAGCATCGAAATTATATAAGGAAGGGTGTCCGCTCCGTTTAGCGTATGCGGCGAATGTGTTTCGGGCTCAGCAACGTGAAGGAGGAAGACCGGCAGAGTTTGAGCAAGTGGGAGTGGAATACATTGGCGACGGCACGATGTATGCTGATGCAGAAGTAATCAGTTTAATGATTTTTGCTTTAAAGCGGGCAGGGTTGCGCGATTTCACTGTGACGATCGGTCATATCGGCTATGTGGATGCATTGTTTTTCGATATTTTGCGTCACGAACAACGTGTAGAAACGTTGCGTCGTTTTTTATATGAAAAAAATTATGTCGGCTATCGAGAGCACGTCAAATCGTTGCCACTCTCCTCGATTGATCGTGATCGCCTTTTACGTATCTTAACATTAAGAGGGGGAGAGGAAGTCGTCGCAGAAGCAAAAGCATTTGCCACAACAGAAGTGGAGCGACGGGCAGTTGATGAATTAGAACTATTATGGGCGCATATTGACCAATATGGCGTTACGGATATGGTGAAATTAGACATGAGTTTAGTGAGTCATATGAGCTACTATACTGGCGTCCTGTTTGAAGTATATGCGAAAAACGTTGGGTTTTTACTTGGGAACGGCGGGCGATATGATGAATTGCTAGCAAAATTTCACCGCCCCTCGCCTGCGACAGGATTTAGCGTCCGATTAGATCGCTTAATGGAGGCGCTTGGCGAAGGGCGAAACGATGAAAAAAAGACGTGCATTATTTTTAGTCAAGAACGTTTTGCGGAGGCGTATGCGAAAGCAGCGGAAATGAGGCGAAAAGGAGAAAAAGTTGTATTGCAACAAGTTTCAGGTATTCAGGATATGGATCAATTTACTGCATCATTTGACGATGTAGTGTACGTATTAGGGAAACGCGGAAAGGATGAACGATAATGCTGACGTTTGCGATGCCAAAAGGACGTATTTTTTCAGAAGCACTTTCTTTGTTAAAGCAGGCGGGTTATGACATTCCTGATGACTTAGAACATTCTCGAAAACTAATGATTGACGTCCCGAATGAACAGCTCCGCTTTATTTTAGCGAAGCCAATGGACGTTGTGACATATGTTGAACATGGGGTTGCGGATGTCGGCATCGCTGGAAAAGATGTGCTCCTTGAAGAAGAGCGAGATGTGTATGAAATGTTAGATTTGCGCATTAGCCCTTGTTATTTAGCGGTGGCAGGGCTCCCGAACACGCGCGTTCACCCGATTGCGCCAAGAGTCGCAACAAAATATCCAAATATTGCATCGACTTATTTTCGCGAGCAAGGGGAACAAGTAGAAATTATTAAATTAAACGGGTCTGTTGAATTAGCTCCGCTCATTGGCTTAGCTGAACGAATTGTTGATATTGTTTCGACAGGGCGAACGTTAAAGGAAAATGGGCTTGTTGAACTAGAACGAATTGTTGATGTAACATCGCGTTTTATTGTCAATCCAGTGAGTTATCGCATGCAAGATCGGGCGATTGAACAAATGGTTGATCGTTTAACATACGCGATCGAGAAAGCGGGGGAATGCAATGAAAATTGAGCGTGTGGAAGGAACAGTTTCGCTGCGACGGACGATCGAAAGCGGGACAGAAGAGCAAAGACGAGCAGTACAACAAATTATTGATGATGTGCGAAACAACGGAGATCGCGCATTAAAAAAATATACGGAGATGTTTGATGGCATTTCCTTTGATACGTTTGCTGTTACACAAGAAGAAATTGAGGAGGCGTATTGGCTCATTGATGAAGCCATGATACAAATCATTCGTGAAGCGGCGCAAAATATTCGCGAATATCACGAACGTCAACGTGCGACGTCATGGTTTATGACGCGTGACGATGGAACGATTCTCGGACAAAAAGTAACACCGCTTGATGCAGTCGGGTTATATGTGCCGGGTGGAACAGCCGCTTATCCATCATCGGTACTTATGAATGTCATTCCAGCACAAGTGGCTGGAGTGAAACGTATTGTCATCGTTTCTCCGCCAAATGAGCGCGGAACGTTGCCTGCGGCTGTTCTTGTTGCGGCATGTGAGCTTGGCGTTCAAGAGATATATAAAGTTGGGGGAGCCCAAGCGATTGCAGCACTAGCATACGGTACAGAGACGATCGAGCCGGTCGATAAAATTTTTGGACCTGGAAACATTTACGTCGCACTTGCTAAAAGGGAAGTGTTCGGTCAAGTCGATATTGATATGATTGCAGGGCCGAGTGAAATTGTCGTACTCGCTGATGAAACAGCAAAGCCGAACGAAATTGCGGCGGATTTATTATCGCAGGCAGAACATGATGAACGGGCGGTAAGTATATTGGTGACACCGTCTTTACAACTTGCTTTAAAAGTAGAGGAAGAGGTGGACAAACAGCTTGCTACCCTTCCGCGAAAAGAAATTGCTCAAAAAGCGATCAATGAATACGGGGTCATTTATGTGACCGATACGATGAAACAAGCGATTGATGTCGTAAATGAATTAGCACCCGAACATTTAGAAGTGATGACGGCTGAGCCGTTTGAAATATTAAGTGACATTCGACATGCGGGCGCGATCTTTTTAGGTTCGTACAGTTCTGAACCTGTAGGAGATTATTTTGCGGGGACGAATCATGTGTTGCCGACAAATGGGACGGCTCGTTTTTCGTCAGGACTAACAGTTGAGGCATTTATGAAAAAGTCAAGCATCGTTTTTTATAGCGAGCAAGCATGGCGGCAACATGCGTCAAAAATTGCGGCGTTTGCACGATTAGAAGGGCTTGAAGCACATGCACGAGCAGTAGAGGAACGATTGAAAAGGGGAGACAAATAATGCGGACAGCGACCATTCAACGAGCGACAAATGAAACACAAATTGAGCTAACGTTTGCGGTGGATGGAGAAGGGAAAGCGGAGTTGGACACAGGTGTGCCGTTTTTAACACATATGCTTGATTTATTTACAAAGCACGGACATTTTGACTTGTTTGTCAAAGCCAAAGGGGATACACATATTGACGACCATCATACGACAGAAGATATTGGCATTTGTTTAGGGCAAGCGATTCGCCAAGCACTCGGTGATAAAAAAGGAATTAGACGATACGGAAACGCGTTCGTTCCGATGGACGATGCGCTTGCACAAGTTGTCATCGATGTGAGCAATCGCCCGCATCTTGAGTTTCGTGGAGAGTTTCCAAGCCAAAAAGTAGGGACGTTTGATGTCGAGCTCGTGCATGAATTTTTATGGAAACTAGCATTAGAAGCACGAATGAATGTGCATGTCATCGTTCATTATGGGCGCAATACACATCATATGATTGAAGCGGTATTTAAAGCACTTGCACGCGCGCTAGATGAAGCCACGATGATTGATCCACGCGTCAAATCTGTACCGTCCACGAAAGGAATGTTGTAAATGATCGGCATTATTGATTATGGCATGGGCAATTTATATAGCGTCAGCAAAGCACTAGAGCGACTAAATGTACCGTACATCGTTGAAAGCGATCAAGACAAATTGCGCCAAGCAGATGGCTTCATTTTACCAGGCGTTGGCTCATTTAAAGATGCGATGCATATTTTAACGGAAACGAAGCTGGACTCTTTCATTCACGAACAAGTCGCAATAGGAAAACCGCTTCTTGGTATTTGTTTAGGCATGCAATTGTTGTTTGAAGGAAGCGAAGAAAATGGTTTGACATCTGGATTGCAGTTACTCCCAGGTCGCGTCGTCCGCTTTGCAGGGATGACAAAAGAAGGGAAGCGATATAAAGTGCCACATATGGGATGGAACGAACTTGTTTTCCATCAGCCATCTCCGCTTTTTGATCACGTTGAGCGAGGACACGTATATTTCGTGCACTCGTATTATGTGCAAGCGGATGACCCAACTGTTGTGTTAGCAAGTGCCCAATATGATGTAGAAGTTCCTGCTGTCGTTGGACGCGGAACGATATTTGGTACACAATTTCACCCAGAGAAAAGCGGAAAACTCGGGATGCGTCTATTGCAAAATTATGCGAGGGTTGTAGAAAGGGAGAGGGGCTAATGTTTACGATTTATCCAGCGATCGACATGCGCGATGGAAAATGTGTTCGCCTCGTGCAAGGAGATTACAATCAAGAAACAGTATATGGACACTCGCCAGTAGAGATGGCTCGCTCGTTTGTTTCACAAGGAGCGACATGGATTCATATGGTCGATTTAGATGGAGCGAAAGAAGGAAGGCGTGTAAATGACGCGTTTGTCGTTGAAGTGGCACAAACGCTTGCGGTGAACGTTCAAATTGGCGGCGGCATTCGTACAGAAGAAGATGTGGCGTATTATTTAGAACAAGGTGTGGCACGCGTCATTTTAGGGAGTGCTGCGATTTCGAATCCTTCATTTGTGAAAGCGATGCTTCGCACGTATGGTGAGCGAATTGTGATAGGTATTGATGCAAAAAACGGGTTTGTTGCGACAGAAGGGTGGACGCATACATCGACGATCGAAGCTGTTGAACTTGGCAAACAGCTCGCGGACGCTGGAGCAGAAACATTTATTTTTACAGATATTGCGACAGATGGGATGTTATCAGGACCAAATATCGAGGCAGTCGTTCGGTTAGCCAAAGCGACGAATAAACGTGTTATCGCTTCAGGAGGGATTCGTTCGCTCGATGATTTACGTGCCTTAAAGCAATTCGAAAACGAAGGAGTGGCTGGAGCGATTGTCGGTAAAGCGCTATATACAGGTAAGTTTACAGTTGCTGAGGCGTTAAAGGCGGTGGAGCAATGATCACAAAGCGAATTATTCCTTGTTTAGACGTGAAAGATGGACGCGTTGTCAAAGGTGTGCAATTTGTTTCGTTGCGTGATGCGGGTGATCCGGTAGAGCTTGCTCGTGTGTACGATGAACAAGGAGCTGACGAACTTGTTTTTTTAGATATTTCTGCGTCACACGAAGGTCGAAAAACGATGGTGGATGTCGTTCAGCGTGTTGCTGCGCAGCTTGCCATTCCGTTTACTGTCGGCGGTGGCATTAGTACGTTAGAAGATATGAAAACGATTTTGCGTGCTGGAGCGGACAAGGTATCGGTCAATACCGCGGCACTGTTGCGTCCAGAGTTGATTACAGAAGGAGCGAATTTTTTTGGTTCGCAATGTATCGTCGTGGCAATTGATGCGAAGTATGATTCAACGATGCAGTCGTGGCGCGTGTATACGCACGGTGGCCGCCGTCCGACAGATTGGGAAGTTGTCGCGTGGGCGAAAGAGGTTGTCAAGCGCGGAGCAGGAGAAATTTTATTAACGAGTATGGATCGCGATGGTGGAAAAGACGGTTTTGATTTGGCATTAACGAAACAAGTGAGTGAAGCAGTGTCTGTTCCTGTCATTGCATCAGGAGGGGCAGGATGCGCGCAACATTTTGTTGATGTGTTTCAAGTCGCTCAAGCGGATGCGGCGTTGGCGGCCTCTATTTTTCATTACAAAGAAACGTCTGTCCAACAAGTGAAACAGTACGTGCGTAAACAGGGGGTAAACGTTCGATGAATGTAAAAGCGGTTCGATTTAATGAACAAGGACTTGTTCCAGCGATTGTCCAAGATGCGCACAGTAAAGAAGTGCTGATGTTAGCATATATGAACGAGCAATCGCTACAAAAAACGTTGGAAACAAAAGAAACGTGGTTTTATAGTCGCTCCCGTCAAATGTTATGGCATAAAGGGGAAACATCAGGAAACGTCCAAAAAGTTGTTGATATTCGCTACGACTGCGATGCGGACACACTCCTTATTCTTGTTGAGCCGAAAGGACCGGCATGCCACACAGGAGAGTACTCTTGTTTTCATCATCGGTTGGAAGATGAAAAGCCTGTCGTCAAACGAGATCGTTTTGCGGTGCTAAATGTGTTAGAATCGGTTATTGCGGAGCGTGAGGCAAAACGTCCTGAAGGATCGTATACGACATATTTATTTGACAAAGGAATTGATAAAATTGCTAAAAAAGTTGGAGAAGAAGCGGCTGAAGTCATTATTGCAGCTAAAAATCGCTCAAAAGAAGAACTGAGATGGGAAGCGGCGGATTTATTGTATCATTTGCTCGTTTTGTTGCGTGAACAGCGCGTGTCGCTTGATGATGTTCTTTCCGTATTAGCTGAGCGTCATCGGTAACGCTTTTTTACCCATCCATGTTGTTCTGAAGCGAAAATGTGGTATACTTTCTTTCGGTGAAAGAAATCAACATGGAGGGTTCGATGGAAAAACATTTGCAAAAACGTGTCGGAAAAGTCATCCCGTTTATTCAAGACGGTACGTACTTTTTTAATAAAGGTGTCACATGTTATCGCCGCCGCGATTTGCGTAAAGCGAAAGCATATTTGCAACGTGCGGTGCAACTCGAGCCAGAACAAAGTACATTTGCTTGCCAACTGGCGATTGTATTGTCAGAATTGGGGGAATATGCGCAATCGAACGAATGGCTATTGCGCATTATTGAACATAATGATGATTTAACGGAATGTTTTTATTTTTTGGCTAACAATTATGCCCATTTAGGATTGTTTGGCGAGGCGACGAAATATGCGGAACAGTATATGGAGCGCGAGCCGGATGGGGAGTTTGCCGAGTATACGCTCGATCTATTAGACATTTTAACGATTGAGCAAGACGATGATGAGTGGCTGAATTACGATGATATGTTAATGAAGCAAGAACAAGCTCGTGCGTTGCTTGAAAAAGGTGAGTTTCAAGAAGCGATTACTTTGTTTGAAGAAATGATTGAACAACATCCAGAGCATTGGGCAGCTTACAACAACTTAGCACTAGCCTATTTTTATCAAGGGAACGTCGGGAAAGCGAGACAAACGATCGAATACATTTTGAAACAAAATCCAGGCAATTTGCATGCTCTTTGCAACGATGCGGTGTTTTCGTACTATTTGCAAGAACAAGAGCGGTTATTTTCACTTACTCAGTCGTTACAGCGCGTATATCCGATTTCATTTGAACATCGGTATAAGCTCGGGGTGACGTTTGCAATTGTCGGGCGCTACGATTTAGCGTTCCAATGGTTGCGGCAATTACAACGCCGTGGTTTCGAAGGGGATGCCCCATTTTATTATTGGTACGCATATGCGGCATATCATATGGGATATCGCATGTTGGCGGAGTCGATGTGGAACAAATTCATTGCGCTTCATCCAGATAAAAAGGGGAGTGAACCGTGGCGTTATCGGGAGCAGACGATCGAACACATTCAATCGTTATTTGCAAAGCAAGATGTCGCTTCTTCCTTATATGCTTTATATGTAATCAGCAAATCGTTTATGACGAGCGATTGTCCGTTTCCAAAACAGTCATGGTCTCATCCACTTCTCCAGCAATGGAGCGACTACGTATATGGTCATGAACAACAAGTGCCGCCATATATTGTCGATGCCCATCACATCGTGACGTTGCTTATTCAACATAATGGGTTTGAATATGAGCCGTTATACATTGCTTGGTTTTCTTTTTTTGTCGAGGCGATGAAGGGAATCGATTCATTTTCTAATCATCAAGCGTGGGCGGCGGCGTTTGAATATATGTTTCGGAAACATCGTGGTGAGCGTGTAACGCAGCGAATGCTTGCGGAACGTTATGGGGTGTCCGTCGCAACAATCGGAAAGTATGTAAAAGTGATTAAACAGAAGTGGCACGAATGAGCAAGTTAATGGACGCCTTTTCTTTTGTTGTATTACGATAGAAATATGGAAACGATAAAATAGAAAGCTATGCGTAAAGAAAGGGTGAAAGAGACGTGTCACAAGAAAAAATTTATGACGTCATTATTATCGGTGCAGGACCTGCAGGAATGACGGCGGCAGTATATACTTCTCGGGCGAATTTGTCGACACTCATGCTTGAACGCGGGGTTCCCGGCGGTCAAATGGCAAATACAGAAGAAGTAGAAAACTATCCAGGTTATGACCATATTCTTGGGCCTGAATTAGCAACAAAAATGTTTGAACATGCGAAAAAATTTGGTGCTGAATATGCATACGGCGATGTAAAAGAAGTGATTGATGGCGACGAATATAAAACAGTTGTAACGAGCAATCAACAATATAAAGCGCGTGCGATTATTATTGCAACAGGAGCGGAGTATAAAAAGCTTGGTGTTCCTGGTGAGAAAGAATTAGGGGGACGTGGTGTTTCATATTGTGCGGTGTGCGATGGAGCGTTTTTTAAAGGCAAAGAACTTGTCGTTGTCGGCGGAGGAGATTCAGCCGTTGAAGAAGGTGTATATTTAACTCGTTTTGCAAGTAAAGTGACGATTGTTCACCGTCGCGACCAGTTGCGTGCGCAAAAAATTTTACAGCAACGAGCGTTTGCGAACGAGAAAATTGATTTTATTTGGAATCATACAGTCAAGCAAATTAACGAGAAAGATGGCCGTGTTGGCAGTGTGACACTCGTTCATACACAAACAGGGGAAGAGCGTGAATTCCCGTGTGATGGCGTGTTCATTTACATCGGAATGGTACCGTTGACAAAGCCATTTGCTTCACTTGGCATTACGAATGAAAATGGCTACATTGAAACGAATGAACTAATGGAAACAAAAGTGCCTGGCATTTTTGCCGCGGGGGATGTCCGTGAAAAGTCGCTTCGCCAAATTGTTACAGCAACAGGTGACGGTAGCATTGCGGCACAAAGCGCCCAACATTACGTGGAAGAATTGAAGGAAAAGCTTAACATTCAGTAATGAAAACGTAATGTCGCTTTAATTGAACTGTAACACGTTTGAAATAATAAAAGAGTATGATAAAAGTAAGTAATTGACCCCCTTTTTATATACACTTGTTGGCACGGGCTTTCGTCCCGTGCTTTCTTTTTTGCTTATGGCCATGAAAACGTTTCAAAATTTATACTTTGTGACCTTTTGTAAGAAATAGTATAATGGAGAAAACATATTCATTATTGAGGTGAACGGACGTTGCAACGAGTGACGAACTGTGTATTAGTGAAAGACGGACACGTTCTTTTATTAAAAAAACCTCGGCGTGGTTGGTGGGTAGCGCCCGGTGGGAAAATGGAACAAGGAGAATCGATACGTGAAGCTTGTGTGCGAGAATATCGCGAAGAAACAGGCGTTTATTTGAAAAAACCTCAATTAAAAGGCGTATTTACGTTTGTAATGAAACGAGGGGAAGAAGTCGTTTCCGAATGGATGATGTTTACGTTTTTTGCGGAACATTTTGATGGTGAAAACGTATTACAATGTGAAGAAGGGGAGCTCGCTTGGCATCCAATTGAACAAATTCCAACATTGCCGATGGCGCCAGGCGATTATCATATTATTGATTATGTCATTAAGGGAACGGGAATCATGTATGGCACGTTTACGTATACGGAGGAATTTGAGTTGTTGTCTTACCGACTTGATCCGAGTTAAAGAAAGGGGGAAACAGCGATGAGCACAGGTTCAGCACATGTTCAAATGGTTATTATTACAGGGATGTCAGGGGCAGGAAAAACGGTTGCCATTCAAAGTTTTGAAGATTTAGGCTATTTTTGTGTCGATAATTTACCGCCGACGTTGTTACCGAAGTTTCTTGAATTAATTCGGGAATCGGGCAATAAAATGAATAAAATTGCGCTTGTCATGGATTTGCGGAGCCGTGACTTTTTTGACCGTCTTTTTGCTGCACTTGATGATTTAGCAGAAACGTCATGGGTAACCCCACAAATTTTATTTTTAGATGCAAGTGATACAACGCTTGTGAGTCGTTATAAAGAAACGCGTCGCTCACATCCCCTTGCCCCTAGCGGATTGCCGCTTGAAGGGATAAAGCTTGAGCGCCAGTTACTTGAAGAATTAAAAGGGCGCGCGCAAATGATTATTGATACGTCCAACTTAAAACCACGTGAACTGCGTGAAAAAATTGTGCAAACATTCGCTACACCTGCAACGACAACTTTTTCTGTCAATGTCGTTTCATTTGGTTTTAAATACGGTCTGCCAATTGATGCGGATCTCGTTTTTGATGTTCGTTTTTTACCAAACCCACATTATATCGAGCATATGCGTCCGAAAACGGGGCTAGATGAGGAAGTATCATCTTACGTTTTGAAGTGGACGGAAACGCAAAAATTTATTGAAAAAGTAACAGATTTGCTTTCGTTTATGCTTCCACATTATAAACGGGAAGGAAAAAGCCAAGTTGTCATTGCCATTGGATGCACAGGTGGACAGCATCGTTCTGTTACGTTAGCAGAGTATATTGGACGCCATTTTGCTGACGAGTATACCACACACGTATCACATCGAGATATTGCAAAAAGAAAGGATATACATCGATGAAAAAAATTGTTGTTATCGGTGGGGGGACGGGTCTTCCTGTATTGCTCCGGGGGCTCAAACAATACGACGTCGATTTAACAGCGATTGTTACTGTTGCAGATGACGGTGGAAGTTCGGGAAGGTTGCGCGATGAACTTGATATGCCCCCACCTGGAGATATTCGTAATGTGCTTGCTGCTCTTTCTGACGTAGAACCGCTTATTATCGAATTGTTTCAACATCGATTTGAAAATGGAAACGGGTTATCAGGTCATTCGCTTGGCAATCTAATTTTAGCAGCGATGACGTCGATCACTGGCGATTTTGTACGTGCTGTCCGTGAAATGGGGAAAGTGCTCAATGTACGTGGAAAAGTGTTGCCAGCCGCTAATGAAAGTGTCGTTTTGCATGCTGAAATGGAAGATGGGACGATCGTATCGGGTGAGTCAAAAATTCCGTATTCGGGGAAAAAAATTAAACGTGTATTTTTAACCCCCGAAAATATCGAACCACTTGAAGAAACGGTTACAGAATTACGGACGGCAGACTTAATTGTTATTGGACCCGGCAGTTTATACACGAGCATTTTACCGAACTTACTCGTTCCTAAAATTGGCGAAGAGGTATGTAAATCGAAGGCGAAAAAAGTATATATATGCAACGTCATGACCCAGGCAGGGGAAACATTAAACTATACGGCGAGCGATCATGTACAAGCGCTTTATGATCATATGGCGTGTGCATTTTTAGATGCCGTCATTGTCAATGATGCCCCGATTTTGCCAGAAACAAAAGAGCGATATGCGAAAGAATTTGCTGCACCGGTCGTTTGTGATACACGAGAGTTAGAAGCGCTCGGTTTACAAGTCATTTGTGATGCGCTCATTGATGAACGAGATGGAACGGTGCGTCATGATACGAAAAAAATAGCGGCGTTGCTCGTTTCGCTTCTTGCACCTCCTTCGCACGACACACATGTATAGGAGGTGGAATCGTTGTCGTTTGCATCAGAAACGAAGAAAGAACTAACGAGTATTGAAGTGAAGCCTTGTTGTTTAAAGGCGGAGTTATCGGCTTTAATTCGAATGAACGGTTCCATTTCATTTTCAAACCGGCGTTTATTGTTAAATATTCAAACAGAAAATGCTGCAATCGCAAGGCGTATTTATACGTTATTAAAAAAAGGATACAACGTAGCAGTCGAGTTACTTGTGCGTAAAAAGATGCGCTTAAAGAAAAATAATGTATATATCGTGCGTGTTGTCGAAGGAACATCTGAATTGTTATCGGATTTAAAAATTATGGAAGAAGGATTTTCGTTTGTCCGTTCCATTTCACCGGGGCTTGTTCAAAAAAAATGTTGCAAGCGTTCGTATTTGCGCGGAGCTTTTTTGGCGGGGGGATCTATCAACAATCCAGAAACATCGTCTTATCATTTAGAAATCTTCTCTCTATATCGTGAACATAACGAATCGCTTTGTGAACTGATGAACACGAACTTTCATTTACATGCGCGCACACTCGAGCGAAAAAAAGGGTTTATTACGTATTTAAAAGAGGCAGAGAAAATAGCGGAGTTTTTAAGCATTATCGGAGCGCATCAAGCGCTACTCCGCTTTGAAGATGTGCGCATCGTGCGCGATATGCGCAACTCCGTCAATCGTCTTGTTAATTGCGAAACGGCGAACTTAAACAAAACGATTGGAGCGGCTTTACGTCAAGTCGAAAATATTCGTTATATTGACGAGACGATTGGACTTGATCAACTCCCAGAAAAACTTCGTGAAATTGCAAAATTGCGCATCGAATATCAAGACGTGACATTAAAAGAGCTTGGAGAAATGGTTTCAGGGGGGAAAATTAGCAAATCTGGCATTAACCATCGTCTGCGCAAACTGGATGAAATTGCTGAACGACTTCGTGCCGGCCAGCCGATTGATTTTCATAAATCTTTATAAACTATGGGAGGAATGCATGATGGTAGAAAAACAAGTGGAAGTACGGTTAAAAACAGGATTGCAAGCGCGTCCAGCTGCGTTGTTTGTTCAAGAAGCGAACCGCTTTTCAGCTGATATTTATATTGAAAAAGACGGTAAAAAAGTGAATGCGAAAAGCATTATGGGATTGATGAGTTTAGCGATCCATTCAGGAGCCGTCATTACCATTTATGCAAACGGATCCGATGAGCAAGAAGCGTTAAATAAGCTTGTTCAATATGTTGAGCAAGAATCATAATAAAACAAGGCGGGGGAACCGCCTTGTTTTATTTTTCATCAACGCGCGTTAATACGCGGTCAATTAAACCGTATTCTTTTGCCTTTTCTGCTGTCATAAAGTTATCACGATCTGTATCGCGCTCGATCACTTCGATCGGTTGCCCTGTATTTTCAGATAAGATGCGGTTTAATTTGTCGCGCAAGAATAAAATGCGTTTCGCTGCAATTTCAATTTCTGTTGCTTGACCTTGCACGCCACCGAGTGGTTGGTGAATCATGATCTCACTATTTGGCAATGCGAAACGTTTTCCTTTAGCGCCGGCCGCAAGTAAAAACGCTCCCATAGAAGCTGCCATACCGATACAAATCGTTGATACGTCTGGCTTAATAAATTGCATCGTATCATAAATCGCCATGCCCGCTGTAATCGAACCACCAGGACTGTTAATGTAAAGAGAAATGTCTTTTTCAGGATCCTCGGCTGCTAAAAATAAAAGCTGAGATACGATTGAGTTTGCTACATGATCGTCAATCGGACTTCCTAAAATAATAATGCGGTCTTTTAATAAGCGAGAGTAAATGTCATATGCGCGTTCTCCACGGCTCGTCTGTTCAATAACTGTAGGAATTAAGTTCATGCTCTTCCTCCTCCGATAGATCGTTTTTTATGTACTTTTATCATACAAAAAAGGTCAATAAAGGTCAAATGAAATGCCTTTTATTTATATGTATTCGCGTTTTTTCTTCTGCATCCCTTCTTTCATCGTTTCCGCTTTTTGAAATTTTAAACGTCACCGCTATTGCATTTTTTTTTCGTCTTCACTATAATGGTAAGTGCATTTATTATTATGCCCTCGTAGTGTAGTGGATAGCACGAGAGATTCCGGTTCTCTTAGCGTGGGTTCGAATCCTGCCGAGGGCGTCAGTCACCCCCTGCTTACATAGCAAGCAGGGGGTTTTTACTTTATTACATAAAAAAATAAAGTCCGGTGAGCCACACCGGACGAATGGATGAATTTTGCGAGGCTTGCTCGCTTGTTCTATAAGAATGATAACATGCCGTCGGTGCATATGCATAGTAGAAAAAACATCCAATATGTTTTTATCGTCTCTCCCTAAAAGAGATGATAAAATGAGGATGAAGGGAGATGGCATGAATGGAGATGCAATTAACGCAAAGGCAAGAGCTAAAAGTTGCGTTGACAAAAGAGCTTGTACAGGCGATTGAATTGTTGCAATATTCGACGCTAGAGTTACAATCGCTTTTACATGAGCAGGCGCTTGAAAATCCATTTATCGAGCTACGCGAACGAAAACGAACGGTTAATAAGCGACGAGAACGAACGGATCAGAAACATTATATCGAAAATGTAAGCGTTTTTAATCGTTCACTCGCTTCTCATTTGCATGCCCAACTTGTCGGAATGTATATATGTGACAAAGAGAGAAGAGCACTTGATTATTTAATTGCGTCACTTGATGAATATGGTTATTTGCATACAACAATTGCAGAGGCGGCTTGCCATCTTCAAATAGAAGAAACGATCGTGTCGCGAGCGCTTCATATGTTACGCTCACTTGATCCTGCTGGGGTAGGAGCGGAAAATTTGCCGCATTGTCTATATTTACAACTCATTCGTCTTCCTCAAAGGGATGAGTTAGCAGAGACGATTGTGACGGAGTATTTTGAACCGTTTGTCAATAAAAAGTGGAAAGAAATAAAAGCGAAACTAGGGGTGGAGTTAGCGGATTTACAGCGAGTGTGGGAGCTTATTCGTACGCTTCATCCACGCCCAGGAAGTTTGTATAACGATGAACAAATGACGTACATTGTGCCTGATGTCATCGTGTCATATAGTAATGGGGCATGGAGTGTAACGATAAATGAAGACATCATTCCAACAATCGTATGGAATGAATCGTACGAACGAAAAGTACAGACGGATGATCCGCGTGTTCAAAAATATATTGAAGAAAAAAGACAACAGTTTCTTTGGATTCAACGTTGTTTAACTCAGCGAGCCACGACGATTGAGCAAATTGCATGTGAGCTCGTTTATCGACAACGCGATTATTTTGAGAAAGGTTCGCTCCATATGAAGCCACTTACGATGCGCGAAGTTGCAACGGCGCTAAACATTCATGAATCGACTGTCAGTCGCGCAGTGAAGAATAAATATATGCAAACCCCCCACGGTTTAATTGACATGCGTCGCTTTTTTACAAGCGGTGTGGATGAACATGCGTCCCAAGAAAAAGTAAAAAGCTTAATTGCGGAATTAATTAAGCAAGAAAATGGGCAAAAACCTCTTTCTGATCAAAACATTGCTGATTTACTCGAGCAACGCTACAATATTTGTGTAGCGCGGCGAACGGTTGCGAAATATCGTGAACAACTTCATATTCCGCCAGCTTCGAAACGAAAGCAATATGCATGAAGGGGACAAAACATGAAAGTCGTCGTATATTCGAAAGAAAACTGCTGTCTTTGCGATGAAGCCAAATCTATCCTTCGCGAGTTACAAGTGGAGTGGGAAGAAGTCGATATTTATAAAGATGAGCGATTACTCGAACAGTACCATCTTATGATTCCTGTCATTGAAATCGATGGACATATCGTTGCGTACGGTCGCATTCACAAAGATGTCATAAGAAAGCGATTACAACAAATGCGAAGCAGTTGAATAACGTTTCACTTCCTGTTACAATAAAGTTGTAGCAGGGGTGAATTTTTTTAGATCAAGTGGGACACAATATGACATAGTGGGACTTAAAACGTCCAGATAGAGAAAAAAGTGAGTAAAAAGGAAGAATAAGTCATGCGACAATGGATTGATGTTCAACGAAAATTGTTGCCTGATCTTCTCGCTATTATGCAAAAACGATACGAAATTTTGCAACATATTCGCCTAATGCAACCGATCGGGCGCCGAACGTTATCACTAAACTTAGGTATTAGCGAGCGTGTCTTGCGATCGGAAGTGCAGTTTTTAAAAGAACAAAACTTAGTTGATATTACAGCTGCAGGCATGAGTGTCACTTCAGAAGGAAACGATGTACTCATGCAACTCGAAGATATGATGCGAGAAGTGTTAGGGCTAAAAGAGTTGGAAAGAAAAATAAAAAAGAAGCTTCCTGTCGAAGACGTCATTGTTGTCGTTGGTGATAGCGATCAGTCTCCTTGGGTGAAAAGAGAGATGGGAAGAGCTTGTGTCTCACGTATAAAGCACTCACTAAAAGGAAATGACATTGTGGCAGTAACTGGTGGAACAACCCTTGCTGCGGTTGCTGAAATGATGACACCTGATGTCAAATACCGCGATGTACTATTTGTTCCAGCGCGCGGTGGACTTGGAGAAGATGTAACAAATCAAGCAAACACAATTTGTGCGCGCATGGCGGAAAAAGCGATGGGACATTATCGCTTGTTACATGTTCCTGATCAATTAAGTGCTGAAACGTATCAATCAATTATTGAAGAGCCTGCCATTAAAGAAGTGCTTGAATTAATTAAGTCATCAACGATCGTCATTCACGGTATAGGTGACGCGAAAACGATGGCGGAGCGAAGAAAAACTCCTCCAGAAGAAATGACAAAAATTGAACAAAGCAAAGCAGTAGCTGAAGCATTTGGATATTATTTTAATCAACATGGAGAAGTTGTTCATAAAGTAAATACAGTCGGTATTCAACTGGAAGACGTGCGCCACGTTCCTTGTGTCATTGCAGTCGCAGGAGGCGCTTCGAAAGCAAAAGCAATTCAAGCGTATATGAAACAGGCAAATCGGTGCATCTTAATTACAGATGAAGGTGCAGCAAAACAGTTAGTACGGGATAATTCATCCCTCTAAAATATATTCCTACAATTCCAAAGGAGGACAAAAACGATGGCAGTAAAAATTGGTATTAACGGTTTTGGTCGTATCGGCCGTAACGTATTTCGCGCAGCATTAAAAAATCCTGAAATTGAAGTAGTTGCAGTTAACGACTTAACAGATGCAAAAACGTTAGCACATCTTTTGAAATATGACTCTGTTCACGGCACTTTAGATGCAGAAGTTAAAGTAAATGGTAATAACATCGTTGTCAACGGCAAAGAAATTATTGTAAAAGCAGAGCGCGACCCAGCAAACTTAGGGTGGGGCGAGCTTGGTGTCGATATCGTTGTTGAATCAACAGGACGTTTCACAAAACGCGAAGACGCAGCGAAACATTTAGAAGCAGGTGCGAAGAAAGTGATCATTTCTGCACCAGCAACAAATGAAGACATTACGATCGTGATGGGCGTAAACCAAGACAAATATGACCCAGCAAACCATCATGTCATTTCAAACGCATCTTGTACAACAAACTGCTTAGCGCCATTTGCGAAAGTACTACATGAAAAATTCGGTATTATCCGTGGTATGATGACAACTGTTCACGCGTATACAAACGACCAACAAATTCTTGACTTACCACACAAAGATTTACGTCGTGCACGCGCAGCAGCAGAATCGATCATCCCAACATCAACAGGTGCAGCAAAAGCGGTAGCACTTGTATTGCCTGAATTAAAAGGAAAATTAAATGGTATGGCGATGCGCGTACCAACACCAAACGTATCTGTTGTTGACCTTGTTGCTGAACTTGAAAAAGAAGTCACTGTTGAAGAAGTAAACGCAGCGTTAAAAGCAGCGGCAGAAGGTGAATTAAAAGGCATTCTTGCTTACAGCGAAGAGCCATTAGTTTCTCGTGACTACAACGGTTCAACAGCTTCTTCAACAATCGATGCGCTTTCAACAATGGTCATGGAAGGTCGCATGGTGAAAGTTCTTTCTTGGTACGACAACGAAACAGGATATTCTCATCGTGTTGTTGATCTTGCTGCATACATTGCATCAAAAGGTTTATAATTTTTTGGATTGTTTGCCCAAAACGGTTTATAATAAATAGTTGGACATACCGAGAAGGGGAGCGGGGATCATCCCCACTCCCCTTCTATGTATCACACGAATAAGGAGGCCTTTCCATGAACAAAAAAACCGTCCGTGACATCGATGTAAAAGGAAAACGTGTATTTTGCCGCGTCGATTTCAACGTACCAATGCAAAACGGTGTCGTAACTGACGATACGCGTATTCGCGCCGCGCTTCCAACAATCCAATATTTAATGGAGCAAGGGGCAAGAGTTATTTTAGCGAGCCATCTTGGTCGCCCGAAAGGAAAAGTCGTTGAAGAGATGCGCTTAAATGCTGTGGCAGAACGTCTGAGCGAACTGCTCGGCAAACGTGTCGTGAAAACAGATGAAGCGTATGGCGATGCGGTGAAAGCTGCGATTGCCGAAATGAATGAAGGCGATGTGTTGTTGCTTGAAAACGTACGCTTCTACCCTGGAGAAGAGAAAAATGACCCAGAATTAGCGAAAGCATTTGCAGAACTTGCTGATGTATATGTCAACGATGCGTTCGGTGCAGCACACCGTGCACATGCATCGACAGAAGGTATTGCCCATCACTTGCCTGCGGTAGCTGGGTTTTTAATGGAAAAAGAAATTGAAGTGTTAGGAAAGGCGTTATCGAACCCAGACCGTCCGTTCACGGCAATCATTGGTGGCGCAAAAGTAAAAGATAAAATTGGCGTCATCGAAAACTTACTAGACAAAGTCGATAATTTAATTATTGGTGGCGGATTAGCGTACACATTTGTGAAAGCGCTCGGTCATGAAATCGGAAAATCTCTATTAGAAGAAGATAAAATTGAATTAGCGAAATCGTTCATGGAAAAAGCGAAAGAAAAAGGCGTCAACTTCTACATGCCTGTGGATGCAGTCGTAGCTGACGATTTTTCAAACGATGCGAACAAAAAAGTAGTCAATATCGACGAAATTCCAAGTGATTGGGAAGGACTTGATATCGGTCCGAAAACACGCGAATTGTATCGCGACGTCATTTTAAAATCAAAACTTGTTATTTGGAACGGTCCAATGGGCGTATTCGAAATGGATGCGTTTGCTGAAGGAACAAAAGCTGTCGCACAAGCGCTTGCTGATGCGAAAGATACGTATACGGTCATCGGTGGCGGTGATTCAGCAGCGGCGGTTGAAAAATTTGGACTTGCAGACAAAATGGATCATATTTCTACAGGTGGCGGGGCGTCGCTTGAATTTATGGAAGGTAAACAACTTCCAGGTGTCGTTGCTTTAAATGACAAGTAAGAAAGGAGCGAAAAGCGATGCGAAAGCCGATTATTGCAGGAAACTGGAAAATGCATAAAACGTTAAAAGAGGCGCTTCAATTTGTAGAAGAAGTGAAACATGCTGTTCCTTCCAACGACCAAGTGGACACGGTCGTATGTGCCCCAGCGTTATTTTTAGCCCATTTAGTTGAGGCGACAAAAGGAACAAATGTAAAAATTGGTGCGCAAAACATGCATTTTGAAGAGCAAGGTGCTTTTACAGGCGAAATTAGCCCTGTTGCCTTAAAAGATCTCGGTGTGGAGTATGTTATCATCGGGCACTCCGAACGCCGTGAAATGTTTGCCGAAACAGATGAAACAGTCAACAAAAAAGTACTTGCGGCGTTTAAGCACGGACTTGTGCCAATCGTTTGTTGTGGAGAGACGTTAGAAGAACGCGAAAGCAACCGTACAAACGAAGTCGTTCGTGCACAAGTTGAAAAAGCGCTTGAAGGCTTAACGGAAGAACAAGTAAAGCAAGTCGTCATCGCCTATGAGCCAATTTGGGCGATTGGAACAGGAAAATCTTCCACAGCAGACGATGCAAACAACGTATGCGGCTACATTCGCCAGGTCATTGCGAACAAATTTTCACAAGAAGCGGCTAATGAGGTACGCATTCAATACGGTGGTAGCGTAAAACCGGAAAATATCGGTTCATTTTTAGCGGAAGAACATATTGACGGTGCTCTTGTTGGCGGTGCGAGCTTACAACCACAATCGTTTTTACAACTCGTGGAGGCAGGAAAATGAGCAAAAAACCAGTAGCATTAATTATTTTAGACGGCTTTGCTCTTCGTGAAGAAACGTTTGGCAACGCGGTCGCACAAGCGAAAAAGCCAAACTTTGATCGCTATTGGAATGAATACCCACATGCAACGTTAACCGCATGCGGGGAAGCCGTTGGCTTACCTGAAGGGCAAATGGGAAACTCTGAAGTCGGCCATTTAAACATCGGTGCTGGCCGTATTGTATACCAAAGTTTAACGCGTGTGAATATCGCTATTCGCGAAGGTGAGTTTGAGCGCAACGAAACATTTTTAGCAGCGATGGATCATGTGAAAGAACACGGAACAAATTTACACATTTTCGGTCTTCTTTCCGACGGTGGTGTGCATAGCCATATTAACCATTTATTCGCTTTACTCAAGCTCGCCGCAAAAGAAGGCGTAAAAAACGTGTACATTCATGGCTTTTTAGATGGACGTGACGTCGGTCCGCAAACAGCGAAAACGTACATTCAACAGTTAAATGAACAAATCGCACAAATCGGTGTCGGTGAGATCGCGACATTATCGGGTCGTTATTACTCGATGGATCGCGATAAGCGTTGGGAGCGTGTCGAAAAAGCATATCGTGCGATGGTATACGGCGAAGGTCCGCAGTATCGCGATCCGCTTGCGTGCATCGATGATTCGTACGCCAACGGCATTTACGATGAGTTCGTCTTGCCGTCTGTGATCGTCCGTGAAGACGGAACGCCAGTCGCAACAATTCAAGATAACGACGCGGTCATTTTCTACAATTTCCGTCCTGACCGTGCGATTCAAATTTCAAACACGTTTACAAACGATGATTTCCGTTCATTCGATCGTGGACCGAAACATCCGAAAAACTTATTTTTCGTATGCTTAACGCACTTTAGTGAAACAGTAAAAGGGTACGTGGCATTTAAGCCGACGAACCTTGATAATACGCTCGGTGAAGTATTGTCACAAAACGGGTTAAAACAATTGCGTATTGCCGAAACAGAAAAATATCCGCACGTTACATTCTTTATGAGCGGCGGACGTGAAGAAAAATTCCCTGGCGAAGAGCGCATTTTAATTGATTCGCCAAAAGTAGCCACATACGACTTAAAGCCAGAAATGAGCGCATACGAAGTAACAGAAGCGCTATTAAAAGAAATTGAAGCGGATAAATTCGATGCGATCATTTTAAACTATGCAAATCCGGACATGGTCGGTCATTCTGGAAAATTAGAACCGACGATTAAAGCGGTCGAAGCAGTCGACGAATGTTTAGGAAAAGTTGTCGATGCGATTATCGCCAAAGGCGGTATTGCGATTATTACTGCAGACCACGGAAATGCCGATGAAGTGTTAAATCCAGATGGCAGTCCGAATACGGCGCATACGACAAATCCGGTGCCTGTGATCGTGACGAAAAAAGGCATTACGCTTCGTCAAGATGGTATTTTAGGCGATTTAGCGCCAACGATGCTTGATTTACTTGGATTACAACAGCCAAAAGAAATGACAGGAAAAACGTTAATTCAAAAATAAACTAAAGGAGAGATGAACGATGCCAACAATTATTGACATTTATGCTCGTGAAGTATTAGACTCTCGCGGCAATCCGACAGTAGAAGTAGAAGTATACACAGAATCTGGTGCGTTCGGACGTGCACTTGTACCGAGCGGAGCGTCAACAGGTGAATACGAAGCAGTTGAATTGCGTGATGGTGACAAAGGCCGTTACCTCGGTAAAGGTGTATTACAAGCAGTGAAAAACGTAAACGAAGTCATTGCGCCAGCATTAATTGGTAGCTACGATGTAACAGAACAAGTTGCCATTGACCGTGCATTAATTGCACTAGACGGTACAGAAAATAAAGGGAAATTAGGTGCGAACGCTATTCTTGGCGTATCGATGGCTGTTGCACGCGCAGCTGCTGACTACTTAGGCATCCCTCTATATCAATATTTAGGCGGATTTAACGCAAAAACATTGCCAGTGCCAATGATGAACATTTTAAATGGCGGTGCGCATGCAGATAACAACGTCGACATTCAAGAATTTATGATTATGCCAGTTGGCGCACCGAACTTCCGTGAAGCGCTTCGCATGGGAGCAGAAATTTTCCATAGCTTAAAATCAGTATTAAAAGCAAAAGGTTACAACACAGCAGTTGGTGATGAAGGCGGATTTGCGCCAAACTTAAAATCAAACGAAGAAGCGCTTGAAACAATTATCGAAGCGATTGAAAAAGCAGGCTACAAACCAGGCACAGAAGTCATGCTTGCGATGGACGTGGCATCTTCTGAGCTATATAACAAAGAAACAGGCAAATACCATTTAGAAGGCGAAGGCGTTGTGAAAACGTCGGAAGAAATGGTTGCTTGGTATGAAGAGCTTGTCAACAAATATCCGATCATTTCGATCGAAGACGGCTTAGACGAAAATGACTGGGCTGGTCATAAGCTATTAACAGAACGTCTTGGCAAAAAAGTACAACTTGTTGGTGACGACTTGTTCGTAACGAACACGAAAAAATTAGCACAAGGTATCGAACAAGGTGTCGGTAACTCAATCTTAATTAAAGTGAACCAAATCGGTACGTTAACCGAAACATTTGAAGCGATTGAAATGGCAAAACGCGCAGGCTACACAGCTGTTATTTCTCACCGTTCTGGTGAAACAGAAGATAGCACAATCGCCGACATCGCCGTTGCAACAAACGCGGGTCAAATTAAAACAGGTGCGCCATCACGCACAGACCGCGTCGCGAAATACAACCAATTGCTTCGCATTGAAGACCAATTAGGCGAAACAGCAGTATACGATGGAATAAAAACATTCTACAACTTGAAGAAGTAAAAAATAAGGATGCCTTCGCATGGGGGCATCCTTTCTTTCAAGTTTTTCTTTTCTTTTGGATATACTGCGCTACAATGAAAATAAATACAAGAAGGAGTAGCACATCAATAACCCAATCGAGAGAGTATGTTTTTAAAAAATCTTTTGCAGTACTTTTTATGACTAATAGTAAAAATGGTATTATGTCAAGAAAATAGACACGTAAAATCGAGAAAAATTTTAAAACCCTACTACCGCACTTCGTTTGGTGGCCTCTTGAGAAGGAGAACGGTTTGGTAAACCCTTCCCCTTCTCAAGAGGAAAGATGCCCCTTATATCGTGACTTTGTGGAGAGAAGAGTTCACTGCTTTTTGCCTTGCTGATGCATCTTCTCATACGCCATCGGAGACATGTACTCATTAGCCGAATGAATTCACTCCGCATGATAAAAACACTCAATATATTCAAAAATCCGATGTTTGGCCTCTTCCCTTGTTGCAAAGGTCTCGTGAAAAATCAGTTCCTTTTTGAGGATGCTGTGAAACGATTCTGCACATGCGTGATCATAACAGTTTCCTTTTCGACTCATGCTGGTTTGCATTCCGTACTGTCGTAAGATGGCTTGATACTCGTTCGATGCATATTGGCTCCCTTGATCCGAATGGTGAATCAGACCTGGTTGGGGCTTTCTCTCGTCGATGGCTCGGTTTAATGCTTTGATCACTAACTCTTTTGTCATTCGCTCGGAAAGATGCCATCCTACAATTTTACGAGAAAACAAATCCATGACCGAAGCTAAATACAGCCATCCTTCTTTCGTCCAAATATACGTGATATCCGCCACCCATACTTGATTCGGCTCATCTGCTTCAAACTGCTGATTCAATAAGTTGGGATACACCGGCCAATGATGCTTCGAGTTTGTGGTTGCCTTATATTTTTTCTTTGTTTTTGAACGAATATCACCATCTTTCATGATTCTAGCAACCGTTTTTTGAGATACCTTAACCCCTTGTTTCTGAAGGATTTTTGTGATTTTTGGACTGCCATATGTTTCTCTTGAATCGATATGAATCTTTTTGATTTGCTTTTTCAGCGCTTCCTGTTTTTTCTTTTGTTGGCTCTTCGGTCGTTTGATCCAAGCATAGTATCCACTTCTCGAAACGCCTAAGACTTCACACATCTTTGCCACGCGAAACTCCTTTCTATGCGTATGAATGAATGTATAAATTACTTCTGGTTTTTGGCGAAGATGCTCATGGCCTTTTTTAAAATCGCGTTTTCCTCCTCAAGGTCACGGATGCGTTTTTGGAGTTCGCGCTTTTCTTGACCTTCTGGTTTGAGGTTTCCACTTCCGACAAAACTATGTTCTGCATCTTTTTATAATCTGCGACCCATTTATGAAGAGTTTTTGGCGAAATATCGAGTTGTCTTGCGGTTTGAGCGACCGCTTTTCCTTCCTCGACCACTAATTTTACTGCATGTATTTTGAATTCTTTATCAAAACGTCTTGTCATTATAGACACTCCTCATCATTGATAGATTTACTGTACATTTCTCTATTCGTTGTGTCTATAATCTAGACTAACATCACAAGAATTATAAGAAAGCCGGCGCATGGATTATAATTAAGGCAAGTTATTAAAGATATTTTGGGACACACACGTAGAGTGTGTCCCTCTTTGATCGTTTTAGGGGTGAAAAATATGAATCAATATGAGGAGACGGTTAGAAATTTAGTTAATAATTTTAATGAGCATAATATAGATATAGTTGCTCAAGATTTAGCTAAGATGGGAAGGGACATAATTACTATCTTACAAAAATACTTTTATAAAGTAGATCCTAATGGTAAGATTGGGATATTAGAAACATTGAAATTATTAAATGACAGTAGTGTAATCCCTTTTCTGAAAGCTATTCTTGAAGATGAGACAGAGATATTTTTTGTTAAAGCTTATGCAGAAAGTGTATTGGATTTTTTAGAGGGTAAAGAAACTCAATTAAAAAGAAAAATTCACAATTTATCTAAAAAAAGTGGCAAGGATTTAATCGCAGATATAGCTATGATAGGAACAATTGGCGATTACAATGCTATAAGAGAATTAGACAAAATCAAGACGGATAACAAAGAGGTACTGGAACAAATCAAGGTAGCAAAATTACAAATAATGTGTGGAATAGAAGAAATAATCAAGGAGTACAGAAAACCAGATTCCCGTTATTCTCATAAAGCATTAGCAGAGGCTATTTATCATTCATTTGATCATCCAGAAGCATCAAAAGTTATAATAGAAGATCTCTTTAGTGAGGAATTTGAGCGTATTTTTAGTGCCGTTACTCTACTTGCTTTCGCGGAAAAATTTCCTAAGGACAAAGTTACCAGGGATGTAGTAAATAAGTTCTTTGAAATTTTAACGGGTGATTTTAATACAACACTAAAGAATCATGCCATACTTGCAATAGGTAGATATGGAAATACTGATGATGCATCAAGGCTTGAAAGAATTGTTGAGGAAAAAAAGTATTTAACAAAAAAGAAATTTTGGAAATGGCTAAGTGAAAGCGCACTATTAGACGATATCAAAATCACAATAAAGAAATTGAAACGAAAGAAATAGACGATTCACACTCTAAATGAGCAACAAGGAAACATTGTGTTCCGTTACCAATATGATTCGTGGGGGAACATTCTTTCCCAGTTTGGCGCCTTGGCGGATGAAAACCCATACCGATATGCGGGATACCAATATGACCAAGAAACGGGTCTTTATTACCTGATTGCCCGGTACTACCGCCCAGAACAAGGTGTGTTCCTATCCTTGGATCCAGACCCAGGTGATGAGGACGATATCCTCACACAAAACGGCTATACGTACGCGAACAACAATCCGGTGATGTTGGTGGATTTGGATGGGCATTATGCTCATATTGTTATTATAGCTGGAGTGGGGGCTTATAGAGTTTATAAGATTTATAAGGTCTACAAGAAATATAGAAAGATTTCAAAAAAATATCATTCGAATAGTAAAAGAAATCCTGCGATACATCATGGATATGAAATTTATGATAAAAAAACTAATAAAGTAGTCAAAGTTGGTATTAGTGATGGAAGGATTTCTAAAAAGGGAAAATCATATCGCGCTGAAAGGCAAGTTAGAAAGTGGCATAAGCGATACAAGACAGATCGGTATGCTTCACGAATAGTAAAAACTAACATACGTGGTAGGTATAATGCACTGAGATGGAAAAAAAGGCATACGGAATACATTAGTAGAATTCAGCCTAACAACAAATTATCACCTCCATTTCACTATCGCCCATAAATTTAATAAAAGGAAGTGAAAAAATGACTGTTATAAGGGATATTCAACTTTCTATTCCAAGTGATATAAACTATTTTGATCATACTGTAATAGTTGACTATGATACTGGTGAGACAAGCCCCTTTACCGATTATAGGAAAAGCAAGTCCGCCATCTTTCATTATGAAACAAGATGTATTACATCACTTTATACTCGTCTTTTGCCCGAAATTCATACAGATGGGGAGAAGGGGGTTATCATTCAATGCGTACCGGATCTATCTAGATTAAGTGAGAAAGAGATGGGAATAGAAATGGTACCCGATTTTATTACTGTTTATGTGGAGATGGATTATAATCAATACTTCTCTCTTATGGATAACTTAGAAAAAAAGAAAATGACATTAGAGCTGGTACAACAAGGTGTAGAAAAGCTAGCTGATGAGCGTGGATGGGATAAGCAAATTTTTCGTGACATATACAACAAGATAAAAGAATTAAATTATAAAAATACATTTGTTTATAAGGAGAAGAGCAGTCCTAATCGTAAATATATATGCAGTATTGTCTGTGAACACGAAGTATCGCATGTGGATATATGTTTAGAAATAAAACGTAGAAACGGAAATAAGGTTCTAAGGAAAGAACGATTAGTGAGAGTAGATAGGCCACACGAATCTTTTTATTGGAGATATCTAGGTGAATTAACCTGGACATTAAACCATAAGGTGACATTTACGGATCACTTACATCATTTCGGTTGGATTGTGACTTTTTTAGAAAAAGAAAACGAGACACAGATGATCTGGGAGGTAAATAAAGTTTCTTATCTTTCTCCATAAACTCAATGAAAATCTGGGGATACTGTGACATTAATTAGGAAGCAGAAAATCATACTGTAAATTAGCAGGTTATTTCGGAATGTAATGTCCATTTTTTTACAAATCAAAACAGGTTTTTGCACGTTCATCCAGCAAAAGTCTGGGGGATTGTGTAAATTTCCTCCCTTCCGTTTACAGAAACACCTTTTGGTGGATTGACATGAAACCCCTGCGGACATGTTTTTAGCGAAAGGGGCGAGCAGGAACCGTTATTTCGCTAAGCAACAAGCCTATAATATGTCCGCCGCTCCGTGTGAAGCCTACGTTTTTTTTTTTTTTTGTAAGTATATTCCAATCCGAAGTCGTTTGTTAATGTGCAAAACAAATCATTTGCAAATTTACAAATGGCTCGGATCCCGAATGAAATCGATTTACAAAAATGGTAAGTGGATAGGATATAAAAGTAGGGACAAATCTAGGGTATTTATACACATCCAAATTGACACCTTAACCTCTGGTTCATGTAGTACACTCGGAGGCTTGTCACCTCTTCGTTTTGTTTGAGGCGTTGTGAATGTTA
>NZ_JACHEQ010000013.1 GCF_014201515.1 Anoxybacillus mongoliensis
TGAACAGTACGTTCTACAACACCCGGATGAGGTGTTGCGTCGCATCGGGTGTACTGCGTAAATCAGAGGTTAAAATGTCAATTTGGATGTATATAATTCAGTCTCCAAGTCTCTAAGTAGAGTATCCACTTCTAATACCGCTGAATCATTATTATTCCAAAATATAGATAATTTATAACCATCCTCTTTTATGCCAGGCAACCAGTCATTAATAAATTCATCTAGTTCTATGCTTTTCGGTGTATAATCGGACCACTCCCCAATGGAACAAAGTTCTGCAAATTCTTTTCTTGGCCAAAACGGCATTAACATTTTCCCAGTATCGTCTTGAGATATTGCCCAACCGTCATGATACAACCCCCAAACCTCTTCGAAGTCAACAACTTTTTTGATAAAGTACTCATATCTTTTATTAGCAGGTAGTTTTATAACAGCCTCAAGTTCCTTGTTAATCATCCCATCACTCCCCGTTATTTTTTCTCTTTTTTCCATACCCATCATGTTTATGCTGAGTTCTATGATTCCTAATAATTTGTAAGTCGCTGTGCTCATAACCATATCCGTTTCTTGCTTCATAGCCCCTCCTATTGGCGAGTTCATACCCTTGGGGCACTCTTATATTTTTCCTCTTTCCTGCCGCTATTTCATTCATATCACGTTTAATCTCGCCACGCAATGCTGATGAAATTTGCTATCTCTCTAAGTCTTGCTTGTTTTCCTGACCTACCAGAGTTTTTGACGACAGGTTGGTTAACATTCTCCGTTCTCGTACTTTTCCTGCCAGAAATTCCATCACTTCGGCTCATTTGCTGATACAATTCTTTTGCACTTTTCACCAAGCCTGTTCCGCCTGCGGTGGCAAGTCCTGTCCCATGCGCCACTCCCACAGCGGCAACCGCCGTGGCAGGCGTTCCAATGACTGCTCCTACTCCTGTGGCGTTAAGCAACATCCCGCCTGCACCAGTGGCAACGGAGCCTGTCGTTTCCATCACGCCTGCGATTGTTGCTACCGCATGTCCAAATACTTGTCCTGCTTTGTACGCCGTCGGATGTTTCCTATCATTTGAGTGTTTTTGTACCACGTTTAATGTCATATCCGATAACGCTGCATCCCCTGCACCTGTGACAAACTCTTTGGTGCTTTCGATCGGATGTTTCTTAAAACTATGCCATGATTGTTCTGTATGTTCCGCTACGGACAGAACAGTTTTTTCAGCACGTTGTCCTATGTTCATTATATCATGAGCAGATTGTTTAACAGCAAGTCCTGCTTTCTTTTCTAGTTGGTGAACACCGCGTTCAATCGCTTTTTCTGTATCTTTCAACGTTTGTTTAACAGAATGGACGGTTTCAGATGTAGTTTTTTTCGCATGATGAACGATTTGTTTTGTCATTTGTTCTGTTTTCTTTTCCGCCTCACGAAACGCCGTTTGCGCTTTATGGCTAATATGTACCGTGTCTTTCATCGCTTGTTTCGTTATTTGCTCCACTTTCTTTTCTACACGGTTGATCGTTTGATGTACGGCTTTTTCTGCTTTTTTTACATCATTGGTGATGTGTTTGCCTGCTTTCTCTATTTGTTTCTCTGCTTGTTGAAAAGCTTCTTTTGCTTTTTGGCTAATTTGAATTGTATCTTTTACGATTTGTTTAGAAACGGATTCCGCTTTCTTTTCTATTTGTTGTATGGTCTTTTCTACCTTTTTGAAGTCGTTGGCAACATGTTTCGTCGTCTGTTCGATCTTTTTACTGACTGAATGTCCCCATTTATTTAATGACCTCCAAAAAGACATATTCTTTGTTCCTCAATCTCTCATATGTCGAAGTTATCTCAGTTTTCACATATTTACTATAACATGAGATTTATGGGGGGAACGAGATGTTTTCGACAAATTTTGCAATCTTTCTGCCGCTTTTATAGCATATTGATTTGTCTAATATTTTTGATAAAGTTTTATCCCGTATCTTTTCGTCCGTTGTACAAATGAATCGTGTTATGATAAAATAAAACTATTGTGATGTGCGTCGTTGGAGGTGTAAAGTATGCATGCGTTTCTTGTTACGTTACTTGTAATTGTTTGTATTGGAATCATTGCGGTTGTTTTATTACAATCCGGTCGAAGTGCAGGGCTTTCTGGTGCGATTACCGGCGGTGCCGAGCAATTGTTTGGCAAACAGAAAGCGCGCGGCATTGATGCGGTGTTACACCGTCTGACTGTTGTGCTTGCGGTGTTGTTTTTCGTATTAACAGTAGCTGTCACTTATTTTGAACTGTAACAGCGGTCCAGCGATGTGGATCGCTTTTTTCGTGGAGAAAGGAGGAATCATCTGTGAAACTTGTTGCACCACAACCGTTTACGTTTGAAGCTGGTGAACGCGCTGTCTTATTATTGCACGGATTTACAGGGAATTCTGCCGATGTGCGGATGCTTGGTCGTTTTTTACAATCAAAAGGATACACGTGCCATGCGCCCATTTATAAAGGACATGGCGTGCCGCCAGAGGAGCTCGTTCATACCGGCCCAGAAGACTGGTGGCAAGATGTGATAAACGCTTACGAATATTTAAAACAAACCCATGAAAAAATCGCTGTTGTTGGATTATCGCTTGGCGGTGTGTTTTCGTTAAAACTTGGCTATACTGTTCCTGTCGTTGGCATCGTGCCGATGTGTGCCCCGATGTATATCAAGAGCGAACAGACGATGTATGAAGGAGTTTTAGCATACGCTCGCGAATATAAAAAGCGAGAAGGAAAAAGCGAGGAGCAAATCGAGCGAGAAATGGCGGAGTTTGCAAAAACGCCGATGAAAACATTAAAAGCACTACAACAACTTATTGCCGAAGTGCGCGATCATTTAGACTTCATTTATGCGCCTGTTTTTGTCGTGCAAGCGCGTCATGATGACATGATTAACCCAGATAGTGCAAATATTATTTATAACGGCGTTGAATCTCCAGTAAAACAAATGAAGTGGTACGAGGAGTCAGGACACGTCATTACGCTTGATAAAGAAAAAGAACAGCTTCACGAAGACATTTATGCATTTTTGGAGTCATTAGATTGGTAATCCTCGAAAGGAGGAATTGTATGAGAGAAAAATTATTATCGTTTATGCGTGATGAAGCGTATAAACCGCTTACGGTACAAGAGTTAGAAGAAGCGTTTCATATTACGGACGCTGCTGAATTTAAAGAGCTTGTGAAAGCGCTCGTTGCGCTTGAGGAAGAAGGATTGATCGTCCGAACGAGAAGCAATCGGTATGGACTACCTGAAAAAATGAACTTAATTCGCGGCAAAGTGACAGGTCATGCGAAGGGGTTTGCGTTTGTCGTCCCAGAAGACCCAACGCTTGATGACATTTTTATTCCACCGTCGGAATTGAAAAATGCGATGCATGGCGACACCGTTCTTGTGCGCGTGAACGGACAAGCAACGGGGGCGCGCCAAGAAGGAACGATCGTCCGCATTATTGAACGTGGTATTACAGAAGTCGTAGGAACATATACGGAAAGCAAAAATTTCGGTTTTGTCATTCCAGACGATAAAAAAATCGTCAACGACATTTTTATTCCGAAACATGCGGCAAACGGTGCGGTCGAAGGGCATAAAGTCGTCGTCCGCTTAACGACGTATCCGGAAGGACGCATTAGTGCGGAAGGGGAAGTCATTAAAATTTTAGGACATAAAAACGACCCAGGCGTCGATATTTTATCGATCATTCATAAACATGGGTTGCCCCTTCAATTCCCAGAAGACGTCCTTGAACATGCGAACAGCATTCCGGATACGATTTCGGAAGAAGACTTACAAGGACGGCGCGATTTGCGCAATGAAATGATTGTCACGATCGACGGTGAAGACGCAAAAGATTTAGACGATGCGGTGACTGTAACGAAATTAGCAAACGGCAACTATAAGCTTGGCGTTCATATTGCGGACGTAAGTCATTACGTCACGGAAGGGTCCCCGATTGACCGCGAAGCGTACGAACGAGGGACGAGCGTTTATTTAGTTGACCGCGTCATTCCGATGATTCCGCATCGTTTGTCAAACGGCATTTGCTCGCTCAATCCGAAAGTCGATCGGTTAACGTTATCGTGCGAAATGGAAATTAACGATCGCGGAGAAGTGGTGAGCCATGAAATTTTCCAAAGCGTCATTCGCACGGCCGAACGCATGACGTATTCTGATGTAAACCGCATTCTCGTTGATCGTGACGAAGCACTGCGAGAAAAATATGCTTCGCTTGTGCCAATGTTTGAGTTAATGGCACAATTAGCGGATATTTTACGAAATAAACGCATGAAACGCGGTGCAATTGATTTTGATTTTAAAGAAGCAAAAGTGCTTGTCGATGAAAATGGGAAGCCTTATGATGTCATCTTGCGTGAACGTTCCGTTGCCGAACGACTAATTGAAGAATTTATGCTAGCAGCGAACGAAACGATTGCTGAACATTTCCATTGGATGAATGTCCCATTTATTTATCGTGTGCATGAAGATCCGAAACCAGAGAAGTTGCAACGCTTTTTAGAGTTCATTACAAACTTTGGTTATGTCGTTAAAGGAACGGGCAATCAAATTCATCCGCGCGCCTTGCAAGAAGTGTTGGAAGCGGTACGTGGTGAGCCAGAAGAAATGGTCGTATCAACCGTCATGCTTCGGTCGATGAAGCAAGCGCGCTATGACGCCGAAAGCCTCGGGCACTACGGATTATCTACCGAATTTTATACGCATTTTACGTCACCGATTCGCCGCTACCCAGATTTAATCGTGCACCGTCTCATTCGCACATACTTAATTAACGGACAAATCGATGAACAAACGCAGCAAAAATGGGCGGAGAAGCTGCCTGAAATTGCGGAGCATACGTCGAATATGGAGCGTCGCGCGGTCGAGGCAGAACGCGAAACGGATGACTTGAAAAAGACAGAGTTTATGGAAGATAAAATTGGCATGGAGTTTGACGGCATTATTAGCTCGGTGACAAACTTTGGACTGTTTGTCGAACTGCCGAATACAGTCGAAGGACTTGTGCACGTTAGCTATTTAACGGACGATTACTATCATTATGACGAGCAACATTATGCGATGATTGGTGAGCGAACGGGGAAAGTGTACCGCATCGGTGACGAGATTACGGTGCGCGTCATTAATGTGAATAAAGAGGAGCGCATCGTCGACTTTGAAATTGTCGGCATGAAAGGGCGCCGGAATCAAAAAGCAAAAGCCTCGCCAGTCGTCATTGAAGGAAAGCGGAAAAAGAAAAAAGAAGAACAATGGCCGACGAAAAAAACGAAGAAAAGTAAAAAGTTTTTCGAAGACATCCCAAACATGAAAAAGAAGAAAAAGAAAAAGCGATAAGAAAAGCCTCAAGAACGGAGGCTTTTCCTTTCTTCTCATTTTTGTTAAAATATTCGTTGTCTGAAGGGAGGGAAATGAATGCCAAAAGGGGAAGGTAAGCTCATTGCGCAAAATAAAAAAGCGCATCACGATTATTTCATTGAAGAAACGTACGAAGCAGGACTTGTTTTGCAAGGAACGGAAATTAAGTCCATTCGCGCAGGGAAAGTGAACTTAAAAGATTCATTTGCGAAAGTGGAAAAAGGGGAAGTATTTTTGCATAATATGCATATTAGCCCGTACGAGCAAGGCAACCGTTATAACCATGATCCGCTGCGGACGCGTAAACTATTGCTTCATCGCCGCGAAATTAATAAGTTGATCGGTTATACGAAAGAACAAGGCTATACACTTGTTCCGTTAAAGCTTTACATTAAAGACGGCTTTGCAAAATTGTTATTGGGCGTCGGCAAAGGAAAGAAAAAGTACGACAAACGGGAAGATATGAAAAAGAAAGAAGCGCAGCGTGAAGTCGAACGCGCTTTTCGCGAACGTCAAAAATAATCCAATATGTTACAATTGAAAAACAGATGAAATGTGATATAATAAGATACGTCAGCCAGTTGTAGAAGCTTAAGCTATCTCGTACGTTTCTCTACGGGGACGTTACGGATTCGACAGGGGTAGATCGAGCTTAAGCTGCGAGCCGAGGGGATCGTCCTCGTAAAAACGTCACCTAAAGATAACTGGCAAAGAAAACTACGCTTTAGCTGCTTAATTAACGCGGCTAGCTCCTACCGCCATCGCCCATGTGGCGGCCTAGGGGTTCATAACAAGTGGGCTACGCCCAAGTCCGCCGTCTGAGGATGCGGGAAGAGATGAATCAGACTAGCTGCTCGAATGCCTGTCGGTAGGCGGAAGAAGCGGCGAAACATAAATATACCGACTACGCTCGTAGACGCTTAAGTGGCGATATCTCTGGACGTGGGTTCGACTCCCACCGTCTCCATAATATTTAGTCACGATAAAAACGACTGCATACGCGGTCGTTTTTTATTTTTGATTTAGAAATTGCGTGTGTTTTTATCGTTTATACCTTTAAAATACAAAAATAATTGACAAAGATTATCAATATCATTATCATATTATTTGTAAATGATAATGATAATCATTAAAGAAGAAAGGGGAAGGAAAAATGAGGAAATGGCTTTCTTATATGTTGTCGCTATGTTTACTTATCGGTCTATTTACTTTTACAGGCGAAACAGCTGAAGCATCAACACACATAACAATTAAAGATTTAGCAGGGCGAACAGTCACGTTCGATCGTGCCCCAGAACGTGTCGTTGTACTAAGCCCGGGAGACTTACATACGCTCCAGGCGCTCGGTGTAAACGTAGTAGGGAGACCGACTTCAGCGACGCCTGTTGATGCGAGCTTGCAATCCGTTCCACAAGTAGGAAACATTCATCAACCAAACTTTGAGAAAATCGTTAGTTTACAGCCCGATGTCGTTATTGCAGGAACATCGTTTTTAGGACATGTTCAAAAAGCGGAATCATTGGGATTGAAAGTCGTTATCACTTCTGGTAGCTCCATCAATGATATAAAATCAACAATTACGTTGCTAGGAAAGTTGTTTAATAAAACACAAAAGGCAAAAGTATTGGTAGGGAAGATTGATAGCAAAGTAAAAAAATATAGCAAAACAAAGACAAAAGTACGTGCGGTTATTTTATTCGGGTCAGGGGCTAGTTCGCTCGTTGCTTTACCAACATCATTTTCCGGTGATGTATTAGCGAAAGCGGGTGGAGAAAATATTGCAGCAAGCTTTTCGCAACTGAAAGACTATCCCGGTTACGCTAATTTAAGTACAGAACGTATTATCGCGAGCAATCCAGATGTGATTTTCATCATTACACATGCAAACCATGCTGAAACAAAAAAAGCAATGATTAAGTTAATGTCAACAAGTTCATGGCGCAACTTGAAAGCGGTGAAAAATAAAAATGTCGTCTTTTTACCAAGTGAACTGTTTGCCGCAAGCCCTGGGGCAAAAATTACAGACGCATTAGATCATATGAATAAAGAGTTATTAAAAGTGCGAGCGAAAATGAAAAAGCAATAGATGAGGGATCACATGATGGAAACATCTCTTAGTGAAATACAGAAAAGAAAGCATCCTTATGCGAAAAGAAGAATATGGACGTTCGTTTTTCTTCTCATCTCTATTATATTTGTATGTTTATATTCGATCATCACAGGAAGTGTAAAGTTGCAATTGCATGAAGTTTGGGAAGGGCTTACAGGAGAAAAAAATTCGATGTTTTATACGATCGTATGGGACTTACGATTACCGAGAACGATCGTTGGCTTAATTGTAGGCATGTGTTTAGCTATTTCTGGAACGATTATGCAAGGGGTAATGAAAAACCCGCTCGCTGATCCTGGCATTATCGGTGTATCGTCAGGAGCAGCATTAATGGCGGTCATTATTACAATTGTACTGCCGCAATATATCATTTTGTTGCCGTTTGCAGCGTTTATCGGAGGATTTGTCACAGCGATGCTTATTTATGCTTTAGCGTGGCAAGGTGGTTCATCCATTGCAAGAATTATTTTAGTCGGTGTTGCCATTAACGCCATTATCGGTGCAACAATGAGCGCGATTATGTTGCTGTATAGCGATCGCGTGCAAGCGGTTCTTCCTTGGATGGCAGGCGTCATTTCAGGGGCGACGATGGAGCAAGCAAAGTTGTTAGCACTTTACAGTATTCCGGGATTGATTTTGTCGATTCTCGCTATTCGTCACATTCGTATTCTCCACTTAGGGGATGAAATGGCGAAACTTTTAGGACATCATGTTGAACGTTCTCGTTTTCTTTTAATAGTCATTAGTACATTTTTAACCGGGATTGCTGTTAGTGTTTCTGGACTGATTGGGTTTATTGGTCTTGTTGTGCCGCATATGATTCGACTTATTGTCGGAAGCGATGATCGTTTTGTGTTGCCGTTATCAGCACTAGGGGGCGGAGCGTTTCTTGTGTTTGCTGATACGATTGCGCGCAGTTGGTTTGATCCGATTGAATTGCCCGTTGGGTTATTGCTTTCATTTTTAGGTGGACCATTCTTTTTATATATTCTCCATAAAAGGGGGAATGTGCGTGCTTTCAGCTAAACATATCACATATCAACATTCAGATCATTTTTTAATCGAAGATGTTCATGTTGAGATTCAAAAAGGGGAAATTGTCAGTTTGATTGGGCCAAACGGTTCAGGAAAATCGACGCTTCTTCGCCTCCTTTCATATGTGCTAAAGCCGATCGGCGGGACCGTTTTACTTGATGGAAGTGAAATGCATACGTTAAGTCGTAAGGCGATCGCTAAAAAAATGGCGATGTTGCCGCAAACGAATAACCATCAGTTAGACATGACGGTACGAGAGCTTGTTGAGTTTGGAAGAAATCCACATAAGGGGTGGTTCCAAGCGATAAACGACGAAGATGAAAAAGTGATTCGTTGGGCGTTACAAATGACAAATTTGCAATCGTATGAATATCGCTTTTTACATTCTTTATCTGGTGGGGAGCGCCAACGTGCATGGATTGCAATGGCGTTGGCACAACGCCCTGAAGTGCTATTGCTTGATGAACCGACAACATATTTAGATATTTCGCACCAGTTGGAAGTGATGGAGCTCATTCAAATGTTAAATGAACAATTAGGAATGACAGTCGTTATGGTTTTACATGACATTAATCAGGCGGCACAATATAGCGATCGAATGATTGTGATGAAAGACGGTAAGATTCAATATGATGATCGCACACAATGTGTGATTTGCAAACAAATGTTTCAAGATATATTCGGCATTGACGTAGATATTCGCTATGAAGGGGATAAGCCGTTTTTTATTCCGATCCGAAAAACGTGTCACATGTCATGCTTAACGTAGAAAAGGTGAGAAAACATTGGAAGAGATATGTGCAGTTTGTGAAACAATGTAAAACAATGATGATGATCAGTACAATAGATGAACATGGTGAGCCGTTTATTAGTTATGCTCCCTTTGTGATGATGGAGGGACGTTACGTTGTTAGTTTTGGGCAAGCGTTTGATGTCAATTTAAACGGTGAACGCTTTACGCATGTAATTGTGGATAAAAGTGAAGAAGGGAGACTTGAGGGGCAATGAGTACGAAAAAATTTATAAATATGACGGTCATCGGTTTTATCTTTTTTAGTTTGCTTCTTTCTTTTCAACCGATTGTTTCAGAAGCGAAAACGAATGTAGTAACAATCGTCAACGAAGCGAAAACGCAAATGAAAAAAGCCCATACAACGTATGCAGCATATGTTCAAAAAAAAGGGAGCATCCCGCCACATGCGACCGTTTTAGCTGAGTATAAAAAGGCACATCAGCTATATGTACAAGCGAAACAAGCTGTTCAAAAGTCCGCGGGGAAAGAGAAGAAAAAATATATTAGTGAGTTAGACAGTGCGTATAAAACGTATATGGCTAAGCGAGTTATCCCGTATTTGAATGCTTCTATTGTGTTTGAAGGATCTAAAAAGATGAGAACGGCTTTGGAGCAAGCAATTGTTGATGAAGATATGGATGTGTTGCAGGTAGCACATAAACAGTTGCAAGTATACGTGCAAAGTCGTCAGCTTCGCGTATATAACAATGTATTCGAAACGAATGTTCGGAAACTATTTTTAGAGGAATTTTCAAAAAGTAAAGCGCTCTATGATAAATATGCAAATGATGTGAAAGTATACGAGCAATTATTAAAAGTGAATGAATATCTCGAAGACGGGAAGGTCGCTGAAGCGAAAAAAGTGCTTGATGCAGTGAAAGGATTGTTATCAAAGTTATCGGATACGTTCCAAGCAGATTTGGCAAGCGAGTACAACAACTTATTAGACGTATACAACGATTTAATGACTCCGCCTGTAGCTGAACTTGATTATGTGGAAGCAACGAATGGTACGCTTACATTATATTTTGATATTCCTGTTTCCTCGCTAAGCGCAGCAGATATGAAAGTAACGGTGGCAATTAACAAAGGAGAGGAGCAAGTTGTTCAGCCATCAACGATTACGTTAAGTGACGATCGAACAATGGCTACGATTGCAGTTCCGATGATCTCACAAACGGATCAAGAGCAATCTGTAGTATATGCAATTGAGTATGCAGGGAAAAAAGTCATTGCTGATCCTTTCATCATTTCAAAAAAATAAAACAAAAAGGAGAGATGAAACATGTACGTTGTTACAAATGCAATTCGTGTAAAAAAAGGGTATGCTCAACAATTAGTTGAGCGATTTAAAGAAAGAAAAGGTATTGAACAATCATCTGGGTTTATTCGTTTAGAATTGCATGTGACACAAGGGCTTGAAGATTATGATGAAGTACGTGTATGCACTACGTGGGAGAACAAAGAATCGTTCGAAGCTTGGACGCAAAGTGAGGCATTTCGTAAAGCGCATGAGCAAAAAGCAAAAGACCGTCCTGACTATGTGCTTGGAAACCAAATGTTTTCATATGAAGTTGCCCTTTCTTTTCAAGCATAAAAAAAACGCTAGGGAGCATTGACTCTCTAGCGTTTTATGTTTAGTAATACCATCCGCCATATGGGTAAAACGGATACGGACGCGGTGGGTAATAATATGGGCGTGGTGGATAAAACGGATAAGGCGTTAATGCACTGCCAAGTAATCCGCCTAAAAATCCTCCGAAAAACGGTGCACCGAAAAAGCCGAAAAACGGTCTGCGACCATACATTGAGCATTCCCTCCTCGCAAATTCATCATTACATTAACACGATATGCAAGGCGTTTGTCCAATGGTTGGGCGACTTATCGTTTTCGTGATAAATCAATCGCTGTTCCATCATGTTTTTGAACGATAGGGCGTAATGGAGTATGAATGTAGTCTGTAAATCCTATGATCGTTGCCCACTCATACGGACGGATTTGGATTAGTTGTCCAACTTTATATAAAGTTGTTTTATCTAAAAAAATACGCAAAATGTGCGGGTCTAATTTTTTCCCTCGTTCGTTCCATACTGCTTCTAAAGCTTCGAATGATGTATAACTTTTTTCACCAATATAGCCGCCGACAAGTTCATCATAATATTGGGCAATGGCGATAATGCGACCGTATAAATGAATCGCTTCTCCTGATTTTTTGTTCGGTGAATGGACGCCATCAAAATGCTCATGATGATCAAGAATGCCGTAAATGATTTCCTTCTGCCGGCAATATGTTGATGTTGAAATAAGCTCGATGGAACGTTTGAGATGTAATTGAAGCAGCTCTTTGTTTGCTTTTTCGCTATTTAAGTAAGCAACGAACTGTTCTTTCGGCACTTCGATAAAACCGATATCTGCAAATAACGTCGCTAGACAAAGATTGATTAAATCTTCGTCACGTAGTTCTAAAGTTAAACCGATCATTAAAGCGATGGATGTCGTGTTAATGCTGTGGATGGCTAGTACGTCGTGATATCGTTTTATTTTTTCATATAAATTTAAAATTTCTTTATCTTTCGAAATGATAAGATTTAGCCGTTCATCAATCCCTTTTGCTCGCCGTAGTAAACGAGTAGAATCTAATGTGTTTTCAATCAATCCCCATGTAGGAGCGAAGATGTTTAATTCGGATAAAAAGATCGGCTGTACATCTGTTTCTTCTTCTATCTCTATATCATACATCGCTGCCGTGATTGGAACTTGAATAAATTGTTTATGTACGTCAATAAGTTGTTTCATCGCTTCTACAAAAGCGCGACTCGAATGTTCGCCAGCAAGCATAAATTCGTTCAGCTGTGGCTCAGATGAAACGACGAGAAATGGAAAATAGTGAGGATAGTGTTTTTTTATATGTTGAATAACCGATTCGCTTAACTTTTTATGTTTTTGTACGAATAATAATCCGTCGGGACGATATAAAGGATGTAGAAGAATATCCCCTGGAACGAGCTCGTAAGTTTGTTTTCGTTGGAACATATGAACCTCCCCCATTTCAATAGCATTTGTTCTCATTATACAAAAAAACCGACTGCATAAGCAGCCGGCTTTTCTCATTGCATCATATTGTTGTATGGGAATTGGCTCGCATATCCTTGAAATTGTTGATATGATTGTTGTAATTTTTGCTGGTCTGCTTGTTCAAGAGCATACCAACCTTTTTTAAACATTAAGTTGTACAATTCACGTTGACAGTTTTGTGTTTCGGTAAACATATGCAAAATTTCGTCATACAAATGTTGATGACTTGCTTCGTTTAAAAATGTACAATAACTGTCTGTCATATATTTTTCAGTCGATAACATATCATTAATAAAATCGCGATCGTTCATTTGTGGCGTTTTTGGAATTTGTGTTTCTGGATTTTGCACCTTCATGTCATGTCCTCCTTATTGAATATGCGCTGATGGTTGTAGTTGATGTAACAATTGTTGATAATGGCGCTGGTGCATTTGTCCAACGCGTTCAATCGCTTGTTTAATTTCTTGATCTTGACATTGTGAAGCGAAAAAATGTGCTTTTTTCATCGCAAGTAAATTCCATGAGAGCGCATCCGTTAAATAAAGAGCGTCTTTTGTTGAAATCATTTCAGGCGGTTGAGCCATCATCGCATGTTGTTGTGTATTCATTTGCTGTTGCACGATCATCCCTCCATATAAAATTACGTTCGACTGTATATTACCCATGTACTGTATAGTTATACGTATGTAGACAAAAAATACGATTATTCGACAAAAACATATTCAAGTCATTGAAAACGTGTTACAATACGGGTGGATGCGCTTGCAAAGGGGGTAAAACAGCGATGGAGCAATTGATGCGCGACTTTTTCTTATTTTTGTCAAAAAATAAAGCGTTAACAAAATTAGCGAAACGGTACGGTCTTCGTTTCGGTGCGTCGCGTTTTGTAGCGGGAGAAACAATTGAACGTGCAGTAGACGTCATTAAAGAACTCAATCGTAAAGGACTAGCGGTTACGATCGATTATTTAGGTGAATTTGTTGATAATGAACAAGAGGCCAATGAAATGGCGAACCATTCGATTGAGGCGATTCGAGCGATTGGCGAAAATCAATTAAATTCACAGTTATCACTAAAAATGACATCGATGGGGTTAGATATTTCCGATGAGCTTGTGATGAAAAATATGCGCCGTATTTTAGATGAAGCAAAAATACATGGCGTATTTGTTACGATTGATATGGAAGATTATTCTCGTTGTCAAAAAACGATCGATATTTTTAAACAGTTGAAAAAAGAGTATGACAATGTAGGGACGGTACTACAAGCATATTTGTATCGCACAGAAAAAGACATTGAAGATTTAAATGCATATCATCCGAACTTGCGTCTTGTGAAAGGTGCGTATAAAGAGTCACCGGAAGTCGCTTTTCCAGACAAAAAAGATGTAGATGAAAACTTTAAAAAAATCATTAAAATGCATTTGTTAAACGGCAACTATACAGCGGTTGCTACGCACGATGATGCGATTATTGAATATACAAAACAATTGGTGAAAGAACATAACATTCCAAACAATCAATTTGAATTCCAAATGTTATATGGCATTCGTCCAGAACGACAAGAACAATTAGTGCGCGAAGGCTATACGATGCGCGTCTACGTTCCATATGGAACGGATTGGTATGGCTATTTTATGCGTCGTTTAGCCGAACGTCCAGCCAACGTGGCATTTGTGTTAAAAGGCATATTCAAAAAATAAAGGTGGGACATCCCACCTTTATTCATTTCCCATATTTTCTTTTCCGTATTGTTGGTTTTGGCTCGTTTTCTTTCCGCCTCCATCACGTTCTACCGTCGGACCAGCATTTCCTTTCACACTTGCAGCACTCACACCTGCTTTAGACGGGTGTTTTTTCATTTTCATCGCAAACTCACCTCCTTTCGTATCATGTCCTAAATCATTGACAAAATTCGCTACATTTATTTGTTGCGAAAATTTGAAATATAATTTATATTTAAGATAAAGGAAAAATGAATGACCATTCATTCAATTCGGATAAGGGGGAAGGAGCATGCGAATTAAAAAAGCAGCTGTTCTCGGTTCCGGTGTCATGGGATCGGGAATTGCGGCGCATTTAGCGAACGTTGGCATTCCGACATTACTGTTAGATATTGTACCGAAAGAGTTGACAGACGAAGAACAAGCAAAAGGGTGGACACTTGAACATAAACAAGTACGTAATCGCATCGTCAATCAAGCGGTTCAACGCTTATTGAAACAAAAGCCAGCGCCACTTATGTCGAAAGAAAACTTAGCATTGATCGAAGTCGGTAACTTTGAAGACGACTTTCATCGCTTATCGGAATGCGATTGGATCATTGAGGTCGTTGTTGAACGGCTCGATGTGAAAAAAAGCGTGTTTGAAAAAGTGGATGAAGTGAGAAAGCAAGGAAGTATCGTCAGTTCAAACACGTCCGGCATTTCTATCGAAGCGATGGCCGAAGGACGATCGGAAGATTTTAAAAAGCACTTCTTAGGCACGCACTTTTTTAATCCGCCGCGCTATTTAAAACTATTAGAAGTCATTCCGACAAAACATACTGATCCGGAAGTTGTGGCGTTTATGAAACAATTTGGTGAAAACGTGCTCGGTAAAGGCGTTGTGCTTGCGAAAGATACGCCAAACTTTATCGCCAATCGGATCGGTACGTACGGCTTGCTTGTGACGGTACGTGAAATGATGAAAGGCGGTTATAGCGTTGGTGAAGTTGACTCTGTAACAGGTCCATTAATCGGTCGTCCGAAAAGTGCGACGTTCCGCACGCTTGATGTCGTCGGTTTAGATACGTTTATTCACGTTGCCAACAACGTGTTTGAAAAAGTAGAAGGTGAAGAAAAAGAAGTATTTGCTGTTCCATCTTTTATGAAAACGATGGTGGAAAAAGGGTGGCTTGGTAGCAAATCAGGTCAAGGATTTTTCTATAAAAAAGGAAAAGACATTTTTGAATTAAATTACGAAACGCTTGAGTATGAACCGACGAAAAAATTAAAGGCACCGTCCGTCGAAATGAGCAAACAAGCAAAAGGAACAGCGAATAAATTGAAAGCGCTTGTATATGCGAATGACCGGGCGGGGCAATTACTTTGGAACATTTTAAGTCCAACGTTATTATATTCTGCCGAGCTGCTTGGAGAAATCGCAGATGACATCGTAGCGATTGACCGCGCAATGAAATGGGGCTTCGGTTGGGAGCTTGGGCCTTTTGAAACGTGGGATGCAATTGGCGTAAAACAGTCTATTGAAAAAATGAAGGCGGAAGGTCGCCAAGTACCATCGTGGGTCGAAGAGATGCTAGCAAGCGGACACGAAACATTTTATAAGCGTGAACATGGTTATGTATCGTATTACGATCGCGGGCAATACAAGCCGGTTGAAGAAAACGAAAAAGTCATTCACATTCAGCGCTTAAAAGAGCAAAAAGGGGTTATTAAGAAAAATAGCGGCGCAAGCTTAATTGACCTTGGCGATGATGTGGCATTACTTGAATTTCATTCTCCAAACAACGCCATTGGTTTGGACATTATCCAAATGATTAACTATGCATTAGAAGAAGTCGATCGGAACTATAAAGGGCTTGTCATCGGAAATCAAGGGAAAAACTTCTGCGTCGGTGCGAACCTTGCGATGATCTTAATGGAAGCACAAGACGATAACTATTTTGAAATTGAAATGGTCGTTCGTCAATTCCAACAAGCGATGATGAATATAAAATATAGCTCAAAACCGGTCGTCGCCGCACCGTTTGCAATGACGCTTGGTGGTGGAACAGAAATTTGCTTGCCGACTTCACGCATTCAAGCAGCTGCAGAAACGTACATGGGGCTCGTTGAAGTCGGTGTCGGTCTCATCCCAGGTGGCGGTGGAAATAAAGAGCTATACATTAAATATTTAAACGGCATGCCAAACGGTGTGGAATTTGATTTGCAAAAGGTTGCAAATAAAGTGTTTGAAACGATTGCGATGGCGAAAGTATCGACATCGGCAGCAGAAGCGCGCGAATTGAATTTCTTAAATGCCCAAGATGGTGTTTCCATCAATAGCGATCATCTCATTTATGACGCAAAACAAGCGGTGTTAGCGTTATATGAGAGCGGATACAAACCGCCGGTGCGCAAAAAAATTCCGGTTGTCGGAGAAACAGGCTATGCGACGTTATTGCTTGGTGCGCAAGGAATGTATCATTCCGGTTACATTTCGGAGCATGATTTAAAAATCGCGAAAAAACTTGCTTACGTCATTGCTGGTGGAAGCGTACCGTACGGAACAGAAGTGGACGAACAATATTTGCTTGATTTAGAGCGCGAAGCATTTTTAAGTCTTGTCGGTGAGCCGAAAACGCAAGCGCGCATGCAACATATGCTTCTCAAAGGAAAACCGTTAAGAAACTAAGGGGGGATTGACGTGAAAGAAGCGGTCATCGTTGCCGGGGCGCGCACGCCTGTCGGCAAAGCGAAAAAAGGGACGTTAGCGAACGTCCGCCCAGATGATTTAGGGGCGATCGTTGTTAAAGAAACGTTGAAACGAGCAGGAAACTATGAAGGAAACATTGACGACCTCATTATCGGTTGTGCTATGCCAGAGGCAGAACAAGGGTTAAATATTGCGCGCAACATTGGTGCACTTGCTGGGTTACCGTATACGGTGCCAGCGATTACAATTAACCGTTATTGTTCATCAGGATTACAAGCGATCGCTTATGCGGCAGAGCGAATTATGCTTGGTCATGCAGATACGGTTATCGCTGGTGGCGTGGAGTCGATGAGCATGGTTCCGATGATGGGGCATGTTGTACGTCCGAATGTGAAGCTGGCAGAAAATGCGCCAGAATATTACATGTCGATGGGGCATACAGCTGAGCAAGTAGCGATGAAATACGGGGTGACGCGTGAAGAGCAAGATGCGTTTGCTGTTCGCAGCCATCAAAGAGCAGCCAAAGCGATTGCAGAAGGAAAATTTGTCGATGAAATTGTACCAGTCGATGTGACTGTTCGGCATATTGAAAATAATAAATTGGTAGAGAAAAAGGTGACGTTTAGTCAAGATGAAGGGGTTCGCCCAGATACAAATATGGAGACGCTTGCGAAGTTGCGTCCTGCATTTTCGGTAAACGGAACAGTAACAGCAGGAAACGCATCGCAAACGAGTGACGGAGCAGCAGCGGTGATGGTGATGGATCATGAAAAGGCGAAAGCACTTGGTCTACAACCGCTTGGTAAATTCCGCTCGTTTGCTGTTGCAGGTGTTCCACCTGAAGTGATGGGTATCGGTCCGATTGCAGCCATTCCAAAAGCACTTGAGCTTGCGGGACTTGAGCTTTCTGATATCGGTTTAATTGAGTTAAATGAAGCGTTCGCATCACAAGCGATTCAAGTCATTCGCGAACTCGGATTAGATGAAGAAAAGGTAAACGTGAACGGAGGGGCTATTGCCCTCGGTCACCCGCTCGGTTGTACAGGAGCGAAATTAACGTTGACGCTTTTACATGAAATGCGTCGTCGCAACGAACAATTTGGCATTGTCACGATGTGCATTGGCGGCGGTATGGGTGCTGCTGGCGTATTTGAATTATTATAAGAGGGGGAAAAAATGATGGAAAAAGCGTTACAAATCGCACAAGGTGGTAGCTTTTTAATTGAAGATGTGTCACCAACTCAAGTGTTTACACCAGAAGATTTTACAGACGAACAAAAAATGATTGCCAAAACGACAGAAGAATTCGTCGTTAATGAAGTGTTGCCACAACTAGAACATTTAGAAAACCATGAGTTTGATCGCTCGGTAGCTCTTTTAAAGCAAGCAGGCGAACTCGGATTGCTTGGCGCAGATGTGCCGGAAGAATACGGCGGATTAAGTTTAGATAAAATTAGCTCCGCATTAATTGCTGAAAAAATGGCGCGCGCAGGCGGTTTCTCGATTTCACACGGCGCGCACGTTGGAATCGGTTCGCTTCCAATCGTCTTGTTCGGAACAGAAGAGCAAAAGCAAAAATATTTGCCAGCGCTTGCGACAGGTGAGAAAATTGCTGCTTATGCGTTAACAGAACCAGGCTCTGGTTCGGATGCACTCGGTGCAAAAACGACTGCAAAATTAAATGCGGAAGGGACACATTACATTTTAAACGGAGAAAAACAATGGATTACGAACGCTGGGTTTGCTGATGTATTCGTCGTCTATGCGAAAGTAGACGGTGAGCATTTCTCCGCATTTATTGTTGAGCGCGACTTCCCAGGAGTGTCGACAGGAGCAGAAGAAAAGAAAATGGGCATCAAAAGCTCATCGACACGCACATTAATTTTACAAGATGCGCTCGTTCCGAAAGAAAACTTGCTTGGTGAAATCGGCAAAGGGCATATCATCGCCTTTAACATTTTAAACATCGGTCGCTATAAACTTGGTGTCGGTGCCGTTGGCGGGGCAAAGCGTGCCCTTGAGGTGACGATTCAATACGCAAATCAACGCCAACAATTTAAAACACCAATTTCGAAATTTACATTAACACAAGAAAAATTAGCGACGATGGCATCGAAATTGTATGCGGCAGAAAGCTCCGTCTACCGTACAGTCGGGTTGTTTGAAGCGCGCATGGGACAGCTAACGGATGAGCAAGCAAAAGACGGAAAAGAAACAGCAAAAGCGATTGCGGAATATGCGATTGAATGTTCATTAAATAAAGTATTTGCTACGGAAATGTTAGACTATATCGTGGATGAAGGGGTACAAATTCACGGTGGTTATGGTTTCATGCAAGAATACGAAATTGAACGCATGTATCGCGATTCACGTATTAACCGCATTTTTGAAGGAACGAACGAAATTAACCGCCTTCTCGTACCAGGTATGTATTTACGCAAGGCGATGAAAGGCGAGCTACCGCTTTTACAAAAAGCGCAACAGCTACAAGAAGAGCTCATGATGCTCATGCCTGAAGAAGTTGGCGATGGCGTGCTTGAACAAGAAAAATATCTTGTGCGCCATGCGAAAAAAATCGCTTTAATGGTTGCAGGGCTAGCTGCTCAAAAGTTCGGTCCGAAACTTGAAAAAGAACAAGAAGTTCTCGTCAATATTGCCGACATTGTCAGCAACGTATATGCGATGGAATCTGCGCTTTTGCGTACAGAAAAAGCAATTGCCCAATCGGGTGTTGAGAAAAATAAACAAAAAGTATTGTACACACAAATTTTCTGCCAAGAAGCCTTTAATGAAATTGAAGCACATGCAAAAGAAACGATTGTCGCTGTTGAACATGGTGACATGTTGCGCATGATGTTGTCGGCATTGCGCAAATTAACGCGTCACACGCCAATTAACATCATTGCGAAAAAACGCGAAGCAGCGCAAGCATTAATTGAAGCTGAACGGTATGTTGTGTAATAATGGAAGTACCAGACGCATCGTCTGGTACTTTCGCTTTGTTATCGTATCATAGATGAGGTGAGAAAATGGTAATATTTTATTGGTATCCAAAATGCGGCACATGTCGCAAAGCAAAAAAATGGTTAGATGAAAACAACATTTCGGTACAAGCTATACATATTGTTGAACAACCTCCGTCAAAAGAGCAGTTACGGACGCTATATGAAAAAAGTGGGCTTGATTTAAAAAAATTTTTTAATACGAGCGGTATGAAGTATCGTGAACTTGGGTTAAAAGACAAATTACAGACGATGACAGAAGAAGAAATGTTGCAATTGTTATCATCAGACGGGATGTTAATGAAGCGCCCAATCATTACAAATGGAGAACAAGTCATTGTCGGATTTGACGAACAAAAATATCACGAAATGTTTAAATTATCGTGAAATCATATGAAAAATCGTGTATGATGAAGAAGAAGATGATATGTTGGAGGGAAAACGATGAGCATTCCAAAAGAGCTACGTTATTCACAGGAACATGAATGGGTGCGTGTCGAAGGAAATACGGTTCGCATTGGGATTACGGATTTTGCTCAGTCAGAGCTCGGCGATATCGTATTCGTTGAATTGCCCGAAGTCGGGGCACAACTCACAGCAAACGAGCCATTTGGTAGCGTGGAATCAGTAAAAACTGTGTCTGAATTATATGCTCCAATTAGCGGAAAAGTAGTAGCTGTGAATGAAGAGTTAAACGACAACCCAGAGTATGTAAACGAATCACCGTATGATAAAGCATGGATGATCGTCATTGAGCCGAGCGATCTAAGTGAAGTGGACAACTTGTTAACAGCGGAACAATATGAACAAATGATTAACCAAGACTAAAAAAGAACTTGCAGGGCACCCTATACAACAGGGGTGTCTTTTTTGCTAAAACAAACAACAATGGATATTACACAACACGTCATCGGTAAATTGAATGAAAACGGTGATTTTCAATTGTTTTATGACAATGAATGTGTTGGGCAATTCGTCCGAGAATCGAATACGTTTAAGTTGAAACATGGATATGAACAGCAAAATGGGCGCATATTGAAAAGCGTGACAGTTACTGAAAATCCAAATATGAAATATGTCGATTGTGATACAGAAGATGGTTGGTGTTAAGGGCAGCGACGGCGCTGTCCTTTTCTATGGGATAAAAGGAGAAAAGGTGTGCGATCACGAATATAATATACATAAATGAATATGCAAGGTGATGACGATGGCGATTGTTGATGTAGAAAAAGTGATTATTGTGGAAGGGCGCTCAGATAAAAGAAAAATCGAAAGTATCATTAGTGAACCTGTTGAAATTATATGTACAAACGGAACGCTCGGCACCGCCAAACTTGATGAATTAATCGATGCTTTGTACGATAAAGATGTGTACATTTTAGTTGATTCCGATGAAGCAGGGGAAAAATTGCGTCGTCAACTTCGTCGAGAGTTTCCGCATGCCGAGCATTTATATATTGATAAAATGTACCGTGAAGTCGCAGCCGCTCCGAAGCATCACATCGCGGTTGTATTATTAAGTGCAAACATCGATGTACACGCACAATATTTATAGAAAGTTGTGTGATTGCCGTGAAAGTTGTCTATATGTACACACCATTATGTGGCACGTGTCAAGTGGCAAGTCGAATGGTTGATGTACTTGAACAGTTATTGCCAACCGTTACATTTGAGCGTCAAGATTTAAACTATGTGCCGGACAAGGCGATTGAGTGGTGCATTGAAAGCGTTCCTTGCTTACTTATTTTTCAACATGGCGAACTTGTACAAAAAATATACGCCTTTCATTCGGTTCCATACTTATACGAAACGTTGCGAAAGCTGGCTGAATAAGCCAGCTTTCGACATATTTCTTGGGAAATTGGCGAGGAAGAAAGACATTTGTCGAGCGTTTATAGCAGGAACTACTCGTCCTCATATGGAAACAATGGATATGAGAAATATGGGATGGGGGGCGGTTGAATGAACATGTTAACACCGATTTTGCCAAGTGACTGTTTATATATTCAATTGCAATGGGAAGGCAAGAAAGTATTATTGTGCGTATCGAAAGAAGGGATTCGTCGTATTGAAGAAGTACATGCGGAGCGAATGATTACGATTCGTGGTTCAGCACAAGCGATCATGTCATTATTAAAAGGTTCGTTAAAACTCCAACAACAGCTTCGGTTAAACGAATTATCTATCACAGCATCGTTTCGTCACATTTTATTATTAGAGTCGATCTTTTTTCTTGCTAAACCGTACGACCTTGTTCATTGACGAGCTATTTTTATCGTGTTAAAATTCAAAATATTCAACAATTATTCGTGCAGGGGGAGAAACGATGAAATTTGAAACGATTGCTGTTCATGGTGGATTGCAAACCGATCCAGTAACGAAAGCGCGTGCGGTGCCGATTTATCAGTCCAATGCTTATTTATTTGATCATACAGAGCACGCGGCGAATTTATTTGCATTAAAAGAATCGGGGTACATTTATACACGCATTCATAATCCGACAGTCACTGTGTTTGAAGAACGAGTGGCTAAACTTGAAGGCGGTGTAGGAGCTTTAGCGGTGGCGAGTGGAATGGCAGCAATTACGATGGCGATTTTAAACGTCGCTCAAGCCGGAGATGACATCGTTTCTGCTTCGACGTTATATGGAGGAACGTACAATTTGTTCGCCAATACGTTGCCGAAATACGGAATCACGACGCATTTTGTCGATCCGACCGATCCAGAAAATTTCCGCGCTGCGATTACGCCGAAAACGAAAGCCATTTTTGCCGAAACGATCGGCAATCCGAGCTTGCACGTGTTAGATATTGAAGCGGTTGCGGAGGTTGCTCGCGAAGCAGGCATTCCGCTCATTATTGATAATACGTTTGCGACGCCTTATCTTTGCCGTCCGATTGAACACGGAGCAAATATCGTTATTCATTCAGCGACGAAATGGCTACTTGGCAACGGAACGACGCTAGGTGGCATCATTGTCGACGGCGGAAATTTTGATTGGAATTCGCCAAAGTTTCCATCGTTTACGATACCAGATCCAAGCTACCATAATCTCGTATACGCACACATTGGTGCAGCGGCGTATATCGTGAAAGCACGCGTGCAACTATTGCGCGATTTAGGACCAGCGATGAGCCCATTCAACGCATTCCAGTTTAATTTAGGGCTTGAAACGTTACACGTACGCATGAAAGAACATATTGCCAACACGAGAAAAATTGTTGAGTATTTAAACAACCATCCAGCAGTCAATTGGGTGTTGTACCCTGAACATGACAATCACCCAGCAAAAGAGTTAGCGAAAAAATATATGCCAAAAGGGGCAGGTGCAGTCGTCGTCTTTGGCATTCAAGGCGGTCGTGAAGCAGGAGCGACATTAATTAACAACGTCAAACTTTGGTCGCATGTGGCGAACGTCGGCGATGCAAAAAGTTTAATCATCCATCCAGCAAGCACGACGCATCAACAACTAAGCGGAGAAGATTTACAAGCGTCTGGTGTGACGGAAGATATGATTCGTTTGTCTGTTGGTATTGAACATGTAGAGGATTTAATTGAAGACTTAGAACAAGCGATTGCAGCAGCGACAGGTGTGCGGTCGATGTATTCGCGGGTGTAAAAAAGAGGTGTTAGACGAACAAATTCGTCTAGCGCCTCTTTTGCTTTGTTCGTATGAAAATATGAAATTTTTTAATTACATTTGAAGAATTCTGTCATAAAATATGAACTGTCTATGTTTAACATCTGGAGGGATTTTGTTGATTAAATTTAAAAGTTTACAAACGAAGATTGTTGTCAGTTTTTCGCTCATTTTTTTAGTGTGTGGTCTTTTAATGAGTTTTGTCATTTACCGCTCAGCCGATCAGTTTGTCGTTCAGTCAGTCGGAACGCAAGCGAAACATATCGCTGAGCAAGCTGCTCGTCTTGTAAATATCGATCAATATAAGATGATAAGTATCGAAATGAAAAAAAATGACTACTATCATGAATTGCGCACAACTTTAAGTGATATAAGGAAGATGAACAACTTAAAGTATTTGTATACAATGAATCGGAGAGCTGTAGGCGATGGATATGATTATTATTATGTTGTAGATGGCTCGGAAGGGGACAACTTTTCTGATCTTGGGCAAGTAGAGGGAGAAATAAACAAGTTTCCGATGTTAATTCGAGCTTTTGAAACGAAAAAGACACAAGTAGGAGAGTTGAGCTATTCAGAAACATACGGTGCGATCGTATCCGCCTATGTTCCCCTTATTGATCAGTCTGGGGAGCTCATCGGAGTATTAGGAGCAGACTTTGATGCGACAGGTATTTACAAGCTAATGCAAAAAAATGAGCAAAAGACGCTCATTTTGACGATTGTCATGTTAATTATTGTTATAATCGTTGTATCTCTTTTAACATTATATCTTGTTCGACCATTGAAGAAGTTAACAAAAAGTGTTTACCGATTGCGTGAAGGTAATTTTGATGTGACGTTTGAAATGAATCGGTCCGATGAAATTGGAGAATTGGCGAGCGCCTTTGACTACACCGTGCGTGAGTTGCGGACGGTGATCGATGGAGTGACGAGTACATCTCATGATTTAAACGAATCCGCAAAGCAAATGTCGAAACATACACAAGAAGCGGCTGAACGTGTCGAACATGTGTCGGAACATATCAGGCGTACTTCTGATGAAACGGTTCAACAGCAAGCGCATATTGAACGGATTAGTTCAACGGTTGAGGAAATGTCTCGAGCTCTTCAATCCATTGCTTCGTCTTTAGATGAGACAGTGCACGCATCGCAGCATATCGGTCATCTGTCAAAATCGGGAAAAGAGAAAATGGAAAATTCTACGCAACAAATGAAGAAAATTTCGGAAAAACAGCAAATATCGATGCAAGTTGTGCAAGAACTTGAGGGGAAATCGAAAGAAATTCACCAAATTGTCGAGCTTATTTCACAAATTGCGGCGCAAACAAATTTATTAGCGTTAAATGCAGCGATCGAGGCAGCGAGAGCAGGAGAGCACGGCAAAGGGTTTGCTGTCGTTTCGGAAGAAGTTCGCAAACTTGCTGAACAATCGAGCGGAGCGGCAAATATGATTGCCGGGTTGATCGAAGATATTTTAATAAAAATGCAACGGGCTGTGGAAGCTATGAATGAAAGCACGCAAGAAATTCAGTCTGGAACGAACGTTTTAGCGGAAACAGGGGCTTCATTTTATGAGATTATTCAAGAGGTGGCACGCGTCTCTAATCAAATTGAATCGATTTCGGCTGCGACAGAAGAGTTAAGTTCAAGCAGTGAGCAAGTAGTCGACGCTTCTCACGCTGTTCATGCGATTGCGCAACGAACAGCAAGTTCAATGTTGACATTGGCAGACGAAATGCATCAACAAGCAGCTTTCACTCAACAATTAAGCGCTGCTTCAGAAGAGTTGCATCATTTATCAGACAAACTTCAAGAAATGGTTCAACATTTACGTCGGAGTCGAAACCAAGAGCGTTAAGTGAAACATATTCCAATTTTTTTGCGCGATTTTTTATTGACACCGTCCTTCTTTTGATGATATACTCACTTTCGTAGTTTAAAAATGTCCTTGAATGCATTAAAACGTTAACTGAATAAAGCGTTTAAAAAGCGCTCTTATCAAGAGAGGTGGAGGGATGTGCCCGATGAAACCCGGCAACCGTCAGCGCTGCTGAAATGGTGCCAATTCACACAAAGCGTTTGCTTTGAGAGATAAGAGACAGAATGGATGATGACGCCTTTCTGTTCTCTTGAGCAGAAAGGCTTTTTTCATGGAAGGAAGGTGACAGCATGATTACTTTATCAAACGTAACGAAAGTGTATAAAGCAGCAAGTGGGAATGTAACGGCAGTCGATCATGTGAATTTGCATATCGAACAAGGAGAAATTTTCGGTATTATCGGTTATAGTGGAGCAGGGAAAAGCTCGCTCATTCGGTTATTGAACGGATTAGAAAAGCCGACGAGCGGTGAAGTCATTGTCGATGGAAAAGATATGGGGAAAATTAGTGGAAAACAATTACGACAAGCGCGCCAGCAAATTGGGATGATTTTTCAACATTTTAATTTACTTTGGTCACGAACGGTGCGTGAAAACATTGCTTTTCCGTTAGAAATTGCGGGTGTGCCGAAAGAAGAGCGAATGAAGCGTGTCGATGAACTCATTCAACTTGTCGGTTTACAAGGGAGAGAACATGCGTATCCATCACAACTGAGTGGAGGACAAAAGCAGCGCGTCGGCATTGCGCGCGCATTAGCGAACAACCCGAAAGTGTTATTATGTGACGAAGCAACGTCAGCGCTTGACCCACAAACGACGGATTCCATTTTGGATTTGCTCGTCGATATTAATAAACGTCTCGGTTTAACGATCGTGTTAATTACACACGAAATGCATGTTATTCGTAAAATTTGTGATCGTGTAGCGGTGATGGAAAACGGAAAAGTTGTCGAAATGGGCGAAGTGCTTCATGTGTTCCGTAAGCCAGAGCAACCGATTACGAAACGATTTGTTCAGCAAGTAACAGAGCCGGAAGAAACGAAAGAAGCGATGTTGCATCTTCTTGAACGGTATCCGAACGGTAAAGTGGCACAACTTACGTTTGTCGGCGAAGCAGCTGAGCAGCCGCTCATGACACAACTTATTCGCCAATTCGATTTGAATGTAAATATTTTGCAAGGGAAAATTTCACAAACGCATCACGGTTCATACGGGGTGTTGTTCATTCACTTAGATGGTGCGAATGAAGAAATTGAGCGAGCGCTCGCTTTTATTCGCCAGCAAGAAGTCGAAGTGGAGGTGTTGGCGAATGTGGAATGAACTATTTCCGAACGTCGTTTGGGATAAAATATGGGCAGCGACGATGGAAACGTTGTATATGACGGCTATTTCTGTTATAGCAACGTTTGTGCTCGGTATTTTACTCGGGTTATTGCTGTTTTTAACGTCTAAGGGAAACATATGGGAAAATCGTTTTATTAACGGTGTGATCGCATCGTTCGTCAACATTTTCCGTTCGATCCCGTTCATTATTTTAATTATTTTGCTTATTCCGTTTACAAAACTTATTGTTGGTACAATTCTTGGAGCAAACGCTGCGTTACCAGCACTCATTATCGGTGCAGCACCGTTTTATGCACGCATGGTGGAAATTGCGCTTCGTGAAATTGATAAAGGTGTCATCGAAGCAGCAAAAGCGATGGGGGCGACGACATCGACAATTATTTGGAAGGTGCTCCTCCCAGAAGCGCTCCCTGCCCTTGTATCTGGGATTACGGTAACAGCGATCGCGCTCGTTGGTTATACAGCGATGGCTGGAGTTGTCGGTGCTGGGGGGCTTGGAAACTTAGCATATTTAGAAGGATTTCAACGCAACAATAACGATGTGACATTCGTTGCAACAGTGCTCATTTTAGTCATTGTCTTTATTATTCAGTTTATTGGTGACTTTGTCACTTCTAAAATAGATAAACGATAAAAAGGAGGAAGAAACAGATGAAAAAATGGATCTCTTTGCTTGTTGCTGCAGTTGTTGTATTAGCGCTCGCTGCTTGTGGAAAAAGCGAAAGTGCCGAAGAAAAAACGAATAAGCTTGTCGTTGGGGCATCAAACGTGCCACATGCGGAAATTTTAGAAAAAGCAAAACCGATTTTAAAAGAAAAAGGGATTGAATTAGAAATTGTGACATTCCAAGACTACGTATTACCGAATAAAGCGTTAGCGGATAAAGAGTTAGACGCAAACTATTTCCAACACATTCCTTATTTAGAAGCACAAATGAAAGAACATGGCTATGACTTTGTCAATGCTGGCGGTATTCATATTGAGCCAATTGGCGTATACTCTAAAAAATATAAAAGCCTTGAAGAGCTACCAAACGGGGCGAAAATTATTATGAGCAACTCTGTTGCCGACCACGGTCGCATTTTATCGATGCTTGAAGAAAAAGGTTTAATTAAATTAAAAGATGGTGTTGACAAAACAAAAGCGACAGTTGATGATATCGTTGAAAATCCAAAAAACTTAGTGTTTGAAGCAGATGTCGAAGCAGGATTACTTCCACAAGTATATAAAAACAATGAAGGAGATGCGGTATTAATTAACGCAAACTATGCGTTAGATGCTGGTTTAGATCCAGCAAAAGATCCGATTGCAGTTGAGTCACCAGAAAACAACCCATACGTGAACATTATTGCCGTTCGCAAAGGTGACGAAAAGCGTAAAGAAATTCAAACGCTTGTAGAAGTATTGCAATCAAAAGATATTCAAGACTTCATTTTACAAAAGTATAACGGCGCGGTTATTCCAGCCGCAAAATAAGGATGTCCATTCGGGCATCCTTTTATATTTTTTGAAAAACGACGCATGATAAAAAGGAAGGAGGAGTGCATATGTCGATGGAACAATGTTTACACGAATATAAGCAAGGGCTAGGAACATTTACGCAACACATGCCGAAAGTTGGACAAACGTTTAACGCGTTTACAGAGGCGTGTTTTGAAGAAGGAACGTTGTCGAAAAAAGAAAAGCAGCTGATTGCCTTAGGGATTAGTGTCGCCAAGCAAGATGAATATTGCACGATTTATCATACGAAAGGATGCATTGATGAAGGAGCGACGGAAGAAGAAATATTTGAAGTGTGCGCGGTAGCTGCTGCGTTAGCTGGTGGGGCGACGATGAGCCAGGCGGTTACGCTCGTTCGGCAATGTGTTAATGAATTTACTCGCATGCATTAAAAGGATAGGGAGGTCTCCTATCCTTTTTTACATACGTGATTAAGCGAACAAACTTTAGAAACAAAAAAGTATCAAAATGCTTGCAATAAGGTTGCTAATACTTTTCATCTGTTATAAAATTGTAATGAGAATAAAATGAGAATTACGTTTTATGAACATAAGTGAAACTGGAGGTATTTTTTTATGGCAACATTAACGATTAAAGATCTTCACGTTGCGATTGATGGAAAAGAAATTTTAAAAGGGGTTAACCTTGAAATTAAAGGTGGCGAGTTTCATGCAATCATGGGACCGAACGGAACAGGAAAATCGACATTATCCGCGGCCATTATGGGTCATCCAAAATATGAAGTAACAAAAGGAAGCATTACATTAGATGGTCAAGATGTATTGGAAATGGAAGTAGATGAGCGTGCGCGTGCTGGGTTGTTTTTAGCGATGCAATATCCGAGCGAAATTAGCGGCGTGACAAATGCGGATTTCTTGCGTTCGGCGATTAATGCGCGTCGCGGAGAAGGAAATGAAATTTCATTAATGAAATTCATTCGTCAACTAGATGAAAAGATGGCGTTTTTAGAAATGAATCCAGATATGGCACATCGTTATTTAAACGAAGGATTTTCAGGCGGAGAGAAAAAGAGAAATGAAATTTTACAATTAATGATGTTACAACCGAAAATTGCGATTTTAGATGAAATTGACTCAGGGCTTGATATTGATGCATTAAAAGTTGTTGCAAAAGGTGTTAATGAAATGCGTAGCAACGACTTCGGCTGTTTAATCATTACCCACTATCAGCGTTTATTAAACTATATTACGCCAGATTACGTGCATGTCATGATGCAAGGACGTATTGTAAAATCTGGTGGTCCAGAATTAGCACAACGTCTTGAAGCGGAAGGATACGACTGGATTAAAAAAGAGCTAGGCATTGAAGATGAAGTCGTTGAGCAAGAAGCGTAAGCGTTAGGAGGATTTGTGATGATTGAGACGAAACTACCATTCGACCAACAGTATGTACGCTCTTTTTCTGAAGGGCGTGGAGAACCGGACTGGCTTTTAAACGTTCGCTTACAAGCTCTTGCGCAAGCGGAACAACTTCCTTTACCGAAGCCAGATAAAACAAAAATTGATCGTTGGAATTTTACACAATTTTCTACTCATCTCGTTGAAAGTGCGCCACTTTCTTCATTAGAAGAGTTGCCAGAAGAAGTGAAAGTGCTCATCGATATCGATGAAGAGCAAAAAAACGTATATGTGCAACGCGATCATACATGTGCATACGTATCGCTTGCCGATGAATTAAAAGAAAAAGGTGTCATTTTTACAGACTTAGCGACAGCCGTTCGTGAACATAGCGAGCTTGTGCAAAAATATTTTATGGACGGCGTGAAAGTAAACGAACATCGTCTAACTGCACTTCATGCCGCACTTGTAAACGGTGGAATGTTTGTATACGTACCAAAGCACGTGCAAGTTAACGTGCCGTTGCAAGCGGTATATGTGCATGAAAAAGCGGAAGCGTTATTTAATCACGTCATTATTGTTGCGGACGTCGGTAGTAAAGTAACGTATGTCGAAAACTACATTTCAACATGTGAACGTTCGGAAGCGATCGTCAACATCATTGCGGAAGTGTTTGCATTAGACGACGCGCAAGTATTTTTCGGTGCCGTGGATAGTTTAGCAAAAGGGACAACGACATATGTGAACCGTCGCGGCATTACGGGGCGTCATGCGCGCATCGAATGGGCGCTCGGTTTAATGAACGACGGAAACACGATTTCAGAAAACGTCACGCGCCTCATTGGCGACGGCTCATTCGGTGATACGAAGACGGTCGTAGTAAGTCGCGGTGAGCAAGTGCAAAACTTTACGACAAGCGTCATTCATTACGGAAAACATACAGAAGGCTACATTTTAAAACATGGCGTTGTCAAAGATGAAGCGACTTCTATTTTTAACGGCATCGGTAAGATTGAGCACGGGGCATCGAAATCGAATGCAGAACAAGAATCACGTGTGCTTATGTTAAGTCCAAAAGGACGCGGGGATGCGAATCCGATTTTATTAATTGATGAAGATGATGTGACAGCAGGTCATGCGGCCTCGGTCGGTCGAGTTGATCCGACGCAATTATATTATTTAATGAGCCGCGGTATTTCGAAAACGGAAGCAGAGCGATTAATTATTCATGGCTTTTTAGCTCCAGTCGTCAATGAAATTCCAATTGAACGTGTGAAAAAACAATTAATTGAAGTGATCGAAAGGAAAGTTAAATGATGAACGTAAAAGAACTTCGTCAACTATTTCCGATTTTAGATCAACAAATAAACGGTAAACCGCTCGTTTATTTAGATAGCGCGGCAACATCGCAAAAGCCGTTACCGGTTATTGAAGCGATTGACAATTACTATCGCCAATACAATTCGAACGTTCATCGCGGCGTGCATACGCTTGGGACGAAGGCGACCGATGCATACGAAGGGGCGCGCGAAAAAGTGCGTCGCTTCATCGGTGCTGCCTCAACGGAAGAAATTATTTTTACACGCGGGACGACAACAGCGATTAACTTAGTGGCGGCAAGTTACGGTCGGGCAAACGTACGTGAAGGCGATGAAATTGTCATTACGTACATGGAGCATCATAGCAATATCATCCCATGGCAACAAGTCGCCAAACAAACAGGGGCAACGTTAAAATACATTCCGCTTCAACCAGACGGGACGATTCGCTTAGAAGATGTGGAACAAACAATCACGCCGAACACAAAAATTGTGGCCGTGATGCACGTATCCAACGTACTCGGTACAATTAACCCAGTAAAAGAAATTGCGCAAATCGCACACAAAAACGGTGCTGTTGTCGTTGTTGATGGGGCGCAAAGCACGCCGCATATGAAAGTGAACGTGCAAGACATCGATTGTGATTTTTATGCGTTTTCAGGCCATAAAATGTGCGGGCCGACAGGTATTGGCGTACTATACGGTAAAAAACGCTTACTTGAGCAAATGGAGCCTGTTGAATTTGGTGGCGAAATGATTGATTTCGTCGGTTTGTATGAGTCAACATGGAAAGAGCTTCCGTGGAAATTTGAGGGCGGTACACCAATTATCGCTGGAGCGATCGGCTTAGGAGTTGCGATCGATTTCCTTGAACAAGTTGGGTTAGATCATATTGCTGAGCATGAACATCGTTTAGCGCAATATGCACTTGAACAGCTGTCAACGATTGACGGGTTAACGATTTACGGCCCGAAAGAACGCGCAGGGCTCGTGACATTTAATATTGACGGTGTGCATCCGCACGATGTTGCGACCGTTTTAGACGCCGAAGGCATTGCTGTTCGTGCTGGTCACCATTGTGCGCAGCCGCTCATGAAATGGCTGAACGTGACGGCAACTGCACGAGCAAGCTTTTATTTATACAATACGGAAGAAGAAGTTGATGCACTTGTTTCAGCATTAAAGAAAACGAAGGAGTATTTTAGCTATGTCTTTTAATAGCCATTTAGATACGCTGTATCGGCAAGTGATTATGGATCATTATAAAAACCCGAGAAATCGCGGTGTATTAGAAGGAGAACACGTCGATATAAATATGAACAACCCGACGTGTGGCGATCGCATTCACTTAACATTAAAAGTAGAAGATGGGAAAATTGTCGATGCGAAGTTTGAAGGAGAAGGTTGTTCTATTTCGATGTCCTCTGCATCGATGATGACAGAGGCGATCAAGGGAAAAACAATTGAAGAAGCGCTTAAGCTATCAACGATTTTTTCAGACATGATGCAAGGAAAAGATTATGACGATTCAATCGATTTAGGGGATATTGAAGCGCTTCAAGGGGTGTCAAAATTTCCAGCCCGTATTAAATGCGCGACGTTAGCTTGGAAAGCGATGGAAAAAGGATTGCATGAGCAACAAGGGTAGTCATAAAAAAGGAGGCGAACGAGATGGCGAAAAAAATGCCAGAAATCGGTGAATATAAGTACGGTTTCGCCGATAAAGATGTATCTGTTTTCCGCGCTGAGCGCGGATTAACGCGCGAAATTGTAGAAGAAATTTCGCGTATGAAAAATGAACCAGAGTGGATGCTTGAATTTCGCTTAAAAGCGTTAGACATTTTTTACAGCATGCCGATGCCACAATGGGGTGGCGATTTATCCAGTTTAGATTTCGATGAAATTACGTATTACGTTAAACCATCAGAAAAATCTGGACGTTCATGGGATGAAGTGCCTGAAGAAATTAAAGCAACGTTCGATAAGCTTGGTATTCCAGAAGCGGAACAAAAATATTTAGCGGGGGTATCTGCGCAATACGAGTCAGAAGTTGTATACCATAACATGAAAGAAGACCTAGAGAAACTAGGTGTCATTTTTAAAGACACAGACTCGGCGTTAAAAGAAAACGAAGATTTGTTCCGCGAGCATTGGGCGAAAGTCGTTCCGCCGACAGATAATAAATTTGCGGCACTGAACTCTGCCGTTTGGTCGGGTGGTTCGTTTATTTACGTGCCAAAAGGTGTAAAAGTCGATACACCGTTGCAAGCGTATTTCCGCATTAACTCGGAAAATATGGGACAATTTGAACGGACGTTAATTATCGTTGATGAAGGTGCGCATGTTCATTATGTGGAAGGCTGTACGGCGCCTGTTTATACGACAAACTCACTTCATAGCGCAGTCGTTGAAATTATCGTGAAAAAAGGTGCGTATTGCCGTTATACAACGATTCAAAACTGGGCAAACAACGTCTTTAACCTTGTGACAAAGCGTGCCGTTTGCGAAGAAAACGCAACGATGGAATGGATCGATGGAAATATTGGTTCAAAATTAACGATGAAATACCCAGCAGTCATTTTAAAAGGAGAAGGTGCGCGTGGTTTGACACTTTCGATTGCGATTGCTGGCAAAGGACAACATCAAGACGCAGGTGCGAAAATGATCCATTTAGCACCAAACACGTCATCAACGATCGTCTCCAAGTCGATTTCGAAACAAGGTGGAAAAGTCACATATCGCGGTATCGTTCATTTCGGACGGAAAGCGGATGGCTCTCGTTCAAATATTGAGTGCGACACGCTCATTATGGATAATCAATCGACATCTGATACGATTCCATATAACGAAATTTTAAACGACAACATTTCGCTTGAGCATGAAGCAAAAGTGTCGAAAGTATCAGAAGAACAACTATTTTATTTAATGAGCCGCGGCATTTCTGAACAAGAAGCGACAGAAATGATCGTTATGGGCTTTATTGAGCCGTTTACGAGAGAATTACCGATGGAATACGCCGTTGAAATGAACCGACTCATCAAGTTTGAAATGGAAGGTAGTATTGGTTAAACAACAGCTGATGATCTGTGCCATGCAGATCATCGGCTTTTTTTGTATGTTATGGTAAGATGAATGTAGGTGATGAATATGATTTATGTCGGATTAACGGGATGGGGCGACCATGACAGTTTATATCCGTCTCGGCTTGCGTCAAAAGATAAGCTACAAGCATATGCGGCTCACTTTCCAACCGTTGAAGTTGATGCGTATTTTTATGCGATTCAACCGCTCCAAAACGTTGAAAAATGGTTGACGGAAACGCCTGCGTCATTCCAATTTATCGTGAAGGCGTATCAAGGGATGACGGGGCATCAACGTGGTGATATTCCGTACGCAAATAAAGACGAGATGTTTACAGCATTTTTACAATCGATTGAGCCGTTTCAGCAAGATAACAAACTTGCAATGGTACTATTTCAATTTCCACCGTGGTTCGATTGCAAAAAAGAACATGTCCACTATTTGCGTTGGTGTCGGGAGCGAATGGGAGATGTCCCTGTGGCGCTTGAGTTTCGTCATCAATCATGGTTTTCGTCTTCCTTTTACGAAAAGACGTTACGCTTTATGGAAGAAGAACGATGGATTCATAGCATTTGTGACGAACCGCAAGCAGGAGAAGGATCGGTACCGACCGTTCTTCATCCAACTGATGCGCATAAAACACTCATTCGTTTACATGGACGAAATGTAGCTGGCTGGAATAAACGAGATGATGAAAATTGGCGTGCTGTTCGTTATTTATATCGATACAATGAGCAAGAGTTACAAGAGTGGGTACAGCATATTCGCATGTTACAAACGAAATGTGAACACATTTACGTCTTATTCAACAATAACTCAGGTGGAGATGCCGCTCATAATGCAAAGCAGCTCTTGCGGATGTTAGGCATTGAATATACGAACTTAGCACCGCGTCAATTAGACTTGTTTTCATAATGGGGGATGAGAATGGAATATATCTTTCTTTTAGTGATCGGCTTTTTAGCAGGAACAATCGGAAGTCTTGTCGGTTTAGGGGGAGGGGTGATTATTGTTCCCGCGCTTCTTTTTTTAAGCGCGGCACATGTATTGCCAACCATTTCACCACAAGTAGCGGTTGGCACATCGCTTGTCGTCATTATTTTTAATGGGTTATCATCAACTTTAACATATATGAAGCATAAAATGGTGGACTATAAAAGCGGTTTATTTTTCTTCATCGGTAGTGGGCCAGGGGCAATGCTTGGTGCATGGGTGAATCAACATGTGCATATGCAACATTTTTCGCTTTATTTCGGATTATTTTTAATTGCTGTTTCGTTTTTGCTCATGTTTCAATCTCGGCTATCACCGTCTAGCAAACGTACGTTTCCTGTTGTACGGACATACGTTACGAATGAAGGGGAGGAAGTGACGTACGGGTATCATCCGCTCATCGCCACATTCATTGCGTTTGTTGTCGGATTTGTCGGCGGGTTTTTCGGAATTGGCGGTGGATCGCTTATGGTGCCTGCGATGATTTTATTATTTTTGTTTCCTCCCCACGTAGCTGTTGCGACATCGATGTTTATCGTTTTTTTATCGTCCATTGTTAGCTCACTAACTCATGTGCTTATAGGAAATGTTGCATGGACGTTTGCGCTTTCGCTTATTCCGGGTGTATGGATTGGAGCGAAATGTGGAGCATGGCTCAATCGACGATTAAAAGGAAAAACGGTCGTGACGTTATTACGAATTGTGCTTATTTTACTCGGCGTTCGTTTAATAATGCAAGGGCTTGGATTGTAAAAAGAAAGGTGTGTTGCAAGCGTTGAGGGAGACAATACATATTTATCATACAAACGATGTGCATAGCCATTTTGAACGATGGCCGAAAATTGTTCGTTATTTACAAAATGAAAGAAAAAAGCATAAGAAAAATCGCGAGCATATGGTGTTACTTGATATCGGTGACTTTATTGATCGGTTTCATCCGCTGACAGAGGCATCAGGCGGAAAGGCAAACGTCATTCTTTTAAACGATGCAGCATACGATGCAGTCACCATCGGGAATAACGAAGGGATTACACTTAGTCATGAACAGCTTGATACGTTATATGCACATGCCAAGTTCCCTGTTATTGTCGCAAACGTTTTTTATGAAAACGGAGAGCGTCCGCACTGGATGAAGCCGTATGTTATCATGACGTTTGGAAACGTTCGTATTGCGTTTATTGGTGTGACGGTTCCGTTTCAGACATTTTATGAGCTGCTTGGATGGCGCGTTGCCAATCCGTTTGATACGGTTGCTCAACTTATTGAAGAGCTTTCGGAAAAAGTGGATGCGATCGTTTTATTATCTCACTTGGGAGTGAATGATGATGAAAAAATGGCGGAAACATTTCCACAATTAACGGCGATTTTAGGTGGTCATACGCATCATGTATTTGAACATGGAAAACGAGTGAATAAAACGTTGCTTTGTGGAGCTGGAAAATTTGGACATTATGTTGGGTGTTTAACCTTGATGGTCGATAAAAACAGTCGAAAAGTTGATACACATGCCTATGTACAACATATGGATGCAGTTGAACATGCATGCGAGGGGACGAAGCAAAAGTTAAATGATATGATTGAGCAAGCAACTAATGCGCTGGCACAACCGATTGTATATTTGCCTGAGTCGCTGACGATCGATTGGTTTTCACCGTCGCCATTAGCAAACGTTCTTGCTCAAGCGTTAAATGAATGGTGTGAAGGTGATGTAGCGATGGTGAATGCCGGGGTACTACTGTCTTCGCTCCCGAAAGGTGTTGTGACGAAAGGAGATATTCATCGCATTTGTCCACATCCGATTAATCCGTGCAAAGTATATTTGCGCGGAAGCGAATTAAAAGAAGTTATTTTACAAGCGGAAACGGAACAAATGAGGCAGTTACGGGTGAAAGGATTCGGATTTCGTGGTGAAGTAATGGGACAAATGGTATATGACCGTATTACTGTCGAAAAAGAACAACTGATAGATGGTCAAGCACATGTGCGTCGCATTTTCATTAATCACCAACCAATTGAAGAGCAAAAAACGTATGCCGTCGCAACGATTGATATGTTTACGTTTGGTCACTTATATCCAGAAATATATCGCGCGAAAAAGAAATATTATATGCCAGAAATGTTGCGTGATGTGCTTGCATGGAAGCTAAAAAACATGTATCAACAATAGGCACCCTTCGTTCCTTTATTCATACATTGAATAAAGGAAAGGAGCGTGAATATATGATTGAGGTAAAACCGTTATGGATTAGCGGAGAACCTTTTACAGCCATTTCTGTTCAGTTGCCTAAAACAACGTTATTAGCTGTTGCCAATAATAAAGGATATATTATGTGTGGAGCGTTAGATGTGGCGCTGTTAAATGAAAAATTGCGTGATCGAGGCATTATCGCAGGAAGAGCGGTAGGAGTACGAACAATTGACCAACTGTTAGAAGCGCCGCTTGAGTCTGTTACATTTGCTGCTGAACAATTAGGTATTTCGCGTGGAATGAAAGGAAAAGACGCTTTGCTTCTTATGAAATAAAATAATAATCCCCTGCTTGATCGCATACATATAGCGTGAGAGGGGGGATTTTTGTTGTACCAACAACTACGTAAACGAAGAAAACCGCTACCCGTCCGCTATATTTTTTTAATTACGTTTGTTTTTTTTATCATTTCGACTGTCGGAAGCCTTTGGTTTATTAATAGAGGAATCGAGCCGACACTTATGGCAATCGCCGAAAAAGAAACGCGCCGTTTAGCGAACTTAGTCATTAATAACGCAATTAGTCAACAAATTGCGGAAGATGATTTTAATGTTGAAAACTTCATCAAAATTGAAAAAGATGGACAAGGGAAAATTTCCGCCATAGATTTTAATGCGACTGTCGTGAATCGCGTATTAGCAAAAACGACAAATCGTGTGCAGAGAAATTTAAAGGCAGCTTCAGAAGGAAAATTATCAGCGCTTGAATTTCCTGACGTTCAAGTTGAAACAGAAAAGGAAAAAGGAATTATTTATTACATCCCTCTCGGACAAGCAACGAATAACGTATTGTTAGGAAATCTAGGACCGCGTATCCCGGTTCGTTTTTATGTCATTGGCGATGTTCATTCAGATGTAAATAAAAATATTCGTCCGTTCGGAATAAATAATGCTTTAATAGAAATAGCAATTCATATCGAAGTAAATGTGCAAATTATTATTCCATTCGCAACAAAAACGGCAACGATTCAAAACGATATTCCTGTGGCGATTCAAATTATTCAAGGGGAAGTTCCTCAATTTTATAACCAAGGTGGAGATGGAAATACATCTATCGAGCTTCCTATTGAATAATAAAAATTCTGAAAATTTTATTTTTTAAAATATTATTTTGACAAAAGGCTTGTCCGTTGATATACTTAAAACTAAAATGAAACAAAAAAGTCTGAAAAATTAAAATAATCGAACAAGGGGGGTGCTTTCATTTTTTTCTGTGTTTCTGTGTTCTTATTACAACTGACTAAGGAGGGCATTTTGTTATGGAAAATCGTCAACAATGGGGCACGCGTGCTGGTTTTATTTTAGCAGCAGCTGGCTCGGCAATTGGGTTAGGGAACATTTGGAGGTTTCCAGCCGTTGCATATGAAAATGGTGGAGGGGCATTTTTCTTCCCGTATTTATTTGCTTTATTAACAGCAGGTATTCCAATTCTTATATTGGAATTTGCGCTTGGACATAAGTATCGTGGTTCAGCACCGTTAACGTTTGCTCGTCTCAGCAAAGGAGCCGAATGGATCGGTTGGTGGCAAGTGCTTATTTCATTCGTTATTTCAACATATTATTCCGTCGTTATCGCATGGGCGATGTCTTATACGTATTTTGCTTTTACGTCAAAATGGGGAGAAAACACAGGAGACTTTTTGTTCGGTGAGTATTTGAAACTAGCAGAAACACCGGGGACGTTCGGCAGTTTAGTCCCAGCTGTCCTTATTCCGCTTCTTCTCGTTTGGATTATTAACTTGGCAGTTTTATATAAAGGCGTTCGTAAAGGAATTGAAGTCGCAAATAAAATTTTCTTACCAACACTCGTTGTTCTTTTCTTCATCATCGTCATTCGTGCAGTGACGTTAGATGGAGCGGTTGAAGGATTAAATGCCTTTTTTAAACCAAATTGGGATCAAATTATGAACGGAAAAGTATGGCTTGCTGCATATAGCCAAATTTTCTTTAGCTTATCGATTGCGTTCGCTATTATGATTACTTATTCGAGTTATTTACCAAAAAAATCGGATATTACAAATAACGCATTTATTACAGGTTTTGCAAACTCTGGGTTCGAACTATTAGCTGGTATTGGCGTATTTAGCGTCCTTGGCTTTTTAGCACAACAACAAGGTGTAGAGGTAAGCGAAGTCGTTAAAGGCGGTGTTGGATTGGCGTTCGTCGTCTTCCCACAAATTATTAATCAGTTCCCTGCGTTTAATGAGTTTTTCGGTGTGTTATTTTTCCTTTCATTAACGTTAGCAGGTCTTACATCGCTTATTTCTATTTCAGAGACGTACGTTTCAGCAGTTCAAGAAAAATTCGGTATATCACGCACAAAAGCTGTTCTTGGCGGTGGTGGAGTCGCTGCGCTTATCGCATTAGTATTCGCTTCGAACGGTGGATTATATTTCTTAGATGTTGTCGATTACTTCATTAACAACTTTGGTGTTGCACTTGTTGGCTTAGTTGAAGTGGTTACGATTGCGTGGGTGTTAAAACAGCTCAACGCACTTCAAACACATGCAAACAGCGTATCAGATATTATGGTTGGCGCATGGTGGAAAGTTTCGCTCTCTGTCGTTACACCAATCGTATTAGGTTATATGATGTTTGATAGCATTAAAACGAACTTGAAAGAAAATTATGGTGGATACGATACACTATTTGTTGTGAAGTATGGATGGACGATTGCGGCGCTCGTTATCGTTCTCGGTTTTGTTCTTTCAGTAAAACGTTGGAGAGACGGCGTACTTTCCGTTCCAACGGATAAGGAGGTTTCAAGCTGATGGAAACAAGTGCACTCATCATGATGATTGTTGGTATGATTATTATTTGGGGAGGCTTTGCAGCGAGCGTTGCTCATGCGGTAAAGAAAAGCCGTCAATCGTAAAAAAGATGGGGCGAGAAGCCTCATCTTTTTTTCGCACGTTCTTGTCGTTCCCATTGTTTTAAGTAAGGATACGGATCGAAAGACCATTCAGTATAGCCGTTATCCTTATACATGCCGTAATGAAGATGCGGCGGGAATTTACCTGATGTTCCAGGCGGCCCGTATCCAGAGCTGCCAACGGATCCAATTAACATACCAGGCTCCACAATTGTTCCTTCTTCTAAACCGTTAGCAAATCCGTTTAAGTGTGCGAAGTAATGATACGTATTGTTTATATCGCGAATGCCGATACGCCATCCCCCATATTTGTTCCATCCTTTTAATTCAACGATACCGTAACATGTTGAGCGAACGGGGGTGCCATAATGGGCAAAAATGTCTGTTCCTTCATGAATACGTCGCCCACCCCACCCACGTGCATCTCCCCATGTACTGCGGTAACTATACTCAAACCGTCGCGGAATCGGGAAGGCGTATTGATCAAGTTGTATTGTTCCAAAATGTTTATAAAGTTTCACTTTTCCTAAAATGATATCGACGGTTTTGCTTCGTTCGTAGTAATCCCATAGTGCCATTTTAATATGTGTATGATCTGTGCCATATGACCGTAAAAAGCGAGCAAATGCAAATAATACGTCTTCATCGTTTGTTCGGTCTGCGATGCCATCGCCGTTTCCGTCTATACCGATGCCGCCGAATTGGCTAATGGTAAACGGATTTTGATCTTCTTGATTTTTGTTGAGTGGTCCCGCCCATCGCTCAGGAGGAATGTAGATACCAATCACTCCTATTTGTTTTGGCAAATCGCGACGCGCTTGGCGAACGTTCCGTTCATATTGATCGACAGCTGCGAAATAGTACCATGGAATGAAAGAAATCGCTTCGGCTTTTTTATAAAGTTCCATTCGTTTATCATACAAATCATTTGGTGCAGCAGCGAATGATTGTAGCGGAATGAAAAGAAGAAGGATGATGCACCATAATGTTTTCACGCACTTTTTCTCCTTTCACCAATGTTCATACCATTAGTTTGAGGTAATCGGCTGTTTTCATAAATAAAAAATGTTGGAAAAACAAACTGTTTTGTATTATAAGTTAATAACTCGTATAATGGGTAATGTACATTAACGAGTGGAGCGTGAAAAAGATGTCAACAAAAGAACAGCACCTTCGCAAACCGGAATGGTTAAAAATAAAGTTAAATACGAACGAACATTATACAGGCTTAAAGAAAATGATGCGCGAAAAACAATTGCATACCGTATGCGAAGAAGCGCGTTGTCCAAACATTCATGAATGTTGGGCGGTTCGCCGAACAGCGACGTTTATGATTTTAGGCGATGTATGTACGCGCGCTTGCCGTTTTTGCGCTGTTAAAACAGGCTTACCAACGGAATTAGACTGGCAAGAGCCAGAACGTGTCGCTGAATCGGTTCGTTTAATGAATTTAAAACATGTCGTTGTGACAGCTGTAGCGCGTGACGATTTAAAAGATGGTGGGGCAGCCGTATTTGCTGAGACAGTTCGCGCCATTCGTCGTAAAAATCCGTTAACGACGATTGAGGTATTGCCATCTGATATGGGCGGTGTATATGAAAACTTAAAAACGTTAATGGACGCTCGTCCGGATATTTTAAACCATAATATTGAAACCGTTCGTCGTCTTACTCCGCGTGTTCGTGCACGTGCCACATATGAACGTTCACTCGAATTTTTACGTCGTGCAAAGGAGATGCAGCCGGATATTCCGACAAAATCAAGCTTAATGGTCGGGCTTGGTGAAACGAAGGAAGAAATTTTAGAGACAATGGACGATTTACGTGCAGTCGGAGTGAATATTTTGACAATCGGACAATATTTACAGCCGACAAAAAAGCATTTGAAAGTAGAAAAATACTACCATCCACATGAGTTCATGGAATTAAAAGAAATTGCGTTAGCGAAAGGATTTAGTCATTGTGAATCCGGTCCGCTCGTTCGGTCTTCTTATCATGCAGACGAACAAGTACAATCGGCAAAAGCGAATCAGTAAATATATAAAAAAGGATGTCCCTTTCATATGGGTGGGACATCCTTCTCCTTTATTGCATCATATTCATTTCTTCACGTTGTACACCATTTTCATTTTCACCGCTACTTACTTTTCTTCCTTGTGGCGATTTCAGCATGTCTTTAATTGTTTGTTGTAAAATTTGATCGATATTTCGGCTATTGGCGTCTAAACGCCCGAAACGCTCAATGTCTTGGAACATGCGTGGGTTGTCTGAAACGTACACGTGGTAATAGCGCGGTACAACGGAAATCGCTGTTTTCTTTACTTGATCGGCCGTTTCAAACCGATTTGTGCTGTCCGTTTTGTAAACAACAAACACCGTATCGTCTGTGACAAGCGTTCCAACGTCATAAACGTTCGGAAGTTGTGTACATAACTTGCTGATTAAATCAGCAACATTTTCACGATTTAACACAGGGATGGTTGCATATTGTGTCGTGTCTCCGGGAATAGGGCTTTTTTGATGACGGACATAACCGAAATTCGTTAAACGTGAATCCATCCCATTTCGCACACCATGTTCATTGTATAAATCGTTTCGTGAACGAACATTAATAGTTGTTCCGCTTTTTTCGTACAAAGATGTCGATTCATTCATTTGAGCACAGCCAGATAATAAAGCAATGGCGCTCATTCCTGTGATAAGCCATGTATTACGCAAAGTAACTCCCCCCTTCTTTTTTATTATTCGTTTTATGGAAAGGATCATAATGGTGATTGCCTGGGAGAAAGACATGTTTTATGATAGAAATGGAAAGAAGAGGTGAGAACGATGATTTGCATTCATAATACATGTTATGAGCTGGTAGAAAATGTGCGGAACGGGTTTAATGAAGAAGCGTTCCGCGCTCGCTATACAGACATTTTAAATAAATATGACTACATTGTTGGGGATTGGGGATATAACCAACTTCGTTTGCGCGGGTTTTTTGATGATCATAACCAAAAAGCGACGTATGATACGAAAATAAGTACGTTATCCGAATATTTATTTGAATATTGCAATTTTGGTTGTGCATATTTTGTGTTGCGAAAAGTAAAAAAATAGGTCAGGACAACTGACCTATTTTTCATGAATACGGTTGTTGTCCGTTCTCATCTGGATCATCATGAACGGGATGTGCACCTGGATCTTGACGCGGAATGTCTTGATGTAGTGATTTGTATTCATAATTAAATGCGCTGTAATATCGCTGTCCTTTCTGCCATGGCGTACTTTTATTTTGTACCGGTTCATGTTCACCGCGTGGTGCACCATATGGTCCTTCTGGCAATGTCTCTGGCACAAGAAAGTTTTTCCTTGCTTCTACCGTTGAAAAATCATGATATGTTTCATCGGTCATATGAACGCTTCCTTTCGTTTTTTACATAGCGTGCCACTTAAACGACGATTTCATGTAAAAAGCTTCGCAACTCATTTGCATCTTCTTCGTTTAAGTTGTATACGTGCTCAATATATCCAGATTCTTGCAAGTCGTCTGAACCGATAATCGCATATCGGTTACTTTGTAAATCAAGCACAAGCACTTTTCCATAAAAACGATCCGTTTGGACGATCGCTAAATCAAATCGCTCATTTTTGCCAACGAAGCTAACAAAACGTGTTTTTGTGTCGACTGTATCATCGTATAAGAAAAAACGTTCCATGTTCAATCCCTCCATAACATATGTAGTTGCTTTTTCATCTTAACAAATTTCTGTTAGCTGTGTAAAAGAAAGCGCTATGCTACAATAAAATAAAAAGCAGAAAGGAAGAGGAATGATGTATTTTGTTGATCGTCAAAAAATTGAGAAGACATTGCAATATATGGAGGAAGTCGTTTCTTATATACAACCATCGTTTCATACACCGATCGAGAAGTTGGCGCTTGAACGTATAGGGCATGTTATTATCGAATCCATTATTGATGTTGGCAACGCAATGATTGACGGTTTTATTATGCGCGACCCAGGAAGTTATGAGGATATCATTGACATTTTAGTTGATGAACGTGTTCTGTCAGTTGAAGATGGAGAAGCGTTAAAACGAGTCATTCATTTTCGTAAAAAGCTCGTTCAACAATACATCGCCGTGTCGCATGAGGAATTGCTTGAAGTATTGCAGAAACATAAACAAGTACTCGAGTCATTTCCACTTGCTGTTCGCACGTATTTACACAATGAACTCGGGCCTGTGTCCGCCTTTTTAAATGAAAATGTTTAAAAATTGTGTGTATAGGGAAAATCGTATAAAATGGAAGAGGGTGAAACATGATGCGAAAAAAAACCTCTTCCACAAAAGAGCAAATTTTAAAAATGTTAAAATTACAGAAACGGTTAACAGTTGGTGAAATGGCGGAACAATTACAAATTACAGAAATGGCTGTTCGCCGTCATTTAAGTGCTTTAGAGCGCGAAGAACTGATTGAATCGACGCTTGTTCGTCAGCCGATGGGGAGACCGACAAACGTGTATCAACTGAGCTTAAAAGGACATCAACGGTTTCCGCGCCATTATCAACAAACAATGCTTGATTTTTTAGCTGATTTAGAACAAATGGGCGGAAAACAAATTGTAGAAGAGTTGTTCCAAAATCGGCAAGAGCGGATGAGAAAACTATACGAACAACAATTTGGAGATAAATCGTTTGATGAAAAAATAAAAGAACTTGTGGCAGTACAAAATGAGCATGGATATATGTCCGAGTTGTTACAATACGACGATGGTTCATTCGAGTTAGTGGAACATAACTGTCCGATTGCAGAGGTCGCACAAGCGTATCCGATTGCTTGCGAGTGCGAGCGCAATTTGTTTGAAACGCTCATTCACGAGGCGGAGATTGTGCCAAAGACGTGTTTAGCTGATGGAGATGATGCGTGTCGTTACCATATTAAGCGAAAAAAATGAACAATCGTTGACATTCGCTACTCTCTTTTTGACAAGTATAGTTGTTTTGCGTTAAAGTGTGAACGTGCAAGTTGTCAAAAGGAGTGGCAAAAGTGAAAACATATAAAGGGTATTTAATTGATTTAGACGGTACGATGTATCGCGGGACAGAACGAATTGAAGAGGCATGTGCTTTTGTGCATCGCCTTCATGAAAAAGGCATTCCGTATTTGTTCGTCACTAATAATTCTTCACGCACGCCAGAACAAGTGGCTGAAAAGCTTCGGAAATTTGGCATCCCTGCAACGAAAGAACAAGTATTTACAACAAGTCAAGCAACAGCAAATTATATTTATGAAAAAAAGCCAAATGCTTCTGTTTATGTCATCGGAGAAGACGGCATCCGTCGAGCGCTTGAAGAAAAAGGGTTTACATTTGCGAATGAAGACGCAGAAGTTGTTGTCATGGGTATTGACCGTAGCATTAACTATGAAAAATTAGCGATTGCTTGCTTAGCTGTCCGCAATGGAGCGATGTTTGTTTCGACAAATGGAGACATTGCGATTCCGACGGAGCGTGGACTTTTGCCTGGAAACGGTTCGCTTACATCGGTCGTCGCTGTATCGACACAGACGAAGCCGATTTTTATTGGAAAACCAGAAAAAATCATTATGGAACAAGCGCTGGAAGTGCTCGGTGTGCCGAAAGAAGAAACGTTAATGATCGGGGATAACTACGATACGGATATTATGGCGGGAATGAATGCGGGGATCGATACACTTCTCGTTCATACAGGCGTGACGACGAAAGAAATGTTACCAACGTATGACCGACAACCAACGTATGTCGTTGATTCGTTAAAAGAATGGATCGACCGCATATAAAAAGGTGCCGATTGAGGCACCTTTTCTACTTATTCCACGTGGGCGGCGCGATGTGCTAAACGGCTTGAAGCGGCAGCGGCTATCGCCCCAACGATATCATCTAAAAATGTATGACAATACCCAGAAGATTTATCATTTAATTGTTGTAAAATACCCGGTTTTTGTTTATCGATGTAACCGTAATTCGTAAAACCGATGGAACCATACACGTTGACAATCGAAAGCGCTAAAATTTCATCTACTCCATATAATCCTTCGTCTTTTGCGATAAATGATTGAAGTGGCTCTTGTAGCATCCCTTTCTCTGCTAACATATCGAGTTGAATGCCCGTAAATAATGCATTTTGTACTTCCCGTTTCGCGATGACTCGATTAACGTTATGAATACATTCGTCCATTTGTAAGTCAGGATGATATTTAGATTGTAAGTAGTAAACGAGTTCAGCGATATGTTCGATTGTTACCCCGCGATCTGCGAGCCACTGTCGTGCGATTTGCTCCATTTTTCCTATTTTTTTTTCCTCCATTCAACTTCACCTATTTCATTTTTTATTTTTTACAATGTATGTGTGTTTTTTATGAAACGTGCGTTCATTTCCTCTCTCATATGAAGTTTATACGTATTTTTTAAACATATACATGAAAGAAGGAGGGATGTGCATGGATTATTATTTTCGTATCGATCATATGGAAACAAAAAATGATCGTTTTCTTGTTCGAAGTGGAAATGACATATATATTGCGGTGCCGACGAATGAGAAAGAAAGCGACATACAGCAGTTATACTACATGGCGATGTATATGCGAACACAAGGTGACGAAACGATTGCAACGTTGCTTCCGACGAAGACAGGGCGATTTGTCGGTAAGCTACAAGGGATGCAAGTTAGCGTGTGGAAAATGGAAAAACGAATCCAAACAAACGATCAAGCACAACAACTTGCATTATTTCATCAGCGTGGGCGCACATATCCGTATGATGTTTCAACGAGAAATCGGTTCGGGCAATGGGGGGAACTATGGGGACAACGTATTGATCAATTAGAACAGTTTTGGCAATTGCAATTGAGATCTTCTGAAAAAAGTGAAATAGACGAACAGTTTATCGAAACGTTTCCATATTATGTAGGATTGGTTGAAAATGCGATTCAATACGTTGTGGATACGCAGTTAGATGAAGTTCCGATGCGTAGCGATCTACCGACAATCTGTCATGAACAATTTGCTCCTGGAGCATGGGAAATGGGGAAAATACCGACAGATTGGGTGTTTGATCATGCAAGTCGCGATGTTTCGGAATGGATACGAAACCAGTGGCTTATGAAACAATCAGACGAAACGATTGTCCGCTTTTTACGAACGTACGAACAGGTACAACCACTTAGCCGGTTTTCTTGGCGAATGGTTTATGCTCGCTTGTTATTTCCGCTTCATTATTTTCAAGCGATTGAAAACTATTATGGGACAGAAGGAGACATAAGGCAAGGCTATGAACAGCAATTGAGACAAGTGTTTGAAGAGAGCGATATATATGAACGAAAGCTTCGCCATTTTCATGACATGACTACTGTTTCCATTCCTCGTCTTGATTGGTTATAAATATGTTACAATGAAACGGAGGACAATGTGCGAAAGGGGTCAAAAATATGAGGAGACCGTATGTATTTATTACAAGAAAACTACCAGACGATATTGTTGCTCCGTTATACGATAAATATGATGTAAACATGTGGCCACATGAACATCTTGTCGTTCCGCGCGATGTGTTACTTCAAGAAGCAAGCCGAGCGGAAGCATTAATTACGATGTTATCTGATCGCATTGATGAGGAGTTATTGCAACAAAGTGTGAAACTTCGTGTTATTGCGAATGTAGCTGTCGGTTACGACAATATTGACATAGAGGCAGCGACAAAACGAGGGGTGATTGTTTGTAACACGCCTGATGTATTGACAGAAACAACAGCGGATTTAACATTTGCTCTTCTGTTAGCAACGGCAAGAAGATTGGTTGAAGCAGCCGAGTTTATAAAAGAAGGAAAATGGAAAAGTTGGAGCCCGCTTTTACTTGCAGGGACGGATGTCCACCATAAAACGATTGGGATTGTCGGGATGGGAAAAATCGGGCAAGCCGTTGCACATCGGGCAAAAGGGTTTCATATGCGTGTATTATACTATAATCGTTCACGAAATATAGAAGCGGAACGAGCGCTCGATGCGACGTATTGTTCGTTTGATGAGTTGCTTGAACAAGCAGACTTTGTCGTCTGCTTAGCTCCGTTAACGAACGAAACGTATCAATTGTTTAACCGTGAAGCATTTATGAAAATGAAGCGATCAGCTATTTTTATTAACGCAGGGCGTGGGGCGGTTGTGGATGAAAAAGCGCTATATGACGCGTTAATCGATCAACAGATTGCCGCAGCAGGATTGGACGTGTTTGCCGAAGAGCCGATTCGTGAGGATCATCCACTTTTACAATTGCCAAATGTTGTTGCTTTACCACATATCGGGAGTGCGACGAAAGAAACGAGATATGCCATGATGCAACTATGTTGCCGAAACGTCATAGCCGTGCTAGAAGGAAAGGAGCCTTATACACCTGTAAAGAGCCAATAGGCTCTTTTTTTATTTTTTTAGAAAATTTTTAAACATAAAACGTTTTCATATGGTACGATAATGAAAATAAGGATTGTAAAAGAAATGGAGATCCTCTATAATGTCTACTATACAAAAACAAATGTTCATTACAGAAAAACAAGAGGTGGGGAAGATGGTAAAAAGCGTATCAGTTGGATTGTTAGGATTAGGAACGGTTGGCAGTGGGGTAGTTAAAATTATTAAAAATCATCAAGATAAATTGATACATCAAATTGGCTGTCCTGTTGAAATAAAAAAGATCGCAGTTCGTGATCGTAGCAAAAAACGAGATGTCGTTTTGCCAGAGGCAGTATTAACGACATATGTAGAGGAAGTGATTAACGATCCGGACATTGATGTTGTTATTGAAGTGATGGGAGGCGTTGAAGAAACGCGACAATATATATTACAAGCATTAAAAAATGGAAAGCATGTCGTTACAGCGAATAAAGATTTAATGGCGTTATACGGAACAGAGTTGCTTTCGGTTGCATCTGAACACGGTTGCGATTTGTTTTATGAAGCAAGCGTAGCTGGAGGTATTCCGATTTTACGTAGTCTTGTAGATGGATTGGCTTCTGACCGCATCACGAAAATGATGGGAATTGTGAACGGAACGACGAATTACATTTTAACAAAAATGAGCAAATTCAACCGACCATATGAAGAAGTATTAGCGGAGGCGCAAGCGCTCGGCTATGCTGAGGCAGATCCGACATCAGATGTGGAAGGATTAGATGCGGCACGGAAAATGGCAATTTTAGCTCGGCTCGGATTTTCGATGCATATCGATTTACAAGATGTGTATGTGAAAGGCATTACAGGAATTACAGAGGAAGACTTAAACTACAGCAAACGACTTGGCTATACGATGAAATTGATTGGTATTGCTCATCGAGATGGCGAAAAAGTAGAAGTGAGCGTGCAACCAACATTGCTACCTGAAACGCATCCACTTGCGTCTGTAAACGACGAGTATAATGCAGTTTACGTTTATGGTGAAGCGGTCGGGGAGACGATGTTTTACGGTCCGGGAGCAGGAAGTTTGCCGACAGCAACGTCTGTTGTGTCCGATTTAGTTGCTGTTATGAAAAACATGCGCCTCGGTGTGAACGGAAGAAGTGCAGTCACTCCGCAATATGACAAGTGTTTAAAAGACGATAGCGAAATATACTCTAAATATTTCTTACGCATCCATGTGAAAGATCAAGTAGGAGCGTTTGCGAAAATTACATCGCTCTTTTCAGAACGGGGAGTGAGTTTTGAAAAAATTTTACAACTTCCTTTAAAACAAAAAGACTTAGCTGAAATCGTGCTCGTTACACATCAAGCGTCTTTAAAAGATTATCGTGATGTATTGCAGCAGTTGCGTGATTTAGAAGTTGTTGAAGAAGTGAAAAGTTCGTATCGGGTAGAAGGGGAAGGTGCATTGTAATGTGGAGAGGATTGTTACATCATTATCGTGACTATTTGCCAGTGACCGATCAAACGCCGATGTTATCGTTAAATGAAGGAAACACGCCACTCATTCCGCTTATTCATTTGTCTGAAAAACTTGGTGTCGAGTTATACGTCAAAACAGAGGGAGCAAATCCAACAGGATCATTTAAAGATCGCGGAATGGTGATGGCTGTCGCTAAGGCAAAGGAAGAAGGAAGCGATACGATTATTTGCGCTTCAACAGGTAACACGTCTGCTGCTGCAGCGGCATATGCTGCTCGCGCAAATATGCGTTGTATTATCGTCATTCCTGATGGAAAAATTGCGCTTGGGAAGTTGGCGCAAGCGGTCATGTATGGAGCAGAAATTGTTGCGATTCAAGGGAACTTTGATCACGCGTTAAAAATGGTGCGCCGTTTAAGCGAGATTGCGCCTGTCACACTTGTTAATTCTGTTAATCCGTATCGGATTGAAGGGCAAAAAACAGCAGCATTTGAAATTTGTGAGCAGCTAGGGCAAGCACCTGATATTCTTGCGATCCCAGTAGGAAACGCAGGGAATATTACAGCATATTGGAAAGGATTTAAGCAATTTCATGAAAAACATGGGACGAAGCTACCGGAAATGCGCGGGTTTGAAGCGGAAGGAGCAGCAGCGATTGTGCGCAATGAAGTGATCGAAAACCCTGAAACGATTGCGACAGCGATTCGAATTGGTAACCCAGCTAGTTGGGAATATGCTGTTCAAGCCGCTAACGAATCGGGCGGAAAAATCGATGAAGTGACAGACGAACAAATTTTACATGCATATCGCTTACTTGCACGCGAAGAAGGAATTTTTGCAGAGCCTGCTTCGTGCGCATCTGTCGCCGGTGTGATGAAACAAGTAGAAAGAGGGGAAATTGCAAAAGGAAGCCGTGTTGTTGCTGTTCTTACAGGAAATGGATTGAAAGATCCGAATGTCGCGATGGAGGCAACGAATATACAACCGATCGTTTTGCCAAATGATGAAGAAGCGGTGTTTGCGCACATTCAAGGAGCTGTTCTTCAATGAATGATGGGGAGATGTTAAAAATTGTTGTGCCAGGAAGTACAGCCAACCTTGGTCCTGGCTTTGATTCGATTGGATTGGCTGTATCGTTGCATTTAACATTAGAAGTTGTTCGTGCTGAAATGTGGGAATTTATCCCGAAAACAAGTGAAGTAAAAAGCATTCCAACAGATGAAAGTAATCTAATATATCAAGTAGCGAATCAACTAGCTCATCAGTATGGTGTAGTGCTACCTCCGTGTCGCGTGTTTGTATCAAGTAATATCCCATTTACGAGAGGGTTAGGTAGTAGTGCAGCTGCCATTATAGCGGCCATTGAGCTGGCAAATGAGCTAGGACATCTTGATTTGTCACAAGAGGAAAAAATGCGCGTAGCTAGCGTATATGAAGGTCATCCTGATAATGTTGGTGCTTCTTTATATGGGGGAGTAGTCATTGGGAGTCATTTGAAAGACCGTACACATGTTGTGCACATCCCTTCCATTCCAGTTGATTTAGTTGCTGTCATTCCGGCGTATGAATTGGAAACGAAAAAGTCTCGCACCGTTCTTCCAAGCGCATTTACACGCGAGCAAGCAGTCGAGGCAAGTGCTATTAGTAACGTACTCGTAGCTGCATTGTTAACGCACAACTGGTCGCTTGTTGGTGAAATGATGGATGCAGATGTATTTCATCAACCATATCGGGAAAGTCTCGTGCCTGAATTGCGACATGTGCGCGCAGTAGCGAAGCGGAATGGGGCGTTTGGCGTTGCGCTAAGTGGTGCCGGTCCGACGGTGTTATGTTTTGTAGAACAAGGGAGAGGAAAGGAAGTATATCATGCGTTAGAACTGGCATGTCCAAGGTGCGACGTTCGCATGTTGTCAGTAGAGACGGAGGGAAGTTGTGTATATAAAATGGCGTTAGAAAAATAAAAAGGGTGTCCAAAAATGATTGGGCACCCTTTTTCTATTAAAACACTTGTTCCACTTCAACAACGCCAGGAACTTCTTCAAGCAATGCGCGCTCAATGCCGGCTTTTAACGTAATCGTTGAGCTTGGGCAACTACCGCATGCACCGAGAAGACGAAGTTTAACAACGCCATCTTCCACATCGACTAACTCACAATCTCCGCCATCGCGAAGTAAAAATGGACGAAGTTTATCTAATACTTCTTGTACTTGTTGTTTAATATCTTGATCTGCCATTTTCATCGACTCCTTTCATTAATTTTATTATAATCATCATGATGAAAAAAATCTATTCACGTTACTTAACTTTTTCCCAGAGGAGAGAATAAATATGATTGAAATATGTGTGTACGGGGCAGAGACGATTTGTGCTTCTTGTGTCGGTGCACCGTCATCAAAAGATACGTATGAATGGATTCAAGCTGCTGTTTCACGAAAATATCCGAACCATTCATTTCAGTTTGTGTATGTTGATATTTTTCACCCGCCAGAAGATGACAAAAAACGTCAATGGGCACAAAAGGTAATTGACGAAGACTTATTTTATCCTGTCGTTGTCATTGATGGCGAGATTGTTGACGAAGGAAATCCGAAATTAAAAAACATTTATGAAGCGATTGAAAAAAGGGCGAAGTAACTCGCCCTCATTAATTTTACTTAAACGGTGCATCGAATTAATATCCATTATGGTATTTATACATCCATAAAACGCCTGATTTTAGAAGGCGTGGGACGCGACCGGTTAGTGGACGATCGGCAACGAGACCGAATCCATGCTTTTTGCCCAATGATCCTAAAACGCCTTTTAATTTAATTGGTGGAAATTCACTCGGTGGTTCTTCACCTTTCCAACGTTTTTGCAACACTTGAGCGATTTGTTCTGCTTGACCTTCAGCGAGTTGAGCGCTCGGGGCATGCGGTAAGCTCGCGCAATCCCCAACGACGTATACATTTTCTATATTCGGGATATGATGTCGCGGTGTTAACACGACGCGACCTTGATTGTCTTTTTCAACATTCAGTTCGCGAACGACACGATTCGGTTGGATGCCAGCAGTCCACACAATCGCATCACAGTGGATTGCTTCATCATGGTTATACAACGTATGTTCTTCGACTTTTGTAATATTGGATTGGCGAATGAGTTCAACGCCATGTGAATGAAACCATTGTTCTACATAATGACTTAGCCGTTCAGGAAACATAGATAAAATACGTGTGCCTCGATCAAATAGTTTTACGTGTAAGTCTGGACGGCTTTCAACTAATTCACTTGCCAATTCCACACCACTTAATCCAGCTCCGACAACGCCAACGATACTATGTGGAGGAAGATTGCTTAGTTTTTGATACGTTTCTCTTGCTTTATCAATTGTTTGAATGCTATAAGTAAAGATGTCTGCACCGGGCACACCGTGATATTTATCCTCGCAGCCTAGTCCAATGACTAAGTCATCGTACGGAATGCATGTCCCATCTTGAAGATGCACAACTTCATGATGTAAATCAATTTTTTTGACCTCACCGAACACGTAAGATAGACGAGGGTGTTCTGGGAATGGGACGCGAATATGTTGGTCGCTAATTGTCCCAGCAGCTAAAGCGTAATATTCTGTTTTTAAGCAATGGTATGGAACGCGATCAATTAATGTAATATGAATATGTTCTGGTAAATTCGGAAGGATGCGGAGTAAGATGCGCATATTTCCGTATCCGCCACCAAGTAGCACGAGGTTTCTCATGGAAGCTTTCCCCTTTTGATAAAATTCGACCATTAAAAGTATAACGAAATTGTGACAAAATAACAACATTTTTTCGAGAAACATGAATAATTAAGTGGTTTTTTACATGTTAATATTACATCATTTTTCGTAAAAGTGTTATAATATTAAGATTGAGGTGAATATATTGTTAAAACCGATCGTTGAATTTTGTATAAGTAACTTAGCAAATGGGTCCCAACGTGCACTAGAGCAATTGGAGAAAGATCCAAATTTAGATATTGTTGAATATGGGTGTTTAGGGTACTGCGGGAAGTGCGCCAATACGTTGTTTGCGATGGTAAATGGGGATATTGTTACAGCAGAGGATGCGGAGCAACTTGTCGAACGAGTGTATGCATATATTGAGGAAAATCCAATGTTTTAGGGGGGCTATTGTGCCCCCTTCTTTTCTTCACGGATTTCTTGCCAACGGTCGTAAGCCATATTGACAATTCCTTTTTCAATCGTCTCTTTTTTTCTAGCAATCACGCGCGAAAAGTAAATAATTGCTTGTTTTTCTTTTCCTAGTCTACGATATAACTCTCCGATTAAGTACAATAAGCGCACTTCGGACATATGCGTGTGAACAAAATCGTCTGCTTCATAAGAAGCGATGTATTGTTCGAGCGCTAATCGCATAAATCGTTGTTCTTCTTCATTTTGTTGTTTTGAACGATACAACCATGCGAGACGCATATAAAGTCCAGCGAGTGCAATATGTTTTTCTTTTTTTAATGTGGCTGAATAAATACCGAGTTTATATGTATCAATCGCCTCAGCAAATGTTCGAGCTCCACCGTAGTTTTTCCCATGCCAATTGGCACAAATATTTTGTTGGATTGTTTCCAATGTTTGTGGTGGGAAATATGTCGAAAATTCCTCTGTTGCCGCAAATCCACAGTGTGGACAAACATGGACGTAATACAAAAGCGGATTCGCTTCCTCGCTTGCATAATATGAACAAAAGTCAGTGTCATGTTGGATCGGGCGGATGAAACGTGAACGAACTTTTTTCGTTGTATATGTTTGTTTGCAAACAAGACACGTGACGGTACGATCATATAAAATGTCCATTATGTTCCCTGCCTTATATTGTTTGATAGTAACATTATACTATATGTTTCTTATATGGACTGTGACTTTTTATGTATTTGTAAAAAAGTTGTCACGGTTATGATGACGATGTATAGTTTTATTAAAGATGTATGCGGAGGGGAAGTATGAGAAGTTTTTTGTTTACAAAAATGCATGGTCTTGGAAATAGTTATATTTATGTAAATATGTTCAAAGAGCGTTTAGCAGAAGAGGAATTATCGTATATTGCAAAACGTGTATCAAATGTGCATACGGGGATTGGTTCAGATGGGCTTATTTTAATTTGTCCGTCCGATGTGGCTCCAGTGAAAATGCGTATTTTTAATAGCGATGGATCAGAAGGAAAGAATTGTGGTAACGGGTTGAGATGTGTAGCGAAATATGCATATGAACACGGAATCGTTCAAGAGGAACAGTTTCTAATTGAAACGTTATCAGGTCTTGTTGAAGCTCGTGTTTTCGTTGAAGATGGGAAGGTCAATAGTGTAGAAGTAAATATGGGAAAACCCCGTTTATCCCGCGCTGAAATACCGATGATAGGAAAAGCGAATGATGTTGTCATTAGCGAACCAGTCGACTTTGAAGGGCATACGTATTACATGACAGGTGTATCGATGGGAAATCCTCATGCTGTGTTTTATGTTGATCATATCGAACAGGCACCTGTTACAACGCTTGGGCCAGTCGTGGAAAAAGATGAGCGTTTTCCAGAAGGAGTTAATGTAGAGTTTGTGGAAGTGGTGAGCGAACGTGAGCTTCATTTTCGTGTGTGGGAGCGAGGGTCTGGTGTAACGCAAGCGTGCGGAACAGGGGCGTGCGCAGCGGTTGTGGCATCCGTATTAAACGGAAAAACGAAGCGAGACGAAGAAACAGTTGTTCATTTAGCTGGTGGAGATTTGTACATTACATGGAAAGAAAATGGAGATGTGTTGATGCGCGGTGCTGCAGAAACGATTTGTACAGGTGTATACTATTATTAAAAAGGAGTGAAGTCGAATGGAACAAATCGTTTTGTTAACAGAAAAAGCGGTGGAGCAAGTGAAACAGATGATGAAAGAAAGCGGAGAAGAAAACGCTTATTTTCGTGCCGGCGTCTATGGGGGAGGATGTAGCGGATTATCTTATGCGATGGGATTCGATCATCATAAACGTGAAGATGATCATGAGTTTGAAAAAGACGGTTTGCGTATATTAGTCGATAAAGAGAGCGCGCTTGTACTAAAAGGAACGACGATTGATTATGAAGATGGAGCGATGGGGGGCGGATTCACGATTCATAATCCGAACGCTATTGCTTCATGCGGTTGCGGTTCATCGTTCCGTACAGCGACTCATGCTGGAACGCCAGAAGAATGTTAAAAGGCCCCCTGTAAGGAGGCCTCTTTCTTACTCAAACATCGATGTAGAATGGAGTGGTTGGACTTTTGCGTTTGGATCGATGTACGATTTCGCATTGTTGACTGCTGTCGGTGCTTCACCAAATCCGCAAGCAATTAACTTCACTTTTCCTTCGTATGTGCAAATATCGCCTGCAGCATATACTCCCGGAATATTTGTTTCCATTTTAGAATTTACTTTAATCGAGTTTTTCTCGATTTCTAATCCCCACTCTTTAATTGGACCGAGTGAAGAAATGAAGCCATAGTTAACAATGACTGCATCAACGTCGATCGTTTCACGCGTTTTCGTTTTTACTTCTTCTAAAACGACTTGTTTGATACCGTTTTCATCTCCGATCAATTCTACAGGAACGAACGGTGTTTTTACATCAACAGATGAGTTCATTAAATTTTCAACGCTATGTTCATGTGCACGGAATTTATCGCGGCGATGTACGATTGTTACCTTTTTAGCAATTGGTTCAAGCATAAGCGCCCAGTCAACTGCAGAGTCACCACCGCCGCATACAAGCACATTTTGACCCGCAAATTTATTTAAATCATCAACGAAATAATGTAAGTTTTTCCCTTCGTACTGTACTGCGCTTTCGAGCTCTAACCGCCGAGGCTGAAATGCACCGTTTCCAGCAGTAATGATGACTGCTTTGGAGTAGTGAATTTCTTTATTTGTTGTCAGCTTAAACGTCCCATCTTCTAGTTTTTCTAACTTTTCCACAGATTGTTCTAGGCAAATGGTTGGGTTAAATTTGCTCATTTGTTCTTTCAAGTTGTCAATCAGTTGTTGTGCACGAATTTTTGGGAAACCTGCTACGTCATATATGTATTTTTCAGGGTAAAGCGCGGAAAGTTGCCCGCCAAGTTGCGGAAGGCTTTCGATAATTTTGACGCTCGCTTGACGCATACCACCATAAAACGCTGTAAACAAGCCGACAGGTCCACCGCCGATAATGGTAATATCGTATAATTTTTGATCTTCTTTCACGTTCATTCCTCCTAAAACGCAAATTTTCATGTATTATCATACCATAAAAAATGTGGGAACGCTTTTGTTGTTTTGAAAATTTCGACATGTACTCCACAAAAATTATGACTAAAAATTGAACAAATAACTCTTGAAAAAGAGAGAAAAAAAGAATAAGATGTTAACGTAGAAATGACAACTTTGTTACAAAACGTTGTATTTTTTTGGTCTATTTCGTGAATAAATTCACAAACTTTCTAAACGATAAAAATCGTTCAAAAAGCACATGCTAAAAAAAATAAGAAAAGGTGGAAGTGATTCGCTTGAAAAAGCCAAATGTTGTTGTACTAGGTGCAGGTTATGGTGGATTAATGACAGTGACGCGTTTGCAAAAAATGATTGGCGTCAATGAAGCAAGCATTACGCTCGTCAACAAACATGATTATCACTATGAATCAACATGGTTGCATGAGGCAGCAGCAGGAACGTTGCACCATGAACGCGTTCGCTATGCGATTGCTGACGTCATCGACCAAAGCAAAGTAAAATTCATTCAAGATACGGTTGAAAAAATCAACCTTGAAGAGAAACAAGTGCTGCTTCAAAATCATGAACCATTAACGTATGATTATTTAGTTGTTGCGCTTGGATTTGAATCAGAAACGTTTGGCATTAAAGGACTAAAAGAGTATGCTTTTTCAATTGCCAACGTCAATGCTGCTCGCCAAATTCGCGAGCATATTGAGTATCAGTTTGCGACATATAGCACGGAAGAAGAAAAACGTGATGAGCGTTTGACGATTGTCGTTGGTGGTGCAGGGTTTACAGGTATCGAATTTTTAGGTGAGCTTGTAAACCGCGTCCCAGAACTTTGCCGTGAGTATGATGTCGATCCGAATAAAGTGCGCATCATTTGCGTAGAAGCGGCTCCAACCGTTCTCCCTGGCTTTGATCCAGAGCTTGTTGAATATGCGGTAAATGTGCTTGAGAAAAAAGGTGTTGAGTTTAAAATCGGCACAGCAATTAAAGAATGTACACCTGAAGGCATTATCGTTAGCAAAGATGACCAAGTTGAAGAAATTAAGGCTGGAACGGTTGTATGGGCAGCTGGAGTACGTGGAAGTCGTGTCATTGACGAATCGGGGTTTGAAGCGATGCGCGGTCGTGTTAAAGTCGATCCGTTCTTGCGTGCCCCAGGACATGAAGATGTATTTGTTGTCGGGGACTGTGCGTTAATTATTAACGAAGAAACGAACCGTCCATACCCGCCAACTGCCCAAATTGCGATGCAACAAGGGGAAGTTTGTGCGAAAAACTTAGCTGTATTAATTCGTGGTCAAGGTGAACTACAACCGTTTAAACCAGACTTAAAAGGAACAGTATGTTCGCTTGGTCACGATGATGCGATTGGTGTCGTATTCGGTAAGAAAATTTGGGGTGCAAAAGCAAGCGTCATGAAAAAAGTGATTGACAACCGTGCCCTTTACTTAATTGGTGGTCCAACACTCGTTGCGAAAAAAGGAAAATTTAAACTACTATAAAACGAGCGAAGTGACGTTTCGCTCGTTTTTTCTTTACAAATCATTTATCTTTATGTATAATTATCAGAAAATTAAGAAAAGGAGGAGAAGGTTATGAATAAAACAACATGTCAATATTGTTCGGGGAACGGTTATGTTCATGTTGCAGTTGGTGGCTCGGAAACGTGTCACTATTGCGAGGGGACGGGATTAGAAAAAGATGAATTGGCGATAAAGCAATAATTGACTCATGTTTTCGCTTTCAGTACACTTAAAATGGTGTATTGGAGGTGAAAACGTATGGAGATGAGCATTCCTGTTTTATTCATTTCTATTTTATTGTTTTTCGTTTTATTTTTCGGTATTGGCTTTTTATTAAATATGATTTTGCGGACGACATGGACGATGGCCTTATTAAGCCCATTTGTTTTATTATTGTGGATCGATCAAATTTCTGTAATGGACTACGTGACAAATCCATCTGCTTCCTTTGCGCATGTGAAAGAGCGCATTGGATCGTTAGCGAGTGCGGATTTAATAATTTTAAGTAGCGGTATTGTTGGTGCCATTGTTTCAGGTGTTGTTATTCAGACGTTACGAAAAAAAGGATACCGGATGTTTTAAGCCTTCACAAAAATTGTGGAGGTTTTTTTATTTTCCTCGCGGTTGATGTATATTTTTTTTGAATGTTGGAAAGAAATACAACCGTGGGAGGAGTGAATAAATGGGTATAAAATGGTTAAGACGAACGACCATGGTTGTATTGTTTTTGTGTGCGTTCATGACGACATTTCAATCGATATCGGGCGTTGAAGCGAAGATGTTATCTGATTGGTTTTCACCTTCACGTTTTTCCTTTTTCTCGTTTAAATCATTATTTTCATTAGATACGTATGAATACGTCACCGATCGCTTTCGCAAACATGAAAAGCAAGTGACACAACTATCGTCACGACAAACAACGAACGAATCGTTGACGTTAGAAGAAGCATTTGATTGGTCACAATATCCGTCTGTTACAGTTGTAGCGACAGGATATACAGCAGGAGTGGAATCAACGGGAAAAACGCCCGATCACCCGAGTTATGGCATTACATATTCGGGTGTGCGTGTGAAACGTGATTTGTATTCGACGATCGCTGCAGATTTGGATGTTTTCCCTATTGGAACGATTTTATTTATTCCAGGATACGGATATGGTGTCGTTGCAGATACGGGTTCGGCAATTAAAGGCCATAAAATCGATCTGTATTACGAAACGGTAGAGGATGTGTATAAACATTGGGGAAAGAAAAGAGTAAACGTGTATGTCGTTAAACGTGGAGACGGAAAATTATCGGAGCAAGAGATGATGGCACTAAATGAAAATGAATCGATGCAAGTGTTTCGACAACAATATATAAAGAAAAAGGAAGTCGGGCTGTAACCGAACTTCCTTTTTCTTTAAGCAACATATTTGTTATATGTTTGTTGTTCGTTTAATGCTCGATAAATACGTGGTGCAATGACGCCAGCGACGATTGATAAGATGATATCCTTTGGAAGAGGAACGAGCATCCAGCTCCATGCCATTGTATACGAGAAACCTTCAGGTGCTTCAGCCCATAATTTAAATGCCATATACATCCAATTTGTGCCGACCACGTAGTTAATGATCATTCCGACGATTGTTGCGGTAATAAAACGTGCGATCGAGCGATTTGTGCTTTTTTCAATAAGTAAACCAGTTACATATGCGGCAAGAATAAAAGAAAGAATAAAGCCAAATGTTGGGGCTGTCACCATTGAAAATCCTCCGCTAAAACGTGCAAAAACAGGTGCACCGAATAACCCAATCAACGTGTAGACGGTCATGGCCATCGCTCCACGTTTTGCTCCGAGAATAGCACCCGCCAATACGCAAAAAAATGTTTGTAACGTGATTGGAACGCCTCCGATAACTAGAAAAGGAGCCCATGATGTAATGTTTGCCCCGATCGCCATTAGCGATGCAAACATGGCGATAAATGTTAAATCTTTCGCGCGCATTTGTTAACCTCCTTTTTTAATCTGTTAACGAAATGGTATACGATAAAACAAAAAATGTCAACACATAAGTGGCGTTTCCTTGTGCAACATAACAATATGGAGGGGATATCAATGAGAGAAGAAGAACAATTGCTTCGCGCAAATCGATTAGGAGCAAAAGAAGATATCATTCATGTCAGTGAAACAGATGATGGCTATGATTTGCGCGATGCAGCCCACATCGGTGAAAAACAAATGGCGGCACCGAATTATCGCCAGTAAAGAAAAAAGGTGAGTTGGCAACAAGGCGACTCGCCTTTTTTCGGAGAAAGGGTAATATGAATTGTATTTGGATTAAAAGAAATTTTTATTTCTGATTCAATGCCAATAGATTGAAGTTGTTTTTGTACGTCTTCTTTTTTCGATTGTTGCGCTTTCTCCATTAGTTGTCTCGCAAAAACAGGATCGTTTGCAATTTTTTCAGAAATAGCAGTCGCATCTTTAAATAGCTTTTGTATCGCTTTTGCTGATTGTGTAAATTGCGTAATATCAACATTTGGATACATCTTTTTCCCTCCTTGCAAGCAGTATATGATAAAAAGAAAAAAACGCTCAAAGGCGAGCGTTTTATAAGTAACGAATGAAAATGTAAGCATGTGAAATGAGTAAAGAAATGAGCGTAAGTGGTGCTCCGATTTTTAGAAAATCGAAGTAGCTAAACCCATGCCCTTCACGTGAAGCGATACCTGCAACGATCACGTTAGCAGACGCCCCAATTAGCGTTCCGTTTCCACCTAAGCAAGCGCCAAGCGCTAATGACCACCATAGTACATCAATTTGTGCTGAATCCGGAGATAGCCCCATACCAACAGCCATATCTTGAATGAGCGGGATCATCGTTGCAACGAATGGGATATTGTCGATCGTTGCAGAGGCGATTCCAGATACCCAAAGAATTAAGTAAGATGCGAAGTGAATATCGCCCCCTGTGACTTCCAAAGCTTTCTCTGCCAAACTTTTAATCAGTCCAATATCGACGAGACCACCGACGAGCGTAAACAATCCGGCGAAGAAGAAAATGGTTGTCCACTCAACAGAAGCGAATACTTCCTCTAAATCATGTTCTTTAACGCCGATTAACATTAAAATGACTGCTCCCGTCATCGCGATGACTGCTGCGTCAACGTGAATGACTGAATGAAGCGTAAAACCTAAAATCGTTAATCCAAGAACGGACACAGATTTTTTCAATAAAACCGCGTCTTTAATATATTGTTTTTCATCGATTTTCATAAGCCGTTCGATAAGCGCAGTATTCGCTTGGAGACGCTTGCGATAAAAAACGTACAAAATAGCGACAATGACAAGCATAATAATCAAAACAACAGGACCTAAATTAAATAAAAAGTCGTTAAATGTTAAATGTTTATTGGCAGAGCCAATCATAATGTTTGGTGGATCTCCAATTAATGTTGCTGTACCACCAATATTTGAGAAAAGCACTTCAGAAATTAAAAATGGAACAGGATCTACTTCTAACATACGTGTAATAGAAAAAGTAACCGGGACGATTAATAAAACCGTTGTGACATTGTCGAGAAAGGCAGAAAGAACAGCTGTTAGCAATGATAAAATGATTAAAATGTTAATTGGGCTCCCTTTCGCCATTTTTGCAGCTTTAACCGCAACATATTGGAAAAAGCCTGACTTACTCGTAATGCTAACAAGAATCATCATTCCGATTAAAAGCGTAATCGTTCCCCACTCGATATGATGCGTGTACGCTTGATGTAAATCGACGATGCCGAAAATGATCATAAAAGCGGCACCTAATAAAGCAATCACAGCTCGATTCACTTTTTCTGAAATAATGATGGCGTATGTAATCAAAAAGATTGCAATGGCCGCATAATATTGGAAGTTGTTTACTTCATGAGTCATTGCCTCATGCACGATCTGTCATTCCTTTCTTCTTTCAGTTTTTTAGTAGTTGAAGGCAGCTTGGACATTTTAAATGTGCTGTGTCAGCGTTTACATTGCGAACATAAAAAGAAAATCCGCATTGTGAACATTCGATTTGCGATAAACGATCGATAAACAATTTCGTTGATGGCGACCCTTGTTTCGTTGTATCGATCACTTCCACATGCATATGTTCACGTGAGTCATCTTCTGCAAGCACTTGTCCTTCTGTCTCTTCTTTTACACGCCAACCGTGATCTAAAATATGTTGTTCGAGCTGGCTATGAGAAGAGTTTGCTAACATGTCTTCGGCTAATGCCATCAACTGATCATTTGTTAAAGATTCAAATGGAATTTTTTGTTTCTGTTCGTTCCAATACCCCCTCAATTGTGCCTCCGTGAATACAAATGTAATAACTTTGTGGATTACGACGTTTTTCAAACGAATACGCCTCCCCTTTTTTGTTTACGAATCCAATTATATTCCTTTTTGCAAAGTGATACAATTGTCTTTATGATATAATGAGTGAGATGATATATGGAAAGGTTGATCGTATGGCTAACATCATATTTGGATTGTTCCTATACTTTCCGGAAGATAAAACAGAATACATTCCTGCGGCGATTTCATTTACAGCATTTTTTATCGCTGCGGTGTTGACGATGAGATTGATTATAAAAATTTCAAAGCGTCAAGAGGAAAAAGCAAAACAATTAGAAGAACAGTTGAAAAAACAACAAGTAGACGATTAAATGAACACAGAAGGGGCATAATAAGTGGTAAATATGTAGTTGGAGGGCTTATTGTGCGCCAAATCATTGTTTGTGTCGTTTTATTACTTATAAGTGGTTGTATGGAACAAAAAGTAAAAAACGTCAATATCAATATGATTAATGAAGACGGCGACTCCCTTGGAACGATTAAAATGTCTCAACAACCTCAAGGAGTAAAATTAGACATTGATTTAAAAGGACTTCCACCAGGGGAGCATGCGATGCATATTCATGACAAAGGAACATGCGAACCGCCTGAATTTAAATCAGCGGGGGAACATTTTAATCCAGAAGGAAAAGAACATGGTCTTCTTCATCCAGAAGGGGCGCACGCGGGTGATTTACCGAATTTGATCGTGAAAGAAGATGGAACGGTCAAAGTACAATTGATAGCTCCAAATGTCAATTTATCGGAAGAAAAAAATGGTCTATTTACAAAAGAAGGAACATCCATTGTGATCCATGAAGGGAAAGATGATGGGATGTCTCAGCCAGCAGGAAATGCAGGCAAGCGAATCGCATGCGGTGTCATAAAAAAACGGTAGCAGCAGGCGATGTCGTCTTGCTTCTTTTTTTTGAAAAAATGCGTGCATTTTTTTCTAAATTATGTGAAAATTTATGGCAGGGGGGATTTACATGAAACTAACTGAAAAAGAAATTGAAATTGTTGAACTGTTAGAAAAAAACGCACGATTACCGATCGATACAATGGCGAAAATGGTTTCCCTTTCTGTTTCGGAAGTGGAGCATATTATAAAAAAGCTCGAAGAAGCAAAGGTCATTGTGCAATATGCAACGATCGTTGACTGGCGAAAAGTCGATGGGCATGAAGGTGTGACGGCTATGATTGATGTGAAAGTAACACCGAAGCGAGGTGTCGGATTCGATGAAGTAGCAGAACGTATTTATCGCTTTCCAGAGGTCAAATCGGTCTATTTAATGTCGGGTGCATATGATTTGTCTGTTGTCATTGAAGGACGTTCCATGTCTGAAATCGCCCATTTTGTTTCTGAAAAATTATCAACGCTTGACTCCGTTATTTCAACGACAACGCACTTTATTTTAAAGAAATATAAACATGATGGCACCGTATTTGAACAAGGTGACCAAGATCGAAGAATCGTGGTGGCTCCATGATGCAAAAGACGAAAACGTACGTATCTGATACCGTGTCGCGTTTACAACCATCAGGTATTCGACGCTTTTTTGATTTAGCGGCAAGTATGAAAGGGGTTATTTCACTAGGGGTTGGTGAGCCAGATTTTATCACCCCTTGGAGTGTGCGAGAAGCTTGTATCTTATCACTAGAACAAGGATATACATCCTATACAGCAAACGCAGGTTTATGGGAATTACGAAAAGAAATTAGCGATTATTTAGCGTGTCGTTTCGAAGTGCAGTACGACCCAGCAAATGAAATTATTGTGACAGTCGGAGCAAGTCAAGCGCTAGATGTTTCTCTTAGAGCTATTTTGAATCCGGGCGATGAAGTCATTGTTGTTGAGCCGAGCTTTGTTTCGTACGCACCGCTCGTTTCGTTAGCCGGAGGTGTCCCAATTCCGATTCAAACGAGTGGAAAGCATCAATTCAAATTGCAAGCCGAGCAAATTGAACAAGTCGTGACGCCGAAAACGAAAGCATTAATTATTTGTTCTCCAAACAACCCGACAGGAACGGTATTGAATAGGGAAGAACTGGTGCAAATCGCGCGCATCGTAGCAAAACATGATTTGCTTGTTATTTCAGATGAGATTTATGCGGAGTTATGTTACGACGAACAATACACAAGCTTTCCTGCCATTGCTCACATGCGAGAACGGACAATTTTAATTAATGGATTTTCAAAAGGATTTGCGATGACAGGATGGCGACTAGGTTTTATTGCGGCACCGAAAGATTTAGCGATGGCGATGTTAAAAATTCATCAATATACAATGATGTGTGCTCCAACGATGGCTCAATATGCAGCCATTGAAGCGTTGCGAAACGGAGCAGGGGATGTCGAAGAAATGAAAAAAAGTTACCGACAACGGCGCAACTTTTTTGTTCAATCATTAAATGAAATTGGTCTTTCTTGTCATATGCCAGGGGGAGCATTTTATGCTTTTCCTTCCATTGAGTCAACAGGAATGACATCAGAGCAGTTTGCGGAGCGTTTATTATTAGAGGAAAAAGTTGCTGTTGTTCCTGGTTATGTGTTTGGAGCAAGTGGAGAAGGATATATTCGCTGTTCATATGCATCATCACTCGAGCAATTACAGGAGGCGATTCGGCGCATGAGACGATTTCTTGAAAGACTGTAAAGAAAGCTGACGATCGTCAGCTTTCTTTGTTGTATTTGAGTTCATATAACATTTGCATGACGCGCAAAAAATCTTCTTCGCTAAATTCTTTTGCTTTTCGTAAAATAAGCTTTGCACGCTTAATGCCAATTTCTTTAATTAAGTATTCAATTTCTGGGTCGAGACTAGACGAATTGGACAAATCTGCCCGTTCTAACAATTCTGATGCAGGAACATCGAGGGCAGTACAAAGTTTTAAAATCGTTGGTGTGTCAGGAATTTGCTCACCTGACTCATATTTTTGAATTGTTGCTACCCCCACACGAACTTTCATCGCCAATTCTTGTTGTGACATATTTCGCTGTTCTCGGTACATGCGAATATTTTCACCAATTGTGCTCATTCATTCTCCCACCTCTCCGAAATTCGTTTACATGTTTATCATACCATGTTCTAACTTATACTCACCTACAAAATTAACACTTTTTAAGCGAATTATGTTACAATTTTTCAAAAAACGAGGAGTGTTTCATTTGAATTGGAAAGAGGGTGCGGTCGTTACTGGCATTGTCACAGGAATACAGCCATACGGTATATTTGTATCGCTTGATGAACGAACACAAGGGCTTATTCATATTTCAGAAATTACTGATGGGTATGTAAAAAATATTTATGATTACGTAAATATAGGGGAGTCTGTTCGGGTAAAAATTATCGCCATTGATGAAAAAACAAAGCGAATTAGCTTATCGTTACGGGATGTCGATCATGACATAACACATATCGAGACCCCTTTAGGATTTCAACCGTTAAAAATCCAACTTGAAAAATGGATTGCGGAAGCAAAGAAAAAATACAACTCACCGAGCGATCGGTGAGTTGTTCGTTTATGTTCGTGACATTTTTGGCTCTGTACGTCCGAGCTCTTCCGTCGGTTTAAACAGAAGTACGAGATTAATGAGCCCTGCGATGCCAACGAGAGCATAAACAATGCGAGCGAAAGCCGATGCTTGACCACCGAAAATAGCTGCCACAAGATCGAAGCGGAAAAAGCCAATGAGCCCCCAGTTTAGCGCTCCAATAACAGTAAGCAATAGTGCGATTCTTTGTAACGTACTCATGTTCATCCTCCTTTAAAACATCGTATTCATTTATAGAATGAATCATTGTTAGAGAAGTATACATAAAAAATACAATTTTCTTTACTTATTTGTTTCTTTTGGAAATAATGAAAGGAAGGAGGGATAAACATGGAAAATTTCGTTTTTCATAATCCAACGAAATTAATTTTCGGTAGAGGACAAATTGAGCAATTGAAGAAAGAACTCCCTGCGTATGAACACATTTTAATTGTATACGGTGGGGGAAGTATTAAGAAAAACGGAGTATATGACGATGTCGTATCCATTTTGCGTTCATTGAACAAGTCTTGGTCGGAGTTAGGAGGGGTTGAGCCAAACCCACGTTTATCTACTGTGCGAAAAGGTATTGACATATGTCGTAAAGAAAACGTCGATTTTATTTTAGCGGTTGGTGGCGGAAGTGTCATTGATTGTGCCAAAGCGATTGCCGCAGGAGCTTTATACGATGGGGACGCCTGGGATTTTATTTCGCGAAAGACAGCGGTTCAACAGGCTCTCCCACTCGGGACGGTATTAACGTTAGCTGCGACAGGTTCAGAAATGAATGCAAATTCTGTTATTACCAATTGGGACACGAAAGAAAAATACGGTTGGAGTAGCCCAGCTGTTTTTCCACAGTTTTCAATTTTAGATCCTATATATACAACAACTGTTCCGAAAGATCATACAGTGTATGGAATTGTTGACATTATGTCACATGTATTAGAACAATATTTTCATCATGCGCCAAATACGCCGTTACAGGATCGAATGTGTGAAGCAATTTTACGAACGGTCATTGAAACAGCACCAAAGCTCATCGAAGACTTGCAAAATGTAGATCATCGTGAAACGACTTTATATTGTGGAACGATGGCTTTAAATGGGATTTTGCGTATGGGACTACGTGGCGATTGGGCAACGCACAATATTGAGCATGCTGTATCAGCGGTGCATGATATCCCACATGCGGGTGGACTAGCTATTTTATTCCCGAATTGGATGAAACATGTGCTTGATGAACATGTTGAACGGTTTAAGCAACTAGCTGTTCGTGTGTTTAACGTGTATCCAGAAGGAAAAGGAGATCGTGAAATTGCGCTAGAAGGAATTGAAAAGCTTCGTGCGTTTTGGAATAGCTTAGGTGCTCCAAGTCGATTAGCCGATTATGATATTGGCGAGGAGTCATTGCCACTCATAGCTGAAAAAGCAATGGCATTCGGGCCGTTTGGCAATTTCAAAAAGTTGCACCATCACGATGTCATGGCGATTTTACAAGCTTCGTTATAAAGTGCGAAAAATGTCATAATGAATCCGTTTACATTGTTCTCGTGAACTTGATTCTCGATGTTTATTTCGCTAAAGTGAAAGAGGATACAATCATTGAGGAGGAAACGTACATGACGCATATTCAGTTTGACTACTCGAAAGCGTTGTCTTTTTTTGGTGAACATGAACTAACGTATTTGCGTGATGCAGTAAAAGTAGCACATCATGCGCTTCATGAAAAAACAGGACAAGGAAATGACTTTTTGGGATGGATTGATCTTCCTGTTGCATATGACAAAGAAGAATTTGCTCGCATTCAACAAGCAGCAAAAAAAATTCAAGAAGACTCTGATGTATTGTTAGTCATCGGCATCGGTGGCTCTTATCTTGGCGCTCGGGCGGCAATTGAAATGTTGCAACATTCTTTTTACAACGCACTCCCGAGCGAAAAACGAAAAACACCGCAAATTATTTTTGTTGGTAACAACATTAGTTCTACATATATGCGCGATGTGATGGATTTACTTGAGGGAAAAGATTTTTCGATCAATGTCATTTCAAAATCAGGAACGACGACAGAACCTGCGATTGCCTTTCGCATTTTCCGTAAGCTTCTTGAAGAAAAATACGGAAAAGAAGAAGCGCGTAAACGCATTTACGCGACAACAGACCGTGCGCGCGGAGCGTTGAAAACGTTAGCGACAGAAGAAGGATACGAAACATTTGTAATTCCAGATGATGTCGGTGGACGCTACTCCGTTTTAACAGCGGTCGGTTTATTGCCGATTGCCGTGAGCGGAGCGGACATTGAAGCGATGATGAAAGGTGCGGCACAAGCACGCGAAGATTTCAGTACATCGGAGTTAGAAGAAAATATCGCTTATCAATATGCTGCAGTGCGTAACGTGCTATACAACAAAGGAAAAACAATTGAAATGCTCATTAACTACGAACCAGCATTACAATATTTTGCAGAATGGTGGAAGCAATTGTTTGGTGAGAGCGAAGGAAAAGATCAAAAAGGTATTTTCCCAGCTTCAGCAAACTTTTCAACAGATCTCCATTCATTAGGTCAATACGTTCAAGAAGGACGTCGCGACTTGTTTGAAACGGTGCTAAAAGTGGAAACGCCGCGTCATGAGTTAACGATTGAGGCAGAAGACAACGATTTAGACGGCTTAAATTATTTAGCAGGAAAAACAGTCGACTTCGTCAACACAAAAGCGTTTGAAGGTACATTGTTGGCGCATACAGACGGGGGCGTACCAAACTTAGTTGTCACACTACCGCGGTTAGATGAATATACGTTCGGTTATCTTGTTTATTTCTTTGAAAAAGCGTGCGCCATGAGCGGATATTTACTTGGAGTTAATCCGTTTGACCAACCGGGTGTTGAAGCGTACAAAGTGAACATGTTCGCCCTCCTCGGTAAACCGGGATATGAAGAGAAAAAGGCAGAACTTGAAAAACGCTTGAAATAATCCAAAAAGAGCTTTCCTGGGTGCAGGGAAGCTCTTTTTTTGGACATAATAAGCAAGAGGAGGAGTGATCAAGATGATTGAAATTCCATCTAAATTAGAAGGAAAAACATTTTTATTAAATGTGTTAGAACAGGAACTAAAACCTCTCGGCTATGTGATCGGTGGCAATTGGGATTATGACCACGGTTCATTTGATTACAAAATGGCGGATGATGTTGGATACCAGTTTTTACGAATTCCATTTATTGCGATAGATGGACAGCTCGATTCTTATGGGGCGACGGTTGAACTGAAGCGACCATACGTCTTATGTCATAAATATCAACGTGGATTAGATGACAATGTGCATATTGGGAATATAAACGCATCATTTAATCAATTTTCTGAGCCAGAAGACCCCGATGCAACGGTACCTGATCAATATGTAGCTATGGCAAAAACGCTCGTAAAAGATTTAGAGGAGCGGTTACTACGCTAGTACAATAAGTTTGTCTGTCGATTGAATGATCGTATGCGATGGAGGATTAATTGAGACGTATTGATCGTTTGCAATACCGATAAGTAATACGTCTTCTTTTTTTAATTCGTTAAGTATCGCTGCAAAAGACATACCGATCCATTCATCGCGCACAGTTAAACGTTTCATCGGATGTTTTTTGAATTCCTCAATATCGTTTAACACACTTGGAGATGAAAGACAATTTGCCATTAAAAAGCTGATCCATTTGTTTGTTTCAATAATTTCATTTGCCCCAGCACGTTTGGCGTTATCAACTTGCGGAGCCGTCAGTATTTCTACAACAGTATATACGGATGGATGGAGCGCTCTAACTGTCAAAAGGGTGACGATAGATGCCAAATCAGCCTCAATTTCATTTTTATGTTGATTAGCGGTAATAATCACAGCGTGAGCTTTAGACACATTCGCTTTTTCCCATATATCGTCATGAGTCGGATTTCCTTTAATGAAATGAATATGTTTTGGTACATCCCAACGTTTTAGTGTCTCATCGATGACGAGACATGGCATGTTAGTAGGCATGAGTGCAAGTAGCTGACGAATGCGCTCGTTCCAGCCAACTAAAATGACGTGTCCGTCTTTTGTATACGGTAATTCCCCGGCAGATAAGGCATTTTCTTTTGAAAGTGCTTTTGTAGATAGCGTTACAAAGTAGGCTGAGACAAAGGCGGTACCAAGCAAGATGAGAGTAATCGCAACGAGTTTGCCGCTCATTGTTTTCGGGACGAAATCACCGTAGCCGATCGTTGTTGTTGTAATTAATGCCCACCATATGCCGTCAAACACTGTTAAAAATGTTTTTGGTTCAACGATATGAATGATGATCCCGAACAAACAAATGATTGTTGTGATTGTAAATATGATGCGTGCAAGTGGAGAAAGTCGCCAATATGAAGCTAAAAGTTCATGCCATCTCATTTGTTTTCCCTCCTGTTTTTATCATTGTAGACGAGATGGGGCGATTTCTTACATATTTTTCTCCATAAAAACAAACGATATAAACGAAAGGAGGGATGGTGAGTGGATATGAATCGTGTAAAACAAATTGTTTCTTCCCCAGATGATATTCGTGTTTGTTACCATGGACAATCGGTTTGGATTGATGGGTACGATGAAGCCAACCGAACAGCGACCATACATATGCGTGGCCGAGACTATGAACGTCACATCGTTCCGGTGGAAGAATTAACAGAGGAGTAAAAAAACCCTTGCATCGCAAGGGTTTTTTTATGGAGCATACCGGGCTCGAACCGGTGACCTTCGCGCTGCCAGCACGACGCTCTCCCAACTGAGCTAATGCCCCTTCTCTTTTATTGTAAAAACATTTTGTTTTTTCGTCAATCTCGGGTGAAACATGATAATGTTGTAATATATGTGTACCAAATAGCAGATGTTTTTTATTTCAGCAAATTCTTCTTCTGATAAATTCCCTTTTTTATTAAAATATGAGCAGGAATGTGCAATTTGCCGATATCGTGAATGAGTGCTCCAAATTGAAGCTCACGTGTTTCTTCATCGGCTAATTTTAAAAACGAAGCGAAAGATAAAGCGATTTTTGTCACGCGATATGAATGGAGAAAAGTGAGCTCGTCCTTGGCTGAGAGTTGACGCATAAGAAAGCAAAGCTCCATGTTTTTTATAATAGAGGACATGTATTTCTCTATTTTTTAGTTTTTAAGGGAATTTTCGTTATATATAATAGTGTATAAATGAGAATCATTTTCAAGTTAAATATTTTCGATATCGACGCCACGAACAGAAGGAATTTGATGAATAAACTCGTATACATCTGTTGTTGCACGTTTTTGATCGACAGATACTTTTAATTCAACAAAGTGATTTCCGTTATCTAAATCTTTTATACGCACAGTTTTAATACGAATATTTTTTTGTTTAATCGTATCGATGACTTCAGAAATTTTTGTTGCATCTAGTACGGTAAGTTTAACGGAAAGTTCTTTTTCTCTTAGTTGTTTCGGACCGAAAACAGTTGTTATAAGCGGAATAAGTTCGACGCTAGCGATAAGGAAGATGACGCACAATATCGCCTCGATATAAAAGTTTGCTCCCACAGCGATCCCGACACCTGCAGCTCCCCAAATGAGTGCGGCAGTTGTTAAACCAGAAATGCTATCGTTTCCGCGGCGAAGAATAACACCCGCACCGAGAAAGCCGATACCTGATACAATTTGAGCAGCGAGGCGAAGTGGATCCATATTTATATGGTCGCTTTTTGGAAATGTGTATGCTGATTCAATTGAAACGATTGTTAACAAACAACTTACAATTGAAATAACGAGACAAGTTTTAAGGCCAACTGGTTTTCGTTTTAATTCTCGTTCTAGACCGATAACGAGCCCGAGAACAGCAGAGATTCCGAGTTTCATAAGTACATGGGCGTCCATAAGACATTCCTCCTTTTCTCCGTAATTAAGTATATTCGAAAGGATGACGAACATGAAGGCATATATAGCACTAATTATTGGAGCACTTTCTATTTCCACTTCAGCAATTTTTGTCAAATTTACAGATGCTCCGTCAGCTGTTATTGCATTTTATCGCCTCTTTTTCGCAGTTGTTTTAATGACTCCGTTGTTTATTGTAAAACATATACGAGAAACGAAACAGATGAATAAAAAAGATTGGGCTTTTGCAGTATTGTCTGGAACATTGCTTGCGTTTCATTTTATTCTTTGGTTTGAATCGCTTCGTTACACATCCGTCGCAAGCTCTGTCGTTTTAGTTACATTACAACCAATATTTGCTTTCATAGGAGGTTTTTTCTTCTTTAAAGAAAATATAACAACAAGTGAATGGATTAGTGCGTTGCTTGCGATTTTAGGTAGTGTCATTATTAGTTGGGGGGATTTTCGGGTAAGTGGTGAAGCACTGTATGGTGATGTGCTTGCATTAATTGCATGTGCTATGGTAACAGGTTATTGGCTAGTTGGTCAACATTTACGAAAGCAATTTTCTTTAATTACGTATACGTACATCGTCTATGGTATTGCTTCTATTGTATTAAGTGGATATGTGACATTATTTCGGTATTCATTTTTTTCATATGATGTGGATGACTGGAGTTATTTTATTTTGTTAGCCGTAATCCCGACATTGTTGGGCCATTCTCTTTTTAATTGGGCGATGAAATGGGTAAATGCTGCGATGGTATCGATGGCTATTTTATTCGAACCTATTGGAGCAATTGTATTAGCTTATATATGGTTAGACGAGAACGTTTATTTATCACAAGCAATCGGATCGTTTTTTATCATTGTTGGAATAGGAGCGTATATGTTCGGGAAACATGTAAAAAGAATTTAAAAAAGTAGTTGCATTTTAAAGAAGAACGTGCTATATTTTAAAACGTCGCTGTTATGATGCGATAATAAAAAATATAAAAATAGATTCTTGACACAAAAAAAACGATATGTTAAATTAAAAAAGTCGCAAAAAACGACAAGATGTTCCTTGAAAACTGAACGAAGCGAAAAGCGTAAAGAAGCTAAGGATAACTTTTCTATGGAGAGTTTGATCCTGGCTCAGGACGAACGCTGGCGGCGTGCCTAATACATGCAAGTCGAGCGGACGAATCAAAAGCTTGCTTTTGAT
>NZ_JACHEQ010000014.1 GCF_014201515.1 Anoxybacillus mongoliensis
GAACAGCACGTCTTACAGCACCCAGATGAGGCGTTACGCCGCATCGGGTGTGCTGCGTGAATCAGAAGTTAAAATGTCAATTTGGATGTATATAGCAGCTCGTTCGGCATTATGTCACTAGTAGAAAACCCTCAAAAGAGAATTTATATTCCCCTTTTGAGGGTTAATTCAATGATATTTTACTTCAATCCTATTCTTACTTCACCGTCATGAAATATCTCAATGACATATCCTGAAGATGGTGAAAATATCCATGTATCAAAACTTACAGCAGTAACATCATCTATAACTTCAAATACTTTATTTAACTCAGATTGAATTATAGGTAATGTCCCTTCATCCCAAATTACATATATAACGTTGCTGTATTCATCAATGTTTTGGTTCAAAAAGGAGATGATCTCATCAACTGTATTCACTTTAGCATGATAAGTCACTTTCTCCCATTCAATACGCCCCCACTCAGTAAATGGAAAAGAATTCTCAAAATCTCTTAGTACTTGCTCTCTCTCACTATCAGATAAGACGTGTACATTCTCACCTAGTGCCTCAATACACTCATCAAATAAACTCATTCAAATTCCCCCTTACCTATTCAAATGTTTTAATAAAGATTTAAAGGTGCTTTCGTTACCCTCAAATGGAATAACGATTTTTCGAGCATTAGCCCCTTTACCATTGCGAAAATCTTCAATGTTTATATGTATACCCTTATTTGGGTCATAATCTAATCTCCATCTTACTTTTCCGTCAGCAGACTGCCTACCAATTACTTTACCATATCCAGCACTTGACTTAAGAGTTCCTATATATGGCTTTGAATTTGGTCCTAAATCTCCAACTAGGTCTAGTGCTTTATTTCTAGCCTGTTCATATGTCTTGACTTTATCTAATACTTGTTCCCCTTTACCAATACCCTTAATAATACTCACAGCCTGATCTAATTTTTTCGGATCAATATCAAATGCTTTCTTAATGGCATTTGTTACTTTTGCAATGCTCTTTAGATCACCTAGTCCCGGAATAAAACCAACTAACGCTTCGGCCACATCTTTTGCATCGGATTTCGGATTGCTTAACACTTGATACAAGCAATAAGCATCTTTGATCGTACCTACCATCGGAACGAAGTCGGTGACCACTTCGATTAGTTCCTTTGTTGCGGACCATCCTTTGTCACTTTTGTTTTTTGAAGCCGTGTATACGTCCTGTGACAGACTATGGACGACGACAGTACGAACGTCTTTGTCCATATTATACAAAGATAGTCGAATTTGTCGAGTGAGCGCTTCTTCTTTTGCTTTCTTTACATCATTTGATTTTTGTGATTGCTGAGACGCTTCTTGAACTTCTTTACTCATTTGCACCGTGTCTGTTTCGAATGATTTGACCGCAGACTGGAGCGCATTTTTAATGCTCTTTACAGGGTTATAGAGCGCGGTTTCTGTTTGATTTCCTAAATTTCTTGAAGCTTCCCTTTTGATAAAATCAATAGGTTTATAAACTGTATTTCCAATCGTGTTTCTTACTGGATTGATCGCTAATTCGTATGCCTTCCGTGCTTCTTGACTAATATGTACGGTGTCTTTTGGAATGGATGGTTTGCTCGATTTAGCTGAGCTATTTTGTGGATGGTTGACTTTTTCTGTCTTTGTCGCCGTACTTGTCACATGAGTATTCACTGTCCTTGAATAACTACTGCGTGTCATCGCAGCACTGGCTGATTTTGAAAACGGCATGACTCTCCCCTCTTTTTACATATTTGCTCGTTTCTTTCGCATTCATTGTAAATAATCAAACATTTTTTTCGATATTTTTCATTCGACATTTTTCTTTTTCAATCGACATTCCAAAATTATGAACAAGAGGAGAAAATCGTATGTCGAGCGTTTTGTACGCTCCGATATGAGTCTTTGTGAGGAGCTGGCCTGCATCATCGGCCAGCTCTTTTTTACTCCGCGCTTCGTTTCGGAATCGGAAACGAGGCAAAATCAAATGCAATAGCCACGTTCGGGAAAATCGCTTTTGCTTCTTCTAGCAGTTGGTCACACATCTCCCCTTGATAACGGGAACTCATATGTGTCAAAATGAGTTGCTTCACTTCCGCTCGTTTCGCTACTTCCGCTGCTTGGGTCGTCGTCGAATGATAGTAATCATGCGCTAAATGTGCTTCTTTGGCACGAAATGTTGCCTCATGGACAAGGACGTCAGCTTGTCTATGATGTGAATATTGATAGACAAGGAGGTGAATCGCATGTTGACGGTACAACAAGCTGTATTTACAGTTGAGAGCTTAATCAGCAAAGTCCAACAACAAAAACAGCTCATTCATCAACTCGTTCAAGAAAATGAACATTTGCGTCACGAAATCAAACAGCTGCGCAAAGAAAATGAACAACTGAAGTATCGCGTTCAAGAGCTGGAAGCACGCACGAAAAAAACAGCTCCAATAGCCATTTGCCCCCATCTTCTGACCGTTTTCACACCCATTCTTCTCGCAAGCCATCTGGCAACAAGCCAGGCGGACAAGAAGGACATCAAGGAACGACGCTCCGTCAAGTGGAACGTCCACATCATCGCATCGTTCATCGTGTGCATACGTGTCAAGGATGTGGGGCTTCTTTGCGCGAAGTCAAACCGTTCAAAGTCGATGTCCGTCAAGTGTTCGATCTCCCTCCCGTGACGATCGAGGTGACACAACATGAACGTGAAGTGAAATCCTGTCCACATTGCCGATGTGTTCAACAAGCGGAGTTTCCACCACATGTCACGAATCATGTGCAATACGGTCCACGTCTCACGGCGCTCGTTGTTTATTTGCATCATATCCAATTGATCCCTTACAAACGTTTGAGTGATACGATCGAAGCATTATATCAACACTCAATCAGTACGGGAACTCTTGCCAATATGGTGAAACGAGGACGCGAAGCGCTAGAATCGAATATGGACATCATCGAAGACGCCTTACTTGAATCCAACATCCTGCATGTCGATGAAACGAGTTTGCGCATCAAAGGGAAACTCGCATGGGTGCATGTCGCGTGTACATCAAAATACACGTACTTGGCTCCTCACGTTTCTCGTGGAAAGAAAGCGACCGATGACATCGGGATTCTTCCGCGATATCAAGGGACGATGATGCACGATGGGTTCGGTACGTATCCAAAATACACGCAAGCCACACATGCCCTTTGTCATGCCCATCATTTGCGTGAATTGAAGGGTTTCATCGAACAAGGACATACATGGGCATCGCGCATGACGACGTTTCTGTTAGCTGCCAAGCAAGCCGTTGAAGCCCACCACGGTGCACTTTCCGAAAAAGAAGCGAAACGATGGGAACGAGTGTATGATCGCATCCTTATGAAAGCACAGCACCGATTGGAAACGATGACGCCTCTTCCGAAAAAAGCACTCGCTTTTATTCGACGGCTTCAGAAACGAAAGGAAGAAGCGCTGCGTTTCTTACGTGAAGTGCACGTTCCCTTTGACAATAACCAAGCCGAACGCGATCTGCGCATGGTCAAAGTGAAAGAGAACATTTCGGGTACGTTTCGCGAAGAAACATTCGCCCAGTCGTTTTGCATCACAAGAAGCATCGTTTCCACACTGACGAAACACGAAAAAAACGTGTGGGACTCGTTATGTCTTCTGTTGACGGGCGACACGCTCGATCGTGTTCTTTCTACCACTTAGGGCATTTTCCATCACGAGGATGCCCGATTTGTGCTGGGCTTTTTTATACACTAGCACTGGGGTGAATAGTTACTATTTGCTTTATAATCTTGTCCAACAACAGAATTTTCTACTTTACTCTTGCTGTTATTCGTTTTGTTAGCACTTGCCAAAGACTTATCACCAGACAACATAGGAAGAGTAGTGGCATAAGTAACGTAAGACGCTGCACTAACACTTCCTACAACTATTAAACTTAAAACAATCAAAGTGGACGCAACACTTCTTTTTATCCGCATACCCTCACCTCCTTCCATAATAAACAATTCATTACAATTTTAGAATAAAAAAAAAGTCAATTAATTTTTTAGGAATTTTTGGTTCATCATCACAACATATACTTGACAAATGGTGCACTTTTCTAAACAAGCATATGCAAGAATATTAGTTTGCTTGTTTTCTCTTGGAGGCATGAGTGGGGAGTATGATGAAAAAAGTCTAATATAAATTTTAGTGCAGAACCAATATTTTTATAAAATCGCCAATAGTACACCCCCTAGAGCCTCTTGCCCTAGGGGGAATTCGTTTATTTCGGTATGGAAAATGCCTTCTTTATCGATGCGTTCGTATGTGTGCGCACCGAAGTAGTCGCGTTGAGCTTGGATAAGGTTCGCTGGCAATGTGTCCATTCGATAGCTACTGTACGATGAGGTACTTATGCATCATGGTTTATTTAAATGTCCTCCATATTTGTACAATGGATAAAAAAACACCAATAATTAACCAAAACAAAGGAAGAAACATTGAAATCGAATCAACAGGTTCTCGAAAAATAAATATATGCGGCCACGGCATAAACGTTCCTTGTGTCGCCACTTCCATAAACGTATACATCGCTATGATCGCAAGCGCAACATCTAAACTTCGAACAGCACTTAAAACAGCAAGTCCCACAATTTGATAAAAGATAAATAACATCATTAGATGAATAATTAAGGGAACCGTGAAAAATTGCGTACCATTAAGCCATACTGTTAAGCCAACAAGAAGGAAAACGAACGTTCCATGCAACGCTGCATAACGGATGATATCGATAAAAAACACTTTGCGATAGTAAGGCAATAACGTTTCTGTTGCTCCTTCTTCGTAAAGGCTGTTGTATAAAAACACGATATGCCAACCGGCAATCGGCACAGCAATACCTTGGACAACGATATATGGCATAAATGGATCATTGGAGCGGGCAGCAAAAGACAACATGAGCAACATGCACAGCACGTATATGACAAAAGGAAAACTATATAAATAACCTAATAACTTGGCATCAAACTTAAATAAATGAATAAGCTTATTCATAAAGATCCGCCTCTTTTAAAAGAGCTAAATACCCATCCATTAGCCGTGGACTCACCCGCTGACCGACAGGATGATCCGATAATACGCGGACAACAACGTGTGATGGCTCTTCGCTCATTTGGACTACTTCCTTTGTCGCCATGACTTCATCAAGTTCTTCAAACGACACATGAATTTCATATGTGCAGTGTTCTGCTTTTTTCTTTAATTCCTCTGGCGTCCCTTCAAATAAAACTCTCCCTTTGTCAATAATGCCAATTTTCGTGCAAAGAAACTCAATATCCTCAACAATGTGTGAAGAAATAATAACCGTATGACGTTTTCCAAGCTGTTTCAATAAATTGCGAAAACGTACACGCTCGCGAATATCTAGCCCCGCTGTCGGCTCGTCAAAAATGAGCACAGACGGCTTGCGTAATAAAAGTTGGGCAATGCCGACACGCCGGCGCATACCACCAGACAGTTCCCGCATTTTTTTATTGATATGTTCAGATAAATTCACTTGTTCGACAACGTTCTTAATTTTACTTTGGCACGACGCTGGATGCTCCCCTTGAAGAATTGCAATATGCTCGAGCACTTCATACACCTTTAACTCTGGATAAATCATAAAATCTTGCGGCAAATACCCGATATGATCCGTTCGCTTCACACGATTGCGTGTACTAATCACCTCTTCTCCAAGATACACGCACCCAGCGTCAAACTCTAGCAACCCCGCTAATATTTTCATTAGCGTTGTCTTCCCAGCACCGTTCGGTCCTAATAATCCGTAAATTCCCGAAATCGAAAGCGTCACATCCGATAAAATATGTTTCTTTTTGATGACTTTGGTCAGTTCTTCAATGTAAATCTCCAATGGTCCCCGACTCCTTTACTAATTGTAACACTTGTTCCCATGTCCATGTCTCATCCATTTTTTCATACCATGTTCGTAAAAATTGTTGCTTTTGTTCTAAGCTGAGTGGTTGAAAACTTTTGTAAATGGATTCAATCTGTTTCTGCACGGACAGCGGCTGTGCCACGAATAGATAGCTTTTTGATACCCATTCGATCGCGGACAACTCGTTTTTTTGCATCAGCCACCGGATAGCCAACGAAATCCACTCGTGATACATGATCAACGAACCTTTCGGAGGCACGGAAAGAAAAAGCATTTCTTCATAAAAATTTCGATCTAAGATGTATTGATCGATAGCATATAAATCATTAGTGTTATAAATAAGATGATCATCTGTCATAAACGAAGACAGTCCAAAACTAGAAAATACAATTCTTTTTGGAAGTCTTGAAACATCAGTCTGTGCAAGTTGCCGCACGTCTTGAAACGCCTTTTCCAACTGCGGTACCACCGTTGAAACCCTCTCTCCCATATCTGGCCAGTCGGCCGGATATGTAATCTGATAGCCTTTATAAACAAGTTGGTTGCCTTGCCCCTTGATCAGCGTGACCGCCTGCGCCTTACCGTAGTAAACCTCTCCACGCTTCGGCAAATTGCAAAATAGCACATCACCATCCACTTTCAACGTAAAAGCATGTTTTTCTTTTGGAAAAAATCGATCCGTGAATGTATCCAAAGTCAATCGATAATTAGTTCCAATAATTTTAAATTCATATACTGTCAGCATTTGTGACTCCCTTTTTTTCGGATACCACGCTTTATCAGCAAGAAGAACCGTCCGTCCATTCGTATAAGGGATAAGACTCGTATCCACGATGTCATAGCGAAAAATGAGGGAAGACGTGCGTTCAGGCAAGTAAACTGTCACGATATCTCCATTTCTTGTGAATTCTACCTGTTGGCGATTAGATTTAATCCATTTTATTGGATAAGCATGGTACAATTGAAACGTCGGCTTAGTCGTCTCCATACGGGAGAACTTTATATGCACGGTAGCCTGTTTTTCGTTCAATGAAATGGCGTACGACTCGATATCATACCGCAAGTCTGTTTTTACATCCTCGTTCATCTTTCGATAGTCATCGATCTCCATTGTTTGATCGGCTCGAGTAAACGCTTTTGTATTTGATTGCACAGCTCCATAAGCTGACGCTACAACAAAAAGCGGCAACACTAGAAGCACTTTTACGACGGCATTCCGCTCGCTCTTTGTGAGCACCCAACGAAGCGACAACATGAAAATGATGCCGAAAAAAACGAGAAACCATGTGAAAAGTTTTAGTTCATTACCACGATCAACCTCAAAACCAATATAAGAGTCATATATATGTTGAATAGCATGCTTACCTATAAAAAGAAGAGATTTCCAGTCATTCGCATGAACCTTTATAAAGAAATGAATAAATAGTTCCGTCGTCATCGGTCCAGTTGTAATCCATATAATCAGTATCGCAAAAAAACTAATCTTTTTCGTTCCAAATAACATCGCCACAGCCAAGCCGTACATACTGCTAAGCACAAGCGGGCCGAACATATAAACGACAAGAAATCGAAACAAGGACAAATAAATATTGGAAGGCTCAATACCTACAAAAAAATAAACAATGGCAAAAATGAGATAAGAAAAAACTACCATAACTCCTTGGTACAACACATGAGCCGCAAACATTGAGCTCATTTTTTCCCACATAATCCGATACCCATCTGTAAAAAATGACTGAACGCCATAAAGAAGCTCCTTTGAATGAAGAAGATAGAAAAAAACAATGTAAAAGATCGATATCATTTGTACAAGCATAAAAACTTCATGTGGCAATTGTCCATACGCTTCCATATCATACGGATCTGAAAAGAACAAAATGAGTCTAACAATCAACAAAACAAAAAATAAGATGCTAGCACTGGCGTATAACTTACTTTTGAACATGTGTTTTAAATAAAATACAAAAAGAAATTTCCATCTCATGATTGCTCACCAACTTTCTTTGAAGAGCGTATGATAATTTTGGATATAGAACAAGTAAAATCAGGGAAGTGCCGTCATACACATCCCTGATATTTATAGCGCTCATAACCAACCTTGACTACTTAACTGTAATAGTCACACTTCCTCTTGATCCAACTGTTTGGCCGACAATTTGACCGTAATATTTATCTCCTGCCGTTTGCGTAAAAATGCGGTTTTCTGTTTGTCCTGGATTTAGCCAGTTCGTAGAAGCTACAATGCTATCAGGCCACCAATCAATAGACTTATAAGCATATCCTCTAGTTTGCGTATTTGCTCCATTATTTATCGCATAAATTGTTCCTGTACCATTTGTAGTTGCTTTAATAATGGATGTGTCTTTATAAGTACTTGAACCATCTAAAGAGGCAGTTGCAGATTCTGCAACTGCCGCACTAGCAGTTGCAATTACTGCTGCTGCAAGCGATAAAGAAATCCATTTTGATTTCCACTTGTTTTTTCGATTTACTAACATGCATTTTTCCTCCTTTAGTTTTAAATTTTGTCATTCGATCTTTTTCTTCAGCAAGACATTTAAACTCATCAAATCCCTACAGAATGCATAATGTCATCGACCAGCATTCTTATCCCCCCTTTCAAAGCAAATGATTTTATGCGATCGATCGATTTGATAAATAGGATTAGAAAACTTTAAAAATACGTTTTCGATTCGATTCGTAAAAATGAGATAATGTACATCCGAAAAATCCTCTTTTAGAAAGTGATAAAAATGGTTTAAATCCTCAAAATCGAAATATTTCGTCGGCTGATCAAAAATAAATATGATACGTTTTAATGCTTGTCCAAGAGAAATGAGATAAATTAGCCGTTGAAATGCTGTTAACGAATCCATTGTCGCATCGGGTGGTATACAATACTTTTCGCACAATTCAGATTTCCGAAATGAGCGATTCAACAGCTTATGCATTTCACGTAAACGATAATTCCTCCACAACTGATTGTAGTTTTCCGGTATGACAAAAAATACGTTTTTACTCGATTTTTCCTTTCTCGTTACAACATTTTCATCTAAATGTATTTCGCCTTCATCTAAAGGATGAAAGCCAGCAAACGTTCTCGCCATAATATCCGTATGAATATGATTCCTTGCCACAATAATTGATTGAGACGGAAGCTTACAATGGCAACTATGCAAAATGATTTGGCGGTTATATGTGATAGTAACGTTTTTTAATTCTAGCATCAGTCTGTTCTCTCCATTTCTTTTGCCATTTGAATAAGCACCTTTTCTTTCTCTTCCATCGCCAGTTTCATATAGTGATTCCATGATTCCAAACTGATAGAAGATTTCCCCACTATCGTTTTTAAAGATCCACTTGATGGAATACGTAGTTTTTCCATTAAATACTGACCGACAAAGATGCTTATCTGTTCATTTTCAAACAGTCTGTATGGGATCAAAAAGGCGGCTAATTCCTGGACATATGCTGTTACCGATTTGTCATTAACGTCAAGAAAAGGATCGACGTAGAACGTATAGCTTCCGTTAGTAACTGTGCTGTCATATAGCAAGAGATTTGTTGTACTTAAGCTTTTGGGAATAATAACAACAGTTTTAATTTCATTCATACAATAATCTGTATTTTTAAGATTAGTAAATAACTCACAAAGCTCACTACGAATCGAAACAAGTTGATTCTTCAATTCTCTATAATTCTTCGTTTTCGTCAAAAATGGTTCATAAACGATTAACTTCGTATTTTCAATTTCCATTTGTTTGTAGGGACCTCTTATAATGGATAGACAATCTAAATGATCTCCATGCCAACTATACTTTTCTTTTCCCTCAATTACCTTTATGTGTTTACATTTTTTCGTTTCGACATTAGTATGAAAAGTTCCAGATGAGTCTATCGTATAAATATTCGAATGAGTTGACTGTGGATACCAATTTGCCTCGAACGGCAGTAAAACAATGTTCGATGTTAGCGGATAAAAGCTAGAACCGAAAGTATGTTTATAATAGATGATCATGGAATGAACACCACTCGTTTCGACTTCAACAATGCTTCCTTGTTGATTAAAAGATAAATTTTTTCCTCCGCTTTTTATGTGGTCGATTTCGAATTGCTCGTTCATCGAAAAACGCACAAAAGGAGCTTTTTTGTCTAAAGTGAGCTCAACTTTAATTGGATATCGAGATTCAGGTTCGACCTCGATTCCCGTTATTCTCCAATTGCTTGTCATACTTTTATTGTGATGAGTTTTATATTTTATATGTTGATAAAGTTTGTAGTCATTTGCGAGTAAAATATCATCTAGCTGAAATTTCGTTTGAGTATGATAGATTGTAAATGTGACAGAAATAATCAACATTACACTTATAGCTAATCCAAATGCTGTACGTTTCATTTTCATAAATACAATGCAAATCATGATCGAACAAACAACATATACCAACTGAATCCATACATTTTCTTTTAGAAAGGTCAGACTAAATAAAGGATCAATATAAGGAAAGCGATTTTCAATAAACACTTGAAACGGGCTATATTCAAGGGAAAATAGTGTCATAATCCATAGAAGAAATACACTGAGGAGCAACATTGATTTTTTGTGAGAATAGTATGCATCAATCATGCTGATAAATAATCCGATGATCCATGCCCATATGAATGGGAGAACAAAACAAATCCAGTACAACCGAAAAAGAAACTTAAAAAGATCCCAACCTGCCGAATAGTTTACAACAATCGCACTTGCTACAACTCCTGCAATCAGTATTTGTAATATGAAAAAACATGTGAATAGAATAGTTATTTGATTAGCGATGATCTTTTTCGGTTTTTGTATGATATTATTCATCAAAATCCAATCAACCGGAGTTGAGGTCATAATCAAAAAATGTAGGCGAAAACTTGCCAACAGCCAGACAACAACTCCAATAGGAAGCAAATATTTCTTGTACAAAATAAACTCAGCTGGATTTATTGTATACGGGTTTATACAATAAAAAACGAGAATACCCAAATAAATAGAAATCAAGGCAACATCTAATTTCATATTTGCTATCATTCGGAATAGTACAGAACACCATTTCATCCATACATAATCCTTTCTCATATTGTACTTATCATTCAAAATAAGCCGCTTCTATACTACAAACTACAAAGACTAACTTCGCAAAATATATACATTCAAACTGTAATAGGCAATTAATATACATCCACGTACATTATAAAAAAAAAAAAGATATGTCAATTATTTACTTAGAAATTTTATAATATTTTAACAAAATTACCATAGTATAACCCCCTAGAGCCATTTCTAGGGGGTGTTCGTTTATTTCAACCATTCGGTATGGAAGATGCCTTCTTTGTCGATGCGTTCGTACGTATGCGCACCGAAGTAGTCGCGCTGGGCTTGAATAAGGTTTGCTGGCAATGTTTCCATTCGGTAGCTGTCATAGTAGGCTAAGGCGCTTGCAAACGCTGGTGTTGGAATGCCGCGCATCGCTGCCGTTGCGACGATTTCGCGGAGCGATTGTTGATAGTTTTCGACGATTTCTTTAAAGTATGGATCGAGCAATAAGTTTGGTAGCGCTGGATCGCGATCGTACGCTTCTTTAATTTTTTGTAAAAATTGCGCACGAATAATGCAGCCACCGCGGAAAATCATCGCGATATTGCCGTATTGTAAATTCCAATTGTATTCTTCCGATGCTGCTTTCATTTGCGCAAAGCCTTGGGCGTACGAGCAAATTTTGCTCATGTAAAGCGCGCGACGAACGGCTTCGATGAAATGCGCACGGTCGCCTTCGTACGGTTTCACTGCTGGACCAGCTAATAGCTTGCTTGCTTTCACACGCTCTTCTTTCATTGCAGAAATAAAGCGAGCGAATACCGATTCCGTAATAATTGGAAGCGGAACACCTAAATCGAGCGCGTTTTGGCTCGTCCATTTTCCTGTTCCTTTTTGCCCTGCTTTGTCTAAAATGACATCGACAAGCGGCTTGCCTGTTTCTTCATCGATTTTTGTAAAAATGTCTGCTGTAATTTCGATTAAATAGCTATCTAATTCCCCTTTATTCCACTCGGCAAATACTTCATGAAGCTCTTGGGCGTTTAAGCCGAGCACATGTTTTAATAAAAAGTATGCTTCGGCAATTAATTGCATATCGCCATATTCAATGCCGTTATGCACCATTTTTACGTAATGGCCCGCACCGTCTGGACCGATATACGTCGTGCACGGCTCGCCGTCCACTTTTGCCGCAATCGCTTCAAAAATCGGGCGAACGAGTTCATGTGCTTCTTTTTGTCCACCTGGCATAATCGAAGGCCCTTTTAACGCTCCTTCTTCTCCACCAGAGACGCCTGTGCCGATGAAATGAATGCCAAGTTCCGCAAGTTCTTTATTGCGGCGTTGTGTATCTTTAAAATACGTATTGCCGCCGTCGATGACGATATCGCCTTTTTCTAAATACGGCTTTAATTGCTCAATCGTTGCATCTGTTGCGGCGCCTGCTTTCACCATTAATAAAATTTTGCGCGGCTTCTCAAGCGCGTTAACAAACTCTTCGATGCTGTATGTACCGACAACATTTTTCCCTTCCGCTTCTTGTAAAAACTCGTCTGTTTTTTCACGCGAACGGTTATATACGGCGACGGAATAACCACGGCTTTCAATGTTGAGCGCCAAGTTTTTTCCCATGACCGCTAAACCGATTACACCAATTTGTTGTTTCGCCATAGCAAATGTTCCTTTCTATTTTTGTTTGTTCAAAAAAGAACATACCATAATCGTCTTTTCTCGTTCAAGTGTTCTGTTTCTCATTCCTCATATGTTCTTTAATCGTGCTTGCTCCTTCTAAATTGTCAAACAATATTGTCGGATCAATGACAGTAATGAGCCGATCAGGTAAATTCGCAATGCCAATAAAGTATGGCGTCTGTTGATAGGCAAGCATATTCACTTGCTTCATCATATGTGATGGAATATCAATAATTTCCTTTGCATCGTCTACGATAAATGCTACGTGTAAATCGCCCGTATGCACAACGACAAGCCGCGTTTTCTCTGCTTCCGTATACGGACGGCGATATAAAATTTGTGACGTATCAAGCACGGGAACAAGCTCACCGCGAATGCGAACAACACCAAGCATATACGAAGGCATGCTTGGAATGAGCGTCGGATGGCTCATCTTTTCGATGGAAACAACATGTTCAACCGGAATGGCGTATTGTTCGTTCGCAAGTTGAAAAACGACGACTTTATTCATCGTTTCACCCCCTCGCAGCCACTTCCTCAATAATCGCGATGACCATTTCAGTTGCTTTGACAAGTTCTTCAATTGGCATTCGTTCATTTGTCGTATGGATCTCTTCATAACCGATCGCTAAGTTTACAGTTGGAATGCCAAATCCAGCAATGACGTTGGCATCGCTACCGCCACCGCTACGCAACAGCTCGTGCGGACGACCAATTTTTTCGGCTGCTCGTTTTGCGATTTCAACAACATGATCGCCGTCGCCAAATTTAAATCCTGGATACATCACTTCCACGTGAACATCTGCACGACCACCCATTTCTTCCGCTACTCGTTCAAACGCTTCTTTCATTTTCGCGACTTGCGCTTCCATTTTTTCTGGAACGAGCGAACGCGCCTCTGCTAAAATGTCCACGCGATCGCAAACGATATTTGTTTGTGTTCCACCTTCAAAACGGCCGATGTTTGCGGTCGTTTCTTCATCGATGCGCCCAAGCGGCATTTGCGCAATCGCTTTGGCGGCGATTGTAATTGCCGATACGCCACGCTCTGGTGCAACACCCGCATGAGCCGTCTTTCCGTGAACGGTCACTTTCAACTTTGCTTGTGTCGGAGCAGCAACGATAATTTGTCCAACTTTTCCATCGCTATCTAGTGCATATCCAAATTTCGCTTGAATGAGCGACGGATCAAGCGCCTTCGCCCCAACGAGCCCGGACTCTTCTCCAACAGTAATAATAAATTGAATTGTGCCGTGCGCAATTTGTTTTTCTTTTAATACTCGGATCGCTTCAAACATCGCAGCAAGTCCTGCTTTATCGTCCGCTCCTAAAATCGTCGTACCATCTGTTACAATATATCCATCTTGAATGGACGGTTTTACCCCTTTTCCTGGCACAACGGTATCCATATGAGATGTAAAGTAAATCGGATCAACTCCTTCTTTTGTCGCTGGCAATGTGCAAATTAAATTTCCTGCTCCATGCCCTGTTTGCGCAGTCGTATCATCTTCAATGACGTGCAAACCGAGCGCTTCAAACTTCGCTTTCAACACATCCGCAATGTCGCGCTCATATTTCGTCTCTGAATCAATTTGCACAAGCTCTAAAAATTCTTCGACTAAACGCTGTTCGTTTACCATCTCGCATCCTCCTATGTATGTACTCATCTTTAAGTATAACGAATTTTCCTTCATATGGCGATGAACACATGCACATAATTTTTTTCTTCCGCTTCACACATTTGTCACAATTTCGTTATATCATTCACATTGAACTTCATTTCATAGTAAAACAGGAGGTTTTTATGAATTCATTATCAAACAAAGATTTATACAAGGCTATATGGCGTTGGCACTTTTATGCCGGAATTATTTTCGCACCTTTTTTAATTATTCTTTCCATCACCGGAGCTATCTACTTATTTAAACCACAAATTGAATCGTTTTTATACAAAGACTACTATTATATTGAAGAAGGGGAACATGAGTTGGCACCGAGTACCCTCATTGAAAAAGTTACAAATACGTATGAACATGCTACAGTCGTCAGCTATCGGCCAAGCGATGCTCCACACCGTTCGACTGAAGTTGGCGTCGTTTTAGATGGTGAAACATATATCGTTTTTGTTAACCCATATACCGGCGATATTCTTGGTAAAATCGCAAAAGAAGACAAACTCATGAATATCATTGTCAAGCTGCATGGTGAATTAATGGTAGGAACAATTGGCGACAGAATTGTTGAACTTGCTGCATGCTGGGCTGTCATTTTATTAATAACAGGATTATATTTATGGTGGCCAAGAAATCGTTCTTTATATGGCATTGTGAAAATTCGCTTTAATGAAGGAAAGCGCGTCATGTGGAAAGACATTCATTCCGTGATTGCCATTTGGCTGTCAGTCTTTATTTTATTACTTATTTTCACTGGTTTACCTTGGGCTGGGTTTATGGGCGATAAAATTAATCGTATTGCCACGGCAACACACACCGGCTACCCCCCTGGCTTATGGGACGGTCAAATTCCAGAATCCGTTATTCCAACGAAATCAGTAGCAGACGTGCCATGGGCGGCGGAAAACATGCCTGTACCTGAATCGAATCAAAACGGAACAATGACCATTCCAGTTGAATCAGTTATTCAAATTGCAAAAGAGCGACATGTTCATCAAGGTTTTTCCATTTACTTCCCTGAAGGAGAAAAAGGAGTGTATACCGTTTCGGTCTTTCCAAACTTGCCGCAAGATCAAGCTACATTGCATATTGATCAATATAGCGGCAAAGTGTTAGCCGATTTGCGCTTTAAAGATTATGGTTGGCTAGCTAAAGTAATCGAAATTGGTATTGCCCTTCACGAAGGTCGATATTTCGGCTTATTTAATCAAATGATCGGCCTTATCACTTGCCTCGGTCTCATATTCATTTCGTATAGCGGTGTTGTGATGTGGTGGAAGCGACGCCCAAAAGGATCGTTAGGTGTCCCATCTGCTCCACAAAACAAAAAAGCGATGCAAATCGTCACACTCATCATTATCATATTAGGGCTTATGATGCCTTTAGTCGCTCTTTCATTGGCCATCGCTTTTGTTCTCGATTGGATTGTTATTCGTCGCATTCCAAAATTACAAACATGGTTCTCATAAGAAAAAGCGAGCAGTACATGTACTGTTCGCTTTTTCATTGAACAATTTATAACGGAATATTCCCATGTTTCTTTTTTGGACGCTCTTCCTGCTTATGACGAAGCATATCGAGCGCTTGAATGAGCTTGATTCTCGTGTCGCGCGGATCGATGACGTCGTCAACCATGCCGTATTTTGCTGCGACATATGGATTCGCGAACTTGTCGCGGTATTCTTCAATTTTTTGCGCTCTCGTTTCTTCTGGATGTGGACTGTTTTCAATTTCACTGGCGAAAATAATGTTTGCTGCCCCTTGTGGTCCCATAACGGCAATTTCTGCATTCGGCCATGCGTATACAACATCCGCTCCGATCGATTTGCTGTTTAATGCGACGTACGCTCCACCATATGCTTTCCGTAAAATGACCGTAATTTTCGGCACGGTCGCTTCAGAGTAGGCATATAAAATTTTTGCCCCGTGGCGAATAATGCCGCCATGCTCTTGTTTGACTCCTGGGAAAAAGCCCGTCACATCTTCAAATGTAATAATCGGAATATTAAACGAGTCGCAAAAGCGAATAAAGCGCGCCGCTTTATCCGATGAGTCAATATCTAGTCCTCCCGCCATAAACTTCGGCTGGTTGCATACAAGTCCGACAACTTCCCCTTTTATGCGGGCAAAACCGATAACAATATTTTTCGCGAAATCTTTTTGTACTTCCATAAACGATCCTTCGTCAACCACTTGCCACACGACGTTTCGCACATCGTATGGACGCACCGCATCAACGGGAATAGCATCCGCTAAATCGGGACGGTAATCGCTTTCCTTTTGTACAGGTGCAACAGGCGGCTTTTCTTGACAATTTTGTGGAAGATAGCTTAACAGTCGTCGTACTTGCGCAAGCACTTCTTCTTCTGTCGCTCCTGAAAAGTGAGCATTTCCGCTAATCATATTATGAACGCGCGCACCACCTAAATCTTCTGCACTAATCTTTTCTCCAGTCACCGTTTCGATCACTTTCGGTCCAGTAATAAACATTTGGCTCGTTTTCTCGACCATAAATACAAAATCGGTAATGGCTGGTGAATAGACAGCCCCCCCTGCACAAGGACCCATGATAACCGAAATTTGCGGAACAACACCAGAATAAATGGCGTTACGGTAAAAAATATGACCGTAGCCATCAAGCGACAACACACCCTCTTGAATGCGCGCACCACCAGAATCATTTAATCCGATGATCGGAGCTCCTGTTTTCGCAGCTAAATCCATAATATTCGCAATTTTTTTCGCATGCATCTCTCCAAGCGCCCCACCGAATACGGTGAAGTCTTGCGAAAAGACAAATACTGTTCGACCATCGATTTTACCGTATCCTGTGACAACTCCGTCACCTGGACCTTTTTTCCCCGCTAATCCAAAATCGGTGCAACGATGTTCAATAAATGGGTTTAACTCGACGAACGTTCCTTCATCTAATAAAAGGTCAATGCGCTCCCTCGCTGTTAACTTCCCTTTCTCATGTTGTTTAGCAATTTTATCGTCGCCACCACCTAACTCAATTTCACGGCGACGGTCATATAGTTCGTTAATTTTATCGTACATATCCATTATTGCCCACCGCCTCTTTCACAAAGCTCATATAACACGCCGAGCGCTGATTTCGGATGCATAAAAGCGATCAGTGCACCGCCCGCACCACGCTTTGGTTGCTCATGAATCATACGAATGCCGTTATTTTTTAACTCCTGAATGCGCAGTTCAATATCATCTACGCCGAGCGCGACATGATGAATACCTTCACCTCTTTTTTCAATAAAAGAAGCAATTGGACTATGTTCAGAAAGCGGCTCAAGCAGTTCAAGCTTGACATCGCCGACTTTTAAAAACGCTACCCGAACTTGTTCTGATTCGACTGTTTCAATGCCAACGCACGATAAGCCGAGCGTATCCGTATAAAACGGAAGCGCCTCGTCTAACGATTTGACCGCAATACCAATATGATCGACTTTTTTTACTTCCATAAATCCCCAACCCCTTTGTTGTTCTCGGTTGCAAACCATCTATGTATTTCGACATCTTTTTTCTTTTTTCCTTCTTTTTTTGCATTTTTCCTGCTTGTTTGCCGAACAGCATGTTTGTACAATAGGAAGCAAGAGGTGAAGAACATGCATTCAAAAAAAGTGCAAAAAATTGTTGTTTATTTAATGCTCGGCTCGATGCTTTTGACTTCTTTGCTCGCTGGACTAAGCATGTGGATATAGAACAAGCTGACCGCATTCGGCCAGCTTGTTCTATTTGAGCGCTCCGTACTTTTTTCCGAGCTGTTGGAACGATTCAGTTGTTTTTACAATCGCTACTTTCGTTCCTAGTGGCACGTTCGGATATAACGCCTCGACATCGCGATTGTGCATACGTACACATCCTTCTGTTATATAACGTCCAATTGATTCAGGTCGATTCGTTCCATGAACCCCATACGTTCGTCCATCCGTCCCGCGCGCATCAAATCCAATCCAGCGCGTGCCAAGAGGGTTATTCGGTGCACCCCCCGGAATGTTTTTTTTCCGATAGTAAGGGTTCACCGCCTTTACCGTAACCGTAAATAATCCTTCTGGTGTGAGCGCATTCGTTTTTCCTGTGGCAACACGATATATACGTTCAATTTTCCCATTGCGAATAAAAGCAAGTTGGTTCGTTTGTTTGTTAACAATAATCATCGGATCGCCAACGCGCGGATTGTCTCCAAGCGGCCAAAGCGGTGAAACAAAAAGAAAAAAAGCAAACAAAAGCGGCATAATCTCACCCTTTTTCAATTATTGTGCATCAAAAAAGGGAGATCATACCGCTATAACTGACTTTTAATGATTAGATATTGCTCCATCTCTTTCACAAAATGCAAAAGAGCAGCTCGTTCTTCAAATTCTTCGCGTGTTTTTGGCAAAGGCATTTGTTGAAACTGCTTTTTCATCTCTTCAAGCCGTCGAATAAAATGATCGGCTGTATTTCCTGGATGAATCGCATCGCTTAATTCGTCGATAAAATCGGCAATCATATTGCGTTGTTCGACCGTATACGTCATTGAACTAATGAGCGGTAACATGCGCTCAATAATTTCAAATTGCCGTTCACGCATACGAAAATATCGATAATAATAATCTTCATTTCGTAAAAAATGGTTTTCAATGTTTTGTAACGCAAGCGCCTTTGCTTGCTTTAACGTATCGCTCGCTAACGCAATTTCTTTTCCGTCCCATAAACTTTCGTTCGTACGTAAATAATGAACAATTTCTTTAAAAATAATGCGAAATAAATCTTCTACAATACGTTGATACTCTTTTAAATCTTTTTCAACGCTCGGCATGTACATATTGACAAGTAAAGCGATGCCGATTCCAATAATCATTAACATCACTTCATTATATACGAGATGCCACGTCATCGTTTTTGCCATATATACGTGCAAAATAATAACCGCACTTGTTGCAATCCCTTCGGTCACTTTCAATGAAACGGTCGTCGGAATAAAAAACAACAACAATAACCCAATCGAGAGCGGATGATAATGAAGCCCTTCAAAAAAGAGAAATGAAAACAATAAGCCGACCAAACCAGCAACAAACCGAGCGCGCGCCGTTTGTAACGACTTTTTTTTCGTCACTTGAATACAAAGTAACGTAATAATTCCAGCAGAAGTAAAATTTTCAAGATGTAACCATTGAGCAATTGCAATAGCACTCGCCGTTCCAATCGCTGTTTTTACTGTCCGATAACCAATTTTTAACACAATTATCACACTCCGCCCCCATTATAACACATTCCAATATAAAAGGTGCCCATAATGGACACCTTTTACGTCTGCTCATATAAACGAATTAATTGCTGAGCGGCCATCGTGACCGGTTGTTTTCCTTCCATCACATCTCGTTCAATCGTCGGCAACTGTTGCTGTACAGCCGGATGCTGAAAAAAGCGGATATGCAAATAATCTTTAATCATCGCGTGCAACCAATCTTTCATCTGTTCTCTTCTTCTTTCTTCAAATACGCCAGATTGTTTTGTTGTTTGGACAAACCGTTCGATTACTTCCCAAATTTGTTCAATTCCTTCTCCGTAGAGAGAAGAACATGTATATGCTTTCGTCTCCCAACCTTTCGTCGCATGACGTAAGTAATGTAAAATTTGATTATATTCTTCTTTCGCAAGCTCGGCCTTCTTTTTATTATCCCCATCTGCTTTATTAATGACGATCGCATCGACGAGCTCCATCATTCCTTTTTTCATTCCTTGCAGTTCGTCACCGGCGCCCGTTAAGGCGAGTAATAAGAAGAAATCAACCATGCCGCGTACTGCCACTTCGCTTTGACCAACACCAACCGTTTCAACAAGAATAATATCATATCCTGCTGCTTCACAAAGCAATATCGTCTCACGCGTTTTTCGATGTACGCCACCGAGCGTGCCACCCGATGGCGATGGGCGAATAAACGCACGCGGATGGCGAGCTAAATTTTCCATGCGCGTTTTATCGCCAAGAATGCTTCCACCTGTAACAGAACTACTCGGATCAACAGCTAACACAGCCACACGATGCCCTTTGTCGCATAAAAATTGCCCAAACGCTTCAATAAACGTACTTTTTCCCGCTCCCGGTACACCGGTAATGCCGATGCGAATGGAACGCCCCACATAGGGGAGGAGCTCATGCAATATGCGTTGAGCCTTTTCTGTATGTTTTGCCGCATTGCTTTCAATGAGCGTAATCGCTTGCGCTAAAATGGTACGTTCGTTATTTAATATCCCAGCGACGTATTCCTCAACTGAACGTTCTTTTCTTTTCACCCACCGTCTTTCTTTTGATGCATAAACACCGTCGCTTCCTTTGACGTATGATGTGGCAAACATATTTCCTTCATCAGCCCATTCTGGCCGAGATGTTCGCTCATCGTTCATTCGCTCACTTCCTCATAACCGAGTCGACGATAAATTTCATGCAATACTTTTTGTGCTGCGACCGGGATAATTGTACCTGGTCCGAAAATGGCAGCCGCTCCATGTTCATATAAAAATTCATAGTCTTGCGGTGGAATAACCCCACCAACAACGACGATAATATCTTCCCGACCTAATTTTCGCAACTCTTCAACAAGCTGTGGCAATAACGTTTTATGTCCAGCAGCAAGCGAGCTAATTCCAACGACGTGCACATCGTTTTCAACCGCTTGTCGCGCTGTCTCTTCTGGCGTTTGAAAGAGCGGGCCGATATCGACATCAAACCCTAAATCAGCAAATGCCGTGGCAATGACTTTTGCTCCACGGTCGTGCCCATCTTGCCCCATTTTTGCGATTAAAATGCGCGGTCTTCTTCCTTCTAGCTCATAAAATTCATCCGTCATTTTTTTCACGCGCGCAATTTCTTCTTCGTTCGTAAACTCGGCGCTATATACCCCGCTAACAGAACGAATGACCGCTTTATGCCTACCTGCTACTTTTTCAATCGCATACGAAATTTCACCCAACGTCGCACGAGCACGAGCGGCTTCTACCGCCAATTCTAATAAGTTTCCTTCGCCTGTTTCCGTCGCTTTTGTAATGGCATCTAATGCCTGTTGTACGCGCTCTTCATCCCGAGAAGCACGCAACTGTTTTAATTTTTCAATTTGTCGCTCCCTAACGGCGGTATTATCGACTTCTAAAATGTCAATTGGTACTTCTTTTTCTGGACGATATTTGTTCACGCCAATAATCGTTTCCGCTCCAGAATCAATTTTCGCCTGTCGTCTTGCCGCTGCTTCTTCAATGCGCATTTTTGGCAATCCTGTTTCAATCGCTTTCGCCATACCACCGAGATTTTCGATTTCCTCAATATGCTTCCACGCTCGCTCCATTAGCTCGTTCGTCAACGTTTCAACATAATATGAGCCTGCCCACGGGTCAATGACGCGGCAAATGCCCGTTTCTTCTTGCAAATAAAGCTGCGTATTGCGAGCGATTCGCGCAGAAAAATCAGTCGGTAACGCAATCGCTTCATCCAGCGCGTTCGTATGGAGCGACTGCGTATGCCCCATCGCTGCTGCATGCGCTTCAATGAGCGTGCGGACAACGTTGTTAAACGGATCTTGTTCGGTTAAACTCCAGCCCGATGTTTGGGAATGTGTTCGCAACGCCAACGACTTCGGATTTTTCGGGTGAAATGTTTTCATCATTTTCGCCCAAATCACGCGCGCAGCGCGCATTTTCGCTACTTCCATAAAATAGTTCATGCCGATTGCCCAGAAAAACGATAAGCGCGGCGCGAACGAGTCGATGTCAATACCTGCTTTTAAGCCGGTACGTACATACTCAAGCCCATCGGCAAGCGTATAGGCAAGCTCAATATCCGCCGGTGCACCCGCTTCCTGCATATGATAGCCGGAAATGCTAATGCTATTGAATTTTGGCATATATTTTGCAGTATAGGCGAAAATGTCAGCGATAATGCGCATCGACGTTTCTGGCGGATAAATGTACGTATTGCGCACCATATATTCTTTTAAAATGTCGTTTTGGATCGTGCCGGACAGTTTGTCTCGCGTCACTCCTTGCTCTTCGGCGGTGACAATGTAAAACGCCATGATCGGGAGCACGGCCCCGTTCATCGTCATCGATACGGACATTTGGTCAAGCGGAATGCCATCGAATAAAATTTTCATATCAAGCACTGAATCGATGGCGACCCCTGCTTTACCAACATCACCGACGACGCGCGGATGATCAGAATCATAACCACGGTGAGTAGCAAGGTCAAACGCAACCGATAGCCCTTTTTGCCCCATCGCTAAATTGCGACGGTAAAAAGCGTTGCTTTCTTCGGCTGTGGAAAAACCTGCGTATTGGCGAATCGTCCAAGGACGAACAACGTACATCGTCGGGTACGGTCCGCGCAAATATGGCGGAATGCCTGGCATATAATCGAGAAAATCAAATCCTTCGATATCTTTTTTTGTATATAGCGGTTTAATCGCAATTTGTTCATTTGTTTGGAAGAAGAGGTCATCAATACATGTTTTCAGCTTTTCTTCGATAGCCTGTTTCCATTGTTGTTCACTCACCGTATCGCCTGTTCGGTGGAAAGAAATATTGGTAAAATCAACTTTCCGCTCCATCTAAAGCCACCCCCATGTCCTTCATAAACGTCACAAGCGTTTCGTAGCAATTAGAACCGATATGAATAAATCCGTCCACCCCTGCTTCTATAAAAGCAGTTTCGATTTCCGGCGATTGTTTTCCAGCGACGTAGACGTTTCGTGGCGGATTCACGACCTTTAATGCTTTCGCGATCGCTGGGACCGCTTCCAGATAGCTTTCGTCCGTTCCACAAATGATGTAGTGTGTTCCGCTTGCTTCTAACGATTCTTTTATCGCCTCGTCAATCGACATATAGCCGTCATTTTTTACGACAGCAAATCCACCTGCTTCAAAAAAGCCGGTCATAAAATCAGCGCGCGCCTTATGATGGGCGATAGCACCGAGATTGATGAGATGAACGGTCGGACGCTTTCCGTGCGTTTCTAAATGCCGCTCCGCTGCTTGACGCAGCTGCTCAAACGGCTCGGATAGCCGCCATTGGCGAACTGGGGAAATGGCAATCGACGGACCAGTCATGGTGAGCGCAGCATCGATTCCTCGAGCGGTCGCTCGACGATGAACGAAAGCAATGGCGCTATCTACCCAATTTCCGCTTTGTTCCATCGTTTCGCCATCATACGATTCATCTTTTGACGGCGATACGGATTGGATATTCGGTTTTGGCTCTGCTAAATTGGCGTAGACGTTTGTGCCGATGATTCGTTCTTTGCGCACCTTGACGTTTTGCTCGCGGAGTTTCGCGATTTTTTCGATTTCTGCTTGCACCACTCCCGCTTCCAGCGCTTTTGTCATGCCGCCTTTCGCTTCGATTTGTTGAAATAGCTTCCATGCAGCTTCTGCGATCTGTTCCGTTAACGTTTCAACGTAATACGAACCACCAGCCGGGTCGATGACCTTCCCGATGTGCGCTTCTTCTCGTAAAATCAATTGTGTATTACGGGCAATTCTTCGGGAAAACTCATTCGCTGGTCGAATCGCTTCGTCAAACGGGGAAACGTGTAAACTATTTGCACCACCGACAATCGCGGCAAACGCTTCTGCTGATGCCCGAAGCATGTTCACATATGGGTCATACACCGTTTTCGTGAAATACGACGTTCGCGCATGAAGCGACATTTTTTGTGCTCGTTCGCTACCACCAAACGCTTGAACAATATTCGACCACATCGCACGAGCCGCGCGTAGTTTTGCAATTTCCATAAAAAAGTCGGCGCCAATCGCAAACGAAAAACTCATTCGTTCGGCCACCTCATCGACCGTCAACCCACGCTTTAAACATTCGTTCATATATTCAACAGCGGTCGCAACCGAAAACGCTAACTCTTGCACCGCATTCGCCCCACCGTGATGATACGGCTCTCCGTGAACGATGATCGTCTTTATATGAGGCATTTGTTCTTTCGTCCATTTCGTCACATCCGCCATCACGTCATACAGCGTCGAAAGCGACGTAGGAAGTTCCCCTTTTATCGCTAATGCCGCAAGCGGGTCCATACCGATTGTTCCGCGCAATGAATCGAACGAAAGTTGTTGTTTATGAAAATAAGCGACAAACAGAGCCAAAGCTGACAACGAACATGCCCCTGCATCGAGACGAATCGAATAATCGGAAAGCGAAATGCCAGAAAACATCGTTTCGATATCCTCTAGCGACGTGATCGAAAATCCGAGCTCGTCTAAAATAAGATGAATTTCTGTCTGTCCTCTTGCAATATCGTATGTTGCGATTTCGTTCCATTCCTTAGGATTTTTGGCAGAAATGGCTTGACTGACTGCCCATGTTTTTTTCATATACCCATCTGGCTCCGTCCCTCGCACATAGCCAGGGAACCCCGGATATTGCTCAGGAGTTGCCTCTATATCGCTTCGTACATAGATCGGTTTTACTTGCAGTTGTTCATACGTTGTTGTCACTAACTTTTCAAATGTTTTTCCTTTAAGCGATGTTTCTGCTTCCTGTTTCCACTCGTCATATGTCGGAATAGGAAACGAGACGTTTTTCATCGTTAAAAAATCCGCCATTACAATCCCTCCCCTTTGAAGACCTTTAAAGCGCTTTCTTTTTAATTTTTGAAACATTCATATTTATTGTAGTATATATAGACAGCTTGGGCAACGAACAATTGTAATTAATGGATAATATAATGAAAGAGGGGTCCTAAGTGGACACCCTCTTTTCGTTTAATAAATTGGCGTATTGTCTTTATTCATGTTTTCTAAGATTTGTTTCACGCGTGCTAAGAAGCGACCGCAAATTAAGCCGTCGAGGACGCGATGGTCAAGCGACAAACATAAATTGACCATGTCGCGAATCGCGATCATACCATCTTTAACCACAGGACGTTTGACGATTGATTCGACTTGTAAAATCGCTGCTTGTGGATAGTTAATAATGCCCATCGATTGCACTGAACCGAAAGAGCCGGTGTTGTTGACGGTGAATGTCCCACCTTGCATATCTTCTGGACGGAGTTTTCCTGCGCGTACTTTTGCTGCTAATTCCGCAATTTCACGCGCAATGCCTTTAATCGATTTTTCGTCGGCATGTTTAATGACCGGAACGAATAAGGCATCGTCTGTCGCTACCGCAATCGAAATGTTAATATCTTTCTTTTGAACAATTTTATCGCCTGCCCACATCGAGTTCATTTGTGGGAATTCTTTCAACGCTTGAGCTACCGCTTTCACAAAGAACGCAAAGTATGTTAGGTTGAAGCCTTCGCGCTTTTTAAATTCATCTTTAATCGAATCGCGATAAGCGACTAAGTTGGTCACATCGACTTCGACCATCGTCCACGCATGCGGTGCTTCATGTTTACTGCGAAGCATATTTGTTGCGATTGCTTTTCGGACTGGTGTGACAGGGATTTCGATGTCGCCCGCTTGCACAGGAATGCTTGGTGCTTGTTGTTTTGACGCCTCTATTTTTGGTGCGATATCCTGTTTCGGCACTTCTACTTGTTGGACTTGCTCAGCGACTTGTTTTGGTGCATCCGCTTTTGGCACGTTACCAGACTCAATGAGTTTAAGTAAATCTTTGCGCGTAATGCGACCGCCCATCCCTGTTCCTGTCACTTGTGTTAAATCGATGTGATGTTCTTGCGCGAGACGAAGAACAGCTGGCGAATAGCGTCCACGCTCACCGGCTTGCTTTTTCACCGGTTGTTTATTCGTTTGTTCACTCGACGGCAGTAATTCGTGTTCCACGCTCGTTTGCTTTTCTTCTACTCGTCCTTCTCCTTCGACTTCGATCGTACAAATGACAGCGCCAACAGGCAATGTTTCCCCTTCTTTTGCGATAATTTCTTTAATCACACCAGCAAATGAAGATGGAATTTCTGCATTCACTTTATCTGTCATCACTTCAGCAAGTGGATCGTATTTATTCACACGATCGCCAACAGACACAAGCCATTGGCTGATCGTTCCTTCCGTTACACTTTCGCCAAGCTGTGGCATCGTAATTTTCTCTATCGCCATCGTGACTCCTCCTTAAAACTGCGCCAATTCGCGCATCGCCTTTTCAACTTTATCTGGGTTAACCATAAAGAATTTTTCCATCGTTGGCGCATATGGCATGGCTGGAACGTCTGGACCAGCAAGACGCATAATTGGCGCATCTAAGTCAAATAAGCAATGCTCGGCAATAATTGCCGCCACTTCACTCATGACGCTTCCTTCTTTGTTGTCTTCTGTCACAAGCAACACTTTTCCTGTTTTGCTTGCCGCTTCAATAATCGCTTCTTTATCGAGCGGATATACGGTACGCAAGTCTAAAATGTGAGCAGAGATGCCTTCTTGCGCCAATTTTTCAGCAGCTTGTAACGCGAAATGAACGCATAAACCGTACGTGATAACTGTAATATCTTCCCCTTCACGTTTAACGTCTGCTTTACCAATTGGTAGCACATAATCATCTGTCGGCACTTCCCCTTTAATGAGGCGATATGCTCGTTTATGCTCAAAAAACAGCACCGGATCTTCATCGCGAATCGCCGCTTTTAATAACCCTTTCACATCGTATGGTGTAGATGGCATAACAATTTTTAATCCCGGTTGATTTGCAAAAATCGCTTCAACCGATTGAGAATGATATAGCGCTCCGTGAACACCGCCACCATATGGAGCACGAATGACAATCGGGCAGTTCCAATCATTATTTGAACGATAACGAATACGCGCTGCTTCGGAAATAATTTGGTTTACAGCAGGCATAATGAAATCAGCAAATTGAATTTCAGCAATGGGACGCAATCCGTACATCGCAGCGCCAATGCCCACGCCTACGATCGCAGATTCCGCAAGCGGCGTATCAATGACGCGCTCTTCGCCAAATTGATCATATAGCCCTTGTGTTGCTTTAAATACGCCCCCTTTTTTTCCGACATCTTCCCCAAGTACGAATACGCGCGGGTCACGTTCCATTTCTTCGCGAATCGCCATCGTAACGGCATCGATATATGAAATGACAGGCATATTTATTCCTCCTCTGCGTATACGTATTTCAACGCATGTTCTGGTTCTGCATATGGTGCTTTTTCCGCATAATCTGTTGCTTCATTGACTTGTTTCATGACGCGATCGAGAATTTCTTTCTCTAGCTCGTCTGTTAATACGCCTACTTCTTTTAAGTAGTTTGCAAACAAGTAAATTGGATCTTTTGATTTTGCTTCTGCAATTTCTTCTGGCGTACGATATGCGCGGTCATCATCGTCTGATGAATGCGCCGTTAAACGATAAGCAACCGTTTCAATTAACGTTGGGCCTTCACCGCGGCGTGCACGGTCTGCTGCTTCTTTGACGACGCGATATACTTCAAGCGGATCTGTACCGTCAACTGTATAGCCCGGCATACCATAGCCGATGGCACGGTCCGATACTTTTTCACAAGCTAATTGCTTTTCAATTGGAACTGAAATCGCGTATTTGTTGTTTTCGCACATAAAAATGACCGGCAACTTGTGAACACCTGCAAAGTTTGCTCCTTCGTGGAAGTCACCTTGGTTAGAAGACCCTTCTCCAAATGTAACGAACGATACGAAATCTTTTTTCTCCATTTTCGCTGCTAGTGCGATACCAACAGCATGTGGCACTTGCGTTGTAACTGGTGAAGAGCCCGTGACGATTCGATTTTTCTTTTTCCCGAAATGTCCTGGCATTTGACGACCGCCAGAGTTTGGATCTTCAGCTTTCGCAAATGCTGAAAGCATGAGTTCTGTCGGTGTCATACCGAACGTTAATACGACACCCATGTCACGATAATATGGTAATACATAATCTTTCGTGCGATCTAAAGCGAATGCAGCTCCCACTTGCGCTGCTTCTTGCCCTTGACAAGAAATGACGAACGGAATTTTACCCGCGCGGTTGAGTAGCCACATCCGCTCGTCAATTTTACGCGCTAACACCATTGTTTCATACATTTGTAAAACGGTTTCATCGCTTAAACCGAGTTGTTTATGACGCATCATGCATTCCTCCTTTAAAAATGAATCGCTTTTCCGTCAACAGCAAGCGCCGCTTCCATCATCGCTTCTGACAGCGTCGGATGCGGATGAATCGTGTGGGCAATTTCCCACGGTGTTGCATCAAGCACGCGTGCTAATCCAGCTTCAGAAATCATATCCGTTACATGTGGACCAACCATATGCACACCGAGCAAATCGTCTGTTTTTGCATCAGCGACAATTTTTACAAATCCTTCCGCCTCTCCGTACACGAGCGCTTTTCCAATCGCTTTAAACGGGAATTTGCCGACTTTCACTTCGTATCCTTTTGCCTTCGCTTCTTCTTCTGTTAAGCCAACGCTCGCAGCCTCAGGACGACTGTAAATGCATTTTGGCACCATCGCATAATCAAGTGGGTGAACTTCTTTTCCAGCGAGATGTTCAATTGCAATGATCCCTTCATGTGAAGCAACATGAGCAAGTTGCAAACCACCGATCACATCGCCAATCGCATAAATATGTTTTTCTTTCGTTTGATAATACTCGTTCGTTTGAATAAATCCTTTTTCAATAACAATATCGGTATTTTCCAATCCGATGCCTTCAACGTTTGCTTGACGTCCGACGGAAACGAGCATTTTTTCAGCTGTAAACGTTTCGTTTTGTCCATTAATCTCTGCTTGAATGCGTACACCATTTTCAACAATGAGCGTTTCTGGTAACACTTTCGCTTTTGTAACAATGCGTACACCACGCTGTTTTAATATTTTTTCAATTTCTTTTGAGACATCTCGGTCTTCTGTCGGCAAAATGCGATCTGCATATTCAATGACTGTAACATCTACCCCAAAATCGTTTAACATCGATGCCCATTCGATTCCGATGACACCACCGCCAACAATGATGATAGAAGATGGCAACGTCTCCATGCGTAATGCTTCGTCTGATGTCATGACAAATTGACCATCAATTGTTAGGCCAGGTAACGTACGTGGGCGAGATCCTGTTGCGACGACAACGTATTTTGGTACAAGCATTTCATTTTCCGTTCCATCGTTCATCTCAACAGAAATCGTTCCCGGCATTGGTGAAAAAATGGATGGACCTAAAATACGTCCCGTTCCTTCATACACATCAATTTTTCCTTTTTTCATCAACATGTGGATACCTTTATGCAGTTGGTCAATAATCGCTTGTTTGCGCGCTTGTACTTTCGCAAAATCTAATCGCACCTCGCTAGCAACTACACCAAACGTTTCACTTTCTTTTGTTTGAGCGTACACTTCTGCGCTGCGCAATAACGCTTTACTCGGAATGCATCCTGCATGTAGACACGTTCCCCCGAGCTTTCCTTTTTCAACAATTGCTGTTTTTAAACCGAGCTGGGCAGCGCGAATCGCAGCGACATATCCGCCTGTTCCGCCCCCAAGTATGACTACATCGTACTCTTTAGCCATCATTTCATCCCCTTAAACCGTTGTTTTGACCGCTTGTGGATATTGTTTTGCTTTTTCTTCTCCACGCAATACGCGAAGCGCACCTTCAGCAAGCGCCTGCAATTCATTTTCCCCTGGTTGCACGATGACGTCGGCAATCCATTGTACCCGATCAGCAATTTCTTTCACAAATTGTTTTCCATACGCTAAACCGCCCGTTAAGATGATGGCATCGACTTTTCCGGCTAAAACGGCACTTGCTGCTCCTATTTCCTTTGCTACTTGGTATGCCATCGCGCTATAAATGAGCTTTGCCTTCTCATCACCATTTTCGATCATTTTCTCGACTTTCACCGCATCGTTCGTCCCTAAGTAACCAACGAGACCTCCGCCCCCAACGAGCATGCGCATAATTTCTTCGCGATAATATTCGCCAGAAAAACAGAGAGAGACAAGATCACCGGCTGGCACAGTCCCAGCACGTTCTGGGCTAAACGGACCTTCTCCGTCCAATCCGTTGTTGACATCGATGACGCGCCCGCATTTATGTGCACCGACTGTAATACCTCCGCCCATATGTGCGACAATAAAATTGACTTCTTCATACGTTTTTCCCATTTGTTTAGCCACACGACGAGCGACGGCTTTTTGATTCAATGCATGGAAAATGCTACGACGCTCAATTAATGAAAATCCAGAAACGCGGGCAATTGGATCAAGTTCATCTACAACGACTGGGTCGACAATAAATGCGGGAATATTTAATGCTGAAGCAATTTCATGTGCTAAAATGCCTCCAAGATTTGAAGCATGTTGACCAGAGTATCCACGTCTTAAATCTTGCAGCATCGCCTCATTCACAGCATATGTGCCACCTTCAATTGGACGAAGTAAGCCACCGCGGCCACATACCGCGTCAAGCTTAGAAATATTAATGCCTTCATGATCAAGCGTTTCTAAAATCGTTTGCTTACGAAATTCGTATTGATCAATAATTTTTTTATACGCTCGTAACGCTTCTGCATCATGACGAATCGTTTTTTCTAAAATGGAGCGCTCATTATCAAAAACGCCAATTTTCGTTGACGTCGATCCCGGATTAATGACTAAGATGCGAAATGAATGTTCTTGCAATGTGTAACCCTCCATTTTTATCATCGACGAAGCGAGAACGAACGTCCTCGCTTCGTTACATATTTTTAACGCGTGCGACGACGGCTTAAAATGTGCTGACCGTTTTGTAAAAATTGGCTACGTGATTGACGCATTTTTGCAATACGTTCTTCAGCTAAACGGTCTGCTGCTTGGTATGTCGGAATGCCATCACGCTTCGCAATTTCGATGACTTTTTCAATATTGTTGTAAATTTGCTCAACTTTTTTCATCGCACGTTCACGATTATATCCATATAACTCATCGGCTACGTTAATAACGCCTCCTGCATTAATAACATAGTCTGGCGCATAAACGATACCCATTTCATGAATGATGTCTCCATGTCTTGCTTCACGCAATTGGTTGTTGGCAGCACCAGCGATGACTTTTGCTTTTAACTGTGGAATCGTTTGGTCATTAATAATGCCCCCAAGCGCACACGGAGCGAAAATATCGCAGTCCACACCGTAAATATCGTTCGGATCAACTGCTTGTGCCCCAAATTCTTCAACAACGCGTTGCACCGCTTCTTTATTAATGTCTGTAACGATGAGCTTTGCTCCTTCTTCATGAAGATGACGGCATAAATTGTACGCCACATTACCGACACCTTGCACAGCAATGACTTTTCCTTCAAGCGAATCGCTGCCGAACGCCTCTTTTGCTGCCGCTTTCATGCCGCGATACACGCCGTATGCAGTAACCGGAGAAGGATTTCCGGATGAACCGAACGCTGGTGAAATACCTGTGACATAATCTGTTTCTTCGTAAATAATGTCCATATCCGCAACTGTTGTACCAACGTCTTCTGCTGTAATGTAGCGACCGTTTAATCCTTGAATAAAGCGACCAAACGCACGGAACATCGCTTCATTTTTATCTTTCCGTGGATCCCCAATGATAACCGCTTTTCCACCGCCAAGGTTTAATCCGGCTGCAGCGTTTTTATATGTCATGCCACGCGCTAAACGAAGCGCATCTTCAATGGCTGCATCTTCTGATTCATACATCCACATGCGCGTGCCACCTAACGCTGGTCCAAGCGTTGTATCATGAATGGCAATGATTGCTTTTAATCCTGATTCTTTATCTTGGCAAAATACTAATTGCTCGTAGTCGTATTGCTCCATATATTTAAAAATCTCCATCTTTCGTTCCCCCTTGTTATTTGTTCGTTGCACAAATGGCTAATGCTAGTGAGTATAATTTACTTTCTGCGGAATCTGCGCGAGATGTTAATACAATTGGTGCTCTCGCTCCGGCAATAATCGCCCCTACTTGCGCGCGGGCAAAGTATACGAGCGATTTATATAACACGTTCCCCGTTTCAATGTTCGGTACAACTAAAATGTCAGCATGTCCTGCTACCGAACTTTGAATGCCTTTATGTTGGGCAGATTCAACAGAAATGGCATTATCTAAAGCGAGCGGACCATCGACGATGCAATCTTTCAACTGACCGCGCTGATTCATGAGCGACAACGCTGCTGCATCAATCGTTGCCGGCATCGCTGGATTGACAACTTCAACGGCGGCGAGTGGTGCAACTTTTGGCATATGGATGCCAATTGCTTTCGCCACTTGTACGGCGTTCATAATAATTTCTGTTTTTTGTTGTAAATCAGGTGCAATATTCATCGCTGCGTCAGTGACGAGAATTGGCCGTTCATAATGCGGCACATCAAACACAGCAACATGCGATAAAACACGACCCGTGCGCAGCCCATACTCTTTATTTAGCACCGCTTTTAAAATGGTTGCTGTCGGTACGTTCCCTTTCATTAAGACGCTTGCTTCTTTTTCGTGCACCGCTTTCACAGCCATGTGAGCTGCTTCTTCGTTTGTCGAAGCATGGACGATACGAATCGCATCGTCACCTGCTTCCTGAACATATTCAGTAATGAGTTGTGATAAAACGGATTTATCGCCGTATAAAATAAATCGCCCGAATCCTGCTTGTAATGCTTGTGCGACCGCCTTCAATACTTCCTCATCTTCGGCCGCTGCAACAGCTACAGTTGCCTCAGGAAATTGGGTTGCCTTGGTGATCAACGATTGTAGCTTCATCTCATCTGCTCAACCCCTTTGTTTTTTCGTCACTTTTTATTCTTGCAAAAAGTGTGCCAACTTCTCTTGTGTTGAAAACGCTTTATTTTTATTTATTTTTTATTGCAATCTTTTGCATACTATGAACATTATTGCATGCTTTTTTTGTCAAGTCCATACTTTTCAAGTTTGTAATATAAATTTCGAATAGAAATGCCAAGTTGTTTGGCAGCTGCCGTTTTATTTCCGTGACACGCTTGTAAAACGCTTTCAATCACTTTGGCTTCATATTGTTCCACGAGCACCGCCAAAGGTTGATGAACATGGGATGATTCAGGAGAAGAAAGATGTTCTTGTTCTTTCGGTTTGTGTAACAACGAAATATGTTTACGCTCAATGATCACTTCATTATATTTCATAAAAATCATTGCTCTTCCTAACACATTTTCTAGCTCCCGTACGTTGCCAGGCCAATCGTACGAGAGTAAATAAGTTAGCGCATCATCTGTAATACCTTCCACATTACGCCCATAATCTTGATTTAGTTTTTGTATGAGTCGTTCACATAGAGCTGGAATATCTTGTTTTCGAGCACGTAACGGCGGAATGTAAATCGGCATGCGATTTAACCGATAATATAAGTCTTCACGAAATGTGCCATCGGCAATCGCTTTTTCGAGGTGAACGTTTGTTGCAGCAATGACACGTACATTAATCGGAATCGGCTTTGTGCCACCGACACGCACAATTTCTTTCTCTTGCAACACTCGCAAAAGTTTCGCTTGCATGTTGGCTGATAATTCCCCAATCTCATCGAGAAAAATACTTCCGTTGTTCGCTTCTTCAAACAATCCTTTTTTCCCTCCGCGTCTCGCACCAGAAAACGCCCCTTCTTCATAACCAAATAATTCACTTTCAAGTAGCGACTCGGAAATGGCAGCGCAATTGACGCGAACGAATTTATGGTATTTTCGATCACTCGCATTATGAATAGCGTGAGCAAACAATTCTTTGCCTGTTCCTGATTCACCACGAAGCAAAATAGTTGCTGGAGTTTTCGCTGCCAATTTTGCTTGTTCAATTGCTAACATCATCTCTTCTGACGTGCCGACAATGTCGTCAAAGGAATATTTCGCCTCTAACGTACGAATAATTTGACGAGCACGTTGCAACTCAGAAGTTAATTGTTCAATTTCTGAAACATCATGAATGACACCAACACTTCCTTTCAATACCCCATCAACGATAATCGGGGCAACATTCACGACAACATCACGCTTTTTCGGACCGACTTTCATGCGCACACCTCTTACTGGCCGTCGTGTTTTTAACACTTTCATATGCATGCTTTCCCCTTCTGAAATATCCGCTGTTGCCGGTTTTCCGATCACTTCTTCTTCAGATAAGCCTGTTAGCTTTGTATACGCCGGGTTAATTAAAATGCCGTTGCCATATTCATCAACGACGGAGATCGCTTCTTCGGAAGAATGAATAATCGCTTCTAACATCGTGCGAATTTCTTTCAAATTTGTTACTTCTTCCGCCAAACGAACAACTTCTGTAATATCTTTGAATACCGCAAAAGCACCGAACAATTTTCCGTTTTCGTCTATTAACGGAATACGTGTCGTAATCATTTTTTTTCCGTTTTCTAATAGTAATTCTTGATTCAACTCGACTTCTCTTGTCTGTAATACGCGCGGCAATCCGCTCGCTGGAATGACATGCAAAATATGTGATCCTATCACTTCCTTTCTCCTTTTCCCAATCATCTTCTCTGCACTTGGATTCATATGTGTCACGAAACCACGTTCATCAATAACAATCATTCCATCATGCGTAGAGTTGAAAATTAAATCGTGTTTTGTTGTCGCTGTTTTTAACGTGGCAATGAGTTGCTCTTTTTCTTCCACGAGTTGCGCAATAATGTAGGCAATATCGCCAGGAATGACGACCGTATGCGCAGCGCTTGCTTTACGCAACGTAGCAAACACTTCGTCGTCTCCTGTTACTTCAACAATGACATCAATATCGTCCGTTAACACATCATGCCAATGGTTACTCGTTTGAATACCCATGTCACGTGCAGCCTTCATCCCTGGTGCATCGTCGTTTCGATCCACAATCGCTACAACATCCATCAGCTTCGTTTCATGAAACATTTTTAATAGCGCACTTCCGCCTTTGCCTGCCCCAACAATCAATACTTTTTTCATTTCCCATCACCTATTCGTTTGCAATTTTTTGCAGACGCTTTCATCATACATTGTTTTTCTCTTCTTGACAAACAACCAAAAACATTTATGATGAAGACAGAACAAATGGAAAGGGTTTTGTTTTATGCAACGAATGATCGCCCTACTCATCTTACTTATTCCCGGATTTATTGCAGCATTAGGAATTAAATGGATGAGAGATACCGTATTTGGCATTTTGCATGCACCAATTCCTTCACTTGCCATTCAGTTTTTACTCGGTTTATTTTGTTTTCTCATCGGTCTCGGCTTTATCGCAGGATTTATTTTTCATCGCGATCGAAAACGAAATAAAGTACAACCACGCTTTCAAAAAAAACGCTTCGATTCAAAATGATCGAAGCGTTTTTTCACGTATGTTTTTTGCTTTTTCAGGAAAATCAGTAAAAATCCCATCTACTTCATATTGAAACATCGTTTTCATCTGTTCTTCTTTATTGATTGTAAAAGGACGAATGAGCAATTGGTGAGCATGAGCGGCTTCAACGAACGATCGATCGACCGTTGGATGATACGGATGAAGCGCTAACGCCTGTAAAGTATGGGCATAACTCCACGGCCGATGTAACTTTTCCATGTATAGTAGCGCTGTTTCAATATGAGGAGCCAATTTGTGACATGTTGCCATACTTTCGTGATTAAACGATGAAAAAATGACACGCGATGCTAAACCGTATCGTTCGACAAGCTCAATCGTTTGTTCTTCTAATCGTTCATAAGGTACAAGATTGTTTTTCAATTCAATATTGATGAGTAACGACGTATTTTTCGCCCACTCGAGCACTTCTTGTAACGATGGAACGGGACAAAAGCCGTATTGCTTAAATTTATAATTAGCGTTTAATTTACGTAATTGCCGATACGTCATTTGTCCTACCCATCCTGTTCCGTCTGTCGTCCGATTTACTGTTTCATCATGAATGACGACGACAACCCCATCTTTCGAAAGCTGTACATCAAGTTCAATTCCATCCGCTTGCACACGTGCTGCTTCCATAAACGAAGCCATTGTATTTTCTGGATGTGTTCCTGCTGAACCACGATGAGCAAAAATATGTGTCATCCTTTTCCCACCTTCAAAAACGTTTTATACTTAACATATGAAAGGAGTTGAGTGTATGCGACCACTAAACATTTCTTTAGAAACGGCTCAAAAACTAGCGGAAGCATTAAACATGCCGCTAGAACAAATTATGCACATGCCTCAGCACGTATTAATCCAAAAGTTGCTTGAAATTGAAAAAAACGAAAAACAAAAAAGGTAGCCATCGGACTACCTTTTTTATTAGCTTGCTTTATGTTCAAGTCTTAACCGATCAGCGACCATCGCGATAAATTCTGAGTTTGTCGGTTTCGCTTTCGACATACTGACCGTATGACCGAATAAAGATGAGATGGATTCTAAATTCCCGCGACTCCATGCCACTTCAATCGCATGACGAATTGCTCGCTCAACGCGACTAGCTGTCGTATTATATTTTTTTGCGATGTCTGGATAAAGCACTTTCGTAATTGATCCAAGTAACTCGACATCGTTGTATACCATTGCGATCGCTTCACGCAAATATAAATATCCTTTAATGTGTGCAGGAACACCGATTTCGTGAATGATGTTCGTAATACTTGCATCCAAATTCTTCGGTTTTCCGTCACGAACTGGGGAAAGAAGCGGTCGTTTGAATACGGCTGGCTTTTTCCCGCATACGTGGCGAATTTGATTGACTAAATGTTCAATGTCAAACGGTTTTAAAATGAAGTAAGAAGCTCCGAGTTCAACCGCTTTTTTCGTCACATCTTCTTGCCCAAATGCTGTCAGCATGATTACGTTCGGCAACGATTGTTTGACCATGCGTAGCTTTTCTAACACAGCCAAACCGTCTAAATGCGGCATAATAATGTCAAGAACGAGAACATCAGGATCGCGATCGCGCAATAATTGCAAGCAATCTTGCCCGTTATATGCAACGCCAATGACTTCCATATCTTCTTGGCTTGTAATGTATTCTTCAAGCAAATGCACTAATTCTCGATTATCATCTACAATACACACTTTTATTGTACTCACGAAATCCTTCCTCCCTAAAGCAATGATCTTTTGTCACATACGTGCTTAATTCGACGCAATGGGCAAAAATCCTTTTTCCTTTGCAAAATTAGTCAAATAATTTATATTTTTCATAAAACATATGTGCACGTTTTTTCTTTCATTTTACACTACATGTTTACGCCGTGTCATGATAAAATATGACAAATTGCGTGGAAAAACAAAAAGCAAGCTAATATTAGCTCGCTTTTTGTTCGTTTTTATCATAAATGTTAATTCCGGCTTCGTGCAACATCCATTCAATGTGCACACCATACCCAGATGTCGGATCGTTAACAAATACATGCGTCACAGCCCCAACGAGTTTTCCATCCTGAATAATCGGACTCCCACTCATCCCTTGAACGATGCCACCTGTTTTCTCTAACAAACGTGGATCGGTTACTTTGATGACCATGCCTTTTGTCGCAGGGAATTTTTGCGGAGTGACACTTACGATTTCAACATCAAACGCCTCCACCTGATCTTGTTCGACGACCGTCAATATTTTTGCTGGCCCTTTTTTCACATCTGTCGATAAGGCAATTGGCATCGGTTTGTCGAAAATGCCATTTTGAATAGGTTGTGAAAGTTTTCCAAAAATACCGAACGGACTGTTTGTTTTAATGTCACCAATAATTTGTTTATCAGTCGAAAATCTTGCTAATTTTTCACCAGGGCTACCGTTTCTTCCTTTATCAATCGCCGTGACCGTCGACTTAACAATCGTTCCATCACGAACGACAATCGGCTTTCTCGTATCCATATCAGAAATGACATGTCCGAGTGCGCCATATATGTTTGATTTCGGATCGAAAAACGTCATTGTCCCGATCCCTGCTGCAGAATCACGAATGTATAATCCGATACGATACGCCTGATCATGTTTATCTTTCAATGGGGTGAGTGTTGTTTCAAACGTCTGATGATCACGAGCAACGGTTAAACGTAAAGGTTTACCCGTTTTTCCCGCCTCTTCAATGAATGGGGAAACATCTGTCATTTTTTCGATTTTTCGTCCGTTAATGTGAGTAATCGCATCCCCAACTTGAATGCCAGCCGTCTCACCTGGAGATTGCTTTCCTTGTTCTGTCTCCACTAAATGGTGCCCAACGACAAGAACTCCAACGGTATTTAACTTAACTCCAATCGATTGACCACCGGGAACAACTTTAAAATCTGGTAATACCTTTACGTTTACCTGTTTCATTGGAAATCCTGCCATTTGTAAAATGACATCACTTTCCCCAACATGTTCTCCGGTAATTGCTAACTTTTCTTTTGGATGGACAGAAACAGCGTTTGTCGTTATCGAGTGAGTAGAACCAAATACGGGCACATGAGCCGTTTGTCCTTGGAATAACACAATTTGTTTCGGAATACTTACATATTTTTGAAATGGTGTTGCCATACTTAGAACGATAAAAGAAACAAGGAGAAATGCACCTATTCCTTTTCTTAATTTGTCAAAATCCAAAGTCTTCACTCTCCTCGTTCCTACGTACACACCGAATCCTACACTATTTAATGTTGCCTGAAACAAATGAAATATAACCGAATAAAACGAAAAAACAATGTCAATGTTGGTATTTATGTTGTTCGTTTTTGATCTTTTTTGCTAATTGCAATAACTCATGTGCATGCTGTTTCGTCAAGTCTGTAATTTCTACTCCAGAAATCATACGGCTAATTTCGTTAATTTTTTCTTGTTCATTTAACGCTTCCACCGTTGTTTTTGTCCGTCCATCCTTCGTTTCTTTTGCAATAAATAAATGCGTATCTGCCATCGCTGCCACTTGCGGTAAGTGCGAAATACATAATACTTGTGAATGGCGTGCTACGCGATAAATTTTTTCTGCAATGGCTTGAGCGACGCGACCGCTTACACCGGTATCGACTTCATCAAAAATAATGGACGTGACACCTTGATGTTTAGAGAAAATGCTTTTTAAAGCAAGCATCATGCGCGACAATTCTCCACCCGACGCAACTTTGGCCAGCGGCTTTAACGGTTCTCCAGGGTTTGTCGAGATAAAAAATTCGATTTCATCCATTCCGTCTGGTTGTAACTTTACAGGCGCTCCATCAAGCAACGGATCATTATACGTTCCTTGTCGTTTTCGAAAGACGACATCAAACGTCGTTTTTTCCATGTATAAATCTTTTAATTCTTGATGAATATCATCGATCAGTTGTTTCGCATATTTCATACGCAATTCGCTTATATGTTTCGCTTCAACTAATAAATCCGCCGTAATGGATTGAAGTTCGGTCTGCAATTTATGGATATGATCATCGCGGTGTTGAATCGTTTCAATTTCTTCTTCCACTTTCGCCGCATATTCTAAAATATCACGTACCGTTTGGCCGTATTTCCGTTTCAAATGATTAATTTCATTTAAGCGACTTTCAATTTCATCAAGCCGAAGCGGGTCATATTCTAACTGATCTAATTGTTCGCGTAGCTGGTGAGCAACTTCTTCTAACAAGTAGTAACAGTTCGATACAACCTCTTGAGCTTGTTTAACGGATGAATCAATCTCGCTAACATGATCTAAATGATTCATTGCTAGTCCAATCCAATCAAGTCCACGTTGCTCTCCGTACAGCGCCTCATAGCTGCTTTGTAACGCCTCATATATTTTTTGGAAGTTGACGATTTTTCGGCGTTCTTCCATCAGTCGTTCATCTTCATCTATTTGCAAATCCGCTTTTTGAATTTCATCTAACTGAAATGTTAACAAATCTAATCGATGTGCCATTTGTTGCTCGTTTTCATTTAATTTTTGCAGTTGACGCTTGACTCGTTCATACGTGGCATATAACGCACCGTATTCTTCCAATGCGTCACGAATACGGTCTCCCCCATATTCGTCTAACAGGCGTAAGTGTTTACTTTCATCGAGCAACTCTTGATGCTCATGTTGTCCATGAATATCAACGAGCGTAGAACCAATTTCACGCAACGCTGCAATCGTGACTAATTTCCCGTTTACACGACAGACGCTTTTGCCGTTTATCGTTAGTTCTCGACGAAGCACAATCATACCATCGCTTATATCGATGCCGAGTTCAGCACATTTGCTGTAACATGGGTGATCGTCTCGTTCAAGCAAAAAAAGACCTTCAATTTCTGCTTTTGCTTCCCCGTATCGAACAAATTCTGCCGAACCGCGTCCGCCAATTAATAAATGAATGGCATCAATAATAATGGATTTTCCCGCTCCCGTTTCTCCCGTTAAAACGGTTAATCCTTTTTCGAACGAAAGCGAAAGGGATTCAATAATGGCGAAATTTTTAATGGATAACTCTGCTAACATTTTCCGTTCACACCTTTATTACAGCATGTCCAGCAATCGTTTTGAAATAACTTCTGTATCTTCTGGCGTACGGCAAATAATTAAACACGTATCATCCCCGCAAATCGTTCCAACAATTTCATCCCATTCTAAATGATCAAGCAGTACACCGATGGCATGTGCATTTCCTGGTAACGTCTTCATGACAAGCAAATGACCAGCGCCATCAATTTTCACAAACGCATCCATAAGTGCTCGTTTTAACTTTTGGAGCGGATTAAATCGTTGGTCCGCAGGTAAGCTATATTTATATCGCCCATCCATCATTGGCACTTTCACTAAATGTAGTTCTTTAATGTCGCGAGACACCGTTGCTTGTGTGACGTTAAAACCTTCTTTGCGCAACATATCAACAAGTTCATCTTGTGTTTCAATATCATGGTTTGAAATAATTTCACGAATTTTAATATGACGTTGTCCTTTATTCAACGAAAACACCTCTTTCGTGTGTATAACATATGCATATTTATACTTCTATGTTACCGAACGATAGACAGGCAAACAAGAGGGAATAACCGATCGTTATTCCCCCGCATGTTCGTTATTTTCTTTCAGTTCATCATGCGCCCTAGCAACAACTTCTTCTGGAGAAACTGTCAACCGATTTTCTCCTACTTCTTTCCCTTCCCAACGTAAATGAAGTAAAAATTCAATATTTCCGTCACCGCCTGTGATCGGCGAGTAGGTTAGCCCAATAATATCGTACCCTTCTTGTTGAGCAAATGCTGTAATCGTTTCGAGCACATGTACGTGAACGCGCGCATCACGAACGATTCCTTTTTTGCCAACAAGCTCTTTTCCCGCTTCAAATTGTGGTTTGACTAAAGCAACCACATCGCTATGTGGCACTAAAATGGTTTTTAAGACGGGCAAAATTAATTTTAGTGAAATAAACGACACGTCGATTGTTGCAAAATTCGGCAGACCGTGCTGAAAATCACTCGGTGTCACATAACGAAAGTTTGTCCGCTCCATGACTACAACACGCTCGTCTTGGCGCAGTTTCCATGCCAATTGGTTGTAGCCAACATCAAGAGCGTATGACAACTTCACCCCGTTTTGCAACGCACAGTCTGTAAATCCGCCTGTCGATGCACCAATATCAACCATAATCTTATCTTCTACTTCAAGCGAGAATACTTGTAACGCTTTTTCAAGTTTGAGCCCCCCGCGACTTACATACGGTAGTGCATTTCCTTTCACCGTAAGCGGAATGTCAACAGGTACTTTTTCCCCCGGTTTATCAAGCCGCATTTCATTCGAATATACAAGACCGGCCATAATTGTTCGTTTCGCCTTTTCACGCGTTTCAGCCAATCCACGTTCAACAAGTAATACATCTAAACGTTCTTTCTTCCCTTTCATCTCTCATGCCCTTTTTCTTTTTTTCGGAGTTAATAAACAAATTCGTTCCATTACATGTTCTGTTGTCAAACCAATTTCTTCAAGAAGTTGCGACACACCACCATGTTCGATAAAGCGATCCGGTATGCCCATTCGGTCGATAATCGCTCCATAGTACCCATGATCATGAGCAAATTCAAGCACTGCGCTGCCAAATCCACCTTGAAGCACCGCTTCTTCAATCGTAAGTAACGGCATGTTTTGTTGTAATAACGTATGCAACATCTCTTCATCAAGTGGCTTAATAAAACGAGCATTGACAACTTGTACAGAAATGCCTTCATTTGCAAGACGTTCAGCTGCTTGAAGCGCCATTGGAATCGTTGTACCGAACGTTAAAATCGCAGCGTCTGTTCCTTCACGCAACACTTCCCATGTACCGATCGGGATTTTTTTCAATTGCTTATCCATCGGTACACCAAGACCGTTGCCGCGCGGAAAACGCATCGCAATCGGGCCGTCATCGTATTGAATAGCTGTATATACCATATGTTGACCTTCATTTTCATCTTTTGGCATCATTAATACGATGTTTGGAATATGGCGTAAAAAAGCGATATCAAACACCCCTTGATGCGTTTCACCATCCGCACCGACGAGACCTGCACGGTCAATACCGAGAAACACATTTAAGTTTTGACGGCAAATATCGTGAACAACTTGGTCGTACGCCCGTTGTAAAAAGGTTGAATAAATTGCTAAAAACGGTTTCATCCCTTGCGTTGCTAAACCAGCGGCCATCGTCGCCGCATGTTGCTCGGCAATACCGACGTCATACATGCGCTCAGGAAACTCACTTGCAAATCCTTCTAAATTTGATCCAACAGGCATCGCTGGCGTAATGGCAACAATGCGACGATCTTCGCGCGCTAATTTGCGCACCGTTTCACTCACAAGCGCACTCCAAGATGGAGCAGACTGCTTTGTTTGAATGAAATCACCCGTTTCAATTTTATATGGTCCTGTGCCGTGCCACGTTCCGACTTTGTCGCTTTCTGCCGGATGGTATCCTTTTCCCTTTTTCGTTATGACGTGAACAAGGACAGGTCCTTTCGTCTTTTTTGCATAATGTAAGTTTTCAAATAAATCTTCAAAGTTATGGCCATCTACCGGACCAAAGTACGTAAAGCCTAATTCTTCAAAAAATACGCCCGAAACGAGTAAATATTTAATGCTATCTTTGACACGTTCCGCTGTTGTAGCAAGCTTTCCACCGACAGCCGGAATTTTCTTTAACAACATTTCTAACTCATCTTTTACCCAATGATATTTTCCTGCTGTCCGTAGTCGTCCGAGCACATTGTGCAGCGCTCCAACGTTTGGAGCAATTGACATTTCGTTATCATTTAAAATGACGATGATATCTTTTTTCTCATGTCCAATATGATTTAATGCTTCTAGCGCCATTCCACCGGTGAGTGCACCGTCTCCAATAATCGGAACAATATATTCATCCGTTCCTTTTAAGTCGCGCGCAATCGCCATGCCCATGGCAGCAGATAACGACGTCGAGCTATGCCCTGTTTCCCATACGTCATGTTCGCTTTCGCTCCGTTTTGGAAAGCCACACAATCCTTTATACTGTCGCAACGTATCAAACTGACTAGCACGACCGGTTAAAATTTTATGCACGTACGACTGATGGCCAACATCCCAAATGAGTTTATCTTTTGGACTGTCAAATACTTTATGAAGGGCAATTGTCAATTCAACGACTCCAAGATTCGGACCAATATGTCCACCTGTTTTCGATAGTTTTTCAATTAAAAATTGTCGAATTTGCTCACTCAATTGAACGAGCTGTTCATTCGACATTTGCTTTAAAAATTTCGGGTTTTGAATCGCTGTAACATCCAACGCGATCACTCTCTTTCATGTAAGCTAAAACAATCGATATCATACAGTTTTATGTATTTTTAATTATACAGATAAACATGCTTGTACGCAAAAAAGAGCCGCTTACACGAACGTGTGAACGGCTAACATTTCTTTTCCACTATACCACATGTTGCTTATTTCCTCAATGCTATTAATGATCGCGCGTTTCGACGATATCACAAATATAATGTAGTAGCGATGCGTCCACCCCAACTTCATGAAGAAGCGTACGCGCCTCTTTCATGTGATCGCGAAGTTTTCTTTTTGCCCCATCAAGCGTCAAAAGAGCAGGATAAGTCGATTTATGATTTTCGATGTCGCTCCCCACTTTTTTTCCAATTTTTTGTTCGTCCCCTTCAATATCTAAAATGTCATCGCGAATTTGAAACGCTAAGCCGAGATGGTCGGCAAATGCTGTTAATAGTGTTAATTGTTTTTCTGTTGCTTCACCTAATATTGCACCCGCTCGAACGCTGTATTGTAACAGTTTTCCTGTTTTATGACGGTGAATGTATTCTAATTGTTGCAAATGAATCGTTTTTCCTTCTCCTTCAAGGTCCGCTACTTGTCCGCCAACCATTCCTTCAGGTCCAGCTGCTTTCGCTAATTCAGAAATGAGACGAACTTTTACGTCAGATGAAATCGCTTCAGCATCCGCAACAACTTGGAAAGCGTATGTCAGCAGCGCATCGCCCGCTAAAATAGCATTGGCTTCACCAAATACTTTATGATTTGTCGGTTTACCGCGCCGTAAATCATCGTTATCCATACTTGGCAAATCATCATGAATGAGCGAATACGTATGAATCATTTCGAGCGCACAGGCAGTTGGCATCCCGATATGTACTGGCTTCTGAAACGCATGTAACGTAGAAAGCAATAAAAGAGGACGAATGCGTTTTCCACCTGCTTGCAGCGAATATAACATCGCTTCTTTGATCGTCTCAGGTGCCTGCAACGACTCAATGTATGCGGGGAGCTGCTGTTCAATTTGCTCTTTATATTGTCGCAATACTAATTCCATATTCAACTTCTATTCCTCCTGCACCGTAAACGGTTCAAGTTGCCCATCTTCCCGTAGAATAAATTCCATTTGTTTTTCAACTTGTTGTAATTTGTCATGACAAAACTTCGATAATTTCATGCCCTCTTGGAAAAAGTGAATCGCTTCCTCAAGCGGAACGTCCCCCTCTTCTAACTTTTGCACAATTTCTTCAAGTTTGCTCATCGCTTCTTCAAACGTCATACGTTCTCCTCCTCAATATCAGAAACAATACAATGTGCGCGCCCGTCTTGAAAACGGATACGAACGCGATCTCCTGTTTGCAATTGTGTCACTGTCTTAATGAGCATGTTTTGTTCATCGTACGCAAGACTATAGCCACGTTCCATAATTTTTAATGGGCTAAGCGCATCGAGCTTCGCCATCGTTGTTGCGAGCGACCATTTTTTTTGTTTGATCACATCGCTCATATTGCGGACAATGGTTTGTTCTAACGTGCGAACACGTTCAGTCGCTTTTTCGATTCGTGATTGCGGATGATGGGTCAACAATGTCAGTTGTAGTTGCCGAAGTTTATTTTCTTGTCGTTTTAACATATCGCTCATTTGCCGTTGCAATCGATCAACAAGTATATCTAGTTGCTGCTCTTTTTGTTCATAAAGTCGCTTCGGATAGCGAAAAGCATACGACGACCGTAACGATTGAAGCCGTTTTTGTTCTGTGTTCATTCGTTCTTTCATTGCTCGAATGAGACGCGCTTGCTGATCGGACACACGGGAAAGTAAATCTGCAACATGTGGCACTGCAAGCTCCGCTGCTCCTGTTGGCGTCGGTGCACGTAAGTCGGCAACAAAGTCAGCAATCGTGTAATCCGTTTCATGCCCGACAGCAGAAATAATCGGAACGCGCGAGGCAAAAATCGCCCGCGCCACAATTTCTTCATTAAACGCCCAAAGCTCTTCAATCGAGCCACCACCGCGTCCGACGATGAGCACATCAATATATCCCATGTCATTCGCTTTTTGAATCGATTGAACGATCGATAACGGAGCTTGCTCCCCTTGAACAAGCGTTGGAAATAAAATGACTTTCGCTAGCGGATAGCGACGACGAATCGTTGTTAAAATATCGCGAATCGCTGCCCCTGTTGGCGATGTCACAACCCCAATATGTTGCGGAAATTTTGGAATTGGCTTTTTATGTTTTTGATCAAATAGCCCTTCTTGTTCCAGTTTCTTTTTTAATTGCTCATACGCTAAATAAAGCGCGCCGACACCATCCGGTTGCATCTCTTTGACATATACTTGATACGTCCCGCTCGGCTCGTATACGGAAATTTCGCCGCGTACAAGTACAGTCATTCCGTTTTCTGGCTTAAATGTCAGCTGACGATTATATCCCGCAAACATAACCGCTTGAATGCGCGCTTGCTCATCTTTTAAAGTAAAGTACATATGTCCACGTGAATGATATGTAAAGTTTGAAATTTCCCCTTTAATCCATAAATCTTGTAAATGAGGATCAACTTCAAATTTTCGTTTAATGTACTTCGTTAACGCCGCAACAGTTACATACCTCATGTCTGTCACAAAAATAACCTCGCTTATTTATGTTGTTCACGTGCTGCTTGTACGGTATTGTGCAACAACATCGTAATCGTCATCGGTCCGACACCTTTTGGCACAGGGGTAATGTAGCTTGCTACTTGTTTTACATCATCAAAATCGACATCTCCACACAACTTTCCATTTTCTAATCGATTCACACCGACATCGATCACAATTGCTCCTTCTTTCACATATGAAGACGTGATAAGCTTCGGTTTGCCGACCGCAACAATTAAAATATCTGCTTGACGTGTGATCGCTTCTAAATCGTTTGTGCGCGAGTGACAATACGTTACCGTCGCATGTTCACGTAAAAACAGTTGACCAACTGGTTTACCGACGATGTTACTACGTCCAACAACGACGACATGTTTTCCTGCAATATCAACTTGCAAAGATTGAGCCATATATAAAATACCGTACGGTGTACACGGTAAAAATGTTTGTTGTCCCGTCATCATTCGCCCAATATTGAGTGGATGGAAACCATCAACGTCTTTTTCTGGTGCAATCGCTTCAATCACATGTAATTCATTAATTTGTGGTGGTAGCGGCAATTGCACTAAAATGCCGTGTACTGAGCGATCTTCATTTAAACGAGCAATTTGCTCTAACAAAAACGACTCGGATATGTCACTTGGAAAAGTCAGTAAAATTGAACGAATCCCGATTTCTTCACATGCTTTTTGCTTCGCTTTCACGTACGATTGTGAAGCAGGATGATCTCCAACAAGAATAACGGCCAGTGATGGAACAATGCCTTCTTGTTTTAACTGCTCGACTTCTTTCGCTAATTGTGCTCGTTTTTCTTTTGCTAATTCAAGACCGTTAATGATTTGCGCTGTCATAAACCCTTCTCCCCCTTATTCGTTTAAGACAATGTTTCTTTTATTTTTGCAAGTACGCCGTTAATAAAGCGACTTGATTTTTCGTCACCAAATACTTTGGCTAACTCAATAGCTTCGTCCATACTTACGCTCAACGGAATATCATCCATATATTTCATTTCAAATACAGCCATGCGTAAGATGGAACGATCGACGTTTGCGACACGCTCTAACGTCCATTTTTCTAAGTGTTGGCGCAATAAATCATCAATTTCTTTTTGGTGCTTAACTACACCAAAAACAAGCATTTCCATAAACGGATCTGTTTCTTCTTCAATGACGTTAGCAACCGCTTCGTGTGGTTCAATGCCTCCTACGTCAATTTGAAACAACGCTTGTAACGCTTTTTCTCTTGCTGTATGCCGTTTCATGACCAAAACCCTTTCTATCATATTGTCGAAAATTATATCATGATCATAACATATTTCGCCGAAAGAAAACACTCGCACATCGAAAAAGGGCGATCTCATAAACGAGATTGCCCTTTTTCTTTACTCCACTTCCGTCTCTACTTTCGATGTTTCAAATTGAACACCGACAATATGGACGTTCACTTCAGCTGTTTCTAATCCTGTCATCGTCAACAACGCTTGGCGAACGTTTTCTTGAATTTTTTGCGAAACCGTTGGAATGGATACACCAAAGTTCATCACACAATAAATATCAATGACAATGCCGCGATCCGTTAAATCCACTTTCACACCTTTACCGTGATTTTTTTTTCCTAACCGCTCAACGACACCTGCAGCAAAGTTACCGCGCATTTGCGCTACTCCCTCAATTTCAGAAGCCGCAATGCCTGCGATAACTTCAATGACTTCCGGTGCAATTTCTACTTTACCTAAACTGTTATGACCATTTTCCATTTCTAATACGTGCTCAGACATAACAATTCCCCTCCTTCATCATTAAGAGTTCATTACATCGTATGTTTCTAAAAACTTTGTATTAAAGTTTCCTTCGACAAACTTTTCATGTTCAAGCAATTTCAAATGAAACGGAATCGTCGTATGAACTCCTTCAATAACAAACTCACTCAAAGCGCGTTTCATGCGGGCAATCGCTTCTTCGCGAGTCGGTGCATGAACAATCAGCTTGGCAATCATCGAATCGTAATACGGTGGAATCGTATAGCCCGGATAAGCGGCAGAGTCCACTCGCACGCCAAATCCTCCCGGTGGTAAATACATTTGTATTTTCCCAGCGGATGGCATAAAGTTTTTCGCAGGGTTTTCCGCATTAATTCGGCATTCAATAGACCAGCCGTTAAAAGTGACATCCTCTTGTTTCAACGTTAATTTCTCACCTGACGCCACGCGAATTTGTTCTTTAATTAAATCGACACCTGTCACCATTTCCGTAACTGGGTGTTCCACTTGAATGCGCGTGTTCATCTCCATAAAGTAAAATTGGCGATTGCGGTAGTCGTAAATAAATTCCACCGTTCCAGCTCCCGTATATTGAACTGCTTGCGCTGCTTTGACAGCTGCTTCCCCCATTTTTTGACGCATTTCTTCATCAAGTACAGGAGATGGTGTTTCTTCTAACAGTTTTTGCAAACGACGTTGAATCGTACAATCGCGCTCTCCAAGGTGAATGACGTTTCCGTATGAGTCTGCTAGCACTTGAATTTCCACATGCCGAAAATCTTCGATGTATTTTTCAATATATACCCCTGGATTTCCAAACGCTGTTGCAGCTTCTTGTTGCGTGATCGTAATTCCTTTGATGAGCTCTTGCTCGTTTCGAGCGACCCGAATGCCTTTTCCACCGCCACCTGCAGTTGCCTTAATAATAACAGGATACCCGATTTCGTTCGCTAGCGCAATTGCCTCATCGATGCTTTCAATAATTCCTTGTGAACCGGGAACGATCGGAACCCCAGCTTGTCTCATCGTCTCACGTGCAACATCTTTTGTACCCATCTTTGTAATCGCTTCCGGACTTGGTCCGACAAACGTAACGTTACATTCTCGGCATAGTTCAGCAAAATCAGCGTTTTCAGCTAAAAACCCGTAGCCTGGATGAATCGCATCACATTGAGTTAACGTCGCTACACTCATAATGTTTGTAAAGTTTAAGTAGCTGTCTTTAGACGTTTTGGGACCGATACAATATGCTTCGTCTGCTAATTGAACATGAAGCGCTTCGCGATCCGCCTCAGAAAATACAGCAACCGTCTCGATGCCAAGCTCTTTGCACGCCCGAATAATCCGAACAGCAATTTCCCCACGATTGGCAATTAACAATTTTTTTATCATCACGATCGCTCCTTTATTCAGGCTTCACAAGGAATAAAGGTTGTCCATATTCAACGAGCTGGCCATTTTTTACAAGCACTTCTACGATCTCTCCATCCACTTCCGCTTCAATTTCATTAAACAATTTCATTGCTTCAACAATACATACAATCGTATCTTTTTTCACTTTATCGCCAACTTTTACGTACGGTGCGGCATCTGGTGATGGCGCTGCATAAAACGTACCGACCATCGGCGATGTAATCGTATGTAGGTTTTCTGTTGCAACAACTTGTTTTTCCGGCTTCGCTTCTTCTTTCACTTCCACTTTCTCAACAACAGGTGTCACCGGTGGTTGTTGTTGGACAACAGATGTTTGTGGCACGTCCACTTTTGGTGTAGCAACAACAACTTGTTCAGCTGCTCCAGCTTTTTTCATTTTAATTTTTGAGCCGTCGTGTTCGTATACAAACTCGACAATGTTTGACTCGTTTACTAATCGGATTAATTCGCGAATTTCTTGGATTTTCAACATTGACTTACACCCCTCGCCCCATCATTTGTAGAAAAAGATTATACAATACCATGATACGACACACCTTTTCCATTATTCAATAAAATGATAAGAAAATGTTAGAAAATTTATATCTGGTCATAAAAACAATTATTATTATATAGTATTATAAAATTTGTTTTCAACCGAAAAAAAATAACCGGTTTACCGGTTATTTTTGGAAACGAACAGCCACATCTTGCACACGACCAAGTTCACTTTGAACGAGTTGGATAATTTCATTCGCTGCTTTTTTCGAATGCTCTTTCGATTTCACTGTGATATGCACTTGATTTTCGTGAACGCGAACAAGGGCATCGTCATATCCTTTCGATTTAATTAACGTTTCTAACACCGCTTCTTTTTCTGCAATATTCGATAGTTGTTGCAACTGATCGATTGCTTTGCTTTTTTCTTCAGCAGATACGTTATTGGAAGCGACAATGGCGTTCAACTCTTGACGCAACTTGCTTCGCTCATCTTCAATTTCGAGTCGAAGCGCAGTAAACAAATCGTCACTTCCTGTATTCGTTTGTTCGACAGTTACGTCTTCCTCATTTGCAACTTCTTCTTTCATCGCTTCATCTGTCGTTTTTAAACCTTTTTCATTGTTTGCCTCGTCCTTTTGTTCAAACGCCACTTGCTCTGTGAGCTGAGGACTTGTTACATAATACACCGATAAGACGACAACTAAACTAAACATTGTTAACAACCAAACTGTTTGTTTTTTCAACATATGTTCTCCCCCTTACTTTTTTGGTAAAACAGCAACGCGATGACTCGGAACGTTCAACGTTCGCGTCACAGCTTCGATAATCCATTTTTTCACTTGCACTTGATCGGCTCCTTTAGCAACAACAAGCACACCGCGAATTTCTGGTTTTTTCGTTTGCAGAACAAGAGGCGTTTCTTCGTCTCCTTTGCGCACGATCACAATTTTTTCGTCTGTTGATTCATCTTCAATTTGACGCTTTCCACCTTCTTTATCTTCTTCCATCGTTCGTTTTTTTTGAACGATTGCATTTTTTTCAAGTACGTTTTGTTCTGTGGCATCGACATTTACGATCACTTTTACTTCACCAACGCCAACAATCGCCTCAAGCGCTTCCTTTAATTGCTGTTCGTATCGTTCTTCATAGTCAGCAATTTGTTTTAATTTTTTCTCTTCATCTGTTTGACGAAATACAGCTTGGGTCGTTTCTTGTTGAACTTGTTTTGAAGAAGAGAAATTAAATACATTGCCAAAGATCATAAATGATAAACCGAAAGCTAAGAGGATTACAATTAATCCGTTTTTTTCAATCCATTGTTTCACCCCTCCCTACTCCCTCCTTTCTAGATGAATCGTGATCAGCTCTGGATCTACTCCCCACATATGTGCTAAAAAGCGGGCAATGTCGTCGTGTTTTTCTGTTATTGATGGCGATGATTGAATGCGAATCGGCTTCACAACAGAAGTCGTTTCTTCTGCCACCTCCACTGTAATCGCTTCAATTGGTGGAGGAGATTGTTCCGATTCCCCGATCGTTAATGAAATATCCGTCACCGTTAACCCATATGTGCGCATCAACTCCTCAGCCGCTGTGTTCTTTAGCTGGACAGCCATTTGTTCTAAAATATATGCACGTTGTGAGGCTTGTATTTCTTTTTTCTTTTTTTCAATGTCATTTTCGAGCGTTTCATTTTGTTGGTGTTGAATTGAAGCAAACCACGTATCTACATTCCCATGAAATAAACGAAGAAGTGGAGAAAATAAAATGAAAATAAACAGTAAACCAACAACCATCTTTACATATTTTTGAAATGAGCCATTTGGTAAAATAAGATCGATGATAACGGCTAGCAAAATGAATGTGATAAGATGGGAAATCCATTCGGTCAATAGTCCCACAGCCTCTATTCTCCTTTCAGCGAACCATCATCGTTAAATTTCCTGCTGCGATAATGACGGTCATACTTAAAAAAAACATAAGCGATACGATCATCAGAGCAACGAGCACATACATGATACTTTTGCTCATTATACTCAAACAGGAAATGACGATGCCTCCTCCCATCGGTTGTAACATTGCGGCTGCTAGTTGATAAATAAGGGCGATGACTAAAATTTTGATCGCTGGAAACGCTGCAATAAGAAGCAACAGAGCCACTCCGAACAACCCAACTGTATTTTTCAATAAGACGGAAGCGGTAACGACTGTATCGGCTGCATCGGTAAACATTCGACCGATAATCGGGATAAAATTTCCTGCCATAAATTTTGCTGCTCGTATCGCCACTCCATCCGCAATTGCGGTTGTTGCTCCCTTGACCGACAATACACCGAAAAAGATCGTTAGCATCACACCAAGTGAACCTACACTAATGTTGCGTAACAAATCGGCTAATTTCGTTACTTTGTAATGTTCGCTTAATAAGCTAACGATGCTTAAAATTGTCGCTAAAAATAAAAGCGGCAATGAAAAATGTTCAACGATCGTCCCTGTTATGTTCATAAAAAATAACACAATTGGGTGAAAAAAGGCTACAGATATAACACCACCAGACGACGCCATAAGCGCAAGTAAAATCGGTAAAAGAGCAATCATAAAACTCGTCATCGTCTGAATAGCCTCTTTCGCATACGTGACAGCAACATGAAAACTGTTCAGTGCAATAATCATCAGCACCATATAAACAACTGCATGAGCGACTTTACTGACAGCATGGTGTGAAAAAGCGTTTTGTAACGATTGTAAAAATATACTAAATACCGTTAGTAAAATAAGCATACCGAGCAACTTTCCATTCGCCATCAGCTCGTACAATAAAAACTTTATAAACGCCTGTAACCATTCGCTGAGCGATAGTTCTTTTTCGCCATTTATAAACTGCCAAAACGATCCTTTTTGGCTTTCTGGCAATAACCCTCCATACTGTTGAACAATGTGATCCCAATATTGTTTTATCGACTCCACACCAACTTGTTCTGCTTGTTGTTTCACTAGTTCATTTGTTGTTGGTGAAGCTTGTACAACGGAAGGCAAGAAAAAAAGGAGAAAGAAAAATAGGATGGGAGCGTACTTCATGTCATCACCCCTTCATCGGAAGAAAGCTCAAAATCGTTTCAATTAAAGCTGTTAAAATCGGAATCGCCATCGCTAAAATTAAAATTTTTCCACCGAGCTCAATTTTTCCAGCGATCGCTCCTTGTCCCGCATCTTTCGAAATTTGTGCGCCAAACTCCGCAATATAAGCAATGCCGATAATTTTTAAAATCGTTTCCACATACACCGTTTGAACGTGTGCTTCGTTCGCTAGCGTTTGAACCATGCGAAAAATGTCTTGAATGCGATCCATTAAAAATAAAAAAATAACTGTTCCAACAAAAACGGTTAACAAAAGTGAAATATTCGACTTATGTTCGTTTAAAATCGTCACTAAAAACGTTGCAATAAGTCCAAGTCCAACAATTTGCAAAATATCAATGAGTATTCCCTCCTAACTTTGAAACAAAAAAACAGATTTAATTTTTTGGAATAAGTCTTGAACGATTGAAATGACGAGAAACAAAATGTAAATAAACCCTAGTAACGTCACCCATTGCGCATACTCTTTTTTCCCAATTCCCTCTAAAACAGCATGCAAAAAAGCAACAACAATCCCTACGCCAGCAATTTGAAAAATTAAATCTACGTCAACGCCCATTTGAAATGTCCTCCTCTATATGAGTAAAAGCACGATGAGAATGCCCGTTAATACACCTAAACTTTTCATCATTTTTTCATAACGTTGTTGTTTTTCGATGGCGTCCCCTTCTTCTCTCTCTAAATGCACCATCGTTAAACGAATATAATTTTGTTGAATTTCATGATCGTATTGTCCAAGTGTTTCGCCAAATTGTTTCATAATCTCCAATTCCCCTTCTTTTAAGGCGGTCATTTTCCATACTTCGTGTAAACTTTCCTCCCATGCTTGACGAGCGTTCATCGTTCCTTTTTGTAATTTTTGCGCAAACGATTCAAACAGCCATGATAACGGTTTCGATAGCTGCTGGGACAATCGAAGCGCAGCGTCCATTAACGGCGTATGCCCATACATAATTTCTGCTTCAAGCGACTGCAACGCCATTTTTAACTGGCGCAATTGTCTTGTGCGCTCGCGTAAAAGTCGCGATGCTTCAAAACCTGACCATGTTGTCGCCAATATAATGCATATTGCTCCAATCCATTTCATTTACATCACGCTCATCTTTCGGTATATATCACGACCGTTTACATCTCGAATGGCTTGAATCGTTCCGGGACGTCCGATATTCGTCAATTCAACAAATCGTTCAAATACAGCTTGTTCTATAATCGGGCGTAGCGATGGGCGCTTCATTATATCGTCGAAATGATGGCCATGTGCTGTCATAAATAAGCCCACTCCCGCATGAATGGCTTCTAAAATTGCGGTGCAATCTGCCTCACTTCCGATTTCATCAACAATTAAAACGTCTGGGCTCATGGAACGAATCATCATCATCATCCCTTCCGCTTTCGGACATGCATCGAGCACGTCGACACGATAGCCGAATGTAAATTGCGGAATGCCTTTCACGCAACCAGCAATTTCTGAACGTTCATCGACGATGCCTACTTTTTGAGATGTAATATGTCTCTCTTTCACTCCAATGCTTACGATGCGTGCAATATCACGAAGAAGCGTTGTTTTTCCTGTTTGAGGCGCTCCGATAATCATCGTATTAAGCCATCGTCCGTCGTATAAGTAAGGAAGAAGTGGCTCAGCGATGCCGATTTGTTGCCGGGCCATTCGAATGTTAAATGATGTAATGTGTCGGATCGCTTTCACTTTTCCGTCTTCTGTAATTACTTTTCCAGCTAAACCGACGCGATGCCCACCTTGAATCGTGATGTAGCCTTTTTTCAACTCTTCTTCGATCGTATAAAGAGAATATTGGCTTAGTTTATTTAATAGTTCGATGCCTTCTTCCATTTGTACAATATGTGGACATATGTACGACCTCCCCCCAGCAATGACTTCTAATGGGCGATGAATGCGAATGCGAATTTCTTCGATCGCAGAATGAGAGCCAATAGGAAACGATTGAATGGCGTGCACGAGCGTTTTAGGCAACATATCAAACACTGCTTGCATCTTCTTCCCTCCTTCATTTCACAACATAAATGCCGATCAATATACATACAACCCCAACACCGATCCATACGAGCTTAAACAATGATAGCTCATTCGCTACTGCAACAAGCCCAACCATCATCACAACGAAAAAAATCGTCGGACCGACAGCCGCAAGCAATGTATTAACTGCAAGCGCCTTTTTTACATCATTCAGCGACAACATAACAATTGCTGCGCTTAACTCAATCGCCGCAGATAAAAACCGTAAACCCGCCATCGTCCAAACCGTTGCATCAATCTTCATCGCGTCCTCCTTGTACAACAGTGCTAGTACAACGTATGCAGAAATGGGACAATTCAGAAGTACGAGAAGGAAAATTTATATTTATAGGGAAAGATGTTTACACATAGAAAGGACAATACAATATTTTTTGCTAGTGCCATCAAGGAGGAGGTTGGAAAGATTTACAACGAAAAATATATAATTTTTACTAATCTGTTTAAAAAGGGGATAATCAAGATGGCATATATCATTCGTAAGATGAAACAAGGAGATATACAACAAGTTCAATATATAGCGAAAATAACTTGGAATGCTACTTACGAGGGAATTATTCCTTCAAATGTGCAAGAAAATTTTTTAAAATCAGCGTACAGTGATGAACGAATGAAACAACGATTACAACGCTCTACTCTTTTTGTAGCTGAAGTAAAAAACAACATTGTAGGGTTTGCTAACTTTTCTTCAGTAAGAGACGATGGAAAGGTTGAGTTGTGGGCGATTTATGTTCATCCGGAACAACAAGGCAAAGGGATCGGTTCAGCCTTGTTACAAAAAGGGATACAACATATAGACGGTGCGAATGAAATTTATGTAAATGTTGAAAAAGATAATATAATTGGAAAAAGCTTTTATGAGGCTAAAGGGTTTAAAGTTGTAAAAGAGTTTGATGAAGAGTTTGATGGTCATATGTTAAAAACAATCAGAATGGTTTTAAAACTTTAAAATTCCCATATACGAAATTCAGCTTGTCGATAATCGACAAGCTGAATTTCGTACTTTCATGAGTTTCCATTACGCACGTGATACGTATGTGCCGTCTGTTGTGTTAATAATTAATACATCGCCTTCATTAACGAAGAACGGTACTTGAACGACAAGGCCTGTTTCTAATGTTGCTGGTTTAGAGCCACCTGATGCTGTATCACCCTTAATACCTGGCTCTGTTTCAACAACTTTTAACTCAACTGTGTTTGGCAATTCGACACCAATCGTTTCACCTTGGTACATCATAATAAATACTTCCATGTTTTCTTTTAAAAACTTTAATTCATGCTCAATTTGTTTTGCAGGTAGTTCAATTTGCTCATATGATTCCATATCCATAAACACATGTTGATCGCCGTTTGCATATAAATATTGCATTTTGCGGTTATCGATTTGCGCTTTGTTTACTTTTTCACCGGCACGGAACGTTTTTTCTTGAATCGCACCTGTGCGCAAGTTACGAAGTTTTGAGCGAACGAACGCTGCACCTTTTCCTGGTTTCACATGTTGGAATTCGATGACGCGCCAAATATCGCCGTCAACTTCAATCGTTAAGCCTGTACGAAAGTCGTTTACTGAAATCATGTTCATTTCCTCCTACGTCTATAAAGTAATGAGATCTTTTGGTGAAAGTGTGAGCCGCTCATTGCCGTTTTCTGTAATGACGATGTCGTCTTCAATGCGAACACCGCCTAATCCTGCTATGTAAATGCCTGGTTCAACCGTCACAACCATTCCCGGCTGTAGCACTGTATCCGAGCGCATCGAAAGCGCCGGCATTTCATGCACTTCCATGCCGAGCCCATGACCTGTGGAATGTCCAAAATATTCACCAAATCCACAAGCAGAAATATAATCGCGTGTGAGCGCATCTGCCTCTCGTCCTGTCATCCCGGGACGAATGTGTTCAACACCGCGAAGCTGGGCTTGCAATACGACATCGTATATGCGCTTTAATTCGTCACTTACCTCTCCAACGGCAACCGTTCTCGTAATATCGGAGCAATATCCTTTATAATACGCACCAAAATCAAGCGTGACGAGCTCTCCTTTTTCAATGACTTTCTCTGTCGCCACCCCATGTGGCAATGCTGAGCGCACACCAGATGCAACGATAATATCAAACGATGAACTTGTCGCCCCTTGTTTGCGCATAAAAAATTCTAACTCATTCGCCACATCTATTTCGCGCACACCCGGGCGAATAAAATCGAGAATATGGCGAAAGGCGGCGTCGGCAATCTCGGCTGCTTCCTTTAATATCTTAATCTCTGCTTCCGACTTAATCAAGCGTAACTTTTCAACCGCGCCTGAAACTGGGACAAACGTTGCTTTGATTGCTTTTTCATATGCTGAAAACGTTGCATACGAAAGATCGTCTTGCTCAAATCCAAGCTTTTTAATACCTAATCGCTCGACTTGTTTTGCTACTTCTTCAATGAGCGTTTGTGTATGTTGAACAATTTCATACCCTTCAATTTGTCTTGTCGCTTGTTCGACGTAGCGAAAATCGGTAATAAATACGGCATCCGTTTCGCTAATTAAAGCAACACCAGCCGTCCCTGTAAAATTCGTCATATAGCGACGATTATACTCGTTTGTAATGAGAAATCCATCAATGCCATGTTCGGCAAATTGTGCACGAAGTTTTTGTACTTTATCCAATGTTATTTCCCCTTCCCTTCAACCATATCAAGCAACGCTAAAATCGCCAATCGATATCCGTTTACACCGAGACCAACAATTTGCCCAGCCGTCACAGGAGCAAGAACAGATTGGTGACGAAACGGCTCTCTAGCGTGAATATTTGAAATATGTACTTCAATGACTGGTGTTTGTATACTTGCAATCGCATCACGCAACGCATAACTATAATGCGTAAACGCCCCAGGATTAAAAATGATTCCATCGTACAACGATTCCGCCCGATGAATTTGGTCAATTAACGCCCCTTCATAATTACTTTGGTAGCATGTTAACTCGGCTCCATATTCACCGGCAAATTCGGCTAACTGTTTTTCTAATTGAGCAAGTGTCGTATGCCCATAAATGTGCGGCTCCCTCATACCGAGACGATTTAAGTTTGGACCGTTTAAAAGGAGGAATCGAACCATTCCCCCTCTCCCCCCTTTACTGATGAAAATACATATGGTTATTTTACCACATCGACCTGTTTTTGTCGCCTCATCTCTGCAACTTCAAATGAAATGGAATAACCGATAAACATTCCATATAAAATGTAAAAGCATACCATCGTGACAACCGTATTTCGCTCAAGTTGTGGAACGGCTTTTAACTGCGGAAAAATGGGATTTAATACGTAAAAAACAAGCACCCATAACCCGATGCCGAAAGCGACGCCTGGCCAAATGCCTTGACGATTTTTTAAAAAAGCATAGTACAGAAACGAAGCAATAACTGAAGCGAGCCCAATGAACAAAATCGCAATCGTCTGACCAAGGGCACCGTCTTTCCAATCACCGATCGCCCACGGTTGCAAAATGAAATTTGGCGCGACTTCTGTAAAATGAAAAAAATAAGCACAGTATGCGAGGAAGCTCCAAAATACACCCCCAATAAAACCAATCAATGCAACTTTTGCTAAAACGGGCATTGGTTTTTCTCTTTTATTTTGTTCAAGTTGTCCGTCTTGTTTCGTTTTTGTTTGCACAACAATCACCTCCGTTTTTATCTTATCCAAAATGTTGGATCTCATGTGTATCAGTTCTCATTTTTGGCAACAATACAAATACAAACGATACATCGACCTAGAGGTTTTTAGCGTTTTCTTGTAGAATATAAGAAAAAAGAAAATAGGTTGGTGTCTTCTTATGAGTAAAAACGTGTATGGCGGTCAAGCGGTCATTGAAGGTGTCATGTTCGCTGGACGCAATCATTCCGTCACAGCCATTCGACGAAAAGACGGTTCGATTGAGTATTTCCACGTTCCACGCGAAACAAATAAAACGTTTGCTTTATTCAAAAAAATTCCGTTTCTTCGCGGCATTTTTGCCATTATTCAAGCAAGTGCGAACGGCTCGAAACATTTACAATTTTCAAGTGAACGATATGATCTTGATCCAAATGAAGACGAAACGCTAGACACTGAAGCTACGTCCAAATGGACAATGATTTTAGGCGTTGCGCTCATCGGGGTATTATCGTTTTTATTCGGGAAATTTATTTTCACGCTTATTCCTGTATTTTTAGCCGAATTAACGAGACCGATGTTCCCATCGAACATAGCACAAATACTCGTTGAAGGGTTTTTTAAACTTCTTTTACTTTTAGGGTATATTTACTTTATTTCGCTCACACCACTTGTCAAACGACTGTTTCAATATCATGGAGCAGAACATAAAGTAATTAATGCCTATGAAAATGGTTTACCATTGACGGTTGAACATGTACAACGACAATCTCGTCTTCATTATCGTTGTGGTAGTAGCTTCATTTTATTTACGGTCATCATTGGCGTATTCGTTTACATGTTCGTCCCAACTGAACCACTTTGGGTGCGCGTATTAAATCGATTAGCGCTCATTCCCGTTGTATTAGGATTATCTTTTGAAGTATTACAAATTACAAACGCGGTGCGACATGTTCCCGTTTTGCGCTCACTTGGCTACCCTGGTTTATGGTTACAACTATTAACGACGAAAGAACCGACCAATGATCAAGTGGAAGTAGCGATCGCATCATTTCAACGTTTGCTTGAGTTAGAGGGAGAAGCGACGAAACAGCAAGAAGAAGTGGTGTAATGATAAAGGAGGTGGATCGATTGCGTCGGCGCCCATTCCCGCTTATTACTTTGCTTATTGTATTCGCTATTTTTGGGTTTTCTTATCGTTTATGGAATGATCCGATTCAGTTGTTGAAACAAATATTTTTTATCATATTTATTGTAGCTGTTTTTTACGGCATATATAAATGGGTACAAAGGCAGCGCTTTGGTCAATCATATCAAAGAGCGGTGAAACAATCGAAAAAACTCCACCATCAAAAAACGAAGCCGACGTCGAAAAAACAACCGCGCCCAACTGCTTTAAAGAAAAAGCACGCCACCCACTTAACAGTCATTGAAGGTAAAAAAGGAAAGAAAAAAAATCGGGCTTCTTTTTAGCCCGATTCAGCTTGTCGACAAAGTCGACAAGCTGTTTTAATATATAGGTATAAGGGTATAGGAGGGGAGAAATCGGATGCTTCAACGTCATCAAGAAGATC
>NZ_JACHEQ010000015.1 GCF_014201515.1 Anoxybacillus mongoliensis
TCACACCCGTTCCCATCCCGAACACGGAAGTTAAGCTCTCCAGCGCCGATGGTAGTTGGCGGGACACCGCCTGCGAGAGTAGGACGTTGCCGGGCAAAACATGAATTATTCCGCAGTAGCTCAGTGACGAGCGATGCTCCATTGAGTAAACTGCGAGTTGCCTCGACGCATCCATCATCGCTGAGTATGCGAGTAGAGGAAGAGGCAGTACGCTTTATCTTAAATAATGGTTAAGCAGTATGAAGCCCTTACATCTTTATTCCGCAGTAGCTCAGTGGTAGAGCACTCGGCTGTTAACCGAGCGGTCGTAGGTTCGAATCCTACCTGCGGAGCCAGTGCTTCCATAGCTCAGTTGGTAGAGCACTTCCATGGTAAGGAAGAGGTCACCGGTTCAAGCCCGGTTGGAAGCTTGTGTGTCGTATGTTGGCCCGTTGGTCAAGTGGTTAAGACACCGCCCTTTCACGGCGGTAACACGGGTTCGAATCCCGTACGGGTCATCTTATATGGAGGATTAGCTCAGCTGGGAGAGCACTTGCCTTACAAGCAAGGGGTCGGCGGTTCGATCCCGTCATCCTCCACCATACATTTGGATAAACTGATAGGGAACTGGACAATATAATGTAGTCAGCTTGCCGGCTTAGCTCAATTGGTAGAGCAACTGACTTGTAATCAGTAGGTTGCGGGTTCAAGTCCTGCAGCCGGCACCATCTGCGGAGGGGTAGCGAAGTGGCTAAACGCGGCGGACTGTAAATCCGCTCCCTTTGGGTTCGGCGGTTCGAATCCGTCCCCCTCCACCATCTTCTTTGTTTCATCAATGGGCTATAGCCAAGCGGTAAGGCAACGGACTTTGACTCCGTGATGCGCTGGTTCGAATCCAGCTAGCCCAGCCATTCATATGATGAGCCATTAGCTCAGTAGGTAGAGCATCTGACTTTTAATCAGAGGGTCGGAGGTTCGAGTCCTCCATGGCTCACTGTTTGCGGAAGTAGTTCAGTGGTAGAACACCACCTTGCCAAGGTGGGGGTCGCGGGTTCGAGTCCCGTCTTCCGCTCCATGGGGCCTTAGCTCAGCTGGGAGAGCGCCTGCTTTGCACGCAGGAGGTCATCGGTTCGATCCCGATAGGCTCCATACCATACTATTTAAAACCTTAGGTACTACCTAAGGTTTTTTCTTTTTACTCTTTTTACTATAGAATAAATATTCAAAAAGTTGTCGAGTTGAGCCAACTGTTTCTCCTCATGTACAATAAATATTAGATACAGCAAGGGGAGGAGATCAAGATGAACATTTCGATTATTGGTGTGCCAATGGACTTAGGACAAACACGTCGTGGCGTTGATATGGGACCAAGTGCAATTCGCTACGCTGGCATAGTGGAGCGTTTAGAAAACTTAAATCATGATATTGAAGATTTAGGAGATATTCAAATTGGTCGCGCTGAGCGCGTTCAAGATGTGATGAATCCAAAATTACGAAACTTGAAAGCGGTTGCTGAAGCAAACGAAAAGTTAGCCGTTACAGTGGATGAAGTTGTAACAAGAGGTCGCTTTCCACTTGTGCTTGGTGGCGATCATAGCATCGCGATCGGGACGCTTGCAGGAGTAGCTAAACATTATAAAAACTTAGGCGTGATTTGGTATGATGCGCACGGAGATTTAAACACGGAAGAAACTTCTCCTTCGGGAAATATTCACGGTATGTCACTCGCTGCAAGTTTAGGACTTGGCCATCCAGCTCTAACGATGATTGGTGGATATAGCCCAAAAGTGAAACCAGAAAATATTGTGATTATTGGTGCTCGTGCACTTGATGAAGGTGAAAAACAACTCATTAAGGCAAAAGGAATTAAAATATATACAATGCATGAAATCGATCGTCTAGGTATGACGAAAGTGATGGAAGAGACGATTGCGTATTTAAAAGAACGCACGGACGGTGTACATTTGTCTCTTGACTTAGATGGACTTGATCCACACGATGCACCAGGAGTTGGAACACCGGTAATTGGCGGACTGACATATCGGGAAAGTCATTTAGCGATGGAAATGTTAGCTGAAGCTCAAATCATCACTTCAGCGGAATTTGTTGAAGTCAATCCGATTTTAGATGAGCGGAATAAAACAGCTGCAACCGCTGTTGCTTTAATGGGATCATTGTTTGGTGAGAAGCTTGTATGAGAGGTGGCATGATGCCCCTCTCGATTTTTTTTAAAAAAATTAACATATTCGTTGCGATTTATGGAACTTTGCTTTATGTTATTCGTATAAAATAGTAGCCCCCATGTGGAGGTAAATATGGAATGGACACGTTTATTAAGCAACGCATTAAAGCGGTTAAAAAGGGAGATCAAAGCGCGTTTGCAGATATTGTCGAAATGTACAAAGATAAAATTTATCAACTGTGCTATCGGATGTTAGGAAATCGTCATGAAGCAGAGGACGCGGCCCAAGAAGCGTTTATTCGGGCGTATGTCAACATTCATACATACGATCCGACAATGAAGTTTTCTTCTTGGTTATATCGCATTGCGACGAACTTATCGATTGATCGCATGCGTAAAAAAAAGCCCAATGTTTATTTAGATGCAGAGGTGTCAGGGACAGACGGGTTAACGATGTACTCGCAGCTTGCAGATGAAGGAGCTTCTCCGGAAGATGCGTTAGAAAGCTTAGAGTTACAACAAATGGTACAAGAAGCGATTTTAAAACTACCGGAAAAATATCGCACGGTCATCGTTTTAAAATATATTGATGAATTATCGCTACAAGAAATTAGTGACATTTTAAATTTGCCAATTGGTACAGTGAAAACGCGCATTCACCGTGGTCGTGAGGCATTGCGTAAACATTTAGGCCATTTATGATGAAAAAAGGAGTGAGACAGATGCCATGCTCTGAAAAAATCGTCCAATGGATGCATGATTATTTAGACGGAGACATTCAAAAAGAAGAAGAGCAACAATTGCGTAGCCATATTCAGCAATGTGAAGCATGCCGAGAGCATTTCTATGCATTGAAAAAAACAGTGGCGTTTGTCGAAAATGTTTCTCACTTCACCCCTTCAGACGATTTTATTAAAAAAGTGATGTACAATTTACCTCGTGAAAAACGGCGTGTGCGTTGGAAACGATGGCTTACCCATCATCCGTTTCTGACTGCCGCCTCGTTGTTCCTTTTGCTAAGCACGAGCAGTTTATGGGCAGTTTGGCAAGAAGATAATGAATTTTCGTTTTCTAAACAAGAACATTTAATTGTTCAAAATCATACTGTCATCGTACCAGAAGGGAAAATTGTTGAAGGAGATATTGTTGTCCGAAACGGCGATATTAAAATTGAAGGAGAAGTGCACGGCAATGTGACGGTCATTAACGGTCATAAATATTTAGCTTCTGCTGGCGAAGTAACGGGACAAATTGAAGAAGTTAATGAAGTATTTGATTGGATTTGGTATAATGTAAAAAGAGTCGGTTACAATATCGCCAAAACATTAACGAAATAGCCATCCATATTGATGGCTTTTTTACATGTGAGAGCAATTAGAATGAGTGAAGGAAGTGTAAGAATGCCATTTGGAGAGCTCCCAACATTTGTTAACTACCTCATTAAGTTTGTAGACATTCTTGTCGTTTGGTTTGTCATTTATAAGCTCATTATGGTTGTGCGCGGCACGAAAGCGGTGCAACTGCTTAAAGGGATTATTGTCATTATTCTTGTCCGAATTGTGAGTAGCTTCATTGGGTTAAGCACGTTACAATGGTTGATGGACCAAGCGATTACGTGGGGTTTTTTAGCTATCATTATCATTTTTCAACCAGAATTACGCCGAGCACTTGAACAACTAGGAAGAGGAAAATTGTTTTCGCGAAGTACGACCCCTGAAGAAGAAGAACAAACGTATATGATTGAAGCCATTGCAAAAGCGACAGAGTATATGGCAAAACGACGGATCGGAGCCCTTATTTCTATTGAGCGAGAAACAGGAATGGGCGATTATATTGAAACCGGCATTCCATTACACGCGCATGTTTCATCAGAATTGCTCATTAACATTTTTATTCCAAATACACCACTTCACGATGGAGCTGTCATTATACAAAAAAACCAAATTGCTGCGGCATCATGTTATTTGCCATTGTCAGAAAGTCCGTTTATTTCTAAAGAGCTCGGTACGAGACATCGCGCGGCATTAGGTATTAGTGAAGTGACAGACAGCATTACTGTTGTTGTGTCCGAAGAAACAGGAGCGATTTCTGTTACGAAAAATGGGGAGCTTTACCGCGATTTAAAATTAGATGTATTACGAGAATTGCTGACGAAGGAGCTTGTTCAGCCGAAAGCAACTTCTTCATCTCGTTGGCAGTGGAGGGCGAAAAAAAGTGGATAAATGGATGAATAGCCCATGGTTTATACGCATTTTTTCTTTGTTGTTAGCGCTTATGATTTACGTTTCAGTTAATATTGAAACACAATCGAATAGTATGTCACGAAATACGGTTGGACAAACGGATGTTGAAACGGTGACGGACGTGCCAGTGGTAGCGTATTACGATCAAGAAAACCTTGTTGTTTCTGGCATTCCTCAATCGGTTAACGTGATGCTTGAAGGACCGAAAAGTATTGTCACGCCAACAAAGCTGCAACGAGATTTTGAAGTGTATGTAGATTTATCTAAATTGTCAATTGGTCAGCATACCGTCCCTTTGAAATACCGAAATATTTCTGAAAAGTTACGCGTCACCATTGATCCAGCGACAATTACTGTAACTATCGATGAACGAGTGTCAAAAGACTTTCCAGTGGAAGTTGATTTTATTAATAAATCCCAAATTGCCGATGGTTATTCACCAGAACAGCCAATTGTCAAGCCAAATGTTGTGAAAGTAACAGGAGCAAAATCGTTAATTGACAAAGTGGCGCTAGTGAAGGCACGCGTCGATTTAAAAGGGGTCGAGGAAACGATTGAGCGAGAATCAAAAGTGACGGTGTATGATAAAGAAGGGAATGTATTGCCTCTGGATGTTGAGCCGTCTATCGTAGACATTACCGTCCCAATTAAAAGCCCAAGCAAAACCGTTCCTCTAAAAATTGAACGAAAAGGAACGTTACGAGAAGGATTAAGCATTGTGAAAATGGAAGTCATTCCGAGCGAAGTCACGATTTTCGGACCAAAAGCAAAAATCGATGAGATCGAGTTTCTTAGTGGTATTGAAGTTGATCTAAGCGATATTACAAGTGATACGACGTTACAAGTTGATGTGCCTGTACCAAAAGGAGTAAAGGTGGTCGACCCAGCAAAAGTGACAATTTTAATTGAAGTAGAGCAAGAAAAAGAGAGAACGTTTGACAACGTCCCGATTGAAATTATCGGATTGAACGATGCATATAAAGCGGAACTGATTGATCCTGTTGATCGCAATATTACATTAACAGCTTTAGGGGCTCAACGTGTACTGAATGCTATTCAGTTAAAGGATATTGAGGTATACTTAAACGTTAGTGAATTAGGCATTGGTGAGCATACTGTGCCAATTGAAGTCAACGGGCCTCAAAACGTTCGATGGAAACTACCGCAAAAAGAAGCAACCATCCGTATTATAAGAAATGAGTCATGATAAAAGGAGCGATAGCATGGGTAAGTATTTCGGAACAGACGGTGTTCGAGGAATTGCAAATAGTGAATTAACACCAGAATTAGCTTTTAAAATTGGTCGTTTTGGTGGCTACGTATTAACGAAAGATAAAGAACGTCCAAAAGTATTAATTGGGCGCGATACACGCATTTCTGGTCATATGCTTGAAGGGGCGCTTGTAGCTGGACTGCTCTCCATCGGGGCGGAAGTGATGCGCCTTGGTGTGATTTCTACACCGGGCGTCGCATATTTAACAAAAGTGTTAGGGGCGCAAGCGGGGGTGATGATCTCCGCTTCGCATAACCCTGTTCAAGATAACGGTATTAAGTTTTTTGGTCCAGATGGCTTTAAGCTGTCCGATGAACAAGAACAAGAAATTGAAGCTCTTCTCGATAGTGAAGAAGATACGTTGCCACGTCCAATCGGCAAAGATTTAGGGCAAGTAAACGACTATTTTGAAGGCGGACAAAAATATTTACAATATTTAAAGCAAACAGTAGACGAGGATTTTTCCGGCATTCACGTAGCGCTTGATTGCGCGCACGGTGCGACATCGTCATTAGCGACGCACTTATTTGCTGATTTAGATGCCGATGTGTCTACGATGGGTGCATCACCGAACGGGTTAAATATTAACGACGGTGTCGGCTCAACACATCCGGAGGCGTTAGCGGCATTTGTGAAGGAAAAAGGGGCAGATGTAGGGTTAGCGTTTGATGGAGATGGCGACCGATTAATTGCGGTTGATGAAAACGGTGAAATTGTTGACGGTGACCAAATTATGTACATTTGCGCAAAATATTTACATGAACAAGGGCGTTTGAAACATCAAACGGTCGTCTCAACCGTCATGAGCAACCTTGGTTTTTATAAAGCGCTTGAGGCGAAAGGGATCAAAAGTGTGCAAACAGCCGTTGGCGACCGTTACGTCGTCGAAGAAATGAAAAAGAACGGTTACAATTTAGGTGGAGAACAATCGGGGCATATTATTTTCCTCGATTACAATACAACAGGCGACGGGTTACTAACGGCGCTACAGCTTGTCAACATTATGAAAGTAACGAAAAAGCCGCTTTCTGAGCTAGCAGGGGAAATGAAAAAATACCCACAAAAATTAGTGAACGTAAAAGTAACGGATAAACATGAAGCAATCGCAAGCGAAGAAGTACAACGCGTCATTCGTGAGGTAGAAGAAGAAATGGCTGGAAACGGCCGCATTCTCGTTCGCCCGTCTGGTACGGAACCGCTCGTTCGCGTGATGGCAGAAGCGCCGACAAATGAACTTTGCGATCAATACGTCGAGCGCATTGCGTCTGTTATTCGTGAGCGCTTTGGCGTACAATAATGTTTTCGGTAAACGATATGCATAAATGGAACGATTTATTCCATTTATGCATATTTTGTTTATACAGGGGTAAGCGATACACATTGACGTTTGCCTCTTTATTGTTGTAAACTATTGTTGTTTGACATCTTACATGAAAGGGGGATAGCGGAAAACAACAGTTATTAAAGCGCCTGGACTAAGCTTTGGACGGGAAAAAAGCTTAGTTGACGAGGAGGAGGTTTATCGAGTGTTCGGCGGATGCCTCCCGGCTGAGGCGATGACAGCCGCAAGTTCTTTCTTAAAACAAAGAGGCGACTCTTTGCACAAAGGAAAGAACGTTCATCGCACATACGAATTAAGGGGCAAGAGCCCCTTCTTGCCCCTATTATTAGGGAGGATTTATTATGTGCGGAATCGTTGGTTATATTGGTGAACAACCATCAAAAGAAATTTTATTGTACGGATTAGAGAAATTAGAGTATCGCGGATATGACTCTGCGGGTATTGCGTTATTAAACGAACAAGGTGTCCATGTGTTTAAAGAAAAAGGACGCATCGCTGATTTGCGTGCCATTGTCGCAGAAGATGTAGACGCGCCGCTTGGCATCGGTCATACACGTTGGGCGACACATGGCGTACCGAACCGTGTCAATGCCCATCCACACCAAAGTGCATCTGGTCGTTTTACCCTTGTGCATAATGGTGTGATCGAAAACTACGAATTGCTAAAACGTGATTATTTAGCACACGTGTCGTTTACAAGTGATACAGATACAGAAGTCATTGTGCAGTTAATTGAAACGTTTGTAAACGAAGGATTATCGGTAGAAGAAGCGTTTCGTAAGACGCTTTCGTTATTGAAAGGTTCATATGCGATCGCTTTAATTGATGCAGAAAACGATGGCGTCATTTACGCAGCGAAAAATAAAAGCCCGCTTTTAGCTGGATTAGGCAAAGGGTTCAACGTTGTCGCCAGCGACGCATTAGCGATGTTGCAAGTGACAAACGAATATGTCGAGTTAATGGATAAAGAAATCGTCGTCGTCACAAAAGAAAGTGTAACGATTAAAAAGTTAAATGGTGAAGTCGTAGAGCGTGCACCGTATGTGGCGGAATTGGATGCAAGCGACATTGAAAAAGGAACGTATCCTTACTACATGTTAAAAGAAATTGACGAACAACCGCTTGTCATTCGCCGTTTAATTGAAAAATATCGCAACGAACAAGGTGAATTGGCGATTGACGAAAACATTGTTCAAGCAGTCAAAGAAGCAGACCGTTTATATATTGTCGCATGCGGCACGAGCTATCATGCTGGTTTAGTCGGTAAACAATTGATCGAAAACTGGGCGAAAATTCCTGTGGAAGTGCATATCGCAAGCGAATTTTCATACAATATGCCGCTTTTATCAGAAAAACCGCTATTTATTTATATTTCACAAAGTGGGGAAACAGCGGACAGCCGTGCGGTGCTTGTACGTACGAAAGAGCTTGGTCATAAATCATTAACGATTACGAACGTGCCAGGCTCGACATTATCGCGCGAAGCAGATTATACGCTTCTTCTTCATGCTGGGCCAGAAATTGCTGTTGCATCAACGAAAGCATATACAGCACAAATTGCGGTGCTTGCGATGTTAGCTGCGGTTGCCGCAAAAGCAAAAGGCATCGAGTTGAATGTTGACGTTACAAAAGAACTCGGCATTGTTGCAAATGCGATGGAGACACTTTGCGACGCAAAGCATGAAATGGAACAAATCGCACGTGAGTATTTAGCAACAACACGCAACTGCTTCTTTATTGGTCGTGCAGTTGACTATTATGTCGTATTAGAAGGCGCATTAAAGTTAAAAGAAATTTCTTACATTCAAGCAGAAGGCTTTGCGGGTGGAGAATTAAAGCACGGTACGATCGCTTTAATTGAAAATGGCACACCAGTGATCGCATTAGCGACACAAGAACATGTGAACTTAAGCATTCGCGGGAACGTCAAAGAAGTTGTCGCCCGCGGCGCTAATCCGTGCATCATCTCGATGAAAGGATTAGATATGGAGGACGACCGTTTCGTCATCCCAGCCGTTCATCCGATGCTCACACCACTTGCATCAGTCGTACCATTGCAATTAATTGCTTACTATGCGGCCTTACACCGTGGCTGCGACGTCGACAAACCGCGCAACTTAGCGAAGTCGGTAACGGTGGAATAAAGCTTAAAAAACACACGTCATGGATTACGATGCATGTAATCGGACGTGTGTTTTTTATATGAATGTATGCTATGCCTTGTTGATTCGTTTGTTTTGCTGATACAGTTGTACGATTTGTTCTTCCCGTTCGCTAATGATAACTTTTGGAACAGGGGTTGGTTTTTTGTTTTGATCGATGGCGACCATCGTTAAAAAGCATGTCGTTGTTAAGTGATGTTCGCCTGTAAATAAATCCTCTGTTTCGACTTTGACGAATACTTTCATGGATGTGCGACCGGTCGAGTAGACGAATGCTTCAAGCTTTAAAATATCGCCAACTTTTGCGGACGAAATGAAATCAACTTTGTCGATCGAAACGGTGACGACTGCTTTTCGCGCATGGCGCATGGCGGATATTGCCTGAATTTCTAAAAATATTCTGATCACTTTTAAAGTAAAGAAGGTAACTATTCACCCCGATAGTAGTATGTAAAAAAGCGCAACACAAATAGGGCATCTCCGTGATAGAAAATGCCCTAAGTGGTAGAAAGAATACGATCGAGCGTGTCGCCCGTCAACAGAAGACATAACGAGTCCCACACGTTTTTTTCGTGTTTCGTCAGTGTGGAAACGATGCTTCTTGTGATGCAAAACGACTGGGCGAATGTTTCTTCGCGAAATGTACCCGAAATGTTCTCTTTCACTTTGACCATGCGAAGATCGCGTTCGGCTTGGTTGTTATCAAAGGGAACATGCACTTCACGTAAGAAACGCAACGCTTCTTCCTTTCGTTTCTGAAGCCGTCGAACAAAAGCGAGTGCTTTTTTCGGAAGAGGCGTCATCGTTTCTAATCGGTGCTGTGCTCTTTCTAGAATGCGACCATACACTCGTTCCCATCGTTTCGCTTCTTTTTCGGAAAGTGTACCGTGATGAGCTTCGACGGCCTGTTTGGCGGCTAACAGAAACGTGGTCATGCGCGATGCCCATGTATGCCCTTGTTCGATGAAACCCTTCAATTCACGCAAATGATGGGCGTGACAAAGGGCATGGGTGGCTTGCGTGTATTTTGGATACGTACCGAACCCATCGTGCATCATCGTCCCTTGATATCGCGGAAGAATCCCGATGTCATCGGTCGCTTTCTTTCCGCGAGAAACGTGAGGAGCCAAGTACGTATATTTCGATGTGCACGCGACATGCACCCATGCGAGTTTCCCCTTGATGCGCAAACTTGTTTCTGCACATGATTCGTGACATGTGGTGGAAACTCCGCTTGTTGAACACATCGACAATGTGGACACGATTTCACTTCACGTTCATGTTGTGCCACCTCGATCGTCACAGGAGGGACATCAAACACTTGACGGATATCGACTTTGAACGGTTTGACTTCACGCAAAGAAGCCCCACATCCTTGACACGTATGCACACGATGAACGATGCGATGATGCGGATGTTCCACTTGACGGAGCGTCGTTCCTTGATGCCCTTCTTGTCCGCCTGGCTTGTTGCCAGATGGCTTGCGAGAAGAATGGGTGTGAAAACGGTCAGAAGATGGGGGCAAATGGCTATTGGAGCTGTTTTTTTTCGTGCGTGCTTCCAGCTCTTGAACGCGATACTTCAGTTGTTCATTTTCTTTGCGCAGCTGTTTGATTTCGTGACGCAAATGTTCATTTTCTTGAACAAGTTGATGAATGAGCTGTTTTTGTTGTTGGACTTTGCTGATTAAGCTCTCAACTGTAAATACAGCTTGTTGTACCGTCAACATGCGATTCACCTCCTTGTCTATCAATATTCACATCATAGACAGGAAATACAAAAAATATTCAGCTCACTTTATGATGTGGCTGAATAGTTACTAAAGAAGAACTGGCATGTTTTGAACTCTCTATTTTCCCTATGCATACCTATCTTAAAATCTCAAGTACAACTTGTGGTGAAGAGCAAATATTATTGATAAAAATGCCAAACAACCCTCTTTGGGAGGGTTGTTTGGCATGCCTAAAATGAGAAATATTCTTTTCTTCATCCGATGGGCACAAACACTGTGTATGGATAGAACGATTTTTAGCGCTAAACTTGACGGATATGATGATGAATCCCCATCGATGTCGAAAAAAGATCGTCCTGACGATCCGCTTCGATATGATCAAAACCCGTTTTTCCTGTGGTAAGCAAGAATGACGTCGCTATGTGGGAAATGTGCACGTCTCGACGAACGGTTCGAAGCCGAAGCGCGCTTAGTTGTTTATCCAGTTTCGTTTGGTGTAGTAAGTAGCCCACAAGAGCAAGCCCAGCACTTGGAGTAATCGCTTCATTTGTCAACACAAACCGAATCGGGAAATCTTTCATGACATTCACCTACTTGATGAAAAGTCGTTAACGTAGTTTTCCTTTATCGTACCAATGGTTTGTGATCATTGTAAAGATGTTTTGTCACGGATTCAGGATTTACAAACATTCACTTTTTATTTCTAATAACGAGTTAATAGTTGTCTAAATACTAGTTGGGTAGACTGGTATGGGTCAAAGTCTCCAGATTGATGTTTTAATAAGTCTCCAGGAGTAATCTTTTCTACTTCTTTTCTTAATAAAGAAAGCATACTGTCAATATCTTTGAATACTTTATTTTTCTCTTCATTATTTAGAGAATTATAATTTAGTGCAAGTTCTCTCCACTTATTATTACTTACAAGGCGGCTTCTCATTTCAGAAAGTAGTAGATCCAACCAAGTAGGTTGTCCAAAAGTTATATTAATTGCTAACGTTTCTTCATCTGACTTTGTAGAATGCCATACTCCCCTTGGAAGATATAACATTGATCCTGGTGTCAATTTTACTACATCTGCGTCTGGAAGATCCTCTGCTGGAGGCTCTCCTGTCCAATATTTCTTTAATTCTTCAGGATAATAAGGAGCCTCTGCTAAGTCATAATGTAAGGTAGGGTTTTCTACATTATGATTTTCATATAGTTTCCATATTTTTTCTCCTTTTATTTGGAAAATAAAATTTGTATAAGCATCGAAATGTGCCTTAAATCCCCCACCATTCTTGGCAGCATAAACAATTACTTTAGATAAAGTTCCTTCGGGTAATCGTAAATCACTTTTTAAACTTTCAATCCATCTTCTAGATCGGGGAATAAATAAATCAGTAAAATCAAATTCTAAAGCAGCCCCTTTTTCATACCACTGTAAAGCTTCATTAGATGGAACTAACAATCTATCCATTATACCCCCAGATTCTTCAACAACGGCGTTTCCTACAACCATTACTGGGTTATTATATATTTCCAGAATATCATTTAAATTTTTAATTTGGTCGAATCCTGGAATAACATCAAATCGATTTGGGTCTCCATTAGATACAAGGGGTTTTTTAGGCCAATATGATTTTAAAAAATCATCGATTGTTAATGGATTAATTATTTCATTTAGAACAGAGTCTTTTACTGAATTATACATTTTAATACATACCTCCCTCTTTTTAAAAATAATTTATTAACTAACAAATTATTTTAAATCTATAATTTTCTGAAAATAAATAGTTGAAAAAATTTTTTTAGTTAAATATAATTATCATTAGCGTGATAGCTACTATTTGTTAGGATAATAGGTATTATATAGAAGGTGTGCGATATGAAAAAAGAGTATAAAAAACCACGTGCATTTGAACTTCGTCGTGCAGTAATTGCAGGCGGTCATTAATTTTTAACAATAATTATTTAAGCTATTTTAAAAGATTTGGAGGTGTGCGATATGAAAAAAGAGTATAAAAAACCACGTGCATTTGAACTTCGTCGTGCAGTAATTGCGGGCGGTCATTAATTTTTAATGACGTAATCCCACATAAAAATTTAGTAGCTGTCACGCCCACTTTTATTGTGGGGAGGAATTAAATAGTGATTACAGCAGAAGAATGTGTTTTGTATAAGGAATTTGTGGAAAAATATCAAGGATATCTATATCCCTTGTTAGGGGCTCGACTCGCACGAGATTACAATAAAATAAACGGAATTATAATTGATATGGGAACTGGTCCTGGATATTTAACTACACAATTAGCTAAGAGAACAGGGGCCAAGGTACATGCTGTGGACATAAATCCTGCGATGCATGAGTTAACTCAAAAATTAACAACCGATATGGGTTTAAACAATTTAGTTAGTCTGGATTTAGAAGATGTACATAATTTATCTTATCCAGATAACTTTGCTGATTATATCGTTTCTTATTCATGTTTGCACCATTGGGAAGATCCGGTTTTAGGAATTAAGGAATGTTATCGAGTCCTATCCATTGGTGGAAAAATTGTTATTTTAGATACTCTTCCTACAAATAAAAAAAATTTGGACATTCTTCAGGAAAAGATTAAAGAAGCTCAATACTTTCGATTCGTGAAAGAAGCTTTAGAAGAAAGTTATTCATTAAACGAAGTGGATGAATTTGTAAAACTTGCAGGAATTGAAAACTATTCTTTGGGAATATTTGGGTTTCACCCAGAAGATTTAGTCGATTGTATGGATGATTTAGAGAGTGTAGATTTTTGGGATTTTGAAGGAAGTCAGCCAAAAGTTGAAACCTGGATATTAACAATTACAAAATAGGAGGAACAAGCTATGATAACAGAAAATACTATTTTAATAAAAGATCAATCAAAATCATCTAGAAAATACTTAAAAAGTACAATTATTGAACCTGATATTACATTAAATGAAATAGCTTCTGACATTTACAATTATATTGATGGAAAAAATAATGTTAAAGATATATGCAATCTATTAATTAAAGAATATAACATAGATTACGAAACTTGTTTAAAAGATACTTTGGAACTGATTCAGCAACTTATTGATTATAAAATTATATATGTAAAGTAAAGGAGGGAAATTCAGAATGAATAGTTCGAATTCTCCTTCTTTTTATGAAGAAAATGAGTTGCTAAAGGCTAGATCTAAAACAATTGTTAACTACATTGTAATGTTGATATCATTAGCATCCAAAAAAGGGATGAACCATGAAGATCTTATTGATTGGATTCATAAAACGTACGAGGAACACGGATATTATGATCAGTGGATTTATATAAACGGTTATGGAAACACAGAAGCTTTTGTAAAGATGTTTGCACAAGGTCGTAATCTTTTATATGACAATATTGAAGTAAATAATTTGTCTGATGGTTATGAAGTTAAGACACATACATGGTATGAAAGTGAAATACCAGAAGCTTTTTTCTATTTTGATATGGATGCTGAAGAATTTGCTAACTATTCAGCTAAATTAGCAATTAAAAATGCTGAGAAGCTCGGAATAAATTTATCTATTAAAAAAGAAGGTAATATAGAAATAGCATACATAAAAAAGTTAACAAATCATTCAGTGGAGTGAGCAGAAATGTGTGGTATTGCCGGTATTATTAACCTTAACCAATCTCCAATTAATAAAAATCAGCAAGATATACTAAAAATAATGATGGATGAAATTGCATATCGTGGTCCTGATGATGAACAATATTATATAAAAAATAATGTAGGTTTAGGGTTTAGAAGATTATCAATAATTGATATAAAAAATGGTCAGCAACCCTTACAAAATGAAGATAAATCTGTCATCGTATTAGCGAATGGTGAGATATATAACTATAAAGAGCTAAGAGGAAGATTAGAAAAAAAGCACAGATTTCAATCAAATTCTGATTGTGAAGTAATTGTACATCTTTATGAAGAAAAAGGAATTAATTTCTTAGAAGATCTTATAGGTATGTATGCTATTTCAATATGGGATCGTAGATATAATAAAGTAATACTTGCTAGAGATCGCTTTGGTATCAAACCATTGTACTATACATATAATGAGAATGTTTTCACCTTTGCGTCAGAAATTAAAGCTCTTATAAGATCTCCGAACTGTCCTAAGGAGTTTGACTGGGAAACTGCTTTATCGGATCCTTGGCTTAGTGGATATGTATCTACCAATCTAAATCCTCCTGTCTCATATTTTAAAGGAGTAGAACAGTTACCAGCAGGTACATACTTAGAAATAAATATATGTGATCGTGCCATGTATCAAAGGAAGTATTGGGATATAGAAACTAAAATTCAAAAAGAGAAATATAATAATAAAGATGTTGATTATTGGATATGTGGTTATAAGGAATTGTTAAAGGATTCAATAGAAAAATGCTTACAAAGCGATGTGGAGATTGGTTTGTTTCTTAGTGGTGGGATTGATTCAGCTGCTATCGCAGGAATAGCATCCAAAAGAGAAAATTTCCATACTTTTAGTGTACTGAGTCAAAGTACATTTACAAATGAAGATGCTAAATATGCACACTTAATTTCTAAAACATTTAATTTACCCAACCATCAGGTTATTTTTGATTGGCAAGACAAAGAATTATTGACACCTCAATGTTATAAGCATCTACTATGGATAACTGAGACTCCATTTTGTGGGCCTGAACAATTTTATAAATATAACCTACACAAATATGCCAAAAATATAAGACCTAATATAAAAGTAATACTTACAGGTCAAGGAAGCGATGAGTTTAATGGTGGTTATAGCAGAATGTTCGCTCCAGAGGACGAAAAAAATTGGAATGGATTTATTTCTTCTTTAAATATTCTTGAGAGAAACAGGATAATTAGTTCATTAAAAACTAATATAAACGTTTGGGAAGAACATTTTGTTACAAACCCAATATCTACCAAATTTCTCAAAAATCTAGGGGATAATAGTAATCTAACACCATGGCAATCTTATACTTTAACAAAGTATAGAGATTTACAAATGTATAATTGTTGGCATGAAGATAGGATAGCTGCTGCCAATCATATTGAAAATAGAGTTCCATTTTTAGATCATAGGCTTGTAGAGTGGATATTTTCTATACCTGAAGAACTACACTCGAAATTACTTTGGGATAAAAAGATTTTAAGAGAGGCAATAAAGGAATATCTTCCTAAAGAATACTGTAATCGTGAAAAAGTACCTTTCTTTTATGGAAAAGACGTAAAATATACACATAGGATGATGTTAAATTTATTAAATTTTAATAATTCAGAGTTATTACAAGAAGCCTTTTTAAATGAATATACAGAAAATATTATTGATTTTGATAAGATCAACGTTATCTTTAAAAATATTCAGGAAGATCCGGAAGCCTATGGTACAGAATTTCTATTAAGATTGGTAAACATGGGTTTACTTTCAAATATGATTAATCAAAAAACTGTATTAGAAAGTCCACAAGATAAAATACTAACTGCAATTAATGGGGAATGGACAGATATTGAAAATGAAGTTTCATCTAAATTTAACAAACATAAAGAAATTAACCTTGGACATGTTCCGTCTTTTAAAGAGGGGGTAAAATTAGTAAAGCTATATAATAACAAAGTTGAAAATGATTTATATTACATAGTGGTCAATAACATTATTGAGTTTTCTTTATCAAGAAAAGAAGTTGGCGAATGGATAGACGTATTACAAAATATTGATGGTAATAAAACATTAAATCAGATCTTAATCGATACTAATATAAAATTATCTAATATCGCTAAATATCTTAAGGAAGCCATTGATTTTGAACTTATTGTTCTACAAGATTTTAAATAAGTATAAAGGAGTATAAGTATGCGTACTATTCAATTTTTTGCAGTTCTAAGAGGACTGGCAATGGGATTATTTTCTCCTATATGGATTCTTTACTTGGTGGATCAAGGTTATGATTTACTACAAATCGGATTGCTAGGTACAATTTTCGAAATAGCAAAGTTAATTTTTGAAGTACCATCCGGAACATTTGCGGACCGATATGGCATCAAACTCTCAATTGCGGGTTCTTTTTTTCTCTCCGTTGTAACATGGGCTTTCTTTCCTTTCATTGATACATTAATTATCTGTATATTAGCTATGATTATATGGGCTTTATCAGATGCGCTCATCTCTGGATCACTAGAAACTTGGATGAGTAGAGTTGTAGGAGAAGAGAGATTCGGGAAAGAAGTAATGAAAAATACTCAAATACTCATTGCATTTATTGTTGTTGGTAGTATTATTAGTGGTTACCTATACTCTTACAATATGTTTTTACCATTTATTATCGTAGTAGCACTTTATACAATCTTGTTTATATGGATGTCAATTTTTGTTAAATTACCTATTGTTAAAAGTGAACACGAACAGGAACATATTAAGGAGTCATTTTTAAATATCTTAAAACAAAGTTTAAAAATAGTTTTTCATAAACGAAGAGTATTGTTAATTGTATTATCTGGATTCTTTACCGCTTTAACTTACGATATGGTATCAAGATATTGGCAGCCCTTACTCAATGAGATGGGTTTTTCTGAAACCGGACTAGGCTATATCTTTGCACTAGCAGGAATATTTGCTTTAATTCTCTTAGGAATAACAATGAAATTAGAGAAAAAAATAGAAACAAATCCATATATGTCTTTAACAATTGTAGAATCAGTCAGCCTACTATTAGTAGGAGTATTAACAATAGGTTTCAAACCGTTAGGGGCAATCGCAACTTCAATATTGTTAGCAGTTGAAGATGTTAGACATCCAATTGTTATCAGTTATTTAAACAAATTTTTCCCAGATAATTACAAAAATACTCTATTTTCTTTAAATTCAGGAGTTGGTGCCCTGGGAGAAATCCTATCTGGTGTTATCTTTGGAATTATTGCATTAGAATTTGGACTAACAACAACATTTTTGGTAGCTGCCATTTTTCTATTACCAGCAATTATTATTTATTGGGTAGTACCTAAAATCCATGATAAAACTTCTATTACTGTAGATGAGCAACTTCGCTAACATAAAAAATAAAAAAATAGACTGAAAGAGCCTGTTCGTCAAAATAATCACTATTATTCTCATATTATCGGCATTGGCATAGATAAACAAATGAATATAACCCATGGCGTTAGCTCTCAACTAGCGCCATGGGTATAAATATTTATACCTTATTGTTTTGCTGATACAGTTGTACGATTTGTTCCTCCTGTTCGCTGATGATGACTTTTGGAACAGGCGTCGGTTTTTTGTTTTGATCGATGGCGACCATTGTTAAAAAGCATGTGGTTGTTAAGTGATGTTCGCCTGTAAATAAATCTTCTGTTTCGACTTTGACGAATACTTTCATGGATGTGCGCCCGGTCGAGTAGACGAATGCTTCAAGTTTTAAAATATCGCCTACTTTCGCAGAAGAAATAAAGTCAACTTTGTCAATCGAAACGGTGACGACGGCTTTTCGTGCATGGCGCATGGCGGATATTGCCGCAATTTCATCAATATAAGCTAAAACAGTACCACCAAAAATCGTGCCGAGATGGTTCGTATCAGAAGGCAATACGAGCCGTGTTTGAATCGTTTTCGACTGCTCGACGCTCACTTCCATGACTTCATCCCTCCGTAAGCCAAAAGTCGCTCTCGGTATTCGTGTGCGGCTTCCACCATCGCTTTGAGTGCGGCAATCGTTTCTTCTTCTTTTCGAGTTTTTAATCCGCAATCAGGATTGACCCAAAATTGTTCTGGACGAAGAACGCGAAGTGCTCGTTCGATTTGTTCGCTTAGTTCTTCTTTTGTCGGAATGCGTGGGCTATGAATGTCATACACCCCTAATCCGATTCCCTTCTCATACTCATATGTTTCAAATACAGAAACAAGTTCACCATGGCTTCGTGACGATTCAATGGAGATGACATCCGCATCAAGTTCATCAATGACATGCATCATATGTTCAAATTGTGAATAGCACATATGTGTATGAATTTGCGTTTCCTCTTTCACCGATGAGGTAGCGAGACGAAACGCCATAACAGCATCTTCCCAATATGATGCATGTTTCTCTTTTTTGAGCGGCAATCCTTCCCGTAACGCTGGCTCATCGACTTGAATGATGCGTATGCCTTCCTTTTCTAACTGCAATACTTCCTCACGAATGGCGAGGGCGAGCTGCATCAGCACATGTTTGCGTGAAATATCGTCGCGAACGAACGACCAGTTTAACATTGTCACAGGACCTGTTAACATTCCTTTCACAGGTTTGTTCGTTAACGATTGGGCATACACCGTTTCTTCTACAGTCATTGGATATAAATGAGCAATATCTCCAAAAATAATTGGCGGACGCACACAACGCGAGCCGTATGATTGCACCCAGCCGTTTGTTGTGCATGCCATGCCTTGTAGTTTTTCGCCAAAAAACTCGACCATGTCTGTGCGCTCGAATTCGCCATGGACAAACACATCGAGCTGAAGTTGCTCTTGAATGTCGATCCATTTTGCGATTTCTTTTTTTATAAACGACTTATATTGATTGTCGTTCCATTCGCCTTTTTTCCACTTCATTCGAGCTTGGCGCACGTTGCTCGTTTGCGGGAAGCTTCCAATCGTCGTTGTCGGTAAAAGCGGAAGTTGTAAATGGGCTTGTTGTGCTTTTCGTCGTTCGTTGTAAGGCACGCGGCTTACCGGAACAGTTTCAGTTGTTTGTTCTTGTTCGTGGTGAAGTTTGGCGAAATAAACGTTTGTTTGTTCATCGTATTTGATTAGCTCGTCGATCGTTACGTTTCCGTTCATATACTCTGTCAACATACGTATCTCATCTAATTTTTCATCGGCAAATGATAAAGCCCCAGCAAGCTCCGTCGGCAATGTATGTTCATGTTTTGTCGTGACAGGAACATGCAGTAAGCTGCAAGACGGTTGAATAATGAGTTGTTCGGCAACGTTTGCTAGATGGTGAAGGAGCGTCGCTTTTTGTGCAAGCGAGCTTTTCCATACATTGCGACCGTCTACAATCCCAGCAACTAATATTTTATCTTTCGGAAATCCATAGGTGTTTATGTTTTTCATGTTTTCGCCATTACCATGTACAAAGTCAAGCCCAATGCCTGCGACAGGTAAAGCAACGATTTCACGATAATGCGATACGCTATCAAAATATGTTTGTAAAATAAGGTTTATATTTGGTACATCGCGATGAAAAACTTCATATACATCACGAAATGCATCGATGATGTCATCATCTATATCTTGAACGAGAATCGGTTCATCGATTTGGACGAATGACACGCCCGCTTCGCTTAGTTGTTTTAACAATTCCACATAAACGGGAACTAATTGTGCGAGATGTTTGCGCCACTCGTGTCGCTCGTATTGCTTAGAAAGCAAAAGAAACGTAATCGGTCCAAGCAACACAGGTTTTGTTTCTAAATCGAATGTTTCTTTTACAAGGTTGTATTCTTTCAATAGGCGATTCTCTACTAATCTTGGCTTTGTTTGTCCAATTTCAGGCACGATGTAATGGTAATTTGTATTAAACCATTTCGTCATTTCAAGCGCATGTTGTCCGTTCGTGCCACGCGCCATCGCAAAATATTGCTCAAGCAGATTGTCTATGTGTTGAAATCGTTCTGGAATATACCCAAACATAAATGCTGTATCTAACACGTGGTCGTATAAAGAAAAATCTCCAATCGGAATGAGATCAATTCCTTTCTCAAGCTGTTTACGAATGGAATCCAGTCGAATCGTTTCCATTGTTTTTGTGAATTGATCTTTGTCTATTTGCCCATTCCAAAAAGATTCTAACGCTTTTTTCCATTCTCTTTTTTCACCAATGCGCGGATACCCTACATTTGAACTACGGATGAACATGTGCAAGCACCTCCAGTTATTTATATCCCAATCAAGCAAAAAACCCTCTTTCAACAGAAGGAGGGCATAGCTAGCTCGTATTGAGATACATGAAGTGCCTCAAGATCATATGTCCTCACTCCTCCCTATGACGCGTAGGTCGTAAGTGCATACAACAGGCAGGTCTCCTGACTTAGCTTCATCGCTGCTTATCTCCTTCCCATTTCAAATGAAACAGTGGATGATGATAAACAGCTCTGCATCACAGTGGCGCGACCGTGTTGGATTTTCACCAAACTTCCCTTTTAAGATTCACAACATGTGTGAATCACCTGTTGCGTGAACTTATTATGTTATTGTATAAAATTCAGAATAAACGAACTTTTTGTTTTTTTCAAGAGAAAGGAGTGAATTTAAATGTTACAGCGCAAACAAATGAAAGAGCCGCTTTGTTTTATTGCGGCTCTTTGTTATGAAGGGATGCTTCCATTTCTTTTGATAATCAGCACTTTCGCATTTTCATCCACTCTCATTTTATGGTTATTATACCTCCTTCGCATAAGAATTGAAACGACTTTCATCATTATAAAAATACGCCTCGAGTCGTAGGCGAAAATATAGCTATAGGACATGATGAAGAGAGATGAGAATCGGTAAGATGAAAGCAAGGAAGGAGGCGAAAGGGATGTTAAAAAAAATCGGGTTATTGCTTGCAGGTGGACTTTCTGTGCTCGTGCTTATGTTTCACCTCGGTCCGCTCGTTGGGTTAGCGATCAGCTTGGCGATTTTGTACTATGCGGTCAAAAAGTTTTTCAAAGCCGATTCGACGTTCGGCAAAATCGTTTGGGCGCTCATTGGCTTGGCTGCGCTGATGGTGAGCGTGTCGAATGTGCCGGCGCTTATTGCTATCGTCGCAGCGTATGTGCTGTATGTCGTGTATAAAAAATGGAACGAACCGAAAGAAGTAGTGCAAGTCGTTGACGATCCGTTCGTTCATTTTGAAAAGCAATGGGCAGAACTACAAAAACATTATTAAAGGAGCGAAGAACAATGGGGTTACTTTCTCGCATGAAAACGATGATTTCGGCAGATATTCATGAATGGTTGGACGAAAAAGAAAAGAAAAATCCGATTGCGGTGCTAAATGAATACTTACGCCAATGCGAACAAGAAGTAGAAAAAGTACGGAAGCTGCTGGAACGGCAATACTTGCTGAAAGAGCAGTTTACACGCGAATATCGTGAAGCTATACAGCTTGCGGAAAAACGGAAGAAACAAGCGGATATTGCCTCAAAAGCCGGTGAGTCAGAGTTGTTTACGTTTGCGTCTCATGAGCAAATGCAGTACGAAGAGCGGGCGACGAGATTAAAGCAATTGCTTGAGCAAACAAACGAACAGCTATTGGAACTAGAGAAAAAATATGAACAAATGAAACATCAACTAAAAGATATGCATATGCGCCGCATGGAGCTGATGGGGCGAGAAAATATCGCACGGGCGCATTATCGCATGAATCGAGTGCTAGATGGATATACAAGCCCGACGCTTTCTGCTTTTGCGGATACAGAGTCATATTTAGAGCGCCTCGAGCAACAAGTGCAGTCAGATTATTATCGCCATACGATTGACGCTCGCATCGCGGAATTGGAAAAGCGGTTGCAGCAAGAGCAATAAACATATATGCTAAAGGCGTACGTTGTTGCGCCTTTTTCGTTTTATTGAGTTATTGTTGAAAGGGGGATGCCCCGTGGATAAGAAAAAAACGACTGACTATGTTAGTTGGGTAGTGCTTCTTGCGTTCATAATTTTGGCGCTAGAAATTGCGTTTTTTCATCCAGGCATTATTTTTTCTGTTCTTTTTTCTGCAGGATTCATTTATATCGGGAGAAAAAAATGGCATCGGAAACTTGGGAAAATTACCTTTTGGCTTGGGTGCATCGGTCTTGTTGTCCATGTGCTGACGATGATGACGGTCAGGTTTTTGTTTGTTGCCCTATTGTTTTATGTGATCATTCAGTTTGCCCAGTCAAAGCGACGCCCTATCGTTATTCGTCCAGAGATGAAAACAAACGATGCGGAAACAGAGCTCGTTTTTCGTCGACCGCTTTTTCAAAACATGTTGTTCGGTCGGCAAAAAACACCGGAGCATGCGTATGAATGGAGCGATGTGAATATTCAAACAGGCATTGGCGATACAGTGATTGATTTAAGCTATGCGGTCGTTCCGAAAGGGGAAGCGGTCGTCGTCGTTCGTGGCTGGATTGGCAATGTCCACATTTTCGTTCCGTACGAAATGGAAGTAAGCGTCGTTCATTCCGTGCTGTTTGGGGCAGCGTCTATGTTTTCAAAAGAGACGGAGCGGCTATGGAACCAAACGTTTATTTACCAAACGCCAGCGTATGAAACTGCCGAACAGAAGCTAAAAATCATCACCTCGATGGCGATTGGAAACGTTGAGGTGAAGCGGATATGAATCGGCATATTGTTGGAGGCTTACTTCTTGCTTTGACCGTTGCGGTTATATTATTTCTTTCATACGTTCTCACATTCCCACCTGCGAAGTGGTCGGCACTATGGGACGAAACGGTGCTTGGTGTGCCGTTTATCGTTTTTTTGTTTATGGCAAGCAGCCTAATTGGTTTTTTGTTTGGCGCTGCGTTCGATTGGTTTTGGAGAAAACAATGGAGAGCGGTTGAACATGCGTTGTTTCAAATCGAACAAGGAAATACAGAGCTATCGCCTCAACATACGGCAAAAGAACTCGAGGATGTATGGCGAAGAATCGAGAAACTGCAAAAACATTGGCTCGAACAAACGAAACGTACTCAAAAATTAGCGACAGAAAAGGTAGAAAACGAAGAAGAACTCATCGAGCGAATTATTTCAGAAGAACGAAACCGTCTAGCGCGCGAGCTACATGACTCGGTGAGTCAACAACTATTTGCCGCATCGATGATGATGTCTGCACTGATGGAAACGTATACAGGAAGCGAACAAGCGAAAAAGCAGCTGAAGCTCATCGAACAAATGATTCACCAATCCCAGCTCGAAATGCGGGCATTATTGCTCCATTTGCGCCCCGTTCAACTGAAAGGAAAATCGCTTCAAGATGGAATGAGAGAACTGTTAACGGAACTGGCGCAAAAAGTGCCGATGGAGATCAAATGGAAAATCGAAGACGTGACGCTTGACCGCGGGGTAGAAGATCATTTATTTCGCATTTTGCAAGAATCGGTGTCCAATACGCTTCGCCATGCAAAAGCGAACATGTTAGAAGTGTTGTTGCTTGAACGAGATGGGTTTGTCCTTTTGCGCGTGTCGGATGATGGTGTTGGCTTTGATGTCGAACGAACAAAAAGCGGCTCTTACGGCTTGCAACATATGTACGAACGAGCGGTTGAAATCGGTGGAACGTTAAAAATCGTTAGTGTAAAAAATAAAGGGACGCGCTTAGAAGTGAAAGTACCGCTTTTGTAAGGGGGGAGTAGTGTGATTAAAATATTGCTTGTTGATGACCATGAAATGGTGCGGCTTGGCGTTTCCGCGTACTTATCTGCCCAGCCAGATATGGAAGTCGTCGGGGAAGCCGAAAGCGGGGAAAAAGGGGTCGAACTTGCCCTTCAGCTTCGCCCGGATATTATTTTAATGGATTTAGTGATGGAGCCGATGGACGGCATTGAAGCGACGAAACAAATTATAAGCGCTTGGCCGGAAGCGAAAATTATGATTGTCACAAGTTTTTTAGACGATGATAAAGTATATCCAGCGATTGAAGCAGGGGCAGTCAGTTATATGTTAAAAACATCGAAAGCGAGCGAAATTGCGAATGCGATTCGCGCTACGTTTCATGGACAATCGGTATTTGAACCAGAAGTGATGGGAAAAATGATGAACAGCGTGCGGAAACAATCGCTTCCACACGAACAACTGACGAGTCGCGAGATGGAAGTGTTATTGTTAATGGCGCAAGGAAAAACGAACCAAGATATTGCCGACGAGTTGTTTATTTCATTAAAAACGGTCAAAGTCCACGTCAGCAACATTTTAGCGAAACTAGACGTGCAAGACCGGACGCAAGCGGTCATTTATGCGTTTAAACATGGGTTGGTAAAATAATGCTCGCTCCTATGGCGAGATTTTTTTATTTTTTTTGCTTTACATTGACGTTACGTCAACGTTTATTATGAAATTGTCAGGAGGCGAGCGCATGGAATATACGGTGCAACAACTAGCGAAATTGGCGGGGGTGACGAGCCGGACGCTACGATATTATGATGAAATCGGTCTTTTAAAACCGGCGAGAGTGAATGCATCGGGTTATCGTATATACGGACCGAAAGAGGTAGACCAGCTCCAGCAAATTTTGTTTTATCGCGAGCTCGGGGTTGATTTAGAAACGATTAAGCAAATCATCACCTCCCCGTCATTTGACGACGTACAGGCGTTGAGGCAGCATCGCGAAAAACTCTTGGCAGAACGGAGGCGGTTAGAGGCGCTAATCGCCAATGTCGAAAAAACAATACTAGCGAAAGAAGGGAGAATTATGATGAGCGACAAAGAAAAGTTTGAGGCGTTTAAACAGCAGCTTATTGACGAAAATGAACGAAAATATGGCAAAGAAATTCGGGAAAAGTATGGCGATGAGCAAGTGAACAAATCAAACGAAAAAGTAAAAAATATGACGCAAGCACAATACGAAGAAGCGACAAAGCTCGGCGAAGAAGTATTGCGCGTATTGCATGAAGCGTTTTTGACGGGCGACCCAGCAGGAGAGCTTGCGCAAAAAGCAGCGGACTTGCATCGTCAATGGTTAGGATATTTTTGGGATCATTACTCAAAAGAAGCGCATGCGGGATTGGCGCAAATGTATGTCGACGACGAGCGGTTTAAAGCATACTACGACCAAAAACAATCGGGAATGGCGGAATTCCTTCGTGATGCGATTTTCATTTATACAGGAAAAAAGTAGGCAGGCATTGGCCTGTCTTTTTACATTGTAAAAGTTTGAAAAAAGATGTATATTTAAATGAGAATGATAATCAAATTTAAAAGGTGATACCGATGGAACAACTATACGATGTGACGATTATTGGAGGCGGTCCGGCGGGGCTGTACGCGACGTTTTATAGTGGATTGCGGGAAATGAAGACAAAACTGATTGAATATCAACCACAATTAGGTGGGAAATTGCATGTGTATCCAGAAAAAATGATTTGGGATGTTGGTGGGCATGCCCCGATTACAGGAGAGAAATTACGCGAGCAACTTGTTAAACAAGCGCTTACCTTTCATCCAACCGTTGTATTAAATGAAAAAGTTGAAACGATTCAGCGAAGAGAAGACGGCATATTCATTTTACATACATCATCTGGTCAACGACATATATCGAAAACGGTCATTATTGCAGTAGGAAGCGGTATATTAAAACCGCAAAAGCTTCAAATTGAAGGAGCCGAAAAGTTTGAGATTACAAATTTACACTATACGGTGAAATCGTTAAAACAGTTTAAAGGGAAAACGGTGATCATTTCAGGTGGGGGAAATACAGCGATTGATTGGGCAAATGAGCTCGTATCAATTGCGAAAAAAGTATATGTTACTTATCGCAATGAATCGTTAAAAGGACATGAGGCGCCAGTGACGCAATTATTAAATAGTTCAGCCACCTGCTTTTTCCATACGACTATTACAAAGTTGATCGCTAGTTGCAATCATGAAACGATTGAGCGAGTAGTGCTGACAAATCATGAGACGGGCGATGTGTTGGAACTCGATGTAGATGATGTCATTATTAGCCATGGGTATGAACGAGATGCTTCATTGCTTGCCAATAGTGAACTACCCATTCAAATGGTTGATGAATATTATATTGCGACAAATGCAAAAGGAGAATGTTCTGTTCCGGGGTTATATGCAGCTGGCGATATTTCAAAATATGATGGAAAGTTATATTTACTTACAGGTGCCTTCCAAGACGCAGCGAATGCGGTAAATAGTGCGAAACGTTTCATTGAGCCCACTGCCGATCCGTATGCGATGGTATCTTCACATCACGAAGCGTTTAAGGAGCGAAATCGAGAGTTAGTGAAACAAATGTTGAAATGATAGTAATGCATAAATTCGTTTGTTTGAACGCAAACTTTCGGTAAAACAAACGAGGTGAAAATTTTGCTTAAACAACGAAACATATGGATGATGGTGTTGATGTTATTTATATTGACAGCGTACAGCCCCCCACTTACTGTGACAACGAAGCAAATAAAATATACAAATGAACTGATGGAAGTCGATTTCAACATTCCGATCGTATCCGGATCGATCAACCAATCTTTCCAGCGCCAAGTCAATCGCTTATTGCGTAAGGAGTCGCTTGATTTAAAGCGTGAAGTAGAAAAGCAAGCGCGAGAAAATATGGCAATAAGCAAAAAGGAAGGATTTCCATATCGATTGCATGCAGCAGTCAGCAATTATGAAGTGACGTACAATCAACGTGGCATTTTAAGCATTCCTGTTACGTTATATAGCTATACAGGTGGGGCGCACGGCATGACTGTGAAAGTGCCAAACAATTTCGATTTCCATACAGGGAAATCGTTGCAACTAAGCGATTTATTTAAAAAAGGAACGAACTATAAACAAGTGATCATAGATGAAGTAATTGCTCAAATAAAAAAAGAAAACGATTTGTATTTTGACAACGCCATCGCTGTTGTGCAAAAGATGCCAAATGGTCAACCTTATTATATGACGAAAGATGGTATTGTCGTCTATTACGGCCTTTATGAAATAGCCCCATACGCCGCAGGCATTCGCGAATTTCTTATTCCATTTTCAACTTTGCGACCATATATGAAAATAAAGCTAGCGCGATAAGAGCGCTAGCTTGATTTATTGGTGATAAGAGACGATTTCTTTTTTTGTTGTTTTTGTCATGGCACTCCATCCTTCGATTGCTAAGAAAATGCATAAGACGAATAGGACGAAAGAGGAGCCAGCTAATAGCCAATTTTGTGCTAAAGCGTTTTGATACATTAATACGCAAAGGGCAGCAATGGTCACGACGAGCATAAACACCATCGGAATGACAACATAAAATGATTTGGCACCAATTTTCATGAGCCATGCGGAAACAGCTAACAAAGCAAGCGCCCCTAGCATTTGGTTTGCTGCTCCGAACAACGGCCAAACGGATTGCCATGTTCCCGATAACGCAAGTGCCCCAGCACCAATGAGACCAACTGTTGTGGCAACGTGGTTATTTTTAAATGCTTTTGTCCGCTCTTCACCGAGCTCTTGAATAGCGTAACGCATTAACCGCGTTGCTGAATCTAATGTTGTTAATAAGAAAGCGGATGCTGTCAGTGCGGTAAATGTAACTGCTGTTGCTTCTGGGATGCCGACATGGGACATAAAATAACCAACACCAGCAGAAAATGTACCGATTGGTCCACCAAGCTCACTCATACGAGTTGTGAAGTCAGCTTGTGTTAAATATGCAACCGTTCCAACAGAGATGATGGCTAAAAAGCTTTCTAACAACATGCCACCATAGGCAATAAATTTTCCATTTTTCTCGTTATCAAGCTGTTTTGCGGTCGTTCCTGATGAAACGAGCGAATGGAAGCCGGAAATAGCACCACAAGCGATTGTAATGAACAAAATCGGAAACAAAAATCCGAGCTTTTCATGATAAAAACCTGTAAACGCTGGGAACTGAATAGTTGGCGCCGCGATAATCATACCAACAGCAGCCCCAGCAATCATACCGTATAAAAGAAATGAGTTTAAATAGTCCCGTGGTTGTAACAAAATCCATACAGGCAATACCGATGCAGCGTATGCGTAACCTAGTAAAATAAGTGACCATGTTGTTGCACTTAATGAAAGTGGATATTGAATGCCAATCCATACAGATAGAAGCATCGCAATAACTCCAAGTACGCTAGCTACAAATAAGTTCATTCGCATTTGATTAACAAAAAAGCCAAAAATAATCGCAATGCCAAGGAATAAAACGGATGCTGTAGCCGCTTGTGGAACAGCGACAAACGTATTTGCAACTAGAATAATAAATACACCGACAACGAGCATAAGCGTTGCGATCGAGAAAGTTAAAAACAGCACTTGTCCACGACTTCCCATATATTGTTTGATAATTGTTCCAATTGATTGTGCTTTATGACGAATGGAAGCTTGTAATGACGTATAATCGTGAACGCCGCCAATAAAAATGCTTCCGATCATAATCCATAAAACAGCAGGAAGCCAACCAAACACAGCAGCTGTAATCGGCCCGACGATCGGTCCGCCTCCAGCGATTGTAGCAAAATGATGTCCAAGCAAAACAGGTTTTTTTGCTGGTACGTAATCTATACCATCATACATTTCGTATGCTGGTGTTTTACGGTTGTGGTCCACTTTTAGTTGCTTTTCGAGAAAGCGTCCATACGTAAAATAGGCAATGACTAAAATGACTCCGCAAACAAGTAATAACGTTAATAAATTCAACGCGCATCCTCCTCAAATGGTTTTTCGAAAACATGTGTAAACGACCTAGCTTTTCGGTGAGTAAATAATTGTTTTGAGTCTAAAGCGATGATAGCAATATAACACTCGAGCCAACCGTGTAGTCCGAAGCGAATAAATTGTAGCTTACGAAATCGTTTCACCTCCTTTATCGCTTCATCACATGCATTTGGTGCGACAATTGCCCCAATGAAAACGGTTGACATATGGTCTTGATGGTTGGATATGTAGTTCGGCACATGATTGATAAATGTTTGAGAGAATTGGATGACGTCTTCTTTTGTCACGACACTTTCTTTTTGCCACACAAAAATGAATTGCTCATTTTCAACAGCCCAAATTTTAGACTTTTTTGTCATAAAATATTTCTCATCACGTCGGTGATAATGCGCATAAAAAGGTAAAGACAATGTGCCGAGCTTTTCATCCCGATAAATGTTGAAATAGGGTGTAAGAATTGTTGTGAGAGTATTGATGTATTTGTTCGTATTCATTGCAGCCACCTTTTAAAATTTTCTGAATATTATTATATTTGAATATGTAAAACATTTCAATAATTTTATTGTTTTTCCTTTAAAACTATCTAATAGAATTGCAAAAAAATATTAATTTTTTCAGAATATTGTGTTAAAATACAAACAAAAAGGAGTTTATGTGTATGGTTGAAAAGCAATTAAAAGATCGCATTATTGAGACGGCGCTTACGTTGTTCGAAAAATATGGGTATCATGGAGTGACGGTTGATCGAATTGTTGCTGAATGTGGGGCATCAAAAGGAGGATTTTATCATAATTTTAAGTCGAAAGATGAATTGCTTTACCACATTCACGATGTATTTATTACGTATGTGCTAAATAAAGCGCAAGAAGCATATGTAAAATATAAGACGCCAACAAAGCGGTTATGTGCGATCATTCATTCATTTGTGAGAGTTTTTCATATATATAAACCGCACATTACAGTATTTAATCAAGAGGCGGCATATTTAAAGCCAGCATACGCTGAAAAAATTAATGCAAAGCGTGAGCAGTATAAGCAAATTATTTTTCAAGTACTTCGGGAAGGCATTGAAGCAAAGGAATTTCGCTCAGAAATATCTATCGAATTGGCGGGTTTATCAATTATTGGAATGGTGAACTGGATGTATAAATGGTACAAACCAGATGGACCGATGTCGATTGAGCAAATTGCTACTGCTTTCAATGATTTAATTTTACATTCGCTATTGACAGAGGAAGCGAAGCGAGATGAAGATATTTCATCATTTCTTTTATCGCATGTAGGCGAAGAATGACGATTTTTGCAAGGTGAACAGACCAACTAGTCGGTTTGAAATAAAAACAGGCTTGTTGGTTTCATATACTTTCATTTTATAAAGGGGGAAAAGCAAATGCATTTTGAATTAACGAAAGAACAACAAATGATTAAAGAAATGGTTCGTGATTTTGCGGAAAAGGAAATTGCCCCATACGCGTCGAAATGGGATGAGGAGGCGATTTTTCCAATTGAGACGTTTAAAAAAATGGGCGAGCTCGGTCTGTTTGGCATTCCGTTTCCTGAACAATATGGCGGCTCTGGTGGAGATACGATTTCGTATGCGATTGCGGTTGAAGAAATTGGTCGAGCGTGCGGTGGAACAGGGTTAAGTTATGCGGCCGCTGTATCGCTCGGTGCTAGTCCGATTTACTATTTCGGAACAGAAGAACAAAAAGAAAAATGGCTCGTGCCGATGGCGAAAGGTGAAACGTTCGGTTCGTTTGGATTGACAGAACCGAATGCAGGATCTGATGCAGGGGGAACGCAAACGCGTGCTTTTTTAGATGGCGATGAATACGTCATTAACGGCGAAAAATGTTGGATTACAAATGCAGGCTATGCCCGCCAAGTCATTGTAACCGCTGTCACTGGTAAAGATGAACGAGGAAAAAATATTATTTCCGCTTTTATCGTTCCAACAGATGCGCCTGGGTTTACGATTAACTGCCATTATGACAAAATGGGCGTTCGTGCATCGAATACGTGCGAGCTTATTTTACAAGATGTGCGCGTGCCGAAAGAAAATATATTAGGCGATCCGAAAAAAGGATTTAAGCAATTTTTATATACGCTAGATGGCGGACGCATTTCTATCGCTGCATTAGCTGTCGGAATCGCGCAAGCTGCATTTGAAAAGGCGATTCAATATGCGAAGGAACGAAAGCAGTTTGGTCAACCGATCGCTAAGTTTCAAGCGATTCAATTTAAACTTGCCGACATGGCGATGCAACTTGAACTCGCGCGCAATATGGTGTACAAAGCGGCATGGTTAAAAGATCAAGGCAAGCCGTTTACAAAAGAAGCGGCGTATGCGAAATTATTTGCTTCTGAAACAGGATTTCATATTTGTAATCAAGCGATTCAAATTCACGGTGGATACGGGTATATGAAAGAATACGGTGTCGAACGTCATCTTCGCGATATGAAGTTGATGGAAATTGGTGAAGGGACGTCAGAAATTCAACGGCTCGTCATTGCCCGTCAATTAGGGTGCTAAAGGAGGGGGCATATGCTTCATATTACAGTTGGACAATTGCTTGAGCAAAAGGCTTTGGCGCATCCCGCTCATGAGGCAGTTGTGTACGCAGACCGTCAGTTGCGCTGGTCATATCGACAATTTAACGATTATTGTCGCCTCGTTGCGAAAGGATTAATGAAACTTGGCGTTGAAGCTGGGGAACATATTGCCATTTGGGCAACGAATAAACCGGAGTGGCTGGCATGTCAGTTTGCGACAGGGAAAATGGGAGCGGTACTTGTTACGGTAAATACGAACTACCGCACAGCAGAACTCGAATATTTGTTAAAACAATCCGATGCCACAACGATTATTTTAATGGAACAATACCGCGATACCTCTTATATTGACACCATTTACGAGATTGCACCTGAGTTAGCTTATTGCGAACCCGGAAAGCTACAAGCGACACGACTTCCACAACTAAGAAACGTTATCGTATTAGGTGAGCAACGTTATCCTGGAACATTTTCATGGAATGACCTCTTAGCCATGGCGGAAGATGTCGAAGATGCAGCACTTGATGCACGAATGAATTCCCTCGATCCACACGATGTCATCAACATGCAATATACCTCAGGAACGACAGGATTCCCAAAAGGCGTCATGCTTACACATTACAACATTGTCAATAACGCGTATTACATTGCCGAATGTATGAAGCTAACAAAAGAAGATCGTTTATGTATTCCCGTACCTTTTTTTCATTGCTTTGGTTGCGTTCTCGGTACGCTTGCTTGCGTAACGGTTGGTGCAACGATGGTACCGCTTGAGCAATTCCATCCGAAACAAGTGCTACAAACCGTGCAAGATGAGAAATGTACAGCTCTTCATGGGGTACCAACGATGTTTATTGCTGAATTAAATGATCCAGATTTTGCGTCATATCATTTATCTTCTTTACGCACAGGCATTATGGCTGGATCGAACTGCCCGATTGAAGTGATGAAAGCAGTCATCGAAAAGATGGGGGCAACAGAAATTACGATCGCCTATGGACAAACAGAGTCTTCTCCTGTCATTACACAAACGCGTACGGATGATCCAATTGAATTACGGGTGGAAACAGTCGGGCGCGCCCTTCCGCATGTAGAAGTGAAAATTGTCGATCCAGCAACAAATAAAGAAGTGCCGCCTGGTGTGCAAGGAGAGTTATGTACGCGCGGATATCATGTGATGAAAGGATATTACAACAATCCTTCAGCAACACGCGAGGCCATTGACGAAGAAGGATGGTTGCATACAGGCGACTTAGCGGTAATGGATGAAAACGGTTACTGCCGTATTACAGGAAGGTTAAAAGATATGATCATTCGCGGAGGAGAAAATATTTATCCGCGCGAAATCGAAGAGTTTTTATATAAACATCCGAAAGTGCTCGATGTGCAAGTTGTCGGTGTTCCAGACGAAACGTATGGGGAAGAAGTCATGGCGTGGATCATTTTAAAAGAGGGAGAACATGCGACCGCAGAAGACATTCGTTCGTTTTGTGAAGGGTATATATCGCGCCATAAAATTCCGCGATATATCGAATTTACAACATCGTATCCGATGACGGCATCAGGAAAAATTCAAAAATTTAAATTGCGCGAATGGGCGCGCGAACGAGTAAAGCAGAAAAAGAACGTGTAAGGGGGAAGAAAATGTTTTCAAAAGTACTTATCGCTAACCGAGGAGAAATTGCGTTGCGCATCATTCGCACGTGCCAAAAACTTGGCATTCAGACAGTTGCCATTTATTCGGAAGCTGATGCCGACTCGCTTCATGTAAAGCAAGCGGATGAAGCGTATGTCGTTGGAAAAGCACGCGTGAATGAGAGCTATTTAAATATCGAAAAAATTATTTCGATCGCCAAAGAAACGAAGGCAGAAGCTATTCATCCAGGTTACGGCTTACTTTCAGAAAATGCAACGTTTGCTCGGCGATGCGAAGAAGAAGGAATCGTATTTATCGGTCCAAAACCTGATGTGATTGCGAAAATGGGAAGCAAAATTGAAGCGCGACAGACGATGGCGGAAGCCGGAGTGCCGATTGTGCCCGGCATCTCCTTTCCGCTTGCCGATGTTGATGAGGCAGCAAACGTAGCAAGCGAGATTGGCTATCCTGTTATGTTAAAAGCGTCCGCAGGCGGTGGGGGGATTGGCATGCAGCTCGTTCATGATGAAGAGCAACTGCGGAAAGCGTTTGAAGGAAATAAAAGTCGTGCAGCTTCCTTCTTTGGAGATGGGGCGATGTATGTTGAAAAATATATCGACAATCCACGCCATATTGAAATTCAACTGTTAGCTGATGCATACGGAAACTGCGTGTATTTATGGGAAAGGGAATGTTCCATCCAACGCCGCCATCAAAAAGTTGTCGAAGAAGCCCCTTCACCGTTTTTAGATGAAGAGACGCGTCGGGAAATGGGAGAAGCAGCTGTGCGAGCGGCAAAACATATCGGATATACGAACGCAGGAACGATCGAGTTTCTCGTAGATGAGCAAAAAAACTTTTATTTTTTGGAAATGAATACACGTTTGCAAGTCGAGCACCCAGTAACAGAAGAAATTACAGGCATTGATATTGTCGAACAACAACTACGCATTGCTTCAGGAGAGCCACTATCTTTTACACAAACTGAAGTGAAGCGAGAAGGACATGCGATTGAAGTGCGGATTTACGCTGAAGATCCGAATACATTTTTCCCTTCACCGGGGACGATTACCTCGTTACAACTGCCAAGAGGGAAACATATACGTCATGAAATTGCGGTGCAAAGTGGCTCGGTCGTTACCCCTTTTTACGATCCGATGATTGCCAAATGCATTGTCAAAGGGGGCGATCGGCAAATGGCCATCGCCAATATGATTACGGCTTTACATGAATACAAAGTCGAAGGAATTAAAACGAACATTCCTATGTTAATCGATGTATTGACGCATGAAGCATTTCAACAAGGGCATACGACAACAAACTTTGTGAATATGTACTTGAGCAAAAAAGGAGGTAAAACACATGCATGAAGTAGTTGCATTGATGGCAGGAAACGTATGGAAGATTGTCGTTCAAGTAGGTGATGTTGTGGAAGAAGGACAAGATGTTGTCATTTTAGAATCGATGAAAATGGAAATTCCCATTACTACGGAAGCGGGGGGAGTTGTTAAAGCGATCCGCGTGCAGGAAGGAGATTTCGTAAACGAAGGGGACGTATTACTTGAAATCGAATAGGGGGAAATGTATGCGCGTGAAGGTGAAAGAAGTCGGTCCACGTGATGGATTACAAAATGAACCGCTCTTTATTCAAACGGAAGATAAAATTGCGTGGATTAATCAGCTATCAAAAACAGGATTGTCATATATTGAGGTGACATCGTTTGTTCATCCAAAATGGATTCCTCAGCTTGCCGATGCGTATGAAGTTGCTTCTCGCATTGAGCGAGTAGAAGGAGTGACATATGCTGCACTTGTCCCAAACAGAAAAGGATTAGAAGGTGCTTTAGCAGCCAATATGGATGAAGTGGCTGTATTTATGTCGGCAAGTGAAACGCACAATCGAAAAAATATTAATAAGTCGATTGAAGAAACGTATCCGGTGTTAAAAGAAGTCATTGATGAAGCGAAGCGAGCAAACAAAACGGTGCGTGGCTACGTATCAACGGTTTTCGGTTGTCCATATGAAGGGAAAGTGAGCATCGAGCGCATTATTGCTATTTCTGATCGACTGTTTGAACTGGGCATTGATGAGCTGTCGCTTGGGGATACGATCGGTGTCGCTAACCCGATCCAAGTCCAGCGAACGTTAGAACGACTATTGAAGCAGTTTCCAGTGGAAAAGATGGCGCTTCATTTTCATAATACGTACGGCATGGCGCTTGCGAATGTGTTTGCTTCCTTACAAATGGGGATGACCATTTTTGATAGCTCGCTTGGTGGGCTCGGTGGTTGCCCATATGCCCCGGGGGCATCTGGCAATTTAGCGACAGACGACTTAGTGTATATGCTTACTCAAATGGGTATCGACTGTGGTGTTCAACTTGAGCCGTTAACGAAAGCAGCGCAATGGATTGAAGAAAAAATTGGCCGTCCGCTTACGAGCCACCATTCACACGTTGTAAGGGGGAATGCATGATGATGGAAGCCGTCCTTTATTCCACAATTGATGCGGGTGTGGCGGTTGTTACGCTAAATCGACCAGATGCCGCAAACGCTCTGTCCATAAAAATGTTAAACGAATTGCAACGCATTCAAGCGGAACTGAAGTTGAATCGCAACGTACGTGCTGTCATTGTCACAGGAGCAGGACAAAAAACATTTTGTGCGGGAGCAGATTTAAAAGAACGGACAAAAATGAGCGAAACTCAAGTGCGTCAGACAGTTGCGCTTATTCGGGAGACGATTAACGGATTCGAGCAACTGCCTCAGCCGGTCATTTGTGCATTAAACGGAGGGGCGTTTGGTGGTGGTCTCGAATTGGCGCTCGCATGTGACATTCGTATTGCTGCTGAACATGCGGTGATGGGATTGACTGAGACATCGCTTGGGATTATCCCTGGTGCCGGTGGAACGCAACGCCTTCCGCGACTAATCGGCATTGGTCGGGCTAAGGAGATGATTTATACGGCAAAACGTATTTCTGCTCAGGAAGCGGCGCGAATTGGTTTAGTCGAGCGCGTCGTTTCTACTGAACAATTGTTAGAAGAAGCGTTTGTGATAGCCACTACGATCGCCAATAACGCTCCGATTGCCGTTGCACAAGCAAAAGCATCGATTAATCATGGAATGCAAGTCGATATACAGACAGGGCTTGTTATTGAACAAATGGCATATGAACGAACAATTCATACAAACGACCGACGAGAAGGATTGCAAGCGTTTAAAGAAAAACGAAAACCGGTGTACAAAGGGGAGTAAGATATGATTTCAAACGAACAATTATCGCTCGTTGAACAACTACAACAAAAACGAAAACAAATTGAGCAAGGGGGAGCGCGCAAATACCATGAAAAAAATGCTGAGCAAGGAAAATTGTTTGTGCGCGATCGCTTGAAACTGTTATTTGATGATGGTTTGCAGTTTGAAGATGCATTTTTTGCAAACTGTTTAGCGGACGGACTGCCGGCAGATGGTGTCGTGACAGGGGTCGGGAAAATTAACGGGCAAACGGTATGCGTCATGGCAAATGATTCGACCGTCAAGGCAGGGTCATGGGGAGCAAGAACAGTAGAAAAAATTATTCGCATTCAAGAAACAGCAGATAAATTACGTTGCCCGATTTTATACCTGGTTGATTCGGCAGGTGCTCGCATTACAGACCAAATTGAAATGTTCCCCGGACGTCGTGGGGCGGGACGCATTTTTTATAATCAAGTGAAACTGTCTGGCAAAGTGCCGCAAATTTGTTTATTGTTCGGACCATCAGCAGCAGGCGGTGCATACATCCCTGCGTTTTGTGATATCGTTATTATGGTCGAAGGAAACGCGTCGATGTATCTCGGTTCACCGCGCATGGCTGAAATGGTGATTGGTGAGAAAGTGACACTTGAAGAGATGGGCGGTGCGCGCATGCATTGCTCGGTTTCAGGTTGCGGTGACGTGCTTGTGAAAACGGAAGAAGAGGCAATTGCGTTTGCTCGCAAATATTTATCGTACTTTCCACCGAATTTCAGTGAAAAACCGCCAGTGGCTGAGCCGAAAGAACCGAAATCGTTTCAGAAAACGATTGAAGAGATTATTCCACAAAACCAAAATGCACCGTTCAATATGTATGATTTAATTGATCGTGTCATTGATGAAGACTCATTTTGTGAAATCAAAAAATTATTTGCGCCTGAGTTAATTACAGGTCTTGCCCGTATAAACGGACAACCGATTGGAATTATTGCGAATCAGCCTCGCATGAAAGGCGGCGTATTATTCCACGATTCCGCAGATAAAGCGGCGAAATTTATTACACTTTGCGATGCGTTTCATATTCCGCTCATCTTTTTAGCGGACATCCCCGGTTTTATGATCGGGACGAAAGTCGAGCGTGCGGGCATTATTCGCCACGGTGCAAAAATGATTTCGGCGATGTCAGAAGCGACCGTCCCGAAAATATCAATTATTGTACGAAAAGCATACGGAGCAGGATTATATGCGATGGCAGGTCCAGCATTTGAACCAGATTGTTGTTTAGCTTTCCCACATGCACAAATTGCCGTCATGGGACCGGAAGCCGCCGTGAATGCGGTGTATGCCAATAAAATTGCTGAACTGCCAGAAGAAGAACGCGCTGCATTTATTGAACAAAAACGTGAAGAATATCGAAAAGACATCGATATTTATCGCCTCGCTGCCGAGATGGTTGTCGATGGTATTATTGCACCAAATGAGTTACGTTCCGAGCTTATTCATCGTTTAGATGCATACATGTCGAAATATGTTGTATTTTCTGAACGAAAACATGGGGTTTACCCTGTGTAGCTGTCAACACATATGGTACAATGAGGGCGATGGATTGTGACATCGCCTTTTTTTTTCGGGAAATTTCCCCGGAAATCGACAACATTTTTGTCGAATGAGAAAAATGTAAGACGAGCGTTGTTGATAGAAACGAGAAATTTCACTCGCACGGCTTCTTTTTGTATAATCAAGAAAGGGGTTTGACATTTGACGTACATATGGTTGATTGCACTATTTTTTATTTATAGTATATTGCCGACATCGTTCCTCCGTTTTTTTTCGTTCCGTGTACAAAAAAAAGTAAAAAGCGGTGTAGCGTTAACGTTTGACGATGGGCCTGATCCGATATATACACCGCAACTTCTTGATGTATTAAAAAAATACGACGTAAAAGCGACGTTTTTTGTTGTTGGATGGAAAGCAAAAAAATATCCACATCTTATTAAAAGAATGAAAGAAGAGGGACATACGATCGGTTTACACCATTATTATCATACGAGCAATTGGCTTCTTCCTCCGTTTTTCACACAATGGGAGCTTGAACGATCAGCACGTATCATCGAACAGATCACAGGTGTCCCCCCTGTATACTACCGCCCGCCATGGGGACATATAAACATATGGACGTTGTTCATGCAAAAAAAGTATAAAATCGTGATGTGGACATATATTCTTGGTGATTGGAATGCTACATTAGGTGTAGATCGCCTTTATGAACGATTAAGGAACAGTATAGAAGATGGAGCGATCATCGTGTTGCATGATAGTGGTTCAACATTTGGAGCTGATGAACATGCGCCCGCAAATATGCTACAAGCGCTAGAACGGCTATTTCAACATGTGAATGTAAAATGGGTAAACCTCAATGAGGAGTAAAGGGGAATGGGAAATTGGAAGCGAACAGCGTGTTAACATATATTCAATCTCACGGTTATATTGTGTTATTTCTTTCTTTATTTTTCGGCATTGTTGGTATTCCTGCGCCGGAAGAGTCGCTTCTGTTTTTCATTGGCATTTTTATTTCACACGACCAATTACATTTATTAAAAAGTTTATTTTTCGCGATTTCTGGCGCAACTGTTGGCATGGTTGTCGCCTATATTGCTGGCTATACATTTGGATCCCCGCTATTGTTTAAATATGGACATTTTATTGGTTTCCATCGTCGTCGTTATCGTTATGTGTATCGTCACTTTCGAAAACGTGCTTTTTTAGTTATTCCTTTTGGCTATTTTGTTCCCGGTATTCGTCAATTATCTCCGTATATGGCTGGAGTTGTTCGTTTTCCGTTTTTTCCATTTCTCTTTTTGTCGTTTCTCGGAGCGGCGTTCTGGGTTTGTTTATTTATATTTGTAGGCAAGTTTCTTGGGGAGCGTATTCATATTCCGCTTCATGTATTACCATGGCTCACGGTATTATTTTTTAGTTTATTTTTTGTTGCTTTATATGTAAAAAGTAGAAAACAAAAATAAAAGGGAGTTCGCATAATGATGAACATTCTCGTACTACCTTTGTTTCAAATGCCATCTGGTCATCATCAAGTGGCCGATGCACTCATCTATTCATTATACCATCGTTTTCCCAACGTCTCTTGCGAAAAACTTGATTTTCTTAGTTATTGCAATGAACAAATGGAAAAGAGAGTAGCTGATTTTTACCTCCGCTGGATTTCACTATCACCACATTCGTATGAATGGATGTATCGACGATGGATGAAAAAGTTTGAACAACCGACGATGGAGCCATGGTTACTTTATTTTGAAAAGAAGATGAAACGTCTCCTTCAAGAAAAAAAGCCCGATCTCGTTGTGTGCACGCATTCATTTCCTTCTCACGTTTTGCAAAGGTTGAAACAAAAAAGAATCATAACCGTTCCTGTTGTAAACGTATATACTGATTTCTTTTTAAGCGGTATTTGGGGAAAAACAGCGATTGATTATCACTTCGTTCCCCATAAAGAAGCAAAACAGTCCATATGCACAACATTTCGCATCGAACATCATCGCGTCATTGTGACAGGCATTCCGATTCATGAGCATATCGTACCTGTACAAAAAAGAAAGCGACGAAAAAATAAACGTATTTTAGTGGCGGGTGGCAATCAAGGGTTAGGGAAAATGAAACAATTTTTAATGAACGCTACCCATACACAACTGACGTATGACGTACTATGTGGCAAAAATGAAGCGTTATATCATGAATTAAAAAGTTGGAACAATCCGCGCATTCGTCCATATCGGTACATTTCCGACCCAGCGAAAATGAATGAATTGTACGATGAAGTCGATGCAGTTGTGACAAAACCAGGTGGTGTCACGATGAGCGAAGTGCTAGCGAAACAGCTACCTGCTTTCACACTTTCATATTTGCCTGGTCAAGAACAAATGAATTTGCACTATTTAAGAAAAAAAGGACTTATTTATCTTCTTCATGACAATGAACCGTATGACCAACAATTGATGCGTGTATTAATGAATGAGGAGGAAATGAACGAATTAGAAAAGCGTATCGAGCGCTATTCACTCGAACGTGAAAAAACGGCACAAGATGTGCTTAGCGAGTGGATCGAAGCGAATATATATGCGATAAAAAAGCGATGAGGCTGGCTCATCGCTTTTATTTCTTCGATTTTCCGTATGTGTCAATGCTTAATTCCACGTTAATTTTCTCTAGTGTATCCTTTGTGAGTGAAATTAATCCGTTTGTCGTATATTTCTTCCAGTCCTTCACATTTTGACGATACAAGGCGTTCGATAGTTGCAAAGTATCAATCTGTTTTTTTACACCGAGCTCGAATAAGCTTTTTATCTCTTTTTCGACCGTTTTTGAGGCGTATTCAATAATTTGTTTCTCAGACATGTGCTCGCGCAGTTCAATAATGCTTCCCGTAGCTTGCACATGAACGGTAAACAAAGGGCGACCATTTTTTATTTTGTACGATATGCTTGCCTTTGGTCCACGTACAACGAGCGTACCGATCATTTTACCATTTGGATGAATGTAAATCGGTGTTCGCCCCGTGCCTTTCGTCACCCATCGTAAACCATCGAGTTTATGGCGTGGGACACATGCTTGTTTGTTGTAGCGATGTAAAAAACAGACACCATCCATTTTTAACATCGGTTTCTTCTTTTTATTTTCCGTCCAACTTTTCTCCTCAACTGTAAAGGAAGGGAGAGGGAAAACGACCGCTTTTTCGTTGGAAGCGGCAACGAGTTGATTGAGCCGTTTCGGTTGAATAAATGAACTTTGTTCGTAAATATCTGTCGGGTTAGCGAGCAGTGAAAAATATGGTGAATAGTCTAAAAACGGTGTTGTTTCAAAAATGAGTTCGATCGGTTGTTTCGTGGCGAATGCCCAAATCGTATGACGAATTTCATTGTAACGATCAAGCACATCGATCACATCGCGGACAAGCCCTTTTTTGAGCGCCCGTTCTGTAAAGACGATTCCTTTCACATGTCCCCATGATACACCTTGTTGAATCGCTTGATACAACCGGTCGGTTGCCACGTTAAACGTCTCTCCTGTTGCTTTTCCGATCGTAACCGTTGATTTTTGTCTTCCACCGCCCGCTTCGACTTTCGCAAGTCCTGTAAAACTAATAAGTTGAGCATAAGCGACGACCTGCCCGTCTTTATAGTCCACACCGATCGCATGAATATACGCAAGATGATCAATTTCTTTCATCCCCCAACACCCCGCTAAAAATAAACAAAAACAACAAATGATTAGCCTTGTCATGCTTCGTCACCTGGTGTATTATCATTCGTCTTTAACATTTTTGGACGCATTTTAAATTTTTTCCATCCGCTCGTAATCACTACTTTCCATATATCTCCTGTCGCTGGGGAAAGCGGTGCTAAATACGGAACGCCAAACGATGTTAAATTTGCCGTATAAACGAGAAGAAAGAACATGGATGTAATAAAACCGAAAAGTCCAAGCATCGCTGAAGCGGCAAGGACGATAAAACGTAGAATGGACACTGTTCCAGCAAGTGATTGATTGACGAGCGTAAACGTCGCAATAACAGATGTTGCGATAACGACGAGTGTGCCAGGGGCTGCAAGCCCTGCGTTTATCGCTGCTTGCCCGATAATTAAACCACCAACGACTGATAACGTTTGTCCAATGGCAATCGGGAGCCGCATGCCTGCTTCTTTAAAAATTTCAAATAAACTAACCATAATAAACGCTTCAAGCGGAGCAGGGAGCGGTACCCCTTGTCTTGCAAGTGTGATGGTGGCTAGCAACGTAAACGGTAGTTGGTCTTGATGATATGTTACAATTGCGACCCAAAGCCCTGGTAAAAAAACGGCGACGCTGACGCCAATGAGCCGAATGATTCGCTGAAACGTAACGAACACAAATGATGTGCTATTGTCTTCCGATGTATTTAACAAAAATGTTAAATTGGTCGGGCCGATTAATGCGGTCGGTGATCCGTCGATAAAGACAGCAAATCGTCCGTTCAATAGCGCATTGACAACAAAATCAGGACGACCAGAGTAAGCGAAAACAGGAAATAAAGAAACATATTTTTCGCTTAACAATTCTTCTAACTGATTTGTTCCTGTTAAGGCATCAATGTTGATTGTGCTTAATCGCCGCTTTAATTCAGCAACTGTCTCATGATTAATAATATCTTGAATATATAAAATATCGACTTTCGTTCGGCTTCGTTTCCCGATTAATACTTGTTCGACATGCAAACTGCTCGTTTTTAAACGTTTTCGTATGAGCGCCACGTTTTTCGCCACTTCTTCAATAAAACCGTCCTTCGGTCCACGAATCGACACTTCTGTATTTGGTTCTTCTGGGTTTCGGTTTGGTGGATTGGCAAGAGAAATAGAATACATTGCACCCGCTTCCACGAAATAAATGACTAAATCTCCGTTAAAAACGATAAAATCGAGCTGTTGGGCAGAAACAGATTTGCCGATTAAATGAAGCGGCATTTGTTTATATTTTTCAATGTCTGTGACTGAATATAGCGGATATTGTTGCCCCATACGCGTAATGGTTGGAAAAACAAATTGTTTCAGTAACTTTGTGTCACATAATTCTTCACAATAAATGAAAATAAGCGATAGCGGCTTTCGTTCCTCTGAATAAATCGTGGCGGGCATTAATACGACGTCTTTACATTGCGCAAAATGTTCTTTTAACGTTCGTTCATCGACGATGATTTCGGCAGTCATGCGGATGCTCTCCTTTCTTTTATACGTATTGCTAATGCTAGGACGAACAATAACGTCGCAAGAAAACAAATGAAGAAAAACGAAATCGGTAACAGCCATTTTTTTAACATATGAAAAAACGTATCATCGCTCATCGGCGTCATGGCGGCAAAGAAAATAACGGTATATACGAATAGTAAAATCCATCGTCGCGATGTTTTATTTGTAATATCAAATAGCTCTGGAATGAGCGCTGTCGCAAGTGAAATACGAATAAACGCCCCTGCTAGCCATTGATAAACTGATAAAAAATCAAAATGTTCTAAATATGTTCCTAAGTTCACCATTCGCCATTGTTCAAAGGCTGGATAACGTAAATGGCTCGCTTCTGTCGGTCCAAATTCCGTAATAGCCCCGATTGTCGGTCCGAGTGATAAGCTGGCAGCTACAACTCCAAACAAAACGAGTTTCATAAAAGAAATGTTCGTTTTCATTTGTTGTTGCATGAATAATAAAAGAACAATTTCTCCATAGCCAGCAGCGACATACATCACTCCTTTCCACACCGGTTCCCATCCGTTCTCAAGCATTGGCTTTAACAGCTCATAATTTTTGTGTGGGGTCGTCGCTAAAGCAACAAAAATGCCGAACAATACGACGAAAGGTAAAAGAATGCCTGATGTTTTCGCGATCGATGGCAACCCAATCGACGCGTTATAAAAACAAATGATGCAAAGTGTAACGACAATTGCCCAGTTTGGTGTAGCTGTTAAGTACGATGTTGTTGTGAACGTTGTCGTATCCTTTAATGTCACAATGCTAATGATAAGTAAATATAAGCATGTGACAGAAGCGATAAAATAGGCGATTGGTGCCCCTATATTTTCTTTTAGCCATTGAAAGATATGTGTTTGTTGCGATTGTTTTATAGGGAAATAAATAACAGGGAGAAATATGACGAGTAATATAAGTCCGATGATGGTTGAAATCCATGCATCACGTCCGGCAATTTCAAGCAACACCGGAATGATGATGACGTGATTCATCAGTCCAATTGATAACATTAAGATGAATAACATTTGTACTGTATTCATAAGCACACACCTTTTATCTCTTTGTATTTTTTATCGTTTCCAAGTTGGGAAATGATATGCATTGTCACCATCTAGGCTCGTTTCGCCATATAAATAAAAAAGTAGTTGTGCTACAATAAATGAAGTGAATGAACAGTTGAGGAGGAACGAACATGAAAATCACATTAGGCGTATTATACGGCGGCAAATCGCCTGAACATAAAGTATCGTTACAAACGGCACGCTCTGTCATTAATGCGGTAAATAAAGAAAAGTTTACAGTTGTTCCGATTTACATTACGACAGATGGGGAATGGTTGCGTGGGGAGGCGATTGAAGGGGAAGTGAAAGATGTCAACCAGCTCGCTTTTCAACAAGGTTTACCAGCGCTCGCGTCTATTGCAAACGGCATTGATGTTATTTTCCCTCTTTTACACGGGCCGAATGGGGAAGATGGAACGGTACAAGGAATGTTAGAATTATTAAACGTACCGTACGTTGGGAACGGCGTGTTAGCATCAGCTGTCGGTATGGATAAAGTTGTGATGAAACAACTGTTTGCGCAAGCAGGGCTAAAACAAGCGCATTACGTCTTTTTCTTGAAAAAAGAATGGGAAAAACATAAAGAAAACGTATATGAAACGGTAGAACGTGAGCTTGGCTATCCGTGTTTTGTTAAGCCAGCTAACGCAGGTTCAAGTGTAGGAATAAGTAAATGTAAAAATCGTGAACAATTGCAAATAGCTTTTCAAGAGGCGTTTCGTTACGATCGAAAAGTCATCGTGGAGGAAGCGATTATTGGTCGGGAAGTGGAAATTGGCGTGATCGGAAACGACGAGCCGATTTGTTCGATTGTTGGGGAAATTGTGCCGAAAAAAGAATTTTACGATTACGAAGCAAAATATGTTGATGGAAACACAGAGTTAGTCATCCCAGCAAACATTACGGATCAAGAATATGAAACGATAAAACAAATGGCACTTACCGCTTTTAAAGTGCTCGATTTAGCTGGATTAGTCCGCGCTGACTTTTTCTTGACAGCAAATGGAGAGGCGTATATTAACGAAGTCAATACGATGCCGGGCTTTACGCCATTCAGCATGTTCCCGCTTCTATGGAAGCATACAGGTGTATCGTATGAACAGTTAATTGAACGTCTCATTCAACTGGCGATCGAGCGATATGAAGAAAAACAAAACATTACGTACGTATTTTAAGGTGATCATATGATTACACGTTCACTAGCTGATGTTCAAATGATGATTCCAGAAAGTACAATGAATGATCGATATGCTTCCGTCGAAATTCGAGGGGTGTCTACAGATACGCGTACAATTGAGCCCGGAAATTTGTACGTTCCGCTAAAGGGAGCGACATTTAACGGCCATCAGTTTGTGAAGGAGGCGTTTGACAAAGGAGCAGTCGCTGCACTATGGAGCAAACATGAGCCGAACGCCCCGACAGATGTGCCGCTCATTTTTGTTGAAGATTCACTCGTTGCATTGCAACAGCTGGCCCATGCGTATCGAAAACAACTTCGTACACGTATTATCGGGGTGACTGGAAGCAACGGAAAAACGACAACGAAAGATATGATTGCATCACTGCTTGGGACAGTATATCGTGTGCAAAAGACAGAAGGGAATTTAAACAATCATATCGGTGTGCCACTGACATTGCTTCGTTTAAAAGAAGAAACAGAGTATGCCGTCGTTGAAATGGGGATGAGCGGCTTTGGAGAAATTGAGTTACTTTCTACCCTCGCAGAGCCTGACATTGCAGTGATTACAAACATTGGTGAATCGCATTTACAAGAGCTCGGTTCACGTGAAGGAATTGCAACAGCGAAGTTTGAAATCGTGAAAGGGCTACAACGTAATGGGTTGTTTATTTATCACGGGGATGAACCGCTGTTGCAAACACGTGTGGAAAACGCTAATCTTTCGCATGTTCAAACGTTTGGAGTGGAACGAACAAACGATTATTATCCCCTAGACATTCGTGTTCAAGCGGATGGAACAGCGTTTACGGTAAATTGTTGGCCAGACGAAACGTTTCATATGCCTCTTCTTGGTCGGCACCATGTGATGAATGCGCTAGCAGCGATTGCGGTTGCACGTTTCGCTTCTGTTGATGTGGCTCATATGAAAGAAGGTTTTTTACGTTTATCTGTAACAAAAATGCGTACAGAAGTCATAAAGCGTCCTGACGGGGTAACAATTATTAACGATGCATATAACGCCAGTCCGACATCGATGCGCGCTGCGCTTGAATTGCTTGGACAATTGACTGGATATCGTAAAAAAATAGCCATTGTTGGCGACATGCTTGAATTAGGTGAACAAGAAATTACTTTTCATGAACAAATTGGCGAGATGATCGATCCGCAAAAAATAGATTATGTGTTGACATACGGTGAGCGTGCAAAGGCAATTGCTGAGCAAGCGAGCAAGCGATTTAGCAAAGGGCATGTTCGTTCTTATGACGATAAGGCGAAGCTAGCAGCGGATGTGCAAAAAATGATAGAAGCAGGTGACATCATTTTACTAAAGGCATCTCGGGGGATGAGACTAGAGGAAATCATTTCTTTGTTAAATAAATAAAAAGAAGCGTTCAATTTGTTGAAAACATATGCATAAAATGGTATGATGAACGAGAGCTGTTTACGGAATGAATTTCAACAAGGCACTTCCGTCTATACGGGAATGCCTTTTTTCGTAAGTTATTTGAAGAAGGAGTATGAAAACATTGGTTACATTTAAAGAATTTGGATTAAGTCCAGAGTTGATGAAAGCAGTTAGTAAAATGGGATTCGAAGAGGCAACGCCAATTCAAGCGGCAACGATTCCGCTTAGTTTGCAAAATCGTGATGTCATTGGTCAAGCGCAAACAGGAACAGGAAAAACGGCAGCGTTTGGTATCCCGCTTATTGAAAAAATTGATATGAACAACGATGCGGTGCAAGCAATCGTTGTTGCGCCGACGCGAGAATTAGCGATTCAAGTATCCGAAGAGCTATATAAAATTGGTTCAACGAAGCGTGTGCGTGTTTTGCCGATTTATGGAGGACAAGATATTGAACGTCAAATTCGCGCATTAAAAAAACATCCACATATTATTGTCGGTACACCGGGACGGGTGCTTGATCACATTCAACGTCGTACGCTCCGTTTACAAAATGTGCATACGGTCGTATTAGACGAGGCGGATGAAATGTTGAACATGGGCTTCGTTGAAGACATTGAAGCAATTTTAAGCCATGTGCCAACAGAGCGTCAAACACTTCTTTTCTCAGCGACGATGCCTGAACCGATTCGTCGTATTGCTGAACGATTTATGAACAATCCAGAGCTCGTTCGCGTAAAAGCAAAAGAAATGACCGTTCCAAACATTGAACAATATTACATTGAAATTCAAGAGAAGAAAAAGTTTGATACGTTAACTCGCTTATTAGATATTCAATCCCCTGAATTAGCGATCGTTTTCGGAAGAACGAAGCGCCGTGTCGATGAGCTAGCAGAAGCTCTCAATTTGCGTGGCTATACGGCAGAGGGGATTCATGGTGATTTAAGCCAGGCAAAGCGTTTATCCGTATTGCGTAAGTTTAAAGAAGGTTCTATTGATATTTTAGTGGCGACAGACGTAGCTGCACGTGGTTTAGATATTTCTGGTGTCACACACGTGTACAATTTCGACATTCCACAAGACCCAGAAAGCTATGTTCATCGTATCGGTCGGACAGGGCGTGCTGGTAAGACAGGAATGGCGATTACGCTTGTTACTCCACGTGAAATCGGACAGTTGCACCACATTGAAAAAACGACGAAACGAAAAATGGAACGGATGAAACCACCAACGTTAGATGAGGCGCTTGAAGGTCAACAACGAGCAGCAATTGAAAAATTGCTTGAGACGATCGAGCATAACAATTTATCGTTTTATAAACGCGCCGCAGAAGAATTGTTGGAAGAACACGACTCTGTTTCGCTTGTTGCCGCGTGTATTAAAATGTTAACAAAAGAACCGGATATGACGCCGGTGCAGTTGACAGAAGAACCGCCAATTATGAAAAAAGAGAAGAAGCGGCAAGTACAAACGCGCCAACGTCGAAACGAGACGCGAGGCCGTGGATCGAAAACGCGCACAAAACGATAGAAGCTGTCTGAACAGATAGCTTCTTTTTCTTTATTTGGAGGGATACGAGATGATTATCGGCATTGGTATTGATATTGTCGAATTAAATCGCATTGCAGAGCTAATAAACCGACAGCCGAAATTGATTGAACGTGTTTTAACAGACAATGAACGTAATTGTCTTCATGACCGATCAGCAAAGCGAAAAATTGAATTTGTGGCAGGGCGATTTGCGGCAAAAGAGGCGTACGCGAAAGCGTTAGGGACGGGGATTGGTGCCCATGTTTCTTTTCATGATATTGAAATAAAAAATGACGAAAATGGCAAACCGTATATTGTTTCTTCTTCTCCAGATGAACGTGTGCACGTTTCCATTTCACATAGCGAACATTATGCGGTGGCCCAAGTAATTATTGAACGCTTGTCAAGCTAGTCTGCATATTCTCCCGTTTGACCTCATATGATGGCTTATGAAGGAAGTCCAAATGAGGTAAAGGGGTTGAAAAAATGAGACGAACATGGCTTTTTTGGTGCCTACTTCTTTTCGTTGTAGGCAGTCTGGCCGCTTGCGGAGAAAAGTCGCAACAAGATGTGTTAAAAGCGCTCGATGAGAAAGTACAAACGATGTCTGGGTACAAAGCCGAAGCAAAAATGACGCTTCAGACAGGGACGGAGCCACAAGTGTATGAAATCGAAATTTGGCATAAGTCCCCAAATTACTATCGTGTGAACTTGAAAAATGCCCAGCGTGATCAACATCAAATGATTTTGCGTAACGACGAAGGAGTATTTGTATTGACGCCTGCACTAAATAAAAGTTTTCGTTTTCAAAGCGACTGGCCGCAAAACGCAAGTCAAGTGTATTTGTATGAATCGCTCGTAAAAGACATTTTAGCTGACTCGAAAGCAGATTTTAAAGCAACAAAAAACCATTACGTATTCCAGACAAAAACAAATTATGAAAACAAAAAAATGCTACCAAAACAAGAGATCACATTAAATAAAAAAGATTTAACGCCAGTGAAAGTGACCGTCATGGACATTGACTCACAACCGATGTTGACTGTGGAATTTTCAAAAGTAGAATGGAATGCTGCGTTTGACGATAACGCTTTTGATGTAAGTAAAAATATGACGAGAGCGAAGTTGGAAAATGAACAAGAAGTGACAAAAGAAGCTAATCAACAAGCAGTGCCAGTTATGTATCCGACATATGAACTCGACGGTGTGAAACTTGTCGAAGAAAAAGAATTTACAACAGCAAACGGGAAACGAATTGTTATGACATTTTCTGGGGAAAAATCGTTTACGCTTGTACAAGAAAGAGCCCATGCTGTGCCGACGGCAAACGTATCGACAACGGTTAAGGGTGAGCCTGTTGATTTAGGATTTGCCGTTGGAGCGATGGCAAACGGCACATTGACGTGGACGTATAAAGGTGTTGATTTTATTCTTGCTTCACAAGATTTAACGGAAGATGAGATGGTTGCGATTGCACGTTCGGTGCAAGGTAAGGTGATGAAGTAAGACTCGCGTGGCGGGTCTTTATTTTTTTGTTGACATGATGCAAGGACAAAAGAAATAATCAAACGTGAATATATTGTTGAAGGGGCTTTGAAGGATGGATCGAGCATTTTATCGCGATACATGGGCAGAAATTGATTTAGATGCAATTTTTTATAATGTGCAATCAATGAAACAACACGTCGGCACTCATGTCGATGTCATTGCTGTTGTAAAAGCAAACGCTTATGGACACGGAGATATTCAAGTAGCGAAAACAGCGCTTGAAGCAGGTGCCACACGTTTAGCCGTCGCCTTTTTGGACGAAGCGCTCGCACTAAGAAAAAAAGGGATCCCTTTAGCCGTCCCAATTATCGTACTTGGGGCGACAAACCCTTCATATGCGCCGTTAGCGGCTAGCCAAAATATTGCGTTAACCATTTTTCGAGCGGATTGGTTGGAGCAAGCGGTGATGTATGCGCCATATGAACAACCGTTGAACGTTCATATGAAGCTAGATACGGGGATGGGACGATTAGGAGCGAAAACAAAAGAAGAAGTGCAACAAATGGTACACGCCATCGAACAGCATCCATGTTTCGTGTTTGAAGGGGTATACACACATTTTGCGACAGCAGATGAACAAAATATAGACTATTTTTCGTTTCAATATGATACGTTTCTACACATGCTAGAGTGGTTGCCAGTTAAGCCGCCGCTCATCCATTGTGCCAATAGCGCAGCGGCACTACGCTATCCTGATCGCGTATTTAATGCAGTTCGTTTTGGTATTTCTATGTATGGATTGACACCGTCACAAGAAATGAAGTCGTTTTTACCGTATCCGTTAAAAGAAGCATTTTCGCTCCATAGTCGTTTAACCCATGTAAAAAAGGTGAAGGCAGGGGAAAAAATCAGTTATGGGGCGACATATGAGGCGGAAGCAGATGAGTGGATTGGTACCGTTCCAATCGGCTACGCAGACGGTTGGTTGCGTCGCATGCAACACTTTTCAGTTCTTGTTGATGGAAAACGTGCCCCAATTGTCGGACGGGTTTGTATGGATCAAATGATGATTCGTTTACCTTATGAGCTTCCAGTTGGCACAAAAGTAACGCTCATTGGTGAACAACAAGGAGACCGTATTTCTATTGATGACGTTGCCGCGCATGTAAATACGATTAATTATGAAATTCCTTGTACAATTAGTTATCGCGTCCCCCGTATTTTTTTAAAAAACAAGAGTATAATTGAAGTGAGAAATGCGGTATTATAGTAGATGGGTGCAACGAGAATGATCGTTTTCGAAAAATTTCTACAAAAAATGGGCGAATGATGCTGGAAATGACTTTGCATCGCGAAGATGAAATGGTATGATGTAAATTGGGAGCGACTATGTGGTTGTAGTTTAGTTGGAGGTGTGTGTTTGTGTCTGAATCCAGCGCAACAACAGAAATTGTTATTCGGTTACCGCAGGCGTTAGTGAGCGAATTAGATGGCATTGTGAAGCAAGAAAATGGCAACCGAAATGAACTTATTTATCAAGCGATGAAAATGTACATTCGTGAGCGGAAAAAACGTCAAATTCGAGAAGCGATGAGACGTGGATATATGGAGATGGCGAAAATTAATTTGTCGCTTGCGTCGGAAGCTTTTCTTGCGGAATATGAAGCTGACCACACCGTTGAACGCTTAGTTAGCGGGGGGTAATCTTTTGATTGTCAAACGTGGTGACGTGTATTTTGCCGATCTCTCTCCAGTAGTTGGATCAGAGCAAGGGGGCGTGCGCCCTGTGCTTGTTATTCAAAATGACATCGGGAACCGTTTCAGTCCAACCGTCATTGTTGCTGCCATTACTGCGCAAATCCAAAAAGCGAAGTTGCCTACACATGTTGAAATCGATGCAAAGCGCTACGGATTTGAACGGGACTCTGTCATTTTGCTTGAACAAATTCGGACGATTGATAAACAACGTCTGACAGATAAGATTACCCATCTAGATGACGAGATGATGGATAAAGTAGATGAAGCGCTGCAAATTAGTCTTGGTCTTATTGATTTTTAATATGCTGGAAAAATAGCTACATTGCGTAGCTATTTTTGTTTAGGGGAGGCATTTTCTTTGGAACTACTAAAGCAATTGGCTACGAAATTAAACATTCCATTTGTGCATGTGCAACAAGTCATTCAACTTCATGAGGAAGGAAATACAATTCCGTTTATTGCTCGCTACCGAAAAGAAATGACTGGTGCGCTCGATGAAGTACAAATTCGAACCATTTTAGATGAGTGGAATTACTTGCAAAACTTAGAGAAGCGAAAAGAAGAAGTCGTTCGCCTAATTGATGAGCAAGGAAAGTTAACGGACGAACTGAAAGAAGCGATTACGAGAGCAAAGAAATTACAAGAAGTGGAAGATTTATATCGCCCATATAAACAAAAACGCCGAACAAAAGCAACAATCGCAAAAGAAAAAGGGTTAGAACCTTTTGCGGAATGGTTGTTAACTTTTCCAAATGAGTCGGTGACAGAACGAGCGCAACTGTTTATTGATACACAAAAAGAAGTACATACAGTTGAAGAAGTCATTCAAGGTGCAAAAGATATTATCGCTGAAAAAGTGTCAGATGATGCCACGCTTCGTCAATGGATTCGTGAGCAAACGTGGCGAATGGGTACGATTGTTTCTTTTGGAAAAGAAATAGAAAAAGACGAAAAGCGTGTATTTGAAATGTATTACGATCATCAGGAACCGATCGCTAAAGCACCTGCTCATCGTGTTTTAGCGATGAATCGGGGTGAAAAAGAAGGAATTTTACGTATTGCCATTGACGTAGACGGGAACCGAATGATTGAGTACATTCGTAAACAAGTCATAATAAATGAGCAATCGCCGGCGGTTGACATTGTAGCTGAAGCGATTGAAGATGCATATAAACGTTTAATTGCCCCATCGATTGAACGGGATGTGCGAAATGAGTTGACAGAACGCGCGGAAGAACGGGCAATTCACATTTTCGCTGAAAACTTGCGCAATTTATTGTTGCAACCACCATTAAAAGGGAAAGTTGTTTTAGGGATAGATCCAGCGTATCGTACAGGATGTAAGTTAGCTGTTGTCGATGAAACCGGAAAAGTACTTCATATTGATGTCATTTACCCACATCCGCCGAAAAATGAGGTGGAAAAATCAAAAGAAAAATTAAAGCAATTACTTCATACGTATCAAGTGGAGTTAATTGCCATCGGCAACGGAACGGCATCGCGAGAAACGGAGCAGTTTATCGCTGATACAATTGCAGAGTGGGAAGGAAACGTGTTTTATTTGATTGTCAATGAAGCGGGGGCAAGTGTATATTCTGCATCAGATTTAGCACGCAAAGAGTTTCCACATTTGCAAGTCGAAGAGAGAAGCGCGGTCTCGATTGCCCGGCGCGTGCAAGATCCACTTGCCGAATTAGTAAAAATTGATCCAAAGTCTGTTGGGGTCGGTCAATATCAACATGACGTGTCACAAAAAAAGCTAGAACAGTCGTTGCAGTTTGTTGTTGAAACAGTCGTGAACCAAGTGGGTGTAAACGTCAATACCGCTTCCCCAACGTTATTGCAATATGTATCTGGTCTAACGAAGACTGTGGCTGAAAATATAGTCAAATATCGCGAAGAGCATGGGAAGTTTACTAATCGCATGCAATTAAAATGTATACCGCGCCTTGGGGCTAAAACGTATGAACAATGTATCGGTTTTTTGCGTATTTTAGACGGAGATGAGCCGTTAGATCGCACACCAATTCACCCTGAACGGTATGAGGAAGTGCATCAATTGCTTCGTCGTCTCGGTTTTTCGACAGAAGCGATCGGAAGCGAACAGTTGCGAGTTGCACTTGAAGGGATTAACATCGAACAAGTAGCACAAGAACTGAATATCGGAATATTGACACTTCAAGATATTATCGATGCGCTGAAGCGTCCAGAGCGCGATCCTCGTGATGATTTGCCGAAGCCGATTTTAAAGCAACATGTGTTAAAGATGGAAGATTTGAAAAAAGGAATGGAGTTAGAGGGGACGGTACGAAACGTTGTCGATTTTGGTGTATTTATAGATATTGGTGTGAAGCAAGATGGACTTGTTCATATTTCGAAATTAAGTAATCGTTATGTGAAACATCCACTTGATGTCGTTTCAGTAGGTGATATTGTTAAAGTATGGGTCGACTCGGTCGATTTACAAAAAGAGCGCATCGCTTTAACAATGATTCCGCCAACATTGGAAAACACACTGTCATGAGCAGTGTGTTTTCTGATAAAAAAACCAACATTGATTAAGAAGTTTAATTTGTGCGCGATTTTTTTCATAGTATGCACGTCGCATTTGATTTTTTAACCACATTGGCATAATGATCACCTTCAAATTATTTTTTATTATGTTATGAGTAAAAGAGCCCAATGGTGAAAGGATGGAAGTAAAATGGATGAGCGTGAATTACAGACGCTTGTTGAGCGGATATCGTTGGATGTATTTCATAAACCATTTCGTCATAGAGCGGTATTCAATGATCGGTTACGAACGACCGGTGGGCGATATGTGCTTTCTACACATCATATCGAACTAAATAGAAAATATTATGAGCAGTATGGAAAAGAAGAGCTCATTCAGGTCATTAAACACGAATTATGTCATTATCATCTGCATCTTGAAGGAAAAGGGTATCGCCATCGTGATCGTGATTTTCGCGAATTATTACAAAAAGTACAAGCTCCCCGTTTTTGTAAGCCGGTTTTATTATCGAAGACAAGAAATGAACATTATTACAAATGTACATCATGTCGTTATATGTATGTGCGAAGAAAAGCAGTGGATACAACTCGATACGTATGTGGCTTTTGTCGAGGGAAATTAAAAAAAATAAAAAGAGAGTGTTGACAAGCTAAATCTTTCTGTGCTAAATTATAAAAGCCGTCGTTATTCGACGAAGAAACAAAATAAAAAAGACAGTTGACAGATCAAAAAAGAGTAAATATAATATAAGCAGTCCTAATGATTGAGTTATTCCGCAGTAGCTCAGTGACGAGCGATACTTCGTTGATTAAGCTACGAGTTGCCTCGACGCATCGATCATCATTGATTAGACGGGCAGAGGAAGAGGCAGTAAGTTTAATTGAAATCACGGTCAAGCAGTATGAGTCACTTGCTTTTTATTCCGCAGTAGCTCAGTGGTAGAGCACTCGGCTGTTAACCGAGCGGTCGTAGGTTCGAATCCTACCTGCGGAGCCATTGGAGAAGTACCCAAGTGGCTGAAGGGGACGGTTTGCTAAACCGTTAGGTCGTTTTTTTACGGCGCGCGGGTTCAAATCCCGCCTTCTCCGCCACGAAAATAATAAACATGGCCCGTTGGTCAAGTGGTTAAGACACCGCCCTTTCACGGCGGTAACACGGGTTCGAATCCCGTACGGGTCATCTTTTGGAGTGCTCATTTTGTCCACTCCATTTTATTTCGGAGGATTAGCTCAGCTGGGAGAGCACTTGCCTTACAAGCAAGGGGTCGGCGGTTCGATCCCGTCATCCTCCACTCTTTTGGTCCCGTGGTGTAGTGGTTAACATGCCTGCCTGTCACGCAGGAGATCGCGGGTTCGATCCCCGTCGGGACCGCCACTCAAGAACTGAGCTTTTTAAGGGTGTTTGTTGGGCTATAGCCAAGCGGTAAGGCAACGGACTTTGACTCCGTGATGCGCTGGTTCGAATCCAGCTAGCCCAGCCATTTGTGTGATGAGCCATTAGCTCAGTAGGTAGAGCACGATTGATTTAGCTTCTTTGAAAAGGCAACAGCGTACCGCTCGAGCTTCTACTTGATTAAGCATACTGAGAGCGGGACGTCAAAAACTTTGTTTAAAAACTCTTTTTCGAGATGAGCCATTAGCTCAGTAGGTAGAGCATCTGACTTTTAATCAGAGGGTCGGAGGTTCGAGTCCTCCATGGCTCACCATGTACGCGGGTGTGGCGGAATTGGCAGACGCACCAGACTTAGGATCTGGCGCCTTTGGCGTGGGGGTTCAAGTCCCTCCACCCGCACCAGTCGGTCGGTTTTTTAGTGATATGCGGTCGTGGCGGAATGGCAGACGCGCTAGGTTGAGGGCCTAGTGGGGGCAACCCCGTGGAGGTTCAAGTCCTCTCGGCCGCATCTAAAAATGCTTGACTTTGAATGGTGAAATATGATATATTGAAAAGGTCGTTAAAAAATGCGCCCGTAGCTCAATTGGATAGAGCATCTGACTACGGATCAGAAGGTTAGGGGTTCGAATCCTCTCGGGCGCGCCATGTTTATACTATAATGAGAACGGGAAGTAGCTCAGCTTGGTAGAGCACATGGTTTGGGACCATGGGGTCGCAGGTTCGAATCCTGTCTTCCCGACCATCTTATTTATGATCATGCGGGTGTAGTTTAGTGGTAAAACCTCAGCCACGAGCGGCACATCGTTGAATAAGCTACGAGTTGCCTCGACGCATTAACCATCTTTGATTATGCTAGTAGAGGAAGAGGCATGATTGTTCGTGGTGCTTGATGTCGATATAAATTTCAATTAACGTGCGGGTGTAGTTTAGTGGTAAAACCTCAGCCTTCCAAGCTGATGTCGTGGGTTCGATTCCCATCACCCGCTTTGATGTTCCTTGAAAACTGAACGAAGCGAAAAGCGTTAAAGAAGCTAGAGATATGAACTTTCTATGGAGAGTTTGATCCTGGCTCAGGACGAACGCTGGCGGCGTGCCTAATACATGCAAGTCGAGCGGACGAATC
>NZ_JACHEQ010000016.1:0-10350 GCF_014201515.1 Anoxybacillus mongoliensis
GCGTTCGTCCTGAGCCAGGATCAAACTCTCCATAGAAAGTTCATATCTCTAGCTTCTTTAACGCTTTTCGCTTCGTTCAGTTTTCAAGGAACATCTCCATCAAACAACAGCTCTAACAGTTTATCATTTCTTTCGACTGTCGTCAACTATATTTTTCGTCGCCAACGATGATTTCTTTTCGTCGCTAACGACGATTATTAATTTAACACACGTTTCATTTTGTTGTCAATAATATTTTTTAAAAAATGTTCTCGTTTATTCATTGATCATATCATGTTATTTCTTGCATAAGATGGTCATAAAAAGCACAAGGGGGGACAAACATTGAAGTTTTTCTATATACTCGACGGAAAAACAATAAAAAAATGGCTTCTCATCATATCCATTGCCTTCGTCACCGCTTCTATTTTGTATATTCAACAACTTGCAAGCGAATCCGTATTCTCTACTCATCTTGGATCGAAAGCCATTTACAAAGTTGAAAACAAAAAAAATGAACTTGCTTTAACATTTGATATTAGTTGGGGAGAAACAAATGCTATACCCGTTTTAAATGTGTTAAAAAAACATGGGGTGAAAGCTACATTTTTTCTATCTGCTTCTTGGGCTGAACGCCATCCACGCATCGTAAAAAAAATCGTGGACGATGGACACGAGATTGGAAGCATGGGTTATGAATATAAAAACTACACTGAACTAGAGAGGGGGAAAATTGTTCGTGACTTAGCACAAGCTAAAAAAGTGTTTGATACATTAGGTATTAAACATACCCCTTTTCTTCGTGTACCGACAGGAAATTTTAATAAGGACGTCTTAAAAGTTGTTCATTCCTTCGGTCATACTGTCGTTCATTGGAGTATTGATTCAAAAGACTGGCTCAATCCTGGGGTGAACACAATTGTTGAAAATGTGACCCAAAATGCAAAAGGCGGAGATATTGTGTTACTTCATGCATCAGACTCAGCGAAACAAACCTCTCAAGCATTAGAACAAATTATCATATGGATGAAAAAAGAAGGGTATAAAAGCGTGGTGATATCCGACCTTGTCAATAACGCGCATATAAAAAGTAAAGAAATAAAATGAGGCAGCACGCCTCATTTTATTTCCGCAAAAGCCGATGCAATGTAAGCAACTGATACGCATTACAAATCAATAACGGAAACAACATTAAATACAACCAATTTTCTTCGTTAATTCGCAATACTGGGAACCATTCAATTACTGTTACAACAACCATAAAAAATAACGCAGGAACAAACGCTTCTTTATTCGTCTCACGCATTTTTACGTAAGCAACAATAAGCCCAAACAGAAAAATAAATAAAGCAACGAGCACATAGCTGACGATCGATTCGCCCTCTTCAGCAAACAGTTGATAACGAAAATAAACGAGATCAAATAAAACAAAAGCGATAAGAACAACTTGCACCGCATTCCATAGCCCGACAGAACGGAAAACTCCGAGACCAAAACGATGAATCGTTAAATATGCAAAAAAGCCCATTTGACTAATGACGCTAAAAATGAAGCCAACACCAATGAGCCAAACGAGAACAGATAAAATTTCTTTTATCTCAAACGATGTGAAAAGATGTGCGTATTCATTCCATTTCACAGCGAATCCAACGACCCCCGTACTTACTCCACCGACAAACAATGTAGAAAAAAACAATTGAACCCACTTTCGACTATTCACTTATGCACCCTCCACTTCTCAATATCCCTTTCAAAATTCTATCAACGAAATAAGAAAAATGCTAGCGAATATTTTTGCGGAGAACATTGAATATTAACAGTAAGGAAACTTGTTGAAAGGGGCCCTTAGTTATGAATCGAATATTTTTGCTCCTCGTGATTAGCTACACATTAATGCTGACAGGGTGTGCTCAGCAAGAAAAAACCCCTGCGCAACCTGATTACGACCAAACGAAAAAAATGGTCGTTGACATTTTAAAAACAGATGAAGGAAAAAAAGCGATTCAAGAAGTGATGGGTGATGAAAAAGTCAAACAACAACTCGTTATGGATCAGCAAATTGTTAAAAAAACGATTGAAGAAACGTTGACATCAGACAAAGGAAAAGCGTTTTGGAAAAAGGCATTTGAAGATGCAAAGTTTGCCCAAAGCTTTGCAAAAAGTATGAAAGAAGAACATGAAAAATTATTAAAAACATTAATGAAGGATCCTGAATATCAAGCAATGATCGTAGATATTATGCAAAATCCAGAAATGAAAAAATTAATACAAACAGAAATGAAAAACAAAGATTTTCGGGCACACTTACAAAAAGTCATTATAGAAACATTCAGCAGTCCGTTGTTCAAAGCGAAAATTGAAGACATTCTCATTAAAGCAGCAGAGGAAATGCAAGGCGGTAAGAAAAAATCCGATCAAGAAACATCAAGTGAAGATCAAACAGCTTGAGGGGCGAACAAGCCCCTCAACGTAACTTTGCAATAATTTTTTTAGCAATATCCATATATACTTTTCCAATTGGATGATCTTCTCCATATACAGAAGGTGCGAAATCGTCATCGTTCCAATCCGGTTGTCCAAGCGGTAATTGTCCAAGTAAATCGGTTTGTAATTCTTGGGCTAATTTTTGGCCACCGCCTTTTCCAAAAATATATTCCTTTTCACCTGTTGTTTTGCTTTCAAAATATGACATATTTTCAATGACACCAACAACTTCGTGATTCGTCCGAACAGCCATCGCCCCCGCTCTCGCTGCAACAAACGCAGCGGTTGGATGAGGGGTTGTCACAATAATTTCTTTCGATGTTGGAAGCATTGTATGCACATCTAATGCCACATCACCTGTGCCTGGAGGTAAGTCTAGTAATAAATAATCTAATTCGCCCCATTCCACTTCATCAAAAAAGTTTTTTAGCATTTTGCCAAGCATCGGTCCACGCCAAATAACCGGTGAGTTATCTTCTACAAAAAATCCCATCGAAATCACTTTCACACCGAAACGTTCAACCGGAATAATTTTCTCTCCACGAACAACTGGACGTTCTGTAATGCCCATCATGTCTGGTACACTAAATCCATAAATGTCAGCGTCAATTAACCCAACTTTTTTCCCAAGTCGAGCAAGTGAAACGGCTAAATTAACTGATACAGTCGACTTCCCTACTCCACCTTTTCCACTTGCAATCGCTAAGTAAATGGGTTCATTTGTTGTACGTTCTTCTTCTAACGGCAATTGAGCAAAACGGAGCCCAACAGAAGATGCTCCAGCGTCTTTCAAACGTTGTACGATAGTTTGTTGCACTTGAAGTTGTTCGGCCGTTCCTGTTTTCGCTAAAGCAATTTTTACACTTACTAGTCCTTTTTCTTCATTTATTTTGACTTCTTGAATTGCGCCTGTTTCTTTAAACGTTTTTTTCAAAAAAGGGTCGTAAATCGTTTCGAGCAGCTCCACAACTTGTTTTTCTGTCAACATCGCGCCTCACCAATCCTTATGTATTCGATTTCACACTTTCAATATAACATAATTTTCTGCATAAAAAAATGAATCCTTCTCATTCAGAAGGATCGCGTTCGTTTGATACGTAACGTAAAATGCCCTTATAAATCGAAGCCGCCAGCTTTTCTTGATACGCCGAAGACGCTAGTAGTTTTCGTTCTTCCTCGTTTGATAAAAAGCCAATCTCAACTAGAGCCCCTGGCTTCTTAGCCATCTTTAATAAATATACCGTTTGAATGGGCTTCGCTAAGCGATGTGTATTTTCCAAATTGACACGTAGCTCTTGTTGAATAAGCTTAGCTAATCTTGCATTTTCCTCTAATGAAGGATAGTAAAAAACTTGGGCGCCTCTCCATTTCGGCGAAGGGATGGCATTTAAATGAATACTAATGAAAAAATCTGCCTCTGACTCATTAACAAACTGCACTCGCCGTTGTAAGTCTTCTATTTTTCTTCGGCTATATCCTCTTGTCTGTTCGCTGGCTAAATCATGATCTCCTTCTCTTGTCATTTGAACAAGCGCACCTTGTTGTTGCAAATAATCGCGTAATTTTAACGCCACATGTAGCGCGATTTCTTTCTCCAGAACGTCTCCTCCGACTGCTCCCCCATCAGGTCCCCCATGCCCTGGATCAAGGATGATAATTTTCCCTGATAACGGTAAACTCCATGCTTTCCATGAGCGATCATGAAGTACGTAAAACTGCAAAAAAAGGACAAAAACAATAAAAAAGACAACAACACGTATTTTCATCCCTTCTCCTCCCCACTATTTATGTTATATGGGACAAGAGGAGAATTTAGAACGGTTACTTTAAACGAAGACGTTGTCGACGTAGTCCTTTTTCGATTCCTTCTTTCCACCAAGTATCTACGTAACGAATACATGTATCGTACATACCATCTGTACATAGGTCCATATGTTCATACAGCTCATGTATGAGTTGTTTGTATTCGTTTATACAACGAATTTTCACCGTTTCTATTGACTCACCATAATATGTAAACCGACTATAATGAGCCCCAAGCAAATATGCTTCAATGGCTATATCGATGCATATCGTTTCTATGATCTCAGAAACAATGATGTATTGTTGCCAATACGTGCGCACACGTCTACATAATTCACGATAAGAAAGATCTCGCAATACATTTCGCTCATAAGCAAGCTGCTTTTCTAACTTTTTTATTGTAAACGATGTAAGTACTCCCACTTGACTATCCCTCCTTATGTATATTGTTCGCATGAACAAGAGGGACATACAAAAAAATCTCGGCAAATAATTGCCGAGATTTTTGACATTAACGTTTTGAGAATTGTGGTGCACGACGAGCGCCTTTAAGACCGTATTTCTTACGCTCTTTCACACGAGAGTCGCGAGTTAATAATCCTGCACGCTTTAATGTTTGACGGTATTCAGGGTCAACTTGCAACAACGCACGAGCGATACCGTGACGAATTGCACCTGCCTGACCTGTAAATCCACCGCCGCTTACGTTTACTAATACATCGTAGCTACCGAATGTTTCTGTTAAAACAAGCGGTTGTTTGACAACTTCCACTAAAGATTCATATGGAACATAATCACGAATGTCACGACCATTTACGATAATGCGTCCTTCACCTGGAACGAGACGCACACGCGCAACTGAACTTTTGCGACGGCCTGTGCCGTAGTATTGTACCTGTGCCAAAATAATGCCCTCCTTTGATCAATTATCCGCGAAGTTCGTAAACTTCTGGTTTTTGTGCTTGATGCGGATGTTCACTTCCGCGATAAACGTGCAATTTTTTGAACATTTGACGACCAAGGCTACCTTTTGGAAGCATGCCACGAATTGCTCTTTCAAGCATTTGCTCTGGGTAATTTGTACGCATTTCAAGCGCTGTTCTTACTTTTAATCCACCTGGATGTAAGCTGTGACGGTAGTATAATTTGTTTGTTAATTTTTTCCCTGTTAACTCAACTTTTTCTGCGTTGATGATGATCACATGATCACCAGTGTCAACATGCGGTGTGTAAGTTGGTTTATGTTTACCGCGTAAAATCGCAGCAACTTCACTAGCAAGACGTCCTAACGTTTTGCCTTCTGCATCAACAACGTACCATTTACGTTCTACTTCATTTGGCTTCGCCATATACGTACGCATTTGTTTTCCCTCCTAAAATAAAAAATGAACAAGCGATATTTATTTCAACACGATTAATTTCCGGGGCTAATCGTGGGTTTAAAATACATACCATATGATATAATATCTCTTCTACAACCCAATGTCAAGAAAATGTTACACCTGGATTAGTTGTCATACGAAACGTGCCACAAATAAAGACCGTGACCCGGTGCTGTCTTTCCCGCAGCATCGCGATTTTTTTGTTCCAAAATCGCCTTCATCTCTTCAGCACGCCGTTTCCCCCGTCCAACTTCTAGCACTGTTCCAACGATAATGCGAACCATATTGTACAAAAAACCGTTGCCAACAAGACGGAAGATTAGCTCTTCTCCTTCTTGAATCACTTCCGCTTCATAAATGGTACGAACTTTATCGTCAATTTCCGTTTTTGCCGAGCAAAAACTTGTGAAATCATGCGTCCCGATTAAATAGCGAAGCGCTTCGTTCATATTCGTTACATCAAGTTGATGCGGATAGTGATATACATAATGACGCAAAAACACGTTTTTCTCTCCCGTCCAGACACGGTAACGATACTCTTTCTTTTTCACACTAAATCGCGCATGAAAGGAAGGCGAAACCTCACTTGCCTCTTTGGCAATGATGTCATCAGGAAGAAGCGCATTTAACGCTTTAGGCCATCTTTCATCAGGAATCGCAAGTGGCGTATCAAAGTGAATCACTTGTCCACATGCATGAACGGTTGCATCTGTTCGTCCTGACGCATATACGCGAACAAATTCCCCTTTATGAATGGTTGAGAGCGCACGCTCAAGCTCTCCTTGTACAGTTCGCTTTTTTTGTTGAATTTGGTATCCTGCAAAATGCGTGCCATCATAAGCAATGACGCATTTGATCCTTCTCATGCTGTTCGCTCCTTTTTATGAACGAAGTAACCATAGCAAAACAGCCAATAAGCCAAGTAAAAGCATAAAAGCCGTATCCATGCGCCTCCACGTCAACTCGCGCCATTTCGTTCGACCGTTCCCACCACGGTATCCGCGCACTTCCATGGCAACGGCTAGCTCTTCTGCTCGTTTGAATGCGCTAATGAATAGCGGAACAAGCAATGCCGTCATCGCTTTCATTCGTTCTGATAGCGATCCGCTTGAAAAATCGACACCTCGAGCCATTTGAGCTTTCATAATCTTCTCTGTTTCTTCCATCAATGTTGGAATAAAACGAAGAGAAATCGACATCATTAAGGCTAGTTCATGAACAGGTACATTCCATTTTTTTAATGGTGAAAGCAATGATTCCATCCCATCAGTCACTTCAATCGGCGTCGTTGTTAACGTCACTAGCGTTGTAACAACGATAAGAAGCAAAAAGCGTAAAGAAATAAACGCTCCTTGTTGGATCGCCTTGTCGTACACTTCGATCCCGATCCATTGAAAAACGACATCCCCATCTTTTGTTAGCAATACGTGAAGAAGAAACGTAAACACAATGACCCATAAAACTGGCTTTAATCCTTTAATCATGAACGAAAACGGTATGCGCGATAAAAACAACAATGCACATGTAAAAAAAGTCAACACCCCATACGCCCATTCATTATTAGCAAGAAACACAATAAATACATATATAAACATGAGCAACAATTTTGTGCGTGGATCGAGACGATGAATGAGAGAATCTCCAGGAACATACTTTCCGATAATCATACTGTTCATCATATACGTTTCACCCTAGTAAATAACGTTTGTAAGTTTTTGATAACGTCTTCCATCGTCAAACACGGGGCATGAAATTGCACGCCAAATTTTTGTTCGATTGCCCGTTGAAACAAAACTGGCTCAGGGACATCTAGTCCGAGACTTATTAAATCATCGACATGACGGAAAATATGTTCTGGTGCTCCCCTTCGCACAATCGTTCCTTGATGCATCACGATAATGTCATCCGCATAACGTGCTGCCTCTTCCATACTATGTGTAACAAGTACAATCGTCATATGTTTTTTCCGTTGAAGCTTTGCAAACATGTCCATCATTTCTTTTCGCCCACGAGGATCTAAGCCCGCAGTAGGTTCATCTAACACGAGCACTTCTGGGTCCATTGCTAACACACCAGCAATAGCCACACGTCTCATTTGCCCACCACTTAACGCAAATGGAGATTTATGTCGCACTTCTTCTGGCAATCCGACGAGTGCTAACCATTCTCCCACACGAGCTTTCGCTTCTTCTGCGTTCATACCAAAATTTATCGGTCCAAAACAAATATCTTTTTCTACTGTTTCTTCAAATAGTTGATGTTCAGGAAATTGAAAAACGATACCTACTTTTTTTCGTAAAGGCTTTAAATGTTTTTCTTTTTTTCCTGCTGTAATTGTATAATTGCCCAGATGGATCGTCCCTTTTGTCGGTTGAAGTAAGCCGTTTAAATGTTGCAAAAGGGTTGACTTTCCCGATCCTGTATGACCCACAACAGCTACGTATGAACCGTTGGGGATATCCATATGAATATCGTACAGCGCCCGCTTCTCGAAAGGGGTATTCATTTGGTAGCGGTGTTCGACATCGCGGAATACAATGTCCATAATTCACTCACCAACCCCTCTATTGTCAAATGATCGGTTGTAATTGGAATGTGATTTTCCTTCAACCGTTGACTGAGTTGGAGCGGAAATGGTAAGTCTAATCCCATCTCTTCCAACTTTGACCCATGCGCAAAAATATGTTTAGGTGTTCCTTCTAATGCAATTTTCCCCTTATTCATGACAATCACCCGATCAGCTTTTGCCACTTCATTTAAATCATGGGTAATTGAGATAACGGTCATATCGCGTTCACGACGAAGTGATTGCATCACTTGAAGAACTTCTTTTTTTCCGCTCGGATCAAGCATTGATGTTGCTTCGTCTAAAATGATAATATTCGGTTGAAGAGCAATGGCACTCGCGATCGCCACACGTTGTTTTTGTCCACCTGACAGACGATGCGGTTCGTCATTAATAAAATTTTCCATACCTACTTTTTTTAGCGCTTCGTTTATACGCTTTACCATTTCATTTTTTGGTACGCCACGATTTTCAAGACCAAAGGCAACATCATCTTGAACAGTCGTTCCAACAAACTGGTTATCTGGATTTTGAAATACAATCCCTAATCGCTCCCGAACATCCCACACCGTTTGTTCATTTAATGGAATCCCACATACGTGAATCGTACCGCTTGTAGCTGGCAATAACCCAATTAACAACTTCGCAAGCGTCGATTTTCCTGATCCGTTATGCCCTACAATGGTTACCCATTCGCCCTTATATACTTGAAACGATACATGTTGTAAAGCATACGTTTGTTCGTTTACATATTGAAAACTTATATTTTCTACACGTACTACAACTTCCACAACTCTCTCCTCATCTCTTCTGAATTTTCTTACTCTCTACTCTACTACAAAAAGGAAAACAAAAAAAGGGCATAGATCCAGTTCAAAAACTGTCTCGCCCTTGTAAAAACGTATTAAACTAGTTCAATAATGACCATTGGCGCACCGTCACCGCGGCGTGGTCCAAGTTTCATAATGCGCGTATAACCACCTTGACGGTCTTGGTAACGAGGTGCGATGTCGCTAAACAATTTTTGAATCGCATCTTGACCTGTTTCTGTGTTTGCGACTTCTTTGCGTACGAATGCAGCAGCTTGACGACGTGCATGCAAATCGCCGCGCTTTCCTAATGTAATCATTTTTTCTACAACAGAACGCAACTCTTTTGCACGAGCTTCTGTTGTTTCAATTCGCTCATTAATGATTAAGTCTGTCACTAAGTCACGAAGCAATGCTTTACGTTGAGAGCTTGTGCGTCCTAATTTTCTGTAAGACATGTGATGTCCCTCCTTTATTTCACTTTTAACATGAAAATGCCTAGTTAACCAAACGCTTAACTAGTCATCTTTACGTAAGCTTAATCCTAGCTCTTCTAACTTCGCCTTTACTTCTTCAAGCGACTTGCGGCCTAAGTTGCGCACTTTCATCATATCTTCTTCTGTTTTTTGCGCAAGTTCTTGTACTGTGTTAATGCCAGCACGCTTTAAGCAGTTGTACGAACGAACAGAAAGATCAAGCTCTTCAATTGTCATCTCGAGCACTTTTTCTTTTTGATCCTCTTCTTTTTCGATCATGATCTCAGCGTGTTGCGCTTCATCTGTTAAGTTCACAAAAATATTCAAGTGCTCTGTTAAAATTTTTGCCCCTAGTGAGATTGCTTCTTTCGGGCCGATGCTACCATCTGTCCACACGTCGATCGTTAACTTGTCGTAGTTTGTCATTTGACCGACGCGCGTATTTTCGACTTGGTACGATACGCGCGATACCGGCGTATAAATGGAATCGATCGGGATAACACCTATCGGTTGATCCTCGCGCTTGTTAGCGTCAGCTGGTGTATACCCACGTCCGCGTTTTGCTGTCATTCTCATCCGTAAGCGACCGTCTTTTGCTAATGTAGCGATATGAAGGTCTGGATTAAGAATCTCTACGTCGCTATCGTGAGTAATATCGGCAGCTGTAACGACCCCTTCACCCTGTACATCAATCTCAAGCGTCTTTTCTTCGTCCGAATAAATTTTTAGCGCTAGCTTTTTAATGTTTAAAATAATTGTTGTTACATCTTCCACGACGCCATCAATTGTTGAAAACTCGTGCAATACACCATCTATTTGAACAGATGTTACAGCGGCACCAGGGAGTGAGG
>NZ_JACHEQ010000016.1:10360-55643 GCF_014201515.1 Anoxybacillus mongoliensis
CAAAGTTGTACCATATCCACGCTCAAGTGGTTCAACGACGAATTTGCCGTATTTGGCATCCTCGCTGATTTCAACCGTTTCGATTTTCGGCTTTTCGATTTCCAGCATTCCTTTAACCCTCCTTCAAAACGTCGAAACCCCGATTAAACCGATGACAGCTCAATCGAAATTCCCCCATGAATAAGTTCCCGAATGTGCACAACAACTGTTTTTCATTTCCCTGTAAGAATGACTATATCCCATTATTGACACATACGCAAATTCTATACAGAGAAATTAAACACGACGACGTTTTGGCGGACGGCATCCGTTATGTGGAACCGGTGTAACATCTTTAATTGCTGTAATTTCTAATCCAGCCGCTTGAAGTGCACGAATCGCTGCTTCACGACCAGCACCCGGACCTTTTACGTTTACTTCAACAGTTTTCATGCCATGCTCCATTGATGCTTTTGCAGCAGCTTCTGCAGCCATTTGTGCAGCAAACGGAGTAGACTTACGAGAACCTTTGAAGCCTAACGCACCTGCACTTGACCAAGAAATTGCATTTCCATGAACGTCTGTAATTGTGACGATTGTGTTGTTAAAAGTCGAACGGATATGAGCGATACCAGATTCAATATTCTTTTTTACACGACGTTTACGCGTATTCGTTTTACGTGCCATTCGTTCACGAACCTCCTTTACTTAATTATTTTTTCTTATTGGCTACTGTACGACGTGGACCTTTACGTGTACGAGCATTGTTTTTCGTATTTTGGCCACGAACTGGCAATCCGCGACGATGACGAAGACCACGGTAGCAACCGATCTCCATTAAACGTTTAATGTTTAAAGATACTTCACGACGAAGATCTCCTTCTACTTTTAAGCGATCTACGATTTCACGAATTTTTCCTAATTCTTCTTCTGTTAAATCGCGAACACGAGTGTCTTCAGATACGCCAGCTTCTGCTAAGATTTTTTGTGCAGTTGCTTTACCGATTCCGTAAATGTATGTTAATGAAATGACTACACGTTTGTCACGAGGAATATCTACACCTGCAATACGTGCCATGATTTGTACACCTCCTCAAGTTTTATCCTTGTTTTTGCTTATGCTTTGGATTTTCACAAATAACCATAACTTTTCCGCGTCTGCGAATGACTTTGCATTTTTCGCAAATCGGTTTTACAGATGGTCTAACCTTCATGTGAACTTACCTCCTTGTTCGTGCGGAGTGTTATTTATATCGATACGTAATTCTTCCACGTGTTAAATCGTAAGGTGATAATTCCACCGTCACTTTATCACCTGGTAAAATACGAATAAAATGCATACGAATTTTACCTGAAACGTGAGCTAAAACAGTATGACCGTTTTCAAGTTCCACTCGGAACATCGCATTAGGTAACGTTTCAACGACTGTACCTTCCACTTCAATTACATCGTCTTTCGCCATTGAACGGCTCTCCCTTCTTTTTTGAAATGAGTAACATGTTCAACTAACACGACCAGTTTAAAGCTTACGATGCGCATCCGCAAAGAAGGTTAAAGCGTTCAAAGTGTTGTTAAAATTTCATATCCCGTCTCAGTAATAGCAACCGTATGCTCAAAGTGAGCACAAAGTTTTCCATCTACTGTGACGACCGTCCAATTATCTTCTAACGTGCGAACATAACGGGTTCCTGCATTCACCATCGGTTCAATGCACAGAACCATGCCTGGCTTTAACCGCGGTCCTTTGTTTGGCGGACCGTAATGTGGAATTTGCGGATCTTCATGTAAGTCTTGACCAATTCCATGCCCAACATACTCACGCACAACGGAAAAGTTATGTGCCTCAACGTACGTTTGGATCGCATGGGAAATGTTCGTTAACCGTGCGCCAGGTTTCGCTTCTTCCAATCCGCGATACAATGACTGTTCTGTCACTTCTAATAGTTTTTTTGCCTCTTCGGAGATGACCCCGACCGGATATGTCCAGGCCGAATCGCCATGATATCCATTATATTTTGCGCCGATATCGATGCTAATAATGTCTCCTTCGCGAAGCACACGGTCTCCCGGAACGCCGTGAACGAGCTCTTCATTTACGGACGTACAAATGCTCCCTTGGAATCCATTATATCCTTTAAACGAAGGAATTGCATCATGTTTACGAATGAACGTTTCAGCAATATGATCGAGCTCTCTTGTCGTGATGCCTGGCTCGATATATTTTTGTAGTTCTTGATGAGTTAAGGCAACAATCCGGCCAGCTTCACGCATAATTTCAATTTCGCGTGGGGTTTTGCAAATGATCATTATTGTAAGCCCCCAAGTAATTCACAAATGTCAGCAAACACTTGATCAATATGTTGTTGTCCATTAATGTTGCGCAAGTACCCTTTCGCTGCATAAAAGTCAAGTAACGGCTGCGCTTGTTTCATATTAACTTCAAGACGATTTGCTACGGTTGCTTCGTTATCATCTGCGCGTTGATACAACTCTCCACCGCATTTATCGCAAACACCTGCTTGAGCTGGTGGATTGAATACGAGATGATACGTTGCGCCACATTCTTTACAAATGCGTCTGCCCGTTAAACGTTCCATTAAAATGCTCTTATCTACTTCGATGTTAATGACATAGTCAATGGAACGGTCTAATTGTTGAAGAAGTGTTTCTAACGCTTCTGCTTGAGCGACTGTTCGCGGAAAACCGTCAAGCAAAAATCCGTTTTGGCAATCGTCCTTGCTTAATCGTTCACGAACAATGCCAATAGTCACTTCGTCTGGAACAAGATCACCGCGATCCATATATGACTTCGCCTGTAAACCGAGCTCTGTTCCTTCTTTGATCGCTGCTCGAAACATATCCCCAGTAGAGATGTGAGGAATTTTGTATTTCTCGACAATTTTTTCTGCCTGTGTCCCTTTTCCAGCTCCTGGCAGACCCATTAATACTAAATTCATCAATTTCTCCCCCTCAGCTCTATATGAGGTAGAGGGAATAAAATTCCCAACACCTCTTTTTATTTAATAAAGCCTTTATAATGTCGCTTCACTAATTGGCTTTCTAGCTGTTTCATCGTCTCTAAAGCAACGCCGACGACGATCAGCAAACTCGTTCCTCCAATTTGAGCAGAAGGCGGTAGTTTAGCGAACTCGATAAAGAAGACAGGAAGAACAGCGATTGCTGCTAAAAATAGAGCTCCGACGAAAGTTAATCGATATAAAACGCGTGTAATGAATTCTTGCGTGTTCTTTCCTGGACGAATGCCTGGAATATAACCACCTTGCTTTTTCAAATTGTCCGCCATTTGTTCCGGATTAACTTGAACAAACGCATAAAAATACGTAAAGGCAACAATTAAAGCGATGTATATAATCATCCCAACTGGTTGTGTGTAGTCAAAAACTTTTTTAATCCACAATGTTACATCATTCGAGCCGAAAAACGATGCAATCGTCGGTGGAGTAATAATGAACGACACCGCAAAAATAACCGGAATAACACCTGCCGGATTGACTTTTAACGGAATGTGTGTCGAATGACCACCTACCGGACTACGTCCTTCTAATCGCTTCGCATACTGAATCGGAATTTTCCGAAACGCTTGTTGCATATAAATGACACCAACGATGACTGCAACAACTGCTAAAGCGACTAACAGTACTGTGACGATGCGTAAAAACAACTGATCGCCAGCATTTTGAAACTGCTGCACGTAAATTTGATTAAGCGTTGTTGGGATACCTGAGACAATCCCTGCAAAAATCAAAACAGAAATGCCGTTCCCAACACCTTTAGCTGTAATTTGCTCACCGAGCCACATTAAAAAAGCTGTGCCTGCTGTTAAAACGAGCGCAATAAGCAAATATGTCGGGATGCCTGGATTTTTAATAAGCACACCACCAGACATATTATGAAAACCGTATGACATAGCGAACGCTTGGATAAAACCAAGCACAATCGTAAAGTAGCGAGTAAACTGAGCGAGCTTACGGCGGCCTACTTCTCCTTGTTTCGACCATTCCGTAAATTTAGGAACAACATCCATCTGCAATAGTTGTACGATGATGGATGCCGTGATATATGGCATGACGCCCATCGCAAAAATAGAGAAATTTTTCAAGGCGCCACCGCCGAATGTGTTCAATACGCCAAAGGCATTGAACTGATCCTGCATTTTCAAGACGTCTGCATTTACGCCCGGCACAGGAATGAACGTACCGATGCGAAATACAATGAGCATAAGAAGGGTGAACATAATTTTTCTTCTTATATCACCCACGCGCATAAAATTGGAGATTGTTCGAAACATTAAATCACCTCAGTTGTACCGCCAGCAGCTTCGATCGCTTCTTTTGCAGAAGCAGAGAATTTATGAGCTTTTACTGTTAATTTTTTCGTAAGCTCACCGTCTCCAAGAACTTTGATGCCTGCTTTTAACTTGCTTACTACGCCTGTTTCAAGCAACAATTCTGGTGTTACTTCCGTACCGTCTTCAAAGCGATTTAATGCTTCAAGGTTAACGATCGCATATTCTTTACGATGAATGTTTGTAAAGCCGCGTTTTGGTAAACGACGGAATAAAGGTGTTTGACCACCTTCAAAGCCAATGCGTACACCGCCGCCAGAACGAGCGTTTTGCCCTTTGTGACCTTTACCAGAAGTTTTTCCGTTACCAGAGCCGATACCACGACCAACACGGTTGCGTTCTTTACGGGAACCCGGTGCTGGTTGTAATTCATGTAGCTTCATGTCTAGGCACCTCCTTATTCTTCTAATTCTTTTACTGTTACAAGGTGAGAAACTTTATTGATCATTCCACGAATGGCTGGATTGTCGTTATGAACAACTGTTTGATGCAATTTCCGTAAACCTAATGTTTTAACCGTCACGCGTTGGTCTTGCGGACGACCAATTACGCTGCGAGTGAGGGTAATTGCTAATTTTTTCGCCATCATTTTTCCCTCCCTTATCCTAACAGTTCCTCAACTGTTTTACCGCGCAATTTTGCTACCTCTTCAGCACGTTTCAATTGCTTCAAACCGTCGATTGTTGCGCGTACCATGTTGATTGGTGTGTTGGAACCGATTGACTTCGATAAAATATCGCTAACACCTGCTAACTCTAATACCGCACGCGCAGGACCTCCAGCGATAACCCCAGTACCTTCAGATGCTGGTTTTAAAATGATTTCACCTGCACCGAAATGTCCGATGACTTCATGTGGAATTGTTGTACCAACGATCGGTACAGTAATTAAGTTTTTCTTCGCGTCTTCAATCGCTTTGCGAATAGCATCTGGAACTTCTTGAGCTTTTCCTGTTCCAAAGCCGACATGACCGTTTTTGTCACCAACAACGACTAACGCAGCGAAACGGAAACGACGTCCACCTTTTACAACTTTAGCTACGCGGTTAACGGCAACAACGCGTTCTTCTAGTTCAAGTTTATTTGGATCAATGCGACGCATCTCTGTCCCTCCTTCTTAATTAGAATTGTAATCCAGCTTCACGAGCAGCGTCTGCAAGTGCTTTAACACGTCCATGATATAAATATCCGCCACGGTCAAATACAACCGATGTAATTCCTTTTTCAAGCGCACGTTTAGCAATCAATTCGCCCACTTTTTGAGCTGCTTCAACATTACCTGTTGACTCTAAATCGAATTCTTTATCTAACGTTGACGCACTAACGAGCGTCACAGCTTTCATATCGTCAATAATTTGTGCGTAAATGTGTTTGTTTGAACGGAACACATTTAAGCGTGGACGTTCCGCAGTTCCTACTACTTTACGACGAACACGAGCGTGTCTTTTTTTGCGAACTGCATTTTTATCAAGCTTAGTGATCATTCGTGTCACTCCTTTCATTTACCTAAGCAGCATTATTTCTTACCTGTTTTACCTTCTTTACGACGTACAACTTCGCCTTCGTAGCGAATACCTTTTCCTTTATAAGGCTCTGGTGAACGAACGGCACGAATGTTTGCTGCTAATTCACCAACACGTTGTTTGTCCGCACCTTTAACGATGATTTTTGTTTGTGAAGGAACTTCAATTTCAAGGCCTTCTTCTGGTTCGATTTCAACAGGATGAGAGTATCCTACGCTTAACACAAGCTTTTTACCTTGTTTTGTCGCACGATAACCGACACCAACAAGCTCAAGCGCACGCTCATAACCTTTTGAAACACCTTCAACCATGTTCGCAAGTAAGCTGCGAGTCGTTCCGTGAAGCGCACGATGATGCTTTTCATCGCTTGGACGCTCAACTGTTAAAACGTTGCCTTCTAATTTAATGACCATATCTGGATGGAACGTACGAGTAAGTTCACCTTTCGGACCTTTTACAGTAACTGTGTTACCGTTTAATGTAACTGTAACACCAGCTGGAATTTCCAATGGTTTTTTACCAACACGTGACATGTACTACACCTCCATTCGTTGCAAAATAATTACCAAATGTATGCTAACACTTCGCCGCCAGTACGTTTTTGACGTGCTTCTTTGTCAGTTAAAATACCTTGAGATGTTGAAAGAATTGCGATTCCTAAACCGTTCAATACGCGTGGTACTTCATCAGCTTTTGCATATACGCGCAAACCAGGTTTGCTAATGCGTTTAAGGCCTGTAATTACGCGCTCGTTGTTTGGACCGTACTTTAAGAAAATTCGAAGAATACCTTGTTTGTTATCTTCAATGTATTCGACATCACGAATGAAACCTTCACGCTTTAAAATTTCAGCGATTTCTCTTTTAATTTTTGAAGCAGGAACTTCAAGTTTCTCGTGACGCACCATGTTCGCATTACGAATGCGAGTAAGCATATCTGCAATTGGATCTGTCATCACCATTATGTTTTACCTCCTTCCCAACTCATGGGTTTATTACCAGCTTGCTTTTTTCACACCAGGAATTTGACCTTTATACGCTAATTCACGGAAACAAATACGGCAAAGTTTAAATTTGCGATATACAGAGTGTGGACGTCCACAACGCTCACAACGAGTGTACGCTTGCACTTTAAACTTTGGTGTGCGTTTTTGTTTCGCGATCATTGATTTTTTAGCCACGTTTTCGCCTCCCTCTTTTTACGAATGGGAATGATTATTTTTGGAATGGCATACCGAGCAACGTAAGTAATTCACGAGCTTCCTCGTCTGTTTTCGCAGTTGTAACGATGACGATGTCCATACCGCGAACTTTGTTTACTTTATCGTAGTCAATTTCAGGGAAAATTAATTGCTCTTTTACACCTAATGTGTAGTTGCCGCGTCCGTCAAAAGATTTTTTAGAAACACCACGGAAGTCGCGAACACGCGGTAAAGAAACAGACACGAGCTTATCGAAAAACTCGTACATACGCTCACCGCGAAGCGTTACTTTCGCACCGATTGGCATTCCTTCACGAAGACGGAAACCAGCGATTGATTTTTTCGCGCGTGTAACAACTGGTTTTTGACCAGAAATTAATGCGAGTTCTTCTACTGCGTTATCTAACGCTTTTGCGTTTTGCACCGCATCACCAACACCCATGTTGATGACAATTTTCTCGATTTTTGGAACTTGCATCACAGATTTATAGTTAAACTTGCTCATCAGAGCAGGAACAACTTCTTTCACATACTTTTCTTTAAGGCGGTTCATTTGAGTACCTCCCTTCCTCGATCACTTCATTATTTGTCTAAAATTTCACCAGAACGTTTCGCATAGCGAACTTTTTTACCGTCAACCACTTTGTATCCAACACGAGTTGGTAATCCTGTTTTTGGATCAAGAGGCATTACGTTTGATACGTGGATTGGCGCCTCTTGGCTGATGATGCCGCCTTGTGGATTTGCTTGAGAAGGTTTTACGTGTTTTTTCACGATATTTACACCTTCAACAAGCACTCGGTTTTTCTTTGGAAACGCAGCGAGAATAACGCCTTGTTTACCTTTATCTTTACCAGAGATTACTTGTACTTTATCACCTTTTTTTACATGCATCTGAATCGCACCTCCTTAAAAGGCTTTTCCTTTTCATTAAATCACTTCTGGAGCTAAAGAAACGATTTTCATAAAGTCTTTTTCACGCAATTCGCGAGCAACTGGTCCGAAAATACGTGTACCACGTGGGCTCTTGTCATCACGAATGATTACGCAAGCATTTTCATCAAAACGGATGTAAGAACCGTCTGTACGGCGCACACCACGTTTCGTGCGAACGACAACCGCTTTAACGACTTGACCTTTTTTAACAACGCCACCTGGTGTTGCATCTTTAACTGTCGCCACAACGATGTCGCCAACGTTCGCATAACGACGACCAGAACCACCTAGCACTTTAATGACAAGCACTTCACGTGCACCAGAGTTATCAGCAACTTTCATACGAGTTTCTTGTTGAATCATTGACGAAACCTCCTTTCGGATTTGTATCCATCATTCCGAACATATTCATTAAACAATAACAGCTTTCTCGACTACTTCAACAAGACGGAAACGTTTTGTCGCAGAAAGAGGACGTGTTTCCATGATTTTGACGATATCGCCCACTTTTGCTACGTTGTTTTCGTCATGTGCCTTATATTTTTTCGAATACTTTACGCGCTTGCCGTAAAGAGGATGCTTTTTATAAGTTTCTACAAGAACCGTAATTGTTTTATCCATTTTATCGGAAACAACACGGCCGACGAGAACTTTACGATTGTTGCGTTCACTCATTGTGCGAACCTCCTCTCGATTTCAATTATTTATTAGCAGCGATCTCTCTTTCGCGAATAACAGTTTTCATACGCGCAATCGCTTTGCGTACTTCACGAATACGAGCAGTATTCTCTAATTGACCTGTTGCCAATTGGAAGCGAAGGTTGAATAACTCTTCTTTCAACGCTTTAATTTTTTGTTCAATCTCGGCAGTGGTAAGTTCACGAATTTCTTTAGCTTTCATTTGATTCACCACCAATTTCTTCACGTTTTACGAATTTACATTTGATTGGAAGTTTGTGAGAAGCAAGACGTAACGCTTCGCGAGCTACTTCTTCAGAAACTCCCGCGATTTCAAACATCACTTTACCAGGCTTAACTACAGCTACCCAACCTTCAGGAGCACCTTTACCGGAACCCATGCGCACTTCAAGTGGTTTTGCTGTATATGGCTTTGAAGGGAAAATTTTAATCCATACTTTACCGCCACGTCTCATGTAACGAGTCATCGCACGACGAGCAGCCTCGATTTGACGGTTTGTAATCCATGCTGGCTCTAACGCTTGTAAGCCGTACTCACCAAAATGTACTTCTGTACCGCCTTTTGCGCGACCTTTCATGCGACCGCGATGTTCACGACGATATTTTACGCGTTTTGGCATTAACATGATTAATTTCCTCCTTCCTCAGTTTTCTTTTTCGTAGGAAGGACCTCTCCACGATAAATCCATACTTTCACGCCGATTTTTCCGTATGTTGTGTCCGCTTCTGCTGTTGCATAATCAATGTCAGCGCGAAGAGTATGAAGTGGAACTGTTCCTTCGCTGTAATGTTCTGAGCGAGCGATATCTGCTCCACCTAAACGACCAGATACCATCGTTTTAATTCCTTTAGCACCTGCGCGCATTGTGCGTTGAATTGCTTGTTTTTGCGCACGACGGAATGATACGCGGTTTTCAATTTGACGCGCGATATTTTCAGCGACAAGTTTTGCTTCTAAGTCTGGCTTTTTAATTTCAACGATGTTGATATGAACACGTTTGCCAGTTAATTCGTTCAACGCTTTACGAAGCGCTTCAACTTCAGATCCGCCTTTACCAATTACCATACCTGGTTTCGCTGTATGGATTGTAATATTTACACGGTTTGCTGCACGCTCGATTTCAATGCGAGAAACAGCTGCATCACTTAAGCGCTTTGTGAGGTACTCACGAATTTTAAGATCTTCGTGTAAAAGGTCCGCGTAATCTTTTTCAGCGTACCATCTTGATTCCCAATCACGGATAATACCAATGCGAAGACCGATTGGATTTACCTTTTGACCCACTGATTATCCCTCCTTCTTTTCTGAAACAACGATCGTGATATGGCTTGTGCGTTTGTTAATTGCGCTCGCACGACCTTGTGCACGAGGACGGAAACGTTTCAATGTTGGTCCTTCGTTCACATAAGCTTCTGTAACAACAAGTTTGTTCACGTCCATGTCATAGTTATGTTCTGCGTTTGCCACTGCAGATTTTAATACTTTCTCGATAATCGGAGAAGCAGCTTTTGGTGTATGGCGAAGAATCGCAACTGCTTCACTCACTTGCTTTCCTCGAATTAAATCAATCACTAAACGAGCTTTACGAGGAGCAATTCGAACCGTTCTAGCAACAGCTTTAGCTTGCATAAATGAAGCCTCCTCTCATATTAACGTTTTGTTTTTTTGTCATCAGCAGCGTGACCTTTGTACGTGCGCGTTGGCGCGAACTCACCGAGCTTATGACCGACCATGTCCTCTGTGATGTAAACTGGAACGTGTTTACGACCATCGTAAACAGCGATTGTGTGACCAATGAATTGTGGGAAAATTGTCGAACGACGAGACCATGTTTTGATCACTTGTTTTTGTCCAGTTTCATTCAACTTCTCAATTTTTTTCATTAAATGATCATCACAAAAAGGACCTTTTTTCAAGCTGCGACCCATAAGTGAACCTCCTTTCGTGATTGCTCTACGGTTCTTGTGAACCGTAGCTCAACCCCGTTATTTTTTACGACGACGTACGATAAATTTATCGGATTTGTTTTTCTTCTTACGCGTTTTGAATCCAAGCGTTGGTTTACCCCATGGAGTCATTGGAGACTTACGTCCGATTGGTGCTTTACCTTCACCACCACCATGTGGGTGATCTACTGGGTTCATAACAGAACCACGAACAGTTGGACGAATGCCTAACCAACGAGCGCGTCCAGCTTTACCGATGTTCACAAGCTCATGTTGTTCGTTACCAACTTGACCGACTGTTGCACGGCAAGTTGCTAAAATCATACGAACTTCACCTGAAGATAAACGAACGAGTACGTACTTGCCTTCTTTACCAAGCACTTGTGCAGATGTACCTGCAGCGCGCACTAACTGTCCGCCTTTACCAGGTTTTAATTCGATGTTGTGAATAACTGTACCGACTGGAATGTTTGCTAAAGGTAATGCGTTACCCACTTTAATGTCCGCATCTGGACCTGACATGATTTCCATGCCAACTTCTAAGTTTTTCGGTGCGATGATGTAACGTTTTTCACCATCAGCGTAATGAATTAACGCGATGTTCGCAGAACGGTTCGGATCGTATTCGATTGTAGCAACGCGTCCTGGAATGCCATCTTTATCGCGTTTAAAGTCAATAATACGATATTGACGTTTATGACCGCCACCTTGGTGACGAACTGTTAATTTACCTTGGTTGTTACGACCGCCTTTTTTCTTTAAAGGCGCAAGCAACGATTTTTCCGGCTTATCTGTTGTAAGCTCAGAGAAGTCTAAAACCGTCATACCACGACGACCGTTAGACGTTGGCTTATATTTTTTAATCGCCATGTCCGTTTCCCTCCTTCACTTTTAAACTTATACTTCAAATAGTTCGATTTCTTTGCTGTCTGGCGTTAACGTAACAATCGCTTTGCGACGACGATTTGTCAAACCACTATAGCGACCAACACGTTTGAACTTTCCTTTATAGTTCATAATGTTAACTTTCGCTACTTTCACGCCGAAAATCGCTTCGATCGCGTCTTTTACCTCTGTTTTGTTCGCTTTCACATCAACTTCGAACGTATATTTTTTCTCAGTCATTAACTCTGTTGAACGTTCAGTGATGACGGGGCGCTTAATAATATCGCGAGGATCTTTCATTATGCAAGCACCTCCTCTACTTTTTCCACAGCAGCTTTCGTAATGACAAGCTTGTCGTGGTTGAGTACATCAAGAACGTTAATTCCGCTTGCTGTCACAACTGTGACTCCTGGGATGTTGCGAGCTGAAAGAATAACGTTCTCATTTGCATCTGCTGTTACAATTAACGCTTTGCGATCAACAGAAAGATTGTTTAAAATTTTAACCATTTCTTTTGTTTTCGGTGCTTCAAGCGTTAAATTATCTAATACAACAATGCTGTTTTCAAGCACTTTTGAAGATAATGCCGATTTAATCGCTAAGCGACGAACTTTTTTCGGAAGTTTATAGCTGTAGCTGCGTGGAACTGGACCGAATACAACACCACCGCCGCGCCATTGTGGAGAACGAATTGATCCTTGGCGAGCGCGTCCAGTACCTTTTTGGCGCCATGGCTTACGGCCACCGCCACTTACTTCTGCACGATTTTTTGTTTTATGAGTTCCTTGACGTAAGGAAGCACGTTGCATAATTACCGCTTCAAATAACACATGTTTGTTCGGTTCAATACCAAATACGGCATCGTTTAATTCGATTTCACCGATGTTTTCTCCGTTTTGGTTGTACAATGCTACTTTTGGCATTGGGTATTTCCTCCTTTCTTAAAGAAATTATTTCGCTTTAACCGCGCTTTTAATGATGACAAGTCCTTTGTTTGGACCTGGCACGTTTCCTTTAATTAAGATTAAGTTGCGTTCTGGATCTACTTTAACAACTTTTAAGTTTTGTACTGTTACACGCTCGCCACCCATGCGGCCTGGAAGCTCTTTTGATTTAAATACACGGTTTGGAGCGATCGGACCCATTGAACCAGGACGACGATGGTAACGAGAACCGTGAGCCATTGGTCCACGAGATTGTCCGTGGCGTTTAATTACACCTTGGAAACCTTTACCTTTTGACGTGCCTGTTACGTCAACGATTTCACCTTCGTTGAAAATGTCCACTTTTACTTCTTGACCTACTTCATACTCTGCAAGATTCACACCACGAATTTCACGAATGAAGCGCTTAGGTGTGGTGTTTGCCTTCGCAGCATGACCTTTTTGAGGCTTGTTCGCTAACTTCTCACGTAAATCTTCAAAACCTAATTGAATCGCTTCATAGCCATCGTTTTCAACCGTTTTCTTTTGAAGAACTACGTTTGGAGTCGCTTGAATAACCGTTACAGGAATAAGATCTCCGTTTTCAGCGAACACTTGAGTCATGCCGATTTTTCTTCCTAAGATTCCTTTCATCTTTCACACCTCCTATATCGCAATTACAACTTGATTTCAATATCGACACCAGACGGTAAGTCTAAACGCATTAAAGAATCTACTGTTTGTGGAGTCGGATTAACGATGTCAATTAAGCGTTTATGCGTGCGCATTTCGAATTGCTCACGAGAGTCTTTGTATTTATGAACCGCACGTAAGATCGTGTACACCGTTCTCTCAGTTGGTAACGGAATCGGTCCAGATACAGTTGCGCCTGAACGCTTTGCAGTTTCCACAATTTTCTCAGCAGATTGATCAAGAATTCGATGATCATATGCTTTTAAACGAATACGAATTTTTTCTTTTGCCATTATTTTCCCTCCTTCTTCGCCTATTTTCAAAATAGACATTCTCCATGGAAATTTCCTTCACACTCGCCATGGCAAAGCGGCCGGGTGTGTCAGCAACCTTCCACTTCATCGCAGTCAAAGACCAACGTTTATTATTATATATAATTTTTATACTCAATGCAAGTTTTTTATTTCTTTTCTTCGCAAACTGCCTTTCTTATTATACATATTTCATCATGCATTTTCAATGGAGTAAAAAATAAGTGGTCTAGCTGACCGCTAGACCACTTTCATCGATTACTCGATGATTTCAGATACAGAACCTGCACCTACTGTACGTCCACCTTCGCGGATCGAGAATTTTGTACCTTCTTCGATCGCGATTGGCGCGATTAATTCTACTGTCATTTCGATGTTGTCACCAGGCATAACCATCTCAACACCTTCTGGAAGTTGGATGATACCTGTTACGTCCGTTGTACGGAAGTAGAATTGTGGACGGTAGTTAGAGAAGAATGGAGTATGACGTCCACCTTCTTCTTTTGTTAATACGTAAACTTGCGCTTTAAATTTTGTGTGTGGAGTGATTGTTCCTGGTTTTGCTAATACTTGACCGCGTTGTACTTCATCACGAGAAACACCGCGAAGAAGTGCACCGATGTTGTCACCAGCTTCAGCTTGGTCAAGAAGCTTACGGAACATTTCAACACCTGTAACAGTTGTTGCTTTTGGCTCTTCAGAAAGACCGATGATTTCTACTTGGTCACCAACTTTTAAGATACCGCGCTCAACGCGACCAGTAGCAACTGTACCACGACCAGTGATTGAGAATACGTCCTCAACTGGCATCATGAATGGTTTGTCGATTTCGCGTTGTGGAGTTGGGATGTACTCATCAACAGCGTTCATAAGCTCGATGATTTTTTCTTCCCAAGCTGGATCTCCTTCAAGAGCTTTTAACGCAGAACCTTTGATTACAGGAACTTCATCTCCTGGGAAGTCGTATTCAGATAATAGATCGCGAACTTCCATTTCAACAAGCTCTAAAAGCTCTTCATCGTCTACCATGTCGCATTTGTTTAAGAATACAACGATGTAAGGTACGCCTACTTGGCGAGAAAGAAGAATGTGCTCACGAGTTTGTGGCATTGGACCGTCAGCAGCAGATACAACAAGGATCGCGCCGTCCATTTGCGCTGCACCTGTGATCATGTTTTTCACGTAGTCAGCGTGACCTGGGCAGTCAACGTGTGCATAGTGACGGTTGTCAGTTTCGTACTCAACGTGTGCAGTTGAGATTGTAATTCCGCGCTCACGCTCTTCTGGAGCAGCGTCGATTTGATCATACGCGCGCGCTTCTGCTTTACCTTGTTTCGCAAGAACTGTTGTGATTGCAGCTGTTAAAGTTGTTTTACCATGGTCAACGTGGCCGATTGTACCAATGTTGACGTGTGGTTTCGTGCGTTCGAATTTCGCTTTAGCCATTATAATATCCTCCTTAGTGTTTTTTATTTAAGTATAGAATGCTCGGAAGTGAAAGTGCACAGCACGTCCACTTCCAAGTCTTACATAAGTATTTATACTTGAACAATGCTAGAAAATCAATTATTCACCTTTATTTTTTTTGATGATTTCCTCAGCAATGCTTTTCGGAACTTCTTCATAATGGTCGAATACCATTGTGAATGTTCCACGACCTTGTGTATTGGAGCGCAATGAAGTTGCGTATCCAAACATTTCAGAAAGTGGAACCATCGCGCGAACAACTTGCGCGTTACCGCGAGCTTCCATACCTTCGACGCGACCGCGACGAGAAGTGATGTCACCCATGATGTCACCTAAATATTCTTCAGGGACGATGACTTCTACTTTCATGATTGGCTCAAGCAATACAGGGTCACATTTTGCTGCTGCGTTTTTCAACGCCATAGAAGCAGCGATTTTGAACGCCATTTCGCTTGAGTCAACATCGTGGTAAGAACCGTCGAATAATTTCGCTTTAATATCAACAACTGGGTATCCAGCAAGAACACCGTTTTGCATTGCATCTTCAAGACCTGCTTGAATTGCAGGGATGTATTCTCTCGGAACAACCCCACCGACGATCGCGTTTTCGAATTCGAAGCCTTTTCCTTCTTCGTTTGGTGAGAATTCGATCCAAACGTGACCGTATTGACCGCGACCACCAGACTGACGCACAAATTTACCTTCAACTTGTGCCGATTTACGGAATGTTTCGCGGTACGCAACTTGAGGAGCACCAACGTTTGCTTCTACCTTAAACTCGCGACGCATACGGTCAACGATGATGTCAAGGTGAAGCTCACCCATACCCGCGATGATTGTTTGACCTGTTTCTTGGTCTGTCCATGCGCGGAATGTTGGGTCTTCTTCTTGAAGTTTTTGTAGCGCTGTGCTCATCTTATCTTGGTCAGCTTTTGACTTCGGTTCGATCGCGATTTGAATAACTGGCTCTGGGAATTGCATAGACTCCAAGATGACTGGGTCTTTTTCATCACATAATGTGTCACCAGTTGTTGTATCTTTTAAACCTACAGCTGCCGCAATGTCACCTGCGTAAACTTGTGCAATTTCTTCGCGGTGGTTTGCGTGCATTTGTAGAATACGACCGATACGTTCACGCTTACGTTTTGTTGAGTTCAACACGTAAGAACCAGAGTTTAATGTACCAGAGTACACGCGGAAGAATGTCAACTTACCAACGTAAGGGTCTGTCATAATTTTGAACGCTAACGCTGCAAACGGAGCATCGTCACGCGCTTCACGAACTGTCTCTTCTTCTGTATCAGGAACAGTTCCTTTAATCGCCGGGATGTCGACTGGTGATGGTAAGTAGTCAACAACTCCATCAAGCATTAATTGAACACCTTTGTTTTTGAATGCAGAACCACAGAATACTGGGAAGAATTGAACAGAAACTGTCGCTTTACGAATCGCCGCTTTTAGCTCTTCTTTTGTAATTTCTTCCCCTTCTAAATATTTCATCATTAATTCTTCGTCAAGCTCTGCAACTGCTTCAATTAATTTCCCGCGATATTCTTCCGCCATATCACGATAGTCTTCAGGAATCTCGATGCGCTCGATGTTTTTTCCTAATTCATCGTGATAGTGATATGCGCACATTTCAACAAGGTCAATGATACCCGTAAATTGATCTTCTGCACCAATCGGTAATTGGACAGGGTGCGCATTCGCTTGTAAACGTTCATGAAGCGTTTTTACAGAGTATAAGAAGTCTGCGCCAATCTTGTCCATTTTGTTTACGAAAACGATACGCGGAACACCGTATGTAGTCGCTTGGCGCCATACTGTTTCTGTTTGCGGCTCTACGCCTGATTGTGCGTCTAATACCGCGACTGCACCGTCTAATACACGCAATGAACGCTCAACTTCTACTGTGAAGTCGACGTGTCCAGGTGTATCGATGATGTTAATGCGATGGCCTTTCCATTGAGCTGTTGTCGCTGCGGACGTAATTGTAATTCCGCGCTCTTGTTCTTGCTCCATCCAGTCCATCGTTGCTGCGCCCTCATGAACTTCACCGATTTTATGAACGCGTCCTGTGTAGAAAAGGATACGCTCTGTTGTTGTCGTTTTACCGGCGTCAATATGGGCCATGATTCCAATATTGCGAGTGTTTTCCAAGGAGAACTGTCTTGCCATATGGATTTTTTCTCCTTCCTTAAATGAAGTATCGTAATTTAATTTACATATAGGAATATAGGCGAACGAGCGATGGGCATGCTTTTTTATTTTCAACCGCATCGCTCTCACCTATTCTTAATTGAACGAAAAAATTACCAACGATAGTGTGCAAACGCTTTGTTTGCTTCTGCCATTTTGTGCGTATCTTCGCGTTTTTTCACAGCTGCACCTGTATTGTTTGCTGCATCCATGATTTCGTTCGCCAAACGCTCTTCCATCGTTTTTTCCCCACGAAGACGAGCGTAGTTCACGAGCCAACGAAGACCTAATGTTGTGCGGCGCTCTGGGCGCACCTCAACAGGAACTTGATAGTTTGCACCACCAACACGGCGTGCGCGAACTTCAAGAACTGGCATAACGTTTTTCAACGCTTGCTCAAACACTTCCATTGGATCTTTACCTGTGCGCTCACGGATGATATCGAACGCTGTGTAAAGAATTTTTTGCGCTTTACCTTTTTTACCGTCAATCATGATTTTATTGATTAAACGTGTAACTAGCTTTGAATTGTAAATTGGATCTGGTAACACATCTCGTTTAGGAACCGGACCTTTACGTGGCATAGTTTTTCCTCCTTTCAGTAAAAATCAACGAAAAATGTTGAATGTTATTTCTTAGCTGCTTTTGGTTTTTTCGCACCGTATTTAGAACGACCTTGCATACGGTTCGCTACACCTGCTGTGTCTAAAGCACCGCGAACGATATGGTAACGTACCCCTGGTAAGTCTTTTACACGTCCACCGCGAATTAATACAACGCTGTGTTCTTGTAAGTTATGACCGATACCTGGGATGTATGCAGTTACCTCGATACCGTTAGATAGACGTACACGGGCATATTTACGAAGCGCAGAGTTTGGCTTCTTTGGTGTCATTGTACCTACACGTGTACATACTCCACGTTTTTGCGGAGAGTAAACAGTTGTTTGAACTTTTTTGAAGCTGTTGTACCCTTTATTTAACGCAGGTGATTTAGATTTCACTACCTTTTTTGTACGACCTTTACGTACAAGTTGGTTAATTGTAGGCATGGTAAATTTCCTCCCTTCACAATCAAATTCAAGCCCACACATCCAGGTGGCTCATTTTTATGCAAAAACAAAGTTTTTGTAGTAACCCACAAAAACAGTTTTTAACGAATAATTGCAACAGCAGCCGCTCCTACGTCGATTTTACATGCTTTCCCGAGCTTTTTCATCGAGTCCACTTTACAAACAGGTACATTTGCTTCTTTTGCCGCTTCCAGCACTTTTTCGATAATTGCTGCATCCGCATCTTCGGCAATCACGATCTCATGTACCTTTCCATCTTTCAGAGCTCGCACTGTTTGTTTCGTTCCTACAATAATTTGTTTTGCCTGTGCGACTTTTTCATAAGACATGTAACATATCCTCCAAAGTGACAGGTTTTCGGAACACCTTTATTATGCTATCACTTTCTGAGTGCTGTGTCAACTATTATTTTTGGACCTATTGCTAGCATCGCTCGCTAGCAATAGGTCTATCATTATTTCGTTGTAACAACATCTTCGTCTTTTGCTGTTTTAATTATCGGCTTTACTTTGCGGTAACGAGCCATACCTGTTCCTGCTGGAACAAGCTTACCGATGATGACGTTTTCTTTTAGTCCAAGTAATTCGTCGCGTTTTCCTTTGATTGCTGCATCCGTTAAGACGCGTGTCGTTTCTTGGAATGATGCTGCAGACAAGAACGAATCTGTTTCAAGCGATGCTTTCGTAATTCCAAGTAATACTGGACGGGCCGTTGCTGGTCGTTTGCCTTCCATCAACACTTTCGCGTTTGCATCTGTGAATTGATGGATATCAAGTAATGTACCAGGCAACAAGTCTGTATCACCTGCATCAATGACACGCACTTTACGAAGCATTTGACGAACCATAACTTCGATATGTTTATCGCTAATTTCTACCCCTTGCATGCGGTACACTTTTTGTACTTCACGCAACAAGTATTCTTGTACAGCGTTCATATCTTTGACTCTCAACAACTCTTTCGGGTCGATCGAGCCTTCTGTTAATTCTTGGCCACGCTCGACTTTCTGCCCTTCTTGCACTTTCAAGCGCGCACTGTAAGGGGCTGTATACGTACGTGTCTCGACTTCGCCCTGGATGACAATCTCGCGTTGACGGTCACGCGTTTCGTTAATCGCCACAACAACACCATCTATTTCTGAAATGACGGCTTGACCTTTTGGATTACGCGCTTCAAATAACTCTTGTACACGCGGCAAACCTTGTGTGATATCGTCTCCTGCTACCCCACCTGTGTGGAACGTACGCATTGTAAGCTGTGTACCTGGCTCGCCGATCGATTGGGCTGCAATAATACCGACCGCTTCACCAACTTCGACTTCCGTACCGGTCGCCAAGTTACGTCCGTAACATTTTTTACATACACCATGACGCGTGTTGCATGTAAATGCCGAACGAATCCATACTTCTTCAATGCCTGCTTTGACAATCGCGTTCGCGATGTCTTCTGTAATCATTTCATTTTCGCGTACAAGCACTTCACCCGTTTCCGGATGTTTTACCGTCTTACGCGCATAACGTCCAATGAGACGATCTTCAAGCTTCACGATCACTTCTGTGCCGTCTTTTAACGCACGGATCAACGTACCACGATCTGTACCACAGTCATCTTCACGAATAATGACGTCTTGTGCAACGTCAACAAGACGACGTGTTAAATAACCAGAGTCCGCTGTTTTTAACGCTGTGTCCGCAAGACCTTTACGCGCTCCGTGTGTTGAAATGAAGTACTCAAGTACTGTTAAACCTTCACGGAACGAAGATTTAATCGGAAGCTCGATAATACGTCCAGCTGGGTTTGCCATTAACCCACGCATACCTGCAAGTTGCGTAAAGTTCGATGCGTTACCGCGGGCTCCAGAGTCACTCATCATGAAAATTGGATTTCGTTTGTCAAGCGACTCCATTAAGCGACCTTGAATTTTGTCTTTCGCCGCACTCCAAATCGAAATAACACGTTCATAACGTTCTTCATCAGTAATTAAACCGCGTCTGAATTGTTTTAATACCGTATCAACTTTTGCTTGTGCTTCTTCTAAAATTTCTTGTTTTTCAGGCAAGACAACAATATCCGCTACACCAATTGTAATACCGGCTTTTGTTGAGTACTTAAAGCCGAGATCTTTCATGCGGTCAAGCATTTTAGACGTTTCGGTAATTTTGAAACGTTTAAATACTTCTGCAATGATGTTACCGAGAATTTTCTTCTTAAACGGCGGAACGAGTGGACGCTTACGGATTTCTTCTTTCACGTTCACACCTTTATCTAAGAAATACTTATCCGGTGTTCGCTCTTCAATGTTTTCTTGCGTCGGTTCATTAATATACGGGAATGACTTCGGCAAAATCTCATTGAAGATTAACTTCCCAACTGTTGTGATAAGCAATTTATTATTTTGCTCTTCTGTAAACGTTTCGTTTTTCAACGAACCAGCATGAACAGCGATGCGTGTATGCAAATGAACATAACCGTTATGGTAAGCTAGCAACGCCTCGTCCGTATCTTTAAATACCATTCCTTCCCCAACAGCACCTTCACGTTCCATCGTTAAATAGTAGTTTCCTAAAACCATGTCTTGTGAAGGCGTAACGACTGGCTTTCCATCTTTCGGATTCAAAATATTTTGTGCAGCAAGCATAAGTAGACGCGCCTCCGCTTGTGCTTCTGCCGAAAGCGGTACGTGCACAGCCATTTGGTCACCGTCAAAGTCCGCATTGTATGCCGTACATACAAGTGGATGTAAGCGAATCGCACGACCTTCTACAAGCGTCGGCTCAAACGCCTGAATACCAAGGCGGTGAAGCGTTGGTGCGCGGTTTAATAGCACCGGATGCTCTTTAATGACAGATTCTAAAACATCCCAAACTTCTGGATGAACGCGCTCAATTTTTCGTTTTGCACTTTTAATATTATGTGCTAAGCCGCGTTCTACTAATTCTTTCATAACGAACGGCTTAAACAACTCAAGCGCCATTTCTTTTGGTAAGCCGCATTGATACATTTTCAAATTTGGACCGACAACGATAACAGAACGACCAGAATAGTCAACGCGCTTACCGAGCAAGTTTTGACGGAAACGACCTTGTTTTCCTTTTAACATATGGGAAAGCGACTTCAGTGGACGATTTCCTGGTCCTGTAACAGGACGACCACGACGACCGTTATCAATTAACGCATCGACAGCTTCTTGAAGCATCCGCTTTTCATTTTGCACAATAATGTTCGGTGCCCCAAGGTCTAATAGACGTTTTAAACGGTTGTTCCGGTTAATGACGCGACGATATAAATCGTTTAAGTCAGATGTCGCAAAACGCCCACCGTCTAACTGTACCATCGGACGCAACTCTGGCGGAATAACAGGTAGTACATCCAAAACCATCCAAGACGGGTCGTTACCAGAGTTACGGAATGCTTCAAGAACTTCAAGACGCTTAATTGTACGAGCACGACGTTGGCCTTGTGCTGTTTTCAATTCCTCTTTTAACGTTTCTACTTCTTTTTCAAGGTCTATGTCTTGTAGTAATTTTTTAATCGCTTCCGCACCCATTGAAGCTTGGAACGAGTTTCCGTACTTCTCGCGATACGCGCGATATTCTTTTTCAGAAAGCAATTGTTTCTTTTCTAATGGCGTATCGCCTGGATCCGTCACAACGTAAGATGCAAAGTAAATGACTTCCTCTAGCGCGCGAGGGGACATGTCTAAGACAAGTCCCATGCGGCTAGGAATTCCTTTAAAGTACCAAATATGTGAAACAGGGGCTGCTAGTTCAATATGACCCATGCGCTCACGGCGAACTTTTGCACGTGTAACTTCGACACCACATCGGTCACAAACGACACCTTTATAACGAACGCGCTTATACTTTCCACAATGACATTCCCAGTCTTTTGTTGGACCAAAAATGCGTTCGCAAAACAGACCATCTTTTTCTGGTTTTAATGTTCGATAGTTAATCGTTTCTGGTTTTTTAACTTCACCATACGACCAAGAACGAATTTTCTCGGGTGAAGCGAGTCCGATCTTCATATATTCAAATTTATTTACATCTAACAAGGGGCCTACCTCCCTTTTAATATCCAGGTTTTACCCTTATGTCAACACACTATTCTTTTACAACAACGCCCTCATCTTCTTTGGCTGACTCATCTGTAGGTGGGATGATGTCAACTGGTTGAACGTCATCATCTTCCCCGAAGTTTTCCATACTAATTTCTTTTTCATCACTTGACAAAACTGTTACGTCCATACCTAAGCTTTGTAACTCTTTAATTAATACTTTGAACGATTCAGGAACGCCTGGTTCTGGAACGTTTTCACCTTTTACGATGGCCTCATATGTTTTCACACGACCAACGACATCGTCTGATTTGACAGTTAAAATTTCTTGTAACGTATAAGCTGCACCGTATGCTTCAAGCGCCCATACTTCCATCTCACCGAAACGCTGACCACCAAACTGCGCTTTTCCACCAAGTGGTTGTTGCGTCACAAGCGAGTACGGACCTGTCGAACGAGCATGCAATTTATCGTCAACCATGTGCGCGAGCTTAATCATGTACATAATGCCGACAGAAACACGATTATCAAACGGCTCTCCAGTGCGCCCGTCGTATAGAACGGTTTTCGCATCGCGTGCCATTCCTGCTTCTTCTAACGTTGCCCATACATCTTCTTCACGAGCACCGTCAAATACAGGCGAAGCCACATGAAGACCTAACTTTCTCGCCGCCATTCCGAGATGCAACTCGAGTACTTGCCCGATGTTCATACGCGAAGGTACGCCTAACGGGTTTAACATAATGTCAACCGGTGTACCATCTGGTAAAAACGGCATGTCTTCCTCAGGTAAAATACGAGAAATAACCCCTTTGTTTCCATGGCGTCCCGCCATTTTGTCACCTTCGGAAATTTTCCGTTTTTGTACAATATACACACGAACAAGCTGGTTTACACCTGGAGGTAGCTCATCACCGTCTTCGCGAGTAAACACTTTGACATCGAGAACAATTCCACCTCCACCGTGCGGTACACGTAAAGAAGTATCTCGAACTTCGCGTGCTTTCTCGCCAAAGATAGCGTGCAACAGGCGCTCTTCTGCGGTTAACTCAGTGACACCTTTTGGAGTGACTTTACCGACAAGCAAGTCCCCATCCTTCACTTCTGCACCGATGCGTACAATACCGCGTTCATCTAAGTTGCGAAGCGCATCTTCGCCGACGTTTGGAATATCACGCGTAATTTCTTCTGGACCGAGCTTCGTATCGCGCGCTTCGGATTCATATTCCTCAATATGAATGGATGTATACACATCGTCTTTAACGAGACGTTCGCTCATAATAATCGCGTCTTCATAGTTGTATCCATCCCATGTCATGAACGCAACAAGCACGTTGCGACCAAGCGCTAATTCACCTTTTTCCATCGATGGACCGTCAGCTAAAATCTCACCCTTCTCTACAATGTCACCCGCTTTAACGATCGGGCGTTGATTGTAGCACGTTCCTTGGTTTGAACGAACAAACTTCAACAAACGATATTTATCTAAATCACCTTTTACTTCTTTTCCATCGACTTCAATTAAACGGCGCACCCAAATCTCCTTCGCTTCGACGCGCTCGACAATTCCACGATGCTTACAAATGACTGCAGCACCAGAGTCTTTCGCTGCAACATACTCCATTCCTGTACCAACGATTGGAGCTTCCGGTTGCATAAGTGGAACAGCTTGACGTTGCATGTTCGCACCCATAAGCGCACGGTTCGAGTCATCGTTTTCTAAGAATGGAATGCAAGCCGTCGCTACGGACACGACTTGTTTTGGTGAAACGTCTACATAGTCCACGCGATCGCGTTTAACGACAATGTTTTCACCACGGAAACGAGCAACAACGTTTTCTTCTAAAAACGTTCCATCTTCGGCAATCGGAACATTCGCTTGGGCAACAACGTAGTTGTCTTCTTCATCTGCTGTTAAATAGTCAATTTGATTCGTTACTTTGCCTGTCTCCGGATCAACACGACGATAAGGCGTTTCAATAAAGCCGAATTTATTCACTTTCGCGTATGTCGAAAGCGAGTTAATTAATCCAATGTTCGGACCTTCTGGCGTTTCAATCGGACACATGCGGCCATAGTGCGAATAGTGAACGTCACGCACTTCAAAACCGGCACGTTCACGTGTTAAACCGCCCGGACCAAGCGCAGAAAGACGACGTTTATGTGTCAATTCTGCAAGTGGGTTTGTTTGATCCATGAATTGTGATAATTGTGAGCTTCCGAAAAACTCTTTAATAGCCGCAATGACCGGACGAATGTTAATGAGTTGCTGTGGTGTAATTGTGTTTGTATCTTGAATGGACATCCGTTCACGAACGACGCGCTCCATGCGCGAAAGACCAATCCGGAACTGATTTTGCAGCAACTCTCCAACAGAACGAAGGCGACGATTTCCTAAATGGTCGATATCGTCTGTATCACCGACGCCATGCAATAAGTTAAAGAAGTAGCTAATCGATGCAATAATATCTGCAGGTGTAATGTGTTTTACTGTTTCTGGAATATATCCGTTACTAATGACTGTGATGACTTTTTCGCCATCTGGATCGTTTGGAGCATAAATTTTGATTGCTTGCAAAGCAAACTCATCTTCGACAACGCCCCCAAGCGGCTGGTATTTACGTATACCGATCCCTTTTTCAAGCTCAGGTAAAATGCGGTCGAGCGTTCTACGATCGAGAACCGTTCCTTTTTCAGCAATTACTTCACCCGTTTCCGGATGAACAAGTGTTTCTGCTAAACGTTGACCGAATAAACGGTTTTTAATATGGAGCTTTTTGTTAATTTTATAACGACCAACGCTTGCTAAATCATATCGTTTTGGATCAAAGAAACGAGAGATCAACAAGCTTTTTGCGTTTTCAACGGTAGGCGGCTCCCCTGGACGTAACCGTTCATAAATTTCAAGCAACGCTTTTTCTGTACTTTCCGTATTGTCTTTTTCTAACGTATTACGAATATACTCGTTATCACCAAGTAAATCGACAATTTCTTGGTCTGAGCCAAAACCTAACGCCCGTAATAACACGGTCACAGGCAACTTACGCGTACGATCAATGCGAACGTACACAACGTCTTTTGCGTCTGTTTCGTATTCGAGCCATGCACCGCGGTTTGGAATGACGGTAGCTGTAAAGCCACGTTTTCCGTTTTTATCTACTTTTCCGCTATAATATACGCTTGGTGAGCGAACAAGCTGAGAAACGATAACACGTTCAGCGCCATTAATAATGAATGTGCCTGTTTCTGTCATTAATGGGAAATCACCCATAAACACATCTTGTTCTTTTACTTCGCCTGTTTCTTTATTGATTAGGCGCACTTTGACCCGAAGCGGTGCTGCGTATGTAACATCGCGTTCTTTTGATTCTTCGACAGAGTACTTCGGTTCTCCTAAGCTGTAATCAATAAATTCTAGTGACAAATTCCCTGTAAAATCTTCGATCGGTGAAATATCTTGAAACATTTCACGCAATCCTTCGTCGAGAAACCACTGGTAAGAAGAAGTTTGAATTTCGATTAAGTTTGGTAGTTCTAACACTTCACTAATGCGCGCATAACTTCTTCGTTGGCGGTGTCGTCCGTATTGAACTAGTTGACCTGTCAACTGATTCACCCCTCAAATCAAACATTAATAACTTGTCATCAGACAAAAAAGAAATGGTTTCTTATAAGAAAACCACATGTTTGACCTATTATATATTTTATAAGTTTTTCCTTTAAAACTAAAATTATACATACATACACAGCATACATAAACTAAAAAAAATACACATTTAGCATTTTATAATGGTATCATACACAAAATTGGACGTCAAGCTTTTTGTGCTCGAATAATAAAGTAACCTTTCTTCTTTTCTACAACATCTACTTGATCAAAAATCGTTTTTAACTTTTCTAAAGCGGACGGAGCACCCTGTTTCTTTTGAATAACAACCCATAGTTGCCCACCAGAAAGCAAGTAGTTCGCACTTTGCTCAAAAATGGAATGAACGACTGCTTTTCCTGCACGAATCGGCGGGTTTGTCACGATCGATGCAAATACCCCTTCTACTCGATCAAATAAGTTACTTATGTAAATCCGGGCATTTTCAATACCATTTTGCTGTTTATTTTTCTTGGCTAACTCAATGGCTCGCTCATTCACATCGATCATATGCACCGTTCGATGCGGAAAATCTTTTGCTAGCGCTAAACCGATTGGCCCGTATCCACAGCCAACATCAAGAATATTTCCATGCACATCTGGTTCCATGAATGCTTCAATTAGTAACCTCGAACCGAAGTCGACCTCCTTTTTTGAAAATACACCTTGATCAACGGTAAATAAAAACTGATGACCTCGCAACGTATACGTCCATTGAAACGGCTTACTTTCTACAGCAGGTCGCTCCGTATAGTAGTGATCACTCATCACTCTCACCTCTCTTTCCTTCATTGTAAACGAACGCACATGAAAATACAAAAAAGCTCGCCACCTCGAGCGAGCTTTTTTATATCATTACTTGATTTCAACTTTCGCGCCAGCTTCTTCAAGTTTCGCTTTAATTTCTTCAGCTTCTTCTTTAGAAACGCCTTCTTTAACTGGCTTTGGAGTGTTGTCTACTAAGTCTTTCGCTTCTTTTAAGCCAAGACCAGTAAGTTCGCGTACAACTTTGATAACTTTGATTTTTTGCGCGCCGCCATCTGCAAGGATAACGTCGAATTCAGTTTTTTCTTCAGCAGCAGCACCAGCAGCAGCACCGCCAGCAACTACTACAGGAGCAGCAGCAGTTACACCAAATTCTTCTTCGATTGCTTTTACTAAGTCGTTTAGTTCTAAAACAGTCATATTTTTAACCGCTTCAATGATTTGTTCTTTAGTCATGATCGATCTTCCTCCTTAATGTTTTAATTTTAGGCGATTTGTAAATTAAGCACCTTGTTCTTCTTTTTTCTCAGCAACTGCTTTTGTAACAAGCGCAAAGTTGCGGATTGGTGCTTGAAGAACGCTAAGCAACATAGAGAGCAAGCCTTCGCGAGATGGAAGCTCTGCAAGCGCCTTAACTTCTTCAAACGTTGCTACGTTGCCTTCGATGATACCTGCTTTAATTTTTAACGCTTCGTTCTTTTTCGCGAATTCGTTTAAAATTTTCGCAGGAGCAACGACATCCTCATTGCTGAATGCAATTGCATTCGGACCTGTTAACGTTTCGTCTAAACCTTCTAAGCCTAACTCAGCAACAGCACGACGAGTTAATGTGTTTTTATACACTTTGAACTCGATGCCTGCTTCACGAAGTTGCTTACGAAGTTCTGTAACTTGAGCGACATTTAAACCACGGTAATCAACGATGATCGTTGATTTGCTCGCGCGAAGCTTTTCAGCAATCTCCGCTACTAGCTGCTGCTTTTGTTCAAGTACGCTGCTCATGTCAACACCTCCTGTAGAAGTTGAGTTTCGACACCACTTATACCGCCCAATAAAAAACCTCCATGTCAACGCAGACATGGAGGCCCCCGAAAAGTGCAAGATGCACTTATTTATGAGTCTCAACACCTCGGTAGGAAATTAAGCCTATATGAGGCACCTACTGTCTACGGTACAAATGATATTCGTTTTTCAAACAATAGATAGTATACTAAAGCGTTTCTAAAAAGTCAATATCTATAATTAGTTAGTAACAGCAACAGTAGAAGGATCTACTTTTACGCCAGGGCCCATTGTTGAAGCGACTGTTACGTTTTTCACGTATGTGCCCTTCGCCGCTGCTGGTTTCACTTTTAAGATTGTCTCATAAATTGTTGCAAAGTTTTCTACTAATTTTTCAGTATCAAATGATACTTTACCGATTGGCACGTGGATGTTTCCTGCTTTGTCAACGCGGTATTCCACTTTACCAGCTTTAATTTCATTGACCGCTTTCGCAACATCAAATGTAACTGTTCCTGTTTTAGGGTTTGGCATTAAGCCTTTTGGTCCTAAAATACGACCGATTTTACCTACTTCACCCATCATATCTGGAGTCGCAACGATCACATCAAACTCAAACCAACCTTGTTGAATCTTGTTGATGTAATCTGTATCGCCTACGTAATCTGCGCCTGCTGCTTCTGCTTCCTTCGCTTTTTCTCCTTTTGCAAGCACTAATACGCGACGTACTTTACCTGTACCGTGTGGTAATACAACCGCACCGCGAATTTGTTGATCTGCTTTCTTCGGATCAACTCCTAAACGGAAAGCAACTTCTACAGTTGCATCAAATTTTGCAACGTTTGTCTTTTTCACTAATTCGATCGCTTCTTTTACGCCGTATGCTTTGGAGCGATCAATTAATTTCGCTGCCTCTAAGTAACGTTTTCCTCTTTTTGGCATTTTTATTTCCTCCTTTTGTGGTTTTAACGGAAAGACCTCCCACGAATAAAGGTTGCGAAAACTATATAGTTCGCTTCCGCAACCTTCTCCAGCCAGATCTTCATTAATCTTCGATGACGATACCCATGCTACGCGCTGTTCCTTCGATCATGCGCATAGCTGCTTCAATGCTCGCCGCGTTTAAGTCTGGCATTTTTGTTTCAGCAATCTCGCGCACTTTGTCGCGCTTTACTGTTGCCACTTTATTACGGTTTGGCTCACCAGAACCAGACTCGATACCAGCCGCTTTTTTAAGTAATACAGCAGCAGGCGGAGTTTTCGTAATAAATGTAAATGAACGGTCTTCATATACCGTAATTTCAACAGGAATAATTAAACCTGCTTGATCAGCTGTACGAGCGTTGAATTCTTTACAGAATCCCATGATGTTAACACCAGCTTGACCTAATGCTGGACCGACTGGTGGTGCTGGATTCGCTTTCCCTGCAGGAATTTGCAATTTGACAACTTTAATTACTTTTTTAGCCACGAGACACACCTCCTTAAGTCCGTGATGTGGTATTAGGGATATTCCCTCCCACTCCATATATGAAAACAATCATCGCATTCGTCTCAATGATTGAGACATACTGACCTTAAAATATTATCACTTTTCTTGCTCATTTGCAAGTTGTTTACTATTATATTTTTTCAATTTGTGAAAAGTCAAGCTCTACTGGTGTTTCACGTCCAAACATGTCAACGAGCACAGTCACTTTTTGCTTATCCATTTCGATTTCTTGGATCGTTCCAACAAAATTCGCAAACGGACCTTCCTTAATGCGCACAGCTTCATGTAATTCGAAATCAAAGTCTAATTCGATCAAATCAACGCCCATTCGTTTTAAAATCGCAGAAACTTCTTCTTCCAAAAGTGGCGTCGGCTTCGACCCAGCACCGGCTGAACCAACAAACCCCGTTACCCCCGGCGTATTACGAACGACATACCAAGAGTCGTCTGTCATAATCATTTCGACGAGTACGTAACCTGGAAAAACTTTCTTTTTAACAACTTTCTTTTTGCCGCCTTTTGTGTCTGTTTCTTCCTCCTCAGGCACAACGACGCGAAAAATTTTATCTTGCATACCCATCGACTCAACACGCTTTTCTAAGTTCGTTTTTACTTTATTTTCATAACCCGAGTACGTATGAATAACATACCAATTCTTTTCCATTCGCTGGGACGATATCGTCCTTCCCTCCCTGAACAAATCTTTTTTAGGCAAAATAAAAACCCGTTACCGGGCTTTATTTCTTGTTTGTTATCTTTCATTATACCATGGATATACTACTACTATTCAAGTATAAAACGAACTAACTCTGAAATTCCTAAGTCAATAACAGCAAAAAATACAGTGAAAAATGCCACTGTCGCTAAAACGGTAATCGTATAGTTCACTAGCTCTTTTCGTTTTGGCCAGCTGACTTTTTTCATCTCGCGAACAACTTCGCGGAAAAATTTCGTTACTCGTTGCATAGGAAACCCTCCAACATCTCGGGATCATCAACTACTTCGTTTCGCGGTGAATCGTATGCGTATGGCATGTTTTACAAAATTTTTTCATCTCTAGTCGCTCATGGTGATGAGCTATATTTTTCATCGTTGAATAATTTCGGCTTAAACATTGGCTACACGCTAAAATAACTTTTTGGCGCATACGTTTTCCTCCGGGATACTACGTCTTAAAAACTGTATCATACAATATTTTTTTATGTCAATATTATAAACGAATTCCTTGAATTTCTACATACTTTTCTAATTTGCGTTTCACGCGTTGCAATGCATTGTCAATGGATTTCACATGACGATTGAGCTCTTCCGAAATTTCTTGATATGATCGACCTTCTAAATAAAGGAGAAGCACTTTCCTCTCTAAATCGCTAAGTAGTTCGGTCATCTTCTCTTCAATATGATCGAACTCTTCTCTATTGATAATTAGCTCTTCAGGGTTTGTGATTTTCGTTCCAGAAAGAACGTCCATTAATGTACGGGCAGAATCATCTTCGTAAATCGGCTTGTCCAATGAAACATAGCAATTAAGTGGAATATGTTTCTGTCGCGTAGCCATTTTAATAGCTGTAATCATTTGCCGAGTAATACATAACTCCGCAAACGCCTTAAACGAAGACTGCTTATCTTCTTTAAAATCTCGAATTGCTTTATATAACCCAATCATTCCTTCTTGCACAATATCTTCGCGATCTGCACCGACTAAAAAATATGAACGTGCTTTCGCTCGGACAAAATTTTTATACTTATGAATTAAATAATCAAGCGCTTCACTATCACCTTGGTGTACGAGTTCTACAATCATTTCATCTTCTAGTTGTTCGTAACGGCTTTGTTGTTTTTCGTTTGCATTTGCGCTCACGCCGATCCCCCCGCCCTGCACATGGATAAAAGTATTATACAGTACATTTTTTTACAGGGTCAATCGTTCATTTTTCCCCTCTTCGCCATTTTTCGAAAATTTTTGCGACTTCATCTGTCAGAGGAATTTTTGATATCGGCTTTTTTTGTTGAATATGCTTGACGTTCGTTGAAATATTTCGCTGCACCGCATCCACTTCAATGAGTAGCTCCCGAGCTGATTTGCGTAACGCTCCTTGACCAAAAATCGCCCATTGTTCTGTATAGTCTGACGTAGCGACATATACTTTTGTCCGAACTTGCTGGAGCGATTTCGCCAATTTCTCGATATGTTCATCAGCCGTTTCGTTTTCCTTTGTGAAAATGACCTCTACTTGATGATCGACATATTTTTTTGTTGTTCCTTGTACGAGGTGTGCGTCGAAAACAATAATGACTTTACAACCAGTAAACGCTTGATATTCGGCCATTTTCTCGACAAGTCGGTCGCGCGCTAAAGCTAAATCCGCATCACGTAGTTCTCGCAATTCCGGCCAAGCACCGATGATGTTGTAGCCATCAACGATTAAAATGTCCATTCTACTCACCTAATGGATGACGCTTTCGGTACACCTCATACATTAGCAAGCTCGCCGCAACAGAAGCATTTAATGATGTGACATGTCCAATCATTGGCAAGCGAACGAGCACATCACATTTATCTCGTAATAAACGGCTTATTCCTTTCCCTTCACTACCAATAACTAGGGCTAACGGAATAACCCCATCAAGTTGACGATAATCTTCATTTCCTTTTGCATCTGTTCCAAAAATCCAAACTCCCCGCTCTTTTAATTCATCTACTGTTCGCGCTAAGTTTGTTACACGCACAACAGGCACATATTCAATCGCACCCGTGGACGCTTTCGCTACCGTTGCAGTTAAACCGACCGAGCGACGCTTCGGGATAATAATGCCATGAGCGCCTACTGCATCAGCTGTTCGCATAATCGATCCTAAATTGTGTGGATCTTCAAGTTCATCTAGAATAATAAAAAATGGTGCTTCCCCTTGCTCTTCTGCCTTTTTAAATAAATCGTCTATATCATAGTATCGATATGCAGCGACTTGTGCAATGACTCCTTGATGATTGCCCTCACTTAATTGATCCATCTTTTTTTTAGGAACATATTGTACTGTAATACCCATCTCTTTTGCGAGCTGAATGATCGATTGTATTTGACCACGTTGGGAGCCTTCAGCAATCCATATTTTATTCATTTCTCGCCCGGATTTTAATGCTTCTAACACGGGGTTTCTACCAATAATGAGATCCATGATTACATCCTCCTTTCTTCATCATTGCGATGTACGTCTAATGCCCACCGTATTAATTGATGGAGACGTTCTTCATTTCCACTTAAAAAATGGTAACCAATTAACGCTTCGAATCCTGTGCTTTGACGATATGTTTGTACGTCTGTATTTTTCGGGGTACTCCCTGATTTTGCATTACGACCTCTTCGAACAATAGCCACTTCCTGTTCAGAAAGCTGGTTATGATTGAGCAACCATTGCAACACTTGTGATTGCGCTTTAGCACAAACGTATGTTTTTGCTAGGTTGTGTAAATCGTTTGGTTTTACTTTCCCTAAGGTAAGGAGGTGATGCCGTACGAATAATTCGTATACGGCATCACCAATATAAGCTAACGTTAAACCGTTTAACTGTTCAAAATCCTTAATTTTGTTAAACAAATGTAACATCGTCTTATCCTCTTCTCCATCTCGTTCCTTGTGGTGTATCTTCTAGAACAATGTTTTTTGCCTTTAATTCATCACGAATACGGTCAGCTAAAGCGAAATCGCGATTTTTCCGCGCTTCAATTCGCTGTTGGATAAGCGCTTCAATTTCTTCATCAAGTAATTCATCTTGTTGTAAAGAAAGGCCTAGCACATCAAAAAGCTGTTCAAATTGTTGTAAAAATGATTGAATAACCTGTTTCGATGTATGCTTTTCCATTAAGTATACATTTGCCTGTTTCGCTAATTCAAACAAAATAGCGATCCCGTTTGCTGTATTAAAATCATCATCCATTTCGCGAATAAACTCGTCTCTTAGTCCTCCAATTTTCGCTAGCCATTGTTCATCATTCGTCGTTAAATTCGTGCTGCTTTCTAAACGATGTTTTAAGTTCGCATAAGCTGTCTTTAAGCGTTCCAATCCGCTTTTTGCACTTTCAAGTAAAGGTTGGCTATAGTTGATTGGATGACGATAATGAACTGAAAGCATAAAGAAACGTAACACTTGCGGATCAACTTGCTTAATAATGTCGTGCACTAAAATAAAGTTCCCAAGGGATTTCGACATTTTTTCATTATCGATATTAATGTAACCGTTATGCAACCAATATTTCGCAAAAGGCTTTCCTGTTAGCGCTTCAGACTGAGCAATTTCATTTTCGTGGTGTGGAAACGTTAAATCTTGTCCCCCAGCATGAATATCAATCGTATCCCCTAAATATTTACGTACCATAGCAGAGCATTCAATATGCCAGCCTGGACGCCCTTTCCCCCATGGGCTATCCCAGTAAATTCCACCTTCTTTCGCCGCTTTCCAGAGCGCAAAATCAAGAGGATCTTCTTTTTTCTCACCAATTTCAATCCGAGCACCTGATTTTAGTTCGTCAATTGATTGATGGGATAATTTACCATAATCTGAGAAGCGGCGCGTTCGATAATATACATCACCGTCAACTTCATACGCATACCCTTTTTCAATGAGTTGTTCAATAAATTGGATAATCGCATCCATGTTTTCTGTCACTCGTGGATGAACGTCTGCTTTTTTGCAGCCAAGCGCTGTAATATCTTCAAAGTATGCTTCAATGAAACGTTCTGCAATGGTCGGTACATCTTCTCCTAATTCTTTTGCTGCGCGAATGAGTTTATCGTCTACATCTGTGAAATTCGAGACGTATTGCACTTCATATCCACGAAATTGTAAGTAACGTCGAATCGTATCAAACACAATGGCCGGGCGAGCGTTGCCAATGTGAATGTAGTTGTATACTGTCGGACCGCATACATACATTTTCACTTTATTTGGTTCTAACGGAACAAATGTCTCCTTCTTTCGCGTTAACGTATTATACACTTGAATGCTCATGGTTCACCGTTCCTTTCTTTAGTTCTTCTAATTGTGCTTTTAGTTGTCCGATTTCTGCTTCTAACTCTTTAAAACGATCTGCAATCGGATCCGGCAAATCACAATGATTTAAATCTTTATTCACACGCACGCCATTTTGTACAACGACGCGACCTGGAATTCCGACGACCGTTGAGTTTGGTGGGACGTCTTTCAATACGACCGATCCTGCCCCAATTTTACTGTTCTCCCCAACAGTAATCGAACCAAGTACCTTTGCACCAGTAGCAATCAAACAATTGTCTTTAATTGTCGGATGGCGTTTCCCTTTCTCTTTTCCAGTTCCGCCGAGTGTAACACCTTGATACACCGTCACATTATCACCGATCTCGCACGTCTCTCCAATCACAACCCCCATGCCATGATCGATGAAAAAGCGGCGACCAATTTTTGCCCCTGGATGAATTTCAATGCCCGTAAAAAAGCGACTAATTTGTGAAATGAGGCGTGCTAAAAAATAAAATTTTCGCTTATAAAGCGCGTGGGCAATGCGGTGCGCCCAAATGGCATGTAAACCTGAGTACGTTAAAATAACTTCTAAATAACTTCTTGCTGCCGGATCTTGTTCGAAAATCACTTCAATGTCTTCTTTTAGTGTTTTAAACATGCTGTTCCCCCCTTTGTTATCTTTCAAACAAAAAGCGTCTCTGTGTACAATGACACAGAGACGCTTCGTTGCGCGGTTCCACTCTGTTTAGCCTTTAAGGCTCACTCTTGCCCTTATAACGGAAGGGAATCCGCTCCATTCTACTACAGAACGTCTCTGGTTCGAAAGGAGACTCCGAGGTGCATTTCAAAAGAATCAAACATAAACCACTTCCAGCCAAGGTGGTTCTCTCTGACATGCTGATTCTTTTTACTTCTCCTCATCAACGCTTTCACCGATATGACTTACACCTATTTTATTATATAAACAAGGAAATGTTAACGAATGAATTGAGTTAATCGGGACAGCACCGTTTCTTTTCCGAGCAAACGAATCGCCTCTGGAAGTTCTGGTCCATGCGTTTGCCCTGTAACCGCTACGCGAATTGGCATAAATAAGTTTTTCCCTTTTTGTCCCGTTTCTTTTTGTACCGCTTTAATCGCCATTTTAATGTGGTCACTATCAAACGTTGCAAGCTGCTCCACTTGCTCATAAAATGCTTTTAACACAATCGGTACTTGCTCACCTGCTAAAACAGCTTTTGCCTCTTCATCATACTCGATTTCCTGTTTAAAGAACAACTCTGATAGCTCAACAATTTCAGCACCGTAACTCATTTGCTCTTGATATAGTGCAATTAGATCACGCGCCCATTGCTTTTGTTGATCAGTCATTTGCTCCGGCAAACGCCCTGCTCGAATTAAATGAGGGAGCGATAGTTCAACTAACCGATCCAAATCAAGTTTTTTGATATATTGGTTGTTCATCCATGTGAGCTTTTGTTTATCAAACATCGATGGCGATTTTGATAAGCGGGAAACATCAAACATGCGAATAAGTTCTTCTTTCGTGAAAATTTCTTCTTCTCCTTCTGGCGACCAACCTAATAGTGCAAAAAAGTTAAACATCGCTTCTGGTAAATATCCAAGTTCTTTATATTGAGAAACGAATTGAATAATTGACTCATCGCGCTTCGATAACTTTTTACGATTTTCATTTACAATCAACGTTAAATGTGCATATTTTGGTGGCTCCCAACCAAAATATTCATACACCATTAGCTGCTTCGGTGTGTTTGATAAATGCTCTTCACCGCGAAATACATGTGTAATTTTCATGAGATGATCATCAATGACAACAGCGAAGTTATACGTTGGGATACCATTCGCTTTGACGATCACCCAATCGCCAATATCTTTCGATTCAAACGATACGCGACCGCGCACCATATCTTCAAATTCATACACTTTTCCTTCTGGCACTTTTAAACGAATCGTATATGGTTTCCCCTCTGCTTCAAGCTGTGCGACTTGCTCTGGCGTTAGGTGACGGCATTTGCCGCTATACTGTGGCGCTGCAATACCTGCCGCTTTCTGTGCTTCACGCTCTTGTTCTAGTTCCTCAGGTGTACAAAAACATTTATATGCATGTCCTTTTTCTAACAATTCGTTTGTATATTGGCGATATATGTGCAGACGCTCCGTTTGACGATAAGGACCGTATCCCCCATCTTTATCGACCGATTCATCATATTCAATACCAAGCCATTTCAAGTTTTCGAGTTGTGACTGTTCGCCACCTTCTACATTGCGCTCAATATCTGTATCTTCAATGCGAACGATAAATTTTCCATGATGATGACGAGCAAACAAATAGTTAAATAACGCTGTGCGCGCACCACCAATATGTAAATGACCCGTCGGACTCGGCGCGTAGCGCACCCTTACTTCCTGTGACATGTCATGACCTCCATCTACCTAATTTCTGTACCCCATTGTACCGTAAACGCCATACAAAATCCATCATTCATTGTTTTTTTGTAACAAAACAACGGCTTGTGCGGCAATTCCTTCTTCTCTCCCTGTAAATCCAAGCTTTTCCGTCGTCGTCGCCTTTACGTTAACTTGTGAAACGTTTCCTTCTAATAATTCAGCAATTCTTTTTTGCATGTTTGGGATATATGGAGCCATTTTTGGTTTTTGAGCAATAATCGTACAGTCAATATTGACAAGCGTATACCCATGTTGACGCACAAGCTCCCATACACGTTGTAAAAGAATAGCAGAGTCAGCATCTTTGTATGCTTTATCTGTGTCAGGGAAATGCTTCCCAATATCGCCTTCACCGATAGCTCCTAAACAAGCATCAGCAATTGCATGTAACAGCACATCCGCATCGGAATGTCCAAGCAGTCCTTTCTCATACGGAATATTGATTCCACCAATAATAAGCGGCCGCCCTTCAGCAAACTGATGGACATCAAACCCTTGTCCAATTCGATACATCATTGATCCCCTCTCGCACGTAAAATAGCCTCTGCAAATAATAAATCTTCTGGTGTTGTAAGTTTAATGTTCGTATATTCGCCTTCTACAACGACGACGCGATGACCGATCCGCTCAACAAGACTTGCATCATCTGTTCCGATAAACTGTTCTTTTTTTGCGCGCTCATGAGCGTCGAGAATTAATGGCATGGAAAAAGCTTGTGGCGTTTGTACAGCCCACAAGCTCGATCGATCGACCGTTTTTTGAACATGGCCATCGATCACCTGTTTCATCGTATCCTTGACAGGAACAGCGAGCACGGCTGCTCCCGTCTCTTTTGCAACCTGAACAAGTTCGTGAATTTTTTTGATTGTTACAAACGGACGCGCACCATCATGGATGAGCACAATATGGCCATCATTCACCGCTTGTAATCCATTGTAGACGCTCTCTTGTCTTTCTTCCCCCCCTGAAACGAGGGTTTTCACTTTTTTTATTTCAAAATAACGAAGCATACGAACAAATTGCTCACGTTCTTGATTATTAATAACTAATACAATGCCTTGACATGAATCATCTCTTTCAAATACACGTAACGTATGAATAATAACGGGTACTCCTTCAAGCTCAATAAACTGTTTGTTTATTCCTGCATTCATTCGTCTTCCTTGGCCAGCTGCCGGTATAACGACATGGTAATTCATTTCCCTATCTCCTAACAGCTCATAATGCTTTTTCAAGTAGTTTTAATTTGGCAAAAATCATTCTTCCAGCCGAAGTTTGTAAGACGCTCGTCACAAGCACATCAACTCGTTTTCCGATGTAGTCTTTTCCGTCCTCTACAACGATCATCGTTCCATCATCTAGATAAGCAACACCTTGATTTTGTTCTTTTCCGTCTTTAATGACGTGAACATTCAATTCTTCCCCTGGAAGAACGATCGGTTTCACTGCGTTCGCTAAATCGTTAATATTTAATACCGGAACATTTTGCAACTCACATACTTTATTTAAATTAAAATCGTTTGTAACAACCACGCCTGATGTCAATTGAGCCAATTTGACAAGCTTACTGTCGACTTCTTGAATTCCTTCAAAATCGCCTTCATATATCTCAACGTTAATGGCTAACTCTTTTTGGATACGATTTAAAATATCTAGACCTCTTCTTCCACGATTTCTTTTTAGTGCATCCGAAGAATCGGCGATATGTTGCAATTCTTCGAGAACAAACCTTGGAATGACAATCGTCCCTTCCAAAAAGCCCGTTTGACAAATATCCGCAATACGACCGTCAATGATAACACTCGTATCTAAAATTTTTAGCGATTTCCCCTTTTTTTCTTCTTCCTCGCTGCCTTTTTTCTTTCCACTTCGATTCGGTAAAGAAAATAGATTCATTAGCTCATCGCGTTTTTTAAATCCGACTTGAAATCCTAAATAACCTAGCAATAGCGTAAGAAAAATCGGCAACATTGTGTTAACAAACGGAAATTGAATCGACTTTAACGGAATGACAACTAAAAAGGCAACAATGAGCCCAAAAATTAAACCGAGACTCCCGAATAATAAGTCTGTTACAGGTGCTTTGACTAACGTTTCTTCCATCCAATGAATAAGTCCAACCACATGATCGACTAACCAAAACGTGAGAAGGAATACGATGATCGCACCAACTGGGGCGGCTACATATGGGCTATCGACATAAGGAAGATCGTTTAGATGCAATAGTTTTAACAAAGTAGGAAAGAAAATAATTCCTAACATTCCCCCAGTAATTAAAAAAGATGCTTGCACAATTCGTTTTAACACGTTTTTCACCTCCTCTATTACATTATAAACAGTTTCCAATGTTTGAAACCAATCTGAACATCATTTTTAATTATTTTTTAATGGTTTTGTTAAAATATTGGGCGATTTTTCCCTTCCCCTAATGCATAATATAACGCCTCTTCTACATTAGTTACCCCAATAACTTCAACACCTTTTGGAATGTTCCAACCGCTGACGTTGCTTTTCGGAATAATAATACGCTGAAAGCCAAGTTTAGCAGCTTCCTGCACGCGCTGTTCAATGCGAGATACACGACGCACTTCACCTGTCAATCCGACCTCTCCGATCACAACGTCTGTATGGTTTGTTGGTTGATCACGAAAACTAGATGCAATGCTTACCGCAATTGCTAAGTCAATCGCAGGTTCGTCTAACTTTATGCCACCAGCCACTTTTAAATAGGCATCTTGGTTTTGAAGAAGTAGGCCGACCCTTTTTTCAAGCACCGCCATTAGTAAAGACACTCGATTGTGATCTATTCCTGTTGCCATTCGACGCGGCGTTCCAAAACTTGTCGGTGATACTAATGCTTGAATTTCCACTAACACAGGTCTTGTACCTTCCATGGAAGCGACAACCGTTGACCCTGCCGCACCTTTTGAACGCTCTTCTAAAAAGATTTCTGATGGGTTTTTGACTTCTGTAAGCCCCATTTCTTTCATTTCGAAAATACCGATTTCATTTGTGGAACCAAATCGATTTTTCACCGCCCGTAAAATGCGATACGTATGATGACGCTCTCCCTCAAAATATAATACAGTATCAACCATATGTTCTAAAATGCGCGGCCCTGCAAGCGCACCTTCTTTTGTAACATGCCCAACTATAAAAATCGCAATGCCTTTTGTTTTAGCTAGTCTCATCAACTCTGCCGTACATTCACGGACTTGCGAAACACTTCCTGGAGCTGATGTAATTTCTGATCGATATATTGTTTGAATCGAGTCAATGACGACAAAAGCCGGCTTCATCTCATCTATCGTTTGGATAATATGTTCTAAATTTGTCTCAGATAAAACATATAAATGTTCAGCTGTCACATCTAACCGTTCAGCACGCAACTTCGTTTGTTTTACCGATTCTTCTCCGGAAATATATAACACAGGGTGTGTATCACTTGCGAGTTGAGCACAAATTTGTAACAACAACGTCGATTTCCCAATACCCGGATCCCCACCGATCAAAACAAGAGAACCACGAACAATTCCGCCTCCTAACACGCGATTAAACTCCGTAAACTTCGTATCAATTCTCGGTTCCTGCGTCGTTTCTACTGTCGTAATCGATACAGGTTTAGCTGCTATCCCTTCTGTATGCACAAATAGTGCTCGGTTATGATGTTTTACAACCTCTGTTTCTTCGACCATCGCATTCCATGAATCACACCCTGGACATTTTCCCATCCACTTCGCCGTCTCATATCCACAGTGTTGACAAACGAATTTCGTTTTCCGTTTAACCATGATTCCATTCCTTTCATGATGAAAAACAAGGTATGCGTGTAAGCATACCTTGTTTTTTGTTATTTTACTGTCTCTTTTGTTAACACAACAAACTGACCGTCTTTTACATCCATGACAACTTTTTGTCCGCTGCTAATCGTTCCTTTTAACAATTCTTCAGATAAACGGTCTTCAACATGTTTTTGAATCGCTCGACGCAATGGGCGTGCACCGTATTCTAAGTCATAACCTTCTTCCGCTAATTTCTCAATCGCTGCATCCGTTAACTCTAAATCAATTTGTTGTTCTTGTAGACGTTTTTTCAGTTGCTCAACCATTAGTGATACAATTTCCTTCAAATGTTTCTTCTCAAGGGAATGGAACACAATAATTTCGTCAATTCGGTTTAAAAATTCCGGACGGAACGCTTTCTTCAACTCGTCCATCACTTTCCCTTTCATATCTTTGTACTGTTGGCTCTCGTCTTGCACATTAAAACCAACGTACTTATTTCTCTTCAACGCATCCGCACCAACGTTTGATGTCATAATAATGATCGTATTTCGGAAATCAACTGTCCGTCCTTTCGAATCCGTTAAACGTCCATCTTCTAACACTTGCAATAAAATGTTAAACACATCTGGATGTGCTTTTTCAATCTCATCTAATAAAATGACAGAATACGGCTTGCGACGAACTTTTTCTGTTAATTGTCCACCTTCTTCATAACCAACATATCCTGGAGGCGAACCGACAAGGCGAGATGTCGAATGTTTCTCCATATATTCAGACATGTCGATTCGAATCATCGCATCTTCATCACCGAACATCGCTTCCGCAAGCGCACGTGCCAATTCCGTTTTCCCTACACCCGTTGGACCGAGGAAAATAAACGAACCGATTGGACGTTTTGGATCTTTTAATCCAGCGCGTGCGCGACGAACCGCTTTTGCAACTGCTTTTACAGCTTCTTCTTGTCCGATCACACGGGAATGCAGAATCTCTTCTAGCTTTAATAATCGTTCGGTTTCTGTTTGAGCTAATTTGGAGACTGGGATTCCCGTCCAACTTGATACAACAGCTGCAATATCCTCCACAGTCACTTCTGAGTTTTCTTGACCTTGTTTTTCTTTCCATGCTCGTTTTGTTTCTTCAAGCTGTTCGCGCAGTTTTTGTTCCGCATCTCGTAACGATGCTGCTTTTTCAAACTCTTGGCTTTGCACTGCCGCATCTTTTTCTTTGCGAATTTCCTCGAGTTTTTGCTCGAGCTCTTTTAAATTCGGTGGGGTTGTAAACGAACGTAAACGTACTTTCGAACACGCTTCATCAATTAAGTCGATTGCTTTATCTGGTAAAAATCGATCCGAGATGTAACGATCTGAAAGTTTTACAGCCTGCTCAATCGCCTCATCTGAAATAGAGACGCGATGATGAGCTTCATAACGATCGCGTAGTCCTTTTAAAATTTGGATTGATTCCTCAACTGTTGGTTCACCAACATGAATAGGTTGGAAACGTCTTTCTAACGCAGCATCTTTTTCAATATATTTTCGGTATTCATCTAATGTTGTTGCCCCAATACATTGCAACTCCCCACGCGCAAGGGACGGTTTTAAAATATTTGATGCATCAATCGCTCCTTCCGCACCACCGGCTCCGATGAGCGTATGCAATTCATCAATAAACAAAATGATGTTGCCTGCTTGGCGAATTTCATCCATCACTTTTTTCAAACGATCTTCAAATTCACCACGATATTTTGTACCTGCAACGACCGTTCCCATATCGAGCGTCATCACGCGCTTATCGCGAAGGGTCTCTGGCACCTCGTTATTGACAATTTGTTGAGCTAGTCCTTCGGCGATGGCCGTTTTCCCTACACCTGGCTCCCCGATTAAAACAGGGTTATTTTTCGTTCTACGGCTTAACACTTCAATGACACGTTGAATTTCTTTACTTCTTCCAATGACAGGATCTAAACCACCTTCACGTGCGATCGCTGTTAAATCGCGAGCTAAACTGTCTAACGTTGGCGTATTCGCATGCGTTGTTCCCCCATGATGTCCTGAAGCAGACTCATTGCTTCCTAATAGTTGAAGTACTTGTTGACGAGCTTTATTTAAGCTTACCCCTAAATTGTTTAAAACGCGAGCGGCTACACCTTCTCCTTCTCGAATAAGACCGAGCAAAATATGTTCTGTGCCAACGTAAGAATGCCCAAGTTTCCTAGCTTCATCCATCGACAATTCAATCACTTTTTTGGCACGAGGTGTGTAATGAATCGTTTGCCCCACTTCATTTCCGCGCCCAATGAGGGATTCTACTTCTTTTTGGATTTTATCTGGTCCTAATCCGAGCGCCATAAGCGCTTTTGCTGCAATTCCTTCCCCTTCTCGAATAAGACCAAGCAAAATGTGCTCTGTCCCAATATTGTTATGTCCTAATCGAACAGCTTCTTCTTGTGCTAGTGCTAACACCTTTTGTGCCCGTTCTGTAAAACGTCCGAACATCATTTTCATCAACCTCCTTTAATTCACTTCCATTGGTATAATCGTTCACGAATAAGCGATGCACGACGCACATCCCGTTCTTGCGGGCGTAATGCACCACCAGCATATTTTTGTAAAAAGCCGGGCTGCGTCAAAATCATTAGCTCTGTTAAAATTGTTTTTGGCACGTTCGTAATATATCCGAGATCAATGCCTAACCGTACATCAGATAAACATTGGGCAGCTTCTTTTGAACCGATGATTCGACTGTTCGTTAACACACCGTAAGAACGATATACCCTATCTTCTAATTGTATGTTAGAAGTTTTGACTAATGCCTCACGTGCCATTCGTTCTTGTTCAATTAATTGACGAACAACCCCTGTCAAGTCTTCAACAATATCCTCTTCACTTTTTCCTAATGTAATTTGGTTTGAGATTTGAAAAATGTTTCCTAACGCTTCACTACCTTCTCCATACGTGCCACGAACAACTAGACCAAGCTGATTAATTGCAGGAATAATTTGATTCATTTGCTGCGTTAACACAAGGCCTGGCAAATGCATCATAACAGATGCGCGCAGTCCTGTTCCGACATTCGTAGGGCAACTCGTCAAATAACCGTACTTTTCATCAAAAGCATAGTCAATGTGTTGTTCAATCCAATCATCTAAGGCATTGGCCACTTTCAATGCTTCTTTCAACTGAAAACCAGCAAACAAACATTGAATACGAATATGATCTTCCTCATTGATCATAATACTTGCTTCTTCTTGCTCTGATAATAAACATGCACCAAATGTACAATCCTCAGCTAAATGAGGGCTGATCAAGTGCTTTTCAACTAACACACGCTTGTCAATAGTTTGTAATTCATTCATTTTTAATAAGACGAAAGGACCAAGATTACCGAAACGCTTTTGCGAAAACAAATGTTCAAACAGTTGAACAATTTGCATAGCCTCTTCATTTGTAAATACGGTCGGAAAAGAATATTGTTTCATATTTCTCGCCAAACGAATACGGCTGCTTAACACAATATCAGAATCTGGTCCCTCTTCGTTCATCCATGGACTGAGAGCGCGTTGAAAAAACAAATGTTCATTCATATAATGAAGCGCCCCCTCCCGCATTTAATTTTGCCTCCAGTTCTCGTATTTGATCACGCACTTCAGCAGCTTTCTCGAATTGTTCTTTAGCAATAAGCTCCTGTAACATTTGTTTCAACTGTCCGATTTGCTTACGGACGTACAACGTACCCCCTACTCGCTTCGGAATTTTTCCTTCATGTGCTACATGTCCTCCATGTAATTTTCGAAAAATAGGTGGTAAATGATTGCGAAACGTTTCATAACAACTCGCACAACCAAAACGACCGACTTTAACAAATTGGGCGTATGTCATTTTACAACGCTCGCATTGTAATATATGTTCGTTGTGAAAAGAGGGAGCTTTTGGTTCTTTCAGTGATGCATCCATATTTAATAGCCCTGCAATTAAATTATTAATTGAAAAAGCGCCTTGATGTGGGAACATAAACATTTCACCTTTTTCATGAGCGCACTGTTCACAAAGATGAATTTCTGTTTTTTCCCCATTAACAATTTTAGTGAAATGAAGCGTTGCTGGCCGTTGATTACACTCTTGACATATCAAAGTGTTCACCCTCTCTACATATACTTTAAAGATGTCAGCATCGCTTTTAATATGCGCGCACGCAGCTCATCACGATGAGGAAGGTCAATAGACAGAACCGTGCGATCAATAATGCTTAACATCATATTCGCTTCTCGTTTTGAAATTACCTTTTCATCCAATAAGCGTTGAATAATATGTTCTCCATTTGTTTGGCTAATTCGGTCTTGAACAAGCGACAATAAATGGTCAACAAGCTGAGAGGCACTTTGAGTCTTCACTTTCATTATGCGGATATAACCACCGCCTCCTCGTTTACTCTCAACAATGTACCCTCTTTCTAATGTAAACCGTGTATTAATGACATAGTTAATTTGAGAAGGAACACACTGAAACTTGTCTGCAATTTCGCTGCGCTTAATCTCAACGATATCTTTTCCGCTCATATTTAATACTTGCTTTAAATACTGCTCAATGACATCAGAGATATTCCTCACATAATCCCTCCTCTGTTGTCAGTTGACTTTGACTATATTTGACTTTAATTTTAATATATACGGATTTCTTCAAAAATGCAAGGATTCCCTTCTTTTTCTCATATATTTTCCCCATTGCATTTATTCAATAAAACAAAAAGACCAAGACAATTTTTGTCTTGGTCTTTTTGTTTGCCCGGCAACGTCCTACTCTCGCAGGCGGTGTCCCGCCAACTACCATCGGCGCTGGAGAGCTTAACTTCCGTGTTCGGGATGGGAACGGGTG
>NZ_JACHEQ010000017.1 GCF_014201515.1 Anoxybacillus mongoliensis
GAACAATATGTCTTACAGCACCCAGATGAGGTGTTACGTCGCATCGGGTGTACTGCGTGAATCAGAGGTTAAAATTTTAAATTGGATGTATATAGATGAAAATGCGGAGAATAATTCATTCGTTTTAACTGTTAAGCAGCTATATGATGAAGAGAAAAAGTCAACCGAGAACGATTTGAATATTCAAAATTTTTTAGAAGCCTATATTTCAAGTTTCTATTTACCTTCTAAAAAATTAGGAAGTAAGTTGAAGTTGGTGCAAAGATTGAAGCTGGTTCAAACAGCTAGTTCGATATGCATTCTGGTGGGTGTATTAGGTACTTTTGTGGGACTTGTGTTTGCTTTAAAAGGAATCGATACGAATTTAGCAAAGATGAGCGAATCATTAATCAATGTACTTGATGGGGCGCACACAGCCTTTTATACAAGTATTGCCGGCATTATCTTTTCTATTTTCATAAATATTTATACTAAATTTCATAATGGGGAGCAGTTGCTAGTTCAGGTAATGTTAAAGGTTGAGAACTATTTGAGTGCTCAAAATAAAAAAACGGTAGATCTACGTGTTATTGAAGCCTTGCATGAAGTAAAAGGAGCGGTTGTTGATATGAATCGTTCACTTCTTGATGCTCATCATTTCTCTCGAGCGCTAGAGGTGTCAACTCTTAATTTAAATAAGTTTAATGAAGATTTTAGTCAGAACATAGGCAAATTATCTTATTTGTTCGGTGATATGGAGGTTTTTATGAAGGATTATAACCGACATATGAGTAGGCTAAATGATCAATTAATAAATATACATACTGTTTTAGAAAAACAAAACGAATTAACTACCAACTCGTTCAAATCCATTACAAGTATGCAAGAAGAATACAGAAATTTTTCGGAAGCTCATCAAAAACAAATTTGCCATATGCAAGAATCTTTTGTTGAAGTGGTCAGAACAATGTACAAATTGAAGGAAGAAATATTTTCTTATTTAGGAAAATATGAAGATAATTTAAAAAATTTAAACGATGTTCAAGTGGAATTGAAAAGTGATTTGAACTCATATTTCCAACAATACACAGAAAGGTTGCATCATATCCATGAAAAGCAATCGAGTTTTTATAGTTTTGTGACGAATGAGCAAAATCGTCTTCTTGACTTATACAAGACCTTCCAAACTCAAAGTCAACAATATATTGAGCATATTCAACATACAACGAACTCGTTGAAGGACGCTCTTAAGTCGGATACTTTTGAGAATGTTTTACTGTTATCTAAAACTTTAAAAACTGATGTTGAGCATATTCAACAATCATTTACTGAATTAATTAGCCAACTTCATTCCATTAATAGCACGCAAAGAGAATATTATGAGCATTACTTACAGTTGTCGAAAGAAATAGATGAGAGAGCGAGTAAACAACATGAATACAATGGTCAGTTTTTATCCAATGTTCAGACATTTTTGGGTTATATGAATGTTTTTTCTGGATATACAGATAGGCTACAGCAGCTTTTTGATGAAATGAAAAATATATATATTGAATTTGATAAGAATGGACGACAGGTATCAAAACAGTTAATTCTTTTTACTGAAGAAATAAGCAAGGAAATGAACGATTACATTGAGAGAGGTAATAAACAATCACAAGAAGTAAAGGTGTTGTTTGAAAATTTTGTGAACTCATCGGTGCTGAAATTAGAAGCACTGCTTAAAAAGTTGGATAATAATCTCGCGGAAGCTATAAAAGATAGTTTAAGGAATTTTGAGCGCTATGTAGAAGTGACCAATCGAATTATCAGCCAACAAATGAGTTCTCTCATAAGCGAATCAGAGATTAATCGTGAGGCACAAACTTTCTCTACTCAAGCTTTATACCAGTCTATTGAGCGGTTGAATAGTCAAATGGAACAATTTTCAGCATCAATAAGGAATCACCTTGTGCATAGTAAGGATGAGTGAAGAAGATGAAGAATGATAAGTATAGGAGACTAATTTCGGGACAAATACTTGATAGCGATTTTTGGCCATCTTTTACGGACTTGTTATCGACTATTTTGCTTGTACTATTGCTTTTTTTAATGGCTATTATTGTAAATGCGAAAGAAGATGCTGAAAAGAGAGAAAAAGTAATTCAGCAAGCAGCCAAGACAATTAAACAACAGGCGAGAGAGCTTGAGTATTATCGAGGTATCCGAAAAGAGATTATTGCGGGATTAAAACAAGAGTTTCAAAAAAAGAATTTAAGGATTGACATTGATTCGAAAACAGGTGCGATTAAGTTTCAAAACGACTTGCTTTTTGATACGAATAGTGATCAAATAAAACCAGAGTTTAAGCAACAACTAAAAGTGTTTATCCCTACCTATTTTAATATCTTATACAAAGATTATGGGAATCATATTGCAGAAATCGTTGTTGAGGGCCATACAGATGATGTTGGTTCATATATGTACAATCTTGAACTTTCACAAAAACGAGCATTTAGTGTGGTTAGATATATACTAAGTGATGAGTTTGGTTCTTTCCCATACAAAGAGAAAGTAAAAATGCAAATTACTGCAAACGGTCGTTCTTTCAGTAACCTAAAGTATACAAAAAGTAAAATGGTCGATCGTGAGAATTCTCGACGTGTAGAGTTTAAATTTCGCTTAAAGAATGATGTTAATTTCAAGTAAAAACAACTTTGTTTTCTGTTCATCGTGAGGCGGAAGGAGAGTCAATATGTCTATACAGGATATTATTCAAAATAGGACAAAAAAACTGAAGGAAATTTTGTACCTTATTTCAGACGATGTTTCTGTTTCTCCCGAGAAACGCATCAGACTTATTATTCATGCTAGTTCTTTAGTTTGTGCATTGGTTGCTATTCAACCTTTACCGTTTGCAGATATATTTGTTCTAACCCCTATTCAAGTGGTCATGGTTATTTACATCAGTCGTGTGTTAGGCAATCCTATTGGGGAAAATGGGGCAAAAGAAGTGCTGTCTTATACGATAGGAGTGATTGGTTGGGGAGTGTTAGCTCAACAACTTATTCTAGCGGGGTACAAAACATTTATTCCTTATCTCGGAGGGCTCACTACTGTTCCATTAGTATATGCGGCTACATTTGGGCTAGGTTATGCTGCAAAGACAGTTTTAGAAGCTCGATTACATGATCAACAAATTTCGAAAGAAGAAATTAAACGAATTTCTAAAGAAGCAACTGAACGTGCTAAGAAGGAAACAAAAATTGAGTGGACAATTGAGGGACTAAAGAAGGAATGGTCCAACCTTAAACAACAGACAGAAGAGTTCAAACTTTATCTAGAAAATATATCACGTTTAGAGAAAGAGCTACAATATTACAGGGGGAAAATTGAAGGTAATTTCTTGGAAAATACGGTTGAAGAACAAGGATTAGAAGTGGTGCTTCAACAGCGAATCGAAACCATTTCAAACCGACTTGCAAAATATAACCGAGTGTATGTAAACCCACAAGTTATTACCTATCTATCTTTATTGTCGAAAGAACATATTGATAGGGTGGAGAAAATAATAAGCGTGTTGCATTTTGACCCAATGAAAATGAATCAGTTAACTAAACGGAACACTTCTGCTCTTTGGGAGGTTTCAATTGATCAAGTAGGAACGTTATTTTTAGATATCCAAAAACAAACGATACAAATCCATTCTTTTGAACCGCTTCATGATGATCTTATTTGGTATAAAAAAATAAAGAACAAACATTTACGAAATAGTGAGATTCGACAAGTTTTTCTTAAAGCAATAGAAGAGGCAAAATGGGAGCTTGATATTATTAGTCCATGGATGAGTCATCGTGTTGTAGATGAAGAATTGATGGACAAGTTTGAAAAAGCCCTAGCAAGGGGAGTCACAATCAAAATTTTATACGGTATAAACGATTTGAGTGCTAATGATTTCTCAAAACGCTCAGATCAAAGCGATGAAGTAGCTGAAAAATTGCGCCGACGCTATGCTTTATATGGTGATAGGTTTCGTATTGTACGTAAAAATACTCACTACAAATTACTGATTTGCGATGAAGCATTTTATGTTCAAGGTAGCTATAATTTCCTTTCTTTCAAAGGTGAATATGATGAAAATACACGAGAAGAAGGAGCGCAATACTCGGAAAATATTGAGGATATTCGTCAACTGAGAAGTATGTATTTTTCCTTCTGATCTTGTAGATTAGCACCAATGCACATTAACTTAAAGGTCGTATCTTTTTTAGTATGGAAAATGCCAAAAATCCCACTTCACGGGCCAATGTGTTTGACCGTGAAGTGATTTTTTTAACATATTTAAATTTTCTTCTAAATAATATATTTATCAATTAGTAAAAACAATAGATAAGCATGCTAAAAAATTTAAAAATAACTATTTTTTAAATTCTACGCATTTGATCGATTCATGTATTCTTCAATCACCGAACGAACGATATGAGAAGAGCTCCATTCACCGAAGGAAAGATAGGTGATTGGATATTTCTTCGAGAAGAGAATGGATTGAATTTGTTTTAATGTCGCTCCTTGTTCATACAAATCAATAATTTTTCCTTGAAGCTCTTGTAAATAATGAAGTTTTCGTTGTAAGGCGGAGCGCCCGTCTTTTACATAACCTGCGTGGGCGCAAAACATTTCGTTAAAATCGTACGTTAATACTTTTTTTAATGAGTCAATCAAGGTAGAAATGCTTTCTTCGCGCAAAACGACTTTTGTTTTTTCTAGACAGTATAAATCCCCTGTAAAAAGTTGTCCTGTTTCGCGATTAAGAAATGCGAGATGATCAACCGCATGACCTGGTGTATGAATGACATCCCATATCGCACGGCGTGTAGAAAATGTTTTTCCAATCGGTTTGGCTTGGAAAGGAGGGCGTTTTCCCCAAAAAAACTTGCGATATATCGGATAATCTGCTTGTTTACGACAATAATCAATCGTAAGCTCATTCATATAAATAGGTAGTTGTCGTTCGTTTTGGAAAAACGCAGCACATCCTGTATGATCTTCATGAAAGTGAGTAATCACCACTTGATCGATGTCTAATGACTTAAAAAACTTTTTAAATTCATTTGCTAATGAAGCTGCTCCTGTATCAATCAACACGCCGTCTGTAGCAAAGCAATGCACCGTTAATCGTACCCCTTGAAATGTTAGCGTGCCTTTGGCGATATGTACGCCAGAAACAGTTTCTTGTTCGAACTTTTTCTTTAATAACATGTTATCTCCCCCTCGTTTTTATTATAACAAAAAAGAATGAATATTCATTCATTTTGGGTTATTTCGTAAAAATAAAAAAGAAGCTGCCTTAAAGCAGCTCTATGAATCAAGCACTTTTGATCTCGTTAAAAAACGTACCCCTTCTGATCCTTCAAGTGAAAACATACCACCGCGACCAGGGACGACATCAATAATGAGTTGTGTATGTTTCCAATATTCGTATTGAGCAGCGTGCATATAAAATGGGCATCCTCCGATTTCCCCAAGCAATACGTCTGAGTTACCGATCATAAACTCTCCTTGCGGGTAACACATCGGTGAACTTCCATCGCAACATCCACCAGATTGATGAAACATCAGTGGACCATATTTCGTTTTTAGTTTTTCAATAAGTTGTAGGGCTGCGTCGGTCGCTATTACTTTCGGTTGCATGTGCATCATCCTTTCAAAAAAGGCAGCGCTTTGGAGACGCTGCCTGAACGATTAGAAAAATCCGAGTTTTTTCGGTGAATAGCTAACAAGCAAGTTTTTCGTTTGTTGATAATGGTCGAGCATCATCTTGTGCGTTTCACGTCCGATTCCTGACATTTTATATCCGCCAAATGCCGCATGCGCAGGATATGCGTGATAACAATTTGTCCATACACGTCCAGCTTGAATGCCACGACCAAAGCGATAGGCTGTATTCATATCGCGCGTCCATACTCCAGCACCTAGTCCGTATAATGTGTCATTTGCGATCGCTAACGCTTCTTCTTTGTCTTTAAATGTTGTGACAGACACTACTGGACCGAAAATTTCCTCTTGGAAAATGCGCATCCGATTATGTCCCTTAAAGACGGTTGGTTTAATATAGTAACCACCTTGTAAGTCTCCTTCTAACATATTGCGCTCACCGCCAATGAGAAGTTCAGCCCCTTCTTGTTTACCGATGTCGATGTATGACAAAATTTTCTCTAGCTGTTCGGATGAAGCTTGGGCACCAATCATTGTCGTTGTGTCGAGCGGATTGCCTTGTTTAATTTGTTTCACTCGTTCTAATGCTCGTTCCATAAATACATCGTAAATCGATTCTTCGATTAATGCACGTGAAGGGCATGTACACACTTCTCCTTGATTTAAAGCGAACATCGTAAATCCTTCAAGCGCTTTATCAAAAAATTCGTCATCCTTCGCAGCGACGTCAGCGAAGAAAATGTTTGGTGATTTTCCGCCAAGCTCAAGTGTGACCGGAATTAAATTTTGAGATGCATATTGCATAATGAGACGTCCTGTTGTCGTTTCGCCGGTAAAGGCAACTTTCGCAATTCGCGGGTTCGAAGCGAGCGGTTTGCCAGCTTCAAGACCGAATCCGTTGACGACGTTGACAACGCCTTTTGGTAGTAAATCTTGGATGAGCTCGATTAGCACAAGAATCGATGTTGGAGTTTGTTCTGCTGGCTTTAATACAACGCAGTTGCCAGCAGCTAAAGCAGGTGCAAGTTTCCAAGCGGCCATTAAAATCGGGAAATTCCACGGAATAATTTGTCCGACAACTCCGAGCGGCTCCTTAAAATGATAAGCAACGGTATCGTCGTCAAGTTCCGCTAATGTACCTTCCTCAGCGCGAATGCAACCAGCAAAATATCGGAAATGATCAATGGCCAAAGGAATGTCAGCTGCACGTGTTTCACGAATGGGCTTTCCGTTTTCCCACGTTTCCGCTACAGCAAGCATGTCTAAGTTTTCTTCCATTCGGTCTGCGATTTTGTTTAACAGGCGTGCCCGCTCAGCGACAGATGTGCGGCCCCATGTTTCTTTCGCTGCGTGGGCTGCATCGAGCGCTAATTCAATATCGGCTGCTTTCGAGCGAGGAACTTCGCAATATACTTGTCCAGTAACGGGCGAAACGTTCTCGAAATATTCCCCGTCAATGGGAGGTACCCATTCTCCTCCGATGAAATTTTCGTATCTTTTTTTGAATGTAATGAGTGAGCCAGGTTGTCCAGGCTGAGCGTAAATCATTTGAATTCCTCCTTTTGTATCCGTTTTCAAAAAAACGATAGATGACCAAGTCTGATACAAATGATATGTGTCCATTTGGTGAAATATGATATGTTTTTTACTAGAGAAAATTCGAGTGGACTTTGTATTGTGGATTTTAGGAAACAAGTATATTTCAAATGGTAGAGTAGGGGAAAATAAAAAAGGGGGAGCCCCCTTTTTATCTTACAAAACGAATCCAATATTCATGATTACGTTGTTCGAGAGCGATGCCACGCCATCCGTCCGTAAGTAATGTTTGTTGTTGAGAAATATCATCCATGCGCACCGAAATGTATTCGCGCCACGTTCGTTTCGTTTCATTGCGCGTTTTGACAAAAATATAGCGAAGACGGTGACCGTATTTTTGTTTTAGAGCGGCAATTTCCATTCCTTGTGCAAACTTATCTTTTAAACTAGGAATATTGAACGGAGCAACTGTACAACAGATGTATTTGTACGCTTTATTTGTTCGTTCGAGTTCGGCCATAATGAGATTAGCTAATGTTTGTTGTAACCCATTTCCTCGTGCCTTTGGATGAACGATGGATATTTCTTGATAAATAACGTCTTCTAATTCTTCTTTCGAAAGACCGATGTCAAACCCTAAGTGCTCTTCATCAATGGGAGGGAAGAGTAGGGCCCGAAACGCGATGAGTTGATCGTTTGCAAATGCACCAAGCATAAGTCCATTTCCTTGTAAAATATACGCATATTCTTCTTCCGTTAATGGTTGCAGAATGTCTTTTTGGTCTAGTTGATCGACAACGAGCTGTTGTAGCGACAAAATTTCCGTGAGATGTTCCATCTGTAACCGAGAAACGACAAACGGTTCATTGTTTTGTTTTAAAATACTTTGCAAAGTTTCTTCCCCCCTATCGAATGACGTCGGAAAAAGCGGTTAGTTCATGAAGTGTTTGTTCGTTTACATCGATGCCTAAGCCAGGCTTGTTCGTTAATCGAATGTACGGAAGGTCGTAATGCAAATTGCCAACATCTTTTGTGAACTTTAACGGTCCTGTTAATTCCACGCTCGTAACGATTTTTTTCGCAAAGGCGACGTGAAAACCAGCTGCAGAACCGATCGATGATTCAACCATTGAACCAATTTGACATTCGATTCCGGCTAATTCCGCTTGATGAGCGAGCTTCATCGCAGGATAAATGCCTCCGCATTTCATTAGCTTGATATTTACTTTATCTGCTGCTCGCTTTTGAATAATTTCACGCATATCGCGCATGTTTCTTAATCCTTCATCTATCATTATCGGAATGGTTGTTTTTGTGCGAATGTATGCCATCGCATCAATGTCATCTGCGACGACTGGTTGTTCAAGCCAATCGATGTTGAGGGACTCAAGAGCACGCAAAGCTTTTATTGTAGTCGTACTATTTTTCCAACCTTGGTTTACATCGACGCGAATCGCAATATCATCTCTTATTCGTTTTCGAATCGCTTGAATGCGTGCAATGTCTTCTTCTACATGTGTTCCAACTTTAATTTTCAATGAACGATAACCTTGTTTAACGACCGATAGCGCTTCTTCAGCCATTTCGCTTGGACTGCCGATGCTTAACACGTGCGTAATAGGAAAGGCATCATGAAATCGCCCGCCAAGCAGTTGATATACAGGTTGCTTGAGCTTTTTTCCAATTAAATCAAAACAAGCGATATCAATCGCAGCTTTCGCGGTCGGGGCACCATATATCATTTCATTCATTCGTTCGTGTAAAGCTTCTATATGTAATGGGTTTACTCCGATCAAACGAGGAGCTAGCGTATGTTTTAATATGGCGAATGTGCTTTCCCACGTTTCACCTGTAACATGTTCATCTGCGACGCCTTCCCCGTAGCCAACGAGCCCTTCATCTGTTTCGATTTTTACAATAATAGACGGCATATCCTTATATGAATGATAACTGACAACAAATGGAGCGTGCAAAGGTAAGCGAATGGCATGTATATGGACTGCGGTAATATGCATATGTTTTTCTCCCTTCTTGAAAAAGGCTGCCTGATGAATAGACAGCCTTATGCGTGAATATGAGCATTTTTTTGTGCTGATACTTCAGAAGGTGGCAATTTTTCAATTGAAAAGCCCGTTAGTGCGTACAAAATTGAGATGATCGGAACGATAAAATTTAATACAGCATATGGTGCATAATCAAACGCATGCACGCCGAGCGTACCAAGGATAAATACGCCACACGTATTCCATGGGAAGAAGACAGACGTTAATGTGCCACCATCTTCAAGCGCACGCGATAAATTTTTTGAATGTAGCCCTTGTTCTTTATAAGCGTTTGCGTACATGCGTGATGGGATGACGATCGAAATGTATTGTTCCGAACAAGTCGCGTTCGTTGCGATACATGAGAAAATCGTTGAAGTAACGACGCCTTTTGCTGTTTTTGCTAGTTTTAAAATTTGTTTTACAATCGCTTCTAACATTCCGGTATGTTCGAGTACGCCACCAAACGTCATTGCGACAATCGTCATCGAAACCGTATACATCATCGATTCTAAACCACCGCGATTAAACAAGTCGTCGACCACCTTGTTTCCTGTTTCGATGCTAAAGCCACTTTGCAATGCTTGTACAGCACTGGCCACAGATCCGCCTTGAATAAAGATTTGTGATAAAAAACCGAGAATAATCCCAACGACTAGTGCTGGAATAGCTGGGACTTTTTTAGCGACAAGTACGATGACAAGAAGCGGAATAAGTAATAAGAACGGTGAAACAACGAAATGTTCTTGTAATACAGCTAATGTTTGTTCAATTTCTTCTACTTTCATTTGTTTGTTTCCGAAGTTTCTCCCTAAAAATGCGTATACGCCTAGTGCAATAAATAAGCCAGGAATGGTTGTATAAAGCATATGACGAATATGTACGAATAAATCCGTATTTGTTAATCCAGAAGCTAAGTTTGTTGTATCAGAAAGCGGTGACATTTTATCTCCAAAATAAGAACCTGAAATAATTGCGCCAGCAACCATCGGTGCAGGAATGCCCATGCTCATACCAATTCCCATGCCAGCTACACCGATTGTTCCCATCGTCGACCATGAGCTTCCAATTGCTAGCGAAACGACGGCGCAAATTATTGTGATAGATACTAAAAATAAAGACGGCGTTAACAGCTTTAAACCGTAGTAAATCATCGTTGCAACAATGCCGCCGCCAATCCATGCCCCGATTGTTAAGCCGACAAGCATAATGATCACAACGGCTGGTAACGCCAAGCGGATGCCTTTGTACATGGCTTCTTCGATTTCACGCCATGTAAAGCCTAGTCGCCAAGCGATCAGTGCAGCCACAGTTGTTCCAATGATGAGTGGAATGTGTGGACTTTGTTCAAGGACAACGATGGTTAGTGCCATGACAGTAATCGTGACGAGAACAGGAATCATTGCGATAGAAAACGATATTTGTTTTTTCATCCTCCCAAACCCCTTTTCTGTATCTCTGAATTATCTTAAAATATAAGCTATTATGAATAATAAAGATTTGACGGACGGACGTCAATGCATTTTTTTAGAAAAATATTATGAAGGACGGGGGGAACAAGATGGATAATATTGAGTTAGAACAGCGTCTATTTGAGTTTTTTCATCATTTACATACACATCCTGAAACGAGTTGGAATGAGTTCAAAACGACACAGTATATTAAACAATTTTTAGAAAATGAAGGTGTTCGCTATCGCTTATTTGATGACTGTCCAGGCATTGTTGCGGAAATGGGTAATGGAAAACCTGTTGTAATGGTGCGAGCCGATATGGATGCTTTATGGCAAGAAGTAGATGGGGAATTTCGCGCGAATCACTCGTGCGGGCACGATGCACATATGACGATTGTGATGGGGTTAATTTTACGGTTCAGAACGTTAACGTGGAAACAAGGGACGATTCGCTTTCTTTTTCAGCCAGCGGAAGAAAAAGGAAATGGAGCATTAAAAATGATTGAGAAAGGTGTACTTGACGATGTCGATTATTTATTTGGCGTTCATCTCCGTCCAAATGAAGAATTGTCGTTAAAACAAGCTTCTCCATCGATTCGGCACGGTGCAGCTCAGTTTTTTGTTGGACACATTCATGGAGATGATTGTCATGGGGCACGTCCGCATCAAGGAGTAAATGCGATTGATGTCATTTCGCTTATTAATTTTCAATTGAAAAACATTTATTTTTCTCCACAACAATCGTATTCTGTAAAAATGACGAAGTGTGTAGCAGGGGGAGAAAATTTAAATATTATTCCAGGTAGCGCCCATTTCGCTCTAGACATACGAGCAGAAACAAACGTGTTATTGCAACAAATTAAACAAAAAGTGGAACAAATTATTCAACATGCTGAAACGATGGGAGTACGTATTTCGTATAAATGGGTAGATTTTGTTCCAGCGGCAGAAGTATCCGGTGAAGCAGAACAATGTATTCGAAAAGGAATTATTGCAGTTTTAGGTAAGGAGGGATGTATGCCACCTTTACAAACGTCAGGAAGTGAGGATTTCCATTTTTACACGATTCAACGACCGCACGTAAAAGCGGCGATGCTAGGACTTGGAGCGGACTTAAAACCTGGATTGCATCATCCACACATGACGTTTGACCGTTCATGCTTGCTTGATGGCGTTCGGATTTTGGAAGTGGCAGTCATGGAGGCGTTAAAAGAGAGGATGTGAAAGATGAAAAACAAACTTTCTGAACGGGCTGTGTCTGTATGGCGGATATATGAAGCCATTCGTTTAATTATTTTTTTATTTTTGTACGTGGTTATTCATTTTTTTGTTCCAACATGGGTTGTTTGGTTGTTAGTTTTTTTATGGATTGTAGACGTTGTTTTATTTGTTTTTTTCGTTCCGCTCTGGAAATGGGAGCGGTGGCGATATATGATTCGCGATCGAGAAATTGAACTTGAACACGGGATATGGATTCGAAAGCGTACGCTTATTCCGCTTCGTCGCGTTCAACATGTTGATGTAAAGCAAGGTCCGTTAGCACGAAGGCAAAAACTTGCTTCACTTTATATTTATACAGCAGCAACTGCGCACGAAATTCCATTTCTTGATGAGCAAGAAGCAGAGAAGTTGCGCTACTACATTTCCTCTTTAGTGAAGGAAGATGAAAATGATGCATGAAAAGAAACGGTTGCATCCGATTGCGATTGTCATTTACACGATGAAGCGGTTGAAACAAGGACCTTTTCTTGCCCTTGCCTTACTTATTGCGATAAAAGAGAAAACAGGTGATCCTTTCGTTGATTGGCTGCCTTTGTTTTTATTTCTTTTTTATGCTATGTTCGCTGGGTATATGTCGTGGCGGCGATTTACATATCGTTTAGAAGAGCACAACATGTATATTGAACAAGGGATATTTGTAAAAAAGAAACGGTATATTCCATTTGATCGTATTCAAGGTATCTCACATTCGTCAGGGTTGTTGCAGCGGCTTGTAGGTGTTGTACAAGTACATATTGAAACAGCTGGCAGGCAAATTGATGATCCGGAAGTCGTGTTGCCAGCCGTTTCTATGGAAGAAGCCGATCAAATTGAACGTGCGATACGCAATCAAAACGAAGGAAACATGCTTATAAAAAATGAGATGGATGTTGTATTTACGCTCCGTTTTAGAGATGTGCTCTTTTTAGCCGTAACAAGTGGCGGCGCTTTCAGTGTCATTGCAGCGATTGGTGCACTTCTTTCTGATTTTGATAATTTCATTCCGTTTGAACGGCTAAACATATTTTTTCGCGTTGACGATACAGCTTCTACACTTGTCTTTTTACTTGTCGTTCTTATGATCGCTTATGTGTTGTCTGTGATCGGTCATCTTTTTCGCTATATGAACTTTACGGTTGTCAAACAAAACAAAACGATAACGATAACAACAGGATTGCTGCAAAAAAAGAGCATTTCTACATCGATTGAGCGCGTTCAAGCCATTGCAGTGAAGGAAAGTCCGATTCGTTACTTGTTCGGTTATGTTTCTGTGCACCTTATTCATGCCGGAGGAGCACTTGATGATGGAAAACATGGCAGTCTCGTGCTGTTTCCGCTTGTTCGTAAAAACGAAGTCACTTCTCTTGTTGCGACATGTTTTCCTGAATATCGTTTGCACAATTCGTTTCGATCGCTATGTACACGTGCCCGTTGGCGCTATATGTTGAGATCGCTCTATACGGTTATGCTAATCCCGGTCATCACAATCGTATTTTTTCAGCGATTTGAAACGCTCCTTCTCCTTTTGCCCGCAGTACATGTCGGCTATCGAAGTTATAGACGAGCGGGAGTAACGATTAAGAGTGAGCAGCTAGCATTGAGAAGTGGATGGCTGACGATAAAAACAGTATATATGTTAAAACATTGTATTCAGTCGTTAACGATCTCACAAACTCGTATGCAACAACGGCTCGGATTATGTACCGTACGTGCGACAGTCATGCCGGGTATACGCGGAAAGGTCGTTGATGTTGACGAACGTGAAGCAAAAGTAATATACGAATGGTTTTTGGAAAATAAAGAATAGGCAATGATTGTGTCCCAAAAGAACATATTTTGGGACACAATCAAAGGAATTCGTCAATTTCCTGCAACACTTCTCCGATTTTACGGCCATGTACAATTAAATCTGCCCAATCATCGAATGGCGTCGGTTCCATGTTCACGATAACAAGTTTTGCTCCATTTCGTTTGGCGATGACGGGAAGTTCGTTCGCCGGCGATACTTGCAAAGAAGAGCCGAGCACAATCCATAAGTCCGCCCGTTCGGCTGCTTTCCATGCTTGTTCAATTGCATCATGCGGCAACGATTCGCCAAATAAGACAACGGAAGGGCGCAAAAATCCGCCGCATGTGCACTCAAACTGTTCTTCTACATATCGTTTCGCATCGTACGTTTGCTTACAGCGTAAGCAACGAACTGTTCGCAACGTTCCATGTAATTCAATGACATTTGTACTGCCTGCTTGTTGGTGAAAGCCGTCAACATTTTGTGTGACGATTTGATGAATAATCCCTTGCTTTTGCCAGTTGGCCAAAATCATATGCCCGACATGCGGCCGGCATTCAAGCAACGTGCGAATACGATATTGATAAAATGCGATAAACTCTTGGCGGTTATGTGTTAGTGCATATGTACTCGCCAATTGCTGAGGATTTTTCGTATGCCAAAGCCCTGTATTCGCCGAACGAAAGTCAGGAAGTCCGCTTTCTGTCGACATCCCTGCACCAGTAAAGACAACCGTATACGAAGATTCTTTCAACCACTTTTCTAGCATAACTGCTGCTCCCCCTTTATCAATATAACTTCTATCTTCGATTTTTTATTCCTTTATTTTCTCATATATTACTAGAAAAATAAGGACTTTTGATTCATGTGCATGAAAATAAGCGAAGTATAATAAGAAGTAAGGGCACAGCTAAGGAAACTTAGCGTCGCAAAGCTATAGGGGCTAAGGGAAGAACCTATGCCAGCCAGCTGCCATTACCAAAAAGAATACATATGAAATGGAGGAGAAAGGTAATGTTGAAAAAAGGCTTACCGATTTTATTAGCAGGGATGCTTGTTGCTTCTCCTACTTTCGCAGCAAAGCATGACGGAAAACATGTAGAGAAGAGTCATGTTATTGTGAAAAAAGAAGAAGCGAATAAAAAACAACTGTTAGCGCAAAAGAAAAAAGAAGAAAAGAAAAAACAAGAACTAGCCAAACAGAAGAAAGAACAACAAATGTTGAAAAACAAATTAGTAGAATTAAATAAAAAACTCGGTAAGATCGAATTGCGTTTGGATGAGGTAACAGCGGCACTTGCAGCGCTTAGCATGCCAAACGAACAACTAATTCCAAATGAAAAAACAGACGAAAATGAACAAACAACAGAAGTAGTTAATGAGCAAAATAGCACTGCTGTGACGACAACTGAACAATCCACCGTTGTACAAGTGGATGAAGAAGATGAAGCGGAAAAGCAAGAAGAACTAGATAAATGGATTGGAAAACTTATTTCCACTTCTAACCAGTTAAAAGCAGTAAAAAATGAAATTCGTGCGTTAGAGAAGAAATTGTCTGCGGATGACGCCAACATACAAGCGTTAAAAGAAAAAGTGAAAACGTTAGAAGAAAAAGTACAACAAAATAAAAAGAAGTTGCTTGAATTAATATAATGGGTGCCTTTTGGCGCTCTTTTTTTGCATATTTTGATGCAAAACGTAGACGATAATCATTGTTTGAAAGGAGGAAAGCGAGATGAACATCATACGCGCACAACAAATTGCCGAGTCGCCGGATATGAAACATGTGACGTATCACGGAAAATCTGTCTATATCGAACATGTTGATACGAAAACAGAAATGGCGACGATTCACTTTTTGGACACCCCCGAAAAACAACAGCGCGTTCCTGTTTCACAGTTAGAGGAACATTAAGTGGTGAGGATGTGACAAAGCAACTTGTTTGTCACAGCCTTTTTTGTTCGAGTAAATCAATCAATAAATGTACGAGTTTGTTGTTTTTCATCGTTGGTGCATAAAGATAAGAAAACGTTCGGTAAAAAGGCGGATGATTTAAACAGACGATCGATAAATGACCTTGTTTTAATTCGCGCTCAATTACATGGCGTGAAAGAAAGGCTAATCCGTTTCCACGCATTAATGTTTCTTTAATTCCTTGATTACTGCTAATGATCATGAGCGATTTCACTTTTAGCCCATTTGAGCGAATGAAATGATGAAAATATTCACGTGTGCCTGATCCTAATTCACGTGTAATCCATATTTGATTTTGTAGATCGTTTATCGATACGGCTTGTTGGTGAACGAGCGGATGGTCATTCGAAGCAACGATAACTAGCTCATCTTGCATGAACGGGTATACCGTAAGCTCTTTTTCATTCGTTTGTCCCTCAATTAAACCGATATCCGTTTGATACGTGCGGACGAGCTCTACAATTTCTTTCGTATTGCCGATGATGACTTCGAGATGCAAGTCTGGGTAATCGTTTTGTAAGGCAAATAAAAAAGAAGGTAGCACGTATTCTCCAATTGTAAAACTAGCCCCAATTTTTAATGTCCCTTTCACACAATCGTGATGTTGTAAAATGTCTTGTTTTGTTTGCTCGTACAAGGCAATCATCTTTTTCGCCCGATCGTAAAGCAATTCCCCCGTTGGCGTCATTTGTAATTTTTTCGGGGAACGAATAAATAGTTTCGTTTGGAATTCTTTTTCTAAGTTTTTAATGTGCAAGCTTACACTCGGTTGGGATAAATGAAGAATGTCTGCTGTTTTTGTGAAATTTTTCACCTCGACTAGAGTAATAAATGTTTTTAATTCTTCGTACACGACGATCGCTCCTTAATTATTAAAAAAATAAATAGTTCTGATAATTTATATTTATTTTACTAATTTTATTTTTTACGGTAAAGTCAAATAAAACATACTTGATTTATAGGAATAGTGGAAAAAGAGGTGAACAAGGTTGCCATTTCAAGTGACAAACAGTCCATTTAATGAAGAACAAGTTAAGCTCCTGAATCGGCTTTTGCCGACATTAACACCAGCGCAAAAGCTTTGGTTAAGTGGTTATTTAGCTGCCAATGAGTCGTTCGGTGTGGCGGTACAGCAAGAAGTCTCTGTATCGAAAGAAGTGACCGTCCTTTATGGGTCGCAAACAGGAAACGCACAAAAATTGGCGGAAAAAGCAGGGGAGGTACTTAAACATCGTGGGTTTCACGTCACCGTTTCCTCAATGCTTGATTTTAAGCCGAACGAGTTGAAAAAAATAAATACGCTGCTCATTGTCGTTAGCACATACGGAGAAGGGGAGCCACCGGACAATGCGTTATCGTTTTATGAATTTCTTCACAGCAAGCGCGCACCGAAACTCGATCATCTTCGTTTTTCGGTATTGGCGCTCGGCGATACGTCGTATGAGCATTTTTGCAAGACGGGAAAAGATTTTGATAAACGGTTAGAAGAGCTAGGCGGAAAGCGGTTATATGAGCGCGTCGATTGCGACGTCGATTACGAAGAAGCGGCAGCGAAATGGCTTACTGGGGTGCTGAACGAGCTAGATAAGCAAGGAACCGTTTCCGTGGCAGCTCCACAACCGACGCAAGCACAGCCAACCGCGCTTTATTCACGAAAACATCCGTTCGAAGCGGAAGTATTAGAAAACATCAACTTAAATGGACGCGGTTCAAATAAAGAAACGCGTCATATTGAGCTATCGCTAGAAGGATCGGGACTTACGTTTGAACCTGGCGACGCGCTCGGCGTGTTTCCGAAAAACGACCCAGAACTTGTCGATCTTATTATTCAAGAAATGAAATGGAATCCAGCCACACCGGTTTCTGTTGAAGAAAAGGAAGAGCCGTTAAGAGAAGCGTTGATCTCTCATTTAGAAATTACGGTATTAAGCGAGCAATTATTGCAAGCATTTGCTTCATTTTCGCATAATCAAGCGTTTCATGCGTTTCTTTCTGTTGAACAAGAAGCGAAGCGAAAAGATTATATGAAAGGGCGTGATGTGCTCGATGTCCTTCGTGATTTCGGCCCGTGGGAGATGACGCCAGAACAGTTTGTGTCTTCTTTACGGAAGTTGCAGCCGCGCTTTTATTCAATCGCAAGCAGCTTATTAGCATATCCAGAGGAAGTGCATATTACCGTTGGTGCGGTTCGTTACGAAGCGCACGGGCGGTTGCGAAAAGGCGTTTGCTCGACGTTTTGTGCAGAGCGCCTACAAATCGGTGACAAACTCCCTGTGTTCGTTCATCACAATCCAAACTTTAAACTGCCGAAAGATGCAAATACGCCAATTATTATGATTGGACCAGGCACAGGAGTTGCGCCGTTCCGAAGCTTTTTGCAAGAGCGTGAGGCGATTGGGGCGAAAGGGAAATCGTGGCTATTTTTTGGCGACCAACATTTCGTGACCGATTTCCTTTACCAAACAGAATGGCAAACGTGGTTGAAAAACGGTGTGTTAACGAAAATGGACGTTGCCTTTTCACGCGATACAAAAGAAAAAGTGTACGTCCAACACCGGATGCTTGAACAAAGGAAAGAGTTGTTCCGATGGTTAGAAGAAGGGGCAGCTATTTACGTCTGCGGCGATAAGCAGCGTATGGCGCGCGATGTTCATGAGACGCTTATCCATATTGTTGCTCAAGAAGGAAATATGACGCGAGAACAAGCGGAAGCGTATATAGCTGAGATGCAAAAACAAAAGCGGTACCAACGCGATGTATATTAGGGGGGATCATTGTGGAAAAATTTTTATTAACCGCGCCAGATGGACCGCCAAGTGACGTCGAGCGAATTAAACGAGAAAGCAACTATTTGCGCGGCACGTTAAAAGAAACGATGGAAGATCGCATCACAGCAGGTATCCCAGAAGATGATAACCGATTAATGAAATTTCATGGCAGCTATTTGCAAGATGATCGTGATTTAAGAGCAGAGCGACAAAAACAAAAGTTAGAGCCAGCGTATCAATTTATGATTCGTGTTCGTACCCCAGGCGGCGTAGCGACACCTGAGCAGTGGCTTGTGATGGATGAATTGGCGCGGACATATGCGAACGGGACGTTGAAACTTACGACACGACAAGCATTTCAGTTTCACGGCGTATTGAAATGGAACATGAAAAAAACGCTGCAAGCTATTAACGATGCTCTGCTTACAACGTTGGCAGCTTGTGGTGACGTGAACCGAAACGTCATGTGTAACCCGAATCCGTACCAGTCAGAAGTGCATGCGGAAGTGTATGAATGGGCGAAAAGGTTAAGTGATCATTTATTGCCACAAACAAGAGCATATTACGAAATTTGGTTGGATGAAGAAAAAGTAGCTGGTACACCAGAAGTAGAGCAAGAGCCGATTTATGGAGCACTGTACTTGCCGCGGAAATTTAAAATCGGTATCGCCGTTCCACCGTCAAACGATGTCGATGTGTTTTCGCAAGACCTCGGGTTTATTGCGATTGTTGAACAAGGAAAGCTCGTTGGTTTTAACGTGGCGATCGGCGGTGGCATGGGAATGACACACGGCGACCGTACGACATATCCGCAGCTAGCGAAAGTGATCGGCTTTTGTAAGCCAGAACAAGTCATTGATGTGGCAGAAAAAGTCGTTACCATTCAGCGCGATTACGGCAATCGCTCTGTACGTAAACATGCTCGTTTTAAATATACGATCGACCGACTAGGGCTTGAAGCTGTCAAAGCAGAATTAGAGCGTCGGCTTGGCTGGGAGCTAGAAGAAGCGCGTCCGTATCATTTTGAACATAACGGCGATCGATATGGCTGGGTTGAAGGGGTAAACGGGACGTGGCATTTTACGTTATTCGTCGAAGGCGGTCGAGTGAAAGATACGGATGATTATCCTTTAATGACAGGCTTGCGAGAAATTGCGAAAGTGCATACAGGTGACTTCCGTTTAACAGCTAATCAAAACTTAGTCATTGCGAACGTGCCAAGCGAGAAAAAAGAAGAAATTGATGCGCTTATTAAGCAATATAAATTAACAGATGGGAAACATTATAGTGCTCTTCGTCGTAACTCGCTGGCCTGTGTGGCTTTGCCAACGTGTGGATTAGCGATGGCAGAAGCTGAGAGATACTTGCCGACACTCATTGATAAAATTGAGGAAATTGTTGAGGAAAACGGGCTTCGCGATGAAGAAATCACCATTCGTATGACGGGCTGTCCGAACGGATGTGCACGCCATGTGCTTGGGGAAATTGCATTTATCGGCAAATCCGTTGGTAAATATAATATGTATCTCGGAGCAGCGTTTGACGGCAGTCGCCTCGGAAAATTATATCGTGAAAATATTGGAGAAAAAGAAATTTTAGCTGAACTTCGCATGCTTCTTTCGCGTTACGCGAAAGAGCGATTGGATGATGAACACTTTGGTGATTTTGTTATTCGCGCAGGTATTGTAAAAGAAGTGACAGATGGAACAAACTTTCATGACTAAACAGATCGGCTTTCCATTGGGGAAGCCGATTTGTTTGTAAAAAAGGATGATTTGAAGCGACCGAGAATATAATAAAAGGGCAAATTTTATTTATAGAAAGGAGTAATTTACATGATCGTCACAACAACAAACAGCATCGAAGGAAAACAAATTGAACAATATCTCGGCTTAGTGTCTGGTGAGGTCATTTTAGGAGCTAACGTTGTCCGCGACTTTTTAGCGAGCATTACCGATATCATCGGTGGCCGAAGCGGAACATACGAAAGCAAGCTAGCTGAAGGACGGGATATGGCAGTAGAAGAAATGGTAAAAAAAGCGCGAAATATGGGCGCAAATGCAGTGATTGGTGTCGATCTTGACTTTGAAACGTTGCGCGATGGAATGATGATGTGCATTGCGACAGGTACAGCGGTGAAAGTGAAAGAGTAATGGAATGTGAGAAGAAGCTCGTGGGGCTTCTTCTTTTTTGATATTGACTTATGTGTAAAAAGGGATATAATGTAATTAGAAATTTATCTAAATATCTAATTTTTTTGATTGATATTTAGAAGACTGTCTAAATATCTAAAAGGAAGTTGGTGAAAAAGATGTCGTTTAACGAGGCGTTTAAGGCGATTGCTGACCCGAACCGGAGGAAAATTCTTTCTTTATTAAAAAAAGGAGACTTAACTGCAGGGGAAATTGCTGAACATTTTGATATGCAAAAGCCGAGCGTTTCCCATCATTTAAAAATATTAAAACAAGCCGACCTAGTGGAAGATCGTCGCGTTGGTCAGCATATTTATTACTCATTGAACACAACTGTTTTCCAAGATTTAATGAGTTGGTTTTACGATATATTGCAAAAAGAAGGGGATAAATCATGAAAAAATATTGGGTGGTTGTCATTCTTATATTGTGCAGCTACGTATTGAGTTTTATTGCTATCCCATATTTACCAAATGAAGTGGCGATTCATTGGAACGTTGCGGGAGAACCAGATGGTTTTATGAATAAGTGGTGGGGAGCGCTTTTACTTCCGCTTCTTTTAACCGGCATGACTTTTTTGCTTATTTATTTGCCAAAGATCGATCCACGAAAAGAAAATTACGAGAAATTTAAAAATGTATATCGTATTTTTTTACATGTGCTTGTCATCTTTTTCGTTAGTCTACATGTGGTGACGCTTGCATACAATATAGGAATTTCTGTACAAGTTGACGTTGTTGTGCCGCTTGGAGTTGGATTATTGTTTATTGTCCTTGGGAATTATATGCCGAAAATTAAACCGAATTATTTTTTCGGCATCCGTACCCCTTGGACGTTAGAAAATGAAGTAGTTTGGCAAAAAACGCACCGCGTCGGTGGAAAAGTGTTTGTCATTATGGGTGTGTTGATTACGCTCACGATATTTGTAGAAAGCGTATGGCGTTTTATTTTGCTCTTAATTATCGTTTTTAGTGGCACGATTTATATGTTTGTCCAGTCGTATATATTTTCTCGTAAATGAGGGGAGAGATCAGTTTGGTTGGGATGTCTGTTCAATTACTTCTTTCTTTATTTGTTCCTTTAGTGCTTATTATATATGGACGAAAAAAAGGTTGGTTTTCTTGGAAAGCATTTGGTGTTGGTTTGCTTATTTTTGTGTTATTTTCACAAGTTTTTGAGAAAATACTTCACTTTCTTGTCATTGATCCAAGCGGTACATCGTTAAAAGGAACCAATAATGTTTGGGCGTTTGTTGCTTACGGGGCGTTAGCAGCTGGAGTATTTGAGGAAATTGGTAGATATATCGGATTTCGTTTCATGTTAAAAAACAATCGAACGTACGGGGACGGATTATCATTTGGTCTAGGGCATGGAGGAATAGAAGCCGTGCTCATCGGTGCTTTTAGTGCCGTGAATATGATGGTGATGTCTCATCTCGTTCAAACAGGTGATTTTGAGCAAGTTGCTTCCTCGCTTCCTGCTACACAAGTCGACATGATTCAATCGATGTTGAATCAGCCGGATTGGATGTATGTATTAGGTGGTATCGAGCGAATATTTGCAATCGCTATCCATGTGGCGCTCTCTCTGCTTGTTTTATACGGAGTTAGGAACGGGCAATTTCGGTATGTGATGTATGCGATTTTGATGCATGCGTTCATTGATGTTGTCCCTGCGCTATATCAAGTGAAAGTCATTTCAAATGTTTGGATTGTAGAAACGATTCTTGCTTTCATTGCAATCGCTTCGCTCGTCTTCATTCGACGGATAGCAGAAAAGTTTTAAAAACATGTTGCATCGAAACGCGTTTCATCCCTTATGCTTGCGTCAAAAGCATAAGGGAGGGAATTTTGTAGGTATATTGCATATTTTCATTTTATGCGCCGTTGCGTTAATGGGGGCACAGTTTGCCATAGAAGCTGCTTCAAAAGGAAAGTATAATGGAAAGTAAAAAGGAGTGATTCCGTGAGCATCGCTAGCCAACGTTGGATGTCGTTGAAGGAGTATTATGAATTAAGGGAGAAAACAAACAGACGGTTGGAATATATGAATGGGGCTGTATGCATGACTCCTTCGCCTTCTACAAAGCATCAGCGAATATCTGGGCGCATGTACGTGGAACTTTTTCGCTTTTTTGAAGGGACAGATTGTGAAGTGTTTCATGCGCCGTTTGATGTTGAATTGCAACGCGATGATATTCAAGAACAACATATTGTCATTCCTGATTTAAGTATTATTTGTGATAAAGAAGGATTGCAAGATCAAAAATATGTTGGTGTGCCTACATGGATTATAGAAATTTTAAGTCCGTCTAACCAATCTCATGATTTAGTTTTCAAGTTAAACATTTATATGCGCTATGGCGTAAAAGAATATTGGATTGTAAATCCGATGTTAAATAGCATACAAGTATATGCGTTAAACGAAAAAGGTCAATACGACCAAACGGAAGTGATCAAGGAAAAAGGAAATGTACGTTCATTTGTTTTTCCGCAATTTTCGGTTGATGTGACAAAAATTTTTAGTTAATTGAAGTATTTACATGTGGCTGAGAAACAGGTGTATAAGATGAATACGGAAACGCGCGTAAGCTCTTTTGAATCACAAGGTGAAAAAGCGTCTCATCAATATGATGGGGCGCTTTTTATTAAGTAAGCAAAAAAATTGAAAGATTGACAAAAGGTATTATAATGTAAATATTCCATTTGTTTTATAGGGAGAGAGGACAATGCAAACAAGTATTGAACAACGTACAAATATGCAAACAGTCGTTTATCCGATTTTAATTGCCATTAGTATTGGTCATTTATTGAATGACGCGATGCAAGCTGTTGTCCCAGCGTTGTTTCCGATTTTAGAATCATCGATGCATCTATCTTATACACAAATCGGTTGGATTGCATTTACGCTGAATATGACTTCTTCTATTTTACAGCCGGTTGTCGGATTGTTTTCTGATCGCTATCCATCGCCGAGTTTTTTGCCGCTCGGCATGGGAGCGAGCATGTTAGGAATGATTGGATTGGCGTTTGCGCCTAATTTTTTCTTTGTTTTATTGTCCGTTTTATTTATCGGATTAGGCTCGGCTGTATTTCATCCAGAAGGTTCTCGTGTCGTTTATTTTGCCGCACGGGCGAGAAGGGGATTCGCTCAATCCATTTACCAACTTGGCGGAAATACAGGCAACGCCCTTGCTCCGCTATTTACAGCACTGATTTTTGTTCCATTCGGTCAAAAGGGAGCAGGTTGGTTTGTCATTGTTGCAGCCATTGGAATGTCCGTTTTATTTTGGGTATCGAAATGGTATGCTCTTCAGCTACGTCAACTGAAAAATCGTCCGAACAGAACAATAGAAGGAAAGACACATACAAGCAAACGAATTATATTTGCCCTCGTTCTTCTCGTGTTGCTAGTATTTGCACGTTCGTGGTACTATGCGGGAATTTCAAACTATTATCAGTTTTATTTGATGAAATATTACGATATTTCCATTCGCGAGGCGCAGCTTTATTTGTTTGTTTTTATGATTGCAGGGGCGATCGGTACTGTTTTTGGCGGTCCGCTTGCCGACCGATTTGGGAGACGAAATTTAATTTTTGCATCCACGCTTGGTACGGCACCGTTTGCACTCATTTTGCCATATGTGCCACTTCATTTCGTTTTGCCAATTGTTTTTGTCACAGGCTTTATTTTATCGTCTAGTTTCGCTACTTTTGTTGTTTATGCACAAGAATTGCTTCCAGGAAATGTGGGGATGGCTTCTGGATTAATTGTTGGTCTTGCATTTGGCATGGGGGCGCTTGGAGCGGTTGCACTTGGCAAAATCGCAGATGTGTATACGTTAAAAACACTTATGGTGATGTGTAGTTTTCTTCCTTTGTTTGGCGTGTTGACATTTTGGCTGCCGAAAGATGTACGTGTTTCTCAGTAAAATTCAGCTTGCCCGTTTTCAAGGGCAAGCTGACCACTACGGTAAGTCGATGAGCATAAAACGGCTGTCTATGTTCGCTGCTATGTGCAATTGTGTGATATCTGTTATACGAGCAGCATCACGACGTTGTAACATCGTTTCACCATTTAACACAAGTTCTCCTTCAATAACAAACACATATATTCGACGTCCTTCTTGTTGATGGAATGTTATGTGCTCGTTGTTTTCTAAATCCGATAAATACATCGTTATATCTTGATGGATATAAGCAACTTGATCACCTGCATGCTTTTTAGAAACAATAGGCAATAAGCGATTTTTCATTTTTTCAATATCATATGAAACTTGTTCGTATGATGGGGTAAGACCGTACGTTTCAGGTAAAAACCAAAGCTGTAGAAGGTTGACTTCGTCCGTAGTAGACGGATTCATTTCTGAATGTACAATGCCTGTTCCGGCTGTCATTCGTTGTACTTCACCAAATGAGATGATGCGATGATTACCAAGATTATCGCGATGTTCGAGTTGTCCTTTTAAGACGACTGTAACAATCTCCATTTCTTGATGAGGATGAGCGCCAAAACCACGTTGTGGCGCGATGATATCATCGTTAAATACGCGCAATGAGCCAAAGTGCATATTTTTCCGATCAAAATATTCAGCAAACGAAAAACTAAAATAGCTTTGTAACCAACCGTGGTTCGATTCAAATCGCTCATGTGCACGATATATGTGAATCATTGAAAAATCTCCTTCCTTATTTCATGAGTGCATCAAGTGAATAGTCGCCTGCACCGATAAGCGCAACACCAATCACAACGACAATTAAAATAAAATTGTACTCGAAGCCATTTTGTGTTACCCAAAATCCATTTGGCGCATGTACTTTTACAATGGCTACAACCATTGTCATAGCGATCAACAAAGCTGCAAATGGTGTGAACAGTCCGAGAGCAAACAATAATCCGCCAACAAACTCTGCTAAACCAGCAACTAGAGCCATTGTCACTCCAGGTTTTAATCCAATCGATTCGAGCCATCCACCTGTTCCTTTTAAACCATATCCTCCGAACCATCCAAACAATTTTTGGGCTCCATGACCGACAAAAGTCAAGCCGACAGCTAGACGAATAAGTAAAATACCAATGTGCATCATGATCATTTCTCCTTTCATATATCTTGATTTCAAGATAAAGGTGTGCGATAGGCCTTTAAAAAGGCGTTAATGAAAGACCTATCTTTTTAAGCAAGTGGATCGCCATTTCCTTCTCGTCTGTAGATAGCGCTTGGAAAATATCCGCCATTTTTTGCGCGTGTTGTGGGAAAATGTGATCCATTAATGCTTTTCCTTCCTCAGTAATGACAGCATACGTAACGCGCCGATCCTTTTCACAACGTTGTCGGACGATATATCCTTTTTCTTCGAGTTTGTCGATGACATATGTCATGCTTCCACTAGTGAGTAATATTTTATCACCGATTTGCTGGATGGGCTGCGCTCCTTTGTGATACAACAAATCGAGGACACCAAACTCCGTTGGATTTAGTCCGTAACGTTGGATGTCATGTTTGACATGCTCGGATACAGCTTTATGTGCTCTAGAAAGGACAACGAATAGTTTTAACGATAATGTTTGCTCATTTTGGTTCATATGCATCAACCCTTATCTTGATTTCAAGATAATTATAAACTTACGAAAAGTAAGTTGTCAATACGGATTATTTTATTTAGGTATTGTGATTTTGGGAAAATGTTATATACGCTGAAAATGACCACATAAATATGAAACATAATACTAATTTTAATAGATGAATAAATTTCCATATACCTTCTCGAGCGTTAAACGCCGTATGATCTGAAAATTTTCCATAAATTAGATAATGATAGATTGCTAAATCCCTGCTAGTCTTATAGGCGAGCAACGGACTAGGGGGGATAACATGAGGAAATTACTAGCACTTGCTTCTACCTTTGTAGCAGCTTTTTGTCTTGCAACAACCGAAGTGGAAGCGCAAACGACCGTTCATTACGTAAAACCAGGTGAAACGTTTTGGACGATTGCAAAAAGCTATAATGTTTCATTACTGGAGCTTCAACGAATGAATCAAAAACAATCGGACGTTTTATTCGTCGGTGAAACGTTACGTATTCCGCAGCCGATTTCTCAAGCTGATAAAGATTTATTAGCTCGTCTTGTCCATGCGGAAGCAAAAGGAGAGCCATTCGCAGGAAAAGTAGCTGTGGCAACGGTCGTTTTGAACCGTGTAGATCATCCGAATTTTCCAAATACGATTCGTCAAGTCATTTATGAACGTTCAGGAGGATATTATGCGTTCACCCCTGTACAAAATGGCGAGATTAACAAACCAGCAGATCGTGAAGCGTATCGAGCGGTCGAGGAAGCCATCGCTTTTCGCGGTTTAGGAAGCGGCTCATTATATTTTTACAATCCAAAAACGGCGAAAAGCGAATGGATCCGTTCGCGACAAGTAACAGTTGTTATTGGAAACCATGTATTTGCAAAATGATCCCTCTACATGTGTAGGGGGATTATTTTTGTTTTACATTGAATAATTAATCAAAATTCTATATTATGGAATTGACTTGTTAGTCAAGAAACGAGCAATGCCGAGGGAGGCGAAACAATGAATATTGTTCATGTGAACGAGTTAACGAAAATGTATAAAAACAATCGCGGAATTGAACAAGTCACATTTTCGATTGAAGAAGGAGAAATTTTTGGGTTTATCGGACCGAACGGGGCAGGAAAAAGCACAACGATTCGCACATTACTAAACTTTATTTATCCAACGAGCGGTAGCGCCACGATTTTTGGAAAAGATATTGTGAAAGATGCAAAGGAAATTCGAAAACACGTCGGCTACTTACCTTCTGAAGTGCATTATTATGATGATATGAAAGTGATCGAATTACTAATGTATTCTGCATCATTTTACAAAGTATCGGATCGACGATTGAAACAGTTAGCTGAGCGTCTTGATTTAGATATTCATAAAAAGATTGAAGATTTATCATTTGGCAATCGAAAAAAAGTCGGTATCGTTCAAGCTCTTCTGCACGAGCCGAAATTGCTCATTTTAGATGAACCAACAGGCGGATTAGATCCGCTCATGCAGCATACTTTTTTTGAACTTCTGTTAGAAGAGCGTGAAAAAGGTGTGACCATTTTCTTCTCTTCACACATTCTTTCAGAAGTACAAAAGCTTTGCGATCGAGTAGCGATTATTAAAGAAGGCAAGCTTATTCAAGTGGAGACGATTGAACACTTAACGAAAAACCAGTTGAAACACGTGACAGTCGTGCTCGAGGAAGGACAACATGCCACGTTTGATTTAGAGGGAGTTGTAAAAAAAGAAGTCAGCGGTAATGAAGTGATGATGTTATACAGAGGGGATATGAACGAACTAATTGCCCAGTTGCACAACTTGCGCATCAAAGATGTGTCAATTAGTGAACCGTCTCTTGAAGATGTGTTTATGCACTATTACGAAAAGTGAGGGGATAGACGATGTTTAAACGGGAATGGAAACGAAACGCGAAATCTTTAGTGATTTGGAGTGCAGTACTTGGTGGTCTTATCCTTTTAACATTAAGTATTTTCCCACAGTTTGCCGAGCAACAAAAAGAAGTCACAAAACTTCTTCAATCATTGCCGCCAGCAATGATTAAAGCATTTGGAATGGATCAATTAAGCATTGGTGATTTGACAGGGTATTATGGTGTTCGTGTATATACGATGACGACGTTACTTGGTAGTGTTTATGCAGCGACGTTAGCTGCAAATATCGTTGCAAAGGAAGAGAACGATAAAACGATTGAATTTTTACTGGCTAAGCCAGTGACAAGAAGTGAGATTTTAACAAAGAAATGGCTCGTTGTGACGGTGAATATTCTTATTCTAAACGCGGTTTCCCTCCTTGTTAGTTTTATAGGCTTTCAAATGGCTAAAGGATACGATGTGTCGTTAAAAGCTGTTTATTTACTAACAATGGCAACTGTATTTCTTCATTTTACGTTCGCGGCTGTGGCATTTTTATTATCGACAATGATGCGTAAAACGAGAAATGCCTCATCGTTTGCGCTTGGTCTCGTTTTTGTTACTTATTTTATGAGCATGATGTCAAGCATTTCTGACGATTTATCGTTTTTAAAGTATGTGAGTCCGTTTAAATATGTCGATGCAGCACCGATCATTAACGAGCTTCAAATCGATCTATTATATATGTTCTTAATGATTGTGATCATTAGTGTAAGCATTGTTTCAGCATATGTCATTTACCAGAAGAAAGATATTGTCGTATAGATAGGTTGATTTTATTGTACGAAGCGTTTTGAATATTGTGAAATGCAAAGTTTATCAACCGTAAAGCAGGGGCGTTCTCTGCTTTTTAAATTATCAGAAAATAATTGAAAACATGTGACTCATTATGGTATCATTTTCTTAGAAATTTATGAAACAATGTTTCGTAATACGCAACAAAAAAGGGAAGGGGAACAATGATGGGAGAATATGTACAAGTTGGACGTTTGCAAGTAGCTAAGTTGTTTTATGAATTTATTGTTGAGGAAGTATTGCCAAATAGCCAAGTGGATCCAAGAAAGTTTTGGGGAGATTTTGAGCAACTCATTAATGAGTTAACACCAAAAAATAAAGCGTTGCTTGCCAAGCGTGATGAGTTGCAAGAGAAGATCAATGAATGGCATAAACAGCATCGTTCACAGTTCGATTTTGAACAATATAAATCGTTTTTACAAGAAATCGGTTATTTAGAGCCAGAAGTTGACGACTTTGAGATTACGACAGAAAATGTCGATGACGAAATTGCTAAACAAGCGGGTCCGCAACTCGTTGTTCCGATTACAAACGCACGTTACGCTCTCAATGCAGCCAATGCTCGTTGGGGCAGTTTGTACGATGCTTTATATGGCACGGATGTTATTAGCGAAGAAGATGGTGCGGAACGCGGAAAAGGATACAATCCGGTGCGTGGTGAAAAAGTTATTGCTTACGTTCGCGCCTTTTTAGATGAAACGGTACCGCTTCGCGCATATTCGCATAAAGATGCCGTTCAATATGCGGTCGTTGATGGCGTATTAACTGTCACGGTAAAAGATGGGCAAACGACGACGTTGCAAGATGAAGCAAAATTTGTCGGGTATCAAGGTTCGCCAGAGCAACCGTCTGCCATTTTGTTAGAGAATAATGGTCTACATATTGAAATACAAGTGGATCGCAATCATCCGATCGGGCAGACTGATCCAGCAGGGATAAAGGACGTTTATTTGGAAGCTGCGTTAACAACGATTATGGATTGCGAAGACTCTGTTGCCGCAGTAGACGCAGAAGATAAAGTGCTTGTATATCGCAATTTGCTCGGCTTAGTTCGTGGCGACTTAACAGCGAGCTTTACGAAGGGAAATAAAACTGTTACACGCGAGCTAAATCCAGATCGTGTGTATACAACACCAAGCGGTGAAACGCTCACATTGCCTGGTCGTTCGCTTATGTTTGTTCGCAACGTCGGTCACTTAATGACAAACAATACAATTTTGCTTGAAAACGGAGAAGAAGTGTATGAAGGCATTTTAGATGCGGTTGTAACGACGTTAATTATGAAACATTCGCTTCTTGGTAATGGGAAATATGTCAATTCAAGAAAAGGTTCCATTTACATCGTGAAGCCAAAAATGCACGGTTCCGAAGAAGTGGCGTTTGCGAATGAATTGTTTGACCGTGTGGAAGATATGCTTGGTCTTGAGCGCAACACGATTAAAATTGGTGTGATGGATGAAGAACGGCGTACGACGCTTAATTTAAAAAATTGTATTTATCAAGTAAGAGATCGAATCGTTTTCATTAATACAGGCTTCCTCGATCGTACAGGAGATGAAATTCATACATCAATGGAAGCAGGCCCGATGATTCGGAAAAATGAAATGAAATCGTCGACATGGTTGCAAAGCTATGAAAAATCAAACGTGGCGATTGGGTTAGCAGCTGGTTTCCAAGGGCGTGCTCAAATCGGTAAAGGCATGTGGGCAATGCCAGATATGATGGCAGAGATGGTAAAGCAAAAAATCGCCCATCTTCAAGCGGGAGCAAATACAGCGTGGGTACCGTCACCGACTGCAGCGACGTTACATGCGCTTCATTACCATCAAGTAGATGTATTTGCGGTACAAGACGAATTGAAAAAAGATGTAAAGAACTATCGTGATGATATTTTACAAATTCCTGTCGCTATCAATCCGCAATGGACGCCAGAAGAGATTCAACAAGAGTTAGACAATAATGCGCAAGGTATTCTCGGTTATGTCGTTCGTTGGATTGATCAAGGGATCGGATGTTCTAAAGTACCTGATATTCATAACGTTGGCCTCATGGAAGACCGAGCAACGTTGCGTATTTCAAGTCAACATATTGCGAACTGGTTGCATCATGGTATTTGTACGAAAGAACAAGTGCTTGAAACGTTGAAGCGAATGGCAAAAATTGTGGATGAGCAAAATGCAGATGATCCAGCATATCGACCAATGTCGACTGATTATGATAACTCAGTTGCTTTCCAAGCAGCATGCGATCTTGTTTTTAAAGGCTATGAGCAGCCAAATGGCTATACGGAGCCGATTTTACATCGTCGTCGTTTAGAAGCGAAGGCAAAATTTGCGCATGTAAAACAATAATGTGATGAGGGCATTCCATGTGAATGCCCTCGTTATGTGCTAAAGGTGGGAAACAGCATGGAAAAAGATTCGTTTGTGAAATCCGTCAGCAGAGCATTGAAAATCATGGATATTTTAAGTAACGAACGTCACGGTATGGGCGTAACGGAAGTCGCGAAACAAATAGGGATTCATAAAAGCTCTGCTTATCGTTTATTGGCGACACTTGTTGAGCATGGATATGTTGAACAAGATGAAGAAACGGAGCGTTATAAGCTCGGTTATAAGTTTTTAGAAATGAGCTCGAAGTTGTTGGATTCAATCGATTTGCGTAAAGAAGCAAAACCGTATTTACGTGAGCTGGAACAAATAACGAATGAAGTAGTCCATCTTGTCGTGTACGATCAAGGGGAAGTCATTTATATTGAAAAATTGGATGGCAATGAAACGTTGCGCATGCATTCGAAAGTTGGAAAGCGAGCACCGATGCATTGCACAGCTGTTGGGAAGGCGATTTTAGCACATTTGCCTAAACATGTTGTTGCAGATATTTTAGATCGAAAAGGATTGCCGCCACATACTGATTATACGATTACAGATCGTCAAATGTTGTTTCAAGAACTAGAACGTGTTCGGCAACACGGTTATGCGCTCGACTTAGAAGAAAACGAATACGGTATACGATGTGTCGCTGTTCCGATTTTTGATCATACGAAACAAGTCATTGCCGCAGTAAGTGTCTCTGGACCGACCATTCGCATGACAAATGAGCGGATTGAACAACTTCACGCACAAATGAGAAAGATAGGTAAACAAATTTCAGAACGGCTTGGATATCGATGAATGATGTATACGTTTGGCCTCTAGTCATAGTATAATGATAAAAAGGATGTTTAAGGAGGCCACTTCATGGCACAACGTGTTGTGAAAACAACATATTTGTTAGGACTTTTGTTTTTAGTCGCAGCGCTCGTTTATTTTTTTGCTTCGAATTGGCCGGAGCTTGGACGGTTGACGAAAGTCGGGATTGGTGCTGGGTTTATGATTTTGTTTTATGGCCTGAGCGCCACGGTTTTTCGCCATCATTTTTTTAGTAAATGGTTGCTTATTTTTGGAGCGATTACGTTCGGGGTTTGTGTTGCATTAATGGGGCAAGTGTATAATTCACACGCCGATAGCTTTTTGTTGTTTTTTATTTGGTTTATTCCTACTGCTGTTTTGGCATGGCTTACTCGCAGTCGATTTCTCTCTATATTCAGCTTCGGGTTGCTGCAGCTTACATTTTGGTTTTACTATTTTCCGTCTTCGTATCAAATTGAACGCGGAGAATGGCCGTCGATTTTTATTTTATTGCTTTTTGTCGTAATCAACGGGATCATTTCATTTCTTGGACGTCCATCAATTGTTTCTGTTCTGGCTTACGTGGCGATGCACAGTTGGCTATTTGTCATCTTTATACAAGGAATTTCCACTGATCAGTTTCATTTTTGGCCATACGTATATGCTTTTATCTTCGTGTTGTTTTTAACATACGTAAGAAAACAACCGTATTTTATATGCACGGTGCTATTTACAGGTATGTTTTGGGTCGTGCAATATTTTCGCTTTGTTGAGCGGCATTTTGGTGGAAATTGGTATATATTTGGGCTTGTGTTGGCTGCCATCATCGTTTATACAGGCATTTATGCGCTTCGCTGGATGAAAAAGCGAAGTGATGGAAAATTAGAAAAATTTTTCCTTGTAGCTTTTCAAATCATTGTCACAGGGGTAGCTTCTGTTATTGCAATTGGAAGTATCATGCAGTTATTGTCGTTTTGGTTCGATGTGTTTTCTCCTTATTGGTTGTTAAGTATATCTATTATTTTGTTCGTTGTTCCGGGGTTGTTATGGAAAAGATGGAACGATGTTGTTCGCTATACGTTGCTTGCGATTGGATATATACTTGGAGCGTTTAGCGCGACGGATGTTTCTTTTATTGCGATGAGTGTATATGTCGCTACATTATTTTTTATTTCATGGCGTATGAAAGCAGGCGTACGGGCGATGACAAATATCGCTGTCTCGATTTATCTCGCCATGATGATGCTTGATGAATGGAACAATATTCGTTTCACGTTATTTATTATATTTGTTTTTTATAGTGCGATTTACTGGTTTTCCAAACATACGTACGAACGTTTTTTGTTTCTTGTTTTTTCGTTTACTTCGCTCCTTCTATTGACAAGTGCTGATTTTTTTGAGGTAGATGGAATGTATGTCGTTTGGAACATATTATTTCTCGTCGCTGTTGCTTTCTTCCTCTTTTTCCGTACGAATGAGCGAGAACAATGGATTGCCTGGGTATATACGTGTTTATTTTTAGTGTTAAAGTATTATGAATGGGTATGGGATTTACTGCATAAGTCGGTTACTCTAGCGATTGTTGGCTTATGCTTATTTGTCTTGGCAGCGTTTGTACAAAAAAGAAAAGCGATTTCGTTTTCTGTTACGAAACAAAAATGGTTACCCCTTTTTGTTGTCATGATTTTGCAGTTTGCTTTTATCGTCTATGTGACGTTTGACAAAGAACAACACCTTCGATTCGGTCAACAAATTAAATTGCAACTTGAGCCAGTCGATCCACGCTCGCTTATCCAAGGGGATTATGTACGCCTTCAATACAATATTTCGACGATTGAAGGAATGAATGAGTGGGGAAAAGTGCAAGTCATTTTACGAAAAGATGAAGCGGGAATTCATCGATTAGTTGGCATTTATTCATTAAATGGAAAAAAACGAAATGGGGATATGTATCGAGAAGGGGATGTATTAGTAAACGGACATATATATGGAAATACAATCATTTATGGAATTGAAGCGTACTTTGTTCCAGAGAAAAAAGGAGTAGATATCCAACGCCATGTTCGTTTTGCCTATGTACGTGTAAGTAAAACAGGAGATGCGTTATTAGAAAAAGTGTCTGAACGGTAAGATAGGAAACCGCCGCCTCGTGTTAAGACGGCGGTTTTTTTATGATGTTGCTTAGTTTCAAATGACATTTCCTTTTACAATGGTAAAGGGGACTTTACTTTCCAATAAACATTTGTGTCCAATAGTTTCCGTTTCCGTCAAATCCAACACCGATATGCGTAAAGTTTCGATTTAAAATGTTCGCTCGGTGTCCGGCGCTATTCATCCACGCATTGACCACTTCTTGCGGTGTCCGTTGCCCTTTCGCGATGTTTTCCCCAGCTGTTCGATAAGAAACGCCAAAATCGCGCATCATATCGAAAGGAGAACCGTACGTTGGGCTTGTATGCGAGAAATAGTTGTTTTTTCGCATATCTTCCGATTTTTTCTGAGCGACCGAGCTGAGCTGCGCATCAGCACGTAAAGCTGGAAGACCTGCACGAGCACGTTCTCTGTTTGTCAAATCGATGACTTGTTGTGCATATTGACTAATACTTGTTGTCGGTGCTGTTTGTCTTGGTTGCTGCTGAGTCGGTTGTTGTGTTTGTCTGTTCGGTTGTGTCGGCGTCACTTGATTTGGACGTTGATACGCATTTGGTGACGGTGTGTAAGGTCTTGGTTGCATATACATTCTTTGTTGTTCCGTTAACGATCGTTCAATTTGTGTGCGTAGATTGGCTGCGTCTTTCGGATCGATCGGAACAAATTTATAGCGAGCTTCTTGAATCAATATCGCTTTTGTATGAGGATATTGATCGCTTGATAGCGTCGTATGCAAAGCAGAAATGTTTGAACGGTTGTTCATGTCCATTGCGTTGTTACAGCCAACAATGGCAAGTAAACTTAAGGCAGCAATAGATCTCGTTAGTTTTGTTATCATTTGTGCATCCCTCCTTGGCATTTTAATCGTTATGCATCATTAGTTTTTGCCGTTACGAAGCAAACTAATGATGGGAATGGTTGAGAAATGTTTTTTCCTCTTTTTGTTTTTAAAAAATGACAAGATTGTGACAGACAAAATGATATTTACTTTAAATTGAATACAATCTGTAAGCGCTTTAATATAAAGCTATAGCAAGACCAAATCAAAAGGAGGAAAAAGCATGGAAAATCAAACAGGTTTTCGTGTGAAGGTACAACGTTTTGGCAGTTATTTAAGCGGAATGATTATGCCGAACATCGGAGCATTTATTGCGTGGGGAATTATTACTGCGCTATTTATTCCAACAGGTTGGTTGCCAAATGAGACATTCGCTAAGTTAGTTGGCCCAATGATTACGTACTTATTACCGTTATTAATTGGTTATACGGGCGGAAAAATGATTTATGACGTTCGTGGTGGAGTCGTTGGTGCGACAGCGACCATGGGAGTTATTGTTGGTTCAGACATTCCGATGTTTTTAGGGGCAATGATTATGGGACCGCTCGGCGGATATGCGATCAAACAGTTTGATAAACTTTTCCACGGTAAAGTCAAACAAGGTTTTGAAATGTTAGTGAATAACTTTTCAGCAGGTATTATTGGTGGATTACTCACATTAGTCGCTTTCAAAGGAATTGGTCCAGTTGTTTTAGGATTAAACAAAACATTAGCAGCAGGCGTAGAAGCAATTGTTAACGCGAAATTGTTACCTTTAGCAAACATCTTTATTGAACCAGCAAAAGTATTATTTTTAAACAATGCAATTAACCATGGTATTTTAAGCCCGCTTGGTATTGAACAAGCAGCAAAAACAGGAAAATCTATTTTATTCTTGCTTGAAACAAACCCAGGTCCAGGTCTTGGTATTTTACTTGCTTATTGGTTATTCGGAAAAGGGATGGCAAAACAATCAGCGCCAGGTGCGGTGATCATCCATTTCCTCGGAGGAATTCACGAAATTTACTTCCCTTACATTTTAATGCGCCCAGTACTCATCTTAGCTGCAATTGCCGGTGGTGTGAGTGGGGTGTTTACATTCACAGTATTTAATGCAGGTCTTGTGGCAGTTCCATCGCCAGGAAGTATTTTTGCGCTACTTGCTATGACGCCGCGCGGTCATTACTTAGGAGTTCTTGCTGGTGTAATCGTTGCTGCTACCGTTTCTTTCTTAGTGGCATCCTTCTTCTTAAAAACATCAAAACAAGAAGAAGGCGATTTAGAACAAGCAACAGAACAAATGCAACAATTAAAAGGAAAGAAAAGCAGCGTGGCTTCAGCTTTAAGCACTGCGGCGCCAAAACAAGTGAGAAAAATTGTTTTTGCTTGTGATGCAGGAATGGGATCAAGTGCGATGGGTGCTTCCATTATGAGAAACAAAGTGCAAAAAGCTGGACTTGATATTGAAGTAACAAATACAGCGATTAATCAATTGCCAGCGGATGCAGATGTGGTTATTACTCATCAAAATTTAACAGATCGTGCGAAAGAAAAATTGCCAAATGCGTACCACGTATCTGTTGAAAACTTCTTGAATAGTCCAAAATATGATGAATTAATCGAGATGTTAAAAAAAGGTGAATAACGAATAAACAAGCAAAAAGGTAAGTGAACAGCTTACCTTTTTGCTTCTTCCATTTAAAAAATGTCAACATGTAAAATGACGAAAAAGCGCTTTCTATTTGTTGTGATTCAAGAAGAGTGACGGTAAAATTTTTCTTGAAAAGCAAACGTGTTTTTAAAAATTGTCAACAATCGTTGCTAGATGGGAGGTGAGTGTGTGTATATATCAGCGAGAGAAAGAAAAATATTAGATCTTTTATTAGCGAACCCAAAAGGAATTACAGTAGGAGATGTCGCTAAGCAGTTAGATGTAAGCGAGCGAACGGTTCACCGTGATTTAAAAGGTGTTGAACAAGTTGTTGAATCATATGATTTACAACTAATAAAAAAAGCAGGTGTTGGTATTCAAATCATCGGAGAAGAAGAAAAAAAGCGTCAGCTACAAATGCATGTATTTCGTTTATCACATACGGAATATACACCTGAAGAGCGGCAAACGATGATTTTAATTGCTTTATTAGAATCAGGAGAACCGGTAAAGTTAGTCTCTCTTGCGAATGATTTAAACGTAACAGTCGCCACGATCAGCAACGATTTAGACAAAATGGAAGAAAAGGTAGAAAAACACGGCCTTTCCCTCATTCGTAAAAGGGGATATGGGGTCGAAATATGTGGCTCCGAAGCAGCAAAACGTAAAATGATGAGCGAACTGTTATTTGATCATTTTGATGAATCACAATTTCTCTCTTTAATGAAAGAGTCTATTCAAAAAAAGTCAACAGATTTAGTAAATACGGTAACAGAGAAGTTGCTTGGGCTTGTTGATAAAGAAAAATTGTTTATGATCGAACAACAAATTGAAGCGATGAAAGAAAATCTTCCGTTTACGATTGCCGATAGTTCGTATATCGCTCTCGTTATTCATCTGGCATTAGCCATTGAACGCATTGTGCAAGGAGAGGCTATCCATTTTGATGCCCAACATTTGCAAGCGATTCGTGCAACGAAAGAATATGAAACAGCAGAAAAAATCGCAAAAAAATTAGAAGAAGTTTTTCATGTTGTGATTCCCGAAGAAGAAATTGGTTACATCACGATGCATTTAATGGGTGCAAAGTTAAGAACTCGGCGTGGATATATGTTAGAAGAGGCGAGTTTAGCAATCGCGATGAAAGCGCAAGAGCTCATTCGTTTTGTGAGCGATAAAATAGGGATTGATTTAACGGACGACTATCCATTGTACGAAGATTTAATTGTCCATTTAAAACCAGCTTTATATCGTATACAGCATCATATGGGCATTACTAATCCGTTGCTTCATAAAATTATGCAAGATTATAGCGAGTTATTTCATATTGTTCAACAAGGTGTGCGTCACGTATTTTCAGATATCGTTGTGCCGAAAGAAGAAATTGGTTATTTGGTGCTTCATTTTGCATCAGCGTTATTGCGCGAAAAGAAAGGGTTGCGTGCGCTCGTTATTTGTTCAAGCGGAATTGGGACGGCAAAAATATTAGCTACACGTCTCAAACAAGAAATTCCAGATATTTCTCATATTGAACAAAAGTCGTTTTTTGACGTTCGACATATGGATGTGCACGAATACGATTTGATCGTATCAACGATTCCACTTCATACGTCGCAACCATATTTTCTTGTAAATCCGATGTTGCCAGAGGAAGAAGTTGCTGCGATTCGACAGTTTTTAAAAACAAAAACGTTTTCTATCCGTTCTCAAAAGGTGAATTTATCAAAAAAAGGGATTGAAAAAATTCGTTCGATTCATGTCGTGAGTGAAACAATTGTTCAGTTATTAAACGGTTTTTCTATGAGGGAGTTATCTTCCTATTCACTTCAAGACGCGTTAATGCATGCGTGCGCACATCTTGAGCAACACGGAGTGATTCGTAGTAAAGAGCGAGTGGTTGAAGAATTGTTAAGACGGGAGCAAGTCGGTGGATTAGGAATTCCGAATACAACTTTAGCGCTGTATCACACGCGAAGTGAAGATGTGTTACAACCATCTTTTACGATGTATACACTAGTACACCCGCAAATGATCTTAGGTATGGATCAACAGCCGATGACACTGAATCGTCTTTTGTTGTTGTTAGCGCCAAAACATGCACAAGATGATATGTTGCAAGTGCTTAGTCATGTTAGCTCGCTCATCATTAAAGATGAAGAAACTATGGAATTATTTTCAAAAGGAAGTAAAGAACAAATTTATGCGTTTGTCAGTGTACAATTAGAAAAATTTTTTTACGAACAACTTCAACAGCACAAGGAGTGAATGATCGTGACAGTATTAAAAAAAGAAAATATCGTACTAGGTGCAGATGTGAAAACGAAAGAAGAAGCGATTCAATTAGCAGGACGTATTCTAGTTGAACGCGGGTACGTAGAGGAGTCTTATATCGACAAAATGTTTGAGAGAGAAGCATTAACTTCAACATATATGGGGAATTTTGTAGCGATTCCGCACGGCACGGAAGAAGCAAAAAAACTTGTGAAACAAGCAGGTTTATCCATTGTTCAAGTGCCGAACGGCGTTGATTTTGGAGGAGGAAATATCGTTAAAGTTTTAATCGGTATTGCAGGTAAAGATAATGAGCATTTAGAAATTCTTTCAAAAGTTGCGATTGTATGTTCAGAAGAAGAAAACATTCAAAAGATGATTAAAGCAACGACGGAAGATGAGATTTTATCACTATTAAATGAGGTGGAATAATATGTTAGCTGTCCATTTTGGTGCAGGGAATATAGGAAGAGGATTTATCGGAAGTTTATTATCTCAGTCAGGATACGATGTGGTGTTTGTTGATGTAAACGATAAAGTTGTACAAGCGCTTCAACAAAGAAGGCAATATGAAGTGATCATCGCGGGAGAGACGACAGAAAAACAAGTTGTTCGTAACGTATCGGCATTGCATAGTCAACATCAACAAAGTGAAATTATTGATCATATTGCGCGCGCTGATTTAGTAACAACAGCTGTTGGTCCAAACGTATTACCGCTTATTTCACCGACGATTGCGGAAGGATTAAAGAAGCGATTAACAGATCAGCCTGTGCATATTATCGCTTGCGAAAACATGATTGGTGGCAGTGAACATTTAAAGAAATATGTATGGGAACACTTATCAGAACAAGAACAAGCGTCCTTAAAAGACAAATGTGCCTTTTTAAATTGTGCGGTTGACCGTATCGTTCCAAATCAGACCCATGAAGATCCGTTAACTGTTGTCGTTGAACCATTTTTCGAATGGGTTATTGAGACGAAAGAAGTAATTGGAAATATTCCACACATTATTGGGGCTCATTTTGTTGATGATTTACAACCATACATCGAAAGAAAGTTGTTTACTGTCAATACAGGTCATGCACTCGTTGCTTACTTGGGGTATCGTAAAAAATATGAAACAATTCATGAAGCGATGGCGGACGATGATATTTTTGGCGATGTGACAAATGCTTTACGTGAATCAGGACGAGTGCTCGTTCATCAATACGGTTGGGATGAAGCTGAACATCAAGCATATATTGATAAAATTGTTCAAAGATTTATGAATCCTTCCATGACAGATGAAGTGACACGGGTGGCTCGTTCTCCAATTCGTAAACTCGGACCGAACGATCGACTCATTCGTCCAGCGATGACATATTACGAATGCTTTGGAGGAGTTCCTACATCTTTAGCAAAAGGAATCGCAGCGTTGTTATTATTTGACTATGAAGGGGATCCAGAAGCAGTACAGCTCCAGCAAACGATCAACGAAAGCGGAGTAGAGGGAGCGCTTGAAAAGTACGCCCAACTTTCATTCGATCATCCGCTTGTTGCAGAAATCAAAAAACAAATGCTCCATATATAAGAGCCATCTTGACGCAGATGGCTCTTTTACATCGATCTCTTTTTGAAAAGGGTACGAATCATTTCAGCAATCATTCCAACCACTATACCGAACACTGAAATAACGAGAAAAGAAATGATGCTTGTCAGATCACTCCACCCATCGTGCATACGGGTAAACGAAATAAACAAAACATAAACAATTCCGATAGTAAAGAAAGAAGAGCATACGACGACAAACGTTTTTTTACCGAAAAAACCACTTATTCCGATGATGCATGATGAAATAAGGGAAATGATCCCAAAACCGACGAGCTGCTTATCGTCCAATTCCACATTCAGTAATAAACGAGATGCGATCAACACGCAAAACAAGAGGAAAAACAAAAAAGCGGCGACGCCATACCACTGCCTTGACCGACTCTCAGGAAGTTTTATCATCGCTGTCACTCCTTTGTCATTTTCCTTATTATATCGTACGATTGATTTTGTTGAATAGAGGGATGCAAAATTTCTCTTATTGCCTATCGTTTTTGTTTACAATAGAATGATAAAGTCAAACGATTATGTAACAGGTAAACTAAACCGTTTATGACGACGAAATCATCGGACACAGGCTTAGGGTTAACGATTGTGAAACGAATGATTGAAAACCAAGGCGGAACGATTGCGCTTCATGACAGTTCGGAGAAAGGAACGACGTTTGTCATCAGCTTGCCCATTGGGCGAAAAGAAGAATAGAAAAAGGTGTCCGTTACGGGCACCTTTTTCTATCCATTTTTTATCTCCATATAAAAAGCGGTTAAAAATTTTTTTACGTTAATTCGGCATTTTGTTGCTTTTTCGCCGGCTTCTAACTCTTGCATGCGCAGGCGAATTTCTTCAAAGTCAAACAAGCGTGGAGCGAAATGTTCAAATGTTGGGTTTGTGTAGTCGGCTAATCCGAGCGATGATAAATGTGTAAACGCTTGTAACACCATGCGGCGAATGCGTTGTTCCATGGCACGTATTTCTTTTTGAACTAATGGTTCCTCTTTATATACCCGTTGCAATGTTTGGGCATACAGCTCTTTTAATGGTGGCAGGTCATGAATCGATCTCCCTTGCTGTTCTTGCTCAAAAAGCCAACGTATAATAGCTAATAAGTCGGCTGTTCCTGTTTCGCCAGCGATGCCTAAAACGAGAAGAAGCTGTCGGGCTTTTTGTTCGAGCGTTGGTTCATGATTGGTGGCTGTTGGTTGTTTTGTATTTTCTAACGTTTGCACGAGGCGACGAATCGAGTCGAGCGATGAAGCGACAGAAAGGTAATCGGCGACCCGTTTTAAAACGAAGACGACTTCGTAACGATTAATCGGTTTATGAATGTATGTATCGATGCCGTGAAGATACGCTTGACCAATCATTTCTTTATTTTCTACTTGAGAAATCATAACAAATGGACCGGTAAACCCTTGGGCACGCAACTTTTTCATCGTTTGAATACCATCAAGCCCTGGCATAAGCAAATCGATAAGCACGACATCGACAGCATATAGCTGATCGATCGATACATCTAGTCCATCTTCCGCTTGCCCCACAACTTCTCCAAGTCCGCTTTCATGAATCATTTTCTCTAACATTTTTCTTACAACTGCGTCATCTTCAATGAGAAAAAAGCGCATGGCATCCTCTCCTTATAGTTGTTTGCTAGGAATGTTGATTTGAAATTGTGTCCGACCGTGTTCATCGGTTGTTAATGCGATTTTTCCGTTGAAACTATGAACAATTTCTTTTGCGTGCGTCAGCCCAATGCCAGTGGACGGGTTGCCGTGCTCATCGTATTTGGTTGTAAACCCAAGCTCAAACACCCAATTGCGCTCGTCTTCCGGGATTCCAGGACCGGAATCGGTGACGGTAAAGACAAGATCGCCGCCATCAAGATCGGCGCGAAGATGAATCCATCCCGATGACGGAATCGCCTCTACCGCATTGGCAACTAAATTATTTAAAACGGAAAGAAAAGCGTAAACGTGCCGAGTCGATAAGTCGAGATCGCACGTCCATTGAAACGCAATTTCTTTTTTTAGCAATTCCGCGTATTTTTCATTCGCTCGAACGACCATGCTACAAAGTTCGGCAATCGACAAATGTAAATCGCGTTGTTCTTGGTTCATTAATTCTGACAGACCAGCTAAAATGCGCTGCGAGTCTTTTTTAACTTCGTGAACATGTTCTGCGATATAGAGCGCCATGCTCGGCTCAACAGCTTCCCCGTCCATTAACCTTGTGTATAGTTCGTAGCTTTTGCGTGTAATGTCTTCCATATGGCTCATTGATTTACGTAAATAAAATGCTTCTTCATAGAGGCTGGCGTTCATCATGACAAGCCGTTCAATCTCTTGCCGCCGCGCTTCTCCCAACGTTTGCATTTGCTGAATCATTAATATGTTATATAGTCCGACAACACAAAAACTTCGTAAAATTCCGAACAAAATGAGCATAAAAACCGTTTCATGCGTCATGGCGATCGTTTCTCCTGTTAGATGGCGAACAAACAGCTCAACGATATTTGAAGCGAAATCAATGCTTGCGCCAAGCAGCGCAACATGAATGGGAAACTCCATATAATGACGAAGGCGAAGCACGTGAACAAATAGGGCAAAAGCGACATAATAGCACGCGGCAGGCAGATGAGAAAGCAGGCTGTCGCTCCAAGAAACGTCGCTCATCAGTAGGTCAATGCTAGTCCGAAACAGGGAAATAAAAAGCCCTGTCAGTAATCCTGTCCATACAACTGGCACCGTTCGAAACCAAATAAGCCCGAAAAAGAAAACGGCGCTTCCGAGCGAAAAGCGAAACGAACTCCCAAACGGATTCACTTTCATTTCTCCGAAAAAAGCAGTAGCGATGATGAGAAGGAAGATTAGTAGCATCCGTTCGCGCATAGGTGATCTCCCGTGTTTTTCATTTATTTTTATCGTATCAGCCGTTGGATGTTCTTGTAAAGATTGTTTTTATCGGAGTTTTTTTAAACAAAAATACTAAAAAATCAAAAGAACATATTAAAAAAAAAAACAATTTTGGATTATTATTATCTTAAGGATTATGATCTTGGAGGGATGACGATGCCTACCGTTTCTGTTAAGCAGTATTTTCAACAGAAACCAAATTCTTATGTTCCTACGATTGTAACTACAAAACCTTCTGGCACTGTGACAGCATCAGTGTCATATACACCAGAAAAAGCAACTATTTCTAAAGATGTTGTAACGATTAGCGATGCTGCTAAGAGAGCTTATGAACAGATGGTTTCTAAAAATCAAGTTTCTAACACGTTAACCAATCAAGTTGTTCAACCAATTACTCCTTCGATACCTTCTTCAGTTAGCGTGTCTACTAACTTTAATCAACAGAAAGGTATTGTGTACGGTACTAAAAAAGTATATCAAAGTGCAGTTTCCGACAATGCTTCTCACGCTTCAACAAATATAATGGCGAATAAAACGTCTCCTGCTGTTATTCAAGGAGTAGGGAATAAAGATTCAGGAAACTTTGAAATAAAAACAGCAGCTAGCACCTCAACAAAGACAACACATCATGTGCAAACAGTTACAGTTCAAGCCTTAGCCAATAAAAAATCGGATGCTACAGATGTAAAAACATTAGTGGAGCGATTAAACGATTTGGAAAAACTCACGGATTCGTACTTGAGGGAGCTACAAAAGAATCCAAGAACGAACGTTTCACGCAAACCAGTTGAAATAAATGATTACAACCTAGAATTTATAAGACATAATTCTAAAGTGTATGCTGGATTTAAATGGGCTATCACCGCTGGGACAATAGATGGAAGGCATGTTCAGTACGTTGAATCCAAAAGCAAAAGCTTAAGTAAATTCTTTGAACCGAATGGTGAAGGGGCATTTTTAAAAGATCCTGTGACTGGGAGCAAAATCGATTTCTTGCATATGGCTGCAACATTAGATGGAATATTATCAGTGTCTCTAATTCCTGATGACTTATCTGGATGGGCTGGGGATTTGCAAACTGCAGTCATAGACCTTCAGCGGAATACAAACGATTCGAATGATCTGAAGATTCTTCAGAAAGAAGCTAAAAAGATTATAGGTGGGAATAGTTCGTTTTCTACCTCCGATTTGCTGGCAGATATAGACGCTGTGAATATTGCAAATATGATAAGAGAAAATTCTAAACTACATTTGTCCGACGCTATTGAAAAATATTATTCAAAATCTGGGGAAGTGAATAGACGGTTTAGTGAGTTTATTGAATCGTTCGGAGGAAAAAAGGGTTCAAAGAAGCTGTCAATAATGTTAATTTAAAAACCGGACCTATTGTAATGGATAGTGGCAATTTTGAGAATTATGGAATTCCGACAGATAACCAAGTGAAAGCCATTCGTGAAGCTTTCATTAATCATGTGCTAGATCAAGCAGCCAAAGAAAAGAAATAAGCGTGCTCCTCATAATTCATCTAAAGGGAAAGGAAATGCCTTATGAATCTTTTGAAACAAACAAGAAGCAAGGCGATTATTTATAGTTCTTTATGTTTGTCTGTTATCTTGTTCATTTATGCGATCAGCACGTTAATTATTGGTCCAAATATAATGAATACTTGGTTGGCTACTATAGCTAGGGGCTTGGTTGCGATTATTTTTGGAGCGGTTTTTCTTAAGAAAACAAAAGGGGAAATGGATAAAAAAATTCGTTTTTTTAGAGTATTTATTTGGATATGCACTTCTTTCATCGTTTTATGCATCTTATTTGTCGTATTCCTGTATTTAGTTTTTTAACGTTCCATTGGCGCTAAAAGGATATAAGTCTCATCGCTTCCAAAACTTTTCGGATATTTAAGGAAGTGATGAGACTTGTTATGTTTATATGTGTTTATGCTCAAGTTTTCTAGAAACGAGCGAAAGGGAGTAGTTGACGACAAAATACATGACGGCAACTAATAAGAAAATCGGAATGACGTAGTTGACGTTTTGCCCGTTAATAATTTGGGCATGGTTCATTAATTCCGGCAGGGCAATGACGACAGCGAGCGACGTATCTTTCAAAAGGGAAATAAACTGCCCGACAATCGGCGGAACCATTCGGCGCAACGCCTGTGGCAAAACGATATGCCATAGCGTTTGCGTATAGGTGAGCCCCGATGACCGTGCGGCTTCGATTTGTCCTTTTTCAATCGAATTCAGCCCGCTTCGCACAATTTCTGATAGCATCGCCGATTCGAAAATGACGAGCGCTAAAATAGCCGCATAAAACTTATCGAGTTTGAATCCGACTTCCGGAAGAGCAAAATACGTAAAGAAAATAATTAATAAAAGCGGCAAGTTCCGAATTGTTTCCACTCCGACGGCAAGCACCGGAGAAAGAAAAGGAATACGGCTGTAACGCAGCACGCCAATAACGATGCCAATTAAAAAACTAAAGAAAATCGAGAGAAAGGCAACTTCTAGTGTAACAACAAATCCCTCTAATAAAAATTTTAAATGTGCGGGAGCATATGCACCAACAAAATCCATCTCTCACTCCACCTTTACCGACTTTTTGCTAAGCGGCGTTCTAATGCGCCAACCCCTAAGCTTAATGGAATCGTTAAAAGCAAATAAAACAACGCAACGAAAATATACACATCGAACGTGACAAACGTTTCCGAAGAGATTAAGTCGCCGAAATACATTAAATCAAGCCCAGCGATGACTCCGAGAACCGATGAGTTTTTGACAAGGTTAATAAACTGGTTGCCCATCGGTGGGATAACAATTTTTACGGCCTGTGGCAAAATGATATACCACATCGCTTGTAAATAGGTGAGCCCTGATGAGCGCGCGGCTTCCATTTGCCCTTTTGGCACAGCAAGAATGCCGGCACGAATGACTTCGGCGATAAATGCAGCCGTATAAACGGTTAGCCCTAGCGTACCTGCGGTAAACGAATCAAAGCGAATGCCGATGGCAGGCAACCCAACAAAAAAGACGAATACAATTAAAATGAGCGGAATGTTGCGAATAAATTCGACATAGGCAGCGCCAATCCAGTTTAATGGGCGAATAGGGGCGATACGAAAAACCGCCATCACTGTCCCGATGGCTAAGCTGCCGATTAACGCGAGGACACTCGCCTTTAATGTATTGGCAAACCCTTGCATATACACATCCCAATGGTCGATAAGAATCGAATAGTCGAGCATCTTGTTGCCCCCTTTCCACTTAACAAGAGATGAGCGGATCGTTTCCGCTCATCGTCATGTCATTATTGTTTTGGCTTTTCGCCAATCCATTTTTCATAAATTTTATCGTATTCGCCGTTTGCTTTAATTTCTTTTAAATATTCGTTGATGACATCTAATAATTCTTTATCGCCTTTGCGAACCGCAATTCCGTATGGCTCTTCCGAGAACGTTTCATCGACGACGCGGAAGTTTGGATCTTGTTTTGCCATTCCGAACAATAACGCATTGTCTGTCGTGAGCGCATCGCCTTGTCCAGCTTTCAATGCGGTAAATGCTTCCGCGTAGTTTTCAAACTCTAAAACCGTTGCTTTTGGTGCTTTTGCTCGAATGTTTTGTGCGGAAGTCGAGCCTTTTGCCGTTAATACCGTCACGCCTTCTTTATTCACATCAGCAATTCCGTTAATGTTGCTATCTTTTTTGACGAGTAGCGATTGGCCAGCCATGAAATAAACGTCTGAGAAATCAACTTCTTTTTTTCGTTCTTCTGTAATTGTCATTGTTGCAATAATCGCATCAATTTCACCGTTGTTTAACATCGGAATACGCGTTTTTGACGTGACTTCTTTTAGCTCAATTTTGTTTTCATCGCCAAGAATTTTTTTCGCTAATCCTTTCGCGATGTCGATATCAAATCCTTCTACTTCACCCGTTTGCGGATTTTTTAAACCGAAAAGGTTGAGGTCGTATTTGACGCCGACGACTAATTTTCCGCGTTCTTTAATTTTGTCTAACGTCGTTTCTGCTGCTTGTTCTTTTTTGTTGTCGGTTTTGTTTTCTGTCGTTGTTTCGCTACTGCAGCCGACTAAGGCAGTGGCGCTAAGCATAGCGACAAGCCCAAGCCCAATCATTTTTTTCCAAATCGTTTTGAACATGAAAAATTTCCCCCTTATTTATTAATGATTTAAAATCCGGCTAAGAAACAGGCGCGCTCGTTCTTCGCGCGGATGAGCAAAAAACTGTTCTGGCGGTGCTTCTTCTAAAATTCTCCCTTGGTCCATAAAGACGATGCGGTCAGCGACTTCTCGTGCAAACCCCATTTCGTGCGTGACGACGACCATCGTCATTCCTTCTTTCGCAAGCGTTTTCATAACGTCGAGCACTTCACCAATTGTCTCAGGGTCAAGCGCAGAAGTCGGTTCGTCAAATAGCATAATTTTCGGTTTCATCGCTAGTCCTCTAGCGATGGCGACGCGCTGTTGTTGACCGCCAGACAATGCTGTCGGATAGGCGTTCGCCTTATCAGGAATGCCGACTTTTTCTAAATAGTACATCGCAGTTTCTTTTGCTTCTTTTTCAGGCACACCGAGCACTTTCATCGGTGCAAGTGTAATGTTTTGCAAGACAGTTTTGTGCGGATATAAGTTAAAATGTTGAAAAACCATGCCGATGTTGCGGCGCAGTTTATTAATATCAGTGTTTTTATCGTTCACTTTCACGCCATTAACGATGAGCTCTCCGCTTGTGATCGTTTCAAGGCGATTAATACAACGGACTAACGTACTTTTTCCAGAACCAGACGGACCGATAATGACGACAACTTCGCCTTGTTTGATAGTAAGATTAATATCTTTTAAGACGTGAAAGTCTCCATAATGTTTATTCACTTGATGGAAGTAAATCAATACGTTCCCTCCTTTCTTTTTTAAAAAATTTTGAATTGAATGTGAAGTTAAACTATGATTAAGTGTAAAATCAAACTACGAAAAACGACAGAAACTAACAGAAACATTTAAAAAATTTTTATTTTCCTGTATTTATTTCGAAAATAAAATATTCTGATGTTTAATTTGAAAACATTTGTGATGTTTGTTAAATCGTTATAAAATTCAACTATCTGCAATTAAAAACAGGGGGAGAGAATATGAGTGCAATCATTCTATTTTTGTTAGCAGGTCTTGCCGAAATTGGTGGAGGGTATCTTATATGGCTTTGGCTGCGTGAAGGAAAGCAAGCCATGTACGGAATTGCTGGGGGAATATGTTTAGCATTATACGGTGTCATTGCGACGTTTCAATCGTTTCCATCGTTCGGGCGAGTATATGCGGCATACGGAGGCGTTTTCATTATTTTATCTTTACTATGGGGATGGGGGATCGACAAAAAAACGCCAGATTTGTATGATTGGATTGGAGGTGTTATATGTTTAGTCGGTGTGGCAGTCATGCTTTGGGCACCGAGACAGTAAGGGGGGTCAACATGCCTTTAACATATGAACAAATTGTACGAGTTTGTAAACAAATTAATGAAAAGCATATGCCGAATGGACAAGCGTTTGTTGACGCAGTCGATACGTGGTTGGAACGGTACGAAGGAGAAAACGGGAAGGAGTTTATGTTTCTAGCCTTTAAACAATTGCTTTTTCTTGTTGATGAACATATTCAAACGATTGAGCGCAAAGTAAATATTCATCCGACTTGTGCAGAAGGGTGCGCATATTGTTGTTATTTTCCAATCATTACGACGCGTGCAGAAGCAAAATGGATCAAGATGAAAATTGCTGAGCTACCTAAAAAGGAACAGGAGCGGCTTGATCAACATATACAATGGTATGGTGAACATTATGCTGATAAAATAAAGCGAGTGAACGTGTTAGATTTTACAGAAGATCGTCGCTTTAAAGAAACGTACATGAAAGAACAATTGCCATGTATATTTTTAAATCAAGAAACAAATGCATGTCTCATTTACGAAGTAAGACCAATGCCATGTCGTACGTACTTAAACTACTGCTCGCCCAACGTATGCGCCGAATCATATATGCCTGACGAACCGTTTAGTTATGAATTTTTATATGAGTTTTATATTGAAGCGCTTCACGATCTCATTCAAACGCTCGTTTATGAAGGAGAAGATATCGGGATTGATTATCCAGACGACTTGTTTGACATGGACTATTTGTTTCGTTTTTTTATAGATGAAAAGAAATAAGCCTAGCACGGATCAAGGTGCTAGGCATGGTTATTTAAATCAGTTGCTCATATACTTCATTTAAATGATGGACGCGAACAGCGTCTCAGCTTGTCGACAAAGTCGACAAGCTGGTTTAATATATAGGTACAAGGGTATTTTTATAGGAGGGGGAAATCGGATGCTTCAACGTCATCAA
>NZ_JACHEQ010000018.1 GCF_014201515.1 Anoxybacillus mongoliensis
GTTCGTCCTGAGCCAGGATCAAACTCTCCATAGAAAGTTCATATCTCTAGCTTCTTTAACGCTTTTCGCTTCGTTCAGTTTTCAAGGAACATCTCTGCCGCTCTTTGAGCGACTTTTTTAATATAACATCTACTGTTTTTCTTGTCAACAACTTTTTTGTTTTTACATGTTATCTTCAATATATCTTTAATACGGACGCTTAGTAATATACCACATTTCATCATCTTTAAGCAAGATGTTTTTTTATTTTTTTAGAAAAACTGAGTAAGGAAAAACACCTCACCCAGTTTTTCTCAAAATTATTTATGACGCATTTGAGGGAACAACAATACATCGCGGATCGATGGCGAGTTCGTTAACAACATAACAAGACGATCAATACCAATTCCTAATCCGCCTGTTGGAGGCATTCCATATTCTAGCGCTTCAATAAAATCTTCGTCCATCTCATGCGCCTCGTCATTTCCTTGTTCTTTTTCTTTCAATTGTGCCTCAAATCGTTCCCTTTGATCGATTGGGTCATTTAATTCTGTAAATGCATTTGCATGCTCACGTGCAACGATAAATAGTTCAAACCGATCTGTAAAGCGAGGGTCTTCTGGATTTTTCTTTGCCAAAGGCGAAATTTCAACCGGATGACCGTAAATAAATGTCGGTTGAATAAGGTGTTGTTCTACCTTTTGTTCGAAAAATTCGTTTACAATATGGCCAAATGTCATATGCGGAGCTACTTCTACTCCATGCTCTTTTGCTAGTTGACGAGCTTCTTCATCGCTCATATGCTTCCAAAAGTCAACACCAACATACTCTTTAATCGCATCAACCATATGAAGTCGTTTCCATGATGGTGTTAAATCTACTTCATGCTCTCCGTATTGAATTTTTGTCGTTCCAAGCACTTCTTGGGCAATATGCGCAATCATATCCTCTGTTAATTTCATAATATCTGTATAATCAGCATATGCCTCATAAAGCTCAAGCATTGTAAACTCTGGATTATGGCGTGTTGAAATACCCTCATTTCGGAACACACGACCAATTTCATATACTTTTTCTAGTCCACCAACAATTAAACGTTTTAGGTGTAGCTCAATCGCAATACGCATATACAACGTCATATCTAAAGCATTATGATGCGTAATAAATGGACGAGCGGCAGCCCCCCCAGCAATTGAATGCATCATCGGAGTCTCTACTTCTAAATATCCTTTTTGATCTAGATAGCGACGCATCGATTGAATAATTAAACTGCGTGTAATAAATGTTTTTTTACTTTCTGGATTCATAATTAAATCGAGGTAACGTTGGCGATAACGTTGCTCGATATCTTTGAGCCCATGATATTTTTCTGGGAGTGGTCGCAACGATTTTGTTAACATTTCATATGAATGGACCTTAATAGATAATTCCCCTACTTTTGTTTTGAATACTGTTCCTTGGACACCAACAATATCCCCTAAATCTGATGTATCAAAAATTTCATACTGCTCTTCACCAACGTCGTCTTTACGTACATAAATTTGGATTTGTCCCGTTAAATCTTGAATATGCGCAAATCCCGCTTTCCCTTTTCCTCGCTTTGTCATAATGCGACCAGCGATAGAAACATGAATCTGCTTTTCTTCAAGCTCTTCTTTTGATAGATGACCATATAACGTAAACAATTCTTCTGCTTGATGTGTACGCTCGAATCGTTTTCCAAATGGATCGATCCCTTTCTCGCGTAATTTATGTAACTTTTCACGACGAACTAACAGCTGATCATTTAATTCTTCATGCGACATAAGAATTCACTCCAATAACCGTTTATTTTTTAAGAAATACTGCCAGCATAAGCTGCTGACAGTATGTTCTACGATTCTATTGCAACATGATGTTCTTTGGATTCAACTTCTTCGACAAAATTCATCAACAGCGTTACAAGCTCATCACGCGTCTGGCACTCGTTTACCGCATTGCGAACTTTGGCATTTCCACGAATGCCTTTTAAATACCACGCCGCGTGTTTACGCATCTCTTTTACAGCGATATATTCATTTTTCAAAGCAATTAAACGATCCAGATGCAAAATACACACTTCGATTTTTTCACGCACAGACGGTTCCGGAATGAGCTCACCTGTTTCTAAATAACGAACGGTACGATAAATCATCCATGGATTACCGAGAGCAGCACGCCCAATCATCACACCGTCGACACCTGTTTGTTCTAGCATTCGTTTGGCATCTTGAGGAGTCTGCACGTCACCGTTACCGATAACAGGAATGTTAACCGCTTCTTTTACTTGTTTAATGACGTTCCAGTCTGCTTTTCCTTCATACATTTGTACGCGCGTTCGTCCATGAACAGCAACTGCTTGTCCACCTGCCCGTTCTACTGCCTGGGCATTTTCGACAGCATAAATATGATTTTCATCCCAACCGATTCGCATTTTTACTGTGACCGGCTTCTCTACCGCATCGACGACTGCTGCTACCATGTCGTAAATTTTATTTGGATCTAATAGCCATTTTGCTCCTGCATCACATTTTGTGATTTTCGGTACGGGACATCCCATATTAATATCGATAATATCGGCGTTTGTATGTTGATCTACATATTTAGCTGCTTGTACAAGCGTTTCTTTTTCCCCACCAAAGATTTGTAAGCTTAATGGTTTTTCACGTTCATCGATATAAAGCATACCCATCGTCTTCGGGTTATTAAATAAGATCGCTTTATCGCTCACCATCTCCGCACAAACAAGTCCAGCACCAAACTCTTTTACAGTTAGACGAAAAGCCGAATTACATACTCCTGCCATCGGTGCAAGCACGACAGGGTTATTGATTTGTACATTACCGATTTTGAACATTAAACTCCCCCCTTTCTTGAAAGAATAAATAGTTCCGTCACCGCTTCGCGACTCTTCCATATACGAACTCCTTGATCCGATAACTGTTCGACATATGAACGCAAAGACCGTTGAACAGATGGAATAATCAAAGATTCATCTATTTCAAACAACGGGATGAGTACAAACGCCCGTTCAAGCATACGCGGATGTGGAATAATAAGTTGCTCTGTTTCAATATTTTCATGATTATATAGCAAAATGTCAAGGTCTAACGTCCTCGGCCCCCAATGAACATCTCGCTTGCGACCAAACTGTTTTTCAATGTCCATCGTGGCTGCTAACAAAGCAAATGGGGATAACGATGTAGCCACCTTTACAACCATATTTAAAAAACAAGCTTGCTTAACATATCCGACTGGATCTGTTTCATAAATTGAGGATGTCGCTAAAACAGAAATATGTGTATGATCATGTAACGCCATTACCGCTTTGCGCAAATATTCGAAACGATCACCAACATTCGAACCTAATGCAATATACGAAATATGTTTCATTTGTTAACGTCCTCTCGTAATTTCAACCGCCACATATGCATAGTGACCTTTAATCGGTGGATTTGGTTTCGTCACTTTGACAGTGCACGATGACACTGTTGCATACGCGGATAAAATTTGTTCAGCAATGCGTTCCGCGACAGCCTCAATTAATTTAAACGGCTTTCCTTCGACAATATTTTGACATATGTCGTATATATGTGCATAATTGACTGTTTCATTTAAATCATCCGTTATACCAGCTTGCTTTAAATTTGTTTCAATGGTGACATCAACATAAAAACGTTGGCCAAGTTTATTTTCTTCTGGAAACACCCCGTGATATCCATAAAATTCCATTTGTTGAACGTAAATTTTATCGCCCATGCTTTCCCCCTTTTCCAAGCATTGCATCCATCATTTTAGCCATTCTAGCAATCGGTAAAACATCGTGTACACGAACGATGTGCGCCCCTTTTGCAATACCGAGGCAAACCGTCGCTCCCGTTCCCTCTAATCGATCATGTACCGGCAAGTCCAGTACATGCCCGATAAATGATTTTCGCGACGTCCCTAACAAAATGGGATAACGAAGAGCTGCAAGTTCATCTAACCGACGCATCACTTCTAAATTATGCTCTACTGTTTTGGCAAACCCAATACCTGGATCAATAATAATTTGATCATCCCTCACACCAACTTGTTTGACTATATGGATACTTTCTTTTAAATCGTTAATCATATCAGAAATGATATCTTTATAGTTCCGATCGTGACGATTGTGCATTAATACAATTGGCACACCATAATGAACAGCTACTCGAGCCATATTCAAATCTGCTTTCGCTCCCCAAACATCATTAATCATCGTCGCTCCAGCTTCGATGGCTTGTTTGGCTACTTCCGCCTTATACGTATCAATTGAAATTGGCACATCCACTGCTTTAGCGACTGCTTCTACAATTGGGATGACGCGACGCAACTCTTCTTCAAGTGATACTCTTTCAGCTCCAGGACGAGTCGATTCTCCCCCGATATCAATGATGTGTGCTCCTTCAGCCACAAGCTGTTTCGCACGTTCAACAGCTTGTTCTACATGATTATACTTTCCCCCATCAGAAAAGGAGTCAGGGGTAGCATTTAAAATACCCATAATGATCGTTTGTTTTCCCAAATCAAGTTTATGCTTTCCGCAATAAATCACATCGCTCAATTGACGTACTCATCCTTTCTTTCATACCTTGTCCATAAATGTGTGGTAAAAGAGGCGTACGCGCGTTGGAGACGGCTTGTCATTTCCCCAAATTTCCCGGGATATACATCACCGTCTAGCCGACAAACGGGCACGATTTCTTGAATAGAATTTGTTAAAAATATTTCATCAGCTTCTTTGAGTTGTTGTAGCGAATAATATCCTTCTTGCACATCGACTCCCCATGAACGCAACAAGTCGATGACAAACAATCGTGTTACACCGTTTAAAATACCTGTTTCCACCGAAGGAGTGTACACGATGCCTTCTTTTACCCAAAAAACGTTGGAGACAATGCCTTCTGCTACAAATCCTTCTTTTGTAAGAAAAATGCCTTCTATATTTGGTTGATGACCAATTTCTTGTTTACCTAAAATATTGTTTAAATAGTGATGGGACTTTAAACGAATCGATCCTTCCGGTGTATTCCGTCTCACTTGTAATGTTTTACATACCTTTTCTTCTGAAAACATCGGAATCGGTTTCATATACATAATAATCGTCGGATTTGTATACGGTTCTACTTGCAACCCTACATCTCCGATTCCAGCAGATATATTTAAGCGCACATACGCATCACGATAACTGTTTGCCTTTAATAGTTGAGAAAGAATTGGCAACACATCATTTCGGGTGATGGAAAATGAAATATTTAACATATCAAGTCCATTTTGAATACGTGTTAAATGATCATCAAGTAAAAACGGATGTCCATCGTATATACGAAACGTTTCAAACACTCCAAGTCCATACATAAACCCGTGATCAAACGGAGAAATGCGAGCATCTTCTTTTTTTACAATTTGTCCGTTGACATAAATAAACATATATCATCACTTTCATCTGTATATTGTAATAAAGTTTTTAAGAATTTCTAATCCATGCTCCGTCATAATTGATTCTGGGTGAAATTGAACCCCTTCAATTGGTAATGTTTTATGGCGAATAGCCATAATCTCCTCTTCTTCTGTCCATGCAGAAATTTCAAAGCAATCTGGCAACGTCTCTTTTTTTACAATTAACGAGTGATAACGAGTAGCGACAAACGGATTAGGGATGTGAGTAAAAATCGTTTTTCCATCATGAAAAATCGATGATGTTTTGCCATGCATTAAGCGTTCAGCGCGAACCACTTCCCCCCCAAACACTTGTGCAATCGACTGATGACCAAGACATACACCAAAAATCGGGATCTTCCCAGCGAAATATTCAATAGCTTCCATGCTAATACCTGCTTCGTTCGGACTGCATGGGCCAGGTGAAATCATTAAAAAATGCGGTTGAAGTTGTTCAATTTGCGCAATCGTCACCTCATCATTTCGTTTGACAATTAGCTCTTCTCCTAGTTGTCCTAAATATTGAACGAGGTTATACGTAAACGAATCATAATTATCAATCATTAAAATCATTTGGCTCACCTCATGCTTAATTGTACATGCTCTTCTTCGCTCAACTCTTTTGCCTTCCATAAGGCAAACGCTTTCTTCAAACATTCTTTATACTCGTGTTGCGGTTGTGAATCAATGACAATTCCTGCCCCTGCTTGCACATACGCAAGACCATCTTTCGCAATCATTGTCCGAATCGCAATATTTAACTCCATATCACCATTAAACCCGATCCAGCCGATTGAACCTGTGTAAATACCACGTCGAACAGGCTCTAGCTCTTCAATTATTTCCATCGTTCGTACTTTTGGTGCTCCTGTGATCGTCCCACCTGGGAAAACAGCTGGTATAACATCAAATGCATCTTTTCCTGCTGCAAGCTGACCAGAAACATGGGAGACGAGGTGCATGACATGGGAATATTTTTCAATGACCATAAACTCATCTACTTTCACCGTTCCGTACGCACATACACGCCCAAGGTCATTCCGCTCTAGATCAACAAGCATTAAATGTTCGGCTCGCTCTTTTTCATTTGCTAGTAATGATTGGGCAATTTGATCATCTTCTTGAATCGTTTTACCGCGCGAGCGCGTTCCTGCAATCGGGCGCGTACTTACATACTCACCTTTCTTTTTCACAAGTAGCTCCGGAGAACCGCTTACGATTTGAAATTCAGGGAAATGCATATATGCCATATACGGCGATGGATTTAATGTGCGTAATTTCTCATAAATCGTAAACGGATGTGTGAGTAATCGTTTCGATTGTCGTACAGACAAGTTCACTTGAAAAACATCACCTTGCGCAATATATGACCGCACTTTTTCGACAGCTTTCATAAACTGTTCTTCGCTCATTGAAACTGTTTCTTCTTTTTCGTAGTTCGGAATAAACGGACGTGGAACGTCGGAAACGTCGGTTGTCCATAGTTGCTCGTATCGCTCGAGACGTTCGTTTGCTTGTTGTTCTTCCCCTTCTACATAATGAGTAATGAAATAAAGAGAAGATTCATGATGATCATATACGAACACATCATTAAATACTAAAAAATACAAATCGGGCATATTTAAATCATCGCATGCAATGGAAGGAAGATTTTCAATATAACGAGCGCAATCGTAACTAATGTAGCCAATGGCTCCACCTTGAAAATCGGGCCCTTCTTCTAACTTGTCTGTTTTCCATTGATTGAACCATTTTTTTAACGATTGCAATATATTCCCTTCGAATGTCTCATTACGATGCTTTTGCCATACTGTTAATTTGTCGTCTTTACCGATGACCACTGCAAATGGTTGCAAACCGACTATGCTATATCGACCATCTCGCCCGCTCTCAAGCAAAACATGGTGCAACTGTTGTCGCGATAAAGCTTTATATTGTGAAAACCAATCATGTTGTGCGTATGTGACCTTTTTGATCATTGCTCTTCGCCTTTGCTTGCTCAAAGATGTCACTCCTCTCCATCAGTCCATACGCTTATTGTACAACGAACATATAGAAACAATCACGAAAAAAAATTCGGCAAGAATGCTCTTGCCGAATTATTCCTCAAACTGATACAATGGTGTGCTTAAATAACGTTCACCGTTACTCGGGATAATAGCTAATACTTTCTTTCCTTTTCCTAATTTTTTCGCTACTTGCAACGCGACATGAATCGCTGCACCCGATGAAATCCCTCCTAAAATACCTTCTTGGCGAGCGGCTAGACGGGCGGCAGCAAATGCTTCTTCTGTCTTTACAGTAATGACCTCATCATAAATGGATGTATTTAAAATATCCGGGACGAAGCCTGCTCCAATTCCTTGGATTTTATGTGGACCTGGCTTTCCACCAGAAAGCACAGGAGAATCGGCTGGTTCAACGGCATAAATTTTAATGTTTGGATAAGTTTGACGCAACACTTCTCCAGCTCCTGTAATTGTTCCGCCTGTTCCGATTCCGGCCACAAATGCATCGAGTTGATCGCCCATTTGCTCAACAATTTCTTTTCCTGTTGTTAAACGATGCACTTCTGGGTTCGCTTCGTTTTTAAATTGTTGGGGCATAAAATAGCCGTGCTCTTGTGCGAGCTGTTCCGCCTTTTGAATCGCTCCACGCATTCCTTCGCTTCCTGGTGTTAAAACAAGCTCTGCGCCGTAAGCACGAAGCAAGTTGCGGCGCTCCAAACTCATCGTATCAGGCATAACAAAAATGGCTTTATATCCTTTTGCAGCAGCAACCATCGCCAAACCAATTCCCGTATTTCCACTCGTCGGTTCAATGATTGTGTCACCTGGGTGAATTTTTCCTGCTTTCTCGGCTGCTTCAATCATCGCCAACGCAATACGGTCTTTCACGCTGCTTCCTGGGTTCATAAACTCTAGCTTTAAATATACATCTGCACTATCTTCATCAACGATACGATTTAACTTTACTACTGGCGTTTGACCAATTAACTCTGTAATAGATTGTACTACACGTGCCATTTTAACCACCTCTAATCCCGAGTATTTTTATAGAATTTGTAACCAATTTATCAGTTATTTTCGAAATTGTCAATCATTTATTTTTGTTTTGCTAACTTTTTTAATTCTTCGAGATCTTCAGCAGAGAATGTATATGTTTCATTACAGAAATGACAAGACGCCTCGGCTTTTCCTTCTTCATCAATCATTTGTTGAATTTCTTTCGCCCCTAAGCTAATGATCGCATCCGCTACACGCTCACGTGAACAACGACAAACGAATGATACAGGCATCGTTTCAAGAATTTTTACATTTTGTTCCCCACCGAGTAACGCATATAAAATTTGTTCTGGTGTTAAACCACCTTCAATCATTTTTGAAATCGGTGGAATGGCAGCCAAATTTTTTTCAATATGTGCAATTGTTTTTTCTTCTGTGCCTGGCATGAGTTGCAAAATAAAGCCACCGGCCGCTAATATCGTATAATCCGGATTGACCAGCACACCAACCCCAACCGATGATGGCGTTTGTTCAGAGGAAACGAAATAGTATGTAAAATCCTCACCAAGCTCTCCAGATACAAGCGGAACTTGCCCTGTAAAATAGTCACGTAATCCTAAGTCTTTTACAACGGTTAACGTTCCATTCGTTCCAACTGCTCGGGCAACATCCAGCTTTCCGTTTGCATTTAATTCAAAATGAACATGCGGATTAGATACATAACCACGTACATGACCTTTGGCGTTGCTATCAACGAGAATGTGCCCAATAGGTCCCCCACCTTCAATTTTAATTGTAATTTGGCTATCGCCTTTTAACATTGCCCCCATCATCACACCCGCTGTCATTGCACGACCTAGTGCCGCAGATGCTGTTGGCCACGTTTGATGTCTTCTCTGCGCCTCCCGTACTGTTTCTGTTGTGCGCACAGCATATGCACGCACTTGACCATCGTATGCTAGCGCTTTTACTAAATAATCTGCCATCACTGTCACTCACCTTTCTTGTTTCGCTCATATAACAATTGTAGTCCTTTTAACGTCAAAAATGGATCGACAATATCAATGACATTCGATTCATGAGCAATTAAAGATGCTAACCCACCTGTTGCAATAACCTTCGGAGGAACGACACTTTTTTCTTTCATTCGTGACACAATTCCTTCCACTTGCCCGACATATCCATATAAAATGCCTGCTTGCATCGCACTAACCGTATTTTTTCCAATAATGTCATCTGGACGGGCAATTTCAATACGTGGAAGTTTAGCGGCTCGAGAGTAAAGCGCTTCCGTAGAAATCGTAATCCCTGGTGCAATAGCTCCTCCCATATATTGCTTATGTTCATTAATATAGCAGTATGTTGTCGCAGTACCGAAATCAACAATAATGAGCGGTGCACCGTACAAATGAATGCCTGCTACCGCATTAACGATTCGGTCCGCTCCGACTTCTTTTGGGTTGTCGTACTTAATGTTCAACCCTGTTTTAATGCCAGGACCTACAATAAGCGGCTTAATATGAAAATATTTTGTACACATGCGCTCTAATGCAAACATAATTGGCGGCACAACAGAAGAAATAATAATGCCATCAATGTCAGAAAAACGCAAGCCGACATCTTGCAATAACATTTTGATCATCATTCCATATTCATCTTCTGTTTTGCTTCGACTCGTTTCAATGCGCCAATGAAACTTGAGCTCATCCCCATCATATACACCTAATACTGTGTTTGTGTTTCCAACGTCTAATACAAAAATCATCACTCATCCCCACTTTTTCACAATTTGTCCTTTTTTCATCATATCATAATCGTTTAACCCGACGGTAAAAAAAGATGCCTCTTATAAAAAGAGACACCTTTATTCTTCTTTTTTCGTTTGAATATTTACTTTTACTTCTTCTTGTTTGTTGTCATTCCGACTTGGTAACGTACCATGTTCAAACAAATGTTTAATTTGTTCGGCATCGAGTGTTTCCACTTCAAGCAACGTATTGGCAATCAATTCTAATTTATCGCGGTTTTCTGTTAGTAAACGTCTTGCTTTTTCGTAACATTCTTTAATAATGCGTTGCATCTCAAGATCAATTTCATATGCGATTTGGTCGCTGTAATTTTGTTCATTATGCAAATCTCGACCTAAAAACACTTGACCATGGGACTGACCAAACTGCATTGGTCCAAGCTTATCACTCATTCCAAACTCTGTAACCATGCGTCGGGCAATACTTGTTGCGCGTTGGAAGTCATTATGCGCTCCTGTACTTACTTCGCCAAATACGATTTCCTCAGCCACACGTCCGCCAAGAAGCCCTGTAATTTTATCAAGCAACTCTGGTTTCGTCATAAAATAACGGTCTTCTTTCGGTAACATGACCGCATATCCACCAGCTTGACCACGTGGCACAATCGTTACTTTATGGACCATTTCCGCATCCGCAAGCACCATACCAATGACAGTATGACCCGCTTCATGATAAGCGACAATTTTTCGCTCTTTTTCAGAAATAACGCGACTTTTCTTAGCAGGACCAGCAATGACGCGATCCGTTGCTTCATCAATATCGCTCATATCAATTTTTTTCTTGTTGCGCCGAGCAGCAACAAGCGCAGCCTCATTCAATAAGTTTTCTAAATCCGCACCAGAAAAACCAGGCGTGCGCATCGCAATCGCTTTTAAATCTACTGACTCATCGAGCGGCTTGTTGCGTGCATGCACACGAAGAACAGCTTCGCGACCTTTCACATCTGGACGGTCAACTGTAATTTGTCGGTCAAAACGACCTGGACGTAAAAGGGCAGGGTCTAAGATGTCAGGACGGTTTGTCGCAGCGATAATGATAATTCCTTCGTTTCCGCTGAATCCATCCATTTCAACGAGCAATTGGTTTAAGGTTTGCTCTCGTTCATCGTGTCCTCCACCTAAACCAGCACCACGTTGACGTCCAACCGCATCAATTTCATCAATAAAAATAATACAAGGAGCATTTTTCTTCGCTGTTTCAAATAAATCACGTACACGCGAAGCACCAACACCGACAAACATTTCAACAAAATCTGAACCGCTGATGGAGAAAAACGGAACACCAGCTTCTCCAGCAACCGCCCTCGCTAGTAACGTTTTTCCCGTTCCAGGTGGTCCGACGAGAAGAACACCTTTTGGAATGCGAGCTCCGAGTTCGACAAACTTACGAGGATCTTTTAGAAACTCGACAATTTCAACAAGTTCTTGTTTTTCTTCATCCGCACCAGCAACGTCTTTAAAGCGAACACGTTTCTTATCTTCGTTATACAATTTCGCACGGCTTTTGCCAAAATTCATGACCCGACTGCCGCCGCCTTGCGCTTGGTTTAGTAAAAAGAAGAACAAAATAAAAATGATGATAAACGGAATAATGGACGTAAAAAACGTCACCCATCCGCTCGTTTCATCCGCAGGCAACACTTCTACTTTTGCCTGTTTTGCCGCTTCATCAATTCGTTGAAGGACTTGCGGGCTGTTGGCTACGTAAGTTGTAAAAAACTGTCCTTCTGCGTACGTTTTGAGTTGTCCACGAATTTCATAAACTCCTCGCTCTGGCTTCAACGAGACATACTTTACATCACCGTTTTCTAGATGAGTAATGAATGCATCGTACGTCATCCTCTCCGCTCGTTGATTGCCGCCATTCAAAAAGCTAACAACACCAATGACGACAAGAAAAATAAGCAAGTAAAAGATTGTATTACGGAAAATGCGGTTCATCTCCTACCTCCTCCCACACTTAAAACACGCTATAGTCAATAGTATCATAGAAAAACGTTCCAAAACAAACGATGTGCATGAAAAAATTATTTGCTGTACACTTCTGGTTTTAACACACCGATGTACGGAAGATTTCGGTATTTCTCACAATAGTCTAACCCATAACCGACAACGAATTCATCCGGAACGATAAAACCGACATAGTCTGCCTCAATATTCGCTTTTCGACCAGACGGTTTATCAAGCAAAGTTACAATTTTAATCGATTTTGCTTTGCGATAACGGAATAAATCCGCTAAATAGCTTAACGTTAAGCCGCTATCAATAATATCTTCAATAATGAGTACGTCGCGACCTTCAACGGATGTGTTTAAATCTTTTAAAATTTTGACTTCTCCTGATGATACCGTTGCATTTCCATAGCTTGATACATCCATGAAATCAATTTCTAAATATGTATCTACATGCTTAATTAAATCTGCCATAAACGGCATTGCGCCTTTTAGTACGCCAACCGCAAGTGGAAAACGCCCTTCATATTCTTTCGTCAATAATGCTCCCAACTCTTTTACCTTTTGTTGAATTTGTTCTTCTGTAATTAAAACTTTTTCCATATCTTGATGCATACCCATATTCTTTCCTCCTACATCATTCATTGCTTTTTATAGTGTAATACAATATAGCGATTTTTTGTAATATTTGTTGCTGTATAAGCTGATTTTTTTACACCCGGAATCCATATAATGTTTCCGTTTGCATCTTCGACGATTGGCCATTGTGCCCGCTCGCTCGCTGGAATTTTTTCATCAATAAAAATACGCGATACTTTTTTCGGATGCTCCATTCCTTTCACTTTCATACGATCTCCATGATTTCGCGTTCGTACGCGAAGGGGTAGCCTCAACTGGTCAGCATCAAATACAACATAATCATCGCCTTCAACGAAAGGATAGTGATCAACCAACTGACTGATTAGTTGACATCCATTTGGTAATATGAGCGTATCAGGAACATGGAAAAGAAATTCATATTCACTCGTTTGTTCCTGTTGAAACGTAAATATACACACCTCATATTGACGAATAACTTTTAATCCGTTTGGAAAATGAAGCACACCTGAAGGATGTTGCCGCTTTAAAAATTGTAACGCCTGATTTATATGTATAGAAGACAATGACGATGGGACATTCCCATAAAGATAGTTTAATATTAGTTGAATCCCTCGTCTTTGTAAAGGTTTTGGCATGCTCATAAACGAAAGGATATCTATACGGACACATCCTTCTTTTTGATCGGCAACATGTTTCAACTTTTCTTTTGTCAATTGTTCTAAAAACGCTTCATCTTCGCTCATCATCTCGCTAAACTGTTGAATATGTTCATGGGCGCGAATGTTTTCCTTTTTAAGAAAAGGCAAAACGAAATGACGAAAACGGTTGCGCGTGTAATCGTCCTTTTCGTTGCTCGGATCGTGCCGAGCATGCAATCCATTTTGTCGACAATACTGTTCAATTTGCCTTCGATCGATGCATAAAAACGGTCGAACGATATAGCCACTGCCAAACGGGCGCTTTACGGGTATCCCTGCGTATCCTCTTGTCGTACTTCCGCGTACTAATCGCATAAGCACCGTTTCAATTTGATCATCACCGTGATGACCTAAAGCAACGTAATGCGCATGATATTTCGACATCACTTGCTTAAAGAAAGTATAGCGACAGTCACGCGCTGCCTCTTGCACACCTTTTCCTGTTTGCTCTATATATACCGGGACGTTCAGTTGTGTTGCCTCACATATAATACTGCGTTGTTCGCAAAAATGTTTCACAAAATACATATCTTCTTCTGATTGTTTTCCTCGCAACATATGGTCGACATGTGCGGCAACAAGTTGAATATCGTAACGTTCCTTTTGGCTCCATAAAAAATGAAGCAATGCTAACGAGTCAGGACCTCCTGACACGCCAACAACAACAGTTGTACCACGCTCAAGCAATTGATGCTTTTCGATAAATTCATGCACGACTTCTAGCATACTCTCCCTCTTAGTAACGTCGTTTTTTACAATCGTACCATATCTTATTGTTCACACTCAAAGCGAATGCAAATAAGGAACCTGTCTTTTTTTCTCCTTTTCTCCCACAAACATTTTACTCATACCGAAAAAATTAAAGAATTTGAACATACAAATAAACAACATACATAAATAAAAGGCAAACAAACAAGAACATCGTCTCTAATAAACGAAATTTTTTCTTTCCTTTTACGCGCACCGTTCTCCCTTCTCGTTTTTCTTTCTGCTCAGTTGGCTGTTGCATACATTGCAGCAAATCTTTCCTCATTTCATGGGCGCAAGTATACTTCCCATCTAATGCACGCCATAATATTTTCTCATGTTTTTTTAAATAAGGATGAGAGGAGATCATAAGCTGTAGCTGCTCCCGCCCATTTTCTTTTCTTTCAAACCGTTTGGGATAGCACATGTTCATCATAATCATCGCAACTGCAAATAAATCATACGAAGGCTCAGCTTTTCTTGTTCCCATGCCCCAATAACCTCGATCAAAAAACTCTGTAAATTCTTTAATCGCTCGCCCACGAATTGTCGTGCCACCTACATCGATTAATCTTACTTTTGGGACCGCACCAGAAACAATTAAATTGTCTGGTTTTAAATCACCAAACACCCATCCTTTTTCATGTAATTTATGCAAATCGCCTAGTAGCTGTAATATAATAACAATCATCCATTCTTTCCCACGTTTCTGAATAAAAGTTAACAAATCATCCCCTTCAATATATTCCATTACATAAAATGAATAAATCTTTTTTTCATGTGGATGAAGCCAATCGTCTACGTCTAATAAACAAGGCCCGAGGGCAATTCCCTGGACCTCCGAAAATCGTTTTAATACGTTTACCTCTGACATCATGGTCGTTGCTTCGTTACTTATCTTCAGCGCCACAAACGCTCGCCCTTCTTTCGCTAAATAAACAACGCCATTCGCCCCTTTACCGAGCGGTTTTATAATTTCATAGCGACGTTTATGCCACTTCCCTTGTATAACCGTCCCCGTTCGAATGTTACATAGATTGTTCGATGTATACATCGTCATCACCATCACGGGTAAATAAACTTTTTAATGAACGTCTTTTTTGGAATTGTTGTACCGCTTCGCGAATGGCTGGACCGGTTGGCGTAATACCACCAGATGTTAGTTTTGGAAATACACTTGAAATTGACTCCATTTTTGGCGTCCAATCTAAAATGCGATCCACCTCTCCCTTTTTCCCGGGAAATACAAAAACAGAAAATTCATTATTTCCCAAACGAGCATTTAAACTAATAGATAAATCTAATAACGCCTCTTTTACTGTTTGTAACTTTGTCTTCATACTTCCGCTTGTGTCTACTAATATTAAAACTTGTAAGTTAACGGTTTCCCCTAATTCTTCAACAACTTCAATCACTTCCCCTCTTTTTTCTGGCGGAAGCTGATCAATTGAAGCCTGGGAGCCTAAAATTTGTTTCAATTCTTGATTAATAACACCTTGCAACGTCTGTGTCATCGCTTTTCTTGTTACCATCTGTACGGTTTGCGATAATTGTTTAGCATATACGACTTGACTAATTCCACCACCCGATTGAGCAATGCCTTCAATTTCACGTAGTCCTTGCTCATCAATAATATCTTGGTCAAGAACCCCGATTACATTAACTGTAATCCCTTGTTCTTTTGCTAATGCCGCCATAGCAATTGGATCCTCACCTTGATTAGAACAACCATCTGTAATTAATAAAATTTGTCGCAACGTTCCTTTTCGCATACGTTCATCCCCTCCGAAAAAATAGTATATTCCCATCATCGACGCTCAGAGGGGATTTTATACCTTTTATTTCATATATTGATACGCTGGAATGACTGCCCATTTCGGTGTGTTATGTTTAATACGTGCCACAACGATTGTCATATCATCTTCAATTTCCCCACCATTAACACGGATTACTTCTTCTAAAAGCAATTCAGATACTTCTTGCGGATCATTTGTCTTTAATTCTTTAATTTTTCGTTTCATCCATACATCATGGTTCTCAATGTGGGAAACACCGTCAAAAATACCATCGCTCATCATAATAAGCAAATCGCCTGCTTTTAATTGTTCCTCAATCATCTCAAACTCTACCCCAGTAATAATTCCTATCGGCAAATTGCTCGACTCGATTTTCATGACGTTGCTTCCTCGTTTAATAAAGCTTGGCGATGAACCGACTTTTAAAAATTTTGTTGTCGCATTTTGCAAATCAACAATCGCTAAATCTAGCGTTGAAAAAATTTCTTCTGTCGTTCGCAAAGCTAAAATGGAGTTGATAGATTTAATTGCAATTCTTTCTTCAATCCCTGATTGTAAAATTTTTTGTAATAGTTTGAGCGTTTCTTTACTCTCATAATGTGCTCGTTCACCATTTCCCATCCCATCACTAATAGCTAACGCATATTTTCCACCGCCAATTTCCATCATCGCATAACTGTCACCCGAGATAAAACCTCCGCCCTTTGCAACATATGCAACACCTGTATCAATGACAAACGCTTTCGAAGAACTAAACGCAACACGACAATCCCCATTTGGATAGACAGAACAATCTTCTTTTTTTACAATGATTGTCTCACCTAAAATGTCAGATAGCATCGGTGCGATAAGCTTCTCACATTCTCCCCTTCCATCGCAATATGGAATGACCATCTCAATGTCAACACTTCCTTTGTCTAAACTATAAATTTCTACATCGTTCACATCAACACCGAATTGTTGAAGAGCGTGCAAAATTTGTTCTTCTTGCACATAATAATTTTCACGCTCTTTTTGGATTTCTTTAGCGAAATCTTCCATTACTTGCGACACACCTAATAACTGTTCGGCCACAAGCCTTCTACTTTCTTTCATTTGTTGCTTTAATTTTTTATTTGCTTTATAAAATGACACATCTTTCTCAATGATCTGAACAACTTTATTTGCTTTCACACAATGTTTATTCCATTCACGAAGCAACTTTGCGTTCGTCATTTGATCATTTTCACTCGTCTCTTGCATAATTTTCTTCATGTAATCATATGTTTTATCAAAGTGGTTCAGCCAACATTGATCTTTCTTAAAACATGTTTGACATGTTTTAGCAGCAACATCACTTAAAAAATAATCAATTTCACGTTCTTCCTCTTCTTCATGTGTTAGCACACCATATGAAGAAAAACTTTTCGATAATGCTTGAAACACATGAGAAAATTGCTCAACTCGCTGAGCGGTGACATCGCGAATTTTCCGCACATATTGTTGTTGCTCATTCGTATGTTCAACCGTTCCTGGCACATATTTGGCCATCTTGCTCGTTAACGAGTGTGGAGTCATAAGAAAAAGTAAAACGGCTAATAGCGACTCTACGATGTTGGGGACAATGTCCGCTACTCCCTGACTGTAGAGAGCAATTAACAATGTTGCAACGACGAGACCAAACGAAACACCTAACTTCCTCCCCTCTTTCAAAAGGCCACCAAGCAACCCAGCGAACGCAAGCAAGCTCATTTGGTATAAATTCGATACGTTCGCTAAACTTAAAATGAGACCTGTAACGACACCAACAGTTGAACCAACAGTCGCACCAGCGACAAAAGCAAACAACAACAATAAATAGCGCGAGGCAACATGTTCTAACGAAAGATCATAAATCGACCAACCAACCATTCCGGTCAACATCGAAGAAATGAGGATGACAAAAGAAATAACTTCTTCTGGTTTTAACGTTTGTTTATACTTTTGATGATCAAACAACGGAACACTTTGCAAAAAAATGAGCGTTAAAATAGAGGCGAGACCTCCTTCAATAAACATCGTCATTCCCTCATATAGCGTCCATTCATAATCCCACGCATAAATCATACCCATTTTCGCAAAAATGGAGGCAAAAAATACGACAACAGGCAATCTTTTTGGTAGAGCATCAATCCAGAAAAACAGCCGATAGAAAATAAGAAACATCACGATCGAAGCAACGATAAATAAAGAAGTGTAAAAAGAAACGGTCAACGATCCTGCGAATAAAGCAATAAACACAAATCCTAACTTATCGCGTCGAAGTAAATAAATTGCTGCGAAAAAAGGTAAAGCAAACGGTGTCATCTTTGTTAAAATGAGAGCTCGTCCAAGTAAAAAACCGATAACTAAAAATAAAAAACCTTGTTGAAATAATAAGTGACCTAAACGAACTGCAAACCGTTGAAACCATTGCGAGACGGTCGTTTTCGTTCCACTTAAAGGTACTTCCGCCATTTGATTGACTAACTTCCGTTCCAATCTCTCCATGTTCATCCTCTCCCCTTTTCCATATATCCGTCTATTACTTGATATTATACAGACTGAATTATCAAAATTTTGTCAAAAAAAGAAGATGAATAACATAAATTTTTCGACGGAATACCACAAAAAATGGCTTATATAAACAAAAAAACACCAATTTCATGACGAAATTGGTGTTTTTATGACCCGTACGGGATTCGAACCCGTGTTACCGCCGTGAAAGGGCGGTGTCTTAACCACTTGACCAACGGGCCGTTTATGCAATTTGGTAGCGGCGGAGGGAATCGAACCCCCGACCTTACGGGTATGAACCGTACGCTCTAGCCAGCTGAGCTACGCCGCCACGCAACGACATTTGTAATGTTACTACGTTTCTCCGATAAAGTCAATAGTTTTTTCATAAAATCCAAACGAAAAAGCATCCACTTACGAAATGGATGCTTATATAAACTGCCTCATGTCTTATTCGGCAGCAAGTTAACCACGTCGAGCACCACGACCTCCTCGTTTCGATTCGGTATGGCGTTTAAGGGATGCTAAACGATCTTCACTTTCTTTTAAGAAACGGCTAATTTTCTGCTCAAAGCTTTCTTTTGAAGCGCGATCTGAAGCGCGATCGTTTCCTTTATTGCGCGGACGTGAAGCCTGTTCCTTTGCCTTTTTGATCGATAAGCCGATTTTTCCATCCTTCTCAACATTAATGACACGAACTTCGACAACATCGCCGACTTTAAGATGTTCGTTGATGTCTTTTACGTAGCTGTCAGCTACTTCACTAATGTGCACTAAGCCTGTCGCGCCTTCTGGTAACTCAACAAACGCTCCGAATTTTGTAATGCCCGTTACTTTTCCCTGTAACTTGCTGCCTACTTCAATTGACATAAAAAAAGTGCTCCTCCTTAAAATCTGAAAAATCGTTTCTTTCATTATACATAATGAAAAAAACAAGTGTCAATAAGCCTTCTGCCCATCCTACTCCTCAGGAGTAATAAAAATAATTTCTCCTTCTTTCGACAAAAAATATTGCTTTCGAGCCAATTCGGCAATATATTTATCATCGTTTAATTTTTTGATTTCCTCTTTCAATTTTTTCTCATCCTGTTGCAACGTGCGTAACTTTTCTTCTAACTGTTCTTTCGTTTTTAGTTGCCCATCAATCGCAGAAGACTGTGCCATCATCGTATATAAAAATAGCGAAGAAGCGGCTAACACCATTGTTACCACAATACTAAAACGAATAACTTTCTTTTTACGCCGTTGCGCCTTTTTATGTTCTTGTTTTTCTTGTTGAATGACATACGACGTTTGTATTTTTTTTACTTTACTTCTCTGTGGGGCGCCCATGTTTTTCACCGCTCCTTCTTTAATTACCCTTTTTTTCTAAACATATTCGCTATTCTCAAAAAAACCCCTTTTCCAATACGAAAAAAACGAACAACCGTTGCTTGAAAGCGAAACGGGGTTTTTCCCCAAGCGAAACGTCCGATCCATATAAATGGTTGCAATAAAAATCGTGTACATCCATAGATCACTTTATATAAAATTTTACCAACTAACAAAACAACATGACAAGTAGTGATGAATAAAAAAACAAAAAAACGGTAAAGAAGTCGGAGCGGAAGTATGATGGTATAATAAAACATTCGGACGATTAGACGATATAACGTTACGAAGATGTGAATAATTTTTTGCAACAAACGAACGTACATACGTTGAAATAAAGCCTGATAAGCGGCATATCCGCATAATATAGTAAAAAAAATGTACAAGCGAACTTGCCCGTTATTAATGACTAATAATGTGTAAAATACATACAACGCTTGCACGACCCAAAAAAGAATGTCTGCAATCCATACGATGAGCCGATGACGCTCGGAACGATTGAATATATGCGCGTATGTGTCAAAAGATGCCCCAATGATCATTCCGGTTCCGATCATCGCAAGCAAAGTCGTAAATTGCACATGCAAACTCATTTAAACAACTTGCTAAAGAATCCTTTAGCCTTCTCCGTATGATGTTCATCTAAATAAATAATTTCAAAAATTTTACCTTTAATCGAAACAATTCCCTTGTCCACATCTAAGTTTTTCATTTGTAAATTTTGTCCTTTTACAGACAAAAAACCCATAACTGTTTCCAGTAAAAATTCTTCATTATCGAAACTTTCTACTTGTTTTACACCGGTAATTTCTAACGTGCGCCGACTGCGCATGATAATGTCGTGTTCTTGAATCGGCCCTTTATTCCCCATATTTTGAGTCATCAACGTCTCCCCCTCACAACGATCGTTTGTACAAGTGTATGAGGAGGAGAAGTAGTTTAGAACAAGCTATTCTACTCGCTCTTCTTTTACAATTTCATATAACGCATTCGCATCTTCTTTTTTCGCATGCTCTTGTAATTCGACCACTTTCACTGTCACATATTTTTGGCCAAATTGAATCATAATTTCATCGCCTATTTTTACGGTTGAACTTGCTTTCGCTTGCTGACCGTTAATAAATACACGTCCTTGATCAGCGACTTCTTTTGCTAATGTTCTCCTTTTAATGAGCCGAGAAACTTTTAAAAATTTATCGAGTCGCATATTATAACCCCTCCCTTTTCGCTTCTTCCCATATTTCATCTAATTGGTCTAACGAATATGTGTGCCACTCTTTTCCTAACTGTTTCACTTTCTTTTCGATATATTGAAAGCGACGATAAAATTTTTCGTTCGCCATCGCTAACGCTTCTTCAGGATTGACCTTGTAATATCGACATACATTGATTAACGCAAACAGTAAATCCCCGAATTCTGCCTTTAGTTTTTGTTCATCCATGTGATTAGCTTCTTGCTTTACTTCATTCATTTCTTCTTCCACTTTACGCCACATCGGCTCGACTTCTGACCAGTCAAACCCAACTTTTGCGGCTCTTTTTTGATATTCATATGCGCGCAACGTACCTGGTAGCGCTTGGGCAACATCGTCAAGCAATGAATGAGGTACATGTTCCTTTTCTGCCTGTTTGATTGCTTCCCAGTTACGTACGACATGTTCCGCATGCTCGACATGAACGTCCCCAAATACATGCGGATGACGGCGAATCATTTTTTCTGTAATGACTCGGATGACATCATCAATCGAAAACATCCCTTCATCTTCACCAATTTGGGCATGAAGCATAACTTGCAATAATACATCGCCAAGCTCTTCAATCATATTTTCATCATCTTGTCGATCAATCGCATCAAGAAGCTCATACGTTTCTTCGAGCAAATACTTTTTTAGCGACTGGTGCGTCTGTTTCCGATCCCAAGGGCAACCGTTAGGCCCGCGCAACGTCGCAATAATACGTCGTAAAGTAGTAAAGTCATGATATAACAGGTCATCATTTTCTACTTTTGGTACGTAAACGCTCGTTAAATTGCTAACGGTTACGACCCGATCTAGCTCATATAGTGGAACTTTTTCAATGCGTTGTTGCTTACTTCCTGCCGCATAAATGATAAAAACGGGATAATCATGTGGCAATTTTTCTAATAAGGCTAATTTTACATCGGAAGCGATAAATGAATCATATACTTGGCAAAAAATGATATGATTCCGCAACTGAATTTCGTCCGATTGAAACGAAGTGGCGTCGACAAATTGAAACCCTTCAATCGGATCGAGCTCAACGGCAGTAAATAATGCATCGAGAAAACTTTGTCCACCTTCCACGCGAACAGAAATGTGATCTTTTTTTTCAAGCAATAGCTTTACTGTACGCTCAGCGACAAGTGGATGTCCTGGAACAGCGTATATGACATCCCCTTTTTTCACCTCTTCACATAAATGTTCAACAATATGTTCGTATACTTGTTCAAACTGATCATATTTTTCGTATATCTCGTCAAACGATTGAACATGTATTCCTTCCGCTTCTAGTTGTGCGACAACAGGATGATCTTTTGTTCGTAAAAAGATGCGATTCGCCTGTTTTAGTGTACGGTACACACCGAAAGACAACTGGTCTATGTCTCCTGCCCCAAGACCAACGATTGTGATTGTACCCATGACTATCCAGCCTTTCTTTGTTTTATATTTATTAAATAACGCCCAAACGGAAAAGCTAACAATTCGTTTTCCGCAAAAACTTCTTCTTTAACGATCATTATAATATAAACAAACGCCCCAATAAAAACGCCAATAATCGCTTGAAATGACGAAAATAAGCGTCCTTGATGAACAGGCAACTCGTTCGTCAATATGATATATCCAGCTAAAACTATGGCCATCATCGCTGCAGCCTTTATCGTTTGAATGATTATAGAACGCGAAAGTAAAGGACAAGACATTCGTTTTTGTACATAAAAAAAGGCAATGGCGCACATGACAACATATGCAATAAATGTCGCTACAGCGGCTCCTACTGTATGCCATAAAGGAACGAACATGACATTCAACACCCATTTTGCTATCATGCCAATACAAACAACGAGAAGCGGACGAAATACATCTCCAAGTCCCTGCAAAATAGCAATGAACGTTAATGTTAAAGAAGTAAAAAGAATAGAAATAGATAAAATCGTCAGTTCGATTGCACCAACATGATCTTCAAACAACATCATATTCGCTTGTTTTAATATACAAACTAAACCAACTGCAGCCCCCATTCCGATGACAAAGGCCAAGCGAACAGCCGTATATACTGCATTACGTTCCTTTTGTTCGCTTGATAACATCGGCACAAGCGCTAATGAAAAAGATGTGGCCGCTACGGTCCCAAGTTGAATAAATGGTTGACCGCGATCATAAATCCCCTTCGCTGTTTTAGCTAGCTCATGCCATCCCCCTTGTTGCAATAACGGGAGAAGCGTAAGTGAATCAACAAGCTGCATTAAAACGAGAACCATGTTAGCTAAACAAATTGTTACGCCATGAACGGCTAAAAATAAAAGCACTCTTCTTTTTTCTTTTATTGGAAGCCATAGCCGAGTATGAACATTCATTCGCTTTCGCAACATATATGCAACGAGTACAGCGAGGGCAGCAAAACTCCCCATAAGTGAACCAATCATCGCGCCAGCTCCTGCCTCATAAACGTTAAATCCGCGATGAAGCAAAAGAGAAGAAAGGAATAAAATAGCAAAAACACGCACAAATTGTTCCACTACTTGTGAAACAGCTGTCGGAACCATCTCCCCTATCCCTTGAAAATAGCCGCGAAAAACAGAAGCAAATGGGAGAAGTAGAAAGGCAAATGAAATGGCTCGAATGAGCGAAACTAATTGGTGATCCCCCATGACCGTCGCTAGCGATGAGGACCCGAAATAAAGAATGGAAAACATAATGACGCTCATACATGATAAAAAATAAAAAGAAAGCCGAACGACAGCAAATGTATATGTTGATTGTTTATTTTCAGCAATAAGTTTTGAAATTGCAACGGGATAACCATACGTTGATAAGGCAGTAAAAATTCCATAAAAGGGATAAACTTGTTGATAAATATAAAATCCAACATCACCCGCAATATTTTGATACGGAATTCGGTAAAAAGCACTTAATATTTTTGTAAATAAGGCAGCGACCGTCAACACAAATGCACCGTGCAACCAATCTCTTCTTTTCATATAATCCACCTTTTTCCAAACACATATAATTAAACATCAAAAAAAAGGTAGCGAGATGCTACCTTTATTGTTCCATTTGCCGAGCAAGGAAGCTCGCTGCAGTTTCTGCCGCTTTATGCTCTACTTCACCAAGCGTTTTATCTTTCGAGAAAATAATGACTGCTCCGATTGGATCTCCTCCAGCAATGATTGGTGCAACCACGTATGATTGCATCTGTTCTTCATGACCTTGGGCAAATGATACACTTTTTTCTTCTGTATGCAAAATAGACTGACGATCTTCCATCACTTTTTCAACAAGCTCACTTACGCTCTTATTTAAATACTCCTTTTTCGATCCGCCTGCTACGGCGATAAATACATCGCGATCACAAATGAGAACGGGTTGTCCTAAACTGTCAAAAAGAGCCTCGGCGTACTCTTTTGCAAAATCACCTAACTCACTAATCGGCGAATACTTTTTCAAAATGACCTCGCCATCACGGTCAACAAATATTTCAAGCGGGTCTCCTTCACGGATGCGAAGTGTTCTGCGAATTTCTTTCGGGATTACAACTCGTCCTAAATCATCGATTCGTCGAACAATACCTGTTGCTTTCATCTATCGATGCCTCGCTTTCATCTAGTGATTAAAAATGGCACTGGTGAAGCAGTTGAATAATTCACCATTGTTGTGATTAGTATCCGTCACAAGCGAAGTTATATACACAGTGAAGGGGGATTTTTTTTAAAAAGTGAAAATCCCCCATCTTCATCATTGCCACTTATTTATAAACAATAAACATGAAGCAATCAATTATTTTTTAGCATATTTTAACCCTTTTAGCAACTCATAAACGATCATTAACCATTGTTGCGGTTTCATTCCTTTTACATGAACGACAATTTTGAAGCAATCTCCATCCATGCCGAAACCAACATCTCTGCCATACGGTTCACCGAGCTTAAACAATTGGCTAACATCAATTTGCTTTGTCGTTTCTTGTGAAAATAAAATTGTAATTTCTTGCTTCGTCTGCTTAATGGACTGAATGAGATGCTGTTTCGCGTATATTTTTATTTCAGCAATTTGGAATAAATAAGCCACTTCGTCCGGATAGTCACCGAAACGATCTAACATTTCTTCTCGTAATTGCTCGAGCTCTTCTAACGAATCAAGCCCACGAAATCTCTTATACATCTCGATTTTTTGTTGTTCGTTTGTAATGTAATGCTCTGGGATATACGCATCTATTTCTAAATCGATCTCCACTTCAAACGGCTTTTCTTGCTTCGTTCCTCGTCGTTCTTCAATCGCTTCTTTCAACATTTGAGAATAAAGCTCAAAACCGACGGAATCAATAAATCCATGTTGTTGTGCCCCTAGTAAGTTTCCTGCACCACGAATGGATAAGTCGCGCATCGCGATTTTAAAACCGGATCCTAGCTCTGTAAACTCTTTAATGGCTTGCAATCGTTTTTCTGCTACTTCATTCAACACCTTATCTTTTCGGTAAGTAAAATATGCATAAGCAATGCGATTAGAACGTCCTACACGCCCTCGCAATTGATATAGTTGGGAAAGACCCATTTTATCTGCATCATAAACAATTAACGTATTCACATTTGGAATGTCAACACCTGTTTCGATGATCGTCGTGCTCACTAATACATCATACTGACCTTCTAAAAACGCAAGCATGACCGCTTCGAGTTCATGTTCAGACATTCTTCCGTGTGCATATGTCACGCGAGCATCAGGTACGAGCGCTGAAATTTCTTCTGCCTTCCGATCAATGTCTTCAATGCGATTATAAAGAAAAAACACTTGTCCTCCGCGCGCCATTTCGCGTTCAATCGCTTCTCGCACAATGATAGGGCTATATTCCATCACATACGTTTGTACAGGGAAACGATTTTCCGGAGGTGTTTCGATGACAGATAAATCGCGGACACCGATAAGCGACATATGCAACGTACGCGGGATCGGTGTAGCGGTTAATGTTAGTACGTCGATATTTGTTTTTAGTTGTTTAATTTTTTCTTTATGAGCAACACCAAATCGTTGTTCTTCGTCAATAATTAATAAACCTAAATCTTTAAATGATACGTCTTTAGATAAAAGCCGATGTGTTCCAATAACCATATCAATCGTGCCGTCTTTTAAGCCTTGAATCGTTTCCGCCTGTTGTTTTTTCGTACGGAAACGGCTTAATAAACCGATGTTAATCGGATAACCCTGAAAACGTTCACGAACTGTTTCGTAATGTTGTTGCGCTAAAATCGTCGTTGGTACGAGAAATGCAACTTGTTTTCCATCCATAATCGCTTTAAATGCCGCTCGCAACGCTACTTCTGTTTTTCCGTAACCAACATCCCCACATAGCAACCGATCCATCGGTCGTTCGCTTTCCATATCGCGTTTAATTTCGCGAATCGAACGAAGCTGATCTTCTGTTTCTTGATATGGGAAAGCTGCTTCAAATTCCCGTTGCATTTCATTATCAGGTGAAAACGCATACCCTCTGCTCGCTTCGCGCTCGGCATATAACTTCATTAAATCTTCGGCAATATCTTGAACAGAAGACTCCACTTTCTTTTTTACTTTCTTCCACTCTGTTCCACCTAATTTATAAATTTTCGGCTCTTTTCCTTCTGAACCAACATATTTTTGAACGAGGTCCATTTGATCAACAGGAACGTATAACGTATCATTCCCTTGATATTGAATATGAATGTAATCTTTATGAATGCCGTTAATCTCTAACGTTTCGATTCCTAAGTATTTTCCGATCCCATGATTAACATGAACGACATAGTCACCGACTTTTAAATCTGTATAACTTTTAATTCGTTCCGCGTTCGACAACTTTTGACGCCGCAAAGGACGCTTCATTCGCTTTTTAAATAGCTCTTCTTCTGTAATGACGGCCAGTTTTTGCATCGGCAATTCAAAACCTGCAGCTAAACTAGACGGAACAATTTGACATTTCCCATGTAACAATGCATCGTCTTTCCCCAATTGAACGGCATTAATCTCATAATCTTCTAACGTCTGTTTCAGTTTTTTCGCTCGTTCTTCATTTCCTGCTAGTAATACAACAGCATAATTCCCCTTCTGCCATCGCTCAATTTCTCCCTTTAACAACTGCATTTGACTATAAAACACTTGCATTTGTTTACAAGATACATTAACAACGTTTTGGGGATGCGTGTATGGAATATGACGTAAAAATAAAGATAAGTAAATCATTGATCTCATCCGTTTTTGCAATACTTCTGGGAACGAATGAGAAATCGAGACACTTTGCACAATTTTTCCTTCTTCTAGTAAATTTGTGTACCATTCTGCCTCTTCTTGCTCCAATTTTTCTGCTACTTCTTGAATGCGACTCATTTCATCAATGACAACAACACCGTGCTCCGGAATATAATCTAGCAAACTTGCAGCCGAAGGATAGAAGAGTGAGAAATATTTGTACATTTCTTCAATTGATTTCCCATTTTTCAACTGCTCTAATTCAAACGACACATGTTCAAATAAACGATTTTTCGTTTTTTCATCGTGAATATGTTGCAGCGTATCATGAAATTGTGCCTCTAACCGTTGAATCGCTTCGTCTATATTTTGTTGCTCAACAATCAATTCAGTTGCCGGTCCAATTAATACCTCGTTTATCTCAGCAATTGAACGTTGATCGTCGACGGAAAACGTTCGAATCGACTCGATCTCTACGTCAAATAGTTCAATACGATAAGGAAGATCGGCTGTAAGCGGATAAATATCAATAATGCCCCCTCGGACGCTAAATTCCCCAGGAGTCGAAACAACAGATACACGCTCATATCCCATTGCAACAAATTGTTTCAAACAATGTTCCACATCCATTTGCTCACCGACGCGAAAATGAAGTTGATAACGTTGCCATACATCTTTCGGTGGCAATAGTCGTCGAAGCGCAGCAATAGGAGCAATGACGATTCCTTTTTTTCGTTCACACCAATAGTTTAACACTTCTAAGCGTTGCGCCCGTAATTCTGGACTAGCTACAGCTAATTCAGCTGCGATTAATTCGTTGACAGGATAAAGAAACACTTCTTCTTCATCAATTAATTGAATGAGATCGTCATATATTTTTTGCGCTTGAAATAAATTGTGCGTCACAATACATATAGGACGCTCAGTGTTTTCGTATAAGGAAGAAATGAAAACAGAACGAGCAGAGCCAGATAAACCGGTGACAAGCTGCTCCTTTAATCCATTGCGAATCCCTTCCGCAACCGATTGCATGTCCGCATGGTTGATAAAATATTGTCGTAACCCTTGCAAAAAATTCCCTCCTCTCCAAACATAAATACAAAAATGCTTTGGGTGCCCCAAAGCCAATCATTGAATAAATTTTTCATATTGATGAAGATCCGGATTCCGATCTAACGCCTCTTGACAATCTTCGCAAATCGTCTTAACATAAATTTCTCCTGTAGGAAGATATTGTATAATATCTAATCTTTCTTCTTCTGTTAGTCGATGAAAGCCCAATTGCTCACTCTCTAGCTCGAGTGCATCAATTGTTCCAATTTTCACGCCACAGTGTCGGCAATAATAGTGTAATGCCATACTTGCCCCTCCTAAATGGTTGTTTTAATCGAATACATTTTGAACCATTTAGTCGGGAATTATTCATTACTTGTTAAATTCGTTCATCACTTGCGCAAACGGAATTTGCAACGACCGTTCGCACGCATCCGCCGCCTTCTGAATAGCTTGCTCGATTTGTATTTTCTCTTCCACTGTCCATCGGCCTAATACATAATCGCTCACTTTCATGCCGTTTTTCGGTCGATCGATGCCAATACGAATGCGTTTAAATTGCTCTGTTTTCAAGTGATGAATAAGTGATTTCATGCCATTATGACCGCCGGCGCTTCCCTTTGGACGCAAGCGAACCGTTCCGGTTGGCAAATCTAAATCGTCATAAATGACAATGACTTCATCGACACCAATATCATAATAATCCACCAAGGGTCGAACACATTCGCCCGATAAGTTCATATATGTAAGCGGTTTGCATAATATAACCTTTTCACCTAAAACGATGCCACTTGCAAGTATACCTTGGAACTTTGTTTGATTAAGCACGAGCCCCCAGCGACGGGCGAGCTCGTCAATCACCATAAACCCTACATTATGTCTCGTTTGCTCGTATTCTTTCCCTGGATTGCCTAAACCAACAAACAGTTTTGCCATTTCCCCTGCTCCTTCTCTCCATACTGCAAAAGACGTAACCAATGATGGCTACGTCCGTCACGGCGTTGTTTCCCGTCCTTCTTCCGATTCTGGTTTTCCCGGCTCTTGTTCCTCACCGCTATGAATTTCTTCTTCTTGTTTTGGTGGCAAGATGGACGCAATTACTTCTGTCGGATCGTGATTAATTTTATAAGCACCGTTTGTTTGAATATGTGAAACTGTAATAGCATCGCCTACTTGCAAATTCGTTATATCTACATCAATGGATGGCGGGATGTTTGACGGTAATGCTCGAATGGACAATTGATGCATCGCCTGTTGCAATACGCCCCCATCTTTGACGCCAGCTGCTTCACCAATGAGATGAATAGGAACGTCAACATCTATTTCTGTTTTTGCATCAACAGCTAAAAAGTCAATATGAATAATATCATGGCGAATCGGATGTTTTTGCATATCACGAATGATAATGCGGATATGATTATCATTTATTTTTGCGTCTAAAAGGCCGGTGCCACCTGTAGCCCGCAACTGCTTCAAAAACTCAGCCGCATCAACAAAAATCGGTTGGCTATTCGTCGTTTTTCCGTACAAAACGGCCGGAATATGACCTTGTTTTCGCATTTGTTTTACATAAGAGCGTCGATGATCTGAACGTAATTGAAGTTGTAACAATGAAATCACCTTCCTATTTTAGAATCGCTCATAGCTTCCCCTAAAATAGGAAGGTCTAAACATCATTAATCAAACAACGCGCTAATCGATTGTTCTTCATGTACGCGAATAATTGCTTCACCGATAAGAGGAGCAACAGATAGCTCGACAATTTTATTCGTTTTCTTTTCTTCAGGAATAGCAATCGTATTCGTAACAACAAGCTCTTTAATTTTCGAGTTTTGGATTCTTTCAATTGCTGGACCTGATAAAACTGGGTGCGTACAACATGCATACACTTCTTTTGCCCCATGCTCAGCTAATGCATTTGCTGCTAAAGTAATTGTACCAGCTGTATCAATAATATCATCCACTAAAATCGTGATTTTGCCTTGCACATTCCCAATGATGTTCATAACTTCTGCTACATTTGGTTTTGGACGCCGTTTGTCAATAATAGCAATCGGTGCTTTTAAACGATCTGCCATTTTTCGTGCACGCGTCACGCCACCATGGTCTGGAGAAACGATAACGATATCATCAAGTTGTTTTTCTTTAAAGTAATCTGCTAAAATCGGAACCCCCATTAAATGATCGATTGGGATATCAAAAAATCCTTGAATTTGTGGCGCGTGCAAATCAAGCGTAATGACGCGAGAAGCACCAGCTGTTTCTAATAAATTAGCAACTAATTTCGCCGTAATCGGCTCACGAGAACGCGCTTTGCGATCTTGACGAGCATATCCGTAGTACGGCATAACGATGTTAATTGTTTTAGCAGATGCCCGCTTTAACGCATCAATCATAATAAGCAATTCCATCAAATGTTCATTTACAGGTGCACTTGTCGATTGAATAACATAAACATCGCATCCCCGGATGCTTTCTTCAATATTAATTTGAATTTCCCCATCACTAAAACGAGAAACAGAGCACTTTCCTAATTCAACACCAATGACTTTTGCGATTTCTTGAGCTAAGATCGGATTAGAATTTAATGAAAATAACTTTAAATTAGAATTCAAATACTGAGACATGGGTCAATGAACCTCCATTAGGATTTTTTCTTCGCTTGTAGACGTTCAACATAATTTTCTTTATTTGTTTGTCGAGCACGAGCGATGGCTAAAGCATGACTAGGTACATCCTCGGTAATCGTTGAGCCAGCCGCTATATACGCTCCACTTCCTACTACAACAGGAGCAATTAAGTTCGAATTACAACCAATAAATGCACCATCTTCAATTTTTGTCACGTATTTATTGGTACCGTCATAATTTACTGTAATGGTGCCACAACCGATGTTGACGTCCGCACCTACCTCAGCATCCCCAATATAGCTCAGATGTGATGCTTTACTTCCATTTCCAAACGTCGCTTTTTTAATTTCAACAAAGTTTCCAATTCTCACATCATCGCCAATGTTAGATTGCGGACGAATATGAGCAAATGGGCCGATTGTTACGTCTGACCCTACTTCACTATCATGTACAACCGAATGTCGAATCGATGTGTTATTACTAATACGGCTATTTTTAATTTCGCTATTCGGTCCGATTATACAGTTTTCACCGATCACCGTGTGTCCTTCAATCCATGTCCCTGGATAAATGATTGTATCCTGTCCAATGCATACATCAGGTGCTATATACGTATGCTCAGGATCGATGATTGTCACACCATTTGCCATATGTTTACGATGAATGCGCGCCCGCATAATTTTTTCTGCTTGTGCAAGCGCAATGCGGTCATTTACACCTAACGTTTCTTCAAATACCGATGTTTCATATGCTGAAATAATTTCGCCTTGTTTCTTCAAAATTTCAATGACATCTGGTAAATAATATTCTCCTTGTGCATTGTCATTTGACACTTTCGTAAGCGCTTCAAATAATGCACGATTATCGAAACAATACGTCCCTGTATTAATTTCTCGAATCTTTCGTTCTTCTTCTGTTGCGTCTTTATGTTCTACAATTTTTTCGACATGTCCATCTTCATTCCGGACAACGCGACCATATCCTGTTGGATCTTCTGCAAGGGCGGTTAAAATCGTTGCTTTCGCTTTCGTTTGTAAATGATGTTGTAAAAGCGCTTCCATCGTTTCTGAGGTGATCAATGGCGTATCCCCGCAAACAACGAGAGTGACACCATCTTTATCGGCTAAATGAGGTGCTGCTTGCATCACGGCGTGCGCCGTCCCAAGCTGTTGTTCCTGAATGACGTACTCACTTTGACTGCCGAGCTGTTCTTTCACTCGTTCTGCTCCAAAACCAACAACGGTAATTAGTCGATCTACATGCAATGTAGAAATCGCATCTACTACATGTTGTACCATCGGCTTGCCACAGACAGGGTGCAACACTTTATAAAGCTTTGAGCGCATGCGCGTCCCCTGTCCAGCCGCTAAAATGATCGCATATCGTCTCATCTTAAGGCCTCCATACCTCTCTTTATCCATATTGAATATATATCAATTATGTATGTATTTCAAGGAAACATTGTCATCTACCAAAAAAATTCACCATTTTCACGATATGTTCTTTGCCAATGGGACAAATATCATTCTCCATATGAAAAGGACCCTTCTTCTCGAGAGGGTCCTCTTTCTTATTTATTACGAAGCTCCTGCTTCTTCAAGCTCTTTTTCCAATTCACCAGCACGGTGATATTCAGCTAAAACAGCTTCTTGGATTTTCCCGCGGGTTGTTGAGTTAATTGGATGAGCAATGTCACGGAATTCCCCGTCAGGAGTACGCTTGCTTGGCATAGCAACAAACAAGCCGTTATTGCCTTCAATTACACGGATATCATGAACGACGAATTCATGATCCAACGTAATCGAAGCAATCGCTCTCATACGTCCTTCGGTATTCACGCGGCGTAATCTCACGTCAGTTACTTCCATTCTGTTCACCACCTTTTCCCTATATAAGAACTTAAGTGAATTTATTCCACACTATTTTTCATTTTCCTGCTAACTTGAAAAAAATTTTTTTACGATTGTTTGACAAGCGCAACCACTTCAATTTCAATTAACGCGTCTTTTGGTAAGCGTGCAACTTCAACAGCAGAACGCGCTGGTTTATGATTACAAAAATATTGGCCATATACTTCATTCATCGCCGCAAAATCATTCATATCTTTTAAAAACACCGTTGTTTTTACAACCGTTTCTAAAGATGCTCCTGCCGCTTCAAGCACAGCTTGCAAATTTTTGAACACTTGATGCGTTTGTGCTTGAATATCTCCTTGCACCATTTCTCCTTCTGGCGTTAACGCAATTTGTCCAGAGCTGTAAAACATGTTGTTGACAATAATGCCTTGTGAATATGGTCCAATGGCTTGTGGAGCTTGGTTTGTGTGTACAACTTTCATGTCTCTTCCTCCTGTATGTAAAAATCATTTTATTTATTTGACAAAATGAAAGTAGTTTCCTTCTTCTACTGTAATTTGTTTTTCTTTTACATTGACAGATGTTAATTTCACGAGTGAAACATATTCGTCAACGAGTCGTTCTTCTGCTTCTTCCGACTCGACAAGCACACCAATCCCAACAACGTTTGCGCGAAATTCAGCAAGCAAACTAATCATGCCATTAATCGTTCCGCCAGCTTTCATAAAATCATCGATGATTAAAACGTTTGATCCTTCTGTTAAACTTCGTTTCGATAGCACCATCGTTTGAATACGTTTTGACGAACCAGATACGTAATTGATACTGACCATCGATCCTTCTGTCACTTTGCTGTCGCGACGAATAATGACGACAGGTACGTTTAAAAAGCTCGCAACAGCATAAGCTAGAGGAATCCCTTTTGTCGCAACTGTCACAACGAAATCAATATGTTCATGTGCAAACGCAGAAGCATATAAACGACCAATTTGGTTGACGATGCGTGTATCGCCAAGCAAATCTGTCATATATAAATAGCCCCCCGGTAGTAGCCGATCGGGATCGGCCAAGCTTGTACATAATTGCTGAATAAATTGTTTCGCTTCTGTTTCCGACATTTTTGGTACATATTGCACTCCACCGGCTGCCCCAGGAAGCGTACGTAACAAACCGATCCCTTGCTGTTCAAACGTCTGCTTAATAATAGCCAAATCTTCGCTAATTGACGATTTTGCTGATCCGTATCGTTCCGCAAAAAAAGTAAGCGGGACAAGCTGATGTGGATGGTAAAGCAAATAATGCGTCATATCTACAAGCCGACTACTCCGCCTTAATTTCATGTGATAACCTCCTTATTATTGTTCATGCCTTTCTCCAATTAATCGAACAGCATATACGTGTTCACAAAAACCGCGCAAACCGTTATATACTCGTTGTAAACGTGAATCGTGTTGAACAAGACCAAACACAGTCGGCCCACTTCCGCTCATTAATGATACATCCGCACCAAAACGTTTCATTTGTTCTTTAATTTGCGCTACTTCAGGATGCATGTTTAATGTGACACTTTCCAATACGTTTCCAGCGAGCGCACAAATTTTTTCATAATTTTTCTCTTTAATCGCCTCAACCATGCCATCTACGTCTGGATGATGAACGGATTGTAATTGTAAATTTCGGTATACATCCGCTGTTGATACACCGATTGTTGGTTTTGCTAAAATAACCCAACATGGCGGTGGAGCCGGAATGTGCTCAATTTTTTCCCCACGTCCTCTCGCAACCGCTGTCCCCCCATATACGCAAAACGGGACATCCGATCCGATCTCCGCTCCAATTTCGGCAAGTTCATCTAAACTTAAACCTAGTCCCCAAAGTTTATTTAATCCACGCAACGTTGCCGCTGCATCACTACTCCCACCTGCAAGACCTGCTGCAACAGGAATATGCTTCGTGATGGAGATCGCCACACCTCGACGAACACCTAGCTTTTCTTTCAGAAGTTTAGCTGCTTGGTATGCTAAATTTCGTTCATCATCTGGCACAAAGCGATTGTGTGAAATAATTTGAATCGTATCACTATACAAATCCGTTAACTCCACACGGTCAGCTAAATCAATCGTAGTCATCACCATATTCACTTCATGGTAACCGTCTGAACGCTTATGTAATACATCGAGAGATAAATTAATTTTCGCTGGTGCTTTCACTAACAACCTCAAACTGTTCACCTACTTTTCCGACTTCGAACTCCTATCGACATTTTACCACAAAAAATAGTGAACAAATACGTGCCTTTTCCATACACATAAAAAAAGAGACCACCGATATTGGTCGCCTCCTTACCCATCATGAATGTGAGCTACTCATCGCTATTTGTTCATCATCTAAAAATGTCAGCTGTACTGTTTCCGTCAACACGTCTGCATAACTATATGATACACGTTCAAAAGCGTTTTCTTCTTGATCCAGTTCAACAACAAATACCGACGGATATGTTTGGGCTAACACGCCGCAACGCTCGATTGTCTTTCGACGCCCACCGTTCGCTTTTAACGTCAATCTTTTACCGAGATTCGAATCCAACACTTTTTTAATTTCCGACAATGTTTTTCCCATCGTATCCACCTCACTATTAAGTAGTATAACAAACGAAGTTGAATAAGTCAAAAAATAAGAATTATATCAACAAAGAATATTTTATGTCAATACTTTTGTTTTTATTATGGGCAATAATAAAAAAATTATGTACAAAAAGTGTTAAAAAAACAAAATAATATTCTTGTCTTTTTACCACGATGGCAAAAAGACAAGAAGTATGTTATGTTTGCTCATCTATCGTCCGAAATGGCATTCCCGTTCGCAAAACACCTCGCGTTTCGACGCCGCCAAGTCCCTTTTCCCCCGTTAATGTATTTCGTAGCACATCCCATACGTTAACACGATCCATAAAGGGAGTGAAGCTAATGCGTGAAACGATGTATACAGGGTCAAGCGCATGAATATTGACACGCGCAGGGGAGCTTGCAAAGTTAGCACCCGCTCGAATAAGCGATTCAAAATGAGATTGACACGCTCCAGCGAAAATCACAAGTTGATCGAGATTTGGGATTTTTTTTCGGGCCTGCTTCACCGTCTGTACGAAATATTTCGAGTGACGATAAGCTTTTAAATCACCGATCGCTCCTTTTGATTTTGAATATGCATCATGCCCAGTCACAACTAAAATATCAGGACGAACTTGTTCAAGTAGTGGAATAATGCGATCGGGCATGTCTGCTTCGTGACAATGGACGCCATATACCGGAACTCCAATTCGCTCATACAACTGCATGCATTTTCGTAAATAAAGTGGGTCACCGTCTATATGAAGCACTCGGCCTGGAAGTTGAAAAAAATCCATTTTTACTTCGTATCCACCCGTTGATTCATATTCGCTTTTTTCTCGTAACAAACGATAATCTTGACGCAACAATTTGTAGCATTGCTCAATATGTTGTTTTTCTTCTTCTTTCCTTCTCTTTTTTTCGCGTTCATCAATAACAACTAAATCGGAAAAGGGAGCATCAGCTATGAGTCGAACATCCTCTCCATATAAGATCGCTTCTTTTTCTCCCTCTTTTTCTTTAATATCAATAACCCGAAACAAAACATCACATTCATACGATCTCCGTGCAACAATGTCTCCAACTTGAATCATACACGTCCGCCCTTTCGTTTGTTTTGTTTGTAACATATGCAACGAAAGGATAGAAAGTGTAAAAAAAGAGGCTTTAAGCCTCTCGATAAAAAATGTGATATAGTTGTTCGCTTAATGTAGCGAATTCAACCATGGTGAGCGTCTCTCCTCTGCGTTTTGGATCAATACGAGCATTTTCAAGCGCTTTTTCAATTTGTACTTTTTTCTCCTTGCCGTTTGGCAATTGGTTCATCAAATTATTTAAAATCGTTTTCCGCCGTTGTCCAAAACTCGCACGAACGACCGTAAAGAAAAAATCTTCGTTTGTAACGGAAACAGCAGGTTGTTCCCTCTTCAATAACCGAATGACTGCAGAGTCCACATTCGGTTTTGGCATAAATACAGTCCGTGGCACATGCATCACTGTTTCAGCGTGCGTATAATATTGCACAGCAATCGTCAAAGAACCATAATCTTTCGTTCCTGGTTTTGCCGCCATGCGCTCGGCTACCTCTTTTTGTAACATAACGACCATACCGCGAATAGGTAAACGATCTGTCAACAACTTCATAATAATTGGTGTCGTTACATAATACGGCAAATTGGCAACGACCATAATATCGTCCACGTCAGTTAATTGTTCCTTTATTACTTGTTGAACATCTGCTTTTAAAACATCTTCATGAATAATGGATACGTTAGGATATGGAGACAGCGTATCAGCTAAAATAGGAAGAAGCCGTTGATCAATTTCAAATGCGACTACTTTTTTTGATCGTCGCGCTAGTTGCTCTGTAAGCGCCCCAATTCCCGGTCCAATTTCAATGACACCTGTTCGTTCAGAAAGCTCGGCAAAATCAACGATGCGATGTAAAATATTTGGCTCAATCAAAAAATTTTGTCCAAGACTTTTTTTGAACGAAAACCCATATTTCTCTAAAATTCCTTTTGTACGAGTCGGTGTAGCAATATCTTTATACATGTTGTTCCTCCTGCATGACTTGCTTCATCGCTTCTATAAATTGTTCTTTTGAAATTTGAAACATTTGTAATCGTTTATGCAACTGCTTTCCGTTTGTGTACCCAATTTTTAACAATTGACCTAACCGCTCACGGCGAGCTCGTGCTAATGAACCACCAATTAATCCTGCATCGATAAGCTGTTGGAATGAAATTTCTTCTTTCGGATCAATCATTTCCTCGTACACGCTCAATAGCGCTGTGCGGATAGCCTCAACAGAAGCATGCTCAACACCAAGACCTTTACCGTGTTTCCCTCGCGCTTCTTCACGCGTTAAAAATGCATGTTTGCATCCCGGGACACGTTCGGCAATTGTTTTCCGAATTTTTTCACCCGGATAATCAGGATCCGTAAAAATAATTACTCCGCGCTGTTGTTGCGCTAAACGAATACGTTCAATCGTTTCATCATTAATGGCTGCTCCATTCGTTTCAATCGTATCAGCATCCACCGCACGACGAATCGCTACTGTATCATCACGGCCTTCAACAACGATAATTTCCTTAATTTTCATAAAATCCTCCATCTCTCAATTGTTCTTCACCCATTATAACGAAAAAAACAGAGGATCGTGAAATCCTCTGTAGTTATTTTATAATTTTTATTTTCACACGTTTCGTTCCCCAGCGATATGCAGCTGATTGGTCAGGGAAAAATAAGTCAATCTTATATCCCTTTACATTCGCACCTGTATCTGCTGCAACAGCGTATCCGTATCCCTCTACGTATACTCTCGTTCCAAGCGGAATAACACGCGGATCAACAGCAATCACTTTTGCGTTTGGATTTGAACGCAAGTTGACACCCGTTGCCGTTGTACCAGAGCATCCACCACAATATGCTGTGTACGCTGTAGCAATCACGTAAAGTTCCTCAGCCGCTTCATTACCTCCACGAGAAGCTAATATTTTCGGAGCTGGTTTCGTTCCAATCGCAACAATACGATTTTTGCTTGGCTTGATCGTCTCTGTTTTAATAAGCTTTCGCGATACTTCTTTTCCGTTTTTTAGAATAACTTCATATTGCTTAGCGACAAGCCCTTTTTCTCCTTCGCTAATTACCTTTTGCTTACCTTTTTCTAGTTGTGCGTCTTTCTTTTTCACAACTGTATAATTTACTGGTTCTTCCACTACATCGGTGACTTTTTCAACTCGAACAATGTTTATTTTTGTGTTTGGTTGAATCATTTCATTCAATTTGGGTTGAACGCGATCCATCTCCCGCAATGTGATATGCTGTTTAGCTAAAAAGTCAGCGACCGTAGTCGAAGTAGACCAAACTTGTTGTTGTTTGCCGCCGTCATTTAATGTAATTGGAAATGCTTTGCTTATTACAATCTTCATGTTTTCTTGCACTTGTTCATGAACGTTCGGTGATACTTGATCGTAATCACGAAGTTCGATTTGTTGAATATGCAATACATCCTTGACAGTTTTAGCCGTCGTTCTTAATTTCTTTTCTACCCCATCAACAATGAGTACAATCGGCTTGCTGGCTTCCCATTTGACAGTCAAATGATCAATAATTTTTGTTTGTGGAGAAGGGGAGATAGCATCTTCTTGTTTTAACTTAATATTTTGTTCTTTCAATAACTCAGCAACTGTATTGGCGTGTGTACGCACTTTGTGCTCTTTTCCATTCGTATATAACGTGACTGTATCTTTTGTCCATTCATAACTTGCATATCCCGTCATGCTACATAGAGCCAAAAATCCCCCTGTAGCTAGCGCAATCTTCTTCTTTGATGCTGATTGCAATAATGTTTTTACATACGTAATCAAAATAAAAACGCCTCCTTTTCCGATAGATAACCGTGACGACCCTCCCTTTCTATGAAGCTTATTATCTATTATTCAAAATATTCTTTCATAAGGGAAGAAAGACTTGTCGACAAGCTTATTGTATGCTTGTGAAAAAAGATGTAGAACGATCACGTTTCATCTTTTCTTTAGACAAGTCTTCCAATCAATCGACACGTTTCTCTATCAAATAATGCCGAATAATCGCTTGGCGTTGTCGGACGTTTTTTGAGCAACTTCTTCAAAAGATAATCCTTTCAATTCGGCGATTGCTTCAGCAACATACTTTACATAGCTTGGTTCGTTCCGCTTTCCCCGAAATGGATGCGGCGTTAAATACGGACAGTCCGTTTCAATAAGTAACCGATCAAGCGGAATTTCTTTCGCCACTTCTTTCGGTTTTTTTGCATTTTTAAACGTAACAGGGCCGCCAAATGAAATATAAAAATTCATATCGATGCATTGACGTGCTACTTCTATACTTCCACTAAAACAATGCATCACGCCTCCGACTTCTCCTGCATTCTCTTCTCGTAAAATATCAATGATATCAGCAGTTGCATCGCGATTATGTATAATAATCGGTAGCTTCACTTTTTTCGCTAAACGAATTTGTTTACGAAACACTTCTTTTTGTACTTCTTTCGGCGATTGATCCCAATAATAGTCCAATCCCATTTCACCGAGTGCAACAACTTTCGGATGTGCTGCCAAACGTTCAATCATACCGAGGTCTTCATCAGTCATATGAATCGCATCAACAGGATGCCATCCGACAGCTGCATAAATAAACGAATATTGTTCAACTAACTCCATTGCGCGATCAATTGTTGGGCGATCAAAGCCGACAACGACAATATGTGACACACCTTCTGCACGTGCTCGTTCAATGACTTGTTCAACATCTTCGTTAAATTGTGTCGCATTTAAATGTGCATGTGTATCAAATAACATATAACCCCTCTTTTCTTCCGATGTTCAGTTTACCACACAAGACTGTTACATAAATCACAGCTATATAACAATTGCATTACAAAATAGAAACAAAAGAGGTGTCTTTGTAACACCTCTTTACTTCACTTTTGCTCCGTTCGGAAGCGATTCGTCTACTGTCGCCAATGATAATACACCATCTTTTTCTCCTGCTAAAATCATGCCTTGCGATAACTCTCCGCGCAATTTCACAGGTTTTAAGTTCGTCACGCAAATGACTTTTTTCCCAATCAAATCTTCTGGTTTGTAGTATTTGGCAATACCTGATACAACTTGACGTTTCTCATATCCTAAATCAAGTTGCAGCTTAAGTAAGCGATCTGCTTTTGGAATTGGTTCAGCGTGAACAACTTGTGCGACGCGCAAATCAACTTTCATGAAATCATCAATTGTAATTTCGTCGCTTGTTTCCTCGCTTTGTTCTTGTTTTTCTTCTGTATTTGCCGAGGTCCCCTTCATCTGTGATTGAATGTATTGTACTTCCTCTTGAACGTCTAAACGTGGAAACAGCGGTGCGCCTTTTGCAACCATTCGCTCATGTTGTGAAGCGCCAAACGTTTGTAAACTATCCCAACCCATCAGCTGTTCGTCTTGAATGCCAAGTTGAGCAAACATCCGTTTTGGCGTTGCTGTTAAAAATGGTTGCAATAAAACAGCTACATAACGAAGCGACTCCGCTAAATGTGACATGACTGAAGCGAGCTGTTCATGTGCAGCTTCATCTTTCGCTAGTACCCATGGTTGTGTTTCATCAATATATTTGTTCGTGCGACTAATGAGCTGCCAAACAGCTGTTAGAGCTTGGGAAAATTGCATTTGCTCCATCGCCTCTTCATATTGTTTCACCGTATCATATGCTGTTTGCACAAGCTGTTCATCAAACGATGTATACGTACCGCTATATACAGGAATACGACCGGCAAAATATTTTTCGATCATCGCTACCGTCCGATTTAACAAGTTCCCTAAATCGTTCGCTAAATCGTAGTTAATACGTTCGACAAAACCTTCCGGTGTAAACACACCATCTGAGCCAAACGGCACTTCACGGAGCAAATAATAACGCAACGCATCAAGACCGTAACGATCGATTAACGTAACGGGATCAACGACATTTCCTTTCGATTTCGACATTTTCCCGTCTTTCATAAGCAACCAACCGTGCGCAAACACTTTTTTCGGAAGCGGAAGATCTAGAGCCATCAACATAATTGGCCAATAAATCGTATGGAAACGAACGATCTCCTTTCCAACGAGGTGGACATCAGCAGGCCAATACGTTTTATATTTTTCGTCATTTTCTGTTCCATATCCTAGGGCAGTAATGTAGTTTGACAACGCATCAATCCATACATAAATGACATGCTTCGGATCTCCAGGAACAGGGATACCCCAGTCAAATGTTGTTCGCGATACAGCTAAGTCTTCTAACCCAGGCTTGATGAAATTGTTGATCATTTCATTTTTACGCGATTCCGGCTGGATAAATTGCGGGTTTTCTTCATAAAACGCTAATAGACGATCGACATATTTACTCATGCGGAAAAAGTACGATTGTTCCTTTACTTTCTCTACAGAACGTCCGCAGTCTGGACAATTTCCGTCAACCAGTTGTCGCTCAGTGTAAAACGATTCACATGGGGTGCAATACCATCCCTCATATTCATCTAAATAAATATCCCCTTGTTCTAAAAGGCGAGCAAAAATTTTTTCAACAACTTGTTTATGACGTTGTTCTGTTGTACGAATAAAGTCGTTATAAGAAATATCTAGTTTTTCCCAAAGTTCTTTAATCCCCTCAACAATTTCGTCGACGTACTGTTGTGGAGTAACCCCTTTTTCCTCCGCTTTTCGCTGAATTTTCTGACCATGTTCATCCGTTCCTGTTAAATACATGACGTCGTAGCCGCGCATCCGTTTATATCTTGCCATTGCATCGCCAGCTACCGTCGTATAAGCATGACCGATATGTAATTTATCGCTCGGATAATAAATAGGTGTAGTAATATAAAACGTCTTTTTCGTCACTTTTACCCCTCCTTGTTGCACGTGTAGTAGAAACGCTCCCGCCCAAAGGACGAGAGCGATTACATACTTGTATTCTTGATCAATACATCTATTCCTCTTATCTCACCAAAATATACATAAAAATAGAGAGCGCTGTCAACTATTCCACATGAGATAATCGGCAAATAGTAGTTTTTGTCGAATTTTGTCGAAAATATATCGACATTTTTGTCGAATTTATGTTGAATTTTGTCGAATAATCCTTATAATAAGGTTTGTATCGTCTTGAAAAGTAGTTAAAAACTGTTATGCATCTATTGTCAAATCATTTGGTTTTTGTCATTTCAACTATAATTTTGTCGAATTTTATATGCAACGACATGTAAAACATACATTTTTTTTTATTGTTGCATATAAAAGGATTGACGCTTAATGGAAAAGTTGTTATGATAAATCCATAGAGATTTTGTCGAATATTGACGAAAAAAGATGAAAAAAGGAGAGGAGAACAGTATGAAATCAACAGGTATTGTTCGTAAAGTCGACGAATTAGGTCGTGTAGTTATTCCAATTGAATTGCGCCGTACATTAGGAATCGCAGAAAAGGATGCGTTAGAAATTTATGTAGACGATGAGCGCATCATTTTGAAAAAATACAAGCCAAACATGACTTGCTTAGTAACTGGGGAAGTATCTGATGACAACTTTAAACTTGCAGATGGAAAAATCATTTTAAGCAAAGAAGGCGCAGAAGCATTATTACAAGAAATCCAAAACCTTCTTCAACAATCAAAATAAAAAGTTTCTCTAGATTTTTCTAGAGAAACTTTTTTTACTTATGGTATGCTTCATATACATCCCGTTTTGGCAATTGTCGATCTTTCGCTACTTGTTTAATTGCTTCTTTTGAAGTGTACTGCTTCGCCTCCATGTAATAGTTGACATGTTCAACAATCGTTAAATTATCCCACCATACTGATTCTTCATCTGGCATATGATTCCCTTCCACAAGAAGGCAAAACTCTCCTCGCACTTCATGATGCTCTGCCCAATGTATCACTTCTTCAATCGTTCCGCGAATAAATTGTTCGAATTTTTTTGTTAATTCACGCGCTATAGCCATTTTTCGATTCCCGAATATATGGTGCATGATCGTTAACGTTTCATGGAGACGATGCGGTGCCTCATAAAAAATAAGCGTATCTTTTATATGTTTTAATTGTTCAAGTTCTTTCTTCTTTTCTTTTTTATGACGGGATAAAAATCCGTAAAAATAAAAATGAGTTGTCGGTAGTCCAGAAGCCGTTAGCGCTGTGATGGCTGCATTCGCACCGGGAAGAGGCACAACTTTACATTGGGCTTGTAACGCTTCAACAACAAGTTCGTGACCTGGATCAGAAATGGTTGGCGTCCCTGCATCACTAACTAAGGCAACGTGTTTGCCTTGCAAAAGAGAGGCAATAATATGCTCCCCTCTCGCTTGTTTATTATGTTCATGGTAACTCACAAGCGGCGTATGAATGTCGAAATGATTCAGCAGTTTTTTCGTTTGCCGTGTATCTTCAGCCGCAATGAAATCGACCGTTCGTAACGTTTCAATCGCACGTAACGTCATGTCCTCTAAATTGCCAATCGGCGTCGGGACAATATATAAAATCCCTTTTTCATCTTCCTCAATAAAACTTTTTTGTTCGTTCATATCATCTCATTCCCCATATAAAATATGTTTTAACTCGCTCGTATACTCGCCATTTTGTGCATATACGACGAGAGGTGGTAATATTTTCAATCCTCTATTCCCATCTTTCGTTCCTTCAATTAAAATGGTATTCGCTTCTTTCCCTTCCTTTGGATAAACAAAACGTAAGCGCTTCGGCTCTAAACGGTATTGTCTCATTAATGTCACGATATCTAATAACCGCTCCGGCCGATGGACAAAAGCAGCTTTTCCACCTTGTTTGAGCAGTTGGCTGCTGACGCGGATAACATCCTCTAGCGTGCAATAAATTTCATGACGTGCAATAGCAAAATGTTCATTTTTATTGATTTCTTCCTCATTTGGCGTTGGAAAATAAGGAGGGTTACACGTCACGACGTCAAATTTGCTATGTCCGAGATAAGCTGGCATATGTTTAATATCTCCATGAATGATTTCAATTTGCTCTTCTAATTCGTTGTATTGTACACTTCGTTTCGCCATGTCATAAATCTTTTCTTGAATTTCCACTCCAATAATTTTTCCTTTTGTTCGTTTACTTAATAGCAACGGGATGACGCCATTCCCTGTGCATAAATCGACTAAATTACCTTTTTGAATCGGGACATATACAAAATTCGCTAACAACACCGCATCAAGTGAAAACGCAAATACAGATGGGCTTTGAATAATTTTCATATCTTCTGCTAACAAATAGTCAAGCCGTTCACCTTCACGTAACATGTTTTATCCCTCTTTCTGCAACAAAATAGCCTTCCAGACCATTCGTCAGAAAGGCTATTTTTTATTTAAAAATGACAAACAAAACAAACAATCTCCATCGGTCCGCAAACTGCCGTAATGTACATTACAAATGTGAAACCCTTCTTGATACAGACGAGCTAGGTTGTCGTATCCTTCACCGATATCAACTAATTTTGCTTTCGCTTGTTTTTTGCCTTGTTCAACTTTTTGCTCCGACAATTGTTCGAGCCGTCTACGCAAATGGTCATTCTCAACTTGGAGGTGATGATTTTCTTCGATTAGCTCTCCAAGATAACTTTTCAGCTCCCCTAGCTGTTTATACAAATGAGCAATTTGTTCCTCGATACTTGTTACAGATTGAAAAATCTCTTTTTTATTCACGCGCCATCCACCCCATCACTCTGTGGCTTGAGTAGGAAGAACTTTTTCTTTTATCAATTCGTCAATTGTATACTCGACCACCCGTTCTTTTTCAACTAACTCAACTTGTAGCACTCGTTCTAAAATGTTTAATCCAACAACTTTTCCTAATCCAAGGGGAGTCTCAATCATTTCCCCTAAATCAGGTAACTGTTCTTTCGCAGTCTCATATTCGTCGTTCTCATATTTTAAACAACACATTAATCGACCACACAATCCCGATATTTTTGTCGGATTTAACGATAAATTTTGATCTTTGGCCATTTTTATAGAAACAGGATCGAAATCGCCTAGAAACGTCGAACAACAAAGCATACGCCCACACGGACCGATACCACCTAACATTTTCGCTTCATCGCGAACACCGATTTGTCTTAACTCAATTCTTGTACGAAAAATAGCAGCCAAATCTTTGACAAGCTCACGAAAATCAACTCGTCCATCAGCAGTAAAATAAAAAATGATTTTATTGCGATCAAATGTATACTCAACATCGACAAGCTTCATCTCTAATCCGTGTTCTTCTACTTTTTTCAAGCAAATGTCGTACGCTTCTTCTGCTGCCTTTTTATTTTCTTCTACAACAAGCTTGTCCTTTTGATCGGCCAAGCGAATTACTTTTTTTAACGGTAAAACAATATCTTTTTCATCGACTTGTTTTTTAGCTACAACAACTTTTCCGAATTCAATACCACGAACCGTCTCAACAATAACATAATCACCATTTGAAATTGGTAAATCTCCCGGATCAAAATAATAAATCTTTCCTGCTTTTTTAAAACGAACGCCTACAACTTCATACAAACGCAGATCCCTCCCGCAACTGCAATACTAACTGTTCCATTAAAAGCTGCGGATTCATATTCGTATGCAACCGCGCTTTTGCTTGTAAAATCACTCTCATATGTTGAGCAATTTGCTTTTCAGAATAAAGAAAACGCGACCGCTGAAATTCATTCATGCAATCATCATATGCAATTTTTTGTTCTTCCCCAAGTAATACATATAATAAGTCTTTATATAAATATAATAATAAGTCTAACCCGATATTCATTTGTTCTTTATTCGTAAAATGAGTGAGCCAATGTTGCTGAATGACAAGCAACGCTTGTACATATTGCTTGTTTAATGCTTCATATAATTGTATCACTATTTTTCGTGCTTGTGCAAACCAATCATCTTGACTTAGCTGAAATGCTTCTTGCACATTATTTGTTACTCTAGCAGCTAATATCGCTAACTCTCGTGGTACACCTTGTTTTTGTAAATGAGCGTATATTTGTTCTGTTGGTAATTTGTGAAAAGAAATCACTTGACAACGTGAGACAATCGTTGGGAGTATGCGATGTAATTGCTCTGTTAATAAAATCGCCACCGTTTTTGTTGACGGTTCCTCTAAAAATTTTAACAAACTATTCGCAGCTTGAACGGTCATTTGATCAGCATGTTCAATGATATATAGCTTGCGATTCGATTCAACAGCCGTTTTTGTAAACTCCTCTTGCAGCTGCTCAATTTGTTGTTTTTTAATTGAATTTCCATCTGGCACAACGAGATGAACGTCTGGATGATTACCAGATTGAATCCGCCGACAATTCACACATGTTTCGCAAGGTTCCTCATGTACATTTGTTAAACAAAACAAACGCTTAGCAAATAAAAGAGCCGCTTCCTTTTTCCCTGTCCCTTTTTGTCCTTCAAATAAGTATGCATGAGCCACTCTGCCTTTTCTTATACTGTTGACGATCATTTTCGCTACATGTGGTTGACTTGTTTCGAGCATTTTCCATGACATGTCGATCCTCTCACTTTCTTAACAAAGGCTCTATAAGCGCCCACACGTCTTCAAACACTTTTGTTACAGACTGCGTAGCGTCTACTTTTTTTATACGATTTGGAAAACGATCTAATAACATCATATATCCGTCACGTACTCGTTCATGAAACGCTAGCTCCTCTAAATCAAGTCGATTGACTTCTCGCAATCCATTTTCGTGAATGCGCGCTAATCCAAGAGCCGGATCAATATCGAAATAAATCGTTAATGTAGGCATCCAATTCTCAACGGCGAACGCATTAATAGCTAATATCTCATCTATCCCTAAACTGCGCGCTACACCTTGATAAGCTAGAGAACTGTCAATAAAGCGATCACAAAGAACGATCTTTCCTTCTTTCAACGCAGGAATTACTTTTTCAACTAAGTGTTGTCGCCTCGCTGCAGCATAAAGCAAAGCTTCTGTTCGCGCATCCATTCGTTCATTATGAGGATGTAAAATGATCGCACGAATTTGCTCAGCAATATCGATTCCTCCTGGCTCACGTGTCGCCACAACATCAACATGTTGTTCGGTTAAATAATCCTTTAACATGCGGACGATTGTTGTTTTCCCTGCTCCCTCGGGACCTTCAAATGAAAAAAATAAATAGTTCATATCATACCTCCTGAAACACTTCGATGTAATCTCCGTCTATATCTGTTTGAAAATAGGCATTGTTTTTCTTCAAATGTTGAATGATCTCAATATGCTGCTGTGTTACAATTTCCCCGATAAGTAAAATAGGAATCCCAGGTGGATAAGGGACGACCATTTGAGCGCAAACACACCCGATTGCATCGCGAAGCAAAATTTTTTTTGTTTGGCGACCTTTCGTCCATTCGTAACTTACTGCTTGACAATGCTTTGGTAACTGGAATTGCACTCGTTCGTTTTTTAGTTCACTACGAATGGATTGCAGCACACGCTTTATACGGTTTGCGACGTCTGGTAGTTGTTTCATTTTCGCAAGCGGGTAGACAAGTAATACGTTATACGGATCAGCCATTTCTGTAAATATTCCGTTTTTTTCTAGTAACTGTTGTAACTCATATCCTGAATATGCGCTACGTGTTTGTAACGTAATCTTTAATAAGTCTGTTCGGATAAGCGGATGTCGTGATTCCACAACATGAATTGCTTCAATTGTCTGCAATTCTTGTTTAAATAATTGAATTTGAGCGATTATTTCATCAATCGTTTCACGCGTTTGTCGCGCTACATAAGCCCGTGCCAAATCGAGCGAAGCCATAATTGGATAAGACGGGCTACTCGTTTGGAAAACTTGCAAAAAGTATCTCAACATACGTTCATCAATAAGATCGCTATTAAAGTGCAAAAAAGATCCCATTGTCATTGCTGGGAGTGTTTTATGGGCCGATTGTACAACAATGTCGGCTCCACACTCAACAGATGATTTGGGAAAAGGTTCTCCGAGCACAAAATGAGCACCATGTGCCTCATCAACTAAAACTGGCACTCGATAAGAATGTGCCAATTGAACGATTGTTGTTAAATCAATCGCCATACCGTAATAGTTTGGATTTGTTAAAATGAGTGCAGCAGCATCAGGATGCTCGCGCAACGTATTACAAATTGTTTCAAAAGACACAAAAGACATCACTTGAACATCTTCATCAAATTCTGGGGAAATAAAAATGGGTGTTGCCCCAACAAGATGTAGCGCATGCAAAATGGATTTATGACAATTGCGTTGTACGATGACTTTTTTATTTTTTTCACACACAACTGCAATCATAGCTAAATTCCCAGCCGTAGAACCGTTAACTAAAAAATATGTACGTTTTACCCCATACAAATTTGCCGCTAACTGTTGTGCTTGTTCAATTGCTCCTGTTGGATGATGTAAATCATCTAAATGTGACAGTTCAGTTACATCTAAATGCAACAATGGCGCAAAAGAAAGAAGAGCTTCTTCATAAAACACTGCTCCATATTTATGCCCTGGTACATGAAATGAAATCGGTTGTTTTGAAGCATGTTCACATAAAAGCGTATATAAAGGGGTGTTTGTTTGATCCATCTTTATTCGCTTCCTCACTCATGTTGTTTTATACATTTATATTAAAATAAAACAGGCCCTAATCATAGTAGGGGCCTTGAGTTATGAATATATTTTATTCTCTCCTATTTTTTTCAACCGATCAACGTAAAATTTATATTTCTCATCATTCGTTTCAGTTTGAATGAGATCGTTATGACAATCCATACATATGAAATGATGAAAAACATAAATTCCGTTTTTATTTTGCTCGTTACATATAATACAAGTTTCGCTATAAGACATCCGTTCTCCACCTCCCGCTAACAGTTTTCCCAGTTTCATATAACAATATACTTAAAAAACAATCATTTGGTGCGAGAAGGCAAAAAAAGATAAAAGACCAAGACTAAACCGTCTTGGTCTTTTTGTTTGCCCGGCAACGTCCTACTCTCGCAGGCGGTGTCCCGCCAACTACCATCGGCGCTGGAGAGCTTAACTTCCGTGTTCG
>NZ_JACHEQ010000019.1 GCF_014201515.1 Anoxybacillus mongoliensis
TTATTTTCGTCGGTTCATCAAGGGAAACAAATATCAGAATGGAATAAAATGGTTGAAAGACAACTGTCTTTCAACCATTTTGTCAACAGTCTGAGAGGCGCGTTATTATAACGCAGCCTCTTCATTCATGTTCGCCACCACATCTACTGGCGATGGACGACGTGTCACTTCAATTTTTTTCACATGGTGACCGTCCAATTGCACGACTTTAAAGACGTAATCACCAAATTCAATTTGCTCTCCAGGACGAATGTTATAACGCTCCGTTAACATCCATCCTCCAATCGTATCAACGTCTGTATCATCAATTTCTAAACCGAATAAATCGTTAATTTCACTAATGAGCACTTTTCCATCAACGATTGCACGGTTGTCATCGATCATTTGAATGAGCGGAGCTTCATCTATGTCGAATTCATCTCGAATTTCTCCAACAATTTCTTCTAAAATATCTTCGACTGTCACTAAACCAGACGTTCCGCCATATTCATCAACTAAAATGGCCATATGAATGCGTTCTTTTTGCATTTTTACAAGCAAATCTTGAATAGGGATCGTTTCAATCACTTGAATAATTGGACGAATATAGTCGCGCAACTGTTTTCGCTCTTGGCAGTTCACAACAAGATCGGTAAATAACTCTTTTACATTCACTAATCCAAGAATGTGATCTTTATCACCATCAATGACAGGATAACGTGTATACTTTTCTTCACGAATTATTTGTAACACGTGATCCATGGAATCGTTGACATCTAACGCAATAATTTCTTTGCGCGGAACCATAATTTCTTTTGCCACACGATCGTCAAAGCGAAAAATGTTATTCACATATTTATATTCTGCATGGTTAATCTCTCCATTTTTATAACTGGCTGATAAAAGAAGACGCAATTCCTCCTCAGAATGAGCCAGCTCCTGTTCGTTAGATAGCTCAAAACCAAACAAACGAACCGCCAAACGCGCAGATTGGTTTAATAACCAAATAAACGGGTACATGACACGATAAAATAGCATGAGCGGACGCGCTGTCCATAGCGTAATCGCTTCCGCTTTTTGAATCGCAATCGTCTTCGGAGCCAATTCACCAATAACAACATGAATGAACGTAATCGTTGCAAATGCGACAATAAATGAAGCCCCGTGCGCGAATGATGGAGATACATGAAACTGCTCAAAAAGTGGACGAAGCGCTCGCTCCACTGTCGGCTCCCCAAGCCAACCAAGCCCGAGTGATGTCATCGTTATCCCCAATTGATTTGCAGATAAATACTCATCTAAATGAGTGATGACATGTTTTGCCGCTACTGCTTTTTTGTTCCCTTCCTCGATTAATTGATCAATGCGCGAGGAGCGCACTTTTACAATCGCAAATTCTGAAGCAACAAAAAAACCAGTTAACGCAATAAGAAAAACAATCATCCATAAACTAAATATGTCCAACGAACGTCCGCACGCATGAATGCGTGCGGATGCCACCTCCTATTTATTAATCTTCATTGTTTCCTTGTACAAAAATAAGCACATACTTAATCAATTCTAACACCGAAATAAGTGCTGCAGCAACATATGTTAATGCCGCGGCATTTAACACTTTATTTACTCCACGTTCTTCCTCATTGCGAATGATGCCTTCTGCGATCATAAAATCTTTGGCACGTGAACTAGCATTAAACTCAACCGGCAATGTAATAACTTGGAATGCAACAGCAAACGAGAATAAAATAATCCCTAAACCAATTAAAGAAAACTGTTGTAATAAAAAGCCGCCAAGAAGAAGGAACGGCGCAATACCAGATGTAAAATTCACGAGCGGAAACATACGATGTCGCAAAACGAGCGCACCATACGCTTGTTGATGTTGCACCGCGTGACCGACTTCATGAGCCGCCACCGATACCGCAGCAATGGAACGACCATAGTACACAGGCTCCGATAAACGAACCGCACGTGCAATCGGATCGTAATGATCTGTCAATGTACCCGGAACAAGCTCAACTGGCACATCGTATAGCCCGTTGCGATCTAAAATGAGACGCGCCACTTCCGCTCCTGTTAAACCAGATGAAGCGGGAACATCTGACCATTTGCTGAAGTTTCCTTTTACTTTAAATTGCGCCCAAATCGATACCACGAAGGCAATCAAAATAAGAAAATCCATTGGATGAAAAAACATACAATCATCCCTCCGTTACTTTATATTTTAATGGAAAATGACTGAAAATAAAAGAGAATGTCTTCACATACATTATATACGACTATTGTGTCCAAAAAGTTTCACAAAATCGAAAAAACCTCGCAAATTGCGAGGTTGAATAAAATTCCTTTTTTAGTGTGTATGGTGAACTGCACAACGGTTCGGACCGATTTCAAGTTCTTGTTGTTGTTCTGGTGTAGCATCTTTTACACCGCGGTTAATAGCGATAATGTCTTCAAAGTTTGGCGGTGTTTCAGAAGATGCAGATTGCGCCACATGCTCAACAAACTCTTCTTCTGTTTTTCCCTGCATAATTTCATTCATTTGACGAATGTTTCCTAACGTATTTCCAATATATCCTTGCTCGTTCACTTCTTGATCGAAGTTTGCATAGTGTGCAGGAAGCACAATAACATCGTCCGCAATTTGTGCAACTTTGTTATACACTGTGTCGTATAAATCTTTTGCCCATTCACGCGCTTTTCCACCAAGGTCTGGTCGACCGAGACCGCTGACAAAAATCGTATCGCCAGAGAACAACAATTTGTTGTTTACGAAAAATGATACACTACCTGGTGTATGACCTGGTGTTTTAATCGCCAATACTTCTAAACTTACTTTTTCAAACTCAATGCGATCATAGTTTTCTAGCGGTTCAAACTCAAATACGGCACCTTCACTCTTCATCAAGTAATACGTCGCACCTGTTTGTTTCGCTAATTCATATCCACCAGAAATATGGTCAGCATGCAAATGTGAATCAACGATATGTGTAATCGCTACGTTTTCTTTTTGAGCGACTTCTTTATACACATCAATAAATCGAGATGGGTCGACGATTAACGCTTCTTTTCCTGATACGACCATGTAAGAAAGACATCCTTTACCGACGCGAATAAATTGATATACTTTTATATCGTTATCTTGATATACAACAACAGGGTATAAATACTCGCTCCACGCTTTCATGCCACCTTTTAAATAAAACACTTCTAATCCTTTTTCGGCAAGCATGTCAGCGACCATCATCGAAGACCCTTCTTTTGCACAAACGACAACAATTTTTTTGTCTTTTGGCAAACGCTCTAACACAGATTCAACGCCATCGATTAATTCAAAATAAGGAATGTTTAAATATTCAATGTGTTCTCCTTCAATTTTCCAATCAGCAAAATCAGATTCGTTACGAACATCAAATAAGAAAAACGGTTCTTTATTGACAATCATCTCATTGATTTGTTGTGCTGTTAACGCATATACTGCCATTTCGCATCCACCTCTCCTTTATACCTTATAGGGTATTTTTATAGATAAAAAAATTATTGTTGTAACAATTGCATAATGCGTTGCGGATCAAACCCAATCACCCAACGCCCATTAATTTCTGTTTGTGGCACACCCATTTGTCCTGTTGAGCGAACAACGTATTCAACAGCCTCAGGATGTTGGTGTAAATTCACTTCTTTAAATGGGATGCCACGTTCAGCTAAAAAGTTTTTTAATAATGTGCAATATGGACATGTTGTCGTCGTATATACGGTTACTTGTTTCATCGGTTCATTCCTCCTTTATGTTCCTGTGTTTATATACCCCTATAAGTATTATAACATAAAGGATGAACTTTTCAACAGTTTTTACAAAATATCCAACCAAATTTTTATCGCTGTTGCTACAATTAGTGCGGCTAATATAAACTGTAATACTTTTGTATTTACCTTTTTACCAACATTCGCTCCAATAGGAGAAGCAATTAAGCTTGCAACAACCATAATAAACGCGGTCCAAAAATCAAATTGACCTGTTGTAATTTTCCCTATAGTTGCCCCAATGGATGAAATAAACGTAATCGCTAATGATGTAGCGATCGTCATACGCGTTGGGATTTTTAATACAACAAGCATAATTGGTACAAGAATAAATGCCCCTGCGGCACCAACAATACCAGCACTCACTCCGACAACGAATGCTAACGCTGCTGCAAGCCATTTATTAAATGTGACTTGATCGAGTGGAATGTCATCAATTCCTTTTTTAGGAACAAACATCATGATCGCAGCAATCGTCGCTAGCACCGCATAAACGATGTTAATGCCACCTTCGCTCATTAATTTTGAACCATAACCACCAATGAAACTACCGATTAAAATGCTCGTTCCCATGTAAATAATTAACGTTTTATTTAAATATCCACCTTTACGGTACGCCCAAACGCCTCCGATTGTCGCAAACAATACTTGAATAGCGCTAATCCCTGATACTTCATGGGCGCTAAACGCAGCGTAACCAAGCAATGGTGGGATATAAAGCAACATCGGATATTTAATAATCGATCCGCCAATTCCAACCATTCCAGAAATAAACGAACCGATAAATCCAATTAAAAAAATTGTAATAATAAAACCGATGGCCATGCTCATTCACTCCTTATATGAAGCATCGGGACATATGCCCGATGCTTGTTACGCTTTACGAATCCAAAATTTTAGTACGTCTCCTTCTTCAACCATATCGATCATTTCATGACCAGCTGATTTTGCCCATGCAGATAAGTCGTTTTTAGCTCCTTTATCAGTTACATGAACTTCTAAAACTTGACCAGATTGTAATGTATCCATTCCCTTTTTCGTACGAACGATTGGCAATGGACATGCAAGTCCCTTTGCATCAACAAGAAGATCTGCTTTCATGTTCTTCCTCCTTAGAATGTTAACGTGATGTCGGCATCTTTTGCGAAATCGAGGAATGTCACTGCTCCACCAACATCAATACCATCGACAAAATGTTCTTTTGTTAATCCCATAACATCCATTGTCATTTGACAAGCGATAAACTTCACACCCATTTCTTGCGCCATGCTTACAAGTTCAGGGATGGATGGGACGTTTGCTTGGGCAAATCCTTGTTGAATTTGCTCTTTTCCTTCTGGAAGTGGCAATTGTTGATATGCTTCTTTATGAATTAAATTTAATCCTTCGAATGTAAAGAAAATCGCTACCTCTGCTTCTGTTGCTGCTGCTGCTGTTGCAATGTTAAATACCTTATATGCGTCAAATAAACCACCATTTGCTGCAATAATAGCTACACGTTTTTTCATTGTTCATTTCCTCCTTTAGTAATTGTTCCTTGCCATTGTGTCATACCTGGAATGACGTTAAATACACGTGTAAATCCTTTTTCAGCGAGTTGTTGCGCAGCTAAATCGCTGCGATTACCTGTTCGGCAAATGACATAAATTGTTTCATCTTTATTTAATTCATTTAATCGCTCTTCTAATTGTCCGAGCGGGATATGATATGCTCCTGGAATATGACCAAATACATACTCGGCTTCCTCACGAACGTCTAAAATAAATACTTGTTCATTGTTTTCTACTTTCTTTTGTAACTCCTCTAAAGAAACAACGTGAGGATATTTTGTTTCTTCCTTGACTTCCGTAGGATTTGCTTTACGAAGATAATGTTTGAGTACATCACCTTCCTCAATCGTGCCGATATATTGATGCCCTGTATTTTTTGCCCAACCTTGAATATCAGCAAGTGAACCTTTATCTGTCGCTTGCACTTCAAGCACTTGGCCGGGCTGTAGTTGTTCCATCGCCTTTTTCGTGCGCACGATCGGCATCGGACACGTGAGCCCCTTTGCATCAACAACTAGATCGACGTGAATCGTCATTCCATTCCCCCCTATCGTTCAATTTCGCCTGTCCATTCAAGCATACCGCCTGTCATATTTACAACGCGGTATCCGTAACTTTCTAACAACTGACAAGCCATGCCGCTTCGATTTCCTGAACGGCAAACAAGAATATGTTCTTCGTTTTTATCAATTTCATTCATCCGCTCAAGCAGTTCGCCAAGCGGGATGTGACGAGCACCTGGGATTTTGCCTTGAGCTACTTCCTCATATTCGCGCACATCGATAATGCTTAGTGCACGACCTTCTTTTAATTGTTGCTCCACTTCTTGTGGTAATATTTGTTTCATCTTTCTCACCTCTCTATACTCATAAGGGTATATCAGACTGTAAAAAAATAATTTATTACCATTACCTCTATGAGTATATTACAAAACCCCCACCCGTTTGTCAACTGTTTTTTCTCCAAAAAAAAAACCTTGCATGACACAAGGATTTAAACGAGTGTTTTATGCTCTTCTTTTCGGAAAAAGTTTCTCATCGCCTGTAACACATCTGATTTTTGTTTTAAAATGTAATAGCGAAATTTTTCATCCTTAATATGTTTGTATGCTGACATGAGCGTCGAGTGACGATTGTACTGATACAACTATACACCCTATACACGTTTTTAAGGTGTAGCTCTGTGAAAAAGAGCCACACCATTAGAGTGGATACCAGTCTACATTGCCAGCTTCGATAATAATAATGTTCACTCCATCAGTTACTATTTTGGCTCTTTCAGACGATTGGTTTTTGGAAATAAGAACAACTTCTAATATTTCATCAGCATCAAAATCCTTAACACAATCTGTTTCAAAGCATGTCACATCTTCAAAAACAATGAATCCATCAATCATTTCAGGATCTTTGCTTTCATCATAATCAGATTTCTGCCATTTACATAACTCAGTTTCAAGAAATACTCTTTTTGTAATGGAATCATATTCCACATTATTAATTAAACTCCCATGTAAATTATATCTTTTAAGAAAATCAGATATTCTCATCATTTCTCCGTTACAGAAAACTTATAAGATTTTATAATACTTTATAAAGTCTACGTTTCCTTCCTTGTTCATCGCGCCCGATTTCGCGAAAAGCTACTCTCGTTTCCTTGGCGCTCCGAAGGCTTCACTTCCCCACTAACGTATGAGTACATGTGTCGCTTTACTTGGCATAGTTTTTCAAGTTGATGCTCGCGTTGAGATCACAATCGACTTCTACCTCACAAACTTCACAGTGATACGTCCGTTCCGACAAAGAAAGGTGGTCTTTTTGTTTTCAGGATAGACAGGGAAAGCAAAAACTATTCAGCTTACTTGATTTATGTACTGAATAGTCACCATCACTTTTTCCTATTTTTGGCAAATAAAAATATACCATACAACATCAAAAAACCTATTATCATAAAAACGAATTGCATTACTGAATAATCTCGCTGTTGAGCATAAGAATTAAATTTCCCCATTTTCTCATTTATCTGCTTATTAATCTCTTCTTGGCTTGGCGGTTCTTCAAAATCTTTTCTTATGGTCTCTACCGCCCTATTGATATAAGACTGAATCTCATCCTCTGATGGCTTCTCTCCACTGACATCTGCAAAAATAGGTGCCCTTTTTCCTAATATCGTGTCATTTATATAAATATCGTAGTAAAGACTTTGATCGTTCTCTACGAAGTCTCTTAACTTTTTGTTACTTACGTCTATATTTTCATCTAAATATATTGTCTTTACAAAATGAGGATCAATAATCGGCTCTTTCCCTTTTTGTTGTTGAATTTGGACATAATATACTTTTAGGGATTTACTTGTCTCTTCAATTTTGTAATTTAATAAAATGTGACGAACAATCCAATTTTCTTCGTCATTAGCAAAGACAACTTTGGGTATTAAATTTATTGTTATTATTGAGATAAGTATAGTTAATAAAAAGATAAATCGAATTTCTTTAATACGAATCCCCTCCAAACTATTTCATAGTGCAACTGAAATAAATTTAACTTAAGAAATACAACATTGTAAAGATACAGAACAGAACTCATTAATTAAAATATCGCTTTCGGATTTTTTATATTTTTGATCATAAAATCCACAAATTTCTCAACCCACTTCTCAGCGATTTTACCTGTTGACGCAGCTGCTGCAAATACGGTGGCCATTGAATCATAATACTCTTTCTTAACTTTATAATTTTGTGTTAATTCCATTTTTAATGTTATCTTTAGATTTTCGAATCCTTTTTTAGTTTTCAAACCAAGAAAATCTGAGAAATCAATGTCTTGCATCAATGAATGAGTAGAACTTGACATTAAATAATAACCATCAGGTTGAAGTGAATTCGGTTTCAAAGCATCTAACAGCACAAAGTATTTTGATTCAAATCCTGTATTCCCATATTGTATAGTATCTGCATAATTCCTTTCATACAATGCGGTATTATTGAGTTTTGCTTTAAGTAAATTACTTACATCCAACTGTAGTGTATCCCCTGAGGGGGTTGTGAACTTAATAGTTTTTCCATTTTGTGTAACCCTCATTGACTGATCGAATTTAATTTCCATCTTAAGATCAAGGAACTGTTCAAGTTTAGCATTCAAAGGACCTAATGTGATATAATGTACGGCATCAGCAACATTCTTTATATCTATTTCCTGGTTGATAATTTGCAACCTAGGATTTTTATAGGTGTTCTTTTGAGATTTTATAAGTTCCACCTTGTTGTTCAAAGCATTGTAAGTATTTTTCCCAGCAATCCCATCTGCCTGAAGACCTACTGATTTTTGAAAGTCCTTAACATATTTCTCGGTCTCAAAACCATATACACCATCAACACTAACACTATAGCCTACATATTTCAACATTAACTGCAAATCTTTTACAGCTTGTCCATAACTTCCTTCTCTAAGTGTCTGACCTGTCCACTGGTCATTGGTGTTCGATGAGTTTGATTGTGATGCTGTTGTTTCTGTTCTAACATACTTTTGTAGTGCTTGATACGTTTCCTTTCCTGCAATCCCGTCTGCCGTAATTCCCGCTTTCTTCTGAAATTCCTTCACAGCTTTTTCTGTATTGGCTCCGTATACCCCGTCAATTCCCCCAGGATTGAAACCTACTTTATAAAGCCATGACTGCAATGTTTTCACATAATCGTTCTTGTCCCCTCTTTTTAACGTTTGTCCGCTCCATAGATTATTTGTGAAGTTAGATGGATAAGTGACTCTACCAACACTATCTACAGCGTACATTTTTGAGCCTCCTCGTCATTTTTTGCTTATCATCATATCAAATAACAATCAAAAAAAATGTCGAAACATGTCGCAATAAATAAAAAATCCCCTGCCACTTGGCAGGGGTTAAACGATAGTAGCTGGATAGCCTTTCTTTTTCAGTTCTTCTACAAGCTGTTCCGCGTTTTTTCGGTCGGAAAAAGCCCCGACTTGCACGCGGTAGAGTTTTTCTGGCGTATTTGACGTTGTTGATGGCTGCACCTTCTTTTTTAATCCGAACGCTTTTACTATTCCTTCTACATGACCATATGCGATTTGTTGCAAGAATTTCTCAGATTTCAATTTTGCCGCATCGTTCGCATTGTCAATGAACAGGTTTTCTGTGAGCAATGCCGGCATCTTCGTTTCGCGCAATACGGCGTAGTTAGCGCGCTTTTTACTGCGATCAGTCATGTTACCGATTGCTTTCATGATTTCACTATGAATGACGTTCTGGTATGCTACCGTTGCATTGCTGACGTTTCCATTGAATATATATGATTCAAATCCTGTACCGCCTCCAGAATTGATGTGAACCGATAAAAAGAAATTAGCTCCTGCCCGATTTGCAATTGCTGCACGTTCTGACAACTCAATGAAACGATCATCTGTCCGTGTGTAGATAATTTCTACACCATCGTAGTCCTTAAGTATGTCACCGATCTGTTTGACGATGTTCAGAGTCAAATTTTTTTCAAGTAGATCATTCCCTACAGCCCCACTATCCTTTCCACCATGACCTGCGTCAAGCACGATTTTTACCATCCCATACCCACACCCTTTTCCATATTCAGTCTCCTGTTAACAATATATACATTATACAGAACAAGTGAGACGACCTTTTCACTACTTATCGACATTTTTCTCACCTTTCCCTTTCAGCACCTCAACCGCCTGCGTTAACCGTTCTGGCACTGGCACTCCCATTCTTCCCGCATTCTCAAAAATACTCAACAATTCATTTGCCATATAAAAAACGATAGTCGCATCTCGAAACATGTTTTTCGTTCCAAGCGCGCTATCGACCAAATGGGCGAGTGCCACCATGACAAAAATCATAACTTTTTTAATAATGCCTTTGAATCCAATCTTGCTGGATAGAGTTTTCTCTGTGTATCCAGCTGCTAATCCACTCACATAATCAATGACAACCATCCAAAATAGGGCAAGTAACAACCCGGTTGATTCCCCAAATAAATACCCGACCACAGCCCCAACCGCAGCCGCGCCGGTTTTGTAAATGATATCGAATCGTTCCATGTGCATCCTCCTATACAAACATAAAATCATACGTCACTTTCATCGTGTTCGTACTCGTCTTTGTCACAGGTGTCGGAAGAAGGTTTCGAGCGCCTAATGAGCCAAGTTCAGCCATGTAAAATGAAAATTCATCACGTAAAAAATACTCCCCATCTTTCACAGCTATTCCAGGATATCTGTCTGGGGAGCTAGGCTGTAGGATATTATAAGACACTCTGTTCATTTGTAAATCATAAATAAACATACCATTGGACATACCATTGCTTGTGCGAACCGCAATTTCGTTTTTCGGCTGATTGTATGCCATTCCGTATGCAACGACGCTTGTATCAAAAATATTTTTTGCCTCGATGATATTGAAATTACTGTCGTATTTTGCCCAACGCAAAGGGTTCTGTCCATTAACCTGCGTGGAGGAAGCGCCTAATACATAGAAATGTGCCCCTACTCTCTCTATACCGTATAATTTTCCAAAACCTGAAAGTGTAATCGTACTCCTTGTTCCGTCCGATTTTTTTACTCGATATATCGTATTGTTTGCACCACTATTTCCCATGACATAATAAATAAAATCAGCGTCAGATGTCATATCGTAAGCGACTTCATTCGAATACGAGAAATGTGAGTCCCACACACGACCGAGAGTAAAAGTTGCTGTTTTTCCATTCGTCCCTGGTGTGACTAGTATCTCAGCAATTTTCCTTGCCCCACTTCCAAACGATTCATACGTCCAAAAACTTGTTCCGTCATAACAGAGACCACCTCTATAATCGTTGTTGTTCTGTATTCCGTTATTCCCTTTCAATGCTACGTACCATTCATAGTTTTTTTGGTAAAATCGTTGTGCTGATATCCCCGACGTTCCTACATCTGAATACCACACTACCGACGAGAATGTCCCATTCGCCGCTTGCGATGAAAAATCAAAAACAAAATGTGCAATCCCCCGATCCGTGTAGCTTTCCGCTGCATTAATCGTCCCGCGTTTTGTATCCGTACCAACATACTCATTTTTGAAGGCATAGCCGACGATATCCCCCATCACCACACGCTCATTTTGCGGATTTTCTGGTCTTGAATCTGTCGTGAGGGCGATGGTATCAAATGGTAAAAATCTGCTCGTGATTGGTCGCATATTTGATTCGGAATACGTTTTGCTGCTAGTCGACCATGCTCCAATTTTTGAGTATTCAACCATCAAAATATACTCAAGATAATCTTTCATATTAATCGAAATGAAGTTTTCCGCCGTGATTTCTTCGACTTTTTTCCCGAATCGTTTCTCATCGAAAAGTTCTACTTTTGTAAAACCGCGAATCGGAATGGAACTGACTTTATGTTTCAACATCTCAATAACTTCACCAGTCACGAAATTTTCTTTTCTCGCGAGCGAGTGATATGCTCGTTCGATATCAAATTCCAACGCTTCCACCTCATTTCAATGTAATCTGCACGGTGTCTGACAAAGCTGGAAAAGTTCGGATTTGTTCATGCGTCCGCCATTGTGTAATAGACTCCGTGATATTCGCAGATACAGGAGTAACCACTTGTGTGCTAACGATTTGACCGTTAACAACCGATTGGAAACGGCTGATATGTGGTTGAATGGCTTTTTTCCATTCGATTTCTTCTGTCGCATTGGCACGTGGCAAGCGATCGGAAATACCACCAAGCAAGTTCGCTGCATACACAAACACTTGTAGCCCACGTGGGTCAATAGTCAGTGTTCCGGTGCTCGTTTTCATCTGAACATCCAAAAATGCCGAGCCGGGAGGCATTTGTAATATTAGAAACGGAACGCCGATTGTCACAAATCCAGCTTGGCATGTTTGCTTGATTGTATTAAATGTCGGTTTCCCGCCGTACATAAATGATATTTCAACGGTCATCGTCGTCGATGCTTGTCCGATTAACGATAGACCAACTTGTGCGTTTGCGGAACTAAAGTTCGTAATAACAAGTGAAAGAGCTGTTTGCACAGATGTACCGATAGAAAGAGTCTGTTCATTCGTTCCGACAATGAAAGAAGGCTGGGACAGAGACACATCGGATGAAGTGAGCTGATCTTGTTCTTGCATATGAATGCCTGGGATCATATACGACAATTCCACTTCATTTCGATATGGCTCATCTGGAAAACGCCTCATACGAACAATCCGCGTCTGAACGTTAATTCCAAGCTCATCATCAAAAACATTCACGTAGTCCCCAACAGAAAACTCATATTGTGAATTTCCTGTCAATGCAGATAAGTCGATGACTTTGCACTGATACGAAATAACAGGCTGCGACAATACTTTCAGTTTTTCTTGTGCCGCACGCATGAGGTCTCCAGCAAGCAAGAACCGCTCATCTTCCCACACATACTCTTTGCGATATTTTTGTTTTGCCTCAATCAGTGTGATTCCTAAGCTCGTATACCAAGAGTAGTCCTCGACATACGGTTTATTGTCATTCACACTCTCGATGGACAGCCCGTTCTTTCCATATGGGTACAAGACTGTTGCTTCCGGCGCGCGTATTGTCCGTTTAATCTCTTTCAAATTTTTGCGATACCGAAAGCCATAGCCGCGATTCGTTCCAACCTGTTTGACCAACTTAATTTCTTTTTTTACTGTATCAAATTGAATTTCGTGGCCTGTAATTTTCGCCCATTGCCGAATCGTCCAAAGCGCTGACTTTCGCTTTTCGCTCATCGAGTGTTGCGTTTCTTGTGACGACAACGCCTCTACACGCCCAACTACCCAACCCGTGCGAGCAACGATCTGTTCAAGCCCAGCTTTCGGCGTCTTGCGGTCAATGGTAATCTCAATTAGAAACGTATCGAGCAATTTCACGAAATACGATGGACAGACAACATCAAAAATCGGCTTGCCATTTGCATCGCGTCCATCGTTCATTTCAGAAATAAAAAAGCGCTTGCCCATGTAGATGATTTCCATGTCGTTCATCATCACTCGTGCAAGACGATCATCACGAGGAAGTGAGAACGTGAGTACTTCTGCATCATTCAATGTTTCTTCGTGTTCGATGTTATACGCATTTTTCAGTACACCAAGTGGCTTGCCAGCAAGGTCATATAGCACCATCTGGTGTTCGATTTTTCTTGAAAAACTCAACGCTCTCACCTCCTACAAGAATCGTTCGCGCCATTCTACCGACACGCTTAGCGTATTCTGTGCCTCGACGGTCATTATATTTGTGCCCGGTTGCAAAGACAAAAACGTGCCCGTCGTTTTGTCTAAAATATTCGTATCGTTCAATAAAACGGTCATTTCGTCACAATCAATCGTTAGTACATCGCTTGCTTGGAGGGCATTTGAAATAGTTAGTTTGTCGCCCCCGAGCGTCAAAGACAAGGAACTTGTATTAGCATTCGATATTTTTATTATCGGAAACACGTCATATGTTCCGTTATTGGCGAGAGTGATTTGTTTGTCACTTGAAGTGATTTGCTTAGACACGCTCATCTTATTGACGCTATATGCGAATGGCTCCGCTTGAAACGCCACCTTCACAAGCGATATCCCTTGCAAATGCTCAACGTCCACTTGTCCTGCCACCTTCGCCATATAATACACATCCGGCGACGTGTCAAAAATAAGTTGCTTTCGTTCTCGCGTATAGAGCCATTGTGCCACTTCACGTAGTTTAGCGATTCGTTCAGAGCGCACACAACGAACACCGAGCGTGCATTCGATTCGCTTATCTTCCAACCATCCCGGAAAGAGTATATTCCCATCGCGTCCGGGCACAGACTCGTAGGTATCTTTCATATTTGACACAAGTGGCATTTTTAAATCTGTGACAAGAATGTCCATTTCCCTTGTATGTTTTCCGTTGAAAGAAAACCCCTTGGACATTATCTCATCCCCCTTGCTTTCCGGGATGATTGCGAGAGCGAGTATAACTCGCGCGAAATACTATATATATCCTCGTCGTTTCTAACAACCATGTTTTCGATGATGATTGTCGGTCCTCCGCTCGAAGCGCCTGACATAACGTTACCGACCACATTCGTTTCAACAACATGCTGAATCGCTGCTGGCTTTATGTTCGGTAGCGCGATGTTTCCGATTTGTTGACCGGCTTTTGCTACCCGTTTTGCCATATCAACAACACTGTTTTCGGCTAGTTTTGCATCGTCAGTAATACCAATTGCTAAACCTTGTGACAAATATCCTCCGTACTCTGCGAACAAACGGCTCGGACTGCGAATGCCGAAAAAGTTTTTGATTTTGTCTGTTAGTCCAGAGAGCATAGATCTAACCTTGTCCCATAGCCAATCCGCCATGTTGCTCATACCATTCCAGATGCCGCGAAGCAAGTCTTTCCCAATTTCTACAAAACTACTTGCCCAGCCTCTTGCCGTATTTTTGATTCCTTCCCATATGCTGATTAACGTGTCTCTTATACCGCCAAAGATGTTGAAAATAGCACTTCTTAAACTGTTGAATGTGTTTTGTACAGCAGAAGATAAACTGCTAACGATACTACTAACGCTCGTTTTGACACCATTCCACACATTCGATAAAAATGACGCGATTGCATTAAAAATAGTCGTTGCTGTTGTCTGCAATCCATCCCAAACGGCGATAACAGTTGTCTTAATGGCGTTCCAAACAGTCGTAAAAATCGTCTTGTATATGTTTAGTACAGTCGTAAAATACGCTTTTATCCCCTCAAAAATGGCTGTGGCCGCCGTTTTTAGTCCTTCCCAAACCGTTGTGATTACCGTTTTAATACCTTCCCATACGGTTGTAAAAATCGTTTTGTAAATGTTAAAAACCGTTGTAAAATACGTTTTCAGTCCATCCCAAACAGCCACACCTACTGCTTCTATTCCTTCCCATGTTGCCAACAAAAACTCTTTAATTTCATCCCAATTCTTATATAGCACGACACCGATAGCTACTAATCCAGCAATTGCTCCGATTGCAAGTCCTACTGGACCAGTAATAACAGCTATCGCACTTGAAAAGACTCCTGCCATTCCACCAGCGCTAGCCAGTACGCTTGCCAACGCCCCAAACCCTTGCACGGCGGTTCCTACAATCGACAATACCACACCGATTGTTGCGACAACTCCGAGTAACACAGCTGAAATAGCCGCTCCGATTGCTATGAATTGCTTCATTCCTTCTGGAAGGTTATTAAAAGCATTAAATAAGCCTTGTAATGCCTCTGCAACTACCCGAATAGCTGGCGCTAATGCGTCCCCGATAGAAATTTGTGCCGTTTCGATAGCGCCACCTAATTCCTCAAGCGCACCTTTTAAATTGTTTTTCATTTTTTCCGCCGCTTCTTTCGATGCCCCACTTGAGTTTTGAAGGGATTTCGTTAAGGAGTCTAATTTTTGGGGTCCAGCTTCAATGACCGTGAGCATGCCGCTTGCGGCTTCCGTTCCGAAAATAGTAGAAAGCGCCGCAAGTTTTTGTGCATTACTCATATTTTTTGTTTTCTCAGAAAGCTGTCCAATAATATCGCCGAAAGGTAACATTCTTCCTTGTGAATCCGTCACTTGGATGCCTAATGCAGCTAAAGCTTCTCGTGCCTCCTTTGGCGGATCCGATAATCGAATTAAAGCACCACGCAATGTTGTACCAGCCTGCTCGCCACGGATACCGTTATTGGCCATAATTTCTGTTGCCGCCGCAAGTTCCTCAAGGGAAATTCCTAATGTTTTTGCGATTGGGGCAGCATACTTGAACGTATACTGCATATCTTGCACACCAGCTGCTGAATCATTTGCCGCTTGCGCTAGAACATCCGCTACTCTCGATGCCTCTCCTGCTTCGAGACCAAATGCATTGAGTGCTGATGATACTGTGTCAGCAACAAGCGCCATGTCCTCGCCGGATGCTTCTGCTGCTGCTATGATACCAGGCATAGAAGCGAGAATTTGATTCGTGTTGTACCCCATCGCGCCCATGATTTCCATACCTTGTGCAACCTCAGTCGCTGATTTCGATGTCGATGAACCAAGATCAAGAGCAGCCTGTTTGAGTTTCTCTAATTCATTCGGCGTCGCCCCTGCAATCGCTCCAACTCGAGAAAGCTGTGACTCGAAATCCATCGATTTTTTGACAGAAACACCTAATGCACCACTAATTGCTGCGCTTGCTACACCGAATGAGGCAGCAATTTGCGCTCCCGATGATTGAAGATTATTTCCGACATCTTGCAAGCGTTGACCTGTTTCGTTCAGTTTTGTTTGTAGTTGTCCCCAAGCTGTTGCTTGTTGTTGAATCGTTTGGTTTAGTTGTCGTAGTTGCGCTTCGGTTTCTTTCATTTCCGCTGCCGCTTTGTTGTAGGCAATTAAGAGGCCATTTGTTTCCTTCGCATCTGCTCCTTTTGCCTTTACGCTTTCATCATATAGTCGCTTTAATTCTGATACTTTCGTTTTCTGTAATTCGAGCGTTTGCGCCAAACTATTTGCTTTCGTACGCAATTGTTCAGACGTTGAACCAAAATTTTCGATACCTGCTGTTGCAGCACGAAATTCGGAATCAATCACTTTCAACTGCTGATCAATTTTTTGCAAACTTTGCGTTACCGCTTGCTCCAGCTTGGTAAAGCCGTCCGTTTGCTTTTCAATCTCTTTATTTGTCTGCTGCAACTGCGCCTCGGTCTTTTTCATTTCTGCGACAGCTTTGTTATAGGCAATAAGAAGCTTCTCAGTTTCAGCTGCGTCTTTTCCTTTCGTCTGCGCGCTTTCTTCATATCGACGCTTCAACTCAGCGACTTTCGCCTCGTGTAACTGTAGCTTTTGTGTGAGTGAATCCGCTTTGATTTGCAATCCTTCTAAGCTATTCTCGAAATCCTTTACACCGCCAGTAGCCGCTTTAAATTCAGCATCAACGAGCCTTATTTTACGATTGACTGCTTCAATGCTCGTCGTGAAGTTCGCACTATCCAAACCAAGAGACACTCGCAATGTACCAACTTCCGCCATCGTTTCACCACCTTTACAACAGCTTTTCAATCATCAATCGTTCTTTCCGTGTCTCTTTTTCCTCCGCATAGTCCAAAAGCTCAAAATAAAAACCGATGTCCATCTCATCGACGAGATACATCGGTACGCCGTTCTTAATGTGTGTTAAGTAAAACTCTTTCACCGCGTCATACGGGTCCATTTCAGACCCCGTTACACGTTTGGGTCATTCGTTTTCGCCACTCCAATGACTTTGTTCATACAATCTGAAATCGTTGGAATGAGGCGCTCCGCCGCAATGCCGTCGTAAAATTCATCGACCGTGAATTGTCCGTTAAACAATTCAACAATAAAAGCGATGATAGAGTCCAACGCCTCCACATCAATATTGTTAAAGTCATATTTTTTTCGCAACTCTAACGCTCGGCGAAACATACGTGCTTTGACGAACGGGACAGTGAAAGTTTTTTCTTGACCATCGATTAATAATGTAACCTGCATGTTTATCCCTCCATGTTATGAAATTGAAAAGAAAAAGAGAAAGGGCTTCCCCTTTCTCTTTACGGCGTTGTTGTTTCTTGATAGACAGCACTAAACCAGTTTTGGATGACCGCTGGGTCGACACCTTGGTCTTTCGTATTCACCGATGCTTTCCATGCTTCATCGAATTCTCGTTTTACAAATTTCCCCTTCAACGTTGGCGTCTGAAATTCAACTTTATCGCCTTTTGTTTTGTATTGTTCTTCCGGCAATTCGAATTTCCCTTTATACAACCACACATATTTCTGTCCACCATTCGAAAGAGGAAGAATAAATCCAAGCGCAACATATGGCGCTGTATCGCCACTTTTTTGAATCACAACACCATCATCATTAATCGTTGCGCCTAACAAAAACGCCTGCATCTCTGTTGAAATGTCATCCACTCCGATTTCTACTTCAATTTCACCAAGAGACGATGCAACTTCAGCTGGCCCGTCATCCGCATACAACGTTTCAGTGTTTACCTTCGGGCTTATTTTCGCTTCAATCGCTTTCGCCAATCGCTTTGGCGTATCGTACTGAACGCCGGTGAAATCGTCCTTAATCAACTTGGCGACATACGGATGTTTTAAACCGATTACTGCCATCTTATTCCCTCCTAATCAACCCTAATCAACATAAGAAAATCGAATTGCTTTATGGTACGTTTTTGTTTCTTGCTCGAATAAATCCACTTCTGATGTGCGTCGAAATCCTGCTGCTATCATTCTTTCTTTGACTTGCTGTGCTAGATCCGTGTAGTCCGTTTTGCTCCAAATGTCAATTTGAAAAAAATGTGACGTTTGTTGCTCCTCATCGTCTGCATTTAGCGCGGAAAACTGATTATATTCAAAAAAGGTGATATACGTTTTTTCTTTTCCCTCATATGTTTGGAACGCGACTGGAACACCGAGAGGATTTAGTGTGTCAATGATCATCTTGTTTAGACTCATAACCTCAACTCCCGCCGAATGACATCAACCATTTCATCCTGCACACGATCGATGTTTTCCTCGAAGGCTGGCTGCAAAAAAGGATGAGGGTCTGCTTTCGGGTATTTTCGTCCTTTTTTCTCTCCTGCTTTTCGACCAAATTCGACAAACAACCCGTAAAAACGATCGCGATCCGGTCCGATATCTACTGTTCCATCTTCTTTCATATCAGAAATCACAATGTTTTCGGCAAGTTTCCCCGTATCTCGTGGTGCTTTCTGTGAGGCTGCTTGCTGCACAACTTTAGCTCCTGCCATAAGTGCTTCTTGTTTGACTTGCTCGGCTTCATTCCCCAACGTTTCCAACTTTTTTAGCAACTCCTGCATTCCTTCTAATTTAAAGCCCATCACATCACTTCCTTTGCCACAATTGTCATCGTGACATTGCGCTCATCGTCGTTTATGACAGACACAATTTCAAATGTTCGGTCTTTATATTGAATACGCATATCTGATGTAATCCCTGCTGTGTAGCGCACGACAAAACGAACTGTATTTTCGTTTTGTGTTGTTGCCGCTTCGTGATACTCTCGCCCGCGCAACGTTTTAATCGCTGCCCATAAATGATGCCTGTCTTGCCATTCTTGAGATGAGAATCCATTTTCGTTTTGTTCCCCCACTTGCGCTTGAATTGTTATTCGATGTTTGAATTGGTTAGTCAGTCGCCGCGACATTCGCCATTGCCTCCTGCACAAAAAGTGGCGTCAACGCATTAAAGGCTTTACCCATTTCTTCTTCGCTCACACGATATTCGTAAAAAATAGAAGCGACGATGAGCACTAAATGATCTGCTTCCGTTCCCGTCGCATTTTTTACATACTTTTTGGCTGTTTCTAAATAGAAAGAGAGCATGGCGTCTTCCATGCTCCCATCGATCCGCAAATGTTCTTTTAACATGTCAACAGAGACTGCCATGCCTCTTCACCCGCTTACGCATTTAACTCGAGCTTAAAGACAGACGGCTCAAACGGACCGTATACAAGTTGTCCGTCATTTAAGTGCCAAATTTTAAAACCAACATGGTTTGTATCAGCGTATTTTTCAATTAATTTCGTTACTTCCATTGTGCCGATAACATCTTGAATGTAGAACGTTGAAAAATCACCAAAATACAAACGTTGAATATTCGGTGTACCTGCATCCACGAAATCTGTCACATCGACCGGAAAACCGAGTAAGCGATAGCCGAAGCCACCTTCTAGTCCGATATCTTGGCGCAAAAGTGGGAAGCCATCCGCTGTTTTAATCGTTTCAATTGCCGTCAATGCCGCACGGTTAATCATCCAACGCGCGTTTTTAAGCATGGACGTTGGCAAACTGTTTTTAAGTTGCACAAACTTGTCGTAAATGTCTGTTGCTGTCGGTGTAAAAGCGACCGCTTTGCGAATTAGCGCACCTGGATTGTCTGCACTATTGAAGAAAAACTCCGCTTCTTCACGCACGTAAGCTTTCTTTAATTCGTCCACAACGATTCGTTCCACATTCATCTCGCTCATTGCAAGAAGCTTCTTTGTCACAAGCACAAGCGCATCCGTTTCCGTTGGATTCAAATAGTACTCATCAAATTCAATATCCGTCTCTGGGATTGGTTGGTTCAATGCACGCTCTGTTTTCACACGGTTTGCTTTCGCTTTTTTAATTAAAATCGGAAAGCCTTGTGTCCCTTTTGTTGGTACAACCTTCCCATATTTTCGTAACAAGTTTTCTTCTTGGGCATAGGCAATAATTTCTTTCGCCAACGACTCTGGAACAAGTACATTCCCACCGTGCGTCTGAACCCCCATTGCTCGCGCTTCACTTTCACTAATTTGCCCTACAAGATACCGGCAAAAAGCATTGCGTGTTTTCATTTCATTTGTTTTTACTTGGACACGGGAGGAAAGAGATTGATTAATCATATTTGTTAAACCAGCACGCTGTTCTTGTGTTAAGATGGAGCGCTTTTCTCCTTCGCCCCCGTCTTGTTCTTCATCGTCTTCGTTCTCGTCAGCTTCTTCCCCTTCACCAGCTCCGTTGCCATTATTATCGTCTGTTTCATCAAACTCTGCGAGAGCCTCGTTTACCGCATCTAAATCAGCTGTCAATTCATCGACTTCTGCCTGTACTTCTTCCATTGAACGAGTTTCAGAACCTTTTTCTAATAGCTCTTTAAGCTGCTTTAGTCGTTTTTCCAATTGTGCTTTACGACGTAATAAATACTTTTTCATCGCTTCAACGCCTCCTCAATTTGTTTGATTAGTTTTTGTCTTTCATAATGAAGTTCGCGCTGTTCTGTGAACCGATCGCGGACATATGCTTCTGTATCCTCATAAGCTGGAAGACTGACAATGCTAATTTCATAAAGTTTTACTTCTTGGATGGTTCGTTGGGCTGGGTCTACGTCCCAGTTCCACGAATCACGAACGACTTGGAAGCCAAATGAACATTGATTGATATCACCACGTTGCATAGAAATCATTAAATCTTTTGCCCAACTCGTATCTGGTGGCGTGACAAGAAATTTCAATCCTTTCTCATCTTCTTCAAGCGTAAGCGTACCGCTTTTCGTACGCCCTAAAACATAATCCCAATTATGATTAAAGAGCGCACGGACATCTGCTTTTTCCATTAATGATTTGGCGAATGCTCCTTTCGCAATCGTTTCTTGAAACATATCACCAATCATCGTTGGAGAATCAAAAATGCTCGCATAGCCTTCAATGACTTGCGAGCTTCCTTCGGTACCAGCACGTATTTCAATGTTTGACAGCGTAAAAATTCGCTTCTCTTTCTCGTTCATGGCGTCTCACCTCCTTTAATCACCTTTTTTAGCGTCGCCTCCAGATTATCGAGACCGATTAAATCTTTAGAAATGTATAGTTTTTTCGCTTCATCTTGTTCTAAACGATCGAATCCAAGCATTTCGCGCGCATCGTTCGGTGTCGCAATAGACGTTCGCACTAAGTTGTAAGCAATATCCGTTTTCGTTTTCATTGTCACATAATCTAATGGATTAATCTTGAAGCGAATCCGGCGCCCGCCTTGAGGGAAAAATAACTTTGACAAGTGCTGCTCTAGGTTTTTTATAATCGGACGTAGTACGGTCGTATAAAGCATCATCATGAATTGCTCCATATCCGTCTTTTGCAACTCGAGTAAATGTTCCAAGTCCACACCGAAAAATTTTCCTAAGTCTTTTTTGTATACTGAAAGATATTTAAGGATTTTCTCGTCATCTACCGGGCTTTGTAACGCTTCAATCTCAAAACCTTTGCTAAGTGGGATTAACTGAATTTTATTTCCTTGCCCAGTCTGTTCTAACTTGTCAAGAATGGCCATAATCATTGCATTTTGCGCTTGGTTATTCGGTGCAATATGCGTATCCAATTTCAGCAAATACGCAAGCAAGCCGCCTTTTCGATACTTGTCTGTTAAACTGTTTTCCGCATTCATGACACCTTCAAGCGTTTGACGTGCTAAATCTAACAATCCTACACCGTCTAAATGATTTGTCCCAATATTTTTGACGTGAACAATCATTTCCGCAGGGATTTGAACACCACCAACACTGTAAATTTTGCTTCCGTCCTCTAACAATTCGGAGTAGACACCGTTTAATACGTGCCATTCATTTTCGTTTTTGAAAATGTAGACTTTTCCACGTATTAAAAGCGTGTTGACGATAAGCTTTTTCATTTCAAATTCAGTCAAATATTGATTCGGATTGCGCAAAATTCGCAACGTATATGGGTCATTAACGTCATTTCCTGCCTCGTCCTCAATAAAAAAATCAGTGAGCGCAATTTGGTCACTGATTAGTTTCATCAAATTATAAATATCAGAGGATTGAAGGATGTTTTCGTCGGTCACATAACCGCCGTAGTTCCAGTAAAAGTTGCTGAAAACATTGAACTTAGAACGTTTAAACCACCCAGCAAGCCGCTGCCATACTCCCAATCATCATCACCTCCTTTACCGCTTATAAAGCACTTCGATCATTGCCATATATTCTTCTTCGCTAACGTCCATCATCATATTCATCGTTTCCTTATGGGCTGTCAGCATGGCCACAAAGCCATCAATTTTGTACTGACTTTGCTTTTTCGACGGTGCTTTGAGCCCTTGTGTATTGATAAAAGCAACGACGTTTTCCGTACAATAAATCAATAATGGATTATCGGTTTCGACGCGCCCCTCATACATTAAAATTTCTAAATCATCGAAAGGTGCATTGAGTGTAGAAGGATACTGTCGCACTTCTACACAATCAAACCCTTCCATCTCTAGTTTTTCAACTAACTTGACCGCATGCGCTGGGTCATAGTTAATTTGTTTAATATCATACATTTGCGATTGTTCCTTAATGTACTCAAATACCGTATCGTAATCGATCGTTTTTCCCTCGCACAATGTCACAAAACCACGTTCCACTAAGTGACGATAAGGGATGTTCTCCATCTTTTCCCGAGCTTCTAGCCCTTCAGATGGAATGAAATACATTTGTTTTACTTTCAATTTTGCTTTTCCGCTTTCGTCCACAACAGGGAAGTTTAAACTCACACACGTTAAGTCGGTTGTTTTCGATAAGTCCAAACCGACCACGCACGTCATGCCTGTTAAATCACCTAAGTCGTTGACTAAACATCTTTCAACAATATCTCTTTCAAAATAAGTACCACTGGAACGAACAAAAATGTTTAAATGCTTTGCTAAAAATTCGTCTTTTCGTTCCGCCGACACTTGCGCCTCTTTAAACTGATTCATCAAATAGTCTTTTTTCACCGAAATCCCGTAGTTTGGATTCACCTTCGCCCAAACTGTAGGATCATCCCATCGATCACCCTTATCTGGCTCGTAAATGAGTACAAACCAAGAATCATCGTCAATCTCACCATTCAAAATCTTTTTACAGTAATCATAAATTTGCAATCCAACAGACGTTGTACCTTTGCCAGCTGTCGAAACGATCATCATTAACGGCTGTCGTCTTGCCCCCATACCAGACTTTAAAACATCGTACATATCCGCATTTCCTTGCGCATGTACCTCATCTAAAAGAACAAAATGAGGATTTTTCCCATCAAGTCCTTTCGTTTCCCTAGACAGTGGCTGCAAAGTATTTTTAAACTTCTTGCCATTGACCGTAAAAGAGTAAACGATCGCATTTACGCCGCCTTTTGGTCCCTTGTAAATTTGTGTTCGCTGATTCAAGTCGGGGCTATTTTCAATCGTAATCGCTATTTTTTTCGCAGATATGTTCGCCTGTTCTTTATCTACCGCAGCAGTATAACATTCAGCACCAAACTCACCGTCTGCATATAACGCATAGGTTGCTGCACCGGCTGCAATCGTTGTTTTTTCATTTTTCCGCGGAACTTGAATATAGCTTGTACGAATCACTCGCACATCTTGACCGTTATCGTCTTTCTTTTTCCATCCGTAAATGTTTGTGAACGCAAACCGTTGCCAATCTTTTAACTCATAATGCCGCCCAGCAACTTCCCCTTCTGCATAAATGCAAAACGTTTCCATGAAATCCATTGCCCGATTGGCAGCATCTAAATCAAGCCAAATATCTTTTCGCTTTTTCCAACGTTCATAACGCTCAACAGCTTTCTGAACAGTTTGCGGATACTTCTTTCTGTTTCGTTTCACCTTCTTTGCAAACTGGTCTGCATAATTCAAACCACGCTCAATCATAAAACATCAGTCCCATTTATTCGCAAATGCTTGAAAAGCGTCTGTTGTGGCGTTTGCCACTTCTCCAGTAATCTGTTTTTGTGTTTTTGGTGTCAAACCTAACTGTTCCAACAACTTGCTCATTTTCGTATTCCAATCGGCCGTTTGCTGAGCAAGTGGATGTTTCATTTCATTTGTCGCACCAGCCTTGTTTGTATGCGATTTTGTCGCAGGAAATCCTTCCTCTTGCCACTTTTCATACACTTGCGAATAAACCATATAGGCATCTAAGTACAGCTCTAGCAACGGTTCAAGTGACTTGTTATAGGTACCATTTTCTTTGAGTAAACCAACAATCCGCTCCCGTTCCTTTTTTCGTTTTTTGGTTAGTGACGCTTTTATTTTCTTATCCAAATTTCACACCCCCTTTAAAAATTTCATTTTGGCGTACGTTTACGGCCGGCCGCGGTCTTTTTCCCACAACCTACCAAAAATCATGGGTAGGGGGGCTAAGTGTAATAAATATACATTATATCAACAAAAGAAATACGGTCGTTCTTCCCACTTCCGACTCCCTTCCTCAACTTTCTTATGACACGACTCACAAAGTAAAATGAGATTGTTAGGATCGAGTTTAAGAGAAGGATTTTCACTTATCGGTACAATATGATGAATGTGCGCCTGCCGCCCAAATACAAATCGACCACATTCTTTGCAGCAACCTCCATCACGTTCATAAATGTACTCACGCATTCGCTGCCACTCCGGCGACCGGTAGAACGGTTTGTTTTTCGACTGGTGCTTTCGCTTTGGCTTATGTTCATCGCAATACAAACCACGAACAATGCGACGATTACAGCCGTTATAGTTGCAATACCGCATCATTTATCAGCTACTTTGCTTTTAACCGCTGTTTTTTGTGCCTGTTTCTTCTCTGCCATCTCTTCTTTTCGCTCCATTACGACTCGCTTGCTTTCTGAATCCCACTTTTGAATATGCGTAGCCGTTTCTCGAATGATTTGCATGTGTATCATCTCCTTTCACAAAATAAAAAAGCACCTGTCATGGTGCTTATTCAATAATTAAAATCGTAAGCTGATGTTGGTTTTTCTAATAGTTTTGACAGACATTCCTCAAGGGTTTTACCTTCAACCATCTGTTCTATCTGCGCTCTACAATCTCCCGAAGGTGTTCCAAAGCATGCTCTCCAATTACCAGTAAATTTCATTAACACAAAATGCCCATCGTAAAACATATTTGCATGGTCTTTAACCATTTCTAGTAACTTGATTTCTTTTTCAGTCATGCGCATTCTCCTCCTTCCACCTACTCCGTTCGACAAAAGGAGGCATATTCCTACAACATTCATTCGTCAAATATCGACAAAAAAATAATAATCGCCACCCCAAATGTAGTGGCGTCCCGCTTCAACCAAAGTCTTTCACGTTATCATCATAACACCTCTAAACGAAAACGCTGTGCCATGATTGTGCCAAAATTGTGCCACGATTGTGCCATCACCTTATCACCAATACCGGCTTCCCCGCTTCCTGTTCTTCATAAACATCAGCTTGGCCATTTCGTGCATTTCGTCTTTCGGTTTACCGCGAATGATGTTTGACACATCCACCGTTGTGAGCTTTCGGTTCCCGATTCGGTATCCCTTTTTGTTTAGTTCCTGTACTACCTTCGTGACGCTTTCGAGCTGGACGTACAAATAAACCGCTTCTTCTTGCATCGTCGCCGGCCGATAGCTCTCTATTTTTCTGATGTATTCCTGCAGGTATTTGATTCGTTCTCTTGCTTCATCGACCAACATTCCGATTTCCCCTTTCTCTGTCATGACTTCACTTCAATTTACAGACTGATGCACTCGCCTAATGACGAAATCCCTTGATATTTCTAGCTTCATCCCATTTTTCAAAACGAGTGCACACCACGTTTTTTTATGTTGTGCTTATAGCCAAAAAAAGAAAAATCATATCTTGTATTTCATCATCGCCTTGTCCATAGCGTCTTGGTTGACACCGATATACTTTAAGGTGATATGTGGACTCGAATGGTTAAACAGTTCTTGAAGCATGGCAACGTCTTTCGTTTGTTGGTAAAAGTGATATCCGAACGTCTTTCTAAGCGTATGCGTGCCCACTTCATCCAGCGACACGTACTCAGCTGCCTCACGCAAAATACGATACGCTGTTGAACGATCAATAGGGCGGTTACCGCCTTGCCGACTTCGGAAAGCATATTCGCCATCCTTCAGCGTTTTTGCGTACTCAATCAACTCTTTCCGTATTGCAGGCGGAATACGAATCCGCTTTTCCTTCCTTGTTTTCTTTTCCCGCAACTTCAAATGCGTTTGAAGCAAATCTTCCTTCTTCAGCTGCAATATGTCCGATATACGCAAGCCTGTGTTAATTCCGATAACGAACAAAATATAATTGCGCTTGCTTCTTTGTAACAAATACCTTTTCATCGCCGCGATCTTTTCTGGATCCCTAATCGGTTGAACAAAGTTCATGGCTCGTCCCTCCTTCTTTTTCGATACACTTCTATTTCAAGGGCAAAAGCTAATTTGTAAAATGCTCTGGACTTCAAACGATAATAATTTCTGTGGCTCATCCCTAGCTCGTTGTAAACAGCATAATCAAACACTTCTTCTCCAGTCATGTATCGCTGAATAATGATTGCTCGCTCCCAGTAATCTAAACGGTTCACAGCCTCAACGATGCGCTGAATGTACTCCGCACGCTCCCGCTCGTAATCTGCGTTGCGAATGGCCATTTCTTCGGTTGAGGAGTGGAACTGATTTGTTTTTGCAGGAACGAGCGAGTAATGTTGAGTCACCTTTGGTAGCTGGTCTAGTTTCAATGTCAGCAAGAAAATGCGATATTTTTCGAGCGCCGCTTCAACCGCTTTTTTCGTCGCTTTTCTGTCGATTTCAGGTAGCATAAAGTCCATCTTCTCAACCTCCGAAATAGTGATTATCGTTGGCGAAATGCTCCACCCTTGCTGCGTCTATAAACAGGACGACCAACGCCCATTAGTTCTTTAATATCTCGCTCCGTCAGCCGCTCTTTCCCTCGTTTCTTTTTACGCGCTTTCTTGCGTTTATTTTGGCGTTGCTGAACTTTATTGACTTTCATCCATTTCTTTAATTCTTGCTGGATTGTTCGCATTGTTCCTCTCCCTTTCATTTTTCTAATCAAACAAAAAGGACACCAATCATACAGAAATAGCCTTACTCTGTACAATCGGTGTCCTCACGCTCTCGGTCTTGGACATATTTGGTTTTAATTCCATTATATCAAGCTGGCTGATGATGTAAAAGCTTATCAATGTATGCAATTCCTTTTGCCGTAATATACGTTTGCGGCTTATTAATAACTTGGTCTCCCATTTGAATCGGCTTTTCCTTAACAACAAAGTAACCTCTGTCAATGTACTTTTGATAAGGTGTATTATCGTTCATCAGTAAGCCCATTTGCCGTAGCTTCTTGAAAAAGTTATTGCGGCCATATCCGAGAATTTTCGCAACCTCTCCAACCTTCTGATAATTTTCACCACTAAGAAACCGATCGTGTTGCTCAATTTTCGGTTGTGCCAAAGCAAGTTTTTGTTCCAGCGCTTGCTTTTCTCGTTGCTCTTCAATCCATCGCTCTGCTCGCTTGATTGGATCTTCAATCATATATGACGGCGCATTTAGTACAAGCAACTGTTCTTTCATTCGCTTAAATTCTTGAATGAATTTCACCTTCATCTTCATCGCTTCTGGAGTCACATAGCTCATAGCCACCAAAGCGAATGCATCTTCTGTTAGCAAGTATTTACGATAAAACTGCTTGTTTTGAGGATGCTGGTAATGGGTCTGCGCAAAGTTGCTCAACCCCCATTCTCTCTCGCCAGCTTGATTAAGTTTCTCGATCTGTACTTCGATATCTCGTAAAACGTCTGCATGTCGTTTTCCGAAACAATCCGCTACCGTTAAGCTATCCGTAACAGCGCGACCATTATCAATGAAAACTAATTGATTCATTTCTTGTCACCTCACTCAATCTTCAAAGAAATCGAAACCAACCATATCGTTGAATTCTTGTGTGAATCGCTTTGCGTCCCAAACAGCTTGAATCACTTCTTTTAGCGCATTTTCGTACCTCTCGATCTTTGCTTGTTGTTTTTCAGCGATGTTCATGTATAAAATCAGACCGCCGACAATTTTGTTTGCGATGTCTGGATCAATTTCAGGTGTCGAGTAATATTCGTTGATTAGCACCTTGTCGTAATACTGTCTTAACACTTTTAAATCATGTTCCACTTTGTTTCACCTCATGCTACAAATCTTCTTTTGATGGAGAAATCCATACTCTACTATACTTTTCAGTCAGTTGATATTTCGTCATTTTATGCAATTGAAACGTTCCATCACAATATTCATAAATAATGTTTCCATCGAAGTCTTCCCCATGCACGTACAGAAGTTCCTGCTCTGCTTCATTCTCAAAAAGACAGTTGTATACTTTTCGCAATCTCACTTTTCCCACCCCATTTTTTCTCCACAGTAAGGGCAATGAAGCATTCCAAATCCATTCGCTAATTGTTCCCACACCTCATTAGAAGATACATAAAATAAAATGAATTCTGCATAACATTTACTACACACATTAACAGGAAGTTGAATATTGAAACTAACTTCAACCTTATCTCCATGTTTTCCCATTGTCACCACTCCTAAAACGGCAAGTCATCTTCACGTGGCCATTTGCTGTATGCACCCCAGTTTTGTGGATCGTTGCGCCATCGCTCGGCTTCAATTTCTTCGTATTTGTTGTATAGAAAGCTAAAAAACTGACGCAAAGATTCGCTCTTTGGGGATCCAAATGCACTTTCGGAAAAACTGATGTAATCCTTTAGCTCCAATACATCGTCTTCGGAAATCGATGGCAATGTAAGCAACTTGATCACCCCAAGAACTCATAAATGTTTGTTTGCCCCTCTGGAACGACAAATAATGCCTGTTTCCGTTGTATGTGCAATTCTCCAGACGATACTTCTTGAATCGCCCTGTCCGTCTTACAAATTGGACATTGCACAAGATGTTGTTCTTCAAAGTCTTGCGAAACTGCAAACACCACTTCACAACTCCTGCATTCATACACATGAACTGCTATTTTCACTTAAAACAACTCGCTTTCCTCGAATTTGATTCTCGCGGTTTTTCCCTTCGCTGTTTCAACGATCGTAAAACCGTGCTCGACGGCTTCCGCTACTTTTGCTTTCCCCTGCACGCCGTCAATGACGATCACAAGCACTTTTCCAGGTACGACGGGATGCGAAATGGTCATGTTATCTATATCAATCTGCAATTCTTGTGCTCTTTTACTCACCGGAATCCCTCCATGTTGTATAATGAAGTTAGGCTGTCGGGAGGAATCCCGGCTTTTTTGTTTTATCCAATCACTTTCCATCCGCGTCGAAGTCTGCTTTGTAGCTCATACTTGCGCAACGGTTCATATACATAAACCGCATCGTCATTTTCTTTACGATATAACAAATACCACTTCGCTTTACGCTTACGACGTTTCATTCAGCATTCACGTCCGAATTTAGCTTTTCAACCGCAATTAAGTGCGAATATTTGAATTTCAGCACCTCGCAATATACGATGGCATCGATCATTTCCTGCTGCAAGTGTTCCAGCCAGCCGACCAATGTGTAGTCACTTGGGTTGACGGTTGTTCCGTATTTTTCAATTCCCTTTTCGGTTTGTGTTTCGAGCAATTTTTGTACGTTGCGAAGTATTTGATTCTTGTTTAGTTCTTCCATCCAATGCTTTGCATCCATCTCAATACCCACTTTCCTGGCGGTGATGATTGACTGCGTTTTTACGCATATATGCTTCTTCAACCTCATTCCAAGTGAAGCCGAGCGTTTCCATCAATCCGACGTAGAGATTGAACGTCCATTCCCATTGCTCTTTAATGTTCGCTAGTCTTGCTTGGTCGTATAACGCTAAAAATTGTGCATCGAGCGACGTTTTTGTGATTGGGATAATTTCAACTGACGATTTAACATTAATCTCGTTGCCAATCGACAAGAGAAAATGCAATACATCTGCACCTTCTTCAAGGATTTTCTCTTTCGATGAGGGTCCTTTGTTACTCCAAAACTTAAAGCATCGAGTTTCGTTTGCCAGCTCCCCGATCTCTACAAGTAAGGCGAGCAATTTAGAGTAAATTCTTCTGTCGCCCTGTTGCCGAGGATGTTGTTTTTCGATCCGCTCATCCAGTTTCCGCTGCATCTCAAAAAGCTTGGATAAATCCATTATTTCGCTCCCCTTTTCTTTCTGGTGTGCGGCCAACGCCAGTCGATGATTCGTCGATTGTCTTCGTCGTAATATTTTTTGCGATGACGGTTCCGGTACGCCTCTAACTCTTCTTGTGTTAAGTAACTGACAACAACTGGACCATGTAGCGACTTACGACTCATCGTAAATCCTCCAATCGTTTTTGTATTTCTTTTAGCGCCATTTGTTTATAGCAGGCAGGGCAATCTTCAAAGTGAAGGATGATGAGTAATTGCTTCATCGTTGCTTTTGACCAGTTCATTACATTCACCCTCCGTTCGCTCGTATTCCCGTTGAATTTCTTCTAACGTCAATTTCGATAGCGCTCGCCCATCTGTTGCAACAAAAACGCCCTTTCGCCGTAGACGCTGAATCAATACATGTTTGAGCAAAAGCAACTGCTTCACCTCCGCAAAAAGCGATCAAGTTTTGACGGCGAATATGGCTTGCCGTTGATTTCAAGCGACACAAGTCGTTCTCTAGTAATCTCGTATCGCTCTAATACATCACGTAACGCTGTTTCGGATTGAATACTTCCGGTGAAACCAACGATTCGCCCAACGTCATTTCGATACTCTAAGCGAATCCAAATCGGGTACGGCATGACGATCACCTAGTCATTGCGATATTTTTTCAGTCGTTCTTCTAGCTCACGCCGTTTGCGTTCGAGCGCTTCTTGATCCGTCTCGGCTTTTTGTTCATATTGCGAATAATCGGTGTTAAGCCAGTCTGGAATGATTTCCGTTCGAACAGCTTTTTTCCCATTCGTGCTAGAACCATTACGCTTCTTGGATTGCTGCTCTTTAAATGCTTTTTGCGCTGCATGCACTTGTTCAACGGTTTGATAGCCCTTTTCAAACCAGTCTCGCAAAATGGTTTCAACGTATTTCCACGTCTTGACGCCATTTTCTACTGCAATTTTCATCGCTTCTAAAACTAGCGCTTCGGATGTGTCGTCGATCCATGTTGAGATTTTTTCGCTTATGTAGCTTCCGATTGCACCAAAGCCGTTTTGTTCAAAAAAGGCGAACGGATTCTCTTCGCGCACGCGCGCGTCTTCTTCTACTTCTTCTTTTTTCTCTGTAGTAATCTCTGTAGTATTCTCTGGTATTGGTCTGTTCAAATTGAGCGCTTCGTCTGTCCAATTTGAACATATGGACTGTTCATTTTGACCAGATGGACTGTCGATTTCATCAGTCGTCTGTTCATTTTGAGCAGTCGAGATGTCATTTTGAACAGTCGCACTTACTTCATAAACTGGGTTTTCAAGTTCAGCCAATTTGTCATAATCGATCCGATACCATTTCGTTTTGTCGATCTTGGAGCGATTGAAATTCCCTGCAATGATGAGTCCTTGCTTTTCCAACTTCGTAATAATGCGACGAATCGTGCTTTCTGACCAGAATGGGAATTGTTCTTGCCACTCCTCATATGTGTTGTATACCCACTTATGCCCTTCGTGAATGTGATTGCTACGCTCAAGCCAGTAGTGCAACTGCTGCAAAACAATGCTTTCATTTAAGCCGATCGTAGCCGCTAATGATGGTAAAATCACTAACGGCTCTTCATCCAAAAGAAGTCTTGTTGCCATGTATATCTCCTTCCTCCCTTGATTTTCGTATTATGTTCTGGCATAATGAGCCTAGAAGTCTGAAATAAAAACCTGTATATCACCCTTTCCTAGCTGATCGGCTATTTCAAATGCGATTTGGCGGCACTCGGACACAGTGAGCGCGTGAATGAGTGCCGTATGGATCGTTTCGAAATAGCCGTTCTTCTTTTCTGCGAATTCTACTTCGAATAGCATATTTGCGATCATGAAGCATACAATGTAGTGGTTGCTTCATATCCTCCTTCCTAGCAAAGCACAGCGTTCTTTTTCTCAAGCTGGCGCAACTTCGAATATACGGATACTTCGCTTCGTTCCAAGCGAGCTGCAAGCTCTGAGACATCGAAAATATCTTTATGTTGCCATAAATAAAACTCTTCTTCTTCGGTCCATTTACCTCTTTTTACGCGAGGGCTTTCTTTAGCTAACAACATCGACAGCTGTTGCATTTGCTTGCCGATCGGACAACTTATGATGCATACGCTTTGTGTACCGTGATGCCGTTCTTTGCATCCTGTACACTTGTCTAGCAATTGCAAGATTTGCAAACGAATTTGTTTTTTCTCTTCCCGCGTCATACCATCACCCCAACATCCGCGATACAAAGTCGATTTGAATGCCTCGTTTTTTCATGTCGTCGACAATTTCGAACAGCTGTGCGCGACGTAATTTCTTTTGTTCGATTGCTTGCAGTTCGTCTAATAAAAAACGGAACTCCAACATTTCAATTTTTGCTGTTTCGTAGTCGCGGTTTTGAAGCGATTCTTGTATGTACTCGATGCACCGCGATGCTTTCTGCAATAAATCCGCTTCTTGCAAAAAGAGCGTATCTTGCATAACCTCTTCCTCCTCAAAATGGATTTCTAGACGTCGTGGCGATGACCGTACATGTATTGTGGCGCGGCTCCCCTTCTGGATCTTCGCCCGCTCTCGCTCGGTCTAGTGTGCATACGCACCGATTGAAGTACAAGCATATTCGGGTCGGGGGAGAAACCCGCTTGTACTCCAATCGGCAAGCATGAGCTTGCCCTTCCTTTCGCAAATCGTTTATGCTAGAATATGATTAGATCAAAGGTTGATTATTTATTGAGCGATGGCTAGTGTTGGCGCACTGGCCATTTTTCTTTTGTACCACTCTTGTTTTGCTGTAAGTTCTAACGCTAGTAGCAACGCTGGATCATTACGCAATTCTGCGCATAACTTTTTTACCTCGCTTGCTTTCATTAAACGGCTTGCTGTTAGACAAAAACTCATTGTTCTTCCCTCCTTAAATTAACTCTTTTACAGATGGACATTTATATTGCTCCACGTACTCTGTAACTTGGGCAATCAGAGAGTTTTTTGTATCCTCCTTTTCCGTCTCGCCATTCTTCACGCAACCACTCCAATTCGGCTGCCAAAAACGTTTTTAAGCTATCAATCGCATGATCCAACTTCTTTTCCTCCCCTATTTTCGAATAAATCCTTTCGTCTGCAATTTCGTACGGTGTTTTTGCCACATTTTGAGCCACGAAAATCCGTAATCGACACATATAACTGCAACGTATTGCGTGAGCGCTACAATTGCATCAATCGCTTGTAAAATCGCTTCTTCCAAGTGCTGTTTGTCGTACTCCCTAATCGCTCGAGGATGGTTCGCTACACATACATTTTCGATCGCTTGTAGCGCTTCGGTTAGTTCCTCTTTTGTTTTCATCGCCACGCTTGCTCGATGAAGATCGACCACCTCACCGTCCAGCTTGACTGGCCCCCATCCTGTGTACTCCGCTGCTGCCTCCAACGCTACCCATGGATTGTTGTGCTTTTCAGCAAAGTATTTCGAGATATTTGGTTGCACTCGATACCGCCCATTTTCTTGCTGCGAAACTGCTTCGCGAGATTCATAGATTTCAAACGAAAGTTGTTGTTGTGTCATCCCTGTCGCCTGCCGCGCCGCTTTCACCGCATCGGCCGCTCTACCACGTTTCATGGTTGGTTCTCCCCCTTCTACCATTTATCGCTAAACATTCGTGTTATGTTAGATTTAAGAACTCGATTCTTTCACGTAGCAGTCCATCACCGCTTTTGCGATTTGTTTCAAGACTGGATTGCCTTTTTCCCATTCTTTCTGAAACCATTCTTTTCGTTCGTCAGCACTCATAAGTACTAACGGGGAGTGAATAATAACAGTTGTGTTGCCGTATTTGAATTCCTTCATGCCCGCATTCCCCCTTTGTTCATGTGTATGCGTGGGGAAAGTAGTGCTTGATGACATTTCATTCACCTCCTGTGGATTGATTGTGGATTAGATTGTCAAAGAGCAACAACAAAAGAACACAAATTGTGCTGTTTTAACTAAAAAAAATTGACTCAACAGAAACGCCATAATAACGAGCAATTTTTAATTTGATCTCATCTTTAGGAATTCTTTGTCCGTTTTCATACATTTGCAAAGCACTAACGCTTATACCAAGAGATTTAGCAACTTCTTCTCTGGAGCGATTGCCACGAAGATTTACTAAAGTCTCAGCAATTTTTTCTTTATTCATTGTTGTATCACCTCTAGGAACTGCACATTTTGTGTTCTTACTTAAAATAATAAACAACACATTATGTGTTGTCAACACTTTTTGTGTTCTTTTCATTATTGTGTTTCATTTAACACATTATGTGTTAAAATTTAAGAGTAGGTGAGCATATATGACTTTTGGAAAAAGATTGCGTTTTTTGAGAAAAAGAAGAAACTTAACTCAGAAGGACTTAGCCGATCGTTTTAATGTTGGCGAAAGCACAATAGGTATGTATGAACGTGACGAACGTGAACCATCGTTCGAGTTTGTTAAACAACTCGCCGATTTTTTCAACGTCACCACCGACTACCTACTCGGTCGCACGGATGATCCGAATCCGCCAGGGAGCGACAATGAGGAATTAGGCACGCTGGCGAGAATTAATCAGCTCATCAAAGAATATGGCATCGAGCAAATGGGCTTTTTTGACATCGAGAAATGGAAGCAACTTTCTGAAGAAGAGATCGAGGAAATCGTTAAACATTTTGAATGGGTTGTGCATAAGGCGAGGGAAAAGAACAGAAGCAACCAAGAATAACCACCTAAGACGTTCAATGACGTACTTTAGGTGGTTTTTTATTATTGATTGATTATTGATTAGTCACAGTATTACACAACAAAATGGAAATATTTTGAGAGTCTAGGAGTGAATTTTCATGAGTTTTTTTAAAAAACTGTTAGGTATAACCGATATGACCGAGGAAGAAAAAGCTGCTTTACAAAAGAAACAGCAGGAAAAGGAAAGGAAAATCGCAGAAAAAGAAAGAAGGGCTAATGAAAAAAAACAAAAAGAATTAGCTCTTCAAGAAAAATATATTGGGACAGGTTTTGGTAAAAGCTTCAGTTTTGCTATTTATAAACCGACAATCCAGTACTTTGAAGACTTTGTATTAAGACATGACGAAAACGTATTGCATTCAATCCCTGCTGAATACGACAAAACCAAAAAACGTGAAATCAAAGGGTTATTAATTGCCACTGATCAACGATTAGTATTTGTGAGCAGTGGTGTTGGTTACGGTCAATTTTTTGAGGAATTTGACTATAAAAAAATAAATGGTATTGCACATGCCAACGATGGTTTGTTGGAAAAAGAGATTTATATCGACATGGGAAGAAGTCGAAAAAAATTTGATGATATCACACCAGATGAGCGATTTAAAAATTTTGTTTCAATTGTTATGGATCAAATCCATACAGCTAGGAACACTTCACGTACTATAACAAAGAAAACATCATCTACACATTCTACAGAAAAATACGAGTTGTTAGAAAAAATTTCTAAATTAAAAGAACAAGGGATACTTACTGAAGAAGAATTTCAAAGAGAAAAAGAGAAAATTTTGAACTCTTAAGAAAGGATCAGAGGTCATGAAAAAGTTTATAATTTGGTTTTTACTAATCTTTCTTGTCCTATATTTAATTGTTGCTGTTATTACTACTCCTGTTTCATGGATTGGTTTGCTTTTGACCTTATTTGGTCTTTATCAAGTACGTCAACAGAAAAAAGGAAAATTGACATTTTCCAAGCCAGGACGGATTGTAGGGGCTGGGATAGCTCTAACTTTTATCTTAGTAGTTTTATTTGCTGAACCTGCCGAAAAAACTGACGTTACAGAAAAAGAGGCAAAAGTTACGAATGAAGCTGAAAGTAAAAAACAAATTGAAGGGAAAGAAGCTAAGGAAGAGGCCGAAAAAATTGCAGCAGAACAAAAGGTTAAGGAAGAAACTGCTGCAAGACTTGGTTTGGTCATGGCTACAATTTCAAAAGTTATTGACGGCGATACAGCTGAGCTTTCCGATGGCAGAAAAGTTCGTTTAATAGGCGTAAACACTCCTGAATCAACTACTCGGCACGAGGAGTACGGAAAGGAAGCGAGCAATTATACAAAATCCAAACTGGAAGGAAAAAAAGTTTGGTTACAAAAAGATATTTCTGAAACGGATCGATATGGAAGATTATTAAGAATTGTTTGGCTCCAGATCCCTAATAACGATATGGATGAATCGGAAATAAGAACAAAAATGTTCAATGCTGATCTTGTTTTGAATGGATATGCTGAGCCATATACATACCCACCTGATGTGAAATATAGTGATTATTTCGTCAAATTTGCCAGAGAAGCACGCGAACAAAACAAAGGATTATGGGCATTTGGAGAATACGGTACAACGAAAGGAGATTTAGATCCAAAACAATCTAGCAGTACTGTTTCTTCATCGTCATCAGCCAAAAAAAGCAATTCAAATAGTAGTTCAAACGGCAGTTCAAGCAACAATACACGCAGCAATAGCAGCAGTTCAAATAATAGTAGCTCACCTGCATCCAGTGGAGGAACTGAGTATTTTGCAAACTGTACAGAACTGAGAAAAGCCTATCCAAACGGAGTTCCATCCAATCATCCAGCTTATCAGCCGAAAATGGATAGAGATAAAGATGGTTATGCATGCGAAAGGTAAGAGTTATTCTTCAGCCCTAACATTAGGGCTTTTTTCTTTTTCTTGCCAAAAGAAACATTTGTTCGTATAATCTCCTCTAGGGAGGGGATTTTATGCAATTATGTCATTACTACACAACCGCACTTGAGGACTGGGTAACGAATTTTTATAAAAGACTCGGTATCTTCCATCCTTCACACATTGATATTGAATACATAGCGCGACGGATGAATATTTTCTTGCGTGAGAAGCCGTTTCCGTCCACACATCAAGTTTTTGGGCGATTCCGCTGCATCGTTGTCGATTCCCGATTGCCGGAAGAAGAGAAGCGCGAAGCTTTCTTTCATGAGCTTTGCCATATTCTCCGCCATGTCGGCGTGCAGAGCATGATGCCAGAGGCGTTCCGAGAACTGCAAGAACGTGATGCGAAGCTTTTCACGAAATACGCAGCCATTCCATATCATATGCTTGATTTCATCGACTGGAATGAACGATGCATAATCGAGCAAATGGCTCACATGTTTAAGGTAACACCAAAGTTATGCGAAGAACGTTTAACACAAATTCAAAATCGCATATTCGTGTATCAATAACATTAGGTATTTGTATATGTGTACGGTTGGTTTTACAATAGTGTAGAGGTGATTTTTATGTACAGACCAACCAACCTCGATGTCTTTATTTATCTTCGTAAAAGCCGCAAAGATATTGAGGAAGAGAAAAAGGCAGCCGAATCGGGCGCATCATATGACACACTACAACGCCATCGTGATACGCTGCTTGCCGTGGTGCGAAAAGAAGAACATAACATCATCGACATCTTTGAGGAAGTTGTTTCTGGCGAGTCAATTGCAGAACGTCCGGAAATTCAAAAATTGCTACGGGAAGTCGAATCGGGCGTTGCTGATGCCGTGCTTGTGATGGACATCGACCGTCTTGGCCGCGGGGATATGCTTGACCAAGGCATTTTGGATCGAGCGTTTCGCTATTCCGGCACAAAAATCATTACACCAACAGAGGTGTATGACCCGGAAAGCGAAACGTGGGAACTTGTTTTCGGCATTAAATCTCTTGTCGCACGCGAGGAACTCAAAACAATCACGAAACGTATGCAACATGGTCGCCGTGCTTCCGCAGCTGAAGGAAAATCTATTTCAAAAAAGCCGCCATACGGCTATCTTCGCGACGAAAATCTCAAGCTGTATCCTGATCCAGAAACGGCATGGGTAGTTGTGAAAATATTCGAGATGATGAGAGATGGTCATGGACGGCAGGCAATTGCTGCGGAGTTGGACAAACTTGGTGTGAAGCCACCTGATGAAAAGCGAGCTTTTTGGTCACCATCAAGTATTACGGCAATCGTGAAAAATGAGGTATACATGGGGCACATCATCTGGGGCAAGGTGAAGTACGTCAAACAAAATGGGAAGTATAAACGTAAAAAAATGCCACAAGAGCGCTGGCACGTGAAGGAAAATGCTCATGAGCCGCTCGTATCAAAAGAATTGTGGGAAGCAGCGAATAAAGCCCATACAGCCCGTTGGCGCCCTTCTACCGTGCAAAATAAATCGTTATCCAATCCCCTGGCCGGGCTGCTGAAGTGCGAAATTTGTGGCTATACAATGTGGTATCAGCCACGCAAAGATAGACCTAATGCACTCATTCGTTGTGCAAACCCTAAATGTAAAGGAGTACAGAAAGGCGCTCTTCTTCCTCTTGTAGAAGAACGCATATTGCAATCACTCGCGGAATTCGTTGATCAGTTTGAAGTTCAAGAGCAGATGTTCGAGAAAAAGGAAAGACAATCTGTTATTCCACTCAGACAAAAAGCACTTGAGAAAAAAGAGAAAGAGCTAAAAGAATTGAACATACAGAAGAACAACCTTCACGATTTCTTAGAACGAGGAATATACACAATCGAAGTGTTCCTGGAACGGCAGCAAAATATCGTAGCACGCATGAAACAAACACAAGAGGAGATCGAGCAGTTGAAACAGGAAATTGAAAAAGAACAGCTTAAAGAGAAAAGCATGAATGAATATGTTCCAGCTGTTAAAAAAGTGTTAGAAGCATACCGACAGGCGAATGACGTAGAAAAGAAAAATCGCCTTCTCAAGTCGGTGCTTGAGAAAGCGACTTACTTGCGTAAACCGGAATGGACGAAAAAAGATCAATTCATAATACAAATTTATCCTAAAATCTAGCGCGAGGCAACCGCCTCCTTTTTTTGTGACGAGAAGAAATGCTTCAACGCCTGGAACACATCAGATTTTTGCTTTAAAATATAGTAACTAAAACGTTCGTCTTTAATATTTTGATACGCCCTAATAAGTGTAGAGGGTGTACGGTTGTACTGATTCACTTCCCCGTATCCAAACATATTCGATACTTTCATTAATTCTTGCACAAGTTTCACACACCGAGCGTTATCGGACGTTAAGTTGTCGCCATCGGAAAAATGAAACGGATAAATATTATATTTTGTCGGTGAGTATTTTGTTTCGATCACTTCAAGCGCCTTTCGATACGCAGACGAACATATCGTTCCACCGCTTTCGCCTTTTGTAAAAAATTCTTCCTCTGTTACAATTTTCGCTTCAGTATGATGCGCAATAAAAACAATATCGACCGTTTCGTATTTCGTCCGTAAAAATCGGGTCATCCAAAAGAAGAAGCTTCTAGCCATATATTTTTCCCATACGCCCATTGATCCGCTCGTATCCATCATTGCGATAACAACCGCTTTCGAATCGGGCTTAATCACTTCATTCCATGTTTTAAATTTTAAATCTTCAGGATAAATTGGATAAAAACTTGGATTACCACTTAATGCATTTCGCTTAAACGCAGCCATCATTGTTTTTTTCTTGTCGATGTTCCCCATCAACCCCGTTCGACGAATATCGTTAAATTCGATATGTTGAACAACGTGATCTGCGTGTTGCTTTTTCTTTAAATCTGGAAGCTCCAATTGACTAAAGAGAGCCTCTTCAAGCTCCATTAAAGACACTTCTGCCTCATAATAATCTTGCCCTGCAAGATCACCTGCCCCTTGCCCTTTTCCCGGTCCTTTTTGACCGTCACCAGAACCGTCGCGCGCAATGACATCACCAACTTGACTGTCTCCATCGCCTTGGCCGACATGTTTATTTTTGTCATAATTATAACGAATTTTATATTCATCTAACGAACGAATCGGTATTTTAATGACGTCACGACCGTTGGACATAATGATGCTTTCTTCTGTAATTAAATCACCGAGGTTATTTTTAATTGCTTCCTTTACCTTTTCCTCGTGCCGCTTTTGATCATCTTGGCCTTTTCGATGGAGGGACCAATCTTCCTTTGACACAATGAAGTTTCTACTCATTCTTTCCCCTCCTACAATATAAAATAATGATGCACATTTTCCTTTTTCATCGCATACACTATGTTGGCTTGCAAAAATAATGAATGAATGGTTGGTTACTTTATCCTATGCAACGTCCGAAAAAAATTGACAAATGATTTCGAAAATTGTTCTGACCTTTTTTGCTGGACAAGCCTGTTTTCTACGATGATAAAACAAAGCATGCCAAGTGCGGCATGCTTTATCGGTTTAACAAACTTCCGACATAACGAAGCAATTCATTTGCTGATGTAGAGTTATAACCATGTTCATCAATTAATCGAGCAACCACTTCATTAATTTTCTTCAGTTGTTGTTCATCAGGTGTTTTTGTGGACGTCGTAATTTTGACGATATCTTTTAAATCTGCAAACAATTTTTTCTGGATCGCTTCACGCAACCGTTCGTGCGAATTATAATCAAAACGTTGACCTTTCCGGGCATATGCTGAAATACGAATTAAAATTTCTTCACGAAACGCTTTTTTCGCATTTTCAGAAATGCCAATTTGCTCTTCAATCGAACGCATCAATTTTTCATCTGGATTCATTTCTTCTCCTGTGAGCGGATCACGAATTTTCGCCTTGTTGCAATACGCTTCCACATTATCTAAATAATTATCCATCAACGTTTTCGCTGACTCTTCATACGAGTAAACGAACGCTTTTTGTACTTCGCGCTTGGCGATTTCATCGTATTCTTTCCGTGCAATCGAAATGAAATTTAAATAACGTTCCCGATCTTCTTTAGAAATAGATGGGTGATGCTCTAATCCTTCTTTCAATGCTCGCAATACATCTAACGCATTAATAGACGGCACTTCTTTTCGAATAATACAAGACGAAATGCGATTAATGACATAACGTGGATCAATACCGCTCATTCCTTCGTCTGGATGTTCTTTTTTCAATTCCTCTACATCAACTTCATTAAATCCTTCGACTAGCTCCCCATCATACAAGCGCATTTTTTTCACAAGGTCGATATCGCCACGTTTCGGCTCTTTCAAACGCGTTAAAATCGTAAACATTGCGGCTACCCGTAACGTATGTGGGGCAATATGCACATCTGCTACGTCGCTCTCACGAATCATTTTTTCGTAAATACGCTCTTCTTCTGACACTTTTAAATTGTATGGTATTGGCATGACGATAATTCGCGAATGAAGCGCCTCGTTCTTTTTATTCGCAATAAATGAACGATACTCTGTTTCATTCGTATGAGCAACAATCAACTCATCAGCGCTAATAAGCGCAAAACGTCCTGCCTTAAAGTTTCCTTCTTGCGTCAAAGAGAGCAAATGCCATAAAAACTTTTCATCGCATTTTAACATTTCTTGAAATTCCATAATACCGCGATTCGCTTTGTTTAGCTCTCCATCAAAACGATATGCGCGCGGATCCGATTCGGACCCATATTGAGCAATCGTCGAAAAATCAATGCTGCCTGTTAAATCAGCAATATCTTGCGACTTCGGATCGGATGGGCTGAACGTTCCGATTCCGACACGCTTATCTTCGGAGAAAAAGATGCGTTCGACCATCACATCTTCAATGCGCCCGCCGTATTCTTTTTCAAGTCGCATCATGTTTAATGGGGATAAGTTCCCTTCAATACGAATGCCATACTCTTTATAAAACTCATCGCGCAAATGGTGTGGAATTAAATGAAGCGGATCTTCATGCATGGGACATCCTTTAATTGCATATACCGCACCACGATCGGTATACGAGTACGCTTCAAGTCCTCGTTTTAACATTGTCACAAGCGTTGATTTTCCCCCGCTTACCGGTCCCATTAACAACAAAATACGCTTTCGAACATCTAATCGTTTGGCAGCTGGGTGAAAATATTCTTCTACAAGCCGCTCTAGCGCTTCTTCGAGTCCAAATAACTGACCGCTAAAAAAGTTGTATTTTTTCTTTCCGTCTACTTCTTCTATGCCCGCATCTTTAATCATATTGTAAACGCGAGAGTGAGCGGACTGAGCCACCCATGGCTTTTCTTTTACGATTTCTAAGTACTCCGCAAATGTTCCTTCCCACTTTAATTTTTGCTCTTCTTCTCTATATTTTTGTATTTTTTTTAAAATGTCCATACACGGACCTCCTCCACCTTTGATGTCTAGCGTCATGATTATTACCATATGTATGCAAGGATGTCCGTAATCATTCGTAAAAGTATGACTTTCATATCGCTATACAATTAAGCTATAATGAAAACGTGGTCATTTTCTTGTCACTTCATAAAGGAGGAGATTTTATATGAAAACGCTTCTCGTACTTGGTGTTATTTTCGCCTTCTTAGCTGCCATTTTTACAGCGGGATACAACGATAAGCCGGAAGTAAAAAATTAAGCGACTTTCATTCGAAAGTCGCTTAAAATACATTTGGGAAGTTTTGTTGTCTCAACGCTTCGTACACGAGAATGGCTGCTGTATTCGATAAATTGAGCGAACGAACGTATTCGTTCATCGGAATACGCAAACAACGTTCCATATTGTTTTCGATTAAATCTTTTGGCAATCCGCTCGTTTCACGGCCGAAAACGAAAAAGTAATCTTTCGTTGAATCGCTATAGTCAAACGATGTGTAGTATGTTTGCCCAAACTTCGTAATAAAGAAAAATTCACCTTCTTTATATTTGTCGAAAAGCTCTTGTAATGAATCGTAATAATGTACATCGACGTATTCCCAATAATCTAATCCAGCACGCTTTAACATTTTGTCATCAGTTGAAAATCCGAGTGGACGAATTAAATGTAACGATGTGCCTGTTGCCGCGCAAGTACGCGCAATATTGCCTGTATTCGCTGGAATTTCTGGTTGATATAAAACGACATGTAAAGCCACATTCTTCACTCCTATACACGGTCAATAATATGAAAAAACTTATATTGGATATTTGGTGTATATGCCGTTGAATCCTCATATGACCAATACCGCATACGGCTATTGGACGTATGGGCATTGACAAGCGGCATCCCTTGTTTATCTTTCGCCACGACGATCGTCGTATGATCGAATCGTCCGTCCCCTTGAAAATCATAACAAATGACATCACCAAGAGACAACTGTTCCGGTGATTTTTTTTCAACGGCTTGAATGCCTGTTTTTGACCCGCTTAAATACCAACGTAATGCATTTGCGACCGTCCACGTATAGCTCCAGTCGCTTTTTCTCATCCACCATCCTTTTGTTTTGTTTGGGTAGCCCATCATGGGAATTCCGCCTGCGTGTAAACATTGTGAAATGAAATTTGTACAATCAACAGGGAATTTATGAAACGCTGGATTATAATCGTTCCACCATATTTCAGCATATCGTACTGCGGCTAATCGATCATACGTATAGCGAACACGTTCACCATCATCTCGTTCTTGCTTTTTTTCGACTTGTTCCGTCTCCATGTTAGGCAAAAGCAAGCGATCGCTCACAAGCTCACGTCGCTCAAATATTGCTTCACGCATCTCTTGTTTCTCTTCAACATACATCCAGCCATGTTGCCAAATAAAAAAACGAAAATGAACGATATAACTCACGAACGTTTTTGAAACGATATGTTTCCGCCCAACGATTGTTCCCTTTCCTTCACATTTCACAAGTTTGGCATTTCGCTTAGCTAATAACTGCTTTTTTCGTTCAATTTCTTCATCCGTCACATCGCTTATAAAAAAATGCCGAATACGTTCATCGAGAAGATCGTGTAGTCGCTCTCTCATCCCGTTCACCACTTTTTTCGTTTTTTACTACGTTATGTCACAAACAGTAGAAAAACAACTACACGTTTTCAAGCATCGCTAACGCTTTGTCAATTTCCCGAATGACGTCTCCATCTTGTTCATTCTCTTTGGCTTGTTGTAACATTGGTATCACTTTACGATTTCCGATTTTTCCAAGCGCCCACGCCGCTGTTCCGCGAATGACTGGACGTGAATCTTCTCGAAGTAACATCAATAAATCATCGATGGCACTTTCATCTTTATAGTGAGCTAATGCAATAATCGCATTTCGCTGAATCGGTTTTTTGCCACGCCATGCTCCCGACAAATGCCCAAACGTTTCTTTGAATTGGCGATTCGTCATATGAAGAAGCGGTTTTAATAAAGGTTTCACCACTTCTGGATCAGGCTCCATCTCTAGATGAAGATGAAAGTCCTTTCCTTTATTTTTCGGACAAACAAGCTGACACGTATCACACCCATACAATCGGTTTCCTATTTTATCACGAAACTCATCTGGTATGAACATTTTCGTTTGTGTTAAAAAGGCTATACAACGCTTCGCATTCAACTGTCCCCCTTGCACAAGGGCACCCGTTGGACAAGCATCGATACAGCGCGTGCACGTCCCACATTCGTCTTCAATTGGCGTATCTGGAGGAAATGGGATATTCGTAATCATTTCACCTAAATAAACATACGAACCAAATTCATGTGTAATAATTGAGCAGTTTTTTCCACTCCATCCGATCCCTGCCCTTTCCGCTACCGCCCGATCCGCCAATTCCCCTGTATCAACCATTGATTTCACTTTTGCATCTGGTACGCGTTCTAAAATAAATTGTTCTAATTTTTGCAAACGATCGCGTAAAACAACATGATAATCTTTCCCCCAAGATGCTCGACAAAAAATACCCCGTCGTTCTGTTTTCGTGCTTCGTGGTGCGTTTTTTAATTTTGACGGATATGCAAGGGCGATAGCGATAATAGAACGTGCTTCTGGAAGCAATAAAGATGGGGTCGTCCGCTTGTCAATATCAGGTTCTTCAAATCCCGATTGATACCCGAGTTGTTGCTGCTGACGCAACCTTTCTTTTAACTCAAAAAACGGATCAGCATGAGCAAAACCAATTTTATCAATGCCGATCGTCCGGCTATATTGAATGATTTCTTCCTTTAGTGCTTCAACGTCCATCTCCCCTCCCTCCTTTCTTTCCTTGCTGTTTATGTTACAATGTAAAGAAAAAGGAGTGAACGATATGTTAACCATTTGTGACACAGTAAAACAGCGCGTATCTCATTTTAAAATCGGCGTCCTTACATACGAACAAATCGTTGTCGGTCCATCCCCTAACATGTTGAAAGGGAAGCTTCGCCAATTTCAAGAGCTGCTATATTTTGATATGGAACAAACTCCGCTAGCTGAATGGCCAGAAGTGAAAGAATGGCGATCTGTCTTTAAACAAGTTGGCACCGACCCGAGCCGATATCGTCCTTCGTCCGAAAGTTTACTTCGCCGTGTACAAAAACAAAACTTTATCCCATCCATTCATTCGGCGGCTGATATCAACAACTTTTTTTCCTTATATTATAAACTACCGATCGGCATTTATGATCGTGATCAGCTAACAGGAGATATCATTGTCACGATCGGTACGCAAGCAGATGAGTATGTCGGCATCAATGATCGCACGACAAACTTTGAACGAAAACTCGTCACAAAAGACGCTCAAGGTCCGTTCGGCAGCCCAATCGTTGATTCGAAGCGAACAATGGTTACAGAGCAAACGACTCATGCCGTTCAAGTCATATACTTCTTACCTTCATTTACAGAAACACAATGTGGGCAAATGTTGCAAGCGATGAAAGAGATGTTTATCCAAGTTCATGGCGGTTCGGCACATACACAACTCATCATATAACATATACGGGGCAAGTAAAATAAAAAAACGCAATGCCCCGTTCATCTTCGAAACGAAACACTGCGTTGTCCCCGTATGTATGGAGCGGGTGATGGGAATCGAACCCACGACATCAGCTTGGAAGGCTGAGGTTTTACCACTAAACTACACCCGCATGCTTAAATTAACGATACCTGTCATCATTCGCCACGCTCGACCATGCCTCTTCCTCTACTCGCCTACTCGATGATGTTTGATGCGTCGAGGCAACTCGCCGCTTATTCGATGATGCGTCGCTCGTGGCTGAGGTTTTACCACTAAACTACACCCGCATACTTAAATTAACGATACCTGTCATCATTCGCCACGCTCGACCATGCCTCTTCCTCTACTCGCCTACTCGATGATGATTGGTGCGTCGAGGCAACTCGCCGCTTATTCGACGATGCACGGCTCGTGGCTGAGGTTTTACCACTAAACTACACCCGCATGCTTAAATTAACGATACCTGTCATCATTCGCCACGCTCGACCATGCATCTTCCTCTACTCGCCTACTCGATGATGTTTGATGCGTCGAGGCAACTCGCCGCTTATTCGACGATGCACGGCTCGTGGCTGAGGTTTTACCACTAAACTACACCCGCATACTTAAATTAACGATACCTGTCATCATTCGCCACGCTCGACCATGCCTCTTCCTCTGCTCGCCTACTCGATGATGATTGGTGCGTCGAGGCAACTCGCCGCTTATTCGACGATGCACGGCTCGTGGCTGAGGTTTTACCACTAAACTACACCCGCACGTGCAGAAAAAGTAGAAATTTGTCGAATGAAGCGTAAAAATAAAAAACAGGAATCCCTGCTTCGTAATTACGTTTTACATTATATCGACTCCCCTCAGACAAGTCAATACCTTGTTCACAACTTTTTCAAAAATACATCACTCATCTCTTTATAACCGATTTTTCCTATAAAATCGATGAACGCATGTATGATAATAATAAACATCTTGCATGAGGAAAGTGAGGAAAGAATTTGACATAACACCTTAAGGTTTCATATAATAAAAAACGAAACTAAAAGGTTATATATTTTAGGAGGATCATTTATGAGCCAAATGGTACAAGATATTCAACAAACAATCATCATTGAAGCGCCAATTCAAAAAGTATGGAATATGGTGTCTACATCTGAAGGAATAGCTTCATGGTGTTTTTGTCAATAATAAATTGAGCCAGAGCGATCACTTCAAAAGTGAGCCACTTTTAGAATCAGAGTTCCCATAAATGGGAGAGGGTGGGTGTT
>NZ_JACHEQ010000020.1 GCF_014201515.1 Anoxybacillus mongoliensis
GAACAGTACGTTCTACAACACCCGGATGAGGTGTTGCGCCGCATCGGGTGTACTGCGTGAACCAGAGGTTAAAATTTTAAATTGGATGTATATAGCGAGAACGGCACTTTGCAAAATTGGATGTAAAATATACGTCTCTACATAGTATTCAACCATTCTTCCAAAAACAAAAATAAAAAGAAGCCCAAAGAAAAAACGAGAACTCATCCCCCATCACCTTTGACTTACTCATTCACTGCTTGCAGTTGTTCGTTTAGACGTTCGAAAAATAAGTCGGCTTCGCGTTCTTCTTCTTGTTCGTCCCATTCTGGAAGAGGCGGAAGTTCGTCTAACGTCTTTAAGCCAAAGTAGTCTAAAAACTCTTTCGTCGTCCCATATAAAATCGGGCGACCTGTTCCTTCTGCGCGGCCTACTTCTTTAATTAACGCTTTTCCTAATAAGGTTTGAAGCGGCTTATCGCTTTTGACACCGCGAATTTGTTCAATTTCCGCACGCGTAATTGGTTGGCGGTATGCGATGATCGCTAACGTTTCAAGCGCAGCTTGTGATAACGATGACGTCGCTGGTGACTCAACAAGCTTTTGCAAATATGGCGCGCATTGTTTTTTCGTCACAAGCTGAAGCGTTCCTGCCATCTCAACGACCATAATGCCGCGTTCCGCTGTTTCATACATATGCTTCAATTGTTGCACAAGCTCATATACACGTTCTTCTTGTATATCAAGCACATCAGCCATTTGTTTATACGTCAACCCTTCTTCTCCCACCGCAAACAATAACGCTTCCATAATCGCAAATTCATTCATGTCGATCACCTTTTCGTCGAATGTATAAATCAGCAAAATTGTTTTCTTGTTCAACAATAATTTCGTTTCGTTTCATCAATTCAAGCAAAGCTAAAAACGTCACGACAATTTGTTCGCGATCGTCATACGGAAATAAATCGTAAAAATTCATTCGCTCTCCATGTTTTAATATGTGTAAAATCTCTTCCATCCGTCGTCCGATCGGAATTTCTTGACGTGCTACTTTCGTATGAAGTGGCTTTTGTAATTTTTTCCGCCGCAACAATTTCGCAAGCGCCCCAAGCATATCGTACAAATCGACATCAAGTGCAAACGGTGCACCGTTTGACGCATAAGCGGTTAAATCGCTTGGCGGCTTCGTAAATAAGAGCGCTCGCTCTTCTTCTCGCTCGCGCAACTGTTTCGCCGCTTCTTTAAACTTTTTATACTCGATTAACTGTTGCATTAATTGCTCACGCGGGTCTTCTTCGATAAAAAATTCATCATTCTCAAGCGTTTCTTCATGTTTAGGTAACAACATTTTACTTTTCATTTCAATAAGCGTCGCCGCCATTACTAAATATTCGCTCGCTACATCAAGCTGCAATTCTTTCATCGCGTGAATGTAAGCCATATATTGCTCGGTAATTTGCGCGACAGGAATATCGTAAATATCAATTTCATAGCGATGAATTAAATGTAACAACAAATCAAGCGGTCCTTCAAATTGATCTAATTTCACATGATAATGCACATCGATCCCACCTTTGTTCATAACCAATAGTATAATATAAGTATGCATATGAAAAAAGGGGGCTTTCACTTGTATCCGAAGGCATATATCGAATATTTACTTCACTTCCATGCTACGCGCGATTATTTTGAATGTCATGAAGTGCTAGAAGAACATTGGAAACAAACAGGCGAACATGTATGGGTCGGCTTCATTCAGCTCGCGGTTGGGATGTATCATTATCGCCGAGGAAATATTGCGGGGGCAAAACGAATGTTTACAAAAGCAATGAACGCATGCCAAAGAGAAAAACAAGCATATGAAGCGTTAGGCATACATGCAGAACAACTTATTGCGCTTATTCATACATATGTAGAGCGAATCCATCATGGACAACCGTATGAAAGCACTTGTTTGCCGATCATTGATGCTTCCTTGTTACGTATATGTCAACAACAGTGTGAGCAAAAAGGGCTCGTATGGGGAGAAAAAAGCGATATGACAAACGAATATATCATTTATAAACATAAGTTGCGTGACCGAAGTGATGTCATTGCTGAACGCGAACGACAAAAACAAAAAAGACAGGGGCGTTGATCCCTGTCATTGTTCGCATTTATCCAAAAATGGAGCGGTCATGTCATTGGCACATAACGACTTATTTGGATACAATTCTTTTAATGCTTTCACCATTTGTTTTCCTATTCCTTGATGGCGATGGGACGGATTAACGCTAATATGCTGCACTTCAACCGCATGTTCGCGCACGATTGCACCGATGATGCCAATAAAATCTTCTTCTTGCTTCCATAAAAACAGATGCCAATCGTCGTTAGTCTCGTAGTTTTTCATCGTTTGTTGAAGCTGTTTTAAGTCTTTTTCATTTGGCATAAACGACAAAAGACCCATCGCAATTTTCTCATAGTTTTTTCGATAGCGAACTAGCATACGAATCCCTCATTATCGACAAGACTTATTGTTTACTCGCTATTGCTATTATAAACGGTCTTGTCGCTTTTTTAAACATTTTTTAAGAAAATGTGCGCATGACATTCGCCATTTCAATCGCGCTGAGCGCTGCTTCCCAACCTTTATTTCCGGCTTTTGTCCCAGCGCGCTCAATCGCTTGTTCAATCGTATCCGTCGTCAGCACGCCAAAAATAACCGGGACACCTGACGAAAGAGCCGCGTGCGATGTTCCTTTTGCTACTTCATTACATACGTAATCGTAATGGCTCGTTGCTCCGCGAATGACAGCGCCAAGCGTAATAACTGCATCATATTTTTTCGACTCCGCCATTTTTTTCGCGACAAGCGGGATTTCAAATGCTCCCGGCACCCAAGCGACATCAATATGTTGTTCCTCTACTCCGTGACGTTTTAGTCCATCAAGCGCACCGCTTAGCAATTTGCTTGTAATAAATTCGTTAAATCGTGCAACAACGATTCCTACTTTTAACCCTGTTCCAACTAAATTTCCTTCGTATACGTTCATCCCATTCTCCTCCTTAAAAATGCAACATATGTCCTAGCTTTTCGTATTTTGTGCGCAAATAGCGCTCATTATGGCGCTTCGCTGGCATTTGCAATGGAACGCGTTCAACGACTTCTAAGCCGTACCCTTTCAACCCGGTAATTTTACGCGGATTGTTCGTCAATAAACGCATTTTTGTAACACCTAAATCTTTTAAAATTTGCGCACCAATGCCATAGTCACGCAAATCTGGCGCAAAGCCTAATTTTTCGTTCGCTTCTACCGTATCATAGCCTTGTTCTTGTAGTTTATAAGCACGCAATTTGTTGAGTAAACCGATGCCGCGACCTTCTTGACGCATATATAGCAATACCCCACGACCTTCTTCTTCAATTTGCGCTAATGCGGCATGAAGTTGCGGTCCACAATCGCAACGATGCGAGCCGAACACGTCACCTGTTAAACATTCTGAATGAACGCGCACGAGCACAGGTTCATCTGGGATGATTTCTCCTTTGACGATGGCAATATGTTCTTTCCCATCTAACGTATTTGAATATCCGATCACTTTAAATTCTCCAAAATCGGTTGGTAACGTAATTTCAACTTCGCGTTTGACGAGCTTTTCTTTTCGATTGCGGTAGGCGATTAAATCTTTAATCGTAATCATTTTCATATCAAATTTTTCAGCGATTTGTTTTAAATCAGGTACGCGAGCCATCGTTCCATCATCTTTTATAATTTCACAAATAACCCCTGCTGGCTTTGCCCCACAAAGACGGGCTAAATCGACAGCTGCTTCCGTATGCCCCGCGCGGCGCAATACCCCGCCTTTTTTCGCAACAAGCGGAAAAATATGACCTGGTCGTTTAAAATCGCTTGCTTTTGCTTCCGGATTGAGCATTTCTTGAATGGTCAACGAGCGTTCAAATGCGCTAATACCTGTTGTTGTCGCTTTATGGTCAATACTGACAGTAAATGCTGTGCCGTGAGCATCTGTATTATGGTTAACCATTGGCGTTAAATCGAGCCGATCAGCTAATTCTTCGGTGATCGGCACGCAAACGAGGCCTCGCCCGTGCGTAATCATAAAGTTAATGACTTCCGGTGTCGCTTTTTCGGCAAGCGCTACAAAATCGCCTTCGTTTTCACGGTCTTCGTCATCGCAAACGATAATAATTTTTCCTTGCATTAAATCGTAAATCGCTTCTTCAATGGTATGGAACATCGCGCTCACTCCTTATATCCGTGCTCTTGTAAAAATTGCATCGTCAATCCTTCACGTTTCCCGCTAACGAACTGTTCAACATATTTACTAATCATGTCACATTCAATATTGACAATATCCCCAACTTTTTTGGTACCTAAAATCGTCGCTTCACGCGTATGCGGAATGAGCGAAATTGTAAACGTTCGATCCGTTAAGCCGAAAATCGTTAAGCTTGTGCCATCGACAGCAACAGAACCTTTTAAAATCATATATTTACGTAAATGACTTGGCACTTCAATGTCATAATAAACAGCGTTTGCGACAGGCTGTTTACGAACGATGCGTCCAATGCCATCGACATGCCCCGAAACGAAGTGTCCACCAAAACGACCGTTTGCTGCCATCGCTCGCTCTAAATTCACTTTCGCCCCTACTGTAAGCGTGCGAAGCGATGTTGCCCGCACCGTCTCAGGCATGACATCGACAGTAAAGAAGCGATCTGTAAATGACGTCACCGTTAAACAAACGCCATTGACCGCAATGCTGTCACCGAGCTGTACATCTTGTAACACTTTTTGTGCCTCGATCGTCAAAACGATCGCTTCCCCTGTTTGTTTCATTTGTTGAATTGTGCCAATTTCTTCAATAATTCCTGTAAACATGGCGATCATCCTTTAGCAACGATTTTTATATCTGATCCGATCCTTTCGACATGTTTCACTTGTAAACGAAGCGTATCTATCATTCGTCCAAAGCCTTCCCCACCAACAGCGGAAGGCGCTTCGTTCCCCCCAATCAATGTGGGGGCGATATATGCCAACACTTGTTGAACGGAACGAGAACGTAAAAAGCTGCCGTGCACTTGCGCTCCACCTTCAACAAATATGGACATGACGTTGCGCTGACCAAGTTCAAGTAAAAGTGTTGGAACATCAATTTTATTTTCATTCATACGAATGATTTGTACACCTGCATGTTCATATGGCTTCATTTGTTCTTCTGTGACGTGATGGCCGACGACGATCCATGTTGGCGCCATTTGGTCTGTGACAACATTCGCATGAAGCGGTGTGCGCAAATGCGTATCGAGAACGATTCGGATTGGTTGTTTTCCTTCATAACCAAAACGAACGGTTAAACTCGGATCGTCCGCTAAAATCGTGCCAACACCGACAACGATCGCATCGTGCATCCGTCGCTCGCGATGTACGTCACGCCGCGCATCCTCCGACGTAATCCATTTGCTTTCACCCGTTTTCGTGGCAATTTTTCCATCTAAGCTCATCGCATACTTTAACGTCACATACGGTGTTTTCGTTGAAATATAATGAAAAAACATTTCGTTTAACGCATCCGCTTCTTCTTTCAATACGCCGACGGTAACATCGATGCCCGCTCGCCTTAATTTTTCAACGCCTTTTCCTGCAACGAGCGGATTTGGATCCGTTGTCGCCACAACGACACGCTTCACCTTTTTTTCAATTAACAAATCAGCACAAGGAGGCGTCCTTCCGTAATGACTGCACGGTTCAAGCGTCACATAAACAGTTGCTCCTTCCGCTTTCTCGCCCGCCATGCGTAGCGCATGTACTTCCGCATGCGGTTCCCCTGCTTTCAAGTGCGCCCCAAAGCCGACAATTTCACCATTTTTTACAACAACTGCGCCAACAAGCGGATTTGGTGACGTTTGTCCCCGTGCCGATTCCGCCAATTGTAACGCCAAGCGCATATATCGTTCGTCCATATCGCACCACCTTTCCAGCATGAATAAAAAACCCTAGGAGCGACGTCCTAGGGCAAGATGTATGTAAAGATCGCCTTTTTTGCATAGCAAAAATAACCCATCGTCAAGCTTATTTTTTCCAATAAGTGACGTGAGTTTTGGCAATCCTTCTCCCATCCAGACTATACTGTCGGCTCCGGAATCGCACCGGATCATGCCTTAACGGCTCGCGGGCTGAGAAACATCTGTTTCATTACCGCCGGTCGGGAATTTCACCCTGCCCCGAAGGATGCGTTTATTCCATTTTTATTCATTATAGCACAATAAAACGAAATGTCTATGATTTTGCAATAACTAGCCAATACACGACTCCCCAAATAAAGCTAACAAACAAAAGGATGAAAAATAATACCCAGTTTTTTTTCATCTCTTCATCTTCCTTTTATTGTTCGTCCCACACTTTCACTTCTTTCATCACATCACCATTTTTCATCGTCTTGACAACATCCATTCCATCCGTCACTTGACCGAATACGGTATGTACACCATCTAAATGTGGCTGCGGCTCATGACAAATAAAGAATTGACAACTTCCCGTATGACGACCGCGATGGGCCATCGATATCGCACCTTCGATATGTTTATGCGGATTGTTGTCTGTTTCACACGGAATCGTATAACCTGCATCGCCTGTTCCATTTCCAATTGGGCAACCACCTTGGCTCACAAATCCCTTAATGACGCGATGGAACGTCAACCCGTTATAAAATCCTTCATTCGCTAACCTTTCAAAATTCGCAACTGTTTTTGGCGCTTCGTTTGGGAATAATTCAAATTGCACCTTTCCACCATTCTCCATTAAAATATATCCTTTTTTCTTCATGAAACTTTTCCACCTTCCTATCGTAAAAACAAATGTAGCTTCATTTTACTATATTTCGCTTCTATATTCACGTAAATGTTTGTACAATAATACAGAAGGAGATTGAAGGAGGGCATGACATGAAGAAGTGGTTTACGATATTTATTTTATTATTGTTTATGATTCCATCGGTTAGTTTAGCTGATGCGATTGAAGGAGATGTCATTATTACGCTCGGAGAAAATTTAACAGAGCAGCAAAAACAACAAATATTAAAAGAAATGAATGCACCAGAAAACGCTGAAATCATTACAGTCACAAATGCAGAAGAGCACAAATATCTCGGTGACATTATTCCAAAAGGACAAATCGGAACAAAAGCGATTTCGTCATCAAAAATTACAATTGGAGCACCAGGTTCAGGATTACAAGTTGAAACAAATAACATTAACTGGGTAACAAAAGAAATGTATATGAATGCACTCATTACTGCAGGGGTGAAAGATGCAGTCATTTATATTACCGCACCGTTTCCTGTATCAGGGACAGCTGCGTTAACAGGGTTAATGAAAGCGTACGAACTTTCATCAAATGAGGTCATTCCTGATGAGGTGAAAAAAGTAGCAAACGAAGAAATGATAAAAACAGCGCAACTCGGCGAATCAATCGGAAACGATAAAGCGGTCGCACTGCTTGCAAAAATTAAAGAAGAAATAGCGAAAAACCCACCAAAAACAGATGCGGATATGCGCGCGCTCATTGAGAGAATCGCTCAAGAGCTTGGCATTACGTTAACAGAGGACGAAATAAACAGCTTGCTTTCTTTATTGAATAAAATGAAAAACGTGAACATTGATTGGAATCAAGTGAACGAACAGCTGGCTCAAGCGAAAGACAAGCTATCTGCTTTTTTACAAACGGAAGAAGGTCGAACGTTTATTCAGCGCATCGTTGACATTTTGCGTGAAATATGGAACACCCTTCGCGGAGCGTTTGGGGCGTAACGCCTACTTATGTATGAACGAGCAATAACCGAGGCAACGACCTCGGTTATTTTTTTACTTTCGTTTTCAGCGGCAAGTCGAGTCGAATTAAATCTTCATACGTTTCACGTTTTACGACAAGTGTTGCCTCGCCATCTTCAACAAATACGACGGCTGGACGAGGGATGCGATTGTAGTTATTTGCCATCGCATAGCCGTAAGCACCGGTACAAAAAACAGCTAAATAGTCGCCCGGCTGAGCCTTTGGAAGCGGTAAGTCCCAAATGAGCATATCGCCTGACTCACAACATTTCCCCGCAATTGCTACAACTTCTTCACACCGATCATGCATACGATTCGCTAGCACTGCTTCATATTTCGCTTCATATAGAGCAGGCCGAATGTTATCGCTCATCCCCCCATCTACCGCAACGTATTGGCGAATGTTTGGCACCTCTTTACGAGAACCGATCGTATAAATCGTTGTTCCAGCATCACCGACAAGTGAACGCCCTGGCTCAATCCAAATTTCAGGAAAAGGTAGATCAAACGATGCGACATTTCGTTTCACTTCTTCAATAATTTGTTCCACGTATTGTTCAGGTGCAAGCGGATCATCTTCTTTCGTGTAACGAATACCAAAACCGCCACCAAGATTGACAACTTGCGCAGTAAAATGATACGTATCACGCCATACAGCAAGTTTTTCAAATAATTTCTTTGTCGCAAGCACAAAACCTGTCGCATCAAAAATTTGGGAGCCAATATGACAATGAATACCGAGTACATGGACATGTGTCGAAACGAGAGCACGTTGTAACGCTTCATCCGCTTGCCCGTTATGCAAATCAAATCCAAATTTTGAATCTTCTTGACCTGTTAAAATATAGTCGTGTGTATGTGCTTCAATCCCCGGTGTGACACGCAATAAAATCGGCATCGTATATTCATGCATACGACAAAGGTGTTGTATTAGCTCTAGCTCATAAAAATTATCGACGACGATGCACCCGATTTTCGCTTCAATTGCCATTTGTAACTCTTCTTCACTTTTGTTATTTCCGTGAAAATGGATGCGTTCTGCAGGAAATTTAGCAGCTAACGCAGTATATAGCTCCCCACCAGAAACAACATCAAGCGACAAGCCTTCTTGTTCCATTAATTGCACGATCGCTATCGTCGAAAATGCTTTGCTTGCATAAGCGACTTGCGCGCGTACACCGTGTTGATCAAACATTCGTTTAAATGCACGCGCGCGTTCTCGAATAAGGGCAACATCGTAAATATAAAGCGGTGTTCCATATGTGCGAGCTAATTCAATGGTATCGACGCCACCAATTTCCAAGTGGCCCCGTTCGTTTATTCCCATCGTTCCGTGCATAATTATACATTCCCCCTGATGATTCTGAAATAATTAAAGAAAACGTACCATAAATTTTGGTACGTTTCAACCTTTTTATGTTGGCTGCTTTTGCTTATTTTGTGGATGCACAATGCTCGGTCGAATCGATGAACCAGCCACAGATCGTCGCACGATAATCTGCATAAATGCCCCGGGATCAAATGGGATAAATGGCCATAAATATGGGGTATTCAACGAGCGAATGTTTGCAAGGAAAAGTAAAAACACCGTAACGCCAATCATAAACCCAGGAACACCGAACAAAGCGATGACAACTAAAAATAAAAGACGAAAAATTTTATTTGCAATGCTTAATTCATAGCTCGGTGTCGCAAAAGAACCGATCGCAGCGACAGATACGTATAAAATAACTTCCGGCACAAACAGTCCAACATCAATCGCAATTTGCCCAATTAACGCAGCTGCAATTAAGCCCATTGCTGTGGACAACGGTGTTGGAGTATGGATTGCAGCCATACGTAAAAACTCAATACCAATATCAGCAATGAGAAGTTGCACAAAAATCGGGATGTTTGTTTTTTCATTCGGACCGATATACGATAATTTCTCTGGTAATAACGACGGATCAAGGACAAATACGAACCAAAGCGGAAGTAAGAAAAGCGAAGCAAAAATGCCTAAAAACCGCACCCATCGTACGAACGTCCCCACAGCTGGCGATTGCCGATATTCTTCCGCATGTTGAACGTGATGAAAATACGTCGTTGGTGTAATAATGACGCTTGGTGACGTATCAACCATAATAATTACATGTCCTTCTAACAAATGAGTCGCTGCGACGTCAGGTCTCTCTGTATAACGAACGAGCGGGTATGGGTTGTATCCTTGTTTCACTAAAAATTCTTCAATGGTTTTATCCGCCATCGTTAACCCATCAATTTTAATTTCGTTCAATTCCTTCTTAATGAGTTCAACAAGTCCCGGATCGGCCACGTCTTGAATATATGCGATACAAATGTCCGTTTTTGAGCGTTCGCCCACTTGCATCATTTCAAAGCGAAGTCGCTCATCGCGAATGCGTCGACGGGTAAGTGCCGTATTAACGACAATATTTTCAACGTACCCATCGCGCGCCCCGCGCACCACTTTTTCTGTATCCGGTTCCTCAGGCGAACGTCCTGGATAACTGCGTACATCAACAGCAAATGCTTTTGTCTCCCCATCAATAAATAATAAAATGAGACCGGTTAACAGAAAGTCAACCGCTTCATCTAAACTTTTTACAGGATTCACTTGTTGGTGAACGAGACGATTTTCGATAATTTCAAGCAACTTAGCTGGTTGGCGCTCACGATCGTTTACTTGAACGAGCATTTCAAGTAGCTCAATAATATATTGCGTATCGCAAAGTCCGTTACAATAGTATAAGTGGACATCTGTTTTTAAAATGTGTAGCTTGCGCACACCTAAATCGAAGCTCGTTCCGACCCCGATCGCATCTTTGAAGAACTGCTCGTTTTCATTCAGCTTCGGAGAAATCGGTGTGTAACTTTTTGTTTTCATCACGTTTACTCCTTTCAAGGATATATTCAATTGCTTTACGAGTGATCCGACAACCGCTACGAATGTCATCCCGACGTCTCATCTTTCCGATATCCCCAACCCCGACGACGATCGGAATGGATAATTGATCTAAACAATATACCGTATCTCCATTCACTCGGCCGAACTCCCATTCCGGAATGCCTTCTTTATCGACACCATATGTTGTTAAATTCCCATCATAATCAACACAAATATCGACTTTTGTCCATTCTTGATTATTCGTGTCAGACGCAACAGCAACCGCTCCAAGCACATCAATTTGTTCATGTGTCGCAACATAACGAAGCGCTTGTTCACCGGCTCCTTCACCAATAATGCCACCATCATCAAACATGACAAAAACAGGGTCATATGGCGTCTGTAAAATAAGATCAACAATCTGTTTTCCTGTTAACCGCGATGGATTGCCTTGCGATTGGCTAATGCAACGAGCACCTAACTGCTTTGCCAGCTTCTCGAGCGCACGTTGTACATGTTGATCACCATCTGTCACTAAAATGACTTTCCTTTTTTTCATTCGATCCTTCCTCTCGGTCTACAAACGATAGCGGTCATCCATGCGACAAAAATCGGAAATGAAATGAAAAAGATGACATTTGTAAAGTCCCCCGTTTTTATCGCTTGTATACAAGAAGCACCGACATGAACAAGCGTCACCTCGATCCCAGCATGCGCAAATGACTGCATAGGATCATATAAACTCATTGCTTCGATCGCCATACCGATGAACAACAATATCGTCATCATGCGAATAAACGACCATTTTATAAGCAATAATTGCCCAATAAGTGATAACATACCGCCAACGAGAAATGCGTATACGTACGTTTCCATCTTTACGTCACCGCTTCAATCGCAATCGCATGAGCGATCGCTGGAATGCTTTGATTTTGTTTCACCATCGTACTATTAAATAATGCTCCTGTCGCCACAACGAGCATCGTCTTTATTTTTTTCCCTCTCATTTTTTCAAGAAAATAACTATACGTCACAACGGCGCAACATGCACACCCACTTCCGCCTGCAAATGCTTGTTGTTCCGCGTCGTAAATGAGCACACCACAATCATCATATCGCTCGCTTAAGTTCATGCCGGTCTCATAGCATAGCGACTTCAAGTCACTACTTCCCACCTTCCCTAAATCCCCTGTAACAATAACATCATACGCTTCAAGCGAAAGTCCACAGTCTGTCAAATGTTGTCTAATCGTTGCAAACGCTGCCGGTGCCATCGCTCGTCCCATATCGAGTGGATCGGTCACCCCGCTATCAATGACCCGTCCAATCGTTGCGGCGCGAATGCGAAAAGGGGAACGTGTCGTACCTAATAGTGCTGCTGCTCCCCCTGTCACAGTCCACGATGCACTTTCCCCTTTTTGAACACCGATTGTCGTCGGGAAACGAAACTGCCGCTCAGCTGCACCGTAATGACTGCTTGTTGCGACTAATACACGATGGGCAAATGCACCGTCAATAAACGTGCTAGCTACAAGCATCGCTTCCGTAATCGTTGAACAAGCGCTAAATACGCCTAAAAAAGGAAGATCTAATTCACTTGCAACATAATTTGCAGTGACCGTTTGATTCAGTAAATCCCCTGCAATAAATAAATCAACGTCTTGCGTTTGTACTTTCCTTTTTGCTAAGCAAATCGTAATCGCTTCTTTCATCAGTCTTCGTTCCGCGAGCTCCCAACTTTGTTCGCCACAATATAAATCGTCGTACGATTGGTCGAACGATAAACCGAGCGGACCTTGACGCTCTTTTGGTCCAACGACAGTACCAACTGATTCAATATAAATGTTTTTATCAAACACAATCGTTTGTTCCCCTACTTTTTTCATCTAAGTCCCCCTCATAAAAACAATACCGCAACATATGATGCTACAATTAACGTGACAATGATGCTTCCTCCAACAGAAAGCATATGCTCTGTTGCTCCTTCATTGCGATACTCAAGGGCACTAGCACTCCATATGTTTGCCAAACTCATCATCGGCACGATCATTCCCGCCCCTGCAAATTGCGTCAATCGACGATAAAATCGAGTTGGCGTAAATATGGCAGCACATACGATAAGCGTCCCATTCATCCAGCGAATTGCCTCCTCTTCATTCATCTGAAACCATATGCTGTACATATCATGAAGCACCTGTCCAACGACTGCAATGAATCCTCCGAACAAAAATGCTTTTCCCATCTGCTTCCCCCTATCGATTCACGAAATATATCCAATGAAAAAGAGAGCCTGCTACTTTACCAAATACCATTGCCATGAGTAAAACGACAATTTGTTCGTCAATGCCGAGCCGTTTAGCTAAAATCGGGAAAACATTTAATACTTCCGTTAATGCTGCTGCAAGCATGCCGACAAATACACCGCTAAACAATCCAATAGCACTTGCCAAAATAGGAGGAAAAGAAAAAAGAGGATCGCGCAAGCTCATCCAGCTGCTTACGACCGCCCCAAGTACAACGCCCCATTCGTACGTTGCAATCCATTTCATCGTTTTAGTTAGTTGTGTTAAGCGCGGGATGACGCCAAGCACAGTTAAAAATGCGACAAAACCAGAGCCGACAGCTAATCCTCCCGCCAATCCGACAAATGCTACAATAAGCTCACGAATCATCGTCCATTCGCCTCATCGTTTCTTTATTTTCATGCATAATGACGTATTGATCGAGTGACTGTTGATATTGAAACATTTCAACTTCAAGTGGGCTCGGCTCTTCATTAATTCGCTTTTTAAAAAAATGGTTAAAAAACAAAATCATACCGATACCGAGCCCAAGTGAATACGGAATTTGAAACCATAACGGTTTTTCTACGTCCTTTCCTGTAATGACCCGATATAACCGTTGCTGTACTTGTTGCATGCTTACATCTTCATGAAAGTTCATAATCGCAAGCCCTGATCCGACAAACAAAAGAAGCCAAACGATCGGGACGTACAAATACCCCCATCTTTTTTTTTCATAAACGACTTCAACGATCGTTTGCGACGGTCCGAGTGATTGAATATCATCATGTGGAGCAACGGCCATTAACGCTTTCATGACATGCATCACATCGACAATGACAATGTTACGATCTTTCTTTTGTACTGTATAAATGGGAGTTTGTACAATATCATCAATTTGTTTGTTTGCAACGACTTGTGCAACATCTCCTATCCGAATCGTTGCGTTCGGTTGTACTTGAACACGATGACGCATTTTCAAAAAAATCGTTTCTTTCATACCCACACCTTGCTTCCATCATTATATTTGTAGTATGAGATATGACTCGCATCCATATGCATAAAAAGCCCGAACGGACTTATTCATCCATTCGGGCTTTCATTTGTTGCAATATTTTTTTCTCTAAACGAGACACTTGTACTTGAGAGATGCCTAATCTAGCTGCCACTTCAGATTGGGTTTGGTCTTTATAATAGCGCAAGTAGACGATGAGCCGTTCCCGTTCATCTAGCTCTTCCATTGCCTTTTTTAACGCAATTTTGTCAAACCAGACATCTTGCTCGTCTGCAATTTGATCGAGTAGCGTAATCGGATCACCATCGTTTTCATACACCGTTTCATGAATGGACGTCGGTGAACGGACCGCTTCTTGGGCTAGTACAACATCCTCGGGTGAAATTTGCAAAAACTGTGCGATTTCATTCACCGTTGGAACACGACCGTTTTGTTTTGATAATTCGTCTTTTGCTTTTCTAATTTTATTCCCAATTTCTTTTAATGAACGACTCACTTTGACAGACCCATCATCGCGAATGAATCGTTGAATTTCCCCAAGAATCATCGGTACCGCATACGTCGAAAACTTGACATCGTAAGATAAATCAAACTTATCGACCGACTTCATTAAACCGATACAACCGATTTGAAACAAATCTTCAGGCTCGTATCCGCGGTTTAAAAACCGCTGCACAACCGACCAGACAAGCCGCATATTTTTTTCGATAATCTCATCGCGCGCCTGCTGATCGCCTTGCTGACTCCTCCGAATCAACTCTTTGATTTCATGGTCTTTGACAGCTTGTACCTCGACATCCATAGGCACGTCTCCCTTAATTGCATAGCGCTTTGCTTTTCGTTAAATGCTTAATCAACTCCACCGTCGTTCCTTCGTTCACTTTAGAATAAATGTTCACTTCATCCATAAAGTTCTCCATGATCGTAAATCCCATACCGGAACGTTCGAGCTCTGGCTTTGTCGTAAATAACGGTTGCCGTGCTTCTTCAACGTTTTCAATTCCTTTTCCATGATCGCGAATCGTTAAATGAACGGTATGTCCTTCAATAATGACAGAAATATAGACAACACCGCTTGGATCATTTTCATAGCCATGAATAATCGCATTCGTTACTGCTTCAGATACAACTGTTTTAATTTCGGTTAACTCATCGAGCGTCGGATCGAGTTGCGCAACAAACGCTGCAACTGTCACACGCGCAAATGATTCATTTTGGCTGAGGGCGGAAAATTGAAGGTGCATTTCATTTCTCATTTACGCCACCCCCAACGTTTGTAATGCATATTGTTCATTTACTTCTAAACGAATAATTTTAAACAACCCTGACATATCAAATAAGCGTTTAATGGATGGGGAAACGGAACAGACGATCATTTCTCCACCCATACGTTGTATTTGTTTATATCTCCCTAAAATAACACCTAACCCTGAGCTATCCATGAACGTTAACTCATTTAAATTCAAAACGATCGCTTTGATCCGCTCACGTTCTAATACATCCGTGACAGTTGCGCGCAACTGTTCGGCTGTATGATGGTCTAGTTCGCCAGCTAATCGAACAAGTAATACGTGTTGTTTCACTTCCAACTGAATCGATAAACTCACTATCGTTTCCTCCTTATCCGTTTAGGTTAAGGAAGAATTCGATTTGTTTATGTGTCAATCCTTCTTACTGACAAAACTAGTCGTCATTCGTCTCATTTCGTCAAGATGTGCGTGAGAAGGAACGAAACATTCGTTTAAACAATTCCCACATATTTGCTTCTCCTACTTGCTCTTTTGCCACTAAAGGACTTTTCGCGATCACCGCTCCATCTTTTTTTATAACGAGCGTACCGAGCACGTCCCCTTTTTTCACAGGGGCTTTCACTTTCTCATTTAACTTCCATTTCGTTTGTACCGCTTCAGATTTTTCTCCTTTTTTCAATAGGACAGAAATCGGCTCAGATGTCACGGCAGCGACCACCTTTTTCTTTCCTTTGCTAACAGGGAGCATGGCAATTGTCTCGCCTTTTTTATAAAGCGGCTTCGTTTCGTAATGACTAAATGCATAATCTAACATTTTCGTAATTTGTGCATTTCGTGCTTTTGGCGTTGGCGCCCCAAACACGACAGCGATGACGCGCATGTTGCCTTTTTTCGCCGTTGCCGTTAAACAATATTTTGCTTCGTTCGTGTAACCTGTTTTTAATCCATCGACGCCCGGATAAAATTTCACAAGCCGATTTGTATTGACAAGCCAAAATTTTTTGTCCGTATTTTCTCGTAAATAATCTTCGTACATACCTGTGTATTTTGTAATTAAATCATATTTCAATAGCTCCTTTGCCATCATCGCCATATCATATGCAGTACTATAATGATTTTTCGCTGGTAAACCTGTCGTATTTTCAAACGCAGTATGCTTTAAACCAAGCTGTTTCGCTTTTTCGTTCATCATATGAACGAATGCTTCCTCTGATCCCGCAATTCGTTCCGCTAACGCAACGGACGCATCATTGCCTGATCCAATGGCGACACCTTTTAATAAATCGTCAACCGTCATTTCTTCTCCTGGTTCAAGAAAAATTTGCGAACCGCCCATCGATGCAGCATATTCACTCGCACGCACCCGTTCATCTAACTTCAACTTTCCTTGATCAATCGCTTCCATAACGAGAAGCATCGTCATAATTTTTGTCATGCTCGCAGGTGGAAGCGGCTCATGGGCATTTTTTTCATACAAAATAGCCCCAGTATCGCGTTCAATTAAAATAGCAGATCGCGCTTCAGTCGCTAATTCCACTTTCGGTTGTTCCGCATGCACGGATACGATCGGAATAAATAATAACGCGATGGCAAGCACATAAAAAAATCGCTTCATCTCCAACCCTCCATTTCTTTATACTTGCCATCCTTTCCATTTTTTATTTTTTATATACATAAAAAACCTGAAGGAACGAGTCCTTCAGGTTACGAAATTTTATCATAAATTAATGTTGGAGCTTGAACTGGTGTTGCTGAAATACGAATGTTTTCATATAGTTTTTGTTTCACATCATCAATTTGTTCACGGTTGCTGTAAATCGTAACGAGTGATTCACCTTTTTTCACCGCATCGCCAACTTTTTTACGAAGCACTAAACCGACGGCTAAATCAATTGTTGATTCTTTCGTCGCACGGCCTGCACCGAGCCACATCGCTGCCGTTCCAACCGCATCCGCCACAATTTCTGATACGTATCCATCTTCTTTCGCTTCAAGTTCAATGACATATTTGGCTTGCGGCAATTTGCTTGGGTCATCAACGACAGATGCATCGCCACCTTGTGCAGCTAAAAACGTTTTGAATGTTTGAAGTGCTGAGCCATCTTTCATTGCTTTCTCTAACATATGACGAGCTTCTTCGAGCGAAGATGCTTTTTCCGCTAAATATACCATATGGCTTCCAAGTACTAAGCAAAGCTCTTGTAAGTCTTCTGGACCTTCACCTCTTAACGTATCGATCGCTTCTTTCACTTCAAGCGCATTTCCGATCGCATAGCCGAGCGGTTGACTCATATCAGAAATAATTGCCATTGTTTTACGTCCAACGCGGTTGCCGATATCAACCATCGCTTTTGCTAACGCTTTAGCGTCGTTTAAATCTTTCATAAACGCGCCTGCACCTGTTTTTACGTCAAGTACGATCGCATCTGCACCTGCTGCAATTTTTTTGCTCATAATCGATGAAGCAATTAACGGGATGCTGTTCACCGTTGCTGTTACATCGCGAAGCGCATACAATTTTTTATCGGCTGGCGTTAAATTACCCGACTGACCGACAACCGCAATTTTATTTTTATTGACAAGTTCAATAAATTCGTCGTTGTTAATTTCAACATGAAATCCTGGCACAGATTCTAATTTATCGATCGTTCCGCCTGTGTGACCAAGACCACGGCCAGACATTTTTGCAACCGGAACGCCGACAGATGCAACAAGTGGACCTAAAACGAGCGTCGTCGTATCGCCTACACCACCTGTTGAATGTTTATCGACTTTAATACCTTCGATTTTTGAAAGATCAATCGTATCACCGGAATGCACCATCGCCATCGTTAATTCGGCTGTTTCTTCTTCGTTCATGCCGCGGAAAAAAATCGCCATCGCTAATGCGCTCATTTGATAGTCTGGAATGTCACCTTTTGTATAACCTTCAATGATAAAATGAATTTCTTCTTTCGTTAATGCGTGGCCGTCACGTTTTTTCTCAATTAAATCGACCATTCTCATCGTCATTCACCTTCTCGTTTATTTTTTCGCCATGTTGCGCACGATTGCTTTTACAAATCGTAAAAAGTCCGCTTTTACTTTTTCTGTCGTTTCGATCACTTCATCGTGTGTCAGTGGCTGATCTAAAATACCTGCAGCCATATTGGAAATGCAAGAAATTCCTAATACTTCCATGTTCGCATGGCGAGCGACAATGACTTCTGGTACGGTCGACATGCCGACCGCATCGCCACCCATGACGCGAATCATGCGGATTTCTGCTGGTGTTTCGTATGCTGGACCTGTATTGGCGACATATACCCCTTCGCGCACACGCAATCCAATTTCATTCGCCACATCTTTCGCGAGTTGACGAAGTCGTTTGCTATATGCTTCCGACATGTCTGGGAAGCGCACACCAAGTGCAGCATCATTCGGACCGATAAGCGGATTGCCGCCCATGTTGTTAATATGGTCTGAAATAATCATTAAATCGCCCGGTTCAAACGATTCATTCACACCACCTGCTGCATTTGTGACAATAAGCTGTTCCACACCGAGCGCTTTCATCACGCGTACAGGAAACGTCACTTTATCGAAACTGTATCCTTCGTAATAATGGAAACGACCTTGCATAACGACAACTGTCGCTCCTTCTAATTGACCGTATACGAGCTGACCTGCATGCCCTTCGACCGTCGATACAGGGAAATTCGGAATGTCGCTGTATGGAATTTTGATCGCTTGTTCAATTTCATCTGCCAACACACCTAAACCGGAACCGAGGATGAGACCGATTTGTGGTGGGGTTGAAAACTTTTCTTTTAAAAATTGTGCTGCCTGCTCAATGGCTGCTCGATTCATTTTGTTGTCACGCTCCTTATTTCAACTCATGTAAAAAGCTCGTTCCGTATTTCGGCATATTTACACGGAAGTTTTCTGCAATTGTTGCTCCAACATCTGCAAACGTTTCACGCAACGGCAGTTGTTTTCCTCCGTTCATGCTCGGACTATAAACGAGAAGGGGAACATATTCGCGCGTATGGTCGGTTCCATGATGAACCGGGTCATTTCCATGGTCTGCCGTAATAATTAATAAATCGTCTTCTTTTAAACGTTCAAACACTTCTGGTAAACGGGCATCAAACTCTTCTAACGCATCTCCGTATCCTTTTGGGTCGCGACGATGACCGTATAATGCATCGAAATCAACAAGATTCACAAAGCTGAGCCCTGTAAAGTCCATTTGTAACGTATCGACTAATTTGTCCATTCCGTCCATATTTGATTTTGTGCGCAACGTTTGTGTCACACCTTCGTTATCGTAAATATCAGCAATTTTACCGATGGCGATCACGTCGTAACCTGCATCTTGTAATTCATTCATTACCGTACGACCAAACGGTTTTAACGCATAATCGTGACGATTCGCTGTCCGTTGGAAGCTTCCTGGCTTCCCGATGAATGGACGAGCAATGACGCGACCGACCATATATTTTTCATCAAGCGTCAATTCACGTGCAATTTTACAAATACGATACAATTCTTCTAACGGAATGATTTCTTCATGTGCTGCGATTTGTAACACTGAGTCGGCTGACGTATATACAATAAGCGCACCTGTTTCCATATGTTCAGGGCCGAGCTCATCAATAATTGCTGTGCCACTTGCTGGTTTATTCCCGATCACTTTTCTTCCTGTTCGTTTTTCTAATTCATCAATCAGCTCTTTTGGAAATCCGTCAGGAAACACTTGAAACGGCGTATCAATGCGAAGGCCCATCAACTCCCAATGTCCCGTCATCGTATCTTTTCCCGCGGACGCTTCTTGCATTTTCGTAAAACATGCTAGCGGCTTTTCGGCTTTTGGAATGCCTTGAATTTCACGAATATTGCTTAACCCTAGCTTCGCCATGTTCGGCATATGCAAGCCCCCGCGATGTTCGGCAATATGTCCAAGCGTATCGGCACCTTTGTCGTTATATTTTTCCGCATCTGGCGCTTCGCCGATGCCAACAGAGTCCATCACAATTAAAAATACACGTCTATATGTAGGCTTCACCGTTTTACCTCCCCAATCGTTTCATTCGCTTCATAGCATGCCCACTATGAAACAAAATCACGCATCGTTCATATTTGTCAGAAGTCTGACAACTAAATTATAAAACGTTTTCATAATGAATTGCAATAAAAAAAACTGTGACAAATCATCGTCACAGTCATGCCCGAGGATGAAACTGCTTGTACACATCTTTTAATCGCGTTTTCGTTACGTGCGTATAAATTTGCGTTGTAGAAATATCGGCATGTCCGAGCATTTCTTGTACGGCGCGTAAATCCGCCCCATTTTCTAATAAATGCGTCGCAAACGAATGGCGCAACGTATGTGGCGTTAACGTTTTTTGAATATTTGCTTCTTGAGCAAGCCGTTTTAAAATTTTCCAACATCCTTGTCTTGTTAAGCGCTCGCCGTGATGGTTTAAAAACAGTGCGTCTGTCGTCCCTTTTTTTCTTCGTAACAGCTCTGGTCGACCTTGCTCTATATACCGTTTTAACGCGTCTGTCGCCATTTTTCCAATCGGAACGATCCGTTCTTTCCGTCCCTTTCCGTAACAACGAATGAATCCCATCGTTAAATGAACATCAGATACGTTTAATTGAATGAGCTCGCTTACACGAATACCTGTCGCATATAACAATTCTAACATCGCCTTATCGCGAATGCTAAACGGTGTATTTTCCTTTGGCGCTTCTAATAATGCCTCGACTTCTGCCATCGACAACACGTTTGGCAATGTTCTTGGCAGTTGCGGCGTTTCAATATGAACGGTTGGATCTTGATCAACGGCTTTTTCACGCAGTAAAAATTGATGAAACGATCGAACAGATGCTAGATGACGGGCAATCGTTTTCGCCGAGCTTCCTTTTTCTTTTAAAAACTTTAAAAATTGCATAATATGAAAACGGGTTACATCATTCCAACGACACAGTTGTTCGACTTTCTGTAAATATTGAACATATTTTTTTAAGTCGCGCTCATATGACACGATCGTGTTATGAGCTAAATTTCGTTCAACAATTAAATAGTGAATAAAATCTTTTACTTGATCTTCCACACGCACTCTACTCCCCGTTTTGATAAAAAAACAATAGTCGATCGAGCCAATATGTTTCTTGTTGCTCCGTCGTTGATACTTTCACAGCTGATCCCATCGGCTCATCGTAGCGACGATAATAGTTATATTCCTCGCTCATCCATACAATACTATAATAAAATAAAATCGTACATCCCGTAAATAAAAGAAACACTTTTAGCACGTCAACTATTCTTCTCATGGCACACCTCCGTCAACTGTCATATAGTAAGAGGATATGCCCATTTGACCGCATTTTATACACAAATAAAAAACCTTTTCATAGACGAAAAGGTTTTACTACTCCTCATGCTTATCTTGACAACGATGGCAAATGCCGTGAAATGTTAAACGGTGGTCTTTAATTTTAAAATTCCAATCCCGTTCTACAATCGCTTCAACATCTTCTAATAAATCTTCTTGAATTTCATCGACCGCTCCACATTCAATACACACTAAATGATGATGAAAATGCGCCGCACCTTCTTTGCGAAGATCGTAGCGGGAAACGCCATCCCCGAAGTTAATTTTATCGACAATTTTCAATTCTGTTAATAACTCCAACGTGCGATATACTGTAGCTAACCCAATCTCAGGCGCTTTTTCTTTCACGAGGAGGTACACATCTTCCGCGCTTAAATGATCTTCTTCATGTTCAAGCAACACACGTACTGTTGCTTCCCGTTGCGGCGTTAATTTATAACTTGCGGCATGCAATTGTTTTTTAATTCGTTCAAGGCGACCTTCCATTGTTATTCCCTCCCTCGTTACTCATTCTCATTATAACAAAAGAAAGGAACGTGTCAAAATAAAATGATTATAAATTGATAAATAAAATGATTATTAAATAATAATTATTTTTCTATTAATTCAACAACTTCTTTCATAAGTAGCGGGGATACGTATGCTTCAAGTGAAGATGCTAACGCTAAAGCGATACTAAACGACAACATAATAAACGTATAACGAAGCATGGCGCGAAAAATCGGTTCATGTGTTCGTTTCACAAACTGATGACGAATCATTTTTAATGAAAACGAAATAGATACAGCTGCCATCATAATAAAAATGGGAACGAGAATAATATTTTGTGGGACGACAGATACGAAAGCTAGCAAAAATCCATTCCACCCCATTTGATTGACTAGAAAGCCAACGGTAAAACCGACCACAAGTCCTTTTAAAAACAATAAAATTAAAATAAGTGGCAATCCAATGAGTGACATTGCTAAAATCCACATCAACCCAATATATTTCAAATTTTGTAAAAAACTTTCTTTCCACACATCATGTGCACTCGCCATATTTCCTGAAGAAACTTGTCCAAAAAAATTCGTTAAATAATAATATAAATCTTCTTTTTGACTAAAGCTTAAACTATTGACAACAATCGCACCAAAAATAATGCCCATCACAAAAAGAACGACGGTAAATACATATGTCGTGTAATGCTCTTGCACGTGTTGCCCCCATGCTGTCATCCATGATCGCTTTCTCATCGCTCCATCCCCCTACACGTTCTGTTACTACATTGTATGGGAAAAGGAGCTCAATATGACAAAAAGCGGTCACACAGACCGCTTTTGCGCATGCAATTGCCAATATAAAAGGGCATAAATCGTTTTTGCATCGTAAATTTGCTTTTCGTTAACCATGTTGAGCGCTTCTTCTAACGTGACTTCGAGCACATCGACAAACTCGTCATCATCAAGCATTTGTTTTTCGCTTTTTTTCGTTAACCCTTTCGCAAGAAATATATGTACTAATTCATCTGCAAACCCGGGTGATGTGTAAAAAGAGTGAAGCGGCTCCATGTTCTCGCATACGTATCCTGTTTCTTCCTCGAGTTCACGTTTCGCTGTTTCAAGCGGTGCTTCCCCTTTTTCGAGCTTTCCTGCTGGAATTTCAACAAGTACTCGCTCTAACGCTTTCCGATATTGACGAACAAGCACAATTTTATTTTCTTCTGTAATCGCAAGTACCGCAACTGCTCCAGGATGTTTTACAATTTCCCGCTTGCTCGTTTCTCCATTTGGCAACAACACATCCTCAACATACACATCAATCACTTTTCCTGAAAAAATGCGTTGCTTACTGATCGTTTTTTCATATAAATGATCCATTGTTCCACCACCATTTTATCGTTTCATATTGATTGTACTACATATAGAAAGACAAAGAGAAAACTTATTCGGTATAATGAGAAAAAAGGAGTGGGAACATGAAGAAACGAAAGCTCGGACATTCGAACTTATATGTGAGTGAAATTGGGTTTGGTTGCATGTCGCTTGGTACATTGGAAAGTGATGCGATTCGCATCATTCACGAAGCGATAGATCAAGGGGTAAACTACTTCGATACAGCCGATTTGTATGATCGTGGGCTAAATGAAGAAATCGTTGGAAAGGCGCTAAAAGGAAAACGCCACAATGTCATCGTCGCAACGAAAGTAGGCAATCGTTGGACAGAACAAGGAGACGGTTGGACATGGGATCCGTCAAAAGCATACATAAAAGAAGCGGTGAAGCATAGCTTGCGACGGCTACAAACCGATTATATTGATGTATATCAACTACATGGTGGGACAATTGATGATCCGATCGATGAAACAATTGAGGCGTTTGAAGAGTTGCAACAAGAAGGCGTTATTCGTTATTACGGCATCTCCTCTATGCGTCCAAATGTCATTCGCGAATACATCAAACGATCGCGCATCGTTTCTATTATGATGCCGTATAGTTTACTTGATCGCCGTGCTGAAGAATGGTTTCCGCTTTTGAAGCAACATCACGTTAGCGTCATTGCTCGCGGACCGCTAGCGAAAGGATTATTAACTGAACGCCCCATTGAGCGAGCCAGCGACGAAACAAAACAAAACGGCTATGTCGATTATTCATTCGATGAATTAGTTGCACTTATTCCAAAACTAAAAGCCGTTGCACCAAATGAAACGCTAACGACGATTGCTCTTCGCTTTTGTTTAGCTCATGATGCGGTTGCAACGGTCATTCCAGGCGCAAGCCGATTATCGCAACTAATCGAAAACGTCGCTGCTCAATCAGTAACATTGAGCGATGAACAAATTACTATGTTAAAACAACTTACAAAGCAAACGATGTTTACTAATCATCGGTAACCGAGGGTGTTCGCCCTCGGTTATTTAAATTTTCGCCAATCTAAGTCACTTTCTTCTAACCATTCGGCAAACGTTTTATTTTTTTCACGTTTACGAGCTTCTTCCTTGCGCTTTGCTTCCTCTTCTTCTTTTCGTTTTTGTTCTTCTTCTTGCAGTTGCTTTTGTTTTTTCTTTAACTGTTCGATCAGTTGCTCATTTAATCGATCTTTTAGCATAAACATCCCTTTCTTTCTCCAAACTAATAAAGAACAAACGTAAAGGAGTGAACTGTCATGACAAAAAATAAAAGCCAAAAAGGAAAAACGACAGCCGATACCGTTCGTCCTGTGATTGCCAAAGAGGAATTAGAAAAAGCGATTCATCCAACAAAGCGGCAAAATTCTCCGCAATAAGAAGGGGGCATTTTGCCCTCCTTACAAAATATCTGTAATACGCGGCATATGTTGTTCAATCCAGGCAAGCGCTTCATCTAACTGAACGAACGATTGTGTTTCAAATGTCATTTCATCTTGCAGTAACCAAACGTCACGTTCATCATTTGAAAATCCTGCAACAGACCAATGAAGCAAGCTATACGGATGGTTATTGTACAAAAACGACACCCACGTTTTTTCTTTTGCTATTTTTCGAAGACGGTTTACTTGATCATTCACAACTATCACTCTTTCTATGTCATTTACATATACACCATCATTTTAACTCAATATCGGAAAATAAGAAAAGAGCATTCCAAAACGTAGGTTGCGTCTTTTATAAAAACAAGATAGTATATACGATATAAGGTATACAAGGAGGTGGAATATATGGCGAAAGTGCAAATTAAAGTGATGGATAACGGTTCATTTCGTGTAACCGGAGATGTTGAATTAGTTGATATGGAAGGAAACAAGTTTGAAACGAAAGAAACATTTTCTCTCTGTCGTTGCGGGCTCTCACAAAATATGCCATTTTGTGATGCAGCTCATAAAGGAAAATTTGAATCAGTTGTTCGCGCACCGAAAAACGAATAAGCCCGGCTTTTATTCCGGGCTTCAAAGTGTTGAAAAAGTGAGGCGTCAAGAAAAAGTTCACGGGAAAAGTGAACTTTTTCTTCTTTTCTTTTTTCCTTATTTGTGGTAACTTAAA
>NZ_JACHEQ010000021.1 GCF_014201515.1 Anoxybacillus mongoliensis
TAACATTCACAACGCCTCAAACAAAACGAAGAGGTGACAAGCCTCCGAGTGTACTACATGAACCAGAGGTTAAGGTGTCAATTTGGATGTGTATAGTACCACGGGTTATAATTCCATTTTTTGTTGACATAAATTTTTACAATCTATATAATTATTAATAAAAATGAATATTTTAATAAAAACTTGCTCGTATATCCTCAGAAATATGGTCTGAGAGTTTCTACCCGGCAACCTTAAATTGCTGGACTACGAGTGAAAGTGAATCTAAGTCCATTTTATTCAGTAATTAAGAAAGATGAAGGGATATGGACGGGATTCATATACCTATTTATAAGTTGTACATATAGTATCGAAGACATCAACCCAAGAGGATAGGTTTTCACTCGTGAAACATTAATAGAAACCTATCCTCTTGGGTTTTTACTATTTATTCAGAAAACTATTTTTGTAGAGTGGGAGAGGTTAATGTATAAAAAATATGACAAAAGCAGATTTTCACCAGAACAAGAAAAGATTTCGATTTCAGAGTTTAGATGCGATTACCAACGAATACTAAGATCACTATACTTTCGTATTTTACATACTAAAACACAACTTATTCCATTTCCTCATAACCATAATTTACGGAATAGATTGATTCATTCTTTGGAAGTCAACGAAATCGCAGAAATAATTACTGAAAGAGTAAACAATCATTTGTTAAAAAATGATTTACCAACTATTGATTTAAATCTTATTCATGCGGCAACCTTTGCGCATGATATAGGACATCTTCCTTTTGGTCATAGTGCCGAAAGAAGTCTTGATAATATAATGAAATGCTTTGGGGGATTTGAATCCAATGCTCAAACAATAAGAATTGTAACTGAAGAATCTCATAATGTTACATTAAGAACTGTAGCCGCGCTTCTTAAACATAAAAATGTAATACCTCTTAAAAGGGAAGAAGAAGCGAATTTAATTAAGGGATATTATCAGGAGTCATCTATTTTTGTAAATAAAATTCTCCAGACTTACAATCAACCTGTTATTGAAGAATATATAATTGAACTCGCAGATGATATCTCTAATGCCATCTACGATATAAAAGACATGGTGGGTTTCTTTAGTAGAAATCAATTTGCTAATATTTTAAACTCAAATACTATACTTTCGTTAATATTAGAAGGTATAACATCTAACCCTAATTATAAGAATATTGATAATTTAGAGAGAATAATCAATTGTCTTTTCAATGAAATCAAAGATAATTTCTTGGAAGATTTTTTATCTGGCCAAATATCTAGGGAAAGATATGCATTAAATAAAATTGTTATTGAATTTATTGATTCCTTAGAATTTTATATAAATCCAGCAAAGCCTTACTACAGCAAAATACAATTACCATTACATAGCAGCTTGAAACTAGCAATATTAATCCAAATTACAAAGATATGTTTTCTGAAAAATGATATAAACCTCAAATTTGAAATCAGAATAGATGATTATATTAAAAGAATATTTAATTTTCTATTTTTTGATAACCACAAAAACAGAGGTTCAGACACTAACATGAGACAGCTATATACATGCACCTTAAAACCATGACTTCTGTATGAACACCTTTTTTCATGGCTATACTGCTCCTAAATACTCATGTGTAAAAGGAGCGGAAAGGACATGAAACGTCTGAAAATCACAAATGATCACGATTGGACGCCTCGAACACTTCGGAAACAAGAACGGAAAATCAAAGATGCTTCGCTTCGCGTTCGGGTGACCGCTGTTCGTCTCGTCATGGAAGGTCATCTTGGCAAAGATGTGGCCAAAATGGTCAATCTGTGCCGTCAATCTGTTGCCCTCTACGTTGCACGGTTTAATGAAGGAGGGCTCGATCATTTACTCGATCGTCGGTTGCCGCCTGGTCGTGTGCCATTTCTGACGGAAGAACAACAACAAGAAATCAGACAACTCGTGTTAACTACTACACCTGTGGATGCTGGCTGGGGCATTGCTTCATCATGGAACACGCGTATTTTACAATCTTACATCCAACATACCTATGGCGTTTCGATGTCACGTGAAGGCATTCGTAAGTTATTGCATCGTCTTCGTTTGTCATGGACACGTCCGACGTATAAGCTTGTGAAAGGGAATCCAGAACATCAAGCTGCTTTTCAAAAAGAACTCGAATTTATAAAAAAAAACTAATCACCGAGAACGTCACTATGTTTTATGTGGACGAAACGCATGTTCGTGCGTATCAAGCGCTTCGTACGACATGGGCAGAAGTAGGGAATCAAAAACAAGTGCCAAGCTATGGTCACCACGCCCACGTTTCTATTTTTGGCGCCGTCGATGTTCAACAAGGCGATGTTGTATTTCATCGCGCATCATCCGCCAATGCCGAAACGTTCCTCGAATTTTTGCGCCGATTGAAAGAGAAATATACGGACCGATTCCTCGTGCTTGTGTTGGACAACGCACGCATTCATCATGCCAAGATGGTGCAAGCCTTTCTTGATGGCGAGGAAGGCGATGCTTTTCATTTCATCTTTTTGCCACCGTATTCCCCACAGTTGAACCCGATTGAACGGCTGTGGAAGTGGTTGAAAGATGAAGTGATTGCCAACGTTTTTCACAAGGATCAAAACGATATTGCCCAATCCATTACTCGCTTTGAACAGTACGTTCTACAACACCCGGATGAGGTGTTGCGTCGCATCGGGTGTACTGCGTAAATCAGAGGTTAAAATGTCAATTTGGATGTATATAGAACAATTTAGTGTTTACAGTGATGATTATTTGCATAATCGTTACAACTATTACAAGAGATTAAGAGATAATGCTCCAGTTTATTGGAATGAAGAAATGCGTTCGTGGTTTATAACAAGATATGATGACATCACAAAATATTTGCAGGGAGACACCTTTATCACTAGCCCACTAATTTGGCACAAAATGAAAAATCTCCCTGAAGGCGAAGACAAGCACTTTAAGGAGATCATCGACATTATATCCACATGGATGATTTATAACGACCGTCCAATCCATACACGTTTAAGAAAATACATGAACCGTGCCTTTTGGAAAGAAGAGATTGAGGCTATCACTCCTGAAATCAAGAAAATTGTAACATCAGTTTTAGATCAAGTGGTTGAAAAACATTCGAACGAGTTTGACTTCGTTTCTGAAGTTGCTCATCCAATTCCGGCGTTGGTACTTTGTAAAATGCTTGGTATTCCAGGTGAAGAGGTTGAACGTTTTATCCGTTGGTCAGATGACATTGCTCAATTTATGCAAAACTTTGTTGTTTCCCACGTCCCTGACAAAGATATCAGCGATCAAACCAAAAAAAGTATGAAAGAAATGTACATGTTTCTTTCAGAAGCAATTGCTGAAAGACGCATCAAAAAACGCAACGATTTGTTAAGCCGTTTAATCTCAGATAATCCGAGTGAGGAAGGAGAATTATGTGACGATGAACTTATCGCACAAACCATTCATCTAATTTTTGGTGGACATAAAATTCCGCAGTTCATGTTAAGTAATACGTTGCATCTATTGTTCAAACATCCAAAAGTATTTGATGAACTCAAAAAAGATCTGTCTCTAATTCCTAAGGTCTTGGATGAGACTATGCGACTTGAAGGACCAATTCAATACATAACAAGACACGCTGCCCAAGATATTACTATTCATAACCAACTTATTCGTGAAGGAGATTCGGTCTATTTCTTCCTCGGTTCCGCTGGTCGTGATGAACGCGTTTTTGAAAATCCAGAAAAATTTGATATCAATCGGACAGGTAAACAGCATATTGGTTTTGGTGGTGGTTATCATGCATGCATTGCTGCAGCATTTGCTCGCGTAGAAATCGCCGAAATTTTAAAAGAAGTTATTCAACGTTTTTCTCACATTACACCTTTATATAATCTTGAAAGACCTGAATGGACGCCTAACCCTACCTTTCATGGTATTGTTACAATGCCGATCAAATACTAACTTCCTATACTGAGGGGGAGCGCGACACCCCCTCTATCTTTAATTATAAGGATAAGGAGTTTGTCATATCATGTTAAAACACTGTAATTATTCTGATGTTGCTGTCATCCTGATACATGAAATCTATGGGATTAACGATCATATGAAACACGTAGCTCAAATGGTTGCCGCTAAAGGGTATGACGTATACTGCCCCAATTTATTAAATCGAGATCATTTTCATTATGATGATGAGGCAGATGCTTACCAATATTTCAAAAATGAAATTGGATTTGGAAAAGCGAAAAAACAAGTTTTAAATTTAGTAGATTCCTTAAAGTCTCGATACAAAACCATTGTGTTCTGGGGGTATAGCGTCGGTGCAACCGTAGCTTGGTTATGTTGCGAACATTATGGCATAGGAGATGCGGCCATAGGTTACTATGGATCACGGATTAGAGACTATCTCAATTTATTCCCAAAACTACCCGTACTATTACTGTTTTCTGAGCACGAAAAGTCATTTAATGTTAACTGGCTCGTCGAGCAATTATCCTGTAAATCAGGGATAAAAGTCGAGTTGTTTAAAGGACAGCACGGGTTCGCTAATCCCTTCTCCGATAACTATCATCCGGATTCAGAAAGAAAGGCTTTTGAACTGTCCCTACAACTTATTGAAACCATTCAGAAAACGAAAAAAAATGTATTGACATAAGGGGAAGTGTTATGAAACAAACATGGTTATCCACAAACTTTTTTGTATTTTTCTTCACCTGGGGGATTTTCTTACCGTACTGGACCGTTTGGCTGATTACAAAAGGGTTAACTGCTCAACAAGCAGGGATCGTGATATCCATCGGATTACTAGTAAGAGCTTTTTCAACTTCGTACATTTTTCCTGCCTTGTGCAAAAGGTATTGGTTATCACACGTTTCGCTTATAGTCGCTTTTTTATCTCTAATCATCCTAGTATGTTTTTTGCCTTTTAATAATTTGGCAGGGCTTATGTTAGTAATGGTCTTTTTCAGCCTCATCTATCCCATGTTGTTACCTATCAACGAGACAAAGGCCTCCATTCTATCAAAAGAAGAAAATGGGATTGACTATGGAAAATGCAGATTATGGGGATCGTTCGGTTTTATTCTCTCATCAGTGTTAACAGGATGGGTAGCCTCAAAAAATGCGAACAATATTATCTATTTGTTTTTACTCGGTAATCTATTCATTTTAATCCTATCATTAATTCGATCTCCATCAAGCTTAAGAGTTAAGCTTTCTCAACGGTCAGGAGGTTCCTTTGAATTACTGAAATCAAAATCATTTTTAATATGTTTACTCCTGAGTATGGTTTTACAAGGTTCCCATGCTACCTACTATAATTACGGAGTTATTTATCTTAAACACATAGGAATCAATAGTGTTTATATTGGTGGAATCTTTGTTTTGGCTGTCTTAGCTGAAATCGGGTTCTTTTACATTTCAAATCGAGTATTCACTAAGTTCGATGTAGCGACTATGTTTCTATTGGCCGGGATTGCATCAATTATCCGTTGGTCAAGTGTCTATTTTTTTGAGAATCTACTGGTTTTTGTGTTTTCTCAACCGTTGCACGCTTTAACATTTGGTCTCACGCACTTTGCATTCATGACTTTTGTTAATCAATATATTAGTAAGGACAAAATTCCTTCAGCTCATGGACTCTACGCATCACTTGCCATGAGTTTAACCACTGGGGTTTTAACACTTGTCAGTGGATACTTGTACTTGTATTCACCTGGATTCCCATTTCTCGGAATGGCATTGGTCGTGGCACCTAGTTTATTCCTATGCCCGATGCTTAAAAAGCTTACCCGTCAATCCAGCACATTTCAGGTATGAGTAAAATGTTTGTGGGAGAAAAAAAGACAGGTTCCTGATTTGGTATAATCAGGAACCTGTCCGATATGTAAGCAAAATAGATGAAAAATGGGCTCTCCTCCTGTAAGGTAGTAAGTGCGAAAAAATAACCAAAGAAAGGAGTGGAGCCCATGCAGGATTATATCACAGATGGAGTCACATGGAAAGACATTGAACAGTTATTGTTTCGGCATATGCAAAAAGAATATGGTCAACTGCTTCAACAGGTGTTGGAGGATATCGACCGCACATTGGCGGAAAAACGAGATAAAAAACGATACGCGCTCAAAGATAAACGAGGGATACGGATGTAGACGATGTTTGGAGAAGTGATGTTAGTCTAGATTATAGACACAACGAATAGAGAAATGTATAGTAAATCCATCAATCATAGGGAGTGTCTATAATGACAAGACGTTTTGATAAAGAATTCAAAATACATGCAGTAAAATTAGTGGTTGAGGAAAGAAAAGCGGTCGCTCAAACCGCAAGACAACTCGATATTTCGCCAAAAACGCTTCATAAATGGGTAGCAGATTATAAAAAAGATGCTGAGCATAGCTTTGTCGGGAGTGGGAACCTCAAGCCAGAAGATCGTGAAAAGCGTGAACTTCAAAAACGTATTCGGGATCTGGAGGAGGAAAACGCGATCTTAAAAAAGGCCATGAGCATCTTCGCCAAAAACCAGAAGTCATTTATGCATTTATTCATACGCATAGAAAGGAGTTTCGCGTGGCGAAGATGTGTGAAGTCTTAGGCGTTTCAAGAAGTGGATACTATGCATGGGTCAAACGACCAGAAAGTCAACAAAAGAAAAGACAGGAAGCATTGAAAAAGCAAATCAAAAAGATTCATATCGAGTCAAGAGAAACGTATGGCAGTCCAAAAATCACAAAAATCCTTCAGAAAGAAGGGGTTAAGGTATCTCAAAAAACGGTCGCCAGAATCATGAAAGATGGTGATATTCGTTCAAAAACAAAGAAAAAACCTGTGGTGCTAGATAAAATCGAGTAAGCAAAAAAATAACCCTTGCTTGTGGATCTCCTGTAGAATGAAAGTGCGACCAAACATTCGAAAGGAGAATCCTCATGCAAGAGCACTTTCACTTTACAACAGACAAAGCGAAAATTCAAAAACAATACGTAGCCATTTTCTTTTTTGTTTCTGCCCAGCTGTCACAAATTCAATGCTATCTTCAACGTCGCAATCGTCATTTAGTGAAACAAGAAGACGCGGTGATCATGGCCATTCATCTTTTAGGAAAGTTGCTTGGCTTCTCTTCCGAACGTGCGTGGCATCGCTTTGTTACTGGGAACTTGTTCACGGATGGACATTTTCTCTAACGTTCTCGATACAATCGCCGTTGCCGAGCGCTGCGCTTTGCAGTCAAATGGATTCGTCATGAACGAGCGAAACGTGGTCAACACCATGCCTATGCGGTAGTAGATAGCATGCCAATCGATTTGTGCCATGCCGCAAGAATGTACCGTGTCAAACGATTCCAAGGGATCGCCGACATCGGGCTTTGTGCGTCGAAAAAGCAGTGGTACTATGGGTTTAAGTTTCATCTTCAAGTGACAGACCAAGGACTACCTATGGGATACGTGGTAACGGGGGCGTCCTGTCACGATCGAACCGCAGCTGAAACCGTCATGACTCAAATTCCTCATCCCTATAACTTGGGTGACAAAGGATTCATCAGTAGCGAATGGCAAAAAAAGTTGTATGAAGAGTACCAAATCGCTTTTTGGACTCCATCTCGCAAAAATCAGAAACACCGCCCATCTGAATCATGGGAGAAATGGCTCAAACAAAAACGTAAAGTGATCGAAACGGTGTTCTCCGTCCTCGTTGACCAGTATCGTATGACAGAAATTCGTGCGAATTCGATTTCAGGGTTTGAAGTGGCACTAGATGGCATATTGTTGGTGTATTCGCTTGTAACACTCGAGCTAGTTGAGCGCTAGCGCTCAACTAGCACCACGGGTAAGAAAAAATATAAGGCAACCACAAACTCGAAGCATCATTTGCCTGTGTATCCTAACTTATTGAATCAGCAGTTTGAAGCAGATGAGCCGAATCAAGTATGGGTGGCGGATATCACGTATATTTGGACGAAAGAAGGCTGGCTGTATTTAGCTTCGGTCATGGATTTGTTTTCTCGTAAAATCGTTGGCTGGTGTCTTTCCGAGCGAATGACAAAAGAGTTAGTGATCAAAGCTTAAACCGAGCCATCGACGAGAGAAAGCCTCAACCAGGTCTGATTCACCATTCGGATCAAGGGAGCCAATATGCATCGAACGAGTATCAAATCATCTTACGACAGTACGGAATGCAAACCAGCATGAGTCGAAAAGGAAACTGCTATGATAACGCATGTGCGGAATCGTTTCACAGCATCATCAAAAAGGAACTGATTTTTCACGAGACCTTTGCAACAAGGGAAGAGACCAAACATCGGATTTTTGAATATATTGAGTGTTTTTATCATGCCGAGCGAATTCATTCCGCTAACGAGTACATGTCTCCGATGGCATATGAGAAGATGTATCAGCAAGGCAAAAAGCAGTGAACTCTTCTCTCCACAAAGTCACGATATAAGGGACATCTTTCCTCTTGAGGAGGGGAAGGGTTTACCAAACCGTTCTCCTTCTCAAGAGGCCACCAAACGAAGTGCGGTAGTAGGGTTTTAAAGTTTTTCTCGATTTTACGTGTCTATTTTCTTGACGCCTCACTTTTTCAACACTTTGAACAATAAACAATCCCCCTCATCATGAGGGGGATTGTTTATTGTTCAAACAACAATACACGCGCTGGGGCGGCGTCGGTGCCGACGAGTTTGAGGGGAGCAGCGACCATCCAATATTCTCCTGCTGGAACGTCTTTTAGCCGAAGTCCTTCGATGACGATAATACCGTGACCGAACAACGTTTTATGTGTTGGATGTCCCGCTTGGTTTCGTTCGACGCCGAGCGCGTCAATGCCGACGCCGCGAATGCGTTTTTCGGCTAAATATGTTGCCGCATCTTCAGCAACGTAAATAAATTCAAAGTTAAAAGCGTCGTCAAATGAGTTTTTTGTTTTAAATAAAATAAAATCGTTTTCTTGAATATCAAAATGAATGAGATCTTCTCTTGTAATGCGATCATTGACATTTGTCAAGTCTAATACTTTGCAGTAGCCGACAAGTTTTTCAAGCGGAATCGTTTCAAACGTTTCTCCGTTTTTTACCATATGGAGCGGCGCATCAATGTGCGTGCCTGTATGCACATCCATGTCGATGCGCGATTCAGTGACGTAATCGTTCGTGACGGTCGTTCGCTTCGGTTGTTTTTCCGGTTTATTTTTATACACAGGCATCCCTTCGAAAATGGGAGCGGTGACATCGTATAGCTTCATCTTTGTTTCCTCCTTACATTGTTCCGTTTAGTGGCCACCAATGGAAGCCGTCTTTTTGCAATAGTTCATCTGCCTTTTTCGGTCCCATCGAGCCAGCTTCGTAGTTCGGAAAGTCCGTAGCTTTCGTGTTTGCCCACACTTCCGAAATCGGGTCGATGAAGCTCCATGAGGCAGCGACTTCATCCCAATGCGTAAAGTTTGTCGCATCGCCGCGCATGCAGTCATATAACAATTTCTCATACGCTTCTGGCGTATTAATGCCGTCGATGCAATTGTTGCAGTAATCGAGCTTAATCGGCGTCGTTTTCATGCTTTCGCCGCTTTTTTTCGCATTTAAATGAAGGGTAATGCCTTCATCTGGTTGGATATGAATGACGAGCAAATTCGGATGAACGTGTTCGCTTGTGCGATAATATAAGTTCATCGGTACATCTTTAAATTGTACAACGATTTTCGTTGATTTTTCCGTCATTCGTTTTCCTGTTCGTATGTAAAATGGTACACCTGCCCAGCGGAAGTTGTCGATCATTAATTTCCCTGCGACAAACGTTTCCGTATTGGAGTTTGGATCGACGTTATGTTCTTCACGATACCCGACGACTTGTTGCCCGCGCACGATGCCGCGTCCGTATTGCCCACGCACGAAATATGTCTCGACGTCATCGTGCGTCATTGGACGAAGGGCGCGCAACACTTTCACTTTTTCGCTGCGAATATCGTCTGTCGTCAACTTAATCGGAGGCTCCATCGCTAAAAGCGCAACCATTTGCAGCATATGGTTTTGCACCATATCGCGCAGTGCACCGGAGTGGTCGTAATAGCGCCCACGGTCTTCTACACCGAGTGTTTCGCTTGATGTAATTTGAATATTAGCGATGAAACGGTTGTTCCAAAGCGGTTCAAAAATGGCGTTTGCAAAGCGAATGACTTCAATGTTTTGCACCATTTCTTTTCCAAGATAATGATCAATCCGAAAAATTTGTTCCTCGGAAAACGATTGACGGATTTCTTCATTTAGTTTTTGCGCGCTTCGTAAATCATGACCGAACGGTTTTTCAATCACTAATCGCGTCCAGCCGTTCGTTGTCGTCAGTCCTTCCGATTTTAAATGCGATGTAATCGTTCCGAAAAACTCAGGCGCCATCGCTAAATAAAAAATACGGTTACCTGGGATGTAAAATTGTTCTTCGACGTGTGTTAATAGTTCGTTTAATTGTTTGTATGATTGTGTATTTGTCGCATCTAGTGAATGATAGTAAAAATGAGAAATAAATTTTTCATCTATTAATTCTTGTTTCGTCGCTTCTTCAATTGTTTCTTTTACGTAGTGGCGAAACGATTCGTCTGTATGCGGACGACGGGCAACGCCAACAACCGCAAACTGTTCATCAAGCTTTCCTTTTTGATAAAGTTTATAAATAGACGGGAATAGTTTACGTTTTGCTAAGTCGCCAGTCGCGCCAAAAATTACAATCGTCGCTTTTGGTTGTACGTCATTCACGGACCATATACCTCACTTTTATTCATTTTTTGAAAGGTTCATGATAATGTAATTTTAGAGGTTTATTGTGGTAAACGCAAATGTTTTATCTGATTAAAGAACAGAGAGGAGTTTGTAGCGTGGAGTTATTGTTTTTAGGGACAGGCTCTGGTGTCCCATCAAAAGGTAGAAACGTATCAGCCATTGCCCTCCAGTTGTTAGAAGAAAGAGGGGCGACATGGTTATTCGATTGTGGAGAAGCAACGCAACATCAAATTTTACATACGTCTATTCGCCCGCGACGCATTGAACGTATTTTTATTACGCACTTACATGGAGACCACATTTTTGGTTTACCTGGACTGCTTGGTAGCCGTTCGTTTCAAGGGGGAGAAACACCACTTTTTGTTTACGGTCCAGCAGGTATTCGTTCGTTTATCGAAACCGCATTAACGGTCAGCGGCACGCGACTCAAATATGAGCTACATATTGAGGAGTTTACAGAAGGTGTCGTATTTCAAGACGAACAGTTTATTGTTACAGCAAAATTGCTTGATCACGGTTTGCCTTCGTACGGTTTTCGAATTGTCGAAAAAGATTTACCGGGTACATTGCTCGTTGACGAGTTGCGCGCACTTGGTGTGAAGCCTGGTTCGATTTATCAACAAATTAAGCGAGGGGAGCTTGTCACATTAGATGATGGAACTGTCATTGATGGACGAAACTTTGTAGCCCCACCGAAAAAAGGACGCATTGTTGCGATTATGGGAGATACGCGTTATTGTGAGGCAAGTGTTGAACTAGCAAAACGAGCGGACGTGCTTGTCCATGAGGCGACATTTAGCGCAGAGGAAGCCCATTTAGCGCACGATTACTATCATTCAACGACGTTGCAAGCAGCGGAAGTAGCGAAACGAGCGGAAGTGAAGCAACTCATTTTGACACATATTAGCTCTCGTTATCAAGGAAACATGTGTGATCAGCTTGTAGAAGAGGCAAAAACAATTTTTCCGAATGTCGCGCTTGCCTTTGATTTTTCGTCATTTCCGATTATAAGAAAAGGGAATGATGAGGGATGATCGAAGTCAAAGGAAATGTCATCGACAAACAAACGAGATGTGCCCATTATCATAGTGAACGCGATGTTATCGCTATAAAGTTTTTTTGTTGTCAAACGTATTTCCCGTGCGTGCACTGTCATGAAGAACATGGTTGTGGCAACCATGCGGTATGGCCGAAAGAACGTTTTCATGAAAAAGCTGTCTTATGTGGCGTTTGTCAAACGGAACTGACAATTGAACAATATATGATGAGCGATTATCGGTGTCCACATTGCGATGCTGCGTTTAACCCGGGTTGTCAACTTCACGCCCACTATTATTTTGACATATAAAAGGATGTCCACTGCATTGGACATCCTTTGTCGTGTTTTACCATCCTCTGATATACGGCTTTGGCGCTTCAAGCGATATACCAAGTTCGTTTGCCGCTGTTTTTGGCCAATATGGGTTGCGAAGAAGCTCGCGACCGATAAAAATCAAATCGGCGCGGCCGTTGCGTAAAATTTCTTCCGCTTGTAAGCCAGACGTAATGAGTCCGACAGCACCAGTGGCGACGTCTGCTTCACGGCGAATTGTTTCAGCAAACGGCACTTGATAGCCTGGATATACTTGAATTTTTGCTGGAACGACAGCGCCAGAGCTCACATCGATCAAATCAACACCTTGTGCTTTCATTCGTTTTGCATATTCGATGTAGTCGTTTACCTTTAAGCCGTCCGGATGGTAGTCAGAAGCAGAAATGCGGACAAACAACGGTCCGTCCCATACTTCTTTTACCGCTTCAATCACTTCACTTAAAAAGCGGTAACGGTTTTCTCCACCGTATTCATCTGTTCGTTTGTTTGTGAGCGGTGATAAAAACTCGTTAATGAGATAGCCGTGCGCGGCGTGAATTTCGATGACATCAAATCTAGCTTCCTTGGCGCGACGCGCACCTTGTTGAAACGCATGAATCGTTTCTTCAATATCGATTTTCGTCATCTCTTTTGGCGTACGCATCGTGTCATCGAACGGAATAGGGGATGGAGCGAAGATTTCTCCAGCAACCGTCGCTTTTCGTCCCGCATGAGCAAGCTGAATGCCGATTTTGGCGCCTTGTTCATGAACGAGCGAAGTAAGTGTACGCAATCCATCGATATGGTCGTCATCCCAAATGCCTAAATCGCGAGCTGAAATTCTTCCTTGTTTTGTTACTGCTGTCGCTTCAACAATAATAAGTCCGACTTGCCCGACAGCGCGCGTTGCATAATGAATAAGATGCCAGTTGTGAACTGTTCCGTCTTCACGATCGCATGCATACATGCACATCGGCGACATCACAATGCGGTTTTTCAAGGTAACATCTCGAATCGTATATGGTGAAAATAACATGTCTACTCCCTCCCATAGTATGTTTCATAACAAATGATACCATGGGTATTTGGAAAAGAAAAACAACTTGCACTATTGAACAGAAGAAAGTAGTGCTTCACCAAGTTCTTTTGATCGTTCCGTCGCCCGCTTAATGCAAGCAATCATCGCTTCTTGATAGCGATAGCGCTCAAGCACGCCGATGCCTGCTTCTGTCGTTCCGCCTGGGCTTGTGACTTCTTTGCGCAAAACAGACGGATGTTTGTTTGTTGCTTTTAACATATGGGCAGCACCGATAATCGTCTGTAAAATAAGCTCTTTCGCAATATCGCGATCAAGCCCGATTTCATCGGCTGCTTTTTCCATCGCTTCAACTAAATAATAAACGTAAGCTGGTCCGCTACCTGATAATCCTGTCACTGCATGTAAATGCTTTTCATCAACAATTGTGACGATCCCGACCGTTTCAAATAGCTCTTTTGCCATGTGGATATGTTTATCCGTTGCATAGGCACCTTGTGCTAGCGCTGTGGCGGATTGTCCGATTGCTGCCGATGTATTTGGCATGGCGCGAATAACAGGGATTTTTTTCCCGATGAGCGATGTAATTGTATCCGTCGTCACTCCTGCAAGCAATGAAATAATAAGCTGTTGTTCGCAAAAAGCGTGCGCGATTGGCATAAGACTTTCCGCCACGTCTTTTGGTTTCATCGCCAAAATAACGATATGAGCTTCTTTCACTGCTTTTTCTTTATTTGTTTCGATTCTTACTCCGTATGTTTGTTTCATATATGTCAGCCGTTCCATGCGCGCCCGATTCGTTACGATCATTTGCTCTGGCTTATATAACGTTTGTGTGACCCCCGAAATAAGCGCTTCTGCCATCGACCCTGCACCGAGAAACGTCACCGTTATTTCTTTACTCATCTATTCTCCTCCTCGTCTCCAAAATAAAAAGACCTTTCGTCCGATAAAGGACGGAAAGGTCTTGATTTCCGCGGTACCACCTTTGTTGGCACAATGTGCCCACCTCTTATGCCGGTATCGTCGGCCAGACGGTTAGGTTTGCCTAACAGCTCATAGGGTAGGTTCCATGATAAAGAGGGTAATGAAACCTTTCAGCCGATGGGTTTCACTCTCTTTTACCGTTTATCATGTACTGGCCCTATTCATCGCTTCATGTATATATGATTTGTTTGCAATTATGCATGAAAAACAAGCTTGTTGTCAATAGGTTATAAAGTTTTATTTTCTGAATTTTTTAATAAATAAATAAAAACAAATGACAAACGAAAAAAATAAGTGTAAACTGATAAACAGACGAAACGAAAAGTTATGATGATATAATGAAGGAGTCGGAAAAATGGAACAATTGCATCGCATTGTCGTCCCAACGCCATTTGCCGTTGGCGATGTGAATATGTATATTGTCAAAGGAGACCGTTTAACGCTTATTGATGCTGGGGTGAAAACGGAAGAAGCATGGCGTGTCTTCGTTCGTGAATTACGCGAACTCGGTTATGAACCGGAGGATATTGAGCAAGTCATCATTACACATCACCATCCAGATCACGTCGGTTTACTCGATTATTTACCGCCGTCGCTTCCCGTTATCGGCCATCGCAAAGCTGCACCTTGGATTGCGAAAGATGCTGCTTTTTTTGCGTGGCATCAGCAATATTTCGAGCAATTTTTAATCGAGTGTGGCATCGGTGAAGAAGGCATAGCGAAACTTGGGAACTTTCGGCGTTCTCTCCGTTTTTCGTGCGAGCGCTCGCTCACCCAAGAAGTAAAAGAAGGGGATATGATTGAAGGTTGGACGGTCATTGAAACACCGGGACACGCACAAAGTCATATTGTTTTATATCGGGAAGCGGACGGTCTGATGATCGGGGGGGATCATTTACTAGCAACGATTTCATCGAATCCGTTGTTAGAACCGCCTGCGATCGGGGAACAAGAGCGTCCAAAACCACTTTTGCAATATAACGATTCATTGAAAAAATTATTGAATTACGACATTACAACAATTGTTACAGGACACGGAGAAGATGTGACGGATGTCGCACCGCTTATCGCAAAGCGGCTTGAAAAACAAAAAGAGCGTGCCCAACACGTATGGCAATTGTTGAGCGAAAAACCAATGACGGCATTTGACGTATGCCGAGCGCTTTTTCCAACCGTATATGAACGTGAATTTTTATTGACGATGTCGGAAACGATTGGTCAGCTTGATTATTTAGAGGCAATTGGGGCAGTGAAAAAAGAAAAAGACGATCAAATATATATGTACGAAGTGGTGAGATCATGAAGTTAGCAGGGAAATACGTCGTTATTACAGGAGCGTCGAGCGGCATTGGCGAACAAATTGCATACGAAGTAGCTAAGCGTGGAGGAATACCGATATTGCTCGCTCGCTCAAAAGAAAAGTTGGCGCAAATTGCGCAACATATTGAACAAACGTACGGCATCTCTTGCTTATATGAACAGTTAGATGTTAGTAACGAAAAAGAAGTAGACGCTGTATTCGATCGCTTGCTTGCGTCTGTCGATATCGATATTCTCGTTAATAATGCTGGGTTCGGTGTATTTCGATATGTCGAGCATATCGATCTCTCGGAAGTGAAACAAATGTTTAATGTCAACGTGCTCGGACTGATCGCATGTACAAAAAAAGTGTACACACATATGATGAAAAAACGATCCGGTCATATTATTAACATCGCATCACAAGCAGGAAAAATTGCGACACCAAAGTCAAGCGTATATGCTGCCACAAAACATGCGGTACTCGGTTTTACAAATAGTTTGCGGATGGAAGCATCGATGTATGGCATTTATGTGACGGCTGTCAATCCTGGACCGATCGAAACAAACTTTTTTACCGTTGCTGATACGTCTGGGGAATATGTGAAAAACGTAAAACGTTGGATGCTTCGCCCGGAATTTGTCGCAAAGCGAGTCGTTGATGCGATGCTTACGCCAACGCGCGAAGTGAATTTACCGGTTTGGATGCATATGGGAAGTCGTATGTATCAACTATTCCCATCGCTTATCGAAAAAATCGGAAAACAAGCGTTTTTAAAAAAGTAAGTGAGGTGTAAATGGTGAAAATTACGATAACAAAACGAGTGATCGAACAGCTTCATCGTGTTCGTGGAAATAAGCACGTCAAGCTGACATACGATACAGATGATTGCGGATGTGCCGTAAACGGAGTGCCTATGTTACTGCTTGTCGATCAATTAGACGAACATGATGTAGCGATTGAAACAAACGATATGCCGATTTGGATGGAGAAGCATCGGCTCATTTTCTTTGATGAACAAATGACGATTGATGTTGTCGATGGAGCAGGATGTTTTCAATTAAAAAGCCCGAATCAAATTTTAAATGCGCGCATGTCGCTTATGGAGCGCTAACAAAGTAAAAAGCCCGGAATAAAAGCCGGGCTTCAGACTGTTGAAAAACGATTTTGTCAAGGACAAAATCGTTTTTCTTTTGTTAATATGTTAAAGGAAAACTATGAAGAAGGAGAGGTAGAAGTA
>NZ_JACHEQ010000022.1 GCF_014201515.1 Anoxybacillus mongoliensis
CACGCCCACGTTTCTATTTTTGGCGCCGTCGATGTTCAACAAGGCGATGTTGTATTTCATCGCGCATCATCCGCCAATGCCGAAACGTTCCTCGACTTTTTGCGCCGATTGAAAGAGAAATATACGGAGCGATTCCTAGCGAACAGTGACAGGCACTGTTTGCTTTTGCTAATACTGATGATGCGGCCGCTTTCCATTCGTATCCATCACAAACGTATAGTTAGAGCTCATACAAATCTCCCGCCATCGACATATTTAGCAAACCTGTCGAAAGTGGTTCCGGATAGCCCCGTCAATCGATAGGCTTCACGGTAAAGGATCGTTCCTTCCTTTGCAGCTCGTATCACCGCTTCAGCAAAACGGCGGCCAATGCGCATATTTTGAATAGCATAAAAGTTGCCCCCACCGTCCGTTTTCGTTTCTTCCGCCTCTTGTCGGAGCTGTTTAATATACGCTTCATAAAACAAAAAGAACTCTTCTTTTGTAATCAGTTTTAAGTCTAGAGCTCTGCGGGCGACCACAATTTCACTGATTTTAAAATGGCTGGCGATTTGTTTGAAACGATCTTCTGACGTGCCGACACGCTTCCATAAACGAAGCAATTCGTCTTCAGGGGCAAGAAACTCCGCTGCAGCTTCGTTACACATACTTTCAATTTTAATATCAGCAGGTTGAAGATTGGCTAAGTCGAACGCAGCGCTAGTCCCATACCAAACATGGGCAAGTTCGTGCGCCAATGTAAACATTTGTGCGGCCTTCCCATCTCTCCCATTCACAAATATTAAGGGAGCATAGTCATCAATAAGGACGAAGCCGCGAAACTCAGCAACATCTAATTTTCGATGCGTATTATTTCCGACTACTCCGTTAATGACCACGATAATCCCAATATCTTCAATTTTTTTAATGAGATTTCGTAAAGCTTCCTGCCAATTCGGCTGCCTCGATGCCCAATCATTTTCTAACCCTAACGTTTTTCTCATATTTTGTGCAACGAGCTTTGGATTCGTTGATAAGTTCGCACGGCCTACATAATCCAAAGGTTGGTTGCCTAATCGAATTAAATAATCGCGCATCCATTGTTGCCGTCTCTCCATCGTTTGAACCGTTTCCAAAAGATTGGGACTCGGCTGCGTGGCTCCTTCATCCTTCACCGTACGATAATGGGGAATGCTCAACTTCTCCTCCGGCGGACTCGGAAGAAAGAAATAACCAAGAGGGATAGACGTCGCTTTCGCAAGCTTTTCGAGTTGCTTCAACGTCGGTTGGCTCTCCTGGCTAATCCATTTATCGATATGAGGAAACTGATCTTTCAGATTATCCAAACGATCCGCACGTTTCATCGCCCATTGCAAAACACTCGGTTTTACCTCAACCTTCGTCATCATGTGCCTCTCCTCTTACATACAGTATGACACAAATGCTGGAAAAGGAGAAGGGAGTGAGTGCTTTTTATCTGCGGTCGAACCGCTGTTAAAGCCGATGATAAAATCCCCAATATAGCTGAAATAAAATTCCCCACTTACAATAGAACCATAGTGTCAATGAGAGGAGCTATGGTTCGTGATTACGAGAGGGGAATTTTTTATGATCAAAGAGATGTACGAAAGGGGAATGAGTATTTCCGATATTGCGAGGGAGTTGGGGATTGATCGGAAAACCGTTCGAAAATATATTCACTCCCCCAATCCCCCTTCCAAATCTAAGCGAAAACAAAGAAAAAGCAAGTTAGATCCATTTAAAGAGTATCTTCAAAAACGAATGTTAGAGGATGGGGTGTTCAATAGCGAAAAGTTATTTTTCGAAATTCGACAACAGGGCTATACAGGAGGAAAGACGATTTTAAAGGACTATATAAAACCTTTCCGAGAGACGGCGAAAAAGAAATACACCGTTCGTTATGAAACGCTTCCTGGTGAACAAATGCAAGTCGATTGGAAAGAAGTCGGGGAGGTGATAATCGAAGGGAGAAAAGTCAAGTTATCGCTATTTGTGGCCACATTAGGCTATTCGCGGATGAAATACGCGGTATTTACGACCAGCTAGTGTTTATGGCAATTAAGAATTGTAGTGTTTGGCAGTTAAGAGTATGCATAAATTATTGCATATCCTCCGCTTTACATGGAGTGGCGGGTATGATAGGCTTGTATGCCCGGCAAAGTCCTGTGACTTGCCCCCTTTGCCAGAAACCATGCCCGTAGAGGCTCCATGTCAAGCGACAAAAGGTATGCAATTTTATACAAATTATTGAATATCCTTATTTGCCATTTCATACATTTTTTAATTGCCAAAAACACTTCGAGCCATTGATCAATAATGGGCAAGACTCGCTTCGTTTCATCGGAATACTCCTTTCCATGATAGTTTTTCTGCCGATGAATGGTGGTTGGAGCCTCATTCTGTTTTAGATATTTGCTTACGGTATTTCTTGAAATCCCTAATTTTTGAGCAATTTGTCGTTGGGATAGCCCTTCTACCTCATGCAAGAATTTGATATGATGAAATTGAGCCATCTTGATCATCCTTTTTCTCTCCCTCTGATGAAAAGTTTAGGCACTTTCAATCATAAGGGAGGTAATGAAAATTGGAAATCAGGTGGCTCATTTTTTATGTGATCGAACCCTTCAAAAGTGGCTCAATTTTAAATTATCAAATACAAATATTCAATATCTATCCTTATTTCTGATGTCTACAAAACGTCTATGTTCATGAAAATCGAAGAAATTCAAAGAAAAAACGAGAAAATCGTTATTTTATAGAGGGAGGTGCACTTCACATCAAGTGCACCCCAACAATTGACATAGAACCTAAATAAAAAATCCGCTGCTGGTAATTGACAGCAACGGAACTAAGGGTAGTTATGGTAAATAAAGCTTCGATAAAAAGCTTGCAAAACTGTCGCTTACTTTTTCAACCCTATTTTCTTCATGAAGCCATAGGTAAATTGGCGGGTTTTTTTGATTTTCACTGTAATCAAAACATAAGTAATTACCACTGTTATCATTTGCAAACGGGATAAATTTAGAAGGGATTTTTCCTGATATCCAATTCATTACATCGAAAATATTTCCCTCTTCTTTTTGGTTTAAAGATAATAACGATTTAACTGTACGTCCCTTCGTTTTTTCAGTATCGTATACATTAGGTTTCGGCCTAGCACCATTATAATTTAATACAATTTGCTTGTATTCTTCTGGAAATTCTATATCAAAATGCTTCTCAATATTAGAAATTGTTTCACTATCAATTGGTGATTTAGTAAATCTCCATTCAATTTGCGTAAACATCTTAATTGTCCCTCCTAAGTGTTTATTAACGATATAATGAACCTCCTCCCCATATAGTCCGTCCCCCGGTATGACCTGTTAGCGCATGAATCCTTTCATCAACTAATTGTAATTTTCCGACTTCCTCACTATGATGCCACGTAAATCCATCTGGTGTTTCCCCTGCTTTAATTTGTTCAAGTTGAAGATCGTTAAACTGCTTAGCTAATTCGGGGTTTTGTTGAATCGCTTCTTTAAGTTGTTCATTTGCATAGGAAAATTGCTGATAATCAGTATCTAAATACATATTTTCAGGTAGTTGCACATCAAAAACAGAGTCAAACTGAGGAAAAACTCCTTCGATTATTGTGCCATCTGGTAGTTCAATTACTTTCACTTCAAATGGTACACCTGTTTCCGGGTGAACAGTACCTTCTAAATGATCATTAATCGTTTCTATTCTAATTATTTCTTGCCTTATCCCTTCATCTACTGCTATATCCATATTTTCAAAAGCGTTTAACGCTTCAGGCGTGGCTGATGCATTTTCAATTGTCTCTAAGGCAGACTCAATAGATGCTTCCTTTAAGCCTTCAATAGAAGATGTTTCTATCATTTTCTCTAAGGTCGCACCTGCTAAAGTTAATAATTCCATTTTTCTATTCCCCCTTATCTACTAAATCGGAGAACATTTGTTGCAAATGAGGTTTGTTTGCTTTTGCTGTTAGTATCAGTAAAACACGTTTTAATAACATTTTAAAATTAGGAGAATTATACGTTATTAGAAATTCTTTTTTTAATTTTTCTTTTACTACTTCATAAAAAATATATACATTTTGTTTTTTATCATTTTCTGCAAAATTTAAGTTGTAAATACTATCTTCTATCAATTTTTGCGCTAATAAAATTGCTTCTCCATCCAATACACTTGATTCATTCAACAAGTTCATATACGGTTCATCAGATAATAAACGTTCATTTGCTTCCGCAAGTAATGTATAAAGATTTGTACTTCTTCGATAGTTAATTAATTTTAACTCATTGATAGACCACTCATAATGACGATACCGAGTCATTGTGAGAAGATATTCTCTAATTTTATTGGAGATTTTTTTTATTTTTGAGAAGTAAGTATAATTATTTAAAAATTGATTTATACTTTGAACTAATATAGAAGTTAAAAATTGCTCTTCATTATTTTTATTAATTTCATAACCGCTTTTATAAACAATTTGTAAAATGTTTTTTTCAACTAAATTAAACACTTCTTTTATATTAAAAATATCTTCGAACATTAAATTTCGATAAAGCTTTTGTATAAGTTCGAGAATTCTATTCTTAGTAAAATTGTCTTGTTCCATAATAATTTCAGCAATTGGATCGATAAATTCCTTTTCATAAATAAATGGATTAAATTTTTCTACAATTGTTTTCAATTGATTATCTGAAACAAAAGTTAACTTTGATTTACTATGATAAATTAACACATGAGAAGCTCTCTCCATTCCAGCTTTAAAGATAATAGCTTCTCCTTTCTTTAATCTTGAAATAGTAAACGCTTCCTTTGTTTCGTCTAAACCTAACGCTTGACACATACTTGCAATATCATCATATGACACGAGTCGATGAACAATCTTTAAATTTGTATTCTTAATCGCATCGGGCGCTAATTTAGTAGGAATTTGGTCTACAATAATCATCCCTTCGCCCATGGAACGAATTTCACTTAATAAATTACAAAAATGTTCTACTGCTTTTCCACGAATATTAACAGTTTCAGGATTTTGATTTGTCATTTGTTCATTTCTAAATAGACGGTGAGCTTCTTCTACAACTGTTACATGTTTCAGCGGATGATCAATCTGTCCAGCATTATTAATTTTTAATGCTTGTGACAAACGTATAAAAAAGAGCCCCATAATTAAAGCTTTATCGTCATCATCCGCTACTTCCTCAAGTTCTAAAATTGTAGGATAACTAAGTAATTCATCGAAATCGAGGCATTCTTTAGTATTTAACATTAAACCTTTGCTACCAACCATCAAACTTTTTAATCGAGTTAGTAAAGCGGCGCGTATATTAGATTTTTGTTCTTCTGCATATCCTGATTTAGTAACATAGTCGTCAATTTCTTCATACAAGTCTTGTAAAGTTGGAAAATAAGGTGTCGCTTCCTCATGACAACTAGCATACACATTCGTGGAATGATGCAAACTCCAACCATTTTTTTTGTAAATGGAATATAAACATTGTTCTAGTATGTTCGGCATTGAAGCATACATCGAAAATGCCGACATAAACACTGCCTTTAAAGAATCAATATGAGACAGAAGAGAAACACCTTTTGGAAAATAAAATGGATTAAGGCGAATCGGAGAGATGTTTTCATTTCCAACAGTATATACACGAACATTTTTGTTACGACTTAGTAAGTGGCGATACTCACGCTTAGTTGGTTCAATGACAAGGAAAGGGACACTCAGATTTTCAAGCAATGATAATATTGTGTTCGTTTTGCCACTTCCAGTGATTCCTGTTACTAACCCATGCATTGTTAAATCTTCTTCCGATATTTTAAAACATTGCTGTAATTTACGTTCACGACTATACAAATGACCGATATGTATTCCTTTCTCTTGATCAACATTTACATTAAAATCTGCAACTTTTCTAACACTATATCCTATGAACTCTTCATCAGGAAGAAGCAAAAGATGAGCTAGTTCATCAGAAGTTAAAATTGTAGTTGCTCTACTGAAAAATCCATTCAATAAATTGCTCTCTCGCTCACGGTCTGGCAGCGTTCCCGAATCATAAAATTCCTTAACTGTCAAATCTTCAATCACTTTAAAACTAGGTGTATAGGATTCTGGTAATATGGTTGTCAAAAGGGCTCCATTAACATAAGAGAATATTTCTCTTGAATCTGTAGCAATATAAATTGCAGTTTGCCACATCCCTCTAGTTGCCCCTTGCTCCAAGCGTTTTAAGTGAAAAGATAAGATATCAACATACTTAGTTATGTAGCTGTTTTCAAACTCGCTTGATTCATCTTTTGAATTAGATGTTCCTTTAGAAGTGCTACTACTTATATTCTCGCTTTCTGAAACGATAACCATACCTTTATTTGAATTATGACTTTTCGAATCAGATGTTTGCACGGATTCTTGTTCTCCAGTTGTACGCGTTACTTTTCTCAATGGAGCGAATTGGTTATATTCATAACTAATATTTTCAGTAAGCTCAATAATCTCAGCTGTCTGTAATGGCTTGCACAAAATCATGATTTCAAACTTTTCTTCTAACTTCGAACGTAGCACAGCTCTAATCCATGATTTCGAATCTTCATTAATTTGTGCTGGAATTCCTAACGCATACCCATAGTAACGATAGTTATCAACTCCCTTTTCTTGTTGCTCGGTAATAACACCTGTAAATGCACTTTGAAGTATATCACTTGACTCCCTTTCACTGTAATAAGGGAAAGCAAAAGACAAAGTTGCCTTCCCTTGCCCATCCAAATTTATAAAAAATTGGAATGGCTCATTCATCCCTTGTAAAAAAAGAATTAGCTCATTTATCGACTCAACCAACGCTTGACTAACTTTTTCTAAATTTTGTTCTGAAAGAAGAATTTCGCGTATAGCAATTCTTTTACCATTCTTTCCTTTTCTAAAAGGCATTGTCAGCCGTGTTGGCTCAAACTGAAGGAGCTGATTATATTTATCACGCATTATCTCATTTTCCATAAATAACAGCATTGCTTTTTCCTCCTTTAACTAGCTCTCTTCAGTATTGCTTCATATTCTTTTTGAATACTAATGATTACATTGTAAATATACTCTTCTACTTCATACTTTCTTTTTTGTAGAACTGCTTCAATCGGCAAAGTGTTGTCTTTTTGCTGTTTCGAAGTCATAGAAATTTCCGATTGTTTGTTTACATATTTTATATTTGTCCGCTCCTTACCTGACGCATAATTATTAACTAAACTGGATGCAACAAGATATACACATACTGCTCCGCCGATAACACCTGTGATTGCAAGAATAGCTGGTTTTCCAATTGCAGTTCCAAGAGCAAGACCTGCTACTCCCCCTGCAACAGCCCCTCCTGCGGTAGCATACATAATGTTTTGATTGCTGTTCCCTTTTAACATTCTATTTTGAGAATTACTATGCAATACAACTCTTTGAACTAGAGATTCTTTTTTCGAATCACTAGAAAAGTTATAATCCATAGCAGAAATTTCTTTGTGAGAAATTTTGGTTTTTAATTCATTATAAATTTGACTCGCCTCTTCTGATTCAAAAAAATTTTTTAACTCGTCACGTATATTTAAAAGAATAATATCTAGTTGAGATTGAAAAAAACGATTAATACTAGCTTTTTCTAATTTGATTAATTGTGGGTAAGAGTTTACTGAACGACTTTGAAACTGCTCTAATAAATCCTGATAATAATCAGTCAAATAATTTTTTGTATTTTCAAGATACTGATTGAACTTCACTAATGTCGCCCTCCTCCAACACTAAAATATCTAAATACTTTTGACGAACTTCTTCATACTTCAGTGATAGACTTGAAACCTTTTGTTCAATAGCCGAAATAGCTTCTTCCATATCTTCTTTTTTGATTGACAGCTCTTCCTCAAGCTGTTTCATATTTCTCGTTTTCCATTTTTGGAAATGATCAATTTTTTCCTTTAATCCCTTTTTAACTTTATCATTAATTAATCGAATTTTCTCTTCAATTGCGAACTCAATCTCAGTAACTTCCATTCTTAAAACTTCTAAACTTTCATCAGTCACCTCATCGACCAACTGTCTAAAATCTTGCTGATAACGGTATTGGTTAAATTCTTTAATCATTTCTGCTTTTCCAAAAAAAGATTTAATCGCATTCAAAAGTCCCGGTTTTCGACGATAAGAAGTATTTTCATTGATTAAATCATCAATCCTTTCATTAATAGCCGGAGAGCATTCAAGAGCCGTTTCTTTGTAAAACTTCTCTACTTCATTTCTCACTTCGTTTAACACTTGCTCTTTATTAAAGAAAGAACTATGATTTTCAATTGGTTGCAAATCTAGCTCTTTCACAAAATTATCAAGCACTTCTTTTTCGAAATCTTTAAATGCCCCAATAAATTCTTCCATACTTTTCGTATATCTTCGTTCTAATTGTTGGAAAACTTTTTGTATAAAGGTTTTCTTTGCTGTCTGTATATTAATTTTTAAAATATCAATGATTTCTTGCATAATACGTTTACCATTGTATTGATTTAACTCGTTTTTTCTTGCTTGCCACGCTTTCATTGATTGAATTTTCACTTGTTCAGTTAAAATAGGGGTCTCGTATTTTCGAATCTCTTTTACCAAATTTACAATAGGCGATTGTCCCCGTTCATTATATTCAAATTCTTCGATTACTCTCTTTTCTGTTTTCTGTTTTAATTCTTCCACATCACGTGCAAAATCCCTTTGTAAACTTTCTAATTTCTGTTGGTAATTAACCTCTTCATTTTTAAAATTATTCTCTAACATTTGTATTCTTTGTTGTAATTCTTCCTGTTCTCTTTCAAACATACTCAATGTCAAACTTATCACTTCATCAATTAAATAATTATTTTTATACTCAAGGTAATCAGCTAACGTTTTTTCAACCTTTTCAATTTGACTGACTTCTTTAATAAGCGGAACTTTATCTTCTGTTAGTAGCGGACCAGCAACTGGATAACCTGTTTCCTCGTCTATAAATAAAATATCTCGATCAGACTGAAGTTCCTGCAAAGAAAATCTCCCTTTTTCATACATGCGCGATTTCATTGCAAAATAAGAGGAAACTTCAAGAATTTGCGGATTTGGCAAAATCGGCTGAAGCACTTTTAGCAATTCTTCACGAGCATGTTGAATCTCTTCCTTCTTAAAGCGATCTATTTTTGTAATGACAAAAAAGATATGTTTTCCTTCCGCATCTAAGTTGCTTCTTTTAGCATTTTCAACATAATTAGAAATAAATTCGGTAAAATGCACTTCCCCTACGCTGTCCGGAGAAATTAAGAAAAGGATCGCATGTGCTTCCGTTAAAATCCGTTCAGTAATATCTTTATGCTCTTTATAAGAAGAATACAATCCTGGTGTATCTATAATTTCAACCCCATCTTTTAGCAAATCAACATCCCAAAACACATCGACTGCTCGAACACTATCTTCAACCCTAACAACAAACTCCTCTTCGCTTTCTACCCTTGTGACCGTCGTTTTTTCTTTCAAAAATCTTTTTAAGTCCTCAAAGGTAACTTGTGTATCATTTATACCCGGGTACTCTTCTTCCGTACCGTCATAATAATAAACTTTTATTTTATTTTCTTTCCCATATTTTAAAGTTGTGATTGTTGCTGTTTCTGCTAAAATGTTACGAGACAATAAATCTTCGCCGATCAATCCATTAATAAATGTTGATTTTCCCGCAGAAAATGGAGCGATCAGTGCAACCTTAAACGCACCTGACTTTAAATTTGCTAAACTTTTATTTATACCTGATTCAGTAATTACTTCATCAGAAAAATAATTACTATTTTTGACTTCTTCGATAAGCTCTATTATTCGATTTCTTTTTTCAATAAACTTTTGAATCATACAAATATTTCCTCCCGTCTTTGCTGTAATACATTTTTAACAACATCTATGCCGCTACTCTTAAACAGAACATTTTTCCAATTTTTTATTGTTGTTTTCGGTAAAGGAAATCCATTATCATCAACAATAACAATATCTTTATCTTTAATTAATTCTTCAGTTACTATATTGTCTAGTTTAGATAAAGGATAGCTATTTACTGGTATAAATAGTGTATCTGGAAATTTACGTTTCCATTTCCCAATTGTTTTTTCCATTTCAAATAATTGTATTTGATTGCTACCATCGACTAATAAAATCATGTTTCGATAACTATTAAGATTATCTTCTGTAATTTCATAAAAATATCGGGAAGTAACTACTATGGCTTCCTCTTCTTCTCTCAAAAACTCTAAATCGTCTTCCGTATCGATAACCTGTATAAATAAACTAATATCTTTCTGTAGTTCCCTTAGAAATAATGGATCGAGTCTGTATGCAAATATATATTTTTTTGAAGGATCCCTCTTTATAGCTAAAAACTCCTTTTTAAGAAGTTTTTTTATTGCTTCTTCCAGCTTTTGTACACCTGAATATTCTATTAGCAGTTGAATATTGCGTTCATGAAGAATCTGTTGAAACGTTTTAACCGCACCATCCTTATGATTCGAGAATAAGAAAGTACTTACTACGCCCTCTGATTTATATCTTTGCAAAACTTCATACCCAGTTAATGAAACAAGTAGTATTTTCGGGTCTTCTATCAGTCTACTCAATTTTTTTTCTAAATCTTTATAAACAATGGCGACTTCCTCATTCGATATTTTTTCAATATCATTAATAACAAAAATCATACTTTTATCGTGGGCACCGAGTTGTTTAAGTCGTTGTATCGTATTAGTCAGGTGACTTGAGTTTGCTCTTTGGCAATTTAGTAAAAATATACTGATTGAATCTTTGGTAGGTATTTCTTTTTCTAAAGGGATATATTCATATGTAAATGAGTGAAAAAGCTCTTTTTTTGACTCTATGAACATCCGAAATTGATTTACGTACTTAGGTGTGTCATAAAATATAGAAACATTCATCCATGAATCTCCTCCTTTCGTAGCAATCTCCTAACGAATTTATTTATTTGTTGCTCCAAGATTTTGATATTGCTGTTTTCATATATTTTGGGAAGATGATGTTCTTCTAAAAGCGGACTTGGATAATACATACCATCGTCGTCGATTAAAAACATATCCCTGTCTCTTTTTAACTCTTCAATACTAATTAACTTCTTTTCATATGCTTTTACTTTAACTGCCCAATAGCCAGAAATATAGACAATAGGAGAATTTTTAAAAATTGGATTAAACAACCTTCTTATCTCTTCCATAACTGTATTTATGGATTGATAGTGCAAATCATATTTATTAACAGCAAATATAAAAGGAACATCTAATTCTTTACGAAATCTCACTAATTTATCCATGTACTGTTCTTTCCCTACTTGTTCAGGATCAATTAAAAAAACGATTACATCAAACTCTTTTAACGCATTTTCTGTAATTAAATCATGATGTTTATGAGGACCAAAAAAACCTGGTGTATCTATCCATTCAATCGATTTGTATAGACCAGCAAAAGGTAATGTGATATGAATTTTTTGAAAATCAGATGATACAACTTTTACACTAGAGCATTTTATAATATCTTTACGGAATTCTTCAAAACTATCATAACGTTTAGAAAAGATGTCATTTTCCGTCTCATAATATAATGAAAAGTACGGTGAATATGTAATATAGGTAACTACAGCTGTTTCAGCAGTTATTGCTTCTTTCAATATAGGGAAACCTAATAAACCATTTAAAACCGTAGATTTTCCATACGTGAACGGGCTTACTATACCAACTTTTTGCGTTCTTAGTGGCTTTAAAAGAAACAAATCTCTTAACTTTTCTAATTCTTGTTGTTTTATGACCTCTTCTTTTATAATCATTTGCTTAAGAAGATTAATTAGAAATTGTTTATCATCCTTAGAATAATATGAAAATGAAGCTAAAATATCTAAAAATATTCCTTTATATCTTTGAGAAGGTAATTTTTCGATGAGCTGTGTCATTACCTTTTCTAAATCAATTTCATGTTTTAATAATTTATAACCTTCTCCGTATTCAACCGTTATCATATGGCCTATTTGGAATGACTTTCCATTATCTTCGTAGAAATATTTGAATATCCCTTTAAAGTTGTTCGAAAACTTTTCTTTAGATTTTGCAAAAATACTCAAATCTTTTCGTGAATTAATGTTTAATTCTATACACAACTTATTAATTGCTTTGATTAACAAAACTTCTTCCTGTATATCTGAAAAATATATTTCTTTTTCGACAAATAACTTATTTTTTTCAAATTTAGATAATATAAGCTCCGTTCCCTCTACTCCTCTGTACAAATGCATGATGTATTTTGTGACAACCTTTTTATTTTTAACTAGGCTACTTAAATAAAAATAGGCAAAACTTTGAATCTCAAATTCTTTGATTAAACTACGAATTGTTTGCTGTAACTCTGCTCGATACAATCGTAAAATTGAATTAGGAAACACAAAAACATATGGTCCAACACAGTTATTAGTGAGTTGGGAAAAAATATCTTTAATCATTTTCTCTATTCGACTCTTTACTTTTTCTTTGCGTAATAGTTCAAAAAAGTATCCCGAATCCCGTATAGGCCAGATATTTCTTAATACCTCAGCCTTTCTTCCGAATATAAAATCCCCGTTAATATTTTCATAGATATATGCTGGAAACTCTTTCGATTGTTGTTTATATAAACATTCAATACAATCTTCATAAAAAACAATATACGTTTTATCCAAACCACACACCTACCGAAAAAAAGCTAAAAGAATAATGATACATAAAAGTATATAATTCCATAGTTGGCCTTTCGACACTTTTCGTTCAAGTTCTACAAGCCTATCTTTAACCCTGTCTAAATCCCTTGAATGATTTGTGCTGATTGCTTTTATATGATCTTTTATAGCTTTAACACTATTTTCTTGATTTTGTTCCAATAAACCAATTGAGAAATCTATATTCTGAAACAATTCCTCTTGTTTTTGTTTATGTTTTAAATCTATATCTTTTAATAGAGCGACTTGTTTACTAAACTCCGTAGAAATGTGAGTTTCAAGCTTAGTATGTATAGAATTAATAAGCTTATTCTGATTCTCAATACTATGTTCTATTGCTTTTAAAACCTTTATATACTGTTCATTTTTTGCAAGTAGATGATTCGAATTTTCTTTAATTGCTTCTTTTACTTCACTAATGCCATCACTAACGTCATTTGTTAGCTTTCTTATTAGCTTTTCTATTTCCTCATGGACAACTTTTAAATGTGTAACTTCTTCTCTAACAGTCCCGAGCTCATCCGTTTGAGACCAAAGTTTATCAACAATATCATTATTAATTAAAATTTGCTCTGCAAACTTCTCTCCTAAGCTGGCCAAGTAGTCAATCATAATATCTTGTTGCTTATTATGCATGGAATACCTTCCTTTTTTTCTAACTGTATAGTAAAAAAGAAGCATTTCTAACTTTATTTCCAAAAATTAATTGGGATAAAATACCATTTTATACAATTTACCACTTACTATTATACAAAATTATTTACAAATTTTGCACTAATTATAACAAAAAAAATGGTACCGTCAAGAATTTTGTGTAATGAAAGATAGATAGGGTATCTCTGAATGGATTTAGAATGGATAAGGAGTCGGTTTCCTCCGCATAGGAGACAGAATATTCTGTCTCCTATGCGGAAAGGGAGCATCCCCTTACTTTGATATTTACAGTATTTGGTTAATGATAACGTTCTTCAAACATTCGCTCGAGGGCTTCCTGCGCTTCGGCAAATCCTCGCAACTTTCGCCCTGCCCATTTCTCATTAAAATCTTGAATGGTCAAATACACGATTTTTTCCGCGGCTTCTAAACTGCTCAAACTGTTCATCGGTTTTAGACGTTTCCGAATCTCCTTGATCGTTCGTTCGATGGCATTCGTCGTGTAAATTACACTTCGAATACTGTTTGGATAATTCATAAAGGTGAGGAGGACATCCAACTCATTGGCCCAAGATTGCACTTCTCTCGGATACTTGCTTGACCATTTCGATTCAAACTGTCGAAACATCTCCAATGCGATTTCTTTACTCGGAGATCGATAAATGAGTTTCAAATCTTCCGCCATTTCGAATTGGTCTTTTTTTCGAACACGATTTAGGGTGGTATTATGTCAAGAAAATAGACACGTAAAATCGAGAAAAACTTTAAAACCCTACTACCGCACTTCGTTTGGTGTCCTCAAGAGGAAAGATGTCCCTTATATCGTGACTTTGTGGAGAGAAGAGTTCACTGCTTTTTGCCTTGCTGATACATCTTCTCATATGCCATCG
>NZ_JACHEQ010000023.1 GCF_014201515.1 Anoxybacillus mongoliensis
CGTTCGTCCTGAGCCAGGATCAAACTCTCCATAGAAAGTTCATATCTCTAGCTTCTTTAACGCTTTTCGCTTCGTTCAGTTTTCAAGGAACATCTTGTCGCCTTTGAAGCGACCTTTTTAATATAACATTTACGTTTTTTTCTTGTCAATACTTTTTTACTTTTTCTTTTTTCATAAGTTGCTTGTTTCAATCAGCAATAAGTATATTATCAAAAACAACATACCTCGTCAACTGTTTTTTATTCATTTTTTAGCTTTATATGTCCTCAAAAAAACAAAGAGCCCATTCATTGATTGAATGGGCTTAGTCCACTATTCTCTTAAGAACAGGAAATACGCAAGAAAAACAAAAAATAAGATGTATAAGATCGGGTGAACTTCGCGTCCACGACCTTTTAAAATCATTGTAATCGGATAGAATAAAAAGCCAACTGCAATACCTGTTGCAATGCTATAAGAGAGAGGCATTGTAATTAAAGTAAAGAACGCAGGAACGGCTACCTCGAATTTTTTCCAATCGATTTCCCCCACCGATGAAGCCATCAATACCCCTACAATAATAAGTGCTGGTGCTGTAACCGGTGCAGTGATGACGCTCAATAAAGGCGAGAAAAATAAAGCAAGTAAAAATAAAATCCCCGTTACAACAGCCGAAAAACCTGAGCGTCCACCCGCTGCAACCCCAGCAGAAGATTCGATGTAAGAAGTTGTTGTAGATGTTCCTAACACAGCACCTACCATAACAGCTGTTGCATCAACAAGCAAAGCCTTTCCGGCACGCGGAAGTTTATTGTCCTTCAACAACCCAGCTTGGTTGGCAACCGCAAGTAACGTTCCAGTTGCATCAAAGAAATCAACGATGAAAAATGTTAAAACTACCCCAATCATCTTTAGCGTAAAAATTTCGTCTAAATGCTCGAATGCTACACCGAATGTAGGAGAAATATCAGGTACCGCACCTATAATTTTATCTGGAACTTCTATTAAGCCAAACATCATCCCCACAACAGCTGTAACAACCATTCCATAGAAGACTCCACCTGGAACTTTTCTCACCATAAGCGCTATTGTGACAATTAGACCGAAAATGGCCAACAACGTATTTCCATCTTTAAAGTCTCCTAATCCTACTAACGTCGCTGGATTATCAACAATGATTTTAGCATTTTGAAAGCCAATAAAAGTAATAAACAAACCGATACCAGCACCGACAGCATACTTTAACTCAATTGGAATGGCATCGATAATTTTTTCACGAACGCCTGTTAAAGTTAAAATTGTGAAGAGAATACCTGATACAAACACACCTGCCAACGCAGTTTGCCAAGGAATTTGCATATGAAGCACAACCGTAAAAGCGAAAAACGCATTCAATCCCATTCCGGGTGCTAATGCAATCGGATACTTCGCCAAAATCCCCATTAAAATCGATCCATAAGCGGCGGCCAGCGCTGTAGCAACAAACACAGCCCCTTGATCAATACGTAACTCATTTGGAAAATCGCTCACAGCCCCTAAAGAAAGTGTGAACGGATTAACAAATAAAATATAAGCCATCGATAAAAATGTTGTTAAGCCTGCGATGATCTCTCTCTTATAATTCGTGCCGAGCTCATCAAATTGGAAATACTTCTTAATCACTTCAAGTCCCTCCATATGTTGTAATAAAAAGAAAAACGCTTCTAGCAAACTACCAGAAGCGTTGACTATGATGCATAATGCACAGAACATAGAGAGGAACCAAGCAGATTCCTCTCCCCCACATTACACATCGTAGTCAAGCTATTTACGGTAGCTTGGTAGAGACTCCCGAGCCATATTCTCGAGATTATACGATGTACCCTCTATTTACTTTACACATACATTCTATCAACCAAAAAGAGCACAGTCAATATAAAAAACGAACATTTTTTATATATTTTACTTTTTCGTTCGTTTTTTATTCCCATTCAATCGTTGCCGGTGGCTTACTTGTAATGTCGTAAACAACACGATTAACATGAGGCACTTCGTTTACGATGCGTGTTGAAATAGCTTCTAACACATCCCACGGAATACGTGCCCAGTCCGCTGTCATTCCATCAATTGAAGTAACTGCACGAATACCAACCGTGTAATCATACGTACGAGCATCTCCCATCACCCCGACGCTACGAATGTCAGGGAGTACAGTGAAGTATTGCCAAATATCACGGTCGAGACCGGCTTTTTTAATTTCTTCTCGTAAAATCGCATCCGACTCCCGAACAATTTCTAGCTTTTCTTCTGTCACTTCACCTAATACACGAATGCCAAGTCCTGGCCCTGGAAACGGCTGGCGCCACACGATCTCGTCTGGGATACCTAACTCTGTGCCGAGTGCGCGCACTTCATCTTTGAAAAGTGTATTTAGCGGTTCGATTAATTTAAATTTCATATCCTCTGGTAAACCACCAACGTTATGATGCGATTTAATCGTTTGAGCCGTCGCTGTACCACTTTCAATAATGTCAGTATAAAGCGTACCTTGTACTAAAAATTCAATGCCATCAAGCTTTGCTGCTTCATCGTCAAAAACGTAAATGAACTCATTTCCAATAATTTTTCGTTTTTGCTCCGGATCGCTTACACCTTTTAATTTATTTAAAAATCGTTCTTTTGCGTCCACTTTAATGACATTCATATGGAAACCTTCGCGGAACGTTTTCATGACGCTTTCCGCTTCCCCTTTACGAAGCAATCCGTGATCAACAAAAATGCACGTTAACTGATCACCAATAGCACGATGAACGAGAACAGCCGCTACCGACGAATCGACACCGCCACTTAGAGCGCAAAGCACTTTTTTATCACCGACAAGCTCACGAATTTTACGAACTTCGTGATCAATAAAGCTTCCCATTGTCCAGTCGCCTTTACACTCACAAATGTTAAACACGAATCGTTTTAATAACTCATTTCCATACACTGAGTGACGCACTTCTGGGTGGAACTGAACGGCATAAAACTTTCTCGTTTCATCGCTCATCGCGGCAATTGGGCAAGATGGGCTCGTTGCATCAACAGTGAACCCTTCCGGTGTTTTTGCCACTAAATCCCCATGACTCATCCAAACAATTTGCTCTGTCGGTAAGTCGCTAAACAATCGAGAGACGCGTTGCACCGCAATCGTTGCTTTTCCATATTCCCGATGGGTCGCTTTTTCCACTTTTCCCCCTAAATGATGCGTCATCAACTGCATGCCGTAACAAATACCTAAAATCGGAATTCCTAACTCAAAAATGGCCGGGTCGCACGTCAAGGCTTGTTCGTCATATACACTATTTGGACCACCCGAAAAAACAATCCCTTTTACATTCATTTGTTGAATTTGCTCTGCTGTAATCGTATGTGGATGTAGCTCGCTGTACACACCGAATTCACGAATACGGCGCGTAATTAACTGATTGTACTGGCTGCCAAAATCTAAAACGACGATCATTTCCTGTTGACTCAAACGAAATCACCCCATCTACATATAATAAAAAAGCTAGCATTCATACCCCCACATAAAAAAACGAAGGCAGAATTCTAGCAATATAGAACACTGCCTTCGTAGTCGGGTCATTTACGGTGTCCCGGTAGAGACTCTCGAACCATATTATCGAGGATATACGAAGGTGCGCATCTTAAATTTTAGTCCATTCTACCAACTCTCTTCCTCATCGGTCAAGATGCCATCCTTTTTATTAAATTTTCTAACAATTAACAATGATAGGTAGCTTGCATATGATATATGAGCAAAAATTGTAGGAGAATGCACATGAGTCAATCGAAAGCACTGCTCGGTTCATTTACTCAAGCTGTAGGTACTGTCACTTCAGCCATTGGAAGCATTCCTTTTTTAAGCGATAAGAAACAGTTCGCCCTTGATTTATGGGGAAACGTATTGCAAGCGACAGGAAACGCCCTAGAGGCAGATGCCGAGATCCCTGATACACTAGGTATATACGGAAATCAAATTCAAGCTATCGGTAACGTAACCGTTGTTGCTGGACTATTAAACAAAGATGGAAGTCAACAGGAGATCACAGGAAATTGGTTACAATCATTAGGGGGGCTCATTGCGTTTGCGGATGATTGGGAAGGTGAGCAGTCATCTTTAAGCCCAGTGGGAAATTTGCTTCAATCGATCGGCAACGCCTTACAAGCTATTGGTGGCATACGTGAAGGACGAGGAAGTAAAGAGGAAGGGCAGACGATTAGCATCATTGGGGCATGGATTCAAGCTGTTGGCTCTGTTCTTTGTTTTTTAAGTCAGTTAGAAAACAAGGCTACTCGTGAAACAAAAGAGTAGCCCTTGTTTTTCAATGCTAAAACGAATCAATCTTTTTTCCAACAATAATTAAATCTCTTTTCATCCCGTCTAACTCAGCAACTTCCGGCAAATATCCCCACTTCTCAAAACCTACACTCAAAAATAGTTTCATGCTCGGCTCGTTGTGCGCAAAGATAAATCCGAGCAAAGTATCAATACCAACCTTCGGACACTCCTCGATCACTTTAGCTAAAATCCTTTTCCCTAATCCTTTTCCTCTAAAATTTTCATGAAGATAAATACTTATCTCAGCAGTCGCATGATAGGCTGGTCTCCCGTAAAAAGATTGAAGGCTTACCCAACCACAAACTTCATCTCCATATTCCACCATCCATAAAGGTCTTTGATTAGGGTCGTGTTCCTTAAACCATTCCAATCTATCGTCTACCGATACGGGCTCTGTATCAGCAGTTACTAATCGACTTGGAATTGTCGAGTTGTAAATGCTAACGATTGTCGGTAAATCATCTATACTCGCTATTCTAAATGTAACGTCTTCTAACATAATCATACTCCTTCGCATCGTTTCATTGTATATTTCTATATTAACATTCACACATAATTTTAAAATGTCTAAAAATTAAAAATCCCCTTATCTTTTTATAAGGGGATAAGTCCTTTACATAAAAAATGCGGGAGAAGCGACCAACGCCACTTCTCCCACACGAAAAAGTATTACATCATGCCGCCCATGTCAGGCATGCCAGGTGTGTTTTTGTTTTCTTCTGGCTTGTCAGCAACTACCGCTTCAGTTGTTAAGAACATAGCGGCAACAGATGCTGCGTTTTGAAGTGCAGAGCGAGTTACTTTTGTTGGGTCAACGATACCTGCTTCGATCATGTCAACCCACTCGCCAGTTGCTGCGTTGAAGCCGATGCCAGGTTTTTCTGTTTTTAAGCGTTCTACGATGACAGAACCTTCTAAACCTGCGTTTTGTGCGATTTGGCGAACTGGCTCTTCAATCGCACGAAGAACAATTTTCACACCCGTTGCTTCGTCGCCTTCAGCTTCAATAGCTGCAACTTTGCTGTACACGTTCATTAACGCTGTACCACCGCCGGCAACGATACCTTCTTCAACTGCGGCACGTGTTGCGTTCAATGCGTCTTCGATACGCAATTTGCGCTCTTTCAATTCTGTTTCTGTTGCAGCACCAACTTTGATTACCGCAACACCACCAGCTAATTTCGCTAAGCGCTCTTGTAATTTTTCACGATCAAATTCAGAAGTAGTTTCCTCTAATTGAGCACGGATTTGGTTGATGCGTGCTTGAATGTCTTCTGCACGACCAGCGCCACCAACAATTGTTGTATGTTCTTTTGTTACAACAACTTTCGCTGCACGACCAAGTGAAGCAATTGTTGTTGATTTCAATTCGCGACCCAACTCTTCTGTAATGACTTCGCCACCTGTTAAAATCGCAATATCTTGAAGCATTGCTTTACGACGATCGCCGAATCCAGGCGCTTTTACTGCAACAGCTGTGAATGTACCACGGAGCTTGTTCACAACTAATGTTGCAAGCGCTTCGCCTTCTACATCTTCAGCAATGATTAATAATGGTTTGCCTTGTTGAACAACTTGCTCTAATACAGGAAGAAGTTCTTGAATGCTTGAAACTTTTTTATCTGTAATTAAGATGTATGGATTTTCTAATACAGCTTCCATTTTATCAGAGTCTGTGATCATGTATGGAGATACATAACCACGGTCAAATTGCATACCTTCCACAACATCTAATTCTGTTGTGAAGCCTTTAGACTCTTCTAATGTAATGACGCCATCTTTACCAACGCGTTCCATTGCTTCTGCGATTAATTGACCAACTTCTTCGTCAGCCGCAGAAATCGCTGCAACTTGAGCGATAGAATCTTTGCCTTCAATTGGTTTAGAGATCGCTTTTAATTCTTCTACCGCAACAGCAACAGCTTTTTCAATACCTTTGCGAATGCCCATTGGGTTCGCACCAGCTGTTACGTTTTTCAAACCTTCACGAATCATCGCTTGTGCTAATACAGTCGCTGTTGTTGTACCGTCACCAGCAACATCGTTTGTTTTGCTTGCTACTTCCGCAACAAGTTTCGCACCCATATTTTCAAACGGATCTTCTAATTCAATTTCTTTCGCGATTGTTACACCGTCATTTGTAATTAATGGAGAACCAAATTTTTTCTCTAATACAACGTTACGACCTTTTGGACCTAATGTTACTTTTACTGCATCAGCTAATTTATCTACACCGCGTAACATCGCACGACGAGCTTCTTCGCTGAATTTAATTTCTTTTGCCATACATCTTACCCCCTTGATGATCATTTTTGTTAAGTATTTTTGTATGCTTTATATGTTATCAGGCGAACGATTAACCAATCACAGCTAAAATGTCGCTTTCACGTAAGATTAAATATTCTTTTCCATCATATTTCACTTCTGTACCCGCATATTTTGAGAAGATGATGCGGTCACCAACACTCACTTCTGGAGCTACACGCTCACCATTATCGAGAACGCGACCTGATCCAACTGCAACAACTTTCCCTTCTTGTGGCTTTTCTTTCGCTGTGTCTGGTAAAACAATTCCGCTCGCTGTTTTCTCTTCAGTTTGGATTAATTCAATGACAATGCGATCACCTAGTGGCTTCAACACGGCAAACGACCTCCTTAATTAGATTTTCGTTCCGTTATTAGCACTCGTTATTATTGAGTGCTAACACACTTATTATATTAATGAACTTTTTTCAATTTTGCAAGTAGGAAGTTAAAAATTTTTCACTAAATGTTTCCCTTTTTCATTATGTCTTTCCTTTCGAAATTCATACAAAAAATATGGTAAAATGAAAAAGTACTCATTTTGCAAAAAGGGGTTGAACATGTGAAAAAGCAATATTGGTTTGTCATCATTACATACATTGCTATGCAACTATCCAGTTTAGTTGGCGTTCCTCTACTCGCACATAGCGGATTTATTAACGCATCAAATAAAGAAGTAGCTTTTTCGATCGCCTCTGGTTATTGGGCTGTTATTAGTTTTTCGATTGCTCTTTTTTTCGTTCTTTATTTCATGAAAGAAGATATGAAGTATTCGTATGATCGCCATCAAGCATCAATTGGAACGTCGATCTTTTGGGCAATTGGGGGGTTTTTGCTCGCTCTTTTCGCCCAAGGCATTGCAGCAAACATCGAAGTACACCTCTTTGGTGTCGAAATGGGATCCGAAAACACACGACGCATCGTTGAAATGGTAAAACTCACACCAGCACTTATACTTGTCACTTCGATCGTCGGACCGATTTTAGAAGAAATCATCTTTCGAAAAATTATTTTCGGAACGTTGTATAAAAAATATAACTTTCTTTTATCAGCCCTTGTCAGTTCACTTTTATTTGCCGTTGTCCATTTAGAGTTCGAACATTTGCTTCTTTACGCAACAATGGGATTTGTATTTGCCTTCTTATATGTCAAAACAAAACGCATTCTCGTACCTATTGTGGCCCATGTGCTCATGAACACCTTTGTCGTTGCCATTCAAACATTATTTGCCGAAGAAATTGAAAAAATGATGCGCGAAGCAGAACAAATGCAATTCGTGATTTGGAGGCTGTTTTCATGAAATCTGAACCGTTGTTTTATTTTCTCATGGGCATTTTATTTACTTATTTTGCTGTGGATAGTGCCGATGATGGTATTTGGGATGTAACGACGATGTTATTCATCCTAATTGCAACATTTGATTTTGGCACAGCAATTCGTTCTTTATTGAAAAAAACCTCCCGCTCATAAACGGGAGGTTTACTCATTTCCGTAATGTTTTAAAAAGTAAACGAGTGACTGCAATTCGACCGCTAAATCAATATGATGAACACGAATGTGTTCTGGCACATGCAGACGAGCAGGCGTAAAGTTTAAAATTCCTTTAATGCCTTTTTGAACAAGTCGGTCAGTAATCGGCTGAGCAACCTGAGCAGGAACAGTTAAAATCGCTACCGTAATTCCACCGAGTTTTTCTTCCAATTCATCTAAATGATAAACTGGAACTCCTCCGACTTCTGTTCCGACTTTATCTGGATCTACATCGAACGCCATCACAATTTTCGTATTATTGTTTTTGCTAAAATTGTAGTTCAAAAATGCCGTCCCTAAATTACCGACTCCAAATAACGCGACTTCTGTCGTTTCATCTTGATCTAACGTTTTACGGAAAAACGACAGCAAATAATTCACATTATATCCGTATCCTTTTTTTCCAAGCGCACCAAAGTATGAAAAATCACGGCGAATCGTTGCTGAATCGACTTTTACAGCTTCACTTAACTCCGCTGAAGATACACGCTGCTTTCCTGATGCATGCAAGTTTTTCAAAAAACGATAATACAACGGTAGTCGCTTTGCGGTCGCCTGCGGAATTTTTGGTTGTTCATTGTTCACGAGTCAATCCCCCACATTTCCTTTCACAAATAGTTAGCGCTTTCATTTTTCTCTCCTATACATCGAAAAAGTTCTCTCCACTTTTAAACTATACACTATTTTTTTCATTCTGTCTTTCCTTTGTACCCTTTATTATTATTTTTGTCAAATTTGTTATTCACACACTAGTATTGCCGAACATGAAGAAAGTGCGTTACACTATCAAAAGAAGATTGAGGTGAGAAATGATGATCATTTTACAAATAAACCAACTATCCAAATCATATGGAGCTGAACAAGTTTTATCAGACATAAAACTTGAAATACAAGAAAAAGATCGCATTGCTCTAGTTGGGAGAAACGGCGCAGGAAAATCAACATTATTAAAAATCATTGCTGGCCAATTGTCATACGATACAGGTGAAATTATAAAGCCGAAACATGTGACAATCGGCTATTTAGATCAATATACAGGTTTGCAAGCTCATCGCTCCATTTGGGACGAAATGCTCGATGTTTTTGCCCCGCTTCAACAAATGGAAAAGAAATTGCGTGAACTAGAACAACAAATGAGCTTGCATGATGCTGACTACGAAAGACTATTAGAGCAATATGATCGTTTACAAACGGAATTTAAGGAAAAAGGCGGTTATCAATATGAAGCAGATATTCGTTCTGTTCTTCATGGCCTTCGCTTTTCCCAGTACGATTATACAACAAAAGTATCAACATTAAGCGGCGGACAGCGGACGAGACTAGCGCTAGGAAAACTACTTCTGACTAAGCCAAATTTACTTATTTTAGACGAACCAACGAACCATTTAGATATGGAAACATTACAATGGCTTGAACAGTATTTAAAAAACTATACAGGAGCCATTCTCATCGTCTCGCACGATCGCTATTTTCTTGATCAAATCGTCACACAAGTATACGAGTTGTCGCGCACAAAAATAAAAAAATATGTTGGAAACTATACAAGCTACTTACATCAACGGGCGGAGCAATTTGAACAACAACTGAAATTGTACGAAAAACAACAAGAGGAAATCACAAAATTAAAAGATTTTATTCAACGAAATATCGCTCGCGCCTCAACAACAAAGCGGGCACAAAGCCGTAGAAAGCAACTAGAAAAAATGAACATCATCGAAAAGCCGCTTGGTGATGAGAAATCGGCATCATTTCGTTTCGAAATCGAACGGCCAAGCGGAAATGATGTGCTAACAGCCAACAATTTAGCGATCGGTTACGATCACATCATCGCAAAAAATCTTTCATTTCGCATCACTCGCGGGGATAGTATTGCACTGATTGGACCGAACGGCATTGGAAAATCGACTCTTCTAAAAACGATCGTCAAACGACTTCCTATAAAACAAGGGGAGCTGCGTTACGGAACAAACGTACAAATCGGTTATTATGATCAAGAACAAGCGGAATTAACATCTAATAAACGCGTCATCGACGAGCTGTGGGATGAAGATCGATTAAAAACAGAGAAAGAAATTCGGACCATTCTCGGAAACTTTTTATTCTCTGGTGACGATGTATTGAAGCCTGTTCAGACATTAAGCGGCGGGGAAAAAGCACGGCTCGCTCTCGCTAAGCTAATGATGAAAAAAGCGAACGTATTAGTTTTAGACGAGCCGACAAACCATTTGGATTTAGATAGCAAAGAAGTGCTAGAACAAGCACTCATTGAATATCCTGGGACAATTATATTCGTCTCTCATGACCGTTATTTTATTAACAGAATCGCAACCAAAATATATGAGTTATCCACAGATGGACTTGTGGAATATTTGGGAGACTACGATTATTATGTGGCAAAAAAAGCAGAGTTGCTTGAGCTTGGACAACTCAATGAAAAGACGATAACAGAAGAACGATCTTCACCAAAGCGTTCATACGAAGAAGAAAAAGAGCGAAAAAAGCTTGAACGACAGCGAAAACGAAAACTAGAACAACTAGAGCTGGAAATGGAGCAACTGGAGCAACAAATTGCTGCATATGAACAACAATTATATGATCCTTCCTGTTACAATGACTATGAAAAAGCTCGGGATACTCAAGCAAAGATCGAAGAACTAAAGAAAAAATTCGACGAACTATTTGAACAATGGGAACTTTTACAACAATAATAATGAGCTAGCCCCATTTGTGGACTAGCTCATTTTTTACACAAATATATCCACAGAAAAAACACCTAAATATAAGTTATTCACCTACTTTTCCACATTATCCACAAGAAAATCAAAAAATCCACATATATCATTGTGGTTAACTCGTTATGATAAAATAACATACAATCAACGTTTTCCACATTATTCACATATATGTGGATAAAATAATCCACAAAAAAGTTCAGTTTTTCTTCGAAGAAATTTATACGATTATAAGAAAGGGTGCCCGGTTACTTTTAGGGCACCCTGTTGCTATAACAGTAAACTTGGGTTTGCATTTAACGCCATGGTGGCGCGCTTTCCTTGTTGAAATAATACCGTTCCCGCTGCCGCAATCATCGCAGCATTATCTGTGCAAAGCGACAACGGCGGGATAACTAACTCGACTTCCGGCAGCTGCTTCATTTGTTTTTGTAATTGCGTACGCAGTCCTTCATTTGCTGCCACACCGCCAGCTAACAAGACTTGTTTCACTCGATAATGTATAGCTGCTTGTATCGTCTTTTCTACTAATACTTCGATGACACTTGCCTGAAAACTTGCCGCCATATCTTCAGGACGAATCGTCTCTCCACGCTGTTTTGCATTGTGCAACGCATTAATAACCGCTGATTTTAATCCGCTAAAACTAAAATCATATGAACCTTCTTCAAGCCATGCGCGCGGTAAATCAATAGTTGGTTTTCCATGTTTCGCTAAGCGATCAATGTGGGGTCCTCCCGGATAAGGTAGTTGTAACGCTCGGGCAACTTTGTCATACGCTTCCCCTGCCGCATCATCGCGCGTCTCGCCAATCACTTCAAATACACCATGCTCCTTCATGTAAATCAGTTCCGTATGACCTCCTGATACAACAAGGGCTAAAAGTGGAAATTTCATTTCTTGTACAAGCTGATTCGCATAAATATGCCCTGCGATATGATGCACATTAACAAGAGGAATGCGATGTGCAAAAGCTAATGCCTTCGCTGCATTCACGCCGATTAATAGCGCACCTACTAATCCTGGACCTTCTGTCACCGCAATGGCATCGAGCTTGCTCACATCCATATTTGCTCGCCTCATCGTTTCTTCTAACACGAGCGTCATTTGTTCAACATGATGACGTGAGGCAATTTCAGGAACAACTCCTCCAAATCGCTGGTGACTTTCCATTTGTGAAGCGACAACGTTAGCTACAATTTCACGTCCGTTTTTCACAATGGCTGCAGCTGTTTCATCGCAACTTGTTTCAATTCCAAGTACAAATATATCCTTTTTACTCATAATTTCACCCACATGACTAATGCATCTTCTTGATTATCCGAATAGTATCGTTTACGAATACCTCCATTTAAAAAGCCGAGTTTCCGATACAATGATTGTGCAACGATGTTCGATACTCGCACTTCTAACGTCATTGTTTGCGCTCCTTCTTTTTTTGCCAACTCCATCGCCTGTTTCATCAATGCTTCTCCTAACTTTTTGCCACGAAACTCCGACAATACCGCAATGTTTGTAATATGTGCCTCATCCATGACCAGCCACATACCACAATAACCGATAATTTGTCCATCATACTCCATCACAATGTAACGAGCATACGGATTGTTTGTCAATTCTTGATAAAAGGAAGAACGGCTCCACGGAAGTGTAAATGAACATTGCTCAATTTCTATAATACGATCAAGATCTTGAAGCGTCATAAAACGAAAAAAAACATTCACTTAACCTTCCGCCCTTTCTTGTTGACGAGCAAGCCAATTCGCTTCGGCCTCTGCTAAACGAATATAATTTGGGACAAATGTATGAACATCTTCTGGTTCACGATTCATACCTAACCATGCGAGTTCGCTTGGGCGCGGATTGTGAAAGGTCGCTGAAGCTACTTGAACAGAATGACCTAGCGCTTCAACAAACACTGCTTCGTGTAGCACACTATCATTTCCAACTAATAAAATGGGTTCATTGTACGATTTTAATTCATTTGCCCACTCTGTAGCTAAAATAACTTGATCAGCTACAACGGATTGAATATTGCCTCCTTCAGCTTTGTAAAGACCTGTATAAATTTGTCCGCGTCGAGCGTCCATTAATGGAACAATAACCCCGTCAAAATACTTCGCATTTGCTGCCATCACTTCTAAACTCGATATACCGACAAGTGGAATGCGCAACGTCCAAGCAAGCGTTTTGGCAATCGTCACACCAATGCGGACACCTGTGTATGATCCAGGTCCTTTCGCAACAACAATACGGTCAAGATCTTGTGGGCTTACCTCACATTCTTGAAGAAGCGCCTCAATCGCAGGCATTACTCGTATTGAATGATTTTTTTTCAAATTCGTAATCATTTCGCCTTTAACGACTTGTCCATCAACGATAGCGATTCCCATAACAAAGGTGGATGTATCAATGGCTAACACTTTCATCACTAAAAATCTCCTTACATAGCTGTTTATACCGTTCACCAATCGGTGAAAAACGAATGATTCGATTTTCTCCATCCGCATGGTGAATCGTAATATGTAAGCGCTCAGATGGCAAATATGGTTCAATTAAGTGTGCCCATTCGACAACTGTTACACCATCACCAAAAAAATATTCATCAAATCCTAAATCTTCTTCGCTTTCATCTAAACGATATACATCCATATGATACAAAGGTAAACGCCCTTCATAATGCTTTATAATAGTAAAAGTTGGGCTGTTCACATTACGGTCAATTCCTAAACCTTTTGCTAATCCTTTTGTAAATGTTGTTTTTCCTGCCCCCAAATCACCTTCTAACGTAATAACGTCTTTTGGCTGAACATATCGAGCAAGTTTCATCGCTAATGCCAACGTATCTTCAGGATGATGTGATACATATTCATATGTTTTCATCGTTCATTCCCCTAATTGAATAAAATCAACATACAAAAAAGACCTTAGGATCGCTCTCCTAAGGAAATGCTACACATATAAGTGTACACGAAAATAAATCATAACGCAAAAAAAGGCATAAAAAAATACGAAACTTACATCGTTTCGCTTCATTGGTTGCGGGGGCAGGATTTGAACCTGCGACCTTCGGGTTATGAGCCCGACGAGCTACCTGGCTGCTCCACCCCGCGGCAATTAGGAAATAACTAAAAGGTTTATCGAATGGAACAGAACCCTCGTAAAAAACTGGCCGTCCCGCTCTCAATTAGTATATTCAAGTAGTGACTCGAGCGGTACGCTGATGTGAACTCACAGCGGTGAATTCGTTCGTGCTCCACCCCGCGGCAATAGAAAATAAACGTAATAATGCCCGGCAACGTCCTACTCTCGCAGGCGGTGTCCCGCCAACTACCATCGGCGCTGGAGAGCTTAACTTCCGTGTTCGGGATGGGAACGGGTGTG
>NZ_JACHEQ010000024.1 GCF_014201515.1 Anoxybacillus mongoliensis
GGTTGCCCACGTGTTACTCACCCGTCCGCCGCTAACGAATCAAAAGCAAGCTTTTGATTCGTCCGCTCGACTTGCATGTATTAGGCACGCCGCCAACGTTCGTCCTGAGCCAGGATCAAACTCTCCATAGAAAGTTCATATCTCTAGCTTTTACGCTGCTGTTTTGTTCAGTTTTCAAAGAACAACAAAGACGTGAATAATAGTACCATAAAAAACAATTACTTGTCAACATCTTTTTTGTTATTAACAACGACATTTATTAATATATCATGAATGTACATATTCGTCAACAAAAAAATAAACGGATATGTCCGTTTATGAAATGACATATTGTTGAATGAAAATAAGGGCTACAACACCAGGGATGCCTAGAAAACCCGTCACAGTTACTGTGAACAAATTAATTGGCAAATGAATACCTGATACATCACCAACAATATTAATTAAAAAAATAAATAAAGCTCCAATCACAAAACGAGCAATTCCTTCACCAATAAATCGGGTCAATCGTATCGGAATTCCAATAAGCAAAATAATAACAATTAAACTAACGATCGACACAATGACGACTGTTTCATTCATCCTTTCCTCTCCTCCCGTCTGTTTTATTTTTAAATATATGTTCACCTCTTTTCTATATGACAAGCCCACGTAAAAAGGGAAGGGGATCATCCCTTCCCAATTGTTACTTTGCGCTTTTTTGCTTCTCGAAGGAGAAATAAATATTTTGCTTCAGCGATTTTTAAATCAAAGATGACTTTTTCAGACGGCTCAACACTTTTTTCTATCAATTGCTTTTTTCCCATCCAATCGTCACGATAATGTTGTAATCGCTCAATAAGCTGATCGTTAAATTGTTTGCGTAGCCATCCTTTTTTCTTCCAAAACACTACAATTCCCTTCTTCCTTCAAGAGCTTTAGATAACGTCACTTCATCCGCGTATTCTAAATCACCACCAACCGGCAATCCGTGAGCAATACGCGTAATTTTAACACCCGTTGGCTTCAACAACCGCGAAATATACATGGCCGTTGCTTCACCTTCAATATTTGGATTCGTTGCTAAAATCACTTCTTGAACCGTTTCATCTTGAAGACGTCTAAACAACTCAGCAATTTTAATATCTTCTGGTCCAATTCCTTCCATAGGAGAAATCGCTCCATGTAACACATGATATAGCCCGTTATATTCTTTCATTTTTTCCATAGCAATAACGTCTTTCGGATCTTGAACAACGCAAATAATCGAACGATCACGTTTGTCGTCTTGGCAAATATAACAAGGATCCTTATCAGTAATATGACCGCACGATGAACAATATGTTAAATTTCTTTTCGCATTTACGAGCGCTTTTGCGAAATCCAGTACTACGTCTTCTTTCATGTTTAGCACAAAAAACGCCAGACGGACGGCCGTTTTCGGTCCGATGCCTGGCAATTTCATAAAACTGTCGATTAACTTCGATATCGGCTCTGGATAATACATACGAACCCCCTAGAATAATCCTGGTATGTTCAATCCTTTTGTAAACTGTCCCATTGTTTCTGCTGTTAACTCATCTACCTTTTTTAACGCATCATTTGTCGCCGCAAGCACTAAATCTTGCAACATGTCGATATCTTCTGGATCAACGACTTCTTCTTTAATTTTCACTTCTAAAATTTGTTTATGACCATTCGCAACAACAGTGACCATTCCACCTCCTGCTGTTCCTTCAACTGTTTTTTCCGCTAATTCTGCTTGCGCTTTCTCCATATCTTTTTGCATTTTTTGCATTTGTTTCATCATTTTTTGCATATTTCCCATTCCACGCATCATGTTCATCATTCCTCCATTACTCTTTAATTTCGATTAAATTTTCACCAAACCATTTTTTCGCTTCCAAAATAAATGGGTCTTCCTGCTCGTGTTGTTCATCCTCATTTGTTTGTTGACGAATGAACTGCTCACGAATTTGAAACCATTCATTTTCAGGAACAGGGATCGTATCGAGTTTTTTCCCTGTTAGCTCCAATAACACTTGCTCTAAATTATCTTTGACATAGTTGCTATTATCAGCAACCATCTTACAATGGATTTCATATTTAAATTTTAACACAAAAGCTGTGCTACTTGCTGCTACAGGCTCACTTTCTTGTAATAATGCTGCATGCGAAACTTTATTTTGCTTTTTCAACAGCTCGAGCACATGTCCCCAATTCCCTTTAACAAGGGACAAATGTTGATGCGTTGCTTGACGAAGTACTTCATGAATGCGCCCTACTGGTATTTTATAGTCTGTACGAATACTTTTTCCTGTTTTTTTCACCGATTCACTTGTTTCTGTAGCAGAGGGCTTCACACCAGTTTCCTTTAGTTTCGCTAATTCTTCTTCAAGTTGTTTCAACTTCTCCTCTAACACCGGAGAAATCGAAGTTTTAGTCAAGCGCTCCTCTTCGTAACAAAGTTTCACAATTGCCACTTCCATATGAATGCGCGGGTGATTCGTTAGACGCATGTCATGTTGACTTTTACTTAATAAATCGATTGCTTCATATATAAATGATGTTGGAACCATGTCAGAAAGCTCTCGAAAGCGCTCGTCAACAAGCACGCGATGCGTCACATCCTCGAGCTGTGGCGCTGCTTTATATAAAAGCATATCTCGATAATAGTAAATTAAATCTTCGACAAGACGATTCGGGTCTTTCCCTTGCTCCATTAAATCTTGAAAAAGACGTAACGCCTCAACCGTCTTTTTTTCATACATCGCGCCAATTAAATCTGCAATTTTTCGTTGCGAAACCGTACCTGTAACCGCTAACACATCTTCAAGCAACACCCGATCATCACTAAAAGAAATGGCTTGATCAAGCAAACTTAACGCATCACGCATTCCGCCATCGGCAGCACGCGCAATCGCAAATAATGCTTCTTCCTCTACATCTATCCCTTCTTCTGCAACAACCGTTTTCAAGCGCGAAACGATAGACTTCAGCTCGATGCGCCGAAAATCAAAACGTTGGCATCGCGAAACGATCGTTAACGGAATTTTGTGTGGCTCTGTTGTTGCTAAAATGAAAATGACATGTTTCGGTGGTTCCTCTAATGTCTTTAATAACGCATTAAACGCACCAATGGATAACATATGCACTTCGTCAATAATATACACTTTATACGGTGCTGAGGTTGGAGCAAATTTCACCTTATCGCGAATATCACGAATTTCATCTACCCCGTTATTTGATGCTGCGTCAATCTCTAACACATCCGAAATCGAACCGTTCATAATGCCTAAACAAGTCGGACATTCGTTGCATGGCTCTGCTGTTGGACGATGCTCGCAGTTTATCGCTTTAGCAAAAATTTTAGCTATACTTGTTTTTCCTGTCCCACGTGGACCCGAAAATAAATATGCATGTGAAATCTTTTGTTGAAGCAGGGCATTTTGCAACGTTTTTGTGACGTGTTCTTGACCGACAACATCTTTAAAGCTTTGCGGTCGAAAAACACGATATAAAGCTTTATAACTCACGAAACTGCCCTCCTCTTTGCTCATATCTTATTCATTATATCATTAAAAAACGCATGAAAAAAGCACTTGCCGTTTGAGCAAGTGCTTGTATCTCACCTACGTAAGTTGCCGTGCACCTTCCGTCGACTAGCTACCATAAACGTTACTAGAGTAGTTAGCTCAGTTCAGGCACCCCTGCGGCACATGGGATCGTCCGCTTACTGCTGCTTCCTTCCGGACCTGACAGGGTTCACGGATTCCCATTGCGCAGGACCCAAACGTCAACACCACTTACTCTAGGCAGACTCTACAGCAAACTAGCCTAAAGAAGGGATTCAGCCTCGCTAGAGCGGATTGCGAGTACAGGGCACCGCTACCTCCCCGCTTAGCACGGCAATGCGTTATCTCTAACGCAAGTATAAGTATATCTCTTTTTTGTATAAATTGCAATGTCTACACAATGGAATTTAATTGGAATAAAAACTATTTTTTTCTTCTTTTTTTCGTTGACGCAATCGTCGAAAAAACTCGCTTAGCATATGGCCACATTGTTCAGCTAATACCCCACTAACAACTTCTGCTTGATGATTAAATCGCTTCTCTTGCAATAAATTCATTAATGTTCCAGCACACCCTCCTTTTGGGTCACTAGCTCCAAACACAACTCGTTTTATCCGAGAAAGAACGATTGCTCCAGCACACATCGCACAAGGTTCTAACGTCACGTACAACGTTGCTTGTTCTAGTCGCCACGTCCCTAGTTTTTTACATGCTTCATCAATAGCTAAAAGCTCTGCATGAGCAATCGAGCGTTGATCCCGTTCGCGCAAATTATGAGCTCGCGCAATGATTTGATCGTTATATACAATAACAGCACCGATAGGCACTTCTCCTATTTCTTCTGCCTTCTTTGCTTCTTCAATCGCTAAATGCATGTAGTACTCATCATTTTTCATCTTTTGAAACTCCCGTACCTTTTTATCATCTATAGAGTATATCAAAACAAAAAAGCAACATACAGACTAATCATTTTATGTTAAAATAAATTTTGTCTGTCTACACAGACGGTTTCACCTAAAGGAGGTTACACAATGTCCCGCGTGCCCTTTATTACTGTGGAAGGTCCAATCGGTGTTGGAAAAACATCGTTAGCCAAGGTCATTTCAGACTATTTTCAATATGAATTGTTAAAAGAAATCGTTGATGAAAATCCTTTTTTAGGTAAATTTTATGAAAACATCGAAGAATGGAGTTTCCAAACGGAGATGTTTTTTCTATGTAATCGCTATAAACAGCTAGAAGATGTCGAAAAAAATTTTTTAAACAATGGGAAACCGGTTGTAGCTGACTATCATATTTTTAAAAACTTAATCTTTGCTAAGCAAACGTTAAAAGGAAAGCAATACGAAAAGTATGTACGAATTTATGACATTTTAACAAACGACATGCCAAAACCAAACGTCGTCATTTATTTACACGCTTCATTACACACGTTGTTAAAGCGTATCGCTATGCGTGGTCGCGAATTCGAAAAAAACATTGACCCGAACTATTTACAACAACTGTCTCATGCTTATGAACAAGCAATGGAACAATTTGAACAAGCCCATCCCCATATTCCTGTATTGCGATTTAACGGGGACGAACTCGACTTCGTTCGTCGTGATCAAGATCGATTTTATATTTTAAATGAACTACAATCTGTTCTTAAAAGGAGCTTAGAACAATGAACTTACGAGAAAAATATCATATTCCCAGCGATGCTGTCATTACCATTGCTGGAACGGTCGGTGTAGGAAAATCAACGATGACAAAAGCGTTAGCTGATGCACTTCAATTTCGCACTTCTTTTGAAAAAGTAGACACAAACCCGTATTTAGATAAATTTTATGCCGACTTTAAACGTTGGAGTTTTCATCTTCAAATTTATTTTCTTGCAGAACGGTTTAAAGAACAAAAACGTATTTTCGAATACGGGGGAGGATTTGTCCAAGATCGTTCCATTTATGAAGATACAGGCATTTTTGCAAAAATGCATTTTGAAAAAGGAACAATGTCGAAAGTCGACTATGAAACGTATACAAGTTTATTCGAAGCGATGGTTATGACACCATATTTTCCTCATCCTGATTTACTTATTTATTTAGAAGGAAGTTTTGAGGAAATTATTAAACGTATTCGTGAACGCGGTCGCCCAATGGAACAGCAGACACCAATTGAATATTGGAAAGAAATGTATGAAAGGTATGAAAGATGGATTAATAGCTTCAACGCTTGTCCTGTTTTGCGTATTAACATTAATGAGTATGATATTATTGGTGATGCTCAATCAATCGAACCGATTGTCGCAAAAATTGGGTATATGATCGAACAATATCGTAAGTTAAAAAAATAAGGATGCCTAGTTTGGGCATCCTTATTTTTACATAAAACAAAAATTCGTTACATATCGTAACGAATTATTTCAATAAACAATCTCCATTTTATGCGCTGTGGTTTGTAAACATCCAAATGATGGCGGAGGAGGAGGGATTCGAACCCCCGCGCGCCTTTCGACGCCTCTCGGTTTTCAAGACCGACCCCTTCAGCCAGACTTGGGTACTCCTCCGTATCGACATGTATTAATTTATCATAATCATCATCGCATGTCAATATTTTTTATATAAAAAAGGGGAGCAAGTTCCCCCCTATGAAATCACCTCTTTGCCTCCCATGTATGGTCGAAGTACTTCTGGAATAACGACCGTTCCATCTTCTTGTTGATAATTCTCCAAAATCGCTGCCACTGTTCGTCCAATCGCTAAGCCAGACCCATTTAACGTATGCACATGTTCTGGTTTCGCCTTTGGATCACGGCGGAAACGAATGTTTGCACGACGAGCTTGAAACGCTTCAAAATTGCTGCAAGAAGAAATTTCTCGGTATGTGCCATAGCTTGGTAACCATACTTCAATGTCATATTTTTTCGCAGCAGTAAAACCTAAATCAGCTGTACACATGCTCATCACACGATACGGCAAACCTAGTAGTTGTAAAATACGTTCTGCATCATTTGTTAGTTTTTCGAGTTCTTCATAAGAATCTTCTGGTTTGACAAATTTGACAAGTTCTACTTTATTGAACTGATGTTGACGAATTAATCCACGTGTATCTCTTCCTGCTGAACCAGCTTCTGAACGGAAACATGCACTATAAGCGGCATATTTAATCGGTAAATCATCTGCTGATAAAATTTCATCACGATGTAAGTTTGTTACAGGGACTTCTGCTGTTGGAATTAAAAAGTAATCTTCGCTCTCAATACGAAACGCATCTTCCTCAAACTTCGGAAGCTGTCCCGTTCCCGTCATGCTCGCTCGATTGACGATGTACGGTGGTAAAACTTCTTCATATCCGTGTTGTTCCACATGTACATCTAACATAAAGTTAATTAATGCACGTTCTAAGCGCGCCCCAAGTCCTTTATAAAATACAAATCGACTTCCTGTTACTTTCGCTGCACGTTCAAAGTCTAAAATACCAAGTTGATCAGCAATTTCCCAGTGCGGCTTCGGTTCGAAAGGAAAAGAACGCGGTTCACCCCATTTACGAATTTCTACATTATCATCTTCTGATTCACCAATTGGAACAGATTCATGCGGAACATTTGGAATCGATAAAAGTAACGTTTCAAGCTGTTGTTCCACTTCACGTAATTCATCGTCAAGCACTTTAATACGATCACCAACTTGGCGCATTTCAACAATGAGATGATCTGCATCTTTTTTTTCGCGCTTTAATAAAGCAATTTGTTGCGACACATCGTTTCGCTTATTTTTTAATTCTTCCGCTTGTGCAATTAGTTCTCGACGACGACGATCGAGCTGCTCGAATCGTTCAAAATCTGCTAAATCCTCACCACGATGTTGAAGCTTTTGTTTTACTTCTTCAAAATTGTTACGTAAAAATTTTAAGTCTAACATCATCATTCCTCCTTTTTGATTTATGAAATAAAAAACTCTCGTCCCGAAAGAAAGGGACGAGAGTGCTCCCGCGTTGCCACCCTAGTTGAAGACGTACGTCTCCCACTCGAGAGATATAACGGTTCTCACCGGAAATGCCTACTGACTAACGCGTTCAGCATTTCGCTCCAGGATGGATTCACAAGTCATTCCTGCCGATTCGCACCGACCACCGGCTCTCTGAAAGGAAGAGGGCTTGCTACTAGTTCCTGTCATCGCTTTTTATTCATATCATTTTCTTGGAAATAATGTACTATAAGTTTAAACAAAATGCAACTCGTTTATTCTTTTGTCTCTTTCACCATGTTGATAAAGTATTGCGTCATACGATTGTCATCTGTTAATTCTGGGTGAAACGAACATCCTAAAAACTGTCCTTGTCTTGCCGCGACAATGCGACCCTCATACGTCGCGAGCACGTCAACATCGCCCCCTACAGATACAATATGCGGAGCGCGAATAAATACACCAATAAAATCGTCGGCAACACCTTTAATTGCTAAAGATGCTTCAAAACTTTCACGTTGACGACCAAACGAGTTGCGCTCAACCGTAATATCCATTAAACCAAGGTGTGGCTCATCATAACCAACAATTTTTTTAGCTAAAATGATTAAGCCAGCACACGTTCCAAACATCGGCTTCCCTTCGCTTGCAAATTGCTTCAGCGGTTCAATAAATCCATATTTATCCATCAAGCGACGCATGGTCGTGCTTTCCCCGCCTGGAATGATGAGGCCGTCAATATGTGCAAGTTGTTCTACTTTTTTAACAACAACAGCTTCTACACCACACGCTTCAATTGAACGTACATGTTCACGTACAGCCCCTTGTAACCCTAGTACTCCTATTCTCACCATATTCATTGCTCCTTTACATTACCATCCGCGTTCTTGCATTCGTTGTTCAGGAAGCAACGAAGAAATATCAATCCCTTTCATCGCTCCACCTAATCCTTTCGATAAGTGAGCAATTAATTCGTAATCTTCATAATGAGTTGTAGCCTCTACGATAGCACGTGCATATTTTTCAGGGTTTTCTGATTTGAAAATACCTGAACCGACAAATACACCATCAGCACCTAAATGCATCATCAACGCTGCATCGGCTGGTGTCGCGACACCACCAGCTGCGAAGTTAACGACAGGAAGACGACCAAGGCGTTTAATCTCTAATAGTACCTCAAACGGAGCACCTAAGTTTTTCGCCTCTGTCATTAATTCGTCTTCGCTCATGCTGACGACTTTGCGCACTTGCGCGTTTACTTTACGCATATGGCGAACTGCTTCAACAATATTCCCTGTACCCGGTTCACCTTTCGTACGAAGCATGGAGGCACCTTCAGCAATACGACGAGCTGCTTCACCTAAATCACGGCAACCGCATACAAACGGCACAGTGAATTGACGTTTATCGATATGAAACTCTTCATCTGCTGGCGTTAATACTTCACTCTCATCAATATAGTCTACGCCGAGCGCCTCTAATACACGCGCTTCCACATAGTGACCGATACGCGCTTTCGCCATCACCGGAATAGATACTGCATTCATCACTTCTTCAATTACAGTTGGATCAGCCATGCGGGCAACGCCACCAGCTGCACGAATATCAGCTGGAACGCGCTCAAGAGCCATCACAGCGACTGCACCTGCTGCCTCTGCAATTTTTGCTTGTTCTGCGTTCACAACGTCCATAATGACGCCACCTTTTTGCATTTCCGCCATCCCGCGTTTTACACGTTCTGTACCTGTAACCGCCACCGTTCATTCCTCCCATTATGTATATCGTTATTGTGATATTGTACTGAAAAATAAGTTTCACGACAACTATTCATCACTTCAGTACACTATCCATATTCTAGCATACGTTTTTACTAGGTAAAAGTGTAGAAACACTAACTACATTTTTTTATTTTAACTCAATTTTTTAAAAAATCACAATAAAAATTTTAAAGCTCTCTAAAAAGAGAGCTTTAAAACAACCCTTTGATTGCGTTTGAAGCACCGTGCCAAATGTCGCTAAACAGTTCGCCAATGGCGCGCATCGCTAAAACAAAGCCATTTGCTTTCTCTACAGCTTGTTTTGTTACGACGTCAACTTGTGCTGCCTTTTCCCCTTCTTTCGTTAAATAGCCGTAGTCTGTTCCTTCATATTTCACATACATATACCCGACTTTTTGACCTTTTTTCACAGGAGCTGTTAACGTTTCTTTTTCAATGACAACAACAGGCTTATATTTTTTTTCTTCCCCGCGCTTGATGACAAGCGACAATGGTTGTTTTGTTGCAATCGCAACTTCTTTTTCTTTTCCTTTTTTTACAGTTATCGCTTTATATTTTTTCGTCGTATAGCCTTTTGGATATAATTGTTGTACAGTATAGTTGCTAAACGCATAGTCTAACATTTTTCTCGTCTGTTCAAAACGTGATAAATGCGTACCTTTGCCGTTCGTTTTGGCATTCATGACAACGGTGATAAAACGCATGCCATTTCGCTCTGCTGTACCTGTAAAGCAATACCCCGCAAACTCTGTATATCCCGTTTTAATACCATCTACACCTTCATATGCTGCGACAAGTCCTGGGAGCATCCAGTTCCAGTTATCCATTTTAATTTGGTCATCTGTTCCTTCTCGGAAATACTTTCGAGGAATACTTGCCGTTTCTAAAATTTCCGGGAACTCGTGATATAAATGATATGCTAATGTTGCCACAGCACGAGCAGACATCACGTTTTCGTCGTTATCTCCACTCCCTGCTGGGTGCAGTCCTCCTAAATCTTTGTTATTTAGTCCAGTTGCATTCACAAACTTATAATCTTTTAATCCTAACTCTTTAGCTTTTTCATTCATCATCTTCACGAAATTCGTTTCCGAACCACCAACAATTTCTGCAATTGCAACCGTCGCTCCGTTGGCTGAGTAGATAGCCATCGCCTCATACAGTTCACGTACTGTATATTTTCCGTCTTTTCTCAACGGAACGTTCGATAAGTCTCGCTTTTGCGAAATTTGATATACATACTCACTTACTGTGTATTCTTGATCCCATTTGACGCGTCCTTCATGAATGGCCTCTAGCAACAAATACTCCGTCATCATTTTTGTCATACTAGCAATTCCTAAAACCGCATCAATATTTTTTTGATATAAAATTTTTCCCGTTTCCGCTTCAACAAGAATAGCAGCATCGGCTTCAATATTGAGCACGTCTTCTTCGGCTTTTGTATTTTGCGGTAACGTCACCAGAAACAAGAACATTGCTACAATGGAAATGATGAAGCTCTTGTACCATGTTTTCACGCTCAAACCCTCCAACTCTGTTTTACATAACCGTTATTTTAACATACTCTTGTAAAAAAAAATAGACAGAGGAATCTTCCACCTCCGCCTATTTGTTTACTAGATGAGCGAGTAGTTCGGAGCTTCTTTCGTAATTTGAACATCATGTGGATGGCTTTCTCTTAATCCTGCTCCCGTCATGCGCACAAATTGAGTTTTTTCTCGCAATTCTTCTAAGTTTTTCGTTCCGCAATAGCCCATTCCTGCACGCAATCCACCAACAAGTTGATAAATCGTATCAGCAAGCGGTCCTTTATAAGGTACGCGTCCTTCAATGCCTTCTGGAACAAATTTTTTATTATCTTCTTGGAAATAACGATCTTTACTTCCTTTTTCCATTGCTCCAACTGATCCCATGCCACGATATACTTTAAATCGTCTACCTTGATAAATTTCGGTTTCTCCTGGGCTTTCAGATACGCCCGCAAGGAGACTGCCAAGCATAACCGCATGTCCTCCAGCTGCTAAAGCTTTTACAATGTCACCAGAATATTTAATTCCTCCATCAGCAATGATCGAAACACCATATTTTCTCGCTTCTGTTGCACAGTCATAAATGGCCGTAATTTGAGGAACGCCGACACCTGCGACAACTCGTGTCGTACAAATGGATCCTGGACCGATACCAACTTTAATGATATTTGCTCCTGCTTCAATTAAATCTCTTGTCGCCTCCGCTGTCGCGACATTTCCCGCAATAATGTTCAATGTTGGATAAGTGTCGCGAATTTTCCGTACCGTTTCAAGCACTCCTTTTGAGTGACCATGAGCTGTATCAACTACAATGACGTCAACATTTGCTTCCACAAGCTTTTTCACGCGCAACATCGTATCTGATGTAACCCCAACGGCTGCTCCAACAAGAAGACGTCCTTTGTCGTCTTTTGCTGCGTTTGGAAATTCGATAACTTTTTCAATATCTTTAATAGTAATAAGTCCTTTTAACACACCTTGATCGTCAACGAGAGGGAGTTTTTCAATTTTATACTTTTGTAAAATTTTTTCAGCTTCTGCTAATGTCGTTCCCACAGGGGCTGTAATCAAGTTTTCTTTTGTCATCACATCAGAAATTTTCATTGAGTAATCTTGAATGAAGCGTAAATCGCGATTCGTAATAATTCCAACAAGTTTTTGTTCTTCAGCGTTATTCACGATCGGAACACCTGAAATCCGATATTTACTCATTAAATGTTCTGCATCATATACTTGATGTTCAGGGGTCAAAAAGAATGGATCGGTAATTACCCCGCTTTCTGACCGTTTTACTTTATCGACTTGTTCCGCCTGTTGTTCAATTGACATGTTTTTATGAATAATTCCTAATCCTCCTTGGCGTGCCATTGCGATCGCCATTTCCGCTTCGGTTACCGTATCCATTCCTGCACTAATAATCGGGATGTTCAATTTTAACGTTTTACTTAGTTCAACTGTTAAATCGACATCACGAGGTAACACTTCTGACTTTGCTGGAATCAAGAGGACGTCATCAAACGTCAATCCTTCTTTCGCAAATTTTGTTTCCCACATTGTTTTTCCCCCTCACTTTGGAAATATTAATTAGTAGAGTATCAACTTCGCTTTTTTCTGTCAAGAAAACATAAAAATGTTAGATAATTCGATCAATTAATAAATAAGGAGAGCGTACGATGTGGGAAGTATTTTATTCATCAAATTTTGTACATCAATTTTTACTTGAACGCTATAAACAAGAAGGGAGAGAAGATGCAGAAAAGAAAAGCTATGATAATTGTTATCCATTTATGTACTACTTACAACATGGAAAAAAATTTTATGACACAGCTCGCCAAGCACCATTAGCGATTAAACCTGTTTTATTATTTTATGGGAATGTCCAGCTTCTTAAAGCATGTTTATTAACGATTCATGCTGACTATCCTGAATCCTCAACTGTTTTGGCACATGGAGTATCGACGAGGAAAAGAAAAAAACAAAACTATGATTTTTTTAAAGATGAGGTAAAAATTCAAAAACACGGTTTGTTTACTTATTTTTCTGAAAAAATGTTTCATGTGAAACATGCATATGGTGAAAAATTTTGTATGAAACAGTTGTTAGAGCAAATAGAGGAACTAACCCCTTTATTTGATCTATATTTTAAACAAACAAATGGACAAAACAAGCGTATTCATAAAATCATTGCCCACTATTTATTACTATACAATTTAAGTATGATTTGTCGTTATGAAACGGAATGGTGGTACGATCTTCTTCACAGTTATTCCAATGACGCATATCCTTTTATCGTGCAGTTTTTGGACGTAACTGAACGAAAAGTACCAAAATACTTACATGATTATTTGTTATACAAAAAAGACCAAGACTGAGACGTCTTGGTCTTTTTGTTTGCCCGGCAACGTCCTACTCTCGCAGGCGGTGTCCCGCCAACTACCATCGGCGCTGGAGAGCTTAACTTCCGTGTTC
>NZ_JACHEQ010000025.1 GCF_014201515.1 Anoxybacillus mongoliensis
TCATAAGGGAGGTAATGAAAATTGGAAATCAGGTGGCTCATTTTTTATGTGATCGAACCCTTCAAAAGTGGCTCAACTTTAAATTATCAAATACATTCATGGTTTATGCCAAATGATTTTCAACCAATTGAAGGACATGAGTTTCACTTACAAACTCCTTTTGGCTCTTCACCGTGCAAAGTGTTAAAAGTAGAACAACCTCATATCCTTTCATTTTCGTGGGATAAGGATGGATGGATCGTCTCTTTCATTTTAAAAGACTTAGGCGACAAAACAGAGTTTACCCTCATTCACGGGGGATGGGGCAGCGTAGATGATATTCTTCCGAAAGCAAATGAGAAACAATCTGTTGTTCGTGATCGAATGGCACAAGGTTGGACAGGAATTTTGGAAAAGCTTCGAAAGGTTGTGGCATAATACGTGGCGCCAGCAAAAAAACACGATGTTTTTCAAGCCATTGCGGACAAAACAAGAAGAGATGTATTACGTTTATTAGCTGAAAAAAAAGAACTACCCATCTCTGCTATTGCAGCCCATTTTCCAATTAGCCGAACAGCCATTACAAAACATTTAAACATTCTCGCCGAAGCAAATTTAGTCCAAAGTCGAAAATCTGGGAGAGAAAAAATTTATCATCTCCATACGGAACCGTTATTAGAGTTAAAACAATGGCTCGCATTTTATGAACGCTTCTGGGAGAATAAGTTGTCTATTTTAAAACATGTGGTTGAAAATGAGGAACATTCGTAGCCCCCTTTGTAACAATTAGGGGGCTTTCTTTACATTTTCCCAGACATCAATCCGTACAATCGATTGCTTCCACAAGACTCTCGAATAATTAATTCCGGCTCAACCATGACTGCTTTCGGCTGAAATTGACGGTGTATAATATCTTTTAACATATATGCGGCAAGCCGTCCAATTTTTTCTTTATCTTGGCGAACCGAAGTTAATGGCGGATCAGTATAATTGCATGCCTCGATGTCATCACATCCAACAATTGCAATATCCTCAGGCACTTTTAAACCTCGTTCTTTTACCGCCTTCATCGCCCCAAATGCCATTAAATCCGACGCCGCAAATATCGCTTCAGGATGATGTGACGAGCGCAATATTTTTTTCATTGCCTCATAGCCACTTTCCATAAAGAAATCCCCTTGAGCGAACCATTCATCGTGAATAGTTAACCCAAATTCTTTCATCGTATTACGAAATCCTTCTTCGCGAATTTTTGTCACTTGTGCTCCGGGCAAGCCACCAATGTAGCCGATATGGCGATAGCCACATAGATAAAAATGTTCTACGACTTTCGCGGAAATTTTATAGTTATCTGTCATAATGTATGCCGAACGGCTTCCCTCGAGCGGAATATCTACGCCGATGCACGGAATGTCACTCATGTCTAAACGATAAATGGACGGTTGCACTTTTTCACCACTAATAATGATTACCCCATCGACTTTGTAGCGCATCGCTCGCTCGTAATAATCTTCCTCTCCCTCTTCAAATCGCTCATTTGAAAAAAAGAGAAGATCATAACCGAACGCCCCCATTGTTTTTTTAAAAGAATTCATCACCTCGATAAAAAAGGGATGGTTGAAATCCGCATTAATTTCTCCCGCATAAATAACACCAACTACTCTCGACTTATGAGCAGTATCTTTTTGAATGCGAGCAGCGACATACCCAGTCTGCTCCATAATTTCTAGCACTTTTTTTTTCGTTTCCTCACCGACATCATGATAGTTATTTAATACTTTCGATACCGTACCTGGTGACACACCCGCTAATTTCGCAATTTCTTTAATAGTAATTTTCATACGATCCCTTCTTAACTTTATAATCTTACCTTTATTATAACATAAATGTTTCCGTTAAAAATGAATGCGCTTTAGTTGGCGGTTATGTCACTATTGTTTGACGGATCCTTGCGTCAAGCTTGAAATGAACAACTTATTAAACATTAAAAATACAACAACTAAAGGCAATGTTGCCCAAAATGTTCCTGATAAAATCATACCATAGTCTTTCACGTATGCGTCTTGAAGAGCGCGAATCGCAATTTAAATTGTGTAGCTTGATTCATCTCTCAATACAGTTAATGGCCATAAGAAATCGTTCCATACGAACATAAATGTTAAAATACCAAGCGTCGCAAAAGCTGGTAAAATTGAAGGAACGACGATGTTCCAATATACACGGAATATACTGCATCCATCAATTTTTGCCGCTTCAATCAATTCATCAGGGATTGCGTCTTTAATATATTGACGCATCCAAAAAATACCGAACGCATTAACTAAACCTGGAACGATAATGGCTTTTAAATCGTTTAACCAACCTAACTTTGTAATAATGAAGTATTGCGGAATTAACCCTAATTGTGGCGGAATCATCATCGTAATTAAAATGACAGCAAACAGCTTTTCCCGACCTTTAAACTGCAACTTGGCAAATGCAAAACCTGCTAAAGAGCTGAAAAATAACACCCCAAGCGTTGTTAAGCTAGCAACAATAAAAGAGTTCCACATTGCCCCGAAAAAGTCGACATTTTCTAATACGTTTTGAAAGTTTTCTACTAGCTTATTATATTCACGAAAAAATCATAATTAATCATTCGATAAAGGTGGTTTATTTACGAAAATTTTCGTTGGATATATGAAAGGATAAGGTAAAATGATCGAGGAGAAACGGATAAGGGCAAATAAAAAAGGATTCCTGCAAAAAACAGGAATCCTCAATATTCAGTGCCGATGGTGGGAGTCGAACCCACACGGGGGGCTACCCCACACGATTTTGAGTCGTGCGCGTCTGCCAGTTCCGCCACATCGGCATGAGACAATTAAATTGTATCATGCAAACTTATTTTGTCAAGCTTTTTCAGTGCCGAGGGCCGGACTCGAACCGGCACGGTAGTCACCTACCGCAGGATTTTAAGTCCTGTGCGTCTGCCAATTCCGCCACCCCGGCGCATAAAAAAATGGAGGCGGCAACCGGATTCGAACCGGTGGTAAAGGTTTTGCAGACCTCTGCCTTACCACTTGGCTATGCCGCCATGAAACGAAGAGCGGAAGACGGGACTCGAACCCGCGACCCCCACCTTGGCAAGGTGGTGTTCTACCACTGAACTACTTCCGCATATATGGCTGGGGTAGCTGGATTCGAACCAACGCATCACGGAGTCAAAGTCCGTTGCCTTACCGCTTGGCTATACCCCAACGTTTTAAAATGTATATGGGGCGACTAGTGGGAATCGAACCCACGAATGCCAGAGCCACAATCTGGTGCGTTAACCACTTCGCCATAGCCGCCATATTTTTTGGCAGGGGCAGTAGGAATCGAACCCACACCGGAGGTTTTGGAGACCTCTGTTCTACCATTAAACTATGCCCCTAAAATGGTGGAGGGGGACGGATTCGAACCGCCGAACCCAAAGGGAGCGGATTTACAGTCCGCCGCGTTTAGCCACTTCGCTACCCCTCCGCAGATGGTGCCGGCTGCAGGACTTGAACCCGCAACCTACTGATTACAAGTCAGTTGCTCTACCAATTGAGCTAAGCCGGCATCTTTAAAATGGTGGCTCGGGACGGAATCGAACCGCCGACACAAGGATTTTCAGTCCTTTGCTCTACCGACTGAGCTACCGAGCCACATATGGCGGTCCCGACGGGACTCGAACCCGCGATCTCCTGCGTGACAGGCAGGCATGTTAACCACTACACTACGGGACCACTTTGGTTGCGGGGGCAGGATTTGAACCTGCGACCTTCGGGTTATGAGCCCGACGAGCTACCTGGCTGCTCCACCCCGCGACGATGAGAAAAAAACTCTTTTTTAAATATGGTGGATAAATATGGTGGAGGATGACGGGATCGAACCGCCGACCCCTTGCTTGTAAGGCAAGTGCTCTCCCAGCTGAGCTAATCCTCCATTTGACCTTGCCCGGCAACGTCCTACTCTCGCAGGCGGTGTCCCGCCAACTACCATCGGCGCTGGAGAGCTTAACTTCCGTGTTCGGGATGGGAACGGGTGTGACCTCTCCGCCATCGTCACCGAGCAATAATGCTTTAGACAAATGTTATTATAACGGAATATTTTTTGTT
>NZ_JACHEQ010000026.1 GCF_014201515.1 Anoxybacillus mongoliensis
CCAAGATGACCTTCCATGACGAGACGAACAGCGGTCACCCGAACGCGAAGCGAAGCATCTTTGATTTTCCGTTCTTGTTTCCGAAGTGTTCGAGGTGTCCAACCGTGATCATTTGTGATTTTCAGACGTTTCATGTCTTTTCCGCTCCTTTTACACATGAGTATTTAGGAGCAGTATAACCATGGTTCATACAGAAGTTACTGCTTTAAAGTGCATGTATATAGAAGGTCCTTTGGTCCAAATGTTTCCGAATCTATCTATGTGTCCCCCATCTTTCCTCGGAAAGGGAGCATACTAGTCTTATTTCCTTTTTTATATCAGTGGTCTAACTAAAAAGACGACAACGCTATAATATAAAATAAGCGTGTCGTCAAATTTATTCTATCGTACGGTTTGCTTTTGTTTTACCTTTTCAAACCAATCGTCTGCAACATCTAAATAGGGTAAGACATTCTTAGCTATTTCGATAAACTCTGCTTCTTCTAAGTTTTGTGTTTCGTTATCGAATCTAAACCAATCCTTATTCCCATTTTTATGTTCCAAAATTCTGAAGCGATTGTTTAAGTGAAAAGCATTTAACTTTTGAAATGGACGGCTGAGATTATCAATCTTTACAGTTCCTTCTTCATTAACTTTCGCTACCCCAATCTCTATTAAAAATCCTCCTCCCCATTTATCAAATTGAAACGATAATAGATACCCCAGCTGCCCCCCTTGTTTCCTAAAATGAGGAAAGCTGCCCTTAAATCCCCTCCTTTTTAACTCTGGGACTACTATTTTCTTTAAAGCACTAATCATCTTATCTTTATTAGACATAAAATCGCTCCTTACTGGTTAAAAACTTTCACGGTGTATGCTATATGATATACCATGCTTCTTTAAAAGCTTTCTAAGACTTCTACTTGGACCTACTTTACCAGTTCTTGAACTTACATAGAAATTCCAGTGCACCCTTTTCACTTTCCTATTTTTTAATAACCATGTATCTTTTGCAACCTGTGCCCTTGTGAAAATGGAAGCTGAGACTCTTCCTACTTTAACTTCATGTAGTGTACCATTTTTTACAATATCTGCTCGTCTTTTTGTTTTGCCGATATTAAATATTCTTTGAAGATGCGCTGGTTTAGCTCCTAACCTTCTAGCAAGATATTTCTCAGCAGCTAATCCAGCTGACCTAGCTACCTTTAATCTTCCTCCACCAACAAAACCGAACGCAGCGGAAAACGCGACACCTTTCCATCCTTTTCCTGATTTATACGCCTTATACCCATCATACGCCGCAAATCCCGCATTAATCGCCATCCACACAAAATGCCCATCCGGATCGACCAGCATCACTGGGTTGTTGTTCGCATACGTATAGCCGTTCTGCGTAAGAATGTCATCCGCATCGCCTGGGTCTGGGTCGAGCGATAAAAACACTCCGTGCGTTGGGTGGTAATAACGGGCGATCAAGTAGTAGAACCCGGTCTCTTCATCATACTGGTATCCGGCATAGCGGTATGGGTTTTCGGCTGCTAGGGAGCCCGTTTCGGAACGAATTTGACCCCATGTGTCGTACTCGTAACGAGCCACCACGTTTCCTTGCACATCGGTCAACGCGATGACATCACCATGCGCGTTGTAGTGGTAGAAGTACGTCGCCCCGCCTTTTTTCATCGCCAACAGCTGGCCGTTTTCTCCGTATATATATGATTGTATCACAGTTCCGCTCGCATTGGTTTCATATAAGACGTTAAGGCTGTCGCCTTGGTAATAGTAGTTCGTCACGACGCCATTGACGTTCTTTTGGATGCGGCGGCCGTCTTCATCGTATTGGTACGTCACAAACGGCGTGCTTTCTCCTTTTCGGGTGATAGAGACGAGCTGGTCGGCGGCGTTCCATTCATATTGGTACTCGCCGTCTTCAGTCCTGTTGCCGTTCGCATCGTACGTGATCGTTTCATCGCCGAAACGGGTCAATTGATTCGCTGCATTATAATCGGCCGTGATCGTCGTGGATAGTCCGTCTTTCGTTCTCACGATTTGCTTGCGATTGCCGAATCCATCGTACGTATACGCGATCGTCGTTCCATCCGGCCATTGCTCTTCCACTAGTTGATCGAGCGCATCGTAACGGTAAACAATCGCTTCTCCTGTTGGGAACTCGATTTTCGTCCGATTGCCGTTTTCGTCATAACGGTACGTTTCCGCCAACAACTCGGTTCCGTCCGCTGTTCCCACTGACAGACTTTTCACCAAGCCACGGTCATCATACGTGAAGGTTGCGCCCACTCCGTTTCCAGTCGTAAACGTGCGAACGTGTCCTCTCTCGTCATAATCAATGTTTTTTGTTTGGCTACATTTCTTTATTAGTTGTTATTCTTTCTCACTCTGAGATAATAAAAGCTCACAAACCTTAAAGTAGGTCGTGAGCTCTAAATAAAAATTTTTCATAAAAAGGCTTCATCAATATTTTGTGTTTCTGTCAAGATAGGTTTGAAAAATTCTATCTTTAAAGCCCCCCACGTTAACCAGACGGCATGTTAGAAAAATAGATTGGATTTATATATCCAAAAACCCCCAATTATACTTCGATTTAGTTTTCATACTCCCAAATAGCATACCGACTAATGGCTAGAGCGGTTTCGTGCCATGTTTTTCTTGAACAATGGGCAAGTATTTTTTTGAGACGATCCTCTACACTTTTTATATTAAAGTCTTTCATTATAAACAATCCTCTAGCTATCTCCAATCCTGACTTCTCCACCATATTCCCTAACCTTTTTGGACTTGTAACATAAATAGTAAATAATTCAGCAGAATCTGAGTTCCCCTTGATACCAATATCCGCTTCAATTTCAATCCAAAAATCATCAACCGCCTCTCCCCATTCTTCGTCTATCACCGTTAGGCAAAATAATTCGGGCACTATCATTACATACATCCCCCCTCCTAACTAGAAATTCAAGTGTGCATTTCGCAACTTATATGTTCTTTTGTTAATAGCAGACTTATAAAACTCTTCAAAATTCGCTTGGTACACCCTTCTTATCTTCTTATAATGCATTCTATATACATCCAAATTGACATTTTAACTTCTGATTCACGCAGCACACCCGATGCGGCGTAACGCCTCATCTGGGTGCTGTAAGACGTGCTGTTC
>NZ_JACHEQ010000027.1 GCF_014201515.1 Anoxybacillus mongoliensis
AAAGTGTGTTTAGTTAAGTTAGAAAGGGCGCACGGTGGATGCCTTGGCACTAGGAGCCGATGAAGGACGGGACAAACACCGATATGCTTCGGGGAGCTGTAAGTAAGCGTTGATCCGGAGATTTCCGAATGGGGAAACCCACTGCTCGTAATGGGGCAGTATCCATACGTGAATCCATAGCGTATGGAGGGCATACCCGGGGAACTGAAACATCTAAGTACCCGGAGGAGAAGAAAGCAAAAGCGATTCCCTAAGTAGCGGCGAGCGAAACGGGAACAGCCCAAACCAAGAGGCTTGCCTCTTGGGGTTGTAGGACACTCAATACGGAGTGACAAAGGAACGGAGTAGATGAAGCGGTCTGGAAAGGCCCGCCAGAGGAGGTAACAGCCCTGTAGTCGAAACTTCGTTCCCTCCTGAGTGGATCCTGAGTACGGCGGGACACGAGGAATCCCGTCGGAAGCAGGGAGGACCATCTCCCAAGGCTAAATACTCCCTAGTGACCGATAGTGAACCAGTACCGTGAGGGAAAGGTGAAAAGCACCCCGGGAGGGGAGTGAAAGAGAACCTGAAACCGTGTGCCTACAAGTAGTCAGAGCCCGTTTATGGGTGATGGCGTGCCTTTTGTAGAATGAACCGGCGAGTTACGATCTCGTGCGAGGTTAAGTCGAAAAGACGGAGCCGTAGCGAAAGCGAGTCTGAATAGGGCGTATAGTACGAGGTCGTAGACCCGAAACCAGGTGATCTACCCATGTCCAGGGTGAAGGTAGGGTAATACCTACTGGAGGCCCGAACCCACGCACGTTGAAAAGTGCGGGGATGAGGTGTGGGTAGGGGTGAAATGCCAATCGAACTTGGAGATAGCTGGTTCTCCCCGAAATAGCTTTAGGGCTAGCCTCGAGTTGAGAGTCTTGGAGGTAGAGCACTGATTGGGCTAGGGGCCCTCATCGGGTTACCGAACTCAGTCAAACTCCGAATGCCAATGACTTATACTCGGGAGTCAGACTACGAGTGATAAGATCCGTGGTCAAGAGGGAAACAGCCCAGATCACCAGCTAAGGTCCCAAAGTGTACGTTAAGTGGAAAAGGATGTGGAGTTGCTTAGACAACCAGGATGTTGGCTTAGAAGCAGCCACCATTTAAAGAGTGCGTAATAGCTCACTGGTCGAGTGACTCTGCGCCGAAAATGTACCGGGGCTAAACGTACCACCGAAGCTGTGGGACGACTTACGTCGTCGGTAGGGGAGCGTTCTAAGGGCGTCGAAGCTAGACCGGAAGGACTAGTGGAGCGCTTAGAAGTGAGAATGCCGGTGTGAGTAGCGAAAACAGAGGTGAGAATCCTCTGCACCGAAAGCCTAAGGTTTCCTGAGGAAGGCTCGTCCGCTCAGGGTTAGTCGGGACCTAAGCCGAGGCCGAAAGGCGTAGGCGATGGACAACAGGTTGATATTCCTGTACCACCTCCTCACCGTTTGAGCAATGGGGGGACGCAGGAGGATAGGGTCAGCGCGCGACTGGTTGTGCGCGTCCAAGCAGTTAGGCGCCTCAAGTAGGCAAATCCGCTTGAGTAGGCTGAGCTGTGATGGCGAGGGAAATCGAGTACCGAAGTGCCTGATTCCACACTGCCAAGAAAAGCCTCTAGCGAGGTGAGAGGTGCCCGTACCGCAAACCGACACAGGTAGGCGAGGAGAGAATCCTAAGGTGCGCGGGAGAACTCTCGTTAAGGAACTCGGCAAAATGACCCCGTAACTTCGGGAGAAGGGGTGCTCCCTCGGGTGAACAGCCTGGGGGAGCCGCAGTGAAAAGGCCCAAGCGACTGTTTATCAAAAACACAGGTCTCTGCGAAGCCGTAAGGCGAAGTATAGGGGCTGACACCTGCCCGGTGCTGGAAGGTTAAGGGGAGCGCTTAGCGCAAGCGAAGGTGCGAACCGAAGCCCCAGTAAACGGCGGCCGTAACTATAACGGTCCTAAGGTAGCGAAATTCCTTGTCGGGTAAGTTCCGACCCGCACGAAAGGTGTAACGACTTGGGCACTGTCTCAACGAGAGACCCGGTGAAATCATAGTACCTGTGAAGATGCAGGTTACCCGCGACAGGACGGAAAGACCCCGTGGAGCTTTACTGCAGCCTGATATTGAATGTTGGTGCGACATGTACAGCATAGGTGGGAGACTGAGAAGCCTGGACGCCAGTCTAGGTGGAGTCGCCGTTGGGATACCACCCTTGTCGTACTGAGATTCTAACCCGCACCCCTGATCGGGGTGGGAGACAGTGTCAGGTGGGCAGTTTGACTGGGGCGGTCGCCTCCCAAAGCGTAACGGAGGCGCCCAAAGGTTCCCTCAGAATGGTTGGAAATCATTCGTAGAGTGTAAAGGCAGAAGGGAGCTTGACTGCGAGACCTACAAGTCGAGCAGGGACGAAAGTCGGGCTTAGTGATCCGGTGGTTCCGAATGGAAGGGCCATCGCTCAACGGATAAAAGCTACCCCGGGGATAACAGGCTTATCTCCCCCAAGAGTCCACATCGACGGGGAGGTTTGGCACCTCGATGTCGGCTCATCGCATCCTGGGGCTGTAGTCGGTCCCAAGGGTTGGGCTGTTCGCCCATTAAAGCGGTACGCGAGCTGGGTTCAGAACGTCGTGAGACAGTTCGGTCCCTATCCGTCGCGGGCGTAGGAAATTTGAGAGGAGCTGTCCTTAGTACGAGAGGACCGGGATGGACGCACCGCTGGTGTACCAGTTGTCCCGCCAGGGGCACAGCTGGGTAGCTATGTGCGGAAGGGATAAGCGCTGAAAGCATCTAAGCGTGAAGCCCCCCTCAAGATGAGATTTCCCATCGCGTCAAGCGAGTAAGATCCCTTGAAGATGACAAGGTAGATAGGTCCGAGGTGGAAGCGTGGCGACACGTGTAGCTGACGGATACTAATCGATCGAGGACTTAACTAAACACATA
>NZ_JACHEQ010000028.1 GCF_014201515.1 Anoxybacillus mongoliensis
TGTTTTTGTCAATAATAAATTGAGCCAGAGCGATCACTTCAAAAGTGAGCCACTTTTAGAATCAGAGTTCCCATAAATGGGAGAGGGTGGGTGTTTGGATGACTTGCCCCTAGGGGCAAGTCATCCAAACACTTCGCGCATCTGGCTACCACTCCCCATTTTCCCTCTGTTTCATACTTTGACGGAATCGATAAGATTCTCCGTTTAGAAGAAGAATGTGCGAACGGTGAGTGAGCCGATCAAGCAACGCTGCTGTCATCTTTTCATCCCCAAAAATGTTCGTCCATTCTACAAATTCAAGATTTGTTGTAATGATGACACTTGCACGTTCATAGCGATTGGAAAAGAACTGAAATAATAGCTCTGCTCCTGTTTTGGAAAAGGGGATATATCCCAGTTCATCTACGATGATCACATCATATTTGAGCCACTTCTTCTCAAACGCACCAAGTTTGTGCTCTTCTTTAGCAATAAGCAACTCTTCCACTAACTCGGAAGCAGTAATGAATTTTGTTTTGTAGCCATTTTGGATCATGGCGATTCCAAGCCCAATGGCCAAATGGGTTTTCCCTGTGCCACTATTCCCTAGAAAAATAATATTCTCTTTTCTCTCTGCAAACTCACCTTTTGCGAGTGTGAGAAATCGATTTCGATTTAAGCTCGGCATGAAAGTAAAATCATAGGTGTCTAAAGTTTTGTGGATGGGAAAGGCAGCTTGTTTGAGCCTTCGCTGTCTTTGATTTTCCTCTCTTGCCTGCGCTTCTGCTTCTAATAGTGCCAATAAGTATTCTTCATACCGTAGATTTCTTTCTTCTGCCTCTCTTGCGAGAGAGCGATATTGTTTCGCAATTGTAGGCATTCTCAATTGCTTCGTGATATGGTCTAAAAGGATTTCCGTTGTCATTTCATCTGACCTCCCGTTAATTGTCCGTATTGAGCTACGTTTGCCTTTTGAATTTTATAGTCTAGTAGATTTACAGGCGTTTTCTCCTTAGATAGATCTTGGACCTGCAAGTAGTTATTCGTCAGTCTTTGAATGATTTCATGGACGACTTCGTACCGATAGACCTGCGCTTGTTCAGCTTCTCGTAATGCTTGTGTCAATTTTTCCATCCCGATTTCTCGATGAAGGAGAAGGAGTCGGATAAATTTACGGTCGCCCGCGGCTCCTTCTTGTTCCCTCATTTTTCGGTGAAAACGCCTAAATACATCCGGAAGGTCAGATGATTGAAATGCATGGGCGTCCCGAATCGCTCGCGGTTTTTTTAATAATGCCTCCAGATAATGATCTAGATTGGTGATCATCTGGTTTCGTTCGTAAGAACGAGGATGTTCAGCGATCACTTGATTTTGAGCCACAACGATCACATGATCGACAAACATTTTTGCCCATACAGCTTGACCTACATAACTACAAGGGACAGAATACTGATTGGTCTCCACTGTAATTAAAGAGGTCTTATTCACCTGACAAGAGACCAACCGGCAAGCTTCAAACTTCTTTTCAGGGAGTGGGTGTAGATACTCCTTTTCTTTCGCCCACATTTGCGCAATCGTTTCTTTAGTGAACGGAACGGTTTTTTCTTCCGCTTCTCTCAAACACCAGTCCAATAGATAAGCGTTTAATTCCTCCAGCGATTGTACGTCCGGAAGCGGAACGAAGGCGTTTCTTCTTACGTATCCGACCGTCCCTTCCACTCGTCCTTTTTCATTCCCGGAACGAATATTACAAAACTCTGCCTTAAACAAATAGTGGGCTTGTAAGGCTAGAAAAGCATCCTGTTCGAGACGATCTCTCCCTTGGAGTATTTTTACTACAGCCGTTTTTAAATTATCAAATACCCCTTCGGTAGGTACTCCTCCAAAGAATTCAAACGCATGGACAAAGCCATCTAAGAAAGCCTCCTGTTTCTCATGCAGGTATGCTCGTACAAATCGCATTCGACTTGCCGAAAGTTGCATACAAAAGAGGTAAATCCGTTGTGTTCGACCCTGTAGAATAATATCCGCCTCTCCCCAGTCGAATTGGAATTGGTGGCCGAGTTGAAAATCAAGGGGAATAAAGACTTCCTGTAGCTTTTTCTTACGTTTGGCTACAACCTTACGGATGTTGGACTCAGATCCTTTGAAATTGTACTCATCGACCAATCTTCGATAAATTCTGGCAGCGGTATGGCGTTGTTTTCCCCAACGTTTTAGATCGTCTTCGAGCCATTGATCAATAATGGGTAAGACTCGCTTTGTTTCATCGGAATACTCCTTTCCATGATAGTTTTTCTGCCGATGAATGGTGGTTGGAGCCTCATTCTGTTTTAGATATTTGCTTACGGTATTTCT
>NZ_JACHEQ010000029.1 GCF_014201515.1 Anoxybacillus mongoliensis
GAACAGTACGTTCTACAACACCCGGATGAGGTGTTGCGCCGCATCGGGTGTACTGCGTGAACCAGAGGTTAAAATTTTAAATTGGATGTATATAGTTTACGACTTTATCGGCGATCGACTGGAAGATAAAGTTGCCGATTTACCGACATTAATGCAACAAGCAATCTTAAACCGTGAGCGGTTGGAAGATATTAAGAAAGATATAGAGGGAGTATTGTCTCAGGAATACATGGAATTATTAAGAATTGCGAAAGAAGAACGTCTAGCCGTTGATACAATTGATTTACCAGGGATGAAACGTGAACAGTATGATATCGCTATTCAAAAGATTCCTACTCGCGTGTATGCGGAGTTTGCAGTAAATACGTTAAGCAGAAACCGAGTAAAGGTATATCCTTCTCAAAATGATCATGTATATCGTATTGATCGCATTCCGAAGTCCATACGAGAATTTGCAAGAAAACATCGTATTCCTTTAAAAGGAAAAGAAGAGTCGTATCGCTTTACAGATGCGAACGAGTATATGGATGAGGAAGTTTCAATCATGCTCAATGACCATCCATTGTTTTCTTTATCTTTACAATTGATGAAAGAGGAGATAGAAGGACTCGTATTACCTCATTTTGAAGTTAAATTTCCAATCAATGAAGAATTGCTAATGGAAGGTTACGAAATCAGTCTTACAGATGGTACAGGACGTGAATTATTTCGCGATGTTGTCTATTTTGCGAAGCGTAAAACAGGTGAAGTAATTGAGGTAGACTCCTATTGGCTATATGGCTATTCGTTTGAACAGCCATTCATACATGAAAATCAAAAAAACGAGCCCCAATTATTTATGGATGCAATGAATAAAGTCATACAAAAACGTGAAGAGTTGGTTCTATCAAATGAAGCGCAATTAAGCAAAAAAATACAGTTTCTCCGCCGAGCATTTGACCATCAATACCAAGAAACCGTATTAAGACTTGAAAAGTACCGTAACGAAAACGAAGAAAACCGAAATTCAGCACTAATCAACCAAATGAAAGCAAAATTAATTGATATCGAAGATCACCGTAAAGCTCGTTTGGAGGAAGTAGAACGTGAACGAAACGTAAATATCATTCCGTCAAACAGACTCGTTCAATTCACGCTATTGCCAGATAAGGAAAAAAGCTATCGCCTTCTCTCGATTGACTACAAAGAGTTAATTGAGCAATATGAACAAGCAAACGGCCGAAAAAACGTAAAAATGTACCCTGCTTTATCACTTATCGACTTCATGAGTGAAGATGAACAGGGTAATCCGCGATTCATTATCCTTACAAACAATCAAACGATGACCTTACCTAAACATCATTTAAAAGATTTATCAGAACTACGCGGATGTATTTATATCTATTTAATTGAAAATGGAAAAGTAACTGCAGAAAAGTTGATTCAATAAATAGTACGATGACTGTGTCGCCTAAATATATATAGATTCAGATTAATTTTCCGACATAACCACCTGTCCGATGCGCTGGAGCACTCTTTCTGGAAATTCAGAAAGGTACTCCAAAAACGAAACAATCGATTCTCTCAACTCCTTTCGAATGGGATGGAACCGATTGGCAATGACACTTTCTTTCAGCCAGCCCCAAATTCGTTCAACTAAATTTAAATTCGGCGAATAAGGGGGTAAGAATACAAAAGTTAACTGCTCTTCACGCTCCTGTAAAAAAGGCTGAAGAACTTTGGCATGATGAATTTTTGCGTTATCCAAGATCATAACGACATGTTTGTTTGGATATTGGTTTAATATGTATTGAAGAAACTGCAGAAAAGCCTGTGCGTTACATTGGTCCGTTTCCATACAGAGAAATTCACCCGTTTCGATATTCACACCACCTAATAAGCTAACCGTTGCGTGGTGTCCATACGTAGGGATTTGTTTTTGACACCCTTTGACACTCCATGTGGTACGAAGAGCTTGGTAATCGCGAATATGACTTTCATCTTCATAGATTATGACTGTGTTGTCGGACAAGTTTTTTTTATGAGTTCTATTTCCTGTTGAAACTCTTTTTGTTTTTGAGGATTCGCCCGTTTGAGGGTATACGTAGGGCGTGTATAGCGAAATCCCCATCGATGGAGCATGTCACAAATCCCACCGCAACATGATGTTAGTCTAGATTATAGACACAACGAATAGAGAAATGTACAGTAAATCTATCAATGATGAGGAGTGTCTATAATGACAAGACGTTTTGATA
>NZ_JACHEQ010000030.1 GCF_014201515.1 Anoxybacillus mongoliensis
TATACACATCCAAATTGACACCTTAACCTCTGGTTCATGTAGTACACTCGGAGGCTTGTCACCTCTTCGTTTTGTTTGAGGCGTTGTGAATGTTATTACCTCAATCATGCTTCAAATAATAAGGGTTGCAAGCTTTTTTATCATTCATTGAGTAAAATCAACAAAAAATCGAGGGACGTCTTTAAAATTTTGGTTCATCACCAAATTTTGTGATTTAGTGACAAAAAAGAGAAAGCACTGACGAGATCCTGGCAATAATGTTAGTGGTGAAATCAACATTAAGGAGGTCTCGTAAGTGCTTTCGATATCACTAGGATTGCCAGAATTGAAAGTGATTAAACAAGAACTTCATTCCTATGGTTATGCGATTCATGTAGAGAAAACAGCGACACGGGAACACTGCCCTCATTGTGGGTTTGCCCCTTCCTCTGTCCACGACAGACGGACAAGAAAAGCACAGGATTTGGCGATTTTCCATCAACCCGTGTACTTATTCGTAAAGGTAAAGCGCTATCGGTGCTCGAATTGTTCCCAAGTGTTTTCCGCCTCTTTGGAATCGATTCAACCCAATCAACACTACACTAATCGATTTGGTGAGTACTTGTATGAACTTTGTGAAGGCTCCGCCATTCAAGAGGTTAGCCGAAAGCACCGCATCCCATATACGACATTGGAGCGCATCTATTACTCCATCGCATCAAAAAAAGCAAAAGAGCGTCAAACAGCGATAGAAGCATCTTCTCAAGAAGAGATGGTGCTTAGCTTAGATGAGATCGCGGTAAAAAAGGGACATCAGTATGAAACCGTATGGATGGATGCCAAAGCTGGATCAGTCATGGGAATGCATGCCGATCGCCAATGTGACTCCGCCATCCACTTGTTGAGCCAAAATGTCCTGTCGAAAGAAAGGGTTCAAACGGTGATTCTGGACATGTGGGAACCTTATCATAAGGCGGTTCGCGCCCTGTTTCCATCTGCTTCGATTGTCATCGATAAGTACCATGTGGTTCAAAAAGTGACACAAGCCTTGGATCAAGCAAGAAAGGAATTTCCTCCATTGAAAAAGGCTCGATATCTTCTCTTAAAAGGCTGTGAAAAGCTTCATAAGGACCAGCGGCTTCGATTAGACGACATCTTGGAGGAGTATCCGGTACTTTCCATTGCCTATTATCTGAAAGAGTTGTTTAGAGATTTTTACCGAACCGATGGATATCACGAAGCAAAGGAACGCTTGGAAGAATGGATTCAGTTAGCCAAACAGAGCCCTTTTGCTTCTTTTCAGGAAGCAGCCAACACGCTTGAAAGGTGGAAGGAGCCGATTCTTTCCTACTTTTTGTGCCCATATACCAATGCCCGAATCGAGGGGACGAATCACAAGATCAAAAACATCAAACGCCGAGCATATGGCTATCGAAATCGAGAACGGTTTCGTTTGCGTGTATTTCTGGAGTGTACAGGGAACACTACAGGTAGTTAGGCTTCTTAAGCGCTCCCTTCTTCCGCTATCGGTATGATAGTTGGTAGAATGGAACCCGTCAAGGAAAGCACTTGACTGTTTCCATTCTACCAATTTTATGGTCTGTATGCGGAAGAAGGATCTTGACTGATGAACCCATTTCATCCAGCTAACATGTTTCTGGGATTAAGTGAAAATCACAGAAAATGGTGAAGACCCAAAAAAACTAATCACGGACGAAATCGTTCTTCTTCATGTCGATGAGACGCATGTTCGCACATATCAAGCGCTTCGTACGACATGGGCAGAAGTAGGCAATCAAAAACAAGTGCCAAGCTACGGTCATCACGCCCACGTGTCCATTTTTGGCGCA
>NZ_JACHEQ010000031.1 GCF_014201515.1 Anoxybacillus mongoliensis
CTCAGCTTGTCGACAAAGTCGACAAGCTGGTTTAATATATAGGTACAAGGGTATTTTTATAGGAGGGGGAAATCGGATGCTTCAACGTCATCAAGAAGATCGTAGACAGGTGGAAACAACGGTAAAGATTGATGACCTTGTTCCTGAGGATCACCTTGTGCGTAAGCTAGAAAAAGCGATTGACTTCTCTTTTATTTATGACATCGTCAAAGATCTATACTCACCCGATCATGGACGACCAAGTATTGATCCCGTTGTGTTGTTCAAGATGTATTTGATCCGTTACATTTTTGGCATTCGTTCGATGCGTGAAACGGTGGAACAAATTCGAACAAACGTGGCCTATCGGTGGTTTTTAGGGTTGAGTCTTCATGATCCTGTCCCACATCATTCGACTCCAAGTAAAAACTACGCACGACGTTTTGCGGGGACAGACGTCTTTCAAAAGATTTTTTCAAGAATTTTAGAAGAAGCCTTTCAACACGGGCTGGTGGATCCAAGTGTCGTATTTGTCGACTCTACCCATGTGAAGGCGAGTGCAAACAAAAGAAAATTCAACACCGAAGTGGCAGAAGTCGAAGCGAAAGCGTATCAAGAGGAATTGGAAAAAGAAATTGAACGAGATCGGATCGCACACGGAAAATCTCCATTACCGCCAGAAACAGATAAAAAAAAACGAGAAGTGAAGATCAGTAAGACAGATCCCGAGAGTGGGATGTTTGTGAAAAATGAACGCGAACGAGTATTTGCTTACTCTTATCATACGGCTTGCGATCGCCATGGCTGGATCCTGCAATCCTATGTCACGGCGGCAAACGTGCATGATAGTCAAGCCTTTTTTGAACTGTTTGAACGGGTCAAACAGGAAGTGAAGCAGCGCCCAAAAGACGTGTGCATCGATGCAGGATACAAGACACCAGCCATTGCGAAATACCTATTAGAACAAGGGATTGATCCGATTTGGCCATACACTCGTCCAAAAACGAAAGATGGGTTCTTTCGGAAATCTGAATTTGCATATGACGAACATTTTGACTGTTACCTTTGTCCAAATAACCAAGTGTTGTCGTATTCCACAACGAATCGAGAAGGCTATCGAGAATATAAATCCAATCCATCTGTGTGCAAGACGTGTCCTTACCTAGAAAAATGCACGGGAAGCAAGAGCCATACAAAAGTGGTTACACGCCATGTTTGGCAAGATTACTACGAAGAAGCCGAGCACTTACGATATGTGCCGGAGCATCGGGAGTTGTATGAACGAAGAAAAGAGACAATCGAACGAAATTTTGCAGATTTGAAAGAGAAGCATGGTCTGCGCTGGACAAATTACCGTGGATTGGAAAGAAACCAGATGCAGGCGATGCTTGTTTGTGCTGCGATGAATTTAAAGAAATTAGCAAACTGCCTATGGAGAATGGGCACCTCTCCTCTTTTTCGCTTATGTATGTCGTTATTTTCGTCGGTTCATCAAGGGAAACAAATATCAGAATGGAATAAAATGGTTGAAAGACAACTGTCTTTCAACCATTTTGTCAACAGTCTG
>NZ_JACHEQ010000032.1 GCF_014201515.1 Anoxybacillus mongoliensis
TTCAAAGTGTTGAAAAAGTGAGGCGTCAAGAAAAAGTTCACGGGAAAAGTGAACTTTTTCTTCTTTTCTTTTTTCCTTATTTGTGGTAACTTAAATCTATACCATGTGATCGAAGGGATCGTAACTTGGTCCACTTCTTGAGGTTTTGGATCATGGCGGTGATCCAAACCTGAATCTGTACGTATGGAACTCCGCGGTATCGTGCAAAACGAAGTCCGTGGAGTTCTTTACTTTCCGCAAAGCTTCGTTCAATAGTAGCGGGACGAACAAGTCGAAAAACCTTTCCTTTTTCAGATAGTCGACGTTTTTTCATTTGTTGGTAAACCTCTTGGTGAACGGAGACCCGAAAGACACGATCGCCTTTTCCGTTCGCCGCAGGGCAATCCGCACAACTGCCTTTGACATCAGGTTTATATTCATGATACCCCGATCGAGTAGATGTGGAATAGAGAAATTTTACTCCACAAGGGCAAACATAGACGTCTTCCTTCACTAAACGGAATTGACTGGAACGACATTTTGAATGTTCCTTTCGATGAAATCGGCGATAAGAAACATAGGCATGGATCCCTGTGTCTTCGAGCTCCCGTCCAAGACGTGCATTATAATAGCCTGCGTCTAATACGATATTTTCCGGTATATAACCGATCCGTTGTTTGACTCGCTCAATGCGTTCAATGAGCACACGATGTCCTGGCACATTTGCCGATGTGACGTAGGCATCCAGAATGAAATTGTGTAGTGTGTCGACAATCCGATGATCATGGTAAGCAAATAAGCCTCTTGGATCATGTTTGACGGATAGCCCTGCATCGGGATCTGTGGTACTGCAAATCACTTCTTTCTCTACCTCTTTCGGTGGTTTTGGATCTAAAGGTTTTTTGCCGTGTTGTAAGCGCTTTTTGTTTACGAGCTGTAACACGTACTCATCTTCCTTCTCGACCATTTTTCGAACCACTTTTACGCGTTTCCGTTTGTTCGCATTGGCTTTCAACTCGGTTTCATCTGCAGCCCATGTTTCTGGGGATAAGAAGCCCTCTTTTTTAATCTGTAAGAGTACATATTCAAATAATGCTTCCCATATTTTCGGATCGATGCGATGGCGCAAAAATTTTGAAACACTGGAGTGACATGGAGCAGAATCGTCCATGGAAAGACCTAAAAACCATCGATACGTGATATGTTGGTCAATTTGTTTACAAGTGAAACGAACAGAACGAAACCCTTCAACATATTGAACGATCAAAATTTTTACTAACATCAAAGGATCAAGGGATGGACGACCTTTGTCCTCTGAATAAAACGGTTTTAATAAGGAGTACACGTAATCCCAATCCATCACTTTATCAATTTGAACAAGTAAATGACGTTTGTCGTACATTTTTTCATACGCTTTTCTGTTCTTTTTCAATTCTGACTTGGAGAAAGGACGGTACATACTTCTACCTCTCCTTCTTCATAGTTTTCCTTTAACATATTAACAAAAGAAAAACGATTTTGTCCTTGACAAAATCGTTTTTCAACAGTCTGAA
>NZ_JACHEQ010000034.1 GCF_014201515.1 Anoxybacillus mongoliensis
CTATATACATCCAATTTAAAATTTTAACCTCTGATTCACGCAGTACACCCGATGCGACGTAACACCTCATCTGGGTGCTGTAAGACATATTGTTCGAAACGAGTAATCGACTGGGCAATATCATTTTGATCTTTATGCAAGACGTTGGCGATGACTTCATCCTTCAGCCACTTCCATAACCGTTCAATCGGGTTTAACTGTGGAGAATACGGCGGCAAAAAGATGAAATGAAAAGCATCACCTTCCTCGCCATCAAGAAAGGCTTGCACCATCTTGGCATGATGAATACGCGCATTGTCCAATACAAGCACGAGGAATCGATCCGCATATTTCTCTTTCAACAGGCGCAAAAATTCGAGGAACGTTTCGGCATTGGCGGATGATGCACGATGAAACACGACATCGCCTTGTTGAACATCAACGGCGCCAAAAATAGAAACGTGGGCGTGGTGACCGTAGCTTGGCACTTGTTTTTGATTTCCTACTTCTGCCCATGTCGTACGCAGCGCTTGATACGCGCGAACATGCGTTTCGTCCACATAAAACATGGTGACGTTCTCGGTGATTAGTTTTTTTTTATAAATTCGAGTTCCTTTTGAAAAGCAGCTTGATGTTCTGGATTCCCTTTCACAAGCTTATAAGTCGGACGTGTCCATGACAAACGAAGACGATGCAATAACTTACGAATGCCTTCACGTGACATCGAAACGCCATAGGTATGTTGGATGTAAGATTGTAAAATACGCGTGTTCCATGATGAAGCAATGCCCCAACCAGCATCCACAGGTGTAGTGGTTAACACGAGTTGTCTCAGTTCTTGTTGTTGTTCTTCCGTAAGAAATGGCACACGACCAGGCGGCAACCGACGATCGAGTAGATGATCGAGCCCACCTTCATTAAACCGTGCAACGTAGAGGGCAACGGATTGACGGCACAGATTGACCATTTTTGCCACATCTTTGCCAAGATGACCTTCCATGACAAGGCGAACGGCAGTCACCCGAACGCGAAGCGAAGCATCTTTGATTTTCCGTTCTTGTTTCCGAAGTGTTCGCGGCGTCCAGCCGTGATCATTTGTAATTTTCAGACGTTTCATGTCCTTTCCGCTCCTTTTACACATGAGTATTTAGGAGCAGTATAACCATGGGAGAAGGTGTTCATACAGAAGTTACGGTTTTAAAGTGCATGTATATA
>NZ_JACHEQ010000035.1 GCF_014201515.1 Anoxybacillus mongoliensis
CTATATACATCCAATTTAAAATTTTAACCTCTGGTTCACGCAGTACACCCGATGCGGCGCAACACCTCATCCGGGTGTTGTAGAACGTACTGTTCAAAGCGAGTAATGGATTGGGCAATGTCGTTTTGATCCTTGTGAAAAACGTTGGCAATCACCTCATCTTTCAACCACTTCCATAACCGTTCAATCGGGTTCAACTGTGGAGAATACAGTGGCAAAAAGATGAAATGAAAAGCAGCACCTTCCTCGCCATCAAGAAAGGCTTGTACCATCTTGGCATGATGAATACGCGCGTTGTCTAACACAAGCACGAGGAATCGATCGGCATATTTCTCTTTCAATCGGCGCAAAAAGTCGAGGAAGGTTTCGGCATTGGCGGATGATGCACGATGAAACACCACATCGCCTTGTTGAACATCGACGGCGCCAAAAATAGAAACGTGGGCATGGTGACCGTAGCTTGGCACTTGTTTTTGATTTCCTACTTCTGCCCATGTCGTACGTAGCGCTTGATAAGCACGAACATGCGTCTCATCCACATAAAACAGCGTGACATTCTCGGTAATTAGTTTTTTTATAAATTCAAGTTCTCTTTGAAAAGCAGCTTGACGCTTAGCGTCTCCTTTGACTATACGTCGGGCGTGTCCATGACAAACGCAAACGATGCAACAACTTGCGAATCCCTTCCCGTGACATGGAAACACCATAGGTTTGTTGAATGTAAGATTGCAAAATACGGGTGTTCCATGATGAAGCGATGCCCCAGCCAGCATCCACAGGTGTAGTAGTTAACACGAGTTGTCTGATTTCTTGTTGTTGTTCTTCCGTAAGAAACGGCACACGGCCAGGCGGCAACCGACGATCGAGTAGATGATCGAGCCCACCTTGATTAAACCGTGCAACGTAGATGGCAACGGATTGACGGCACAGATTGACCATTTTGGCCACATCTTTACCGAGATGACCCTCCATGACAAGACGAACAGCGGTCACCCGAACACGAAGAGAAGCATCTTTGATTTTCCGTTCTTGTTTCCGAAGGGTTCGAGGTGTCCAACCGTGATCATTTGTGATTTTCAAACGTTTCATGCCAATTCCGCTCCTTTTACACATGAGTATTTAGGAGCAGTATAGCCATGAAAAAAGGTGCTCATACAGAAGTCATCGTTTTAAAGTGCATGTATATA